>NZ_JAJGMW010000015.1 GCF_020782115.1 Leeuwenhoekiella parthenopeia | reverse complement strand
TCAGCTGAGTCCTTCAATGCAAAGATCAAAGCATTTAGAAGCCAATTTAGAGGAGTAAAAAACATAGAATTCTTTCTATACAGATTAACTACAATTTTTGCTTAAACACAACAATTAGGATTGATCCCTTAATTCCCAATAGGGCAGCGCAAAATAAAACGCATAAAAAAAGGCTTCCATTTCTGGAAGCCTTTGTGGGCAATGAGGGATTCGAACCCCCGACCCCCTCGGTGTAAACGAGGTGCTCTGAACCAACTGAGCTAATTGCCCTTCTCGTTAGCGGATGCAAATATAAACCAATATTTAAGACTGCAAAACACTTTTTGAAAAATAATTAAACTATTTCTGCTACCACAAAAGTACTCCCGCCTATAAAGATCAGATCCTCAGCAGTTGCCGCACGTTTAGCCGCCTCTAAAGCCTCTGAAATAGTTTTATATTTTTTTCCATTCAGGCCAAATTGCGCCGCCTGATTTTGTAAAACTGCCGCATCTAATCCTCGCGGAACATCCGGTTTGCTGAAATAATACTCAGCCTCATCCGGAAACAGCGGTAAGACACTTTCCAGATCTTTATCGGAAACCACACCCAAAACAATGTGCAGCTGTTCAAACTCTTCCTGACCCAGCTGTGCAAAAACCTGTTTTAATCCTTCGGTATTATGACCGGTATCGCAAATAATTCTTGGGCCTGAGGCCTGCAAAACCTGCCATCTGCCCATTAAACCGGTATTGGTAACCACCCGGGCGACTCCATCAATCAAATGCTGCTCCCCTATTTCCAGATCGGTAAACAAGCGCAGTATCTCAACCGACTTTTGCACGGTCTTGATGTTATGCACCTGATAGCTGCCTTTAAGTTCGCTTTCCAAAACGGGAAAGGTCTCGTCACTGGCAAAAAACAATGGCGCTTGTTCCTGCGCTGCTTTTCCCTCAAAAACGGCTGTGGTTTCTTCCTGACGCTCTCCTATAACCACTGATATTTGAGGTTTGATGATTCCGGCTTTTTCACCGGCGATCTCAGCCAGGGTATTTCCTAAGAATGCGGTATGGTCCATCCCAATATTGGTAATGACTGAAAGTATAGGTGTAATGATGTTGGTAGAATCGAGCCTGCCGCCCATTCCCACCTCTACAACTGCAACATCTACCTGTTGCTCTTTAAAATACTGAAAGGCCATCCCTACTGTGAGCTCAAAGAACGACAGCTGATGCTCCTCTAAAAAGGCCTTATGCGCCTCTATGAAGCTTACGACATTTTCTTTGGTGCACAACTCGCCATTGATGCGAATGCGTTCTCTAAAGTCTTTTAAATGCGGTGAAGTATATAAGCCTACCTTGTAACCGGCTTCCTGCAATACCGAAGCCAGCATATGGCTGGTAGAGCCCTTACCATTAGTACCTGCAACATGAATGGTTTGATACGCCGTATGGGGATGACCCAGGTGCTCATCAAGGAGAATGGTGTTTACAAGATCTTTTCTAAAGGCGGAAGCTCCCTGACGTTGATACATAGGAAGACGATTAAACATCCACTGTACCGTTTGCTCGTAGGTCATTACTCTGAAAGGCTAAACTTATAAATTATTTTACCGATTTGTCGTGAAGGAGCATCGGTATCGCTGTTGAATTTTGTTGCCAAAGCGGCAGCTTTTGCAGGATCAAGCAGGCATCGGCTGTTGTTTGTGGTACCTCGCACGCCGGGCACGGCTTTAATCACATTTCCGTTACGGTCAACCTCTATGCTTACCACCACAATACCGGCCTCATTACATTCCTGCACGCGCTTGGGCTTGCTTAAGGCTTTACGCCCGCCCAGCTGGTAATTGCCATCGCCATCTAAACCTTTACCGGTGCCGTAATAGCTTGAAGCGTTGGGATCGCCATTTGGATCGCCCTTATCTCCCGCCTGATTGGTATTTCCTTCACCACCCGAAGCAGTACCCGAACTTTTGGGTCCGTTGAGGATGCTTGACAGGGCATCGGTAGTTGATTTATCGGGTTTGGGGTCCGGCTTTTTAGCCTCAACCGGTTTGGTTGTGGTTTGTTTAGGCTGCTCTGCAACCTGCTTTTTAATGTCTTTTTTGGGTTCGTTTTTAATAACCGGTGCTTCTTCAGCATCCTGAGTTACTACTTCTTCTTTGATTTCGGAAGATTTCTGAACCTGAGGTTCTGGAGTTGTATTTCGGGGAGCAGATTGTATGGCTGCTTTAGGCTGAATGTTACCGGAGCCTACATCTGAGGTTCCAAAGTTTATGGCGATACCACTTTCCGGAGGGGGATCGAGATATTTTAGGCCTGCAAAAAACAGCACAACGAGTAAAAGCGCATAAATCACCGTAGTTAGGGTGAATGATTTTCGCTTATGTTTGGTATCTAAAAAACTCAAGGCCTGTAGTATTTAGTTATCTGACTGTTACAAAATCCGGTCCATTCTTGAAATGCGTTAAGGATTGAAGCGGCATCCTCCTAATTGCCATCAGGATATTCTGCTCCTGATGGCAATTAGGAGATACAGCTGAAAGCCTGACGGCGATAGCCGGAACGCCCAACACTTAATTAGGCCTCACCGCTAAAACGATCTTATACCGGTTGCGGTTTGCGATATCCATCACGGCAACGGCTTCTTCAATAGGAACTCCTTCTTCAGCCCGAAGAATGATTACCGGCTCCTCTACGCCCTGGAGTTCGCTTTGAATAAAGGCTTCCAGGTTATTTTCGGTCACACGCTCTTTATTGACGTAAAAGTCTAAATCTTTGGTAATGCTCACCGAAAGATTTTGCTGATTGCTGGTCTTTCCTTTTGCTTTTGGCAAAATAAGATCAAGCGCATCGGGCGTAATGGCCGGAGAGGTAAGCAGAAAGAACACCAGTAACAGAAACACGATGTCTGTCATAGAGCTCATACTAAACTCGGGGCTTACTTTATTTCTTCCGCGTAGGTTCATCTTAGGCGGGTTCGTTTAAAAGGTCTAAAAAGTCAACTGCGGTTGCCTCCATCTGGTGCACCACTTTATCGGTGCGCACTACGAGGTGGTTGTAACCGATATAGGCCACAATACCCACGATCAAACCGGCAACGGTAGTAGTCATCGCAGTATAGATACCTTCTGCAAGGTTACCCATCTCTGCCTGACCGCTGCTGGTAGCCAGTTGATGAAAGGCTAAAACCATCCCGATTACCGTACCCAGGAAACCAATCATAGGCCCTGCACCGGCAATAGTTGCCAGAACACTTACATTTTTCTCCAGACGGTACACTTCTAAACGGCCCGAATTTTCTATAGCAGTGTTGATGTCTTCAAGCGGACTACCAATACGGCTGATGCCTTTTGCGGTTAATCGCGATACGGGACTGTTTTGCTGCGCGCACAAAATTTTTGCGGCTTCAATATTACCGTTTGCCACGTGATCTTTAATCTGGTTCATAAAGTTGCTGTCAATACCGCTCGCGGCTTTGATTGCAAACAAACGCTCAAAATAGATGTAAATGGCCACAAACAGAAGTACAAAAAGCACGATAATGATAATCTGCCCGGAAATACCACCGCTCATCAATAAATCAAACAACGAAAGGGTTTTTTCTACTGGTTCTTCTTCCGCGGCTAACGAAGGCAAATTTTCTGCACCTTCCTGCAACAAGGTTGTCAACATAGTGTTCTTAGATTAGATATGAGGTTAACGCATAAAGCAGCATAAAAGTATATGCTGCCTGTTTGATTTGGTTTGTTAAATTATAAGACCATATAGACCCCAAGCAATCCTACACCACCCAATACGATGGTATAAGGTAATGCCATTTTTACCATTTTACCATAGGATAAATTGATAAGCGGGGCCAGTGAAGAAGTTAGCAAAAATAAGAATGCTGCCTGCCCGTTAGGCGTCGCAACACTAGGCAGGTTTGTACCGGTGTTGATCGCTACCGCAAGATGATTAAACTGCTCGCGGGTAATATTACCGGCATCGTAAGCCACCTGTACCTCGTTAATGTATACAGTTGCCACAAATACGTTATCACTAATCATCGAGAGAACGCCATTAGCCAAATAGAACATTGAAGGCTGTGTCTCTACCGGAAGAGTTAATACATAATCGATAATAGGTGTAAATAAATGCTGATCGTGAATCATCGCAACGATCACAAAGAAGACCACCAAAAGACCGGTAAACGGAAGCGCTTCTTCAAAGGCTTTACCCAGGCTGTGCTCATCGGTAATACCCATAAATGCAGTTTGAACTACAATCAGGAAGAGACCAATAAATCCTACCGGAGCCAGGTGAAGTGCCAAGCTTAAAATAAGCAGAATAGCAGAAATACCCTGAACCCAAAGTCCGTAAGTTTCTTTTTTAGTACGTTTTTCATCCACTTCTTTGGTGTAATTCTCGATAATACCTCTGGCTACATCGGGAAGCTTAGCTCCAAAGCCGAAGATTTTGGTTTTCTCAAGAATAAAAGTGGTTAACAGACCGGAAATCAAAACCGGAATAGTAATTGGCGCCATACGCTGGAAAAATTGTATAAAATCCCAGCCCATTTTTTCACCAATCAACAGGTTTTGAGGCTCTCCTACCAGAGTACAAACCCCGCCAAGAGCGGTACCCACCACACCGTGCATAATCAAACTACGCAAAAAGCTTCTAAACTGCTCTAAAGTTTTACCGCCCAGGGCCTCGCGATCTGGCACCTCATCCTTATCATAGTCGGCGTTTTCCATCGAAAGTATCTTATGGTAAACACCATAAAATCCTACGGCTACGCTTATTAATACCGCTGTTACGGTAAGCGCATCCAGGAAAGCCGAAAGTACAGCTGCCAGAAACACAAAGAGCATCGAGAGCGCTACTTTAGATTTTATCTTGGTAAATACTTTAGAGAAGATATACATCAGCATAGGCTTCATAAAGTAAATACCGGCAACCATAAATACCAGAAGCAATACTACTTCCAGGTTTTGGGCTACCTCTCCATAGGCTGCTTCAGGACTGGTTAATCCTAAAATCAAAGCTTCCAGAGCCAGTATACCACCTGATTGCAGGGGATAACACTTAAGCGCCATGGCCAGTGTGAAAATAAATTCCCCTATAAATAACCACGCGGTTATCGTAGGACCTAAAATATAATAGGAAAAGATATTGAATACCAGAAAAGCGATCATCGCTAACTTAAACCACCTGGGGCTGCTGCCTAAAAAGTATTTTAACATGTGTCTTAGTTGTTGTTGGTTAATGTTCTCTTTATAATCACACCAGTTGTTGCAGGGCCAGTTCAAAAGCCGTACGGCTTATGTTCTTACTGCTGCTGTTGTGATTGTATGTTTTTTCTATTGCATTTTTAATTGTAAGCGAGGTATCGTTAAAGATAGCCTCATCAGTCATTTGAACGCGTCGCTCCATAAAATAAGCAAAAACACGTGCCATCCCGCAATTGGATATAAAATCAGGAATTACAGATACCCGCTCATCGGTATGTTCCATAATGGGACCGAAGAAAATTTCCTTATCTGCAAAAGGCACATTTGCGCCACAGGAAATCACTTCCAATCCGTTAGCGATCATTGAGTCTATTTGCTCCTGAGTCACCAGACGTGATGCCGCACAAGGTAAAAATAATTCTGTTTTTAGTTCCCAGATGCGCGAATTGGCTTCTTCAAAAGAAATCAAATTTGCTGCCGCGAGCTTATTGCCCTGCTTTGCCAAAAATAAACTCTTGATCTCTTCAAAGCTAAAACCGGCTTCATTAATGAGCCCTCCGGCTGCATCGATAATACCTACGATTTTGGCACCCTGCCGCGATAAATAATAAGCCGCTGCAGAACCTACATTACCGAAGCCCTGGATTACGGCACGTTTACCGGTAAGATCACCGCCATAAATATCATAAAAATGATGTGCGGCCTCTGCCACTCCGTAACCGGTTATCATATCGGCAACGGTGTACTTTCGGGTAACATCAGGGGAATATGCCGGGTTTTCAAGCACTTTAATAACACCCTGTCGCAACTGACCAATCCGGTTGATCTTATCTGCTTCGGTGGGTTTAAAATGCCCGTTAAAGACGCCTTCCTGAGGATGCCATACCCCGCTTTCTTCGGTGATTGGGATTACTTCGTGTATTTCATCTACATTAAGATCACCTCCGGTGCCGTAGTAACTTTTCAGCAAGGGCGATACCGCTGCATACCAGCGCTCGAGCACCCCTTTTTTACGGGGGTCTGCCGGGTCAAAATTAATACCGCTCTTGGCGCCGCCAATAGCAGGCCCCGAAACGGTGAACTTCACCTCCATCGTCTTGGCAAGAGATAACACTTCATTACGGTCAAGACCTTTACGCATTCGGGTACCCCCTCCTGCTGCTCCACCGCGAAGTGAATTGATCACCGTCCAGCCTTCTGCTTCAGTCTCGGGATCATTCCAGTGAAATACAATTTCGGGTTCCTTGTTTTCGTAACGTTGTAGTAAATCTTTCATTAAATAATTTAGAGGGTTCACAAATATAACGACTTCGCTTGTTTTCCCTATGTTTTTGATATTAATTTAAGGGGAATATACCAGTCCTGCACAATGATCCTGCGGGGCTCCTGTTACACAGCCAAGTACGTTTGGAGTGTTTCGCAGGCGCAAAACCCCCATAAATGCAAAAATGAGCGCTTCTTTAAATTCGATGGTCTGCGCATCAGGAATTATCAAGGCCAGATTAGAAAGCGCTGCTATACGCTCAATAAGAAAACTGTTATAAGCTCCTCCACCGGTTATCAGGATAGTTTTGCGCGCAGCACCCGCCACGCTAAATCTTAGATTCTGTGCAATTTGTGCAGCCATATGCTCGGTATAGGTGGCGATGCAATCCGGTACAGAAAGCTGCGAATCTTTAAGAATTGGGAATATCGTTTCGGTCACCCACTCCAGGCCGAGGGATTTTGGAGCCGGTTTTTGGTAATACGCCAGGGTATTAAGCTGTTCTAAAGTTGGGGAATGCACACTGCCAGACCTCGCAATCGCCCCGTCCCTGTCAAAATCCAATCCCAGTTTACGGGCGTAGGTATTGAGAACGATATTAGTAGGACAGATATCATAAGCCACACGGCGCCCTGCTTCCTCAAAGGAAACGTTGGCAAAACCTCCTATATTAAGACAGGCTGCATAGTCCGCAAAAAGCAGGCGATCTCCTATAGGCACCAATGGCGCACCCTGACCTCCCAAAGCCACATCCTGCACCCTAAAATCACAAATCACCAGTTTACCGGTATAATCTGCCAGCTCGGGCAGATTTCCTATTTGATAGGTAAGACCCGCTTCGGGACGGTGCAAAATGGTATGCCCGTGCGAGGCAATTGCATCAAAATGCCTGATGGGATGCTTTTTTACAAACGCATTAATTAGCGAACTCAAGTAACGCGTATAGTCTTCATCGAGCAGCTGCAGCGCATCGGCAGAAAGGGAAACAGCATGCTCCAATCGCCCTACCCAGTCTTTAGTGTACGGAATGGTCTCACTTTGCAAAACTTCATAGCGCCAATTTTCAGACTTCTGAAAGCGTACATAGGCCAAATCAACGCCATCAAGCGAAGTACCACTCATCACGCCCAGAAGCACATAAGATGTTGCATGCATAGTTTTTGAAATTAAATAAATTCTTAGTATTTTTCGCTTATGTTATCAATAATTTAATTTAATAGTATAATATCTACTATTTTTGAATTTTTGTTAAAATATTTAGAGTGGTCGCATTTTTATTATGCAAGCATAGTAAATTTTCAGACATTTGAAAAAACCTTACGCAAAGGTTTGAGTTGGATCTTTTATGTCGGCTCTAAAATCTTTTAAGGGTCTTTGCGTGCCGCCGAAGTTATTAAGAAAAGAATAGAATTTTAATTTAATACCAAATATTGACCATGAATTTCAGTTTGAGTGAAGAACACGAAATGATACGTGATGCTGCCCGTGAATTTGCGCAAAGCGAATTGCTTCCGGGAGTTATTGAGCGGGATGAGAAACAACAGTTCCCTAAAGAACTCATTAAAAAAATGGGCGAAATGGGATTTTTGGGTATGATGGCTCCTACTGAATTTGGCGGAGGTGGCATGGACACCATTTCTTATGTTTTGGTGATGGAAGAATTATCGAAAATTGATGCTTCGGCCTCTGTGATCGTATCGGTAAATAACAGCCTGGTCAATTATGGTCTGGCAGAATACGGAAGCCAGGAACAAAAAGAAAAATACCTGTCTAAACTAACCACCGGCGAGAAACTGGGTGCATTTTGTCTTAGTGAACCCGAAGCCGGAAGCGACGCCACCTCACAGCGTACCACAGCGATTGACAAAGGCGATCATTATATCCTTAACGGAACAAAAAACTGGATTACAAACGGCGGATCTGCAGATTATTATCTGGTCATTGCTCAAACCGACAAAGAGAAAAAACACCGGGGTATCAATGCATTTATCGTTGAGAAAGACTGGGAAGGTTTTGAGATTGGGCCCAAAGAGCAAAAACTGGGTATTCGCGGCAGTGACACCCATTCTCTTATATTTAATGATGTAAAGGTTCCTAAAGAAAACCGTATTGGTGAAGATGGTTTTGGATTTAAGTTTGCGATGAAAACGCTAAGCGGCGGTCGCATTGGTATCGCAGCTCAGGCTTTGGGTATCGCTTCAGGAGCTTATGAACTTGCTCTTGATTATTCCAAACAGCGCAAGGCTTTTGGTACCGAGATTTGCAACCACCAGGCCATCGCCTTTAAACTGGCCGATATGTACACCGAAATTGAAGCCGCACGTCATTTGGTTATGAAAGCCGCCTGGCTAAAAGACCAGAAGCAAAATTATGACCTGGCCAGCTCGATGGCTAAACTATATGCTTCCAAGGTAGCTATGGACACCACTATTGAAGCCGTACAGGTTCACGGTGGTAATGGTTTTGTAAAGGAATACCACGTAGAACGCCTGATGCGCGATGCTAAAATCACCCAGATCTATGAAGGAACTTCTGAGATTCAAAAAATTGTGATCTCCAGATCGATTATAGATAACTAGAATAAAACTCTGGTTAAATAAAAAAGCTGTCCATCAAGACAGCTTTTTTAATTTTTGTGGAGATCCTGATTTTGCTAAAAATTATAGCCTAATCTGAAAAAGATTTCTGGAAAAAAATAAACCGAATTTCCATATGTTTCTTCCAAATCTGCCGCAAAGCCCGCACCCAATCCCAGTTCAAAACTAAAATGGTCCCAATATACGCGACGCATACCTCCATTGAACGTCATTCCCAATGTGCTATTGATGCGTACATCATCGTTAGAAATCAAAAACAAATCGGGCACAAAAAAGGACCTCAGGCTTAGAAAGTCTGCCGAATTATTTGCTGTGTTTTTTCCTTTTCGAGACCGGCGATCCAGATTGCGGTACCATCTGGGTTCTACATGCAGAATGGGAGCGAGAATATAATTAAATTTATTATTGCTTCCGTAAAAAGCCGCATCAAAACCCAATTCGGTCCTTAAGGCAATGGTTCGGGTTAATTTTGATTCATTATGTGCCCAAAAGCCTAGAAGCCCCGTTTGCACTCCCCAAATGGAAGTTTCAACTGATACGCTGTCTTTGGTTTGGGCACCGGCATTTGTAACGTTTAAAAGGAGCACTACTAGTACTAAAAATGTTCTGAACATGATCGTTTTTTGAATGATTGAGCTACAATACTAGAACATTAAATCCTAAAATACGCTTGAGCCATAAAAAAACCCGGTCTGTTTTAGACCGGGCTTTAAATAGTTTTGTTACAGGAGTTTTATTTTGCGAAATACACGTAAATCGCAACAACTATAACACAAATAAGACCTCCTACGGGTTTTACATATTTATAAGGCTCAATAGAAACTTTCTTGGTGTATTCAAGTTCAAATGGAGTTGCTCTGGGGTATAACTTACCAATAATGAGCATAATGATGATGTTAGTAACAAATAAGATTGCCATAACGTGCAGATAGTGCGGGTACGCATCTACACTGATCATTCGTAAAGTTTCTGCGTCTGTTATTCCACTTGTTTCTGCTGCTTCCACAGCATTCCCGCGAATCATAGGATCAAGCCAAAACTGGCTGATGATGTATAACAGTGAACCACTGAAAATACCGATTTTTGCTGCAATAGCAGGTACGCGTTTCGTAGCGTAACCAATTACAATTACAGTAAAAATAGGAATGCTATAAATCCCGTTTATCTCTTGCAGGTACTGAAACAAACTGCCGGCATTTGAGATCAACGGCGCGATAAACATCGCTGCCAGAGCCAGACAAACCCCAAAGATTTTACCGTATTTAACCACGGTTGACTCAGAAGCGTCCTTATTAATGTGTTGTTTGTAAATATCAATACCAAATAAGGTAACCGAACTGTTCAATACACTATTAAATGAACTCAGGATTGCACCAAATAAAACGGCTGCAAAAAACCCTACTAAAGGTTTTGGCAATACCGCACGCACCAGTTCAGGGTAAGCCAGGTCGCTACTGTCAAGACCTCCTTCAAAGTAATAGAAAGCGATCATTCCCGGAAGCACCAAAATTATTGGACCTAAAATCTTTAAAAATGCGGCCAGCAACAGTCCTTTTTGTCCTTCCGCGAGACTTTTAGCCCCTAAAGCCCGCTGAATAATTTGCTGATTGGTACCCCAGTAAAATAACTGCACCAGCATCATTCCCGTAAAAATGGTCGAGAATGGCACTTCCTGCCCCGGCTCTCCCGTAGAGTCAAAACGCTCCGGATTAGAATCAATAAGTACATTAAGACCGTCTATAATTCCACCATCACCAATAGCCATAAGACCAAAAACAGGGATCAACAAACCTCCAATGATTAGCCCCACTGCATTTATACTGTCTGAAACAGCAACCGCCTTTAGGCCACCAAATACAGCGTATATCGAACCGATGATTCCTATACCCCAGATACAAATCACCAGGGCCGTCATATCAGATACTCCAAGCCTTTCGGGGATATTAAACATCCCGCTTACCGCTACAGAACCAGAGTACAAAATCACCGGAAGCAAGACAACAACATAACCCGTTAAAAAGAACGCAGAAGTTATCGTTTTAGTTGAAGTATCAAAACGCTCGGCGAGAAACTGCGGCACCGTGGTAAGCCCCCCTTTTAGATAACGAGGCAATAGGAAAATGGCAGTTACCACGATTGCGAGAGCCGCCAGAGTTTCCCAGGCCATAACCGAAAGTCCGTCTTTGTAAGCGCTTCCGTTAAGACCTACAATTTGCTCGGTCGAGAGGTTAGTAAGTAACAGGGATCCGGCAATTACGCCGGCAGTAAGACTTCGTCCTCCCAAAAAATAGCCGTCAGAGGTCGATTCATCAGAATTTCGTACGGCCCACCATGAGATGACGGCTACAAGAATTGTAAATGCTAAAAAGGAAATTATTGCCATAAGCTAAGGAGTTAAGGTTTTTCGCGAGAGCTGATTTAACAAATTTTTAAACGCCACTAAAGTAATACAATAAACATTTTAAGACGAAGTATTGAGGTTTAAAATCTGTCAGAAAGCCACAAATGAGTATCATTTTTTGATAAATCGTTTAAAATCATAAGACTTTTTTATCGCTATTACGTTATAGTATCATCTACACTATGTTAGCCCGAAACATACTTTTTTTAAATGTAAAAAATACGTTTAATGAAACTTTTAGTATATTTGTTCTCAAAATTGAAGTATTAATTAGCACGGAAAGGTTTTGCAAAACAACAACATCATCTCACACTCGCCAGAGCAACTTGCCCAAATTGGGAACTTTAAGGCCGAAGTAACCCTTAACTCGCCCGGAAGGGTAAATCTTATAGGGGAACATACCGATTACAACAATGGCTTTGTAATGCCTACAGCTATTGACAAATCGATTATTTTTTACCTCAAGAAAAACAAGTCTCAAACGCAATGCAGCGTTACCAGCCTCAACTTTCAAAGCACCTACGAATTTGATTTGAGCAAGCCCGATGAGACGGGTGAAGAATGGACGCGTTATATTACCGGCGTGACTGAAGAAATCAAAAAAAGAGGGCGCAGCCTTTCTGGTTTTGACTGTCTGATGTTTAGCAATTTGCCCATGGGCGCAGGCATCAGTTCGTCTGCAGCGCTGGAGTGCGGCCTGGCAGCCGGACTCAACGAACTTTTTGATTTAAAGCTTACCCCGCTTGAAATAGTGGAGCTTTCTCAAAAAGCCGAACACAATTATGTAGGCACTATGTGCGGGATTATGGACCAGTTTGCTTCGGTGATGAGCAAAGAAAACCACGTGATCCAACTCGATTGCGAGAGTCTGGACTACAAGCTGGTTCCTTTCAATATTGAGCCTTATGCGCTACTGCTGCTAAACACCAATGTATCACACAGCCTTTCTACCAGTGAATACAATGTACGTCGCAGCGAATGTGAGCAGGGCGTAAAACTGCTTCAAAACTGGTATCCTGAAGTTAAAGCCTTGCGGGATGTAAAACCGGAACAACTCGAAGCGCATAAAAACGATTTTGACCCGGTGATTTACAATCGCTGTTCGTATGTAATTGAAGAAAATCAACGCGTAAATGAAGCCGCAAAGGCCTTAGAACGCAATGACCTGGAGACTTTTGGAAAGCTTATGTACGGCTCGCACGAAGGACTTCAACATAAATATGAAGTAAGTTGTAAAGAACTTGATTTTCTTACCGATTTTTCACGAAATTATGATGCGATTTTAGGCTGCCGGATGATGGGTGGAGGTTTTGGAGGCTGTACCATAAACCTGATTCATCAGGATTTTGTAGAAGCCTATATTGCTTTGGCCAAAAAAGCATACTATGAAGCGTTTAATATCAATCTAACTGCCTTCAAAGCTATGCCGGCAGATGGCGGAAAAGTAATCTGATCCCCTTTCACTTAATGTAACTTTTGAAACAAAAAACGGAATACCATGCTTGACTTTAATGATAATTCACACAGAAGGCACAACATTCTCACAGGAGATTGGGTACTTGTTTCTCCGCACCGTACCAAGCGTCCCTGGCAGGGAAAGGAAGAAGAGGTAATTATTGAAGAACGCCCTTCTTACGACCCTTCCTGTTACTTATGCCCCGGAAACGAGCGTGCAGGCGGACATAAAAATGAAGAATATAAAGAACCATGGTCTTTCACAAACGATTTTGCCGCACTTAAAAGGGATGTTCCCGAAGAAAAATTTAAGTCGGGATTACTGAAAGCGGAGGCTGAAAGCGGAACCTGTAAGGTCGTCTGCTTTTCTCCCGATCATTCCCTCACGCTTCCGGTGATGGACGTTGCCGAAATTGACAAGGTTATTGCCCTATGGCAGCGTGAGTTTAGAGAACTCGGTGCCAAGAAAGATATCAATCACGTTCAGATTTTTGAAAATAAAGGTGCTATTATGGGCTGCAGCAACCCGCACCCGCACGGCCAAATCTGGGCGCAGCGCACCATCCCCCTTGAGGTCACCAAAAAATGCAAACAGTTAACCGAATACTGGAATAACAATAAGGTGAGTCTGCTTAGCGATTATCTCAAGCAGGAACTTCAGGCCAAAGAGCGTATTATTGTTGAAACTGAGTATTTTGTAGCTCTGGTGCCCTACTGGGCAGTATGGCCTTATGAAGTGATGATTATTCCCCGCAATCAACACCGCACTATTTTAAGCCTCACTGAAGAAGAGCGAAAAGATTATGCAAAAATCATCAAGGCAGTGACTATCAAATATGATAACCTGTTTAAGATTTCATTTCCCTACAGCTCCGGTATACACCAGGCGCCTACAGACGGGAGAGATTGGGACAGCTGGCATTTTCATATGTTGTTCTACCCGCCGTTGCTACGATCTGCAACGGTTAAAAAGTTTATGGTAGGCTATGAAATGTTTGCAACTCCGCAGCGCGATATCACTGCAGAGATGGCTGCCGAAACTTTACGTAACTTACCGGACGTACATTATAGCAAAACCTAAATATGGCACACAAAACCACCTTAAAAGCAATTGCAGAACATCTTAATCTTTCGATCTCCACGGTCTCTAAAGCTTTAGCAGACAGTCCTGAGATTAGTGATGCCACAAAGCTGGTGGTTAAAACCGCTGCACGACAACTCAAATACAGGCCAAACGCAATGGCCCGGGGCCTCAAAAGCAGCCGCACCAAAACCATTGGAGTTGTGATTCCCAACATCATGCATAACTTTTTTGCTAAAGTGATTATGGGAATGGAAGATGAAGCCACTAAAAACGGGTATTCGCTGGTAACCTGTATTTCAAACGAATCGCTTCAGAAAGAAAAGCAGAGCATCCATATGCTTAGTGATGTTTCGGTAGATGCGATTATCATAAGCCTCAGTTCAGAGACTCAGCAAACTGAAGAATTAGAACACCTTAATGACATTCTTTACTTTGACATTCCGCTGGTGCAGTTTGATCGTGTAAATGAGAAGCTGCTTTCGCACAGCGTGGTGATCAACGACTTTAAAGGTGCTTACGACTCTACTATGCATTTGCACAAAACGGGATGCAGGCATATCGCACTGCTGTCTATCCTAACCAACACTTCTGTGGGTAAAAAACGGGCTGAAGGCTATGAAGCTGCTGTACGTGAACTGGGCTACGAACCTAAAGTAATAAATACCAAACTCGAAAATCTGGAGGCTGACCTCAGCGCTTTTTTAAAGGATAACGCTCTGGACGGAATTGTCACCACAGACGAATCGAGCGCTATTTACGCGATGAATGCCCTGCGCATAAATAACCGTATTGTACCGGATGATGTAGGCGTAATCGGCTTTACCGACGGTGCTTTAGCCCGCAATTATTTCCCCCCACTTACTACAATAAAACAACAGGCTGAAATAATTGGTAAGCGCACCATACAAATCGCGATAGAAAGTCTTGAAGCTAAAACCAAAAAAGACCCTATTCAAGAAACTATTGAGACCGAACTGGTTATACGCAAAAGCACACGTACGATCTAAAATGAAAAGCTGTGCGCGTTATTGAATACCGCGCACCTTTTTTTCCCATTTCCAGGCAGAATCTAACGCATCTGCTAGGCTAAGTTCTGATTTCCAGCCAAGCTCGTTGTTGGCTTTTTCGGTATCGGCATAGGCTGCAACCACATCTCCTTCGCGGCGGTCTACAATTTTATATGGGAGTTTTACCCCGGAAACTTTTTCAAAAGTCTCGATTACTTCTAAAACCGTACTTCCGGTACCGGTACCTAAGTTAAATACCTCGTAGTTGGATTTATTTTTCCCTTCAATCAAGCGGGTTAAAGCCATCACGTGAGCCTGAGCAAGGTCAACCACGTGTATATAATCACGCACGCAGGTGCCATCGCGGGTAGGGTAATCATTACCAAAGACTGAAAGTTCTTGACGCAAGCCGGCTGCTGTCTGGGTGATAAAAGGCACCAGGTTTTGTGGTACTCCCAGAGGCAACTCGCCTATTTCAACACTCTCGTGTGCCCCGATAGGATTAAAGTAACGCAGGGCAATCGCTTTAAAGTTTTGGTATTTATGAGCCGTATCCCTTATGATCTCCTCGCCTATTTGCTTGGTGTTTCCGTAAGGAGATTCGGCCGGTTTTACCGGGGCACTTTCGGTTATGGGCAATTCATCAGCCTGCCCGTAAACGGTACAGGACGAACTAAAGATAAAGCTGGCTTCGTTTTTCTCTACGAGTTCCTGTAACAGGTAGACCAGAGAATTCAGGTTGTTTTCGTAATACAATAAAGGCTTGTGAACGCTTTCGCCCACGGCTTTTGAGGCTGCAAAATGAATTACGCCTTCAACATCTGCGTGCTTCTTAAAGAAGGCAGACACAGCATTACGGTCGCGAAGGTCTAGTTTTTCATACTCGGGTCGGGTCGAAGTAATAGCTTCAATACCATCTAAAACAGATTCTGAAGCATTAGAAAGATCATCAATAATGACCACTTCATAGCCTGCGTTTTGTAATTCAACCACGGTATGAGAACCTATAAAACCAAGTCCTCCGGTAACCAATATTTTCATGTATTCGTTTTTATATTTTTAGTCTTATCGCATTAAAGTAATAAAGTCCTAAAATTCTAAATAATTATTTTCAACAGAAAGCTTTTCTAACGCTGCATCGATATCAAAACCTTTTAAAGATTCGATAATCATATCTGGGCCATACGCATAGGCGGCAAGATCTTTCTGTTTAGATACTCCCGAAAGGGTTAAAATGGTTTTATAACCCATTTGAATGGAGCCCAGAATATCGGTATCCATCGTATCTCCTATCACTATGGTCTGATCTGTGGTCAATCCTAATTTTTTGCGTGCGGCACGCATCATCACCGGACTTGGTTTTCCAACAGAAAAAGCTTTACGGCCACTGGCCTCTTCAATCATTTTTACAATGGCTTTAATACCCAGATTGGCCCAGCCCTTTTTCATAGGCGAAGGGTCAAGGTTGGTTGCGATAAGTTTTGCACCACCTAAAATCATATCTACGGCATTATTTGCCATCTCAAGCGTAAAGTTTCGGCCTTCGCCTACCACTACATAATCAGGATCCTGAGTCACGAGACTATAGCCATGCTGATGCAGGCTGCTCAACAGACCTCCCTCTCCCAAAACATAAGCAGTACCGTTAGGCTTGGTAAAACCTAAAAACCACGCGGTAGCCATGGCACTGGTGTACACATTGTCTTCGGTGATTTTTATCCCCATAGGCTTAAGCTTATTCACAACATCAATAGGACTGCGCTGACTGTTGTTAGTCATAAACAAAAAGGGAATACCGCGGTCCTGTAATGTCTTGATAAATGTATCTGCACCCGGAATTAAATCGTTACCGCTGTAGATAACTCCGTCCATGTCAATTAAAAAGCCTTTGTCCATAATGGTTTTGTTTTAAGCGTAAAATTAACGTTTAAATTCTAAAATTGCTCCTGTAGCCTGTACTTTTTAGGCAGGAAACTCCTGATCGTAAAAATGGGTTGCGTCGTAGATGAGTTCATCTAATTTCTCGTTTTCTTCCTGCACGCGCCGCTCATCCCAATCTAAATAATTTACAAAATCTTCAATAGCCAGATCCCGATATGCATTTACCGTTTTGATATCAAAATACAGACGACCGGTACGACGTACAAAGAAATCGGCCAGGCTGTTTGTCATCTCAAAGTTTACCGAATACCAAAGTTCGGCACGAACCAGACGCTCATTAACATCCTGATTTCTAAAATAATTGATTTTATTTTTTATAATGTCGGCCTGCTTACCATAAGTTGAAGTGAGATACCAGGCCTTATACTCGGGTTTATCAATTTTCAGATAATCAAGAGCGGCTTCCAGTTCTTTACGGTAGGTCTCTACTTCTTTGGTATTGCGCATAGCATGCGAGGTAAGTGCAATATGCTCAGTACGCGATTCTTCAAACTGCTCGGCATAGTCACCTTTTAGACGCTTCAGCACCGCTTCATTTACCCGTTGCGCCATTTTGCGATAACCGGTAAGTTTTCCGCCGGCGATAGAAATCAAACCACTTTCACTCTCAAAAATTTCATCTTTTCGCGAAAGCTCAGAAGGGTCTTTTTCATCCTCGTGAATTAAAGGCCGAAGTCCTGCCCAACTCGATTCAATATCTTCTTCGGTCAGGTGGATATCAGGGAAAGTTGCATTTACTGCATAGAGTAAATAATGAATATCGTCTTTAGTCGCCACTACCCGATCGAGATCACCGGAATAATTAGTGTCTGTGGTGCCCACGTAGGTCACTCTCCCGCGGGGGATGGCAAAAATCATTCGGCCATCGGGTACATCGAAATACAGGGATTGATGCACCGGTAATTTTTTGCGCTCAAAAACCAGGTGCACCCCTTTAGTAAGGTGCAGGTGCTTGTTATTCATCGACTCGTCTTTCGCCCGAAGCTTATCAACCCAGGGACCCGCAGCCGAAACAAAGGTGCGCGACTCGATCTCAAAAAGGCTTCCGGAATTGTGATCCCGGCATTTTACGGCTGTGATTCGGCCTTTATAATCGTAAACGAAATCGCTCATCTCACAATAGTTGAGGCAAATGGCCCCAAAACCGGCGGCTTTCTTCAACAATTCAATTGTAAGCCGGGCGTCATCGGTTCTGTATTCCGCATAAAACCCGCCACCCAAAACTTTGGTTTCGTCCAGAATAGGTTCGCGCTTTAAGGTTTCTTCCTTAGAAAGCATTTGGCGTTTGTCATCACCTTCTACATTGGCCAAAAGATCGTAAACCTTTAAGCCTACTGAAGTTAAAAATTTACCGTACTGCCCGCCTTCGATTAAAGGCAAGAGCATTTTTTCGGGCACTACAAGGTGTGGTGCCAGTTTGTGCACAATCGCGCGCTCGGTCCCGGTCTCTTTAACCAGACCTATTTCCATCTGTTTGAGATAGCGCAGACCGCCGTGAACCAGCTTGGTGCTTTTATTGCTCGTGCCGCTGGCGAAATCATTTTTCTCCACCAGACACACACTCATCCCGCGGGTAATTGCGTCGAGGGCGATACCCGCTCCGGTAACTCCGCCACCAATGACCACGAGATCAAATTTTTTCTTTTTAGCTTTCTTGATATAGCGCTTACGGTCAACAATACTGAAACGCAACGGCTTCTTCTCTTTCACCAGACTTTCGGCATACCCCGAACGGGTGCGTAAAACGGCAAGTTCCCAGCCTTCTTTTTTATGATTGCGCTCTCGGGTGCCCATTTCGGGTTTAAAGATGTGATCAATTTTTCTGAGCGAAGCGATGTCATTTTGGGACCAGACTCCGGCTTTTATACCTGCGAGCAGTGCTGCGCCCAGCGCAGTCACTTCGAGCATTTGAGGCCGGTCAACCTCAGCATCCAGAATATCTGCCTGAAACTGCATCAGGTAATCGTTAGCGCAGGCACCACCATCTACTTTGAGGCTTTTGATCTGATTGCCGCTGTCTTCAGTCATGGCCGTAATCAAATCATCTACCTGATACGCCAAAGCTTCAATCGTAGCCTTAACGAGTTCTTTTCTGCCGGTACTAAAAGTTAATCCCTGAATGCTTCCTTTGGCGTTTCCATCCCAATACGGCGCGCCCAGACCGTTAAAAGCAGGCACCATATACAAATCATTTAACGGCGGAATACTTTTACAGATGTTACTGGTTTCGTTAGCATCATCAATGAGCTTTAGCGAATCGCGAAGCCATTGTACCGAAGCTCCGCCTACAAAAACACTACCCTCAAGGGCGTACTTTGGCTTTTTATTTTCAAGGGTACAGCATAGGGTAGTGATGAGTCCGTTTTTAGAAAACGAGGGCTTTTTCCCGGTATTGAGCAGCATAAAGCAACCCGTACCGTAGGTGTTTTTGGCCATCCCAGACTTGTAACCACCCTGACCAAACAAGGCCGCCTGCTGATCGCCTGCAACCCCGTAAATCGGATAGGTATGACCCTTGTGCGTGACGTTTCCAAAATCGGAAGACGACGCCTGAACCCTGGGCAACATCGATTTCGGGATTTCCAAAATCTCGAGCAATTCGTCATCCCATTTCAGCTTTTTGATGTTGTACAACATCGTGCGGCTCGCGTTAGTATGATCGGTAAGATGCTGACCGGTAAATTTGTAAATGAGCCAGGTGTCTATGGTACCAAAGAGCAAATCGCCGTTTTCGGCCTTTTCGCGGGCGCCATCCACATTATCGAGAATCCATTTTATTTTGGTGGCCGAAAAATAACTGTCGATGACCAGTCCCGTATTTTTTGAAATATAGCGCTCCAGGTCACGCTCGCGCAAACCCTGACAGATGGGTTCGGTGCGCTTGTCTAGCCATACAATGGCGTTATAAACCGGCTCGCCGGTATGTTTATCCCAAACAACAGTGGTTTCGCGCTGATTGGTGATTCCTATAGCTTTAATCGCATTGGGATCTATCCCGGCTTCGGCAATCACCTGCTCAAAAGCGGCCTTTTGATCGGTATAAATTTCCATGGGATCGTGCTCCACCCAACCCGATTGCGGATAGTGCTGGGTGAGTTCTTTTTGGGAAACCTGTACAATAGCGCCCTGCTCGTCAAAAAGTATGGCGCGGGTACTGGTCGTTCCCTGATCAAATGCGATTATATAGGATTTACTCATAACTAAAGGTATAACGTACATCGTGCTCGTACCGCTGCGCAGGTTTTAAAACCGTGCTCGGGAAATGCTCGTGATTGGGCGTGTCGGGAAAATGCTGCGGCTCCAGACACAGACCGGGACAATTTCCTGCGATTTTACCGTGTTTGCCTTCAAAATCAACAATACCGTTTGCGCTGTAAAACTGAATTCCCGGCTGGGTGCAATACAACTCCATCTTCAATTTTCCATCCTGTGAAATCAATTGCGCGGCGGGTGCATCGCCTCTGTTTTCGTTCAAAACGAAATTGTGATCAAAACCACCGTCAATCGCGGCGATAGGGGCTTTCAAACCAACCGGCTTTTGTAAATCAAACGGACTTTCAGCAACCGGCTTTAGTTCGCCAGACGGCACATTTTGCGGAGTCTTGGGCAGATAAGCAGACGCGTTGATCTGCAATTGGTGATTGATAATTCCATTCCCTGAAGCGGCATCCATATTAAAATACTCGTGGCGAGTGAGGTTTACGATGGTTTCCTTATCGGTAGTCGCTTCATAGCGCATCGCCAGCGTATTGTCTTCTTCCAGTTTGACGTAGAATTTGGTTTCCAGATTTCCGGGAAAGCCCTCATCTCCATCGGGGCTGGTATAGGTGAAAAGTACGGCGTCACCGAGATCGGTAACAGACCAGACTTTTTTACCAAAAGATTCAAAACCGCCGTGAAGTTGATTTTTACCTTCATTTGCCGAAAGTTGTACTTTTTTACCGTCCAGGACGACTTCGGCATTGGCAATACGGTTGGCATTTCGGCCTACTAACTGGCCCATAAAATAATTATCCTCTTCATACGACCCAAGGTCTTCATAGCCCAGCACCACATCGGTTTGGGTGGAGCCTGTAGGAACTATAAGGCGCTGCAAAATGGCTCCGTAGGTTAAAAAATGGGCTTCCATGCCCGATTTATTTTTAAGTTTCACGCTATAAACGGCCTGGCCGTCCCGCGTTTTTGAGAAAGGTTGGATCGTGATCAAAAGAATTCTGTTTAAAACCCTAAATATAGAAAATACATTTGCGAAACGCTTTCATCTCAATCATCAACTTTTAAACGGATGCGCTTTTCAAGCCTTTTGTAACAGCTCTTCAGTTTAAAAACCACTAATAGCTCCTTTGCGTATCTATAAAAAAGCCCCTTCTAATTTAATTAACATGAAAGTCAAACCAACCGCCTTAA
Source organism: Leeuwenhoekiella parthenopeia (assembly GCF_020782115.1). GTDB lineage: Bacteria > Bacteroidota > Bacteroidia > Flavobacteriales > Flavobacteriaceae > Leeuwenhoekiella > Leeuwenhoekiella parthenopeia. The sequence continues at coordinate 95,344 of NZ_JAJGMW010000015.1, read as the reverse complement.
CTTGGCAGCATCAAATACTGAAACGACCTGCTTCTATGCATTTAAAATGGATGATTGTCCTGCTTTTTCTTTCCTTTTCGGGCTTTGCCCAAAAAAAATCAATCGGCAAACTGCTTAGAACCTACAACAGTGGCAGTGTACCTTATATTTCTGTCGAAGAATTGAAAATGAAACAAGATGAGTATCTCATTCTTGATTCGCGCAAAGCGGAAGAATTTGAGGTGAGCCATCTCCCCAATGCCATACGCGTGGACGATCGGCTCGACGAGACTACGCTGGAGCGCATTCGCAAATCGAATAAGAAAATTGTGGTCTATTGCAGCGTGGGGGTACGCAGTGAAGATTTTGGCGAAAAATTGCAGAAGAAAACCACAAAACCCATTCTAAATCTGTACGGCGGCATTTTTGCCTGGAAAGACGCCGGGTTTCCTATTTTTAACGATGAGGGTAAACCCACAGAGCGCGTGCATACTTTTTCAAAAAATTGGCAAGATTATTTAAGCACAGGCATTGCGGTTTATTAATTTTGATAGCCATTCTTAAAACCAAACTATGGGTCTGTTAAGCAAAAAAGACACCGGGGCCGAGGCCGATTTTGAAACCGAATTTCACTTTCCCACATCAGATAAAACCCTGCTGATTTTCACCCGCAATCCCGAACTGGGCAAGGTGAAAACCCGCCTGGCGGGTGGCGTAGGTGATGAAGCAGCCCTTGAGATTTATAAATTTCTGTTGAAACACACCGTGAGCATCACGCAAAACCTGCGGATAGACAAACAGGTTTTTTATTCCGAAAAAATACGGTCTGAAGATCTTTGGGATACCGAAAAATACATCAAAAAACTGCAGCACGGCGAAGACCTGGGCGCCCGTATGCAACAGGGCTTTTCGCGTGCATTTAGCGATGGCTATCGCAAGGCGATCATTATAGGCAGCGATATGTACGACCTGTCACAAAGCGATCTTGAAGAAGCCTTCGCTGCTCTGGACCATCACGACTTTGTCGTAGGCCCGGCAGAAGATGGCGGATATTATTTATTGGGAATGAAATTCCTCAAACCAGAGATTTTTCATCATAAAAACTGGGGAACCGAAACGGTTCTCGAAGACACACTGCAAGATCTAAAAAACGAATCGGTAAAATTGCTTGAGGTCCGTAATGACGTAGATTATTACGAAGACATCAAAGATATTGATGCCTTTAAACCCTTTTTGCCCGATCATTTAAAATAAGATGCCGAAGTTTATCCTATCTTTTTGGCAAAATACCTTTTAAACTAAATTGATGAACTGCACCTTACAATTAGACTACTTCAAAGTGCTACTTGTCGTGCATACATCTCACCAATTAAAAACACTTAAAATCTTAAACAGATGAAACGATTTATTGAAGAGTCTGCGCATTTCCTTAAAGAGCGTGGCTTTGAAGCTCCCGAAATTGGTATTATTCTAGGTACCGGCCTGGGGCAATTTGTAGATAAAGTAGAAATCATCAGCTCGGTGAGCTATAATCATATCCCCAATTTTCCTACAGCTACTGTAGAATTCCATACCGGCAAACTCATCTACGGAAGCCTGGGTGGTAAAAAAGTGGTGGTTATGCAGGGGCGCTTTCATATTTATGAAGGCTATACCCTACAGGATGTGAGCTACCCGGTGCGGGTGATGCGCGAGCTGGGCATTTCAAAATTACTCATCAGCAACGCCGCAGGTGCCATAAACCTCAACTTCAAAAAAGGCGAGATTATGCTTATTGAAGATCATATCAATTTGCAGGGCGGTTCGCCCCTGGCCTTTAAAGGTGTAGGTCTTTTAGGAAGCCGTTTTACCGATATGAGCGCGCCTTATGATGCCGAAATGGGCAAAATTCTAAAGGAAATCGCAAACGAAAACAACATTACCCTGCACGAGGGCGTGTATACCTCAGTAGTAGGACCTCAGCTTGAGACCCGTGCCGAATACCGATACCTGAAAATCATTGGTACAGACACGGTGGGAATGAGTACGGTTCCCGAAGTGATCGTCGCCAACCATCTGGATCTGCCGGTCGCCGCAGTATCGGTGATTACCGATGAATGCGATCCCGAAAATCTGGCTCCGGTAGATATTCAGGATATTATGGATGCTGCCGCCAAAGCAGAACCCGATATGGTGCTTCTGTTCACCAAACTCATCGAGAAACTGTAGATTTTCAGGCTGAAAAATGCTTGTAGAATAGTCTCAAAATGCAGAACCCCGGTTTTATCCCGGGGTTTTTGCCTATTTTTCTTCAGTTTTAAAACCAAAGACCGACAAATACCGTAACTGTAATGTCGGTTTATTTCATTAAACCCAAAAAACACATTGATAAAATGGCCAGTAACAACTATTACGATCCTGCAGACCTTAGAAAATTTGGTAAAATCACCGAATGGAGCGAAGAGCTGGGAACTAAATTCTTTGATTATTACGGAAAAGTATTTGAGGAAGGTGCGCTTACCGCACGTGAGAAAGCCCTGATCGCTCTTGCCGTAGCCCATACCGAGCAATGCCCTTATTGCATTGATGCCTATACCAAAGACACCTTGCAGCGCGGCGTGACCAAAGAACAAATGATGGAAGCCATTCACGTAGGTGCGGCCATCAAAAGCGGAGCTACGCTCGTACATGGTACGATGATGATGAATAAGGTTAATAAACTGGAAATGTAAGTTTTGAACAGTATTTCTATCAACTTAATCCTATATTAGCTACCGCTGAAAAAGAAAAATTAAAACTTCTATGTCTGTTACCAAAACAAAAAAATCTTTACATAAACGTCATGATGATCTGGCCCAGGCCAATAAGCAACTCGAGATTCTCTCGGGAGGTATTTTTGCCGATGGGGAGTTGCCCACCTTTGCCAAAAAAATAAAGGAGACCGGGCAATTTCCGCTCAGACCTAAAAAGCTGGAAATCCTTCAGATCAACGTAGGTTATATGTGCAATCAGGTGTGTGAGCATTGCCACGTAGATGCCGGCCCTGACCGAAAGGAAATTATGACCTGGGAAACGATGGAGCAGTGCCTGGAAGTGATTAAAAACACCGGCGCGCATACCCTCGATCTTACCGGTGGTGCACCCGAGATGAATCCCCATTTCAGACGCTTTGTAGAAGAAGCCAGCAAAGCGGGAATCAAAGATTTTATCGTGCGCAGTAACCTCACAATCATCAGAGCCAATAAAAAATACCACGATTTACCGGAATTTTTCAAAAAACACAACGTGCACGTGGTGAGCTCTATGCCTCACTGGACGCGTGGTAAAACCGATAAACAACGTGGTGAAGGGGTTTTTGACAAGTCGATCAAAGCTTTGCAGGAACTCAACGCAGTTGGTTATGGGATGCCAGACAGCGATTTACGCCTCGACCTTGTGTACAATCCTAATGGAGCCTACCTGCCTTCAGACCAGGCGGGGATGGAAAAAGATTTCAAAAAAGCCCTGATGGAAGATTTTGGCATTCAGTTTCACAACCTGTTTGCAATTACCAATCTGCCCATCGCGCGCTTTCTCGATTACCTCATCGCTTCCGAAAATTATGAAGACTATATGTACCAGCTTGTGGAGGCATATAACCCCGCCGCTGTTGCAAACGTGATGTGTACCAATACCATTTCGATAAGCTGGGACGGATGGCTGTACGATTGTGACTTTAACCAGATGCTCGATCTTAAAGTCAACAGCAAGGTGAAGCACATTTCAGAATACAACGAAGATTTATTAAACGACCGCAACATCATCATCTCGCAACACTGCTACGGCTGTACCGCCGGTGCAGGAAGCAGTTGCCAGGGTACTGTTGCCTAGCTTACGGCTATGAATACCAAAACCGCCATACTTATTTTTGCCCGCTCCGCGCAGGCAGATGCCGGTCACAAAAGACTGTGCAATGGGGTTTCGGTATTTGAAAAACTCAATTTACAGATTGAGAACACTGTAAGGAAAACCGGTCTTCCCTATTTTATTTATACCGAAGATTTGCAACGCGGTGCAGATTTTGCCTCCAGATTTACCAATGCGCTTCAGGATATTTACAAGTTGGGTTTTGATAACGTAATCAGTGTGGGGAACGACAGCCCGCAGCTTACCAAAAATCATCTGCTCACCGCAGCTGAAAAACTCAAAACCTGTCCGCTGGTTCTGGGTCCCTCACACGACGGCGGCTTCTACCTGATGGGCTTGAATAAAACCCATTTTGACGCCCAATCCTTTTTGAATTTACCCTGGCAAACCGCCTCACTGACGCGCAGTATCCTGCGTTTGGTTCAGGCTAAAAAAATACATGCCGAATTGCTTCCGGCGCTTTGTGATCTGGATACTTCGGCAGATATCGCCCTGCTATTGAGCAGTGCCAAAAAGCTTTCGTTTCCGTTACGCAAACTTTTAGCTAAATCTGCTTTTCAGAACATTCATACCTTCAGCTTTAAGTCCCTTACCGCCTGGCTTTTTTCCCATCCGGTTTACTTCAATAAAGGTTCGCCCCTTAGTATCGCTTAAAACGCTATTTCAAGCAGGGCTTCCATACCGAAGCCTCACAAGTACTAATCCTACCTTTATTTAATGAAACACCTTTATTTTGGGCTTATGCTCTTGCTTTGTGCATTTGCAAACGGCCAGACTCTAATTTCGGGTACCGTAACCACTTCTAGCGACGGTTCTACAGTCCCTTTTGTAAACGTCGTCGCCGTAGATGCCGATGCCAACACCATCACGGATAAAAACGGTTATTACAGCTTAAGCGTTTCTGCTAAAGCGACCCAATTGCGATTTTCGGCAATTGGTTTTATCACGCAAACCGTCGCTATAAACGGGCAGCAAACCATCAATATCGTTTTGCAGGAATCTACTACAGATCTTGATGAAGTCGTAATTACGGCCTTGGGACTGGAGCGCGAAACCAAAGAGCTGGGCTATGTGGTTCAAACCATTGAAGCCGAAGAAGTATCAGCCGTAAAAGCGCCCAACTTTCTGGATAATCTTGCCGGGAAATTGGCCGGGGTTACGGTATCGCAGGGTGCAACCGGAGTGGGTTCTTCCTCTAAAATCACCATTCGCGGGGAAGCTTCGTTTTCCAATAACAATCCGCTGTTTATCGTAGACGGAACGCCCATCAACAACAACACGGTTTTCAACAACACCAATGAGGCCGCTGCCGGTTTTCAGGAGGTAGATTTTGGTAACGGTGCGATGGAAGTCAACCCCGATGATATCGCTTCGGTAAGTGTATTGAAAGGTCCCAGTGCGGCTGCCCTCTACGGAACCCGGGCGTCAAATGGTGTGATCATAATCGAAACCAAAAACGGAAGCAACAGCAAAGGTTTAGGAATCAGCGTTAATACCTCAGTGTTTGTGGATACGCCTTTTAAACTGCCTGAATTTCAAAATCAATACGGGCAGGGCAACTCGGGACAGTTTGAGTTTGTTGACGGTTTGGGTGGCGGTGTTAACGACCTCATCACCTATTCCTGGGGTCCGCGTTTAGATCAGGGCACCCTCATTGCTCAATTTGATTCTCCGGTTACCTTACCTGACGGAAGGGTGGTACGCGGTGGCGATACAGCGCTTTATGACGGACTTCCCATTACGCCTACTCCGTTTAATTCGCACCCGGACAATCTGAAAGACTTTTACCAAACCGGAGTCACCACCATCAACAACGTTGCTATTGGCAGCGGTTTTGAAAAAGGCAATTACCGCCTTTCCTTTACCGATTTGCGCAGTGAAGCCATCATTCCCGGAGTGAATCTCGACCGCCAGACGGTGGCCGCCAAACTCAATTTTAAGCCTACCGATAAGACCCGTTTCAATGCGACGGTCAATTATGTGAATTCGGGCAGTGACAACCGCCCTTCTAACGGGTATGGAAGCGAAAACGTCAATTATTCGCTGGTTGCCTGGGGTCCACGCTCGCTCGATATGAACAGCCTGCGCCGCTACTGGCAACCGGGACTTGAGGGTGTGCAACAGTTTTCATTTAACTACACCTATTTTGACAATCCGTTTTTCATTATGTATGAAAACCGAAACTCCTTCAATCGGGATCGCGTTTTTGGAAACCTGTCGCTTAAACACCAGTTTACCGAAAATCTAAGCCTCGCCGTACGCAGCGGGATGGATTACTCTTCCGAAACCCGTCAACTGCGTCGTGCCTTCAGCTCGAACCGTTTTAAAAACGGGGGTTATGCCGAGCACGATGTGTTGTACAGAGAGGTAAATACCGACTTCCTGCTGAATTACAACAAAATTTTTGGTGAGGTATCTGTTGACGTTTCGCTGGGTGGAAACCGACTCGATCAAAAAGCCTCAACCAAACAAAGTCAGACCGTAAACCTCGCACAACCCGGCATTTTTAACCTCAACAACGCGGCTTCACCCATCGATGTGTTTCAGTTTGAATCGCGCAAGCGCATCAATTCGTTTTACGGCATAGCCAAACTGGGCTACCGCGATTTTCTATTTCTCGACATCACCGGGCGCAACGACTGGTCAAGCGCGCTTGCCACGCCGTTTTCGGTAGATGGGACTTCGTTTTTCTATCCTTCGGCTTCTGCGAGTTTTATACTCTCTGAAGTCGCAAAGCTTCCGGAAACCTTCTCGTATGTGCAACTGCGTGCCAGCGTGGCTCAGGTGGGTAACGATACCCAGCCGTATCAAACCAGCGGCGCTTTCATTTCGCAGACCCCATACAACGGGCAGCCTACATTCAGCAATCAAAATTTTATCCCGAACGCAAACCTCAAACCGGAGCAAACCACTTCGTTCGAGGTAGGCGCTGATATTCGGTTTTTAAAAGACCGCATCAGGCTTGACGCGACCTATTACAACAACCTGACTCAAGATCAGATCATCTCGCTGCCTATCGCGATTTCTTCGGGATACAACCAGCAGGTAGTGAACGGTGGCGAGGTACGCACCCGTGGGGTCGAACTCATTCTTAACGCCACGCCGGTATTGAACTCAAACTTAAAATGGAACACCACTTTTAACTTCAGCACTTCCCGTTCTGAGGTTGAAAGCCTGCCGCAGGCAGACGGGCGTTTGACTTTGGCTTACAGCCGAATCTACGACAGCGCCAATCAAACCGTGTGGTTTCAGGTGGAAGAGGGCGGAAGAATAGGCGATATCTACGGTACCGGTTACCGGAAAACCGAAGACGGGCAGTTTATTCTCACACCTTCCGGAAGCTATATCGCAAACAACACCCTAAAAAAACTGGGCAATTACAACCCCGATTTTATGCTGGGCTGGAACAACGATTTCACTTACAAAAACTGGAACCTGAGTTTCCTGTTTGACTGGCGTCAGGGAGGCGAACTCGTCTCGCGAACACGTGCTTTGGGGACTGTGGGCGGTCAGCTTGCCGAGACGGCAAACCGTCCCGAAGAAGGAATTGTACCGCAAGGCGTTGTGAATACCGGCACCGCAGAAAATCCGCAGTACGTGCCCAACACCACCGCCGTTTCGGCAGAAACCTATTACCGCCAGTTTTACGACCGCAACCACGAGGAAAACAACATTTATGACGCGTCTTTCCTGAAGTTGCGCCAATTTTCAGTAGGCTACACTTTTGATCTGAAAGACGGTTTTCTGGGTCTTGCTAACGGAATGAACATCAACCTGGCACTGGTAGGCCGCAATCTGTTTGCGATTTCGGAGATTCCGCATTTTGACCCGGAACAACTTGCGGTACAGGGCAACACCTTTGTAAGCGGAGTTGAAGATATGAGTTATGCCACCAGCCGCAGCATCGGCTTAAATGCGGGCTTTAATTTTTAAGGCCTGAAGGCTCAAAAACATTTAGAAGATGAAAAAACTATACAGCATATTGATTCTGGGTCTGACGCTTATTACAGCCTGCACCACAGATTTTGAAGACCTCAACACCAATCCCAACGCGCCGGTAAACGTGCAGCCGGGCTTGCTCCTGCGGCACGTGATTTATGATTTTGGCGAACAAATGAGCTACGAGGGTTTTGCCGCCGGCGATTTACTGTCTCAGCATCGCACCGCGCTCGATTTTAACCTGTTTGACCGTCACGCACTGAAGTCGCCTCAACTAGGCGGCAATCCCTGGCCGGTTTTTTACACCAATTTGCGGGATAATGAGATTTTACTCAAGCAGGCTCAAAATGTGGAAACCTTCAGGGTTTATGAAGGTCCGGCCCTGATTTTAAAAGCCTACATGGCTCAGGGGCTTACCGATTTATTTGGCGACGTACCTTATTTTGAAGCCTTCAACGGTATTGACGGGACGGTTACTGCTGCCTACGACGCACAGGAAGACATCTATCTCGCCGAAGGCGGAATTTTGGACAATCTCGACAAAGGTATTGCTGCTCTTGAAGCCTATCAGGGAGCGGTTGCTTTAGAAGGCGACCTGTTGTTTTCGGGCAATCTGGAAAACTGGGTACAATTTGCAAATTCCCTAAAACTGAAAGCCCTGATGCGTATTTCCGGGCGTGAAGATGTGGCGGCTCAAATCGCGGCCATTTACACTGAAAGAAACTTTATCGCCAGCAATGCAGACAATGCTACGTTTGACTTTACGGCAATTGCCCCAAACAGCTTCCGCTTTGCGCAATTACGGGCAGGAGATTTCAACAACTTTGTGCTTTCAGAAACTATGGAAGACATTTTAAAAGAATTGAATGACGATCGTATCGCGGTATTCTTCCGTCCGTTTGCAAATTCGACTTCCGGAGATTTCAATGGTTTGATCAATGGCATCAATGCCTCCCAAACTTCCATTGAACCGGCAAACTTTTCGCTTGCGGGAACCCTTTTCAGAGAACATACAGCAGACCTCAACGCCAATTTTATGACGGCCTGGGAAACGCATTTTATTTTGGCCGAAGCAGCTGCAAAAGGCTATATTAACGCCGATGGAGCAAACCTGTATAACACCGGCGTGACGCAGGCTTTTGAATACTGGCTTACCGACTTGCCTGCAAATTACCTTGCGGGACCGGCGGCATACAACGCTCCAGGAACAACCCCGGTGCAGCAAATCATCACCCAAAAGTGGATCGCCAATATCATAAACGGCTACGAAGGTTGGGTTGAATGGCGCCGCACGGGCTTCCCGGCTTTTAAACCGGTTGCTGCCAGTCTTAACGATGGCAAAATCCCGGTGCGTATGCCCTACCCGGCCGAAGAAGAAGCATTGAACGCAGACCATTACCGGCAGGCGGCGCAGGCCACAAATGGTAATAGTCTGGACACCCCCGTATGGTGGGATAACTAAAAAACTAAGAATTTGAGTACACTAATGTGGCAATGGGTTTTGATTATCGGGTCAAGTTTGATCCTGTTTTTACTGTCCCCGCTTGCCAAATCGACTGATGATTTTTTCAAGGCGACCCATCGCAATAAAGCGCCTAATGTGTTTATGCTTACCGGGAGCCTTGTCATTTCGTGGATTTTTGCCAAGAGTATCACCAATGCCGCAAACCTGGGCCTTGAGTTCGGGATCGTTGGCGGAGTCGCATACGCGGGCTACTACCTCTCCTTTGCTGTTGCCGGGATACTCATCTACTTTATGCGTAAAAAAGGAGGCTTTACGAGTCTGCATCAGTTTTTAACCACCCGGTTTGGGAAAAACGCGATGCGCGTCTTTTCGATCCTCATCTCCATACGCCTGTTTAACGAGGTATGGAGCAACACTATGGTTATAGGCAGTTACTTTGGCGCGGTGGATACCGAAGCCTATTACGCCGCCATTATCGTTTTTAGTTTACTCACGCTGGCATACTCGCTAAAAGGCGGACTCAGCAGTTCGATTTTTACCGATGTGATCCAGATGGGGCTTTTCACCATTTTATTATTTGTGGTGTTATCAAACATCTACTCGGTTCCCGGTTTTACCGTGAGCCAAACCGCCAGCAGCGGAATCTGGAGTTTTGAAACGGGATTAAACCTGCTTTTTGCGGCCCTGATTCAGTCGTTTAGTTATCCCTTTCACGATCCTGTATTGACCGACCGTGCTTTTTTGAGTTCGCCGCGGGTAACCCTTAAAAGTTTTCTCTGGGCCAGCGTTTTGGGCGGTGCCTGCATCATCCTTTTCAGCATCGTGGGCGTGTACGCTCAGGCCATGGGAATGCAGGGCCAGGCAGCAGTTGAAGTAGGCAAAGCCTTTGGCACCGTTATTTTACTCATCATCAATTTTATCATGATCACTTCGGCAGCTTCTACGCTAGACTCTACCTTTTCGTCCTTCTCAAAACTGGTTGCGGTTGATTTGAATTGGGGCGAAAGCATCACGCTGGGGCGTATCGCTATGGGCGTTCTGGTCATTTTGGGAACTATTCCCATCTTTTTAGATGCCAAAATCCTGTCGGCTACCACCATCTCGGGGACTATGGTTATTGGTCTTACACCCGTATTTTTATTTTGGAAACTGCCCGCGCCTAAAATCAGTTTTTACCTGAGTGTGGGTTGCGGACTCCTGTTTGGTTTTCTCCTGCTGTTTGACCTCATCCCAAAAAACTGGATTCTTACCCAGGGGAATTATGCCGATTTGCTTTGGGTAAATATCTGGGGAATCGCCTCATGTTTAATCGTATATCTGATACCTTCATGGATAAAGCTGTGGTAAATCTGGGTTCGCTAAGCGGAAAAGTGCTGCTTTTTGGAGGTGTTTACAGCAATTTACAGGCGCTGGAAAAGCTGAAGAGCATTGCCGAAAAACAAGGCATTCCTCCCGAAAACTGCATCTGTACCGGAGACATTGTGGGCTATTGCGGCCAGCCGGAAGAAGTGGTGCAACTCTTTAAAATCTGGGGTGCCCGAAGCATTCTGGGGAATGTGGAAATTCAGCTGCGGGACGGGGCTGAAGATTGCGGTTGTGATTTTAGAAAGGGTTCGCGTTGCGACGGGTTTAGCCAGATGTGGTTTCCGTATGCACAGAGTAAACTCAGCAAATCTTCGCTTGATTTTATTTCGGAATTGCCTGATCACCTCACATTCCGCTTTGCGGAAAAAGAAGTTTTTGTGGTGCACGGCGATTACTTCAATGTTTCGGAATTTATCTATAAGTCAACTCCCTGGGAGAAAAAACAGGAAAATTTTGATGCCCTTCAAACCGATGTGATCATCGCAGGGCATTGCGGCTTGCCGTTTAATCAGGAGCACAATGATAAGCTGTGGATCAATCCGGGTGTGATTGGGATGCCGGCCAATGACGGGCAGCCGCACGTATGGTACGCCCTTTTAGAAGAACAAAACGGAAGCTTCGGCTTTACCCATCACACGATGCAGTACAATCATAAACTCGCCAATGCACACATGCAAAACGAGTTTCTGCCGCAGGAATACGCCCGAACCCTGATTACCGGAATTTGGGATAACACCGAGATCCTTCCGCCCTATGAAAGCGGGTTACAGGGTTTTGGCATTCAACTTTAAAAAAATACAAATCAAAAAAAAGAACTATGAGCTACTTAGAAACGACCAAGAATGTGTACCGTGACGCGGCATTAACGCCCGATGTAGGACTTTGCTGCACCACCAATCCCATATGGGAATTACCGGGTCTGAAAATCCCGAAAATTATGCAGGAAATGAATTACGGCTGCGGCAGCACGGTAAACGCGCGCGATCTGACTAACAATCCGCGGGTGCTGTATGTAGGCGTGGGCGGCGGCATGGAGCTGCTGCAATTTGCCTATTTCTCACGCCAGAAAAGCGGTGTGGTGGGCGTTGATGTGGTTGACGAAATGCTCGAAGCTTCGCGTAAAAATTTCCTGGAGGCCGAAGCGCAAAATCCCTGGTTTAAAAGTGAGTTTGTAGACCTTAAGAAGGGAGATGCCCTAAACCTGCCGGTGGAGGATAACAGTATCGACGTGGCGGCTCAAAACTGTCTGTTCAATATTTTTAAAGCCGAAGATTTAAAAAAGGCAATCGCCGAAATGTATCGGGTGCTGAAACCTCACGGAAGACTGGTGATGAGCGATCCTACCTGCGAGCAGGAAATGAACGAAACGCTGCGCAATGACGAGCGTTTGCGCGCGCTCTGCCTCAGTGGAAGCCTTCCGATTAGCGCGTATGTAAAAGCCCTTACCGATGCCGGTTTTGGAACTATCGAAATTCGTGCCCGCAAGCCCTATCGCATTCTAGACCCGAAAAACTATCCTACAGACCAACTCATCTATATCGAATCTATTGAGGTAGCCGCCATCAAAGATCCTATGCCCGAAGACGGCCCGTGTATTTTTACCGGAAAAGCCGCGATTTATTACGGTTCTGAAAATCATTTTGATGACAAAAAAGGCCATATATTACTGAAAAATCAGCCGCTGGCCGTTTGCGATAAAACCGCAGGAGCCTTAAAGGCTTTAGGTCGTGACGATATTTTTATCAGCGAAAGCACTTTTCACTATGATGGTGGTGGATGTTGCTAACCGCCGGCCGGCTAGCAGCCAGTGGCAACAAAAAAACTTTATAAACTAACTCGCTATAATTATTGTTAATTTGGTAAAGTAGAAAAATTGATGTCAGCAAAATGAACTCCGATTATAAATTTCAAAAATTGGATTTTCTCCCTCCATATGGGCCAATGTATATACCTGTTACAAGAGATGGGGAAGGCTATTATAGAGAGGGATTTGTAGTGAAATTTTATAGGAATAATGGTCAAAGTTGGGTTGCTAATTTTGAACCCGGTCATTCTAAGCTGAGTAAGGTTTACGATTTACCAGAAACAAACTTTGTTGTAATTATCGCTGGTGGGATTGGATATTTAATGCACATTGATCACGAAAAACCCAATGCCATTTTCGGAGATAGTATTGATGATGCATTTCAAGCACCAGACCATTCTGTAATTTGTATAGATCAAATAGGTGTAACAATTATTGATAAAAATGCTGAAATATGGACCAGTGAACGCATTTTCTGGGATGGCTATAAGGATTTAAAAGTTCAAAATGACATCATTTCCGGCTTATCTTATGACCCTACAAATGAACTAACCGAATGGACGGCGTTTTCCTTTAATATCACAACCCGAGAAATCACCGGAGGGAGTTTTAAAAATATGGTATTGAACAATCCCAATTTAGAAATGAAAAATAAAGATGAAGTCCCGGCTAAGAAGAAGCCTAAATGGAAATTCTGGAAATAAAAAAGCCCCGCACTGCGGGGCTTTTTTATTTAGGCTTAACACTTAACTGAGCCGCGTATTGAATTTAATTGCCTGTGGCGCTGCCACTATTTCCCGTTATATCCAAAGCGACGCAGCTCGCGCTCGCTGCTTCTCCAGTTTTTGTTGACCTTTACGTAAAGTTCCAGATGCACCTGCTTGCCGAAGAATATTTCGAGATCCTTTCGGGCTTCGATGCCTACACGTTTTAGAGCTGCACCTTTATGGCCGATGATGATGCCCTTCTGGCTGTCGCGCTCTACCATAATGATGCTGCGCATTCGGATGATGTTGTCCTCTTCAAAAAATTCTTCGGTATCGATCTCTACCGAATACGGAATCTCCTTTTTGTAATGCATCAAAATCTTTTCGCGAATGATTTCATTTACAAAAAAACGTTCGGGCTTATCGGTAAGGGCATCTTTAGGGTAAAAAGGTGGCGACACCGGTAAAGCCTCGAGAATGCGGTTAAATACTTCGGTTACCCCAAAATTTTCCAGTGCCGAAATCGCAAAAATCTCTGCATTAGGCACCTGCTCCTGCCAGTGCGTACGGCTGGCTTCGAGCAATTCTTCATTACCCTGATCGATCTTGTTGATCAACAGCAACACCGGAATATCGGTATTGCGTATTTTCTTAAAAAACTCCTCGTCTTTGAGTTCCTTTTCGCCCAACTCAACCATATACAGCAAGACATCAGCATCTTCAAAGGCGGACTTTACAAAGTCCATCATCGAGGCCTGCAACTCGTACGCAGGCTTGATGATACCGGGCGTATCGCTTAAAATCACCTGAAAATCATCGCCGTTTACGATACCCAAAATACGGTGTCTGGTGGTTTGCGCTTTTGAGGTAATGATAGAAAGCCGCTCACCTACCAGCGCATTCATCAGGGTTGATTTCCCCACGTTTGGGTTACCAATAATGTTGACAAAACCGGCTTTATGCGGTTTGTTTTCGGCAGATTCGGGCTGTAACGGATTGTTATGTTGAGATTCCAAGCAACTTAAGTTTTAATATAGGCTGCAAAGATACGGTTAAAAATTAGCGTTTGGGATTTCCATCTTCGCGGAATTAAGACCCCTCCGTTTTCAGCAAAGCTGAAAACACCTCCCCTTTTTAAGGGGAGGAACTATTTCCTAAGCGCTTCGCACTATTCAAAAATAAGTCGTCCGGTATAGGTCTCTTCAACCTCAACGACTGGCGGGCGGTTGCCGGAGATCAGGTCGCCGGTGCTGAGCACCCTGCCACGTAAAGCCTGAATGGGATTTACAATCACTTTGTTGGTCCCGCGGTGGAATACTTCCAGGTTTTGCACTTCAAAATCGGCGCCTTCAAAGCGGATATCGCCTTCCAGAAATTCGAGATTGGCGTTTTCGGCTTTGCCGGAAAGAAAAAAATTAGAGAGTCCGTTTGCTGTGATGTTTAGCGTGTTTACATCAAGCTCCAATCTGAAATCCCCATCTTTATGATAGAGATCTTCTTCCTCCAGATCTTCGCTGGTGAGTGTGAGCGCATTGAAGGTAAGAACACCATCACTTTGCACCTCATAACCCGAAGCATTGCGGATTTCGGTAAGATTAGGAGTAGTCACCACAACCTTGCTGATGTTGTAATCGCGCACCAGGTTACAGCCGTTGTCGTTAAACAAAGTCAGCACTCCATCAGAAACACTGATTTCGATATCGTTTACCAGGTTTTCACCGGTCTCCAAAACTACTTTTTGCTCGGCGCCCTGTTTGACGATGAGTTGCAGGCGCTCTTCGACTACAATTTTGGTAAAATTCTCAAGGGTGTATTCGATAGCAACCCGCTCTCCGGGAGCCTGAAAGCAGTTTAAGCCCTTGTCTGAATCGCAGGAAAGCAACAGGAGAAAAGCAACTAACAAGAAATGATTTTTCAAAGCCAATTTTAATAAAGGCTAAAAGTAAGCAACTGCTGCAAGTATTGTTATTGTTATTGCTATTATTATTTGAGAGATTTAAAAACATCTCGACTGCGCTCGATGTGGCAGTGTTTATTATTCCTCCTCGCCGTCTGCCATAAAAATCTCGCGATTGAGTTTGTCGCGACGTTCGCGGGCGAGGCGCAATACCGGGTCGTATTTGGCATACTCGCTATCGCTATATTTCTTTATAAAATCTTCGTAGAGTTTTAAAACCGCACGCCGGTCTTCGTAATAGTTATCTGCTACGATGACTTTGGTGTATTCGGCATTTTTATTTTTGGGGTTTTCTTCTAAAGAAAGGTTTACGTACTTCATTGCATTTTTCCAGTCTTTTTTCATCTCATAGGTACGGGAAAGGGTATAGTACTCATCATCTAATGGCTGGTCTTTAAAGAAAACAGCAAGTAGACCGTGCGACTCTGCAGCTTCCAAATCTTCAACGTGATTGTATAGCTTGGCGAGGGTCGCGTGGAGGTACTCATCTTCAGGTGAAAAATCTAAAGCTTCCAGATATTGTTCGATTGATTTCTCATACATCCGGTCTTTGTAATACGAATTCCCCAGTTTCTCGTGAATGAATTGCGTGCTTTGACCCAGTTCGATTAATCGTTCAAACCAGGTAATCGCTTCTTCATTCCAGCCTTTGTAATAATAACTCTGTGCCAGTGCACCGATGATTTCCACATTGGTGGGATAACTTTCCAGAGCTTTAAAGGCTAATTTTTCAACCATAGGATACTCCTTTAGTCTTAAATGAAATACCGCAAGTTCGCCCAAGGCTTTTTGATGGGTACTGTCTAATGCAACGGCTTTCCTATAATCTAAAACGTGAGGAAAAATGTTTTTTGCTGAAGTAGTTGTAGAATCTGTGGCATCAATTTTTATATTACGGGGTATATTTTCTTTTGCTCTTCCGCGCTGGTAATAGAAATCGGGATTGGTTTGATAGACGTTGATCAATTCGGTAAAAACCGAATCGGCTTCTTTGAATTTGCGTTTGGTGATGAGCAGTTTACCGTATTCATTCATCGCGATGACTTCATTTGTACCGGTCGCAGCCTGCGCATAGTAATTGAGAGCATCATCAAGCGTTCCTTTGGCCTGATGCGCGCGCGCGAGTTTAAGGTAGACCGAAGTGTCTTTTTTATCCAGGCTTTCATATTCGGCTATGGCCTCGCTGTAGTTACCTACGGCATACAGACTGTCTGCAACGGCCGAGGCCGAAACAGATTGTGCTTCGGCCCGGCTGGCTAGTATTAAAAAAATAAATAGATAAAGTTTATGCATCTTTAGTTTGTCTGAAAAACAATAGGCAGTGAGTACAATACATTTACCGCCTCTCCATTTTGTTTGCCCGGAGTCATATCGGGTAATTGACTTACCACACGTATAGCCTCCTCTTCTAATTTAGGATGAGGACCCCGAGAATCGACATCGGTAATTCGACCATTTTTATCAATTTTAAAACGCACATAGATTCGATTGATGCCCGTAAGGCCTAATTCTTTTCCTAAGGCTATATTGAAGTTTTCATTTACTAATGACGACACCTTTTCAGACATACATTTTTTGCGCTGGTCGTTATCTAAACCTTCACAACCCGGAAAGGTTGGCACCTCTTCTATTACGGCAAAAGGCACGTCTTCATATTTCTTTTGACTTTCGGTCTCCACGACTTCTATAATTTCAACTTCTTCACCTACAGGAGCCTCATTAAGTGGAATCGCCTCATCAAGCCCTTCTACGACCTCAATGACTTCCACTTTTTGTTTATACTGCGCTTCGAGTTCCTGTAAAGAATTTAATTCTTCGGGAGTAATGCTCTCTTTTGCATCAAGAGTTGCCCGTAAATCCTGAATCTGCTCCTCCAGGCTTAGGGTGGTCTCATTTTCGGCTAGTCCGCTATCATCGGTACAGCCCACATAGGTGAGAATACCGGCGATAAGTGGGAGCAGGAAGAGATACTTCCATTTTGCATTGCTTTTTGATTGTTTTTGTAACATAACGATTCGTTTTTTGATTAATGAATGATTGAAAAAGGTATTGATGAATGAGATTTGTTGCGTACCAAAAGCGGTATTGAGCAACTGATTGTAATAGGATTTGATTTCGGTTTTGCGCAGTGCGTGAGCATCTGCAATGTACTCGTGTAGCTCGGCTACTTTGTTTTGATAGACATACACCAGCGGATTAAACCAGAATACCACCCGCAGGACTTCAAAGAGCATCAGGTCGAGCCCGTGCCAGTGCTTCAGGTGTACTTCCTCGTGAGCCAAAATATGCCGGCGCGCTTCGGTGTTGATCTTTTCACCCAGAAAGATGGTTCCCAAAAAGGTGAAAGCTGCATCGCTATTTGGAATTTCGATAATGTTCGTTCCGCTTTCCGAAGACTTTTTAAACCGGAAATAGCGCTTGATCTCAAGGTATTTCCGGAATAACATTCCGGTGCTAAAAAACACTCCGGCTGCATAAATAAGCCAGTATATACTCCAGTCTGTTTGTGTTTCAGCAGTAACAGGACTTGCCTGCGGTGCCGCGGCATTTATCACGACTTCGGGCAAAAATGTAATGTTTTCGCGAAGCGGAATTTGATTTTGAAAGATTTCAAACTGCATAAACGGCAAGGCGAAAGCCACCAGCGCACTACCTATTAAATAGGCGCGATTGACGTTGAAAAAGGTCTCTTTGCGTAACCAAAACTGGTACACGGCCAAAAACAACGCCTGAATCACAAAAACTTCGAGTAGATACCGTACCATAATTAATCGTCTTTTTTATTGATTTCCTTTAAAATAGATTCGAGTTCGCCTGCGGTCATCTCTTTTTTCTTGACGAAAAAGGAAACCATACTTTTAAAACTCCCGTTGAAGTAATCATTGACCATTTTTGACATCGAAGCGCTGCTGTAGTCTGACTTGGCCACGAGCGGAAAGTAAATATGCCCCCTGCCCTGTTTCTTGTAGCCCACAAATTCTTTGGTCTCCAAAATGCGCACAATGGTTGATACCGTGTTGTAAGCGGGTTTAGGCTCGGGCATTTGCTCTAAAATGGTTGCCACATTTCCTTCTCCCAAATCCCATAGGATTTGCATGATTTCTTCTTCTGCTTTGGTAAGTTGTTTCATAATTTCTAACTAGTTAGGGATTAGTTTTTTGTTCCTGAACATTTCAAATATAACTAATTTATTAGTTTAACTAACTAATTAGTTTAAAAAAATTGAAAAAAGTTCGTTTAAGACCTCAAAATAGTCCAAAAAAATGAAATTCTCAGGCTTTGATTACAGGCTTTTAGGCGGAGACCGAGATGCTCACCACGTAACCTTCAGAATTGCGTACATTAAAGACGGTTCCATCTTCAAAAAGCAGGTACTGGCCTTTAATACCTTTTAAAACGCCCTGATATTCGGGTGTTTTCTCAAGATTCAGGCTTTTGAGTTTGGTAGGATATTGCAACACGGGAAACTCAATATTGGTCTCTGAGTTGCTGGCAATAAAATATTCGAGTGCTTCCTCGGGGATGTATTGCTTAAGGGCGTCGCGTTTGGCTACCAGATCCTCGTCTTCAATAGCATTGGTAAGCATCTTACGCCAATTGGTTTTATCTGCTATATGGTCTTTTAAGGCAACTTCAGTAATCCCTGCAAGATAGCGGTTGGGCACCTCAACAATTTCTATTGCTTCATGCGCACCCTGATCGATCCAGCGCGTTGGGACCTGGGTTTTTCGGGTTACCCCTACTTTGATATTGCTCGAGTTGGCCAGATACACAATGTGTGGCTGCAGTTGCACTTTTTTCTCATATTCCAGATCGCGGTCTTCCTCATCGAGATGGGCTTTGCTGAGTTCGGGCTTCATTATCCAGTCTGCAGCCTGAGGCACCTTATAGAAATCTTCATAGCAGTAGCCCTGGCGGTAGATTTTCTTATTTTTACCGCAAGCCAGGCACTGGTATTTTAAAAATTCAATACGCAGTTCTTTGTCCAGAAGTTGATTAACGTGAATGAAATCATCCTCAAAAACAAGATAATATTGCACGGGATGATCAAGCTCGGTTTGCATTTTGGTAAGTACGCCCTGGTATTGCATAAAAGTGACTGCTATTGGAAATTTTCAGTTAAAAAAAAGCTAATTTTAGACGCCCTTTTTTAACAATTCAAGAATTTAAAGCTCAAATATACTAACAAAATGCCGATACCCTTAGTCAATTCTATCGCAAGCTGGTTCTTAAAGAAACGGATTCACCAGATGGAATTGTTTCTAAAATATCCACACGACGTGCAGCACGAATTGCTGCACAAGCTCATTCAAAAAGCGAAGGGCACAGAGATCGGAAAAAAGTACGGGTTTAAAGAAATACGTTCCTACCGCGATTTTGCAGACCGGGTACCGGTAACAAACTACGAGCAGGTAAGCGATCTTATAGAACGCGGGCGTCAGGGCGAAAGCAATATCTTCTGGCCATCACCCGTAAAATTGTTTGCTCAAAGTAGCGGTACGACCAATGCAAAAAGCAAATACATCCCGGTAAGTCCCGAAGCTCTTGAAGATTGCCACTATGCAGCCAGTAAAGACCTCCTTTGCGTTTACCTCAACAACAATCCGGACTCGCAGTTGTTTACCGGAAAAAGTCTTCGCTTAGGTGGCAGCAAGCGCCTTTATGAAAGCAATGGCACCTCGTACGGCGACCTTTCTGCGATTCTGATAGACAATATGCCGTTCTGGGCCGAATTTAGCAGCACTCCCGGCAATGAAGTCTCCCTGATGAGTGATTGGGAAATCAAGATGAAAGCCATTGTGCAGGAAACCATTCAGGAAAAGGTCACCAGCCTTGCCGGCGTACCCTCGTGGATGTTGGTTTTGCTAAACAATATTTTAGAAACCACCGGCAAGCAACAACTCTTTGAGATCTGGCCCAACCTGGAAGTTTACTTTCACGGCGGAGTAAGTTTTGAACCGTATCGCGAGCAGTATCAAAAAATCCTGCCCAGACACCATTTTAAATATTACGAGATCTATAATGCTTCTGAAGGTTTCTTTGCTATTCAGGACCGCAATGGCTCAAGCGACCTGCTTCTGATGCTTGATTATGGTATCTTCTACGAGTTTATACCTATGGACGCCTACGGGCAGCCTGAACAAAAAATCATTTCCCTTTCTGAAGTTGAAGTCGGCAAAAATTACGCTATCGTCATCACTACAAATTCCGGTTTGTGGCGTTATAAAGTAGGTGACACCGTTCGCTTTACTTCGGTAAACCCCTATCGCATTCGTGTAAGTGGTCGCACCAAGCACCACATCAATGCTTTTGGCGAAGAACTGATTATCGAAAATGCCGAGCAGGCCCTTAAAAAAGCCACCGCGCTTACCCATTCTGAAATTGTAGATTATACAGCCGGCCCCATTTTTATGGAAGGCAGAGAGAAGGGCGCCCACGAGTGGTTTATAGAATTTAAAGTGTTACCCCACAATAAAACCGAGTTTGAGAACGTATTTGACAAAGCGCTGCAGGAAATCAACAGCGATTATGAAGCAAAGCGAAAGAATAACATGACCCTGAATCCCCCAAAAATTCATTTCGCCCGTACCAACCTGTTTTACGACTGGTTAAAATCTAAAAATAAACTGGGTGGCCAGCACAAAGTTCCCCGATTGAGCAACAGCCGCGATATGCTGGAAGAATTGTTGATTTTAAACAGCAATCAGCATCAACCCAATCCTAACCCATAAAAACCATTCAACGAATTTTAAAACCCTTAAACTAAAATTTTATTTAATGTCCCCCCTATCCCCTAACTTGGACGTAACAAATCAAAACTCACATTACTTTTACTCAAAGTTACTCGCTTTGACTCTGGCAGTAATCTTCCACTCAGGATTACTGCCAGCACAAAGCAAACTACGTGATCACGATTTAGCGCTAAACAGCGAAACTCCCACAAAATCAAGACCCGAGACTAAGACTTCCGTTTATTTTTATACCGAAGAATTACCTTTTAATACCAGTGCACACGAATATGCAACGGGCTTTTATGATAATAATCTTATCGTGGTTTCTACCCGCAAGGTAAATTCAGCTAAAAGAAGTCTTTTTGATCAGAGTGAATACAAACTTTTAGGATTTACTAAATATCAAAACCTGTGGAAACAGCCGCAACTGCTTCCGGGGATTTTTACAGGAACTGAAGATCACGGCGGCCTTACCTTTACCGAAGATCTCAAACGGGTTTACTACACCAAAGCTTCAACCCAACATCCTAAATCTTTTCAGCTGTATACTGCCGAACGGCACTCTAAGTTCAGTAATTACTGGAGAAATCCGGTTAAGGCTTTGGTGATTGACGAAACCTATTCTGTTGAAAATCCCTGGCTGGCGGCTTCCGGAAAACTGCTTTTTTTTGCAAGCAACAAACCCGGCGGTTATGGAGGTTATGACCTTTATGTAGCTTCGGTAAGGGCTGATGGGAGTCTGGGAAACCCAAAAAACCTGGGGCCCAAGATCAATACTCCCGGAGACGAAAATTTTCCGAGTCTGAGTACAGACGAAACTCAATTTTATTTTGCATCTAACCAATTGGGCGGTTATGGAGGCTTTGATCTCTACCACTGTTTTACGAGTCAGGGCGATTACAGCACTCCGCAAAATCTGGGATCTACGGTAAACACTATCTCAAATGAAGTAGGACTGATTCCGGTTTCCGGAAGCACCGGCTTCTTCAGCTCTGATAAAGATGCCTTACATCAAAATGGCCTCAACGTTTACAGTTACCAGATCGTAGACTAAAACTCCATTTACCATGAGTCTAAACAAAAACACCCGGCAGCGAACTGTCGGGTGTTTTTGGTTTATAAGCTTCTATGATTTATGAAACTGCTTTCAGCTTCTTAATCGTTGACTTTTCGAGCTTAAATTCGGCATACTCCTTATCTACTTTAAATTCTGTAGTGTCAGAGCTGGGCAGTTCAAACATCGCATCGGTGAATATTGCTTCACACAAGGATCGCAAACCTCTCGCACCTAATTTATACTCGATTGCCTTCTGAACGATATAGTCCAGTGCATCCTGAGTGATTTCAAACTCAATATCATCCATATCAAAAAGCTTTTCGTATTGCTTAATGATCGCGTTTTTTGGTTCGGTTAAAATGGCACGCAGGGTTGCTGCATCAAGCGGATCCATATGCGTTAGAACCGGCAAACGACCTATAATTTCAGGGATGAGTCCAAAATCTTTCAGGTCTTTTGGAATGATGTATTTAAGCAGATTATCACGTTCAATAACATCGTCGCTCATACTGGCACTAAAACCTACTGCCTGCATATTGAGACGCTTGCTAATGACACGATCAATACCGTCAAAAGCACCTCCGGCTATAAAAAGAATATGCTCGGTATTGACTTCAATAAATTTCTGATCGGGATGCTTACGCCCACCCTTCGGCGGAACGTTTACCGTGGTACCTTCAAGCAATTTCAAAAGTGCCTGCTGCACCCCTTCACCACTCACATCCCGCGTGATGGATGGATTGTCGCTTTTACGGGCGATTTTATCAATCTCATCAATAAATACAATACCGCGCTCGGCTTTTTCCAGATTGTAATCGGCAGCCTGAAGCAGACGGGTTAATATACTCTCAACATCCTCGCCTACATATCCTGCTTCGGTAAGAACTGTGGCATCTACAATCGCAAGCGGTACATTAAGCATACGTGCGATGGTTTTTGCCATAAGGGTTTTTCCGGTACCGGTTTGCCCCACCATTATGATATTACTCTTCTGGATGTCGATATCATCTTCGGTATCGGGCTGCAACAACCGCTTGTAGTGGTTATAAACCGCAACAGACATCACCTTTTTGGTAAAATCCTGCCCGATGATGTATTCATCTAAAAAGCTCTTGATTTCCTTGGGCTTTTTAAGGGTAAGATCGCTGTTTAAATTGCTTTTATTGATGTCTTTTGCTTCCTCGAGCACAATTCCGTGAGCCTGCTCGATACAGCGGTCACAAATGTGCGCATCAAGACCTGCAATAAGCAAATTGGTCTCGGGCTTTTTGCGGCCACAAAAGGAACATTCTAATTCTTCTTTCGCCATAATTCAATCATTTTGATCTCAGGGAAATCCCTAAAATCCTGTTTACAGATCTAAACCTGCGTGTACTTAGTCTCTTGCGAGTATTTCGTCTATCATACCGTATTCGAGCGCTTTATCTGCTTTCATCCAATAATCACGGTCACTGTCTTCATATACCTTATCATAAGGCTGACCTGAGTGTTTTGAGATGATTTTATACAACTCTTCTTTTAAGGTTATAATCTCGCGGGCTGTGATCTCAATATCACTGGCCTGTCCCTGTGCACCGCCTAAAGGCTGGTGAATCATCACTCGTGAGTGTGTAAGACCGCTACGCTTGCCTTTGGCACCTGCGCACAAAAGCACAGCTCCCATAGAAGCCGCCATACCGGTACAGATAGTCGCCACATCAGGCTTAATAAACTGCATGGTATCGTAAATTCCCAGACCGGCATACACGCTACCACCCGGTGAGTTTATGTAAATCTGAATATCTTTAGAGGCGTCGGTACTTTCTAAGAACAACAACTGAGCCTGTACGATGTTTGCTACCTGATCGTTAATCCCTGTTCCCAGGAAAATAATACGGTCCATCATTAAACGTGAAAACACGTCCATCGCGACAGCATTCATCTGGCGCTCTTCAATAATATTGGGCGTAAGACCCACAGGATGCATACTGCTTACGATCTTGTCGTAATAGGTGCTGCTGATCCCCTGATCTTTAATCGCGTATTTTTTAAATTCTTCTGCGTAATTCATAGTGTTTTTTGAATGTTTCAGGATACCATCCCAAAATTGAAATTTCATTAAAAAAGGTGTAGACACACCTCCTAAATTTTAAGTAAAAAAGGCGTTTCAACCCCAAAGTTAAAACGCCTTAAAGATACTATATAATTTAGAGAATTACTAGTTGTAAACTTCTTTGACAAACTCGTCAAAGGTCACTTCCTTCTCTTTTAATTTTACGTGCTCTTTGAAGAAATCAAGCAATTTTTTGTTCATCAACTGCTCAGAAAGGCGACGTACCTCATCCTGATTGCTCAAAATGCGGGCAGCAATACCCTCAAGCTCCTCATCGGAAGGGTTCATCTGGCCATATTGTGCCATTTGTGCCTTAATCATTTCTTTAGCGTATTCTTTAATTTCTTCGAAAGTAATCTGCAGGTTGTTATCTGCAATGATTTTACCTTCAATAAGCTGGTAACGCAAGCCTTTTTCAGAACGCTCGTACTCTTCTGCAGCCTCTTCAAAAGTCAACTCTTTCTCTCCGCTTTGCTGAATCCATTTCTTTAAAAATTCTGCCGGAAGATCAAAATTGGTGTTTTCGATGAGCTTTTCGGTCACATCATTAAGCAACTGCTGATCGCTCTGTTGTTTGAATTGCGCCTCTCCTTCTTCTTTAATCTTTTCGCGAAGCTCAGTAACAGAAGTCACCACACCTTCACCGTATAATTTATCAAAAAGCTCCTGATCTAAATCTGCAGGCACTCTGTGATTTACTTCGGCGATAGTAAAAGAAACTTCAAGATTTTGCTCCTTAGCCTCGTCTTCAGTAAGACCCAAGTGCGCACGATAATCTCCGGCTTCAGCAAATAAACCTTTGGTAGTAACAGTTATGGTATCACCTACTTTAGCTCCTAAAAATGCCGAAGTATTCGCTTTGCCTTTCAGCTTAGAAACTTCAAAAGTGGTCTTTTTATTAAGCTCTGCTTCTTCGTTTACAAAACTACCGCTTACTTCATCACCGGCTTCAACTTCCTGCTTGCTGGTGATTTTACCGTATTGCTTCTGAATAGTCTTGATTTGATTGTCAAGCATTTTATCATCAACAACTATTTTATAGCTGGTGATTGCCTCTTTAGGC
This sequence comes from Leeuwenhoekiella parthenopeia, assembly GCF_020782115.1. Lineage (GTDB taxonomy): Bacteria > Bacteroidota > Bacteroidia > Flavobacteriales > Flavobacteriaceae > Leeuwenhoekiella > Leeuwenhoekiella parthenopeia. Next base: position 70,299 of record NZ_JAJGMW010000015.1, on the reverse strand, counting down.
TGTAAATCCACCTCAAACTTAGGAGAGAGACCCAGTTCAAATTCAAAAGTATAATTGTCCTCATCCCAGTTAAGATCTTCCTGGCCTTTGGGTAATGGATTACCCAAAACATCCAGTTTTTCTTCGGTAAGGTATTTTTGAAGGTTGTCCTGAAGCAATTTATTTACCTCATCAACTTTAACCGCTTTGCCGTACTGCTTTTGCACAAGCCCCATAGGCACGTGACCCTTTCTAAAACCAGGGATATTTGCAGATTTACGGTAATCCTTTAGCACTTTTTGCACTTTCTCGCTGTAATCATCTTTAGCAATAGCTACTTTGAGTACTGCATTGAGCTCATCAATATTCTCTCGTGTAATATTCATCTTCTAGTGGAATTTTCCTATAAAATTTGGAGTGCAAAAGTACATCTTTTTTAGACGCCTGCAAAGTTTATAACCACTTAGCATTCAGCCGGGTTCTATTCTTCTTTAATCAAAGCGAAAAGCAAGGATTGAAAGAGCGAAAGCAAGAGGCTAAAAATCAATGCCCACCAAATACCGTCTACGACAAAACCACTAACAAAATATCCTGCCAGCAAAATGATGATCGCATTTATAAAAAGCAGAAAAATACCGAAGGTGAGAATGGTAATGGGTAGCGTTAGAATTATTAATATGGGTTTTACAATAAGCCGAAGCAATGCGATAACTACAGCGACGACAAGAGCCGTTAAAAAGGAGGTTACGCTTACCCCCGGAAGCAGATAGCCCAGTATGATCACCGCGATTGCGGTAAGAAGCAGTTTTACAAGTGTTTTCATAAGATTTGGTTTTACTCGATCACTCGAGATTAGATGCGCCCTGATAATTTATTTAAAAATAAAAAAACGCCGTCAGTAGCTGACGGCGTTGTATCATAAAACCTACTTAAATATTTAATTGGCCTGGCTAGCAGTGATGGTGTTATAATCCCCAATGTTTACTTTAGGAACCGTTGAACCATAGGTAGCATTAATAGCATCGATAGCCAGGTTTGCAAGATACGCATAGCCTCTTGGCGTGGGATGCACTCCATCGAGAGAAAACGCGCCTCCGGTAGCAAAAGTAGAGGTTAAGGTACCGGCATCATAACTGATTCCTCCATTAGCCAACTGTTGTAAAGTCGCCCGTGCATCTACCAGCGCAAGACCTCTAGCCTGAGCAACATTTGAAATAGTCGCGTTGTAGGCCGTTTGCGCATTAGCAATTGCCGTAAGCTCAGCAGTATCTAAGGAATCCTTATCATCAATACCATTAACAGCAGCTAAAACCAGTCCTGCTTCCTGAGGGGTAATTTGCATTTGCTGCTGCAGTTTACCTAAAACCTGAAGTACTTGAGGAGAAAGGGCTACAGAACCATATCCCTGAGTTCTTAAAGCAGCCTGATTTATGGTTAATAACAACAATTCGTTTTGGGTCATCTGACGGAAACCAAGCGGATTGGTCTGCGTTACCGGAACATCAATAATGAAACGATTAGGACCGGCGCTAAATGTAATAGCATACTGCGCTCCCAGTGCCTGAGCCTGCGTTGCGGGAACACCTTGCTGTATCGCTCCCTGAATAAAAATGCCACTCACTGCTCTAAAGAATCCGGTTAGACTGGCTGCCTGTTCTGCTGTAAGCACAAGTGCATTATTGGGCACCGTTGTGAAAAATGGGATTGAAGTAACATCAGGAATGTTAAACAAAACCCCTCCGGTAGCCGAACCATCTAATGCTTCAACTTCCTGACTGTAAACACTCGCAAAAACATTAGGATCTGTAATATCATTTGGGCCGTAGGATGCAGGATTCAAATTTCCTTTTTGATCAACACCTACACCACCACTGGTAGCGTAGCTCAAAATATCGTTGTTACCTATCCATAAGGAGAAAAAGCTAGGACTCTGCGCAACTGCATCAGCAATAACTGTTGCATTAGGGCTGCTCGCAAAACGCACGAAGTATGGGTTAGCTGCCGGTAAGTTTGCTATGTTTCCATAACTCGGAGCTACAAGATGAAAGCTTTTTGCTCCCGGCACTCCCATATTGTTAAATGGCCCTGAAAGTATATTTGTTATATCTGTGGTTGCTGAACCTTCGAGACGAACAGGCCCGGGGTTACCACTACCATCCACTGAAAGAACAAAGCGATTTTGAAAACCCGGCAAAGCTGTACCGCCATTAACCAAACCGCCTAAATTATCATTCATTAAAGGCTGCGTAAACTCACCGCCGCCCACCAGGGCAAACTGCCCCGCAAGAATATTGGGGAAGCTGTTTTGTTGGCCGGTAATGTATAAGGCTCCGTCAGCATATCCTGAAGTAAGGGAGTTACCTACAGCTACATAATTAGAGAAATCTACAGAACCGCTGGTATACACTCCGCCGTCTTCAATGGGATTGTCTAATTCTGCTTCACACGCAGTGAGAAACACGGCAGACAGGGCCACTATTTTTATATAATTTTTCATCTTTAAAATTGTTATAATGTTTTAGTTACCGGAAACCTCCTGACTTAAAAAGAGACTTTACCGGCTGCTTCACCTGTACTGCTTCAGTTACATTTTATAAGTAACACCTATACCCGGAATAAAAGCACTTGATTTATAAGTACCCCCAAAAGATGAGCCGTCATCAACATAATCGTATGACTCGTTGATTTCCTTAAATCTCACATATAGGAAAGAGGCGTCAATTGCAAAACTGTTTGAAATATCAAAAGACAGACCTGCGGTAAAACCATTGGCATCGTTACGAGGGGTTTCGGGGGCGAAATAGCCCGAACGTATAGGTGACTGGTCAAAATAATAACCCGCTCTTAAGGTGAATTTCTCACTTGGCGCATAGGCCATACCAAACTTATAAAGCGACGAGTTGCGATAATTTCTGGGGTTGATAGATTCCCTTCCGTTACCGAATACAATATCCAAATCAGTATAAACATCCCAAAAAGTTCGGGTAAAGTCAAAGTTGAAAACCCATTTATCAAAATCATAAGAAAGACCCACAGTAAGTTCGGCCGGCAAAGGCAGCGAAGCTTCAAAACTGGTATCCCCATTTGAAGGGGTAAGCGGAGAATTAGGGAAATTTGCAAAAGTTGCAGTGCCTTCTGTTGATTCTAAAATAATTTCTGAGCGGTAATGCGCTCCTATTCTGAAATTATCAGAAACATTAAACAAGGCTCCCAGCGACCAACCCCAGTTGGTAACGCCGCTATCGTCTACGGTAATATTAGATCGATTACCTTCAAGATCGGTAAGGGTACGGTTTGCATTACGGTTAAAATTCACATTACCGGTAACGAAAATAGGACCACCACCAATACTCATAACGTCATTAATTTTAAACGAAAGCAAAGGCTGAACAAATATTGCCGAAAGTTCAATGTTATTTACCAGATGCGATCCTGCCCAGTCTGTTGGCCACTCTACGGTACTACCATAAGGGGTATATACCGCAAGACCTGCACTCATCCACTCCGTAAGAGCATAAGAGCCGTAAAGATAGAACGGCGTACCCATGGGGCTGTCTGTCTTTGCAAACTGACCTGTACTTTCATTTTGCCAGGCTACACTGGAGAACACTCCAAAACCACCTGCCGAAACATTGAGCTTATTCTCTAAATAAACCAATCCCGCAGGATTAAAAAATGCAATTTCGGCCGTGTTCACATACGCCACACCTGTGTGCCCCATTGCCAGAGCTCTTTGCCCTTGAAGACCTACCCGGTAGCCTCCCGCAAACGTTGTAGCAGAAGCCAGGAGAAATAAGGACGCTAGTAAAATTTTTCTCATGATACGATTTAAATAATTATGACTAAGAGGGAAAAATATTGAAGAATACACGTCTAAATTGTTATGTACGCATAATAAATTTCTAAAACAATGTTATAAAATTTTCTTGAGTTCTTAGAATAAATAGTCACTTTTTATGAATACTCTAAAACTAATTCGATTTAACAGCTATTTTAAGACATACAACACCACGACTCTCTAAGAATCTTTAGCTTTTTTCCCTTCATTCAAAACAAGAATAACAGGAGCCTAGTTATGCATTTTGAAGAAATTGCAGCACCTCTTTATAAAAATCCTCCGGATTTTCTGCGTGAAGCCAGTGACCGGCATCTTTAATGCCTACAATTTTAGCCTGGGGAAAGTGCGCCTGAATAAGATGTGAATCTTCGGGCTTAATATAATCTGATTTCAGGCCATTTAAAAACAACACCGGACCATCGTTCACAGTCTGAGTGGGCAGAGCCTCCCCTATAGATTCAACCTTGTCAATCAAAACCGGAAGATTTACCCGTAATGCAAGAGTTTTATCTTTCTGCCAGTACAGGTTTTTAAGCAAAAACTGGCGTGTGCCCCAATCCTTAATTCGGGTGCTTAAAAAATCATCTGCTGCACCGCGCGAACTGCGTGCTTCCTTATTTTGCGCAAGCGCCTGTAGCCCTTCGAGAATTTCCTGATGGTGTGGCGCATAATATTTGGGTCCAATGTCGGCTATAATGAGCTTATCAATCAGCTCAGGATATTGCATCGCAAAGAACATTGCGGTCTTGCCGCCCATTGAATGCCCCAGCAAAATAATATCACTCAACTCATGCGCATCGCAATATTCCTTTAAATCTGCAGCAAGCACATCGTAATTAAACACATCGCTGTGAAAGCTACGCCCATGATTGCGCTGGTCAACCAGATGTACCTCATAGCCTGCCTCAGCAAACTGATTGGCCATCGTTTTCCAGTTATCCCCCATACCTAGAAAACCGTGCAGAAAAACAAAAGCTTTTCCTTCACCCGTTATACTGCTGTGTAAACCCATTACGAAAGTGCTTTTAAATACGACTCAATGGTTTTTTCCAATCCCATATAAAGTGCTTCCGCAATTAAAGCGTGGCCTATAGACACTTCGAGCAATCCGGGAATACTGTCTGCGAAAAATTTAACATTCTCCAGCGACAAATCGTGTCCTGCATTCAGACCCAGATTGAGATCCTGAGCCAGGAGCGCTGCTTCCACATAAGGTTTTACCGCATTAGGATGTCCCTCTTTAAAACCCAGCGCAAAAGCTTCGGTATACAACTCGATGCGATCTGCACCGGTTTCTTTAGCTCCTTCCACCATTTCCAAAATGGGATCAACAAATATAGAGGTGCGTATTCCGTTAGCTTTAAATTCTGAAATGACTTCCTGTAAAAACGACCGGTGCGCAACGGTATCCCAACCGGCATTTGACGTGATGGCATCAACGGCGTCAGGAACCAGTGTTACCTGAGCAGGTTTAACCTCAAGCACCAGATTGATGAATTTTTCTACAGGATTCCCTTCGATGTTCAATTCGGTTTTAACCACTTTTTTAAGATCACGGGCATCCTGATAACGAATGTGACGCTCATCGGGCCTCGGGTGAATAGTAATACCCTGTGCCCCAAAAGATTCGACATCTAAAGAAGTTTTAACGAGATCAGGCACATTACCGCCGCGTGCATTGCGCAGCGTTGCGATCTTATTAACATTTACGCTTAATTTAGTCATTTCAATAATTGTAACTTTGTCTGCAAAAATACAAAGTAACAGGGCGTTACCCCTTACTTTTTTGATTAAATTGCTTGAAGTGCAACTATGGAAATTACCGACTACATATTAAAAGATATCGATCCTCTTGAAGAACAGCGCCTCATAGGCGATGCTCAGGAACTTTTCTCACAGACCACTTACTCTCACATCCCCATTATTCGGGAAGGTGTATATGTAGGCTGTCTTAACGAAAACGACGTGCATTGTCTGGAAGCTTCTACCCGGATTGCAGATCACTCCCATATGTATGAAGTCTTTTTTGTGACTACCGAAACCAACTGGCTGAATGTTGTAGAAGTTTTTGCGCAAAACAGCACCAATTTAATGCCTGTGCTCGACGCCGAAAGCGCCACCTATCTGGGTTATTATGAACTGGCCGATGTGATGACCTATTTCAACAACACGCCGTTTCTCAATGAAGCCGGAAGCATTATCGTGATTGAACACGGCATACACGATTACAGTTTCAGTGAAGTGAGCCAGATTGTAGAGTCAAATGACGGAAAAATCCTGGGAGCATTTATTTCCAGAATTGCCAATGATGTCGCTCAGATCTCGATCAAAATTGGTTCTAACACCAGCTTTAATAACATTTTGCAGGCTTTTAGACGCTATGGCTACACCATCGTCTCCCAGCATCAGGAAGATGCCTTTGTTAAAGAACTGAGAGATCGCTCTCAATATCTCGAAAAATACCTGAACATCTAGCAACTATCCTTTATGAAAGTAGGTATCTACGGTCAATTCTATCACGAAGGTTCTGGCAAATATGTGCAGCAGCTTCTGGACCTTCTCGATCAGAAAGGTGTTGAAGTAATCATCGAAGAGCATTTCTTAAAGCTTATTCACGCTAACGAAGACATTGAGAAAACCTACTCACATTTCAGCACATTTGAGGAGCTCGATAATTCTTACGATCTTTTTTTTAGCATTGGCGGGGATGGCACGATCCTGCAGACCATCACCTATGTGCGTGATCTCAATATTCCTATTGTAGGTATTAATACCGGAAGGCTGGGTTTTCTCGCAACGGTAAACAAGGAAAAGCTGGTTTCTTCTGTAGAAGAAATTTTAAAGAAAAATTACAGCATTACCGAACGTTCACTCATATGCATAAAAGCTTCTACTCCTAATGCCACGCTGGAAGAACTCAATTTTGCATTAAATGAAATCACGGTAAGCCGAAAAAATTCGACCTCTATGATTTCGGTAGAAACCTCTCTTAACGGGGAACATCTTACCAATTACTGGGCAGACGGTCTTATCATCTCGACACCCACAGGCTCTACAGGATACAGCCTGAGTTGCGGAGGCCCCGTAATAATGCCAAAGACCTCAAGCTTTATTCTTACTCCCATCGCCCCTCACAACCTCAACGCCAGGCCCATAGTAGTACCGGACTCCACGGTGATTAAATTAAAGGTAAGTGGCCGGGAAGCCGATCATCTGGTTTCTCTGGATTCCCGTATTGCCACGCTACCCGTTGAAACAGAAATGACCCTGACCAAGGCGCCTTTCAGCATTAAATTGGTTTTGCTCGAAGAAGACACCTTCTTAACCACGCTTCGCAAAAAATTACTTTGGGGCGAAGACAAACGCAACTAAACAATAAATCGCGACACTTCCTGTTTATGAGGAAGAAAAGAATCGCACGAGCGCGACACGAAACAATATTGTTATATTTGCAAACTTTTTAAAATCGATGAGGTATTTTACAGTTCTTATTCTTGCCATGCTTTTTGGGGTTGAGGCAAACAGCCAGACCTACGAAATAGGACTCTATGCCGGAGGCAGCAATTTTATAGGAGATGTAGGAAAATCCAATTACATTGACCCAAATGCACTGGTTTTGGGAGGAATTGCCAAATGGAACCGCAGCCCCAGACACGCCTTCAGAGCTACATTACTTTACGCAAATCTTCAGGCCTCAGATCTGGAAAGTGATGATTTGCGAAGACAAAATAGAGGGTATCAATTTAGCGGTTCGCTTATTGAAGGATCCCTAGGAATTGAATACACCTTCTGGGATTTTGACATGCACACCAGTTTTAACAGACCTGCCAGCCCTTATTTATACACGGGCTTTACCGGTTTTTATCACGATTCGTTTGCGCTTGATGCGGTAGAAAATGAACTGGTAAAAACAGACCGGGAGCTCGACCTGGCCATCCCCATGGTTTTAGGCTTTAAAGCTCAGGTAAGCAGCAGTTTTGTTCTGGCTGTTGAAGTAGGCGCACGGTATACCTTTGCAGATAATCTGGACGGAAGTTTTCCGGGAGATGAAGCTTATGACAATGTAAGTTTTGGCAATATCAATAATAAAGACTGGTATATGTTTTCAGGAATGACAATAACTTATACCTTTGGCAGGCAACCATGCTATTGCGGTTTTTAATACAATTTGAATGGAATTTTTAAACCAACTTAACCTTGAGAGACTGCCCCAACACATCGCCGTTATTATGGATGGCAATGGAAGATGGGCAAAAAATCAGGGATTATTACGGGTAAAAGGCCATAAGAAAGGCACTAAAGCCGTACGACAAACCATCGAGGCATGTGCAGAACTGGGAGTACCTTATATAACCCTCTATGCATTTTCTACCGAAAACTGGAACAGACCCAAGTTTGAAGTAGATACGCTGATGAACCTTTTGGTTTCCTCTTTAAAGAAGGAAATTAAAACACTTCAGGATAATGACATCTCACTTTCGGCGATAGGCAGTTTAAACAGCCTGCCCGAAAAAGCCCAGAACGAGCTTAATGAAGTTATCGAAAAAACAAAAACGAATTCCCGTTTAAAGCTTACCCTCGCCCTGAGTTACGGCGCGCGGGAGGAGCTTATAAAAACAGTTCAGGAAATCAGTCAAAAAGTTAAAAAAAACTTAATTTCGCCACATTCAATAAACGAGTCAGTCATTAAGGAGCATTTGTACACACACGATTTGCCTGACGTAGACTTACTTATACGTACCAGCGGTGAGCAGCGTATAAGTAATTTTTTATTGTGGCAAATTGCCTATGCCGAGTTGTATTTTACACCGGTGCTGTGGCCCGATTTTACGAAAGAACATCTGTACGAAGCTATTTATAACTATCAGAAAAGAGAACGACGATTTGGAAAGACGAGTGAGCAAATTAATTAAACAGATGCCTGTTAAACAGCGCCTTTTAATGTCCCTATTAGTAAGCTGTTTTACGTTTACCTCCCTTTTTGCACAGCAGGATTTACCGGTGTCAAACGGTAAACAATACACTATCGGTGAGATATCGGTAGTAGGTGCAAAACAATACAACGAGCAAACCGTAATTGCCTTTACCCGCTTGAGACCCGGGGAGCAGGTTTACCTTCCCGGTGACCGCATCAGCAATGTAATCAAAAAGCTCTGGGATCTTGATCTTTTTAGCGACATCAATCTCTACGCAACCATCAATGGCGATGTGGTAGACCTCAAATTTGAAATTGAGGAAGTACCCGAGCTTAATAAAGTAACCGTAAATGGTATTAAGGAGAAAAAAGCCAAAGACATCATTAAAGACAATGATCTTAAAAAAGGCGCCAAGGTTACCGAAAACCTGATTACCAAGACCAAATTCTATATTGAGAACAAATACAAGAAAGAGGGTTATCTCAACTCTAAGGTAAGCATCATTACCCGGCCTGTTACAGACTCTGTAGGTGGGCAAAAGGTAGACATGCTCGTCAATGTAGAACTCAGCGACCGTGTGAAGATCGAAGACATTGATTTCATTGGCAATGAGCAGTTATCAGACTCCAAGTTGCGCAAGCAAATGAAAAACACCAAGCAGAAAAACCTCATCCGCTTCTGGAAACGCTCTAAATACATCGCAGAGAACTATGCTGAGGATAAAGTTTCGGTAATTGATAAATACAAAGAGAAAGGTTTTAGAGATGCCCGTATCGTTTCAGACACGCTTATTAAAAGCGGTGAGGATCTAATCACCCTAAAACTTACCGTTGAGGAAGGCGACAAGTACTACATAGGTGATATAGATTTCTTAGGAAACACAGTATATTCAGACCGTGAACTCGCCATGCAACTTGGCCTTGAGAAAGGAGATGTTTACAACGGAGTTCTGCTTAAAGAACGAATTTCTAAAGATGGGGATCCTAATGCAGATGACCTGTCTAACCTATATAAAAACAGTGGTTATTTGTTCTCTTCTATCAACCCTGTTGAAACCAATGTAGAAAACGACACCATAGATTTTGAAATACGCATTACTGAAGGTAAACTCGCATATTTCGACCGCATTACCATTACCGGCAACGACAAAACCAAAGACCGCGTAATCTATCGCAATCTGCGTACGCGTCCCGGACAGCGTTACAGTCAGGCAGCCGTATTGCAAACAACCCGTGAATTGGGACAAACCGGTTTCTTTGACCCGGAACAGCTTAATCCGCAGTTTTTGAATGCCAACCCTTATGACGGCACCATTGATATCAACTACGCTCTTGTAGAACAGGGCGCCAGCCAGATCGAACTTCAGGGAGGTTACGGTGGCGGTGGCTTTGTGGGAACTCTGGGACTTTCGTTTAACAACTTTTCCATCCAGAATCTGTTTAATAAGGAAGCCTATAAACCGCTTCCGATGGGAGATGGTCAAAAATTCAGTTTACGTGCACAGGCCAGTACCTTTTATCAAACCTATAGTGCTTCACTTGTTGAGCCCTGGTTAGGAGGTAAAAAGCCGGTGCAATTGCAGTTAAGCTTTTCACACAGTGTACAGTACCGTTTTGATTTTAGCGGTGGTGGCCGTGCAAGACCCGATAGAGATCAGCGTTTCCTAATTACCGGTGGATCTATTGGTCTGGCCAAACGATTGGAAGTACCTGATAACTTCTTTACCATCTCACATGCTATAAGCTTTCAGCACTTTGATTTGAAAAACTACAACGTAGGTCTGTTTACTTTTGGTAACGGTTCTTCTGAAAACCTGGCATATACCATTGGTATTTCGCGTAATGAAACCGACATCAACCCAATTTTTCCAAGATCAGGGTCTAAATTTAATCTAACAGCCAAGCTTGCTCCACCCTATTCACTATGGAATGGGACCGACTATAAACAACTTGCAGAGGATCGTGCTGTAGCTGAAGCTGCAGGAGACAGACAGGCCGTTGCAGAAATAGACCAGGAACGCTTTAACTGGCTTGAGTATTATAAAGTGAAGTTTGAAGGGCAGTGGTTTACGTCTCTGGTAGGTAAACTGGTTTTAAGCAGCAAGGTAGAGTTTGGTTTCCTCGGCGCGTACAACAACGACCGTGGCATCCCGCCATTTGACCGCTTCTTTTTGGGTGGTGACGGCCTTGGTGGTTTTGCACTGGACGGGCGTGAGGTTATTCGTTTAAGAGGTTATCCAAACCAATCTGTACTTCCTCAGGATCGATCTGAAAACCCCGATTTAGATCCTAATGATGGCGCCACCATCTACAACAAATTTGAGTTTGAATTGCGTTACCCTATAACCTTAAAACCTTCCGCATCAATCTATGCACTGATATTTGCAGAAGCAGGTTCTTCGTTTGACAATTTTAGAGATTATAATCCGTTCTTAATGAACCGTTCAGCCGGTGCAGGTATTCGTATATTTATGCCCGCATTTGGTTTGCTGGGTATTGATTTTGGTTATGGGTTTGATCCTATTCCGGGAACCGTTGGAGGTCCTAATGGTTGGGAAACACACTTCATAATCGGTCAGCAATTTTAATTTTGGCACGATATTTTCTAAAGTACCTGTATCTATGAGAGCACACGTTTTAATTTTCAGTCTCGCATTGAGTTTCTTTGCGACCGATTTAAAAGCACAGCGTAGTATTCGAATAGGTTATGTTGACATGAATTACATTTTAGAAAATGTTCCCGAGTATCAGGAAGCACAAACCCAACTTGACAAACGCGTTGCCGAGTGGAAGAGTGAGATCGAGAAACGCAACAATGAAATAGAGCAAATGAAGCAGGCTCTGGAGAACGAGCGGGTACTGCTCACGCAAGAACTCATTAAGGAGCGCGAAGACGAAATTCGCTTTATGCAAAATGAAATTTTAGAATATCAACAAAAGCGTTTTGGCCCGGAAGGTGATTTGATGAAGCAACGCAGCGTTTTAATTGAACCCATACAGGATCAGGTTTTTAATGCGGTTCAGGAAATAGGCGCAGCCAGACAATATGACTTTGTACTTGATAAATCGTCAGATTTGGTTATGTTGTATGCTGATAAGCGCCATGATGTAAGCGATCAGATTCTATTGAGCATCAAACGCTCTTCAAAACGCAATCAAGTTCAATCGCGGTCAGACAAAGACGATCTGGAGCGCACGGAAGCCCTAAGCGTTGAAGAAGTACGTGAACGGGAAGCACGCGAAGCGGCAAATAACGCCAAGCAAACCGAACGCGAACAGCTTATAGAAGCACGTAAAGCAACTCGGGATTCTATACAAAACGCTAAAAGAGAAGAATTTGAACGTCGACGACGTGAAATCATAGAAGAACGTCAACGCAGAAAAGACTCGGTCGAGGCTGCAAGATCCGGAGGCAGTAACTCCAGCAATCCACCGGGATTGCCGGGCGAAACACCACCGGGTACGCTAACGCCGGAACAGCGCAGACAGCAGATTTTAAAGGAGCGTCAGCGCCGAAGAGACAGTATTTTAGAGAGCAGAAAAAAACAAAAGGATTCTATTAACTAAAAATTTACTCCGGTCACGAGTTTAAAAGGGCAATTACTTTTTAAATAATTATAACACTTAATATCAGAACAATGAAACACGTTAAAACCCTAGTTGTAGCCTTAGCCCTAATTTTAGGAACGACAGGATTTATGCAAGCTCAAGATTTAAAAGTTGCCCATATTGCGACTCAGGATTTGCTTACCTCTATGCCTCAATATAAGCAGGCTCAGGCCGACTTAGAAAAACTTCAAAGCTCTTATGATGCAGAGATGAATACTATGGCCGAAGAGCTTAAGAAAACCATGACCCGTTATGGCAATGAAGCTCCTAACCAAACTGACGAAACCAACTTACAGCGTCAGGCTGAAGTGGAACAAACCCGTAACAAGATTATGGAATACCGTCAAAATGCGTTAAGAGATCTTCAAAAGAAAGAAGCTGAAGCTTTACAACCTATTATTGAAAAAGCGCGTACCGCGATTCAAAAAGTAGCACGTGCAAAAGGTTTTAAATACGTCCTGGACAGTACTACAGGAACCGGTTTAATCCTTGCAGACGGTTATGACCTTATGCCGGATGTAAAGAAAGAATTAGGTATCTAAATCTTAAATCCTAAATAAAAATCACTGCCCTTTTGAGCAATCGAAAGGGCAGTTTTTTATTTTTGAAGCTATGAGTAAGCAACCCATCGGTTTTTTTGACAGCGGCGTAGGAGGCACTTCTATTTGGAAAGAGGTCATTAGCCTTCTTCCGCACGAAAACAGCATTTATCTGGCCGATAGCCGTAATGCGCCCTATGGCGAAAAATCAGCCGAAGAGATTCTGGCACTTTCCGTAAAAAATACCGAAAAGCTACTTGAACTCCATTGTAAACTCATCGTGGTTGCCTGCAATACCGCTACAACAAACGCCATTGACTTCCTTAGGAAAACCTATCCCATTCCGTTCATAGGGATTGAGCCCGCAATTAAACCTGCTGCCTTATCTTCCAAAAGCAAAACCATTGGCATTTTGGCCACCAAAGGAACTTTAAGCAGCGCACTTTTTGCCCGTACCTCAAGCCTGTATGCGAGCGATTTAAACGTAATTGAGGTCATAGGCACAGGTCTGGTAGAACGTATTGAAAAAGGGCTCATAAACACAACCGAAACACGCGAATTACTCCAAACCTATCTCGACCCAATGATTGCTGAAAATATGGATTATCTGGTACTGGGCTGTAGCCATTACCCGTATTTGATTCCCATTTTAAAAGAATTGTTGCCGGAAGAAGTGCAAATTATAGATAGTGGCCGGGCGGTTGCCCTTCAAACCCGTAAGATTTTGGAGTCTAATTCCTTATTGAATACTTCTAAAGAAAAAGGAAGCCATAGCCTCTATACCAATGCATCTGTAGAGACCCTTGTGCATCTCACACAGGATGTTGTATCAAAAAAAGAAGTAGGTTATTTGGATTTTTAATTAATCGCCGGACAGTTACATTCATAAGGCTCCCGTCGCTCACCAAAATCGTAGCCAAGGGTGATCTGGTGGAAACCATTACTAAGAACGATGTCATTTCGCTGATACGAGTAGGTATATCCTACCAGGAAGCGATTATAGGTGATCCCGACAAATGGCGTAAGGTATTGTGAGCGCTGGCTTGTCACCGCTCCGTCTTCCGTAAGGTATTGCGCACCATCCAGATTGCGGCGGTACGAAAGACCACCCCATAGTTTGCCCCAGTCAAATTTACGGTACACCTTTCCGTTGACATCGATACTTACTTCCTGAGTCTCATCAGTTGCCTGAAGCATCAAAGATGGCTCATAACTCCACGGACTGTTGAACTTTCCAAAAACATAACCCACAGAAGCTAAATACCGCCGCTGATTGGTTGATTCTAATTCCGGAGTAAAAATTGCACGCTGACGCGGTAAAACATTCTTAACGGTAGCGTGTGCATAAAAATCAAGGAAGTAATAGGACATCCCAATATCTACGTTGAAGTAATTATCGGTCTGGCTTCCGCCGGAAATTATGGGATCAAAATCGGTTAAATCAAAAGCACTTTCATCAAGGGTATTTTGCATTACCCCCACGTTAATGCCAAATGACAACTGATTAAGATCTACGTAATTGCGTGAAAGCAGTAAGTGATATGCAAAAGTTCCGAAAAATCCGCGTTGCGAGAAGTTTCCGTTTTCATCTGAAAATAGAATAGCACCCAGACCTACCTTATCTCCCACACGGCCGTTAACCGAAGCTGTGTACAGATTAGGTGCGTCCTCAACATCAAACCATTGCTGTCTTCCGGTAAGTCGTATCTGATTTGAATTTGCAGCTCCCGCCATCGACGGATGCAGTAAATACAGATTTTCGGTAAGATAATCCCAATAGACCGGGATACCCTCCTGCGCCCGGCTCGACAAGCCCCATAAAAGCAGTAAACTGAAAAGAATTTTTTTATTCAACATGAAGCTTCTAAAAATGCTGTTAGTGCGATTGGTACCCAACGTTGTAAATCTAAATAAATTATGATTGGCAAGCGAGTTAGACCCTGAAAAAAATACACGTCCCGTCTAAAAAAACTAAATTTGCATCAAAATTTTTTACTATGAGCACTTACTCCATTACTATAGAGCCCACATCAAATCCTGCTATTAAAAAATTTCAGGCAAATAAATTTCTCGTAGACCATAACAGCTATGAGTTTCACAATATTGACGAGGCTAAAAACTCACCTTTGGCACAACAACTTTTTTACCTTCCGTTTGTAAAAACAGTTTACATTTCTCAGAATTTTATAGCGGTAGAAAAATTTAACATCGTAGACTGGATAGATGTGCAGGATGAACTTGCCGGACAGCTGGAAAACTTCCTGAATGACAACGGAGTTGTTATCATTGAAGACGCGACTGCCAAGAAAATACCGGTCACTGTATATGCGGAAAGCACCCCAAACCCCGCAGTGCTCAAATTTGTGACCAATAAAAAAATTGTAACCGAAACCCTCGAGTTTAAAAATATTGATGAAGCTAAAAATGCCCCTTTGGCTTTGCAGCTTTTTCACTTCCCTTTTGTGAAAGAAGTATTTATGGATTCTAATTACGTAAGCATCCAAAAATATGAGGTAGCAGACTGGGATTCCGTTTTTCAGGAAGTACGGGAATTTATTAAAAACTGGATTGAAGACGGCAAAGAAATACTTTCTGAAAACTTCAAAAAAACGCCTCAGGCTGTCGAAGCCCAAAAGGAGCAGGATTTTGAAAATATGGACGATACCTCTAAAGAAATCGCCAATATTATTGAAGAGTATGTAAAACCGGCCGTAGCCAGTGACGGCGGCAATATTATGTTTAAGCATTACAATCCGGAAACCAAAAACGTACAGGTTGTTTTGCAGGGAGCCTGCAGTGGATGCCCTTCTTCTACTTTTACACTCAAAAACGGGATTGAAACCATGCTTAAGGAAATGCTGCAGGGCAGAATCAATAGCGTTGAAGCTATAAATGGCTAGCTAGATTAACAAATCATTAAAGCTTAACTGCTCGAATTATCGTAAATTGAGGATTTAACAATTTAAATAACCAAAAAAGATAATTATGGCAGTTTTAAAAGTAATCGAAGTATTAGCCAGCTCTAATAAAAGCTGGGAACAGGCAACCGCTAATGCGGTGAAAGAAGCTTCAAAAACCATTAAGAACATCCGTTCGGTTTATGTAAATGAACAAAGTGCTGTGGTTACCGGAGATACCGTATCAGAATTCAGGGTTAATGTAAAGATTACCTTTGAGGTAAAATAAAAACAGCTCACTAAAAATAAAAACCCGCAGAAAATTCTGCGGGTTTTTTTATTGTCAATTAACACCTATTATTTTCAATAAACTAACGCCCGATCAAGGCATTAGAATTAACTTAATTTAAACAACGGTATTTTTTATTTCTGCAGTGTATCCCAGACCTTTGTAAAAAATTTAAATATGCAATTTGATATCAACCAAGTAGAAGATTATGCCAATAAATTTGGCGAAAAAATTATAGACTTTTTACCCAGTCTTTTAGGTGCTATTTTGACTTTAGTCGTCGGTTTTTGGATCATTCGGGTGATCAACAAACTGGTGAAAAAATTCTTTGACAAAAAAGACTACGACCTCACCCTTGAAAAATTTATAGCAGACCTCATCAACTGGTCTTTAAAAATACTCTTATTCGTTGTGGTTATTACCCAATTAGGAGTAGAGTCATCATCGCTCATTGCCGTTATTGGTGCTGCCGGTCTGGCAATAGGTCTTGCCCTGCAGGGCTCTTTGGCCAACTTTGCCGGTGGAGTGCTTATATTGCTCTTAAGACCGTTTAAAGTAGGAGACTGGATTTCGGCTCAGGGAGTAGACGGTTCGGTTAAGGAAATCTCTATTTTTAACACACGCCTTATCACCTTTGGAAACCAGGAGGCAGTAATTCCTAATGGAAAACTTTCAAACGACAACATTATCAATTACACCTCGCAAGGCGTAAGACATAATGCACAAACCTGGGGGATTTCGTACGACAGCGACATCAAGCTCGCTAAAGAAATTCTTCTTAAACTGGTGAATGAGCAGGAAACCGTATTGCACGACCCACATCCCGAACCTATGATCGTGGTAACCGAACTTGCAGACAGCTCTGTAAATCTGTCCCTGCGTTTCTGGGCTACAAATGATGATTACTGGGCGCTGCACTGGCACATACTGGAAGAAGGTAAACACAGACTTGAGGAGCAAGGCATCGTAATTCCATTTCCGCAACGCGATGTACACGTGTTTAATGAAAGTGGCGCGAGTTTTACTGGCAAATAAATATCACTTCTTTTTTGAAGTAACAAAAAAGTCTTTGAGATAAAAAGGCTCGAAATAAGCGACATCTTCGGTGTCGCTTATTTTATATTTGGCTAAAGCCAAAGGCATCATTTCCCGGGCAGAAGGCAGAGCCTTATCATTAAAACGGGCGTTGGGATGTTTAATCAGGTCTTTCAGCTTTGCTGCACCATTTCCTATAAACAAGACCTTACCGGAATCGAGATAGTTAAGAAAAGAGCTTTCTTCTACAATTTGAGCTTCAATACTTCGTATTTCATCAAAAACCGGGTTAAAAACCGCGCTGTAGACCTCCATACGCCGGGCATCCAGCACAGGAATAATATACTTAAACTCATCACCAGACTGGTTGGCCTGTATCGCAAGCGCTTTAAGTGTATTTGTGGCAATTAAAGGAACATTCAGGGCGTAGCATAAACCCTTTGCAGCACTTACGCCTATTCGCAGACCGGTATAAGATCCAGGCCCTTTGCTTACGGCAACTGCATCGATTTCCGATTTAGGAATATTAGCCTCCTGCAGTACTTCTGCGATGTAGAGATGCAAGCGCTCGGCGTGTGAATAATCGAGGCCCATATCTTCTTTAAAAGCCAAAATCACATCATCTTTTGACAGTGCTACAGAACAATTGGTCGTGGTGGTTTCTATACCTAAAAGGATTGCCATAATCTAGTCTTCTTCTGAAGGCTCAAATTTAGCATCTTTTTTAACCTCCACCAGATCTCCGTCCTTAAGTAATTTGGTCACCGTGTTGTACGGCCCTGTAATTACGGTTTCCCCGGTTTCTAAACCTGAAGTAATCACGATATCGGAATCATCCTGAATACCGGTGGTAATACGCTTAAGTACCGCCTTATCTCCCTGCTTAACAAACACGGCTTCATATTGATTTTCACCAAAGGCAGCACTGGTCTGCGTGGTATCGCTCTTGATTACCACCGCACTAATAGGAACAGCCACGGCATTCTTCACACTTTTGGTAATGATGTCAACCGTTGCGGTCATTCCCGGTCTAAAGGGCGAATAACTTTCAGACTGACCTTCGAGCAGATCCTTATACGATTCTTCAAGAATGCGCACTTTTACTTTAAAATTGGTAACCTGGTCTGCAGTCAGATTACTTTCCGCAGAGTTAGCTATTTCGGTTACTTCACCTTTAAAAATCTTTTTGAGGTACGCATCAACCTCAACGCGGGTAGAATCACCAATATTGATTTTAACAATGTCATTTTCGTTTACATCAACCTCAACCTCCATATTACCCAGGTCTGCAACCCGCATAATTTCGGTACCGGCCATTTGCTGGGTACCTACCACGCGCTCGCCCAGTTCAACATCAAGCCTGGATATGGTTCCGCTTATAGGCGCATATATAGTGGTACGCGATAAGTTATCACGCGACTGGTTCACGTTTGCTGCTGCACTTTGCACGCTGTAATAGGCAGACTTTACATTAGCCTGTGCCACCTCATAATCTGAGACCGACTGATCCCAGGCTGATTTTGAAATCACCCCTTTCTCAAAAAGGGTTTTGTTACGCTCATAATTAGCTTTTGCATTCTTCAGGGTAGCTTCAGCCTGAGCCAGATTTGCCCGTATATTTTGCAACGAAGCCTGTGCCTGCGTTAATGCAGACTGAATCAAATCTGGGTTTATACGCACCAACAAATCACCTTTCTCAACCTGCTGGCCTTCAACCACGGGTAGCTCTATAATCTCGCCGGAAACTTCAGAAGAGATTTTAACCTCTACTTCGGGCTGAATTTTTCCGGTAGCCGCTACAGTTTCGACCACATCTTCAAGCACGATTTCCTGAACTTCAACCGGTTTAAAATTTCCCGATTTGCCGAAAAGCCCTGCTTTTTTAGCACCAATAAGTGCTAAAATCAGAACAACAATAACAGCAAGAATAATGAGTAAGGTCTTTTTTTTCATCGTTTAGTTACTAAAATCAATAGTTTCAGTATTAAAACTTCAATTGATCTACAGGTACACCAAAATAAAGTTCTAAAACTTTTAGTTTAAATATGTAATCGTACTTAGCCCTGTTTAGGTCTATTTGCGCATTGTCATAGCGCTGTTTTGACTGGCTGAAATCAAAGGCATTTATCAAACCTACATCGTAGCGGTCTTTTGCGTAGGAATAGGCCAGTTCTTGAGATTCTACAGCTGATTCAGCAGCCTCAAAGGTTTTTAAAGCACCCTGAGCGTCGAGATAAGCCTGGTACACGTTAGACTCCAGGTCAAGCTGTGCCTGTTCTAAATTGATTGCCGCACGCTCTGCCGCAATCTTATTCCGCTGAACATTGTTGCGCGCCTGAAAACCGTTTAGAATAGGTATGTTAAGGCGTAAGCCATAAGATATACCGTCATTAAGATACAACTGCTCCTGAAAGGTGTTTTGAATATCCTGTTCAGAATACCTTGTGCTATATCCAAAAAAGGCATCTAAAGTGGGCAATTTTGCACCTTTAGCAATCTCGACATCCTTTTCGGCAAGATCAAGATTATTTTCTGCAATGCGCACTTCATAACGTTCCTCTTTTGCAGACTCTGTTATCTTCTCGGGACTTAGTGCTAAAATCTCTTCTCCATAAATATTAAAATCACCCTCTGCGATGTCAAAAGTTTTATAATCTCTGATCAGTAAGGTTTGCGCAAGGCTAATAAGTGAAATCTGCACCGCATTTTCAGCAGCGGTAATATTTTGAATCTCAGTAGCATTTTGTGCCTGCACCTCAAGCAAATCTCCCCGTGGTGAAACCCCACCATCAACTAATTCACGAGTTTGCTCAATCTGACGCCGGGTCACTTCATTTTGGGAACGCAGTACTTTTAGGTTTTCCTTATTCAGTATTACCTGCAAATAGCCATTAGCAACGGTAAGGGCAATATCATCCTGCAGCTTTTCAAGCCCATATTGTGCAGAAAGTGCTGTAAGCTTGGCACGCTGTATCTGTTTAAAGTTACGTAGACCGTCAAACAAGGTATAGCCCGCATTAATACCTCCACTGGCAGATAAAAACTGGGTTGTTGTAGCCAGGTTACTTGTAGGGTCAAAGTTCAAACCGGTATTTTTAGACACTGAGCTGTTGGCGTTGAAACTGGGCAAAAAGTTACCAATCGCGTCTGAACGATCAATCGCAGCACCTTCCAGATCAAGCTCTGCCTGGCGTATTTGAATGTTTTCGTCAAGTGCCCGCTGTATGCATTCCTGCAGGGTCCACTTTTGCTGAGCAAAACCGGATACCCCCGCAAAAACCAAAAGAAAAATGAATAAATAATTCTTCATAATTGAAATTCTGTTTGATAAGTAGTTGTTTGATCAGAAATGTTACATCTGATTTTTAATTTGGTTTAAAAGGATTGAACCGGTACGGTTGCATTCCAGACTTTAATTTCGTCTTCAGGCTTTACTCCTTCAAGGATTTCCACGTAAATACCATCACTCACACCCAGTTTTACATCGCGTCTTTCAAACTGCTGATCGCCCACGGCAACTTCAACAAAGGGTTGCTGGGTTTTTGTATCATATTGAATAAGCGCTTCTTTAACCGCAAGTACATCTGTAGCTTCTTCTAAAATAATAGATGCATTAGCACTAAGACCGGCACGTATAAATGTCGAATCTACTTTTGCCAAAGTTCCTTTGATCTCAAATTGAATGGCACCATTTTCTGCGATTCCCTTTGGTGCGATATAATCAAGTGTGGCATCAAAACTTTTATCTTCAATGGCTCCAACAGTAATCTTAAGCGGAAGCCCTTCGGTAATTTTACCTACCTCACTCTCGTCTACCTTGCCTTCAAAAATCATATCATTTACATTAGCCAGAGCCGCGATTGTAGTACCATCATTAAAGTTATTGGCTTCAATAACCTGATTGCCTTCCTTTACGGGGATTTCCAAAACCATCCCGTCGATGGTCGCCTTGACCTGAGTGGTGGCAGCGTTGCCCAAACCGGCAGTAGTACCCGTACGCACGATATCATAGTTCTGCACCGCAGAGTTGAGGCTCACTTGCTGCTGTCTCCATTCCTGCACAGCCCTGTCGTATTCCCGTTTATTAATGTCAAATTCATTTGCCGAAATTACCCCACGCTCATACAGCGAACTCTGTCTGCTGAATATGCTTTTCTGATTTTCATAAGCCAGCTTGGCAGTCTCCAGTTGATTACGAGCACTTTGAATGTTATTTTTGGCACTGACCAAAGAAGACACATTGGGCACCACATCAATTCTCGCTATCATATCTCCCTGCTTGACGATCTGACCTGCTTCCACATAAATCTCGGCGATAATACCCGAAATATTGGGCTTAATCAAAATCTCTTCATTAGGTACAATACTCCCCGTAGCCACTGTTTTTTTAATTATGGTTTGTCGGGAAGGCTTCTCGGTTTTATACACAACAGGATCTTCCTGGTTTTTCTGGTAGAAATAATACAGAGAGCCTACAAACACGAGGCCTATGACAACCAGAATAATGATAGTAACAGATTTTTTCATAAAATAGAGTCGTTTTTTATTGATGTTTTACTCGTCGCGCAATGCGTCTATGGGTTTAACTTTAATAGCGTTTTGAGCAGGTATAAATCCGGCTAAAAGGCCCGAAGATATAAGAATGAATAAGGCGATTAATATGGTTGATAAATCCACGCTGGGATTTGAAAACATTTCTACCGGACCGTTGGCATCGAGAATTTTGTTTAAAACATAGATCACCAAAGCTCCCAGAGAAATACCGGCCATCCCCGATATCAGGGTTAAAAAAACCGATTCGGTAAGAATCTGACTGCGTATTGACCAGGGACTTGCGCCCAGTGCACGGCGTATACCAATCTCTTTGGTACGCTCTTTTACGACAATCAGCATAATATTGCTGATACCAATTATTCCCGAAAGCAATACTAAAATACCCACAAAATAGGCTACCGCTTTTAGAGCTATAAAAAGACCGTCTACTTTTTGGTATTGCTCGTAAAGATCAAAGTTTCCAATGGCACGATCATCCTCGGGATGAATGCTATGACGGGTTTTTATAATGTCAAACACCTTCGTTTTTAATTGGGTAATCGAATAGCCGTCTTTTGCAGTGATCGCCATCCAGCCCACGTCGTTACCCATATTAAACGCCTGGGAAAAAGCAGTAAAAGGAACATAAATCTGCTTTTGCTCTTCTTCAGAATCTCCATTACTTGCGACAACCGCATAAGTCCCTACAACCATAAAATTCACGCCGTTGATTTTGATGTAAGTCCCTATAAAATCTTCTCCCTTATCGTAAAGGGCATTGCGCACGCCTTCGCCTATTACGGCAACTTTTCGCCTGGCTTCAATATCCCCGTAATTCAGGAAACGCCCGGAAGTGATATACATAGGCTGCTGCTCTATATACTCGGGATAATCTCCATAAACATTAAAAGCACCGGTATTGATTCCGCGTACCACATTATTGGCTCCGCCAAAACCTCCCAGCTGGTTACGCGGCGATACAAAGCGCAGCTCAGGCATACTTTGCTTAATAGCAGCAACATCATCAAGATCATAGCTGAAGCGGCGTCCCTTAGGAAGTCCTTTGTAGGGTTTAGAGATGGTTTGCGTCCACATAAACATACTGTTGGTTGCTATGTTCCCAAAATCTTTTTTCACCCCATTCTCAAGCCCCTTACCCGCAGCAAGAAGGATTACCAGAATGAAAATTCCCCACAAAACCCCAAAAGCAGTAAGGGCCGTTCTAAACCAGTTGCGGCTTAAGGCTTCTATAATCTCATCCCAACTGTCTTTACTAAACATAGGTCAACGGGTTAACTTTTATCATTTATTCTTCGCGCAGGGCAGCAATAGGTTTGATACGGGCGGCTCTCCAGGCAGGTACAAAACCGGCCAGCGCACCGGCCAGCACCAGTATAAAAACGGTCGTTATGGCCACATTAAAGTTTACGGTGGGGTTTCGTATATAATCCATCTGGAGATTGGGGCCAATCAACTCCAGTAGTCCCATACTAAAAAGCAGGCCCGAGAAGCCGGCAATTGCAGTCACAAAGATCGACTCGTGCAAAATCATGCTCACAATAGACCAGGGTTCTGCACCCAGAGCTTTACGTATCCCTATTTCTTTTGTGCGTTCTTTCACAATAATGAGCATAATATTACTTACGCCTACCACACCGGCGATGATGGTAAATATTCCCACAATCCAAAAGAAGAGCTTAATCATACCTATAAGATCGTAAAACCGCTTTGCGTCTTCAAGGGTGTTATTGATATTGATTGCACTGGTATCATCGGGAGCCACGAGATGCCGTTCTTTAAGGAAAGCTTCAATCTCATTGGAGAAATTGATAGACTGGGCCAGTGTTGCTTCAAAATTTGCTTTTGGTTTTAACGTAAAGCCCAGATTACGCACTTTGTCTGCACCACCAAATACGCGCTGCGAGGTAGAAATAGGAACAAAAACCCGGGTCTCTTCGCGCTCACCACCGGGATCACTGTAAACACCCACCACATAAAAATTTATACCATTTACCTGAACCAGTTTGCCGAGAGCATCTGTGTCACCAAACAAATCCTGTTTTACTTTATTGCCGATGACCACAACCTTGGTTTTGTCTTCCTGATCAGAATAATTGATGTAGCGACCACTCACCAGACTTTCGTTTTCCAGAAACTGATAGTCAGGATACACTCCTTCTACCCTATAGCTGCCAGACTCTTTACCGTAGGTTAAAATACCGCTCCAGATGCGGTAAACAGCAGATTTAAATTCAAGGTTGTCCTCGTATTTTTCGATCAGATAGTTGTAATCGGCATTGGTCATCTCTATAAAACGACCGGGATTGAGGCCTTTGTAACCTACAGAAGTTACACCAGTATAGACTGAAATTCGGTTTGTGGCATCGCGCTCAAACTCTTTTGCAATACCATTTTGCATGCCCTGACCCAGCGCGAGAAGAATCACCAAAATAAAAATTCCTGAGGCTACCGATAAGCCTGTGAGAAACGTTCGGAGCTTATTTTTCCGGATGGTTTCAAAAATCTCCTGCCAGCGCTCCAGACTAAACATGAGACGCCGCTCTTACCTGATTGATTTTTGTATCGTCTATAATCAAGCCATCTTTCAGGTTTACGATACGTTTGGTCATGTGGGCTATATCATCTTCGTGAGTAACCACAAGAATGGTTTTTCCCTCGTCATTAATTCCCTGAATGAGCTCCATGACTTCATAACTGGTTTTGGTGTCCAAAGCACCGGTAGGCTCATCGGCAAGGAGTACTTTAGGATCTGAAGCTAAAGCTCTGGCGATTGCCACACGTTGCTTTTGCCCTCCGGAAAGTTCATTGGGCATATGATGTGCCCAGTTTGCCAAACCTACTTTTTCGAGGTAAGCCATCGCTTTATCGGTTCGCTCAGCGCGTTTCATCCCCTGATAGTACAAAGGCATGCCTACATTATCTAAAGCACTTTTATAATTGATAAGATTGAAAGACTGAAAAATAAACCCCAGGAACTTGTTGCGATAGCGTGCAGCAATTTTTTCGTTTAAATTCTTAATGGGAGTGCCGTCAAGGGTATAGGTACCCGAATCGGCCTCATCAAGCATGCCCAAAATATTAAGCAGCGTAGATTTACCGGAACCTGAAGAACCCATAATACTCACCAACTCACCTTCCTCAACACTAAAGTTGATTCCTTTAAGCACGTGCAGGGAGTTCGAACCCATTGTATAGGACTTGTGAAGGTCTTTTATCGCAATCATAATGATGGTCTAGAGTACAGGAGGCCTGAAAATTATAGCGTTAGCCCTTAAATAGACTATCAAAAGCTGTAAATGTTACATTTAAAACAGAATAAATTAACATTTAGGGACTTTCGAAATAAGAAGAGCTCTCCGGGAAGTCTAAACCAGCCGCTTGATCTAAGGAGATTTTCGGCGGCTTCTGTAAATAAACCAAATCAAACCGCCCATAAGCAGGTATGGAATTGCCGCTAAATAAACAATGCCGTTGTTAACCCCTTCGGCCATGCTGTTATCGGTCTCGCTTTCCAGTACTGCACGACACATGGCACACTGTGCCTGCATTGCAAAGCTTACTATTAAAAAGACTAAAGTGAGAACGAAACGCTTCATCATTACAGAATTAAACAGGATAATACGGAAATATCATAAAGTAAACCACCACCCCGGTAACCGCAACGTACAGCCAAAGCGGAAAGGTGATACGGGCGATTTTACGGTGCATCTCAAATTTGCCCAGTGCCGCCCTTACATAAGTAATAAGCACAAAAGGGATCACGCCTATTGAAAGAAGGATGTGAGAAATTAAAATGAAATAATAGACGTATTTAAAAACACCTACAGCCGCATTCTCTGCATCTGAAACCACCCCGTCAAGGTTTGTATCTCCGAATTTTGTAGAATCTGAGGTCGCATGATACACTACATAGAGCACCAAAAAAACAACCGAAAGACCTATACAAACTTTCATAAGTTTCTCGTGTGCCTTGCGATTGCCCTTTTTTACCTGAATAACCGCGGTAATGAGTAAAATAGCGGTAAGCGCATTAATACCGGCATAAATTGGAGGCAAAAAGCCCAGGCGCTCCACATTAGGAATACGCACCATAAATAAAAGCGCCACTGCAATAGGTATTGCTACAGAAAGTACAACAATCCATCTGTTGTACAGCTTTTCTTTTCTTACAAGATCGTTCATCTAGGAATTGTTCTTATTCAGTAATTTTCTTATGTCCTCAATGAGGATGTCTATTTGAGAAGTTTCTTCTCCTTCCACCTCCTCAGCTCCCTGAGGAATAAAACCGCGGTAGTAAATGAGGGGATTTCCAAACTCATCCCTTCTCGATCTAATAAAACCGTTTTGGTCTACCAGAGCAAACAACCCGGAATGCTGAAAGTTTCCATCGATATTGGGATTTTCCTGAGCTAACAGGTTAAAACCTACATTAGCCAGTTCATAAATCTGCTCCCGCTCACCCGTCATCAAATTCCAGTCGGGATCTGTAACCCCATAACGATCTGCATATTCCTTTAACACCTCTGGACTATCATGCTCGGGGTCGATACTGAAACTGGCTATACCAAAATCAGGATTATCCTGAAACGTGTTTTGTATAAGAACCAGGTTCTTGTTCATAGGGATACAAATGGTAGGACAACGGGTAAAGAAAAACTCTACCAAAAAGACTTTTCCTTTATAACTTTCTTCTGTTATGGTGTCGCCATATTGATTGACAAACTCAAAATGCGGTACTTTACGATCTTTACCATTTATGTTGATATAAGCCAGCTTGCCGTCATTTTCTTCGGTATCTATAGTAGCAACATTAAGCCGGTCATTCTTAACTACTTCTCCACGCTTTAAACGGTCTATTATTTTGGGAATTGTAAGTATCCCAAAAATCAGCACGATGACTGCAATACCTATGTAGGTTTTCTTTTTATTCATGGCAATTAGCGTTCGGCATTATTTTTCTTCAGCGCAAGACGGTATTCCGCAAGGATTATCTTAACGTCGTCTTTCATCTTATTAGACAATTCTGCAATATCAGCACTGTCGTAACCGTAAAGAACTCCTTCATCCTCATCATCATCACGACCTCTCAGTTTTCGGTCTTTATCGAGTATAAAAATATACTGCGATCCGCCATCTGCCATAAGATTATAAGGGGTTTTCAAACTGCTGAAGACCGCTTCAATCTGCTCCTGCGGAAGCATTACGAAATGCCAGTTGGAGATATCTGTAAGTCGGCCTAATTCGGTTTTTACCTTGTACAGTGCGGTAGTATCAATTGATTGCGGAACCAAATACACAAATTGAAAATCATCGAATTCCCGGAAAGGCTTAAATATTTTCTGATTGAGATTGAATAAATCGCCCCCGTCGCGTTCAATCGTATTTCCGAGAAAACCCAATACGGTTATTTTATTTTGAAATTGCACCCCGCCGGACGAATCAAGCTCAGTAATCGCTTCCTGAAGTACGGGTAATTTGGCAAAATTATGGATGCCCGAAGCAAAGAACAGATAAGCCACAATGGGCAGTATAAATAAAACACCTAAAACAAAATACTTTTTCATAGCAAACCGTCTAAATTGGGGTCATTTAGGTTTTTATGTACAGCTTTGGGAGACCTTTCCAAAACCGAATGCAAAGGTACATCACAGAATGTTTGCATTAAAACAAGACATAAAAAAAGACGACCCGAAGTCGTCTTTTAAAAATTTTTAAAGGATTAAAAATCCCAGGCCACATAACCTTCTTTGTATACATCGAAGATATAATCCCCTTCCGTAAGTAAAATAAAGATCAGGTAACAAACCAGGAATATCCCGGTCCACACTACAGATCTCCTTAAACCTTTGGTCTCATGCTCCATGTGCATGAATGCCCAGGTGATTAAATAAGCCTTGTATAAGGTTAGTATAATGAATATCCAGTTTAATAAGTGCATTCTTAAGAAATCGGTCTCTATCAAGAAGCCCGGTCTTACAATACCTAAAGCTACTTCGATGATGGTCACTATAGAAAGTATCCCAAAAACCGTCCAGATTCTTTTAGTAGCCGAACCGTGATGTGCTGAATCGTGTGCCATTATATATGTTTTAAAGCTTCCGCTTTGCGGAATAAAATTTTAAAATTAAACCAGGTAAAAGAATGTGAATACAAATACCCAAACCAAATCTACAAAGTGCCAGTACAAACCTACTTTTTCAACCATCTCATAGCTGCCTCTGCGCTCGTAGGTCCCCAAGATCACATTGATAAAAATGATAATATTGATGATTACTCCTGAGAATACGTGGAAACCGTGAAAACCGGTAATAAAGAAAAAGAAATCTGCAAAAAGTGGAGGTCCGTACTCATTGTGCACAAGATTAGCTCCTTCAACCACCTGCTTTCCGTCATTTTCTAATTTGGCTAAAGACTCCTCACGGGAAAGAATGGTTTTCTGACCGTTTTCGGCAATTAACTGCGTTCTAACCAATAAATCGGGATTGGCTTTAAAACCTTCAATTACTTCAGCTAGCTCATATTCAGGAAGACTGCTTTCAGACTGATACCAGAGTGCCTCGCTTTTGGTAAGACGGGTACGGTCTGAAGGAAGATCAACTGCAAAAGACTCAATTGCCACCTGCTCGCCTTCAGCATTTACAAACTGAATGATCTTACCTCCTTTGGTTTCAACTGCTCCATACTCACCAGAGATGAAGTTTGCCCATTCCCAGGCCTGAGAACCCACGAAAACCACACCACCAATGATGGTAAAGAACATGTACCAAATCACTTTGTTTTTCTTCATTTGATGACCGGCGTCTACCGCAAGCACCATAGTTACCGAGGAAAAAATAAGGATAAAGGTCATCAACGCCACATAATACATAGGAGCATCTACTCCGTGTAAAAAAGGAAAGTGAGTAAACACTTCATCGGCGATAGGCCAGGTATTTATAAATTTAAAACGGGAGAATCCGTAAGCTGCGAGAAAACCGGAAAATGTGAGCGCATCCGAAAGGATGAAGAACCACATCATTAATTTACCGTAACTCGCTTTTAGAGGTTGTTCATCCCCGCCTCCCCAGACTTTGCCTTCTGTGCCTGTTTTAACAGCTGTAGCGTTCATATTTTAATATCGGTTAATAAGCGTTGCAAAAATAGGTATTTTAAAAATGCTTTTCAAAGCAATAATCGGTATTTATAACCATTCAAAAAAAAGAAATTTTAAAGCTTTTTTAATAAAAACAGCTTCTTATCTAGTGAATGAGATCTTCTGCAAACATGAAAAACAGCAAAAGATAAACCCATAGGATATCTACAAAATGCCAGAATGTTGCCCCCAGTTCAAGACCAAGCGTCTGTCCCTTAGCATATTTACCTCTCAATTGCTGAACCAGTACAACAAGCAACACCAAAATTCCTGCTACCACGTGAACCACGTGACTTATCACAAAAGCATAAATAAAAGAAGTGGTTACATTGCTTTGACTTCCGGTAAAGAAATATCCCTCCTGTACGATTTCACCAAAGCCTTTAAACTGAAAAATGACAAAAGCCACTCCCAGTACTGCCGTAGCAACAAGAGCCAGGGTGCCAAGCGAATTCTTTTCGCGCGAAATGGCTCTTTTGGCCACCAGCATAGTGAGGCTGCTCAAAACTATGAGCGCCGTACTGATGTAAAACGCCTGAGGGAGCTGAAAGTCGTGAAGCCAGTCTTTGCGCTCGCTGCTTACAATATATGCACTGGTAAGTCCGCCAAACATCATAGAAAGACTTACAATACCAAACCACAGCATCATCTTTTTGGAACGTGCGATTTTAACCTGTTCTGATTGCGATGTATAATCCATTACCTTAGAAATTTATCTGCTACGTAAATAATTTGTATTAAAGTGATATAACTCACGCTGGACAGCATGAGTCGCTTGGCGGTAAGGTTGTTTTTGTAAGAATATAATCGAAGTGCGTAATAAAGCAAGCCCAGACCCAAAATCCCTACTAAAACAGCAGAAACCGGAGTGAGGTAAAGCCTTCCGGTAACTCCAAACACCGGAATGATAGAAACTAAAATAGTCCAGATGGTATAAAGAACTACCTGTATGGCTGTTCCGCGGTCCCTTTCGCCGGTAGGCAACATAAAGAAACCTCCTTTTTTATAGTCTTCATATAAAAACCAGCCAATGGCCCAAAAATGGGGGAACTGCCAGAAAAATTGAAGCATAAATAAGGTTCCGGCTTCTATGCCAAAATCTCCGGTTGCGGCAATCCAACCCATCATAAAAGGAATAGCTCCCGGAAAAGCTCCAACAAAAACCGAAAGTGGCGTTTTGGTTTTAAGCGGAGTATAGACGCACACGTATAAAAAAATTGAAATCGCTCCAAAAACTGCCGTAATGGGGTTGATAATATAAAGCACTACAAGACCCAAAACAGTAAAAATCGTTGCGATAGTAAAAGCAGTACGCACAGACATACGCCCGGCTGCTACAGGACGGTTTTTGGTACGATCCATCAGGGCATCAAGATCTCTTTCGATGATCTGGTTGTAGGCATTTGAAGCCCCTACCATTAGATAACCGCCTACTGCGAGCAATAAAACCGTAAGCCAGTCAATACTATAAGCTCCCAAAAGATAGCCTGCCATGCTCGAAAACACCACGCTGATAGCAAGGCGCATTTTGGTGATTTCTTTAAAATCCTGCCAAATACTCGGGGACAATTTATGGGTTTCAGTAAGGCTCAAAAGCGTGTTTTTCAAGGGCTTTAAAAAGTCGTGCAAAGATACCACACACTCGGCATCTGCACAAGGGATATTGAGTATATTACGACCGGATTTGTTCTCTAATCCTTCTTACCCTTAAGCAAAACCCATTTTATCGAAAATGCACCTCTGCTTCCTGAAAAGTCTGAAATCTTTAAGCAATCACTCAGAAAGCCCAACAGCATCATAAACCTGTACCCGATCCCACAAATGAGAAGCTTCTTCTACAAACTTAAGGTGTACCGGTTCTTTTTGGTACCGATCCTGAATCTCTTTTGACGGAAACGTTAAAATAATAGAGTAGGTCCAGCTGTTATCTACCACCTCCCGGGGCGTATTTGCCGGCGTGCCAATGAATTTGGTCTGGGCGTATTCGCTGGTGTTTAGAAATTGCTTCAATGCCTTTTCAAATTCAGCCCGGTCTTCGGTACTATCGGGATTGTTTAGCCAAAAATAAACCACATGTGCAAAATTGGAATCAAAAGCGATTTCCGGTTTTTCTGTTTTCTCTTCGCATGAACTCAGTACAAGAAGCATAATGAGTACGACACTGTTTTTTAATAATTTCAAAGCCAAAGTTTTTAAGTTAGTAATCAAAATACCAGTTGAACAAATCGGTTCTAAAACCAAAATTCACCCAAACGGTCTGTTCGTTGAGGTTTACCGGATCAAATTGTTCTATGCGATTATCGCGGTATAATACCGAAGCATACACCTTCAGGTTGGTAGAAGGGTTTACGAGATACCCCAATTCTACATTCCCAAGAAAGGTATTGGCCCGGTTGCCCTGGCCTATTTCGATACCCAGTTCTGAGGGAATATTTTCATCATTCCCATAAATACTTCCACCGTAATAAACCTGATTGATATCGCCAATTTCAAAACCGCGTTCCCCGTAAATAAATTTTGCTGCCCCAAACCAACGATCATTGCGATACCGCGCAATAGCTATAAGCTCCCTGAAGTTTGCACCCCACAAGTGCGCCATGGACTGATTGTTATGACCATAATTGAGTTCGATCTCATTATTTGAGTATACATAAGGTCTTACCTGATTAAACTCCACTTGCAATTGTAAATCATCTACATGGAAAGCATCGTAATATTTAAAACCCAGCTGCACGCCCTGCTTATTTTGAAATGACTTATCACTGCTAAAAACTGCTCCGGTAGAAAATTCATCGATGATTACCTGTGCGTAGGCATTAAATCGATCACTGAATTTGTACTTACCACTCAACCCGATCAGGGCATTACCCCCACGCGAACCTGTAGAAAATTCAATTGCCCGGTAAAAAATTACCGGATTCAGATAATTCAGGTCAAACCCTCGATCGTTATCATTAGTCCAGATTACATTTTCAAAAAGCCCAATATTGAGTCTTTTAGTCACATTTAAACTCAAATAATGATTGGCCATATATTTGGTTTTAAATGAACCGTCTGCAACTACTTCAGGGCGCACATCGCGTAACGACATCCAGGTATTGGTGTATTTGAGTTTCCAAAATGTAGTGTTCAGCTTAAAAAAAGGGTACGGACTCGCGTTATCTGAAAGCAACAGGGAGCGATACCCGTCACCAATAAAGTTTTTACCATGACCAAACTGAAAGTTGAAGTATTTATTTGGCGTATAGGAGAGATAACCTTCTGCAACCGGGTAATCAAAATCGCCGGAAGCTGATTCTGCTGCTACCCCCCTGCCCGGGACAATCGCAGGGTTTCCACCATCTGGCCTTATAGAACGTGCAAACCTGTTAAAGTAGCCCGCAAAAGTGCCCTGACTTTCATAAACAACTGTATAAAAGTTTAAATTTTTTCCTAAACCTCCCTGAAAAATAACTGCCCGGGTATTGTTATAGGTATAGCTTTGATCTTCATTATTTGCAGTCTCAAAGCCCAACTGCAAATCTGCAGCAGGATCTAAAGTAAACCAGTAGTCCTCCCCTTGCAGGGTAACCATATGTTCATTCCATAATTTACGCCCAAACCACGACTCTTTTTTTTTATACAAACCTTCGCGAGCCTCTTTAAAGTCGTAATAGGTATTTACATTATCATAGGTAAAAGGCTTGCCTGCCGTGTGCGAGTTTGTACCCACCCTATTGAGCTCCTGATCAAACCTGCTATAGGTTTCGTGAGAAAACGGAATGAATAACTGCGAATTGTATTCCCGGTTTTCAAATGGAAATGTTTTGATAGCATCATATTCACTTTGCTCCTCCAGTTTTTTCACCGGCACTGCTCCTGTTTTAAAATCTTTAATTGCGGAAGAATCTTTAATTGCAGAAGAATCTTTAGAAAACGGAATAGGTATAGGCATATTAAACTGCATATACGTTGGGCGGGCATTATAGGTTGCCGGTTTTATCTGAGGCAATTCACCAAACACCCGGGTGATCTCACTGCGCAATTCCTCATAAATACCGGTAACATGAAGCAATTCAAACGTACCCTCTTCTGTGACTTCAAACAAAACGACCAAATCGCCCTGATACTGTTCATCAAGCACGCGTTGGGGCATCTTGAATTCAGCTTTTATCTTATTGATCAGGGTTTCGTTGAAACAGGTTGAAAGCGCAACAGCCGGAACATTTTCGCACTCTTCAAAAATGGGGTATTGCTCAAAGTTACCCGTGATAAGCTGAGCCTGCAATGCAGAAACTGTAAATAAGGCCAGACCTGCAGCAAAAGTCTTGAATGACATGAACTTATGAGATTTAGGAGGTGGAAAGATACTATTTTTTCAACATCCTCTTTTTACAGATTCAAATACTTTCAGGCACACCCCAATCCAATGCGCGCTTTACCTAAAAAAACAGCCCGCCTGATGGGGCGGGCTGTACTAATCTGAAATGTAATTTTAATCCTGAACCTGAAATTTAAGAGGTTGAAAATAAATGACCCGCACATTGCGATCCCGCTGCTTGCCGGGCTCCATTTGAGGTAATTTTTCCATAACGCGTACAGCCTCTTTCTCAAGAGCAGGGTGCGGAGCTCGTGTTTTTAAGTCTGTTACTTTACCAAATTCATCAATAGTAAACTGAATATCCACCTTATTGACACCTTGTAAACCATAGCGCGCTCCAATACCGGTATCAAAATTACGATTGATGAACTGGTTCATCTTTTCCTGCATACAAGCCTTCAACTCTTTGTTAGAGTTAAGGCCTTCACATCCGGGAAAAACCGGAACACGTTCTACCGCAACAAACGTGGTGGTTTCTACCGGAGGCTCAGGAACCGGTTCAAAACTAGTTATGCTGATCGTTTCATCTGAGGCTGGCGGTGTTGGATCAACAAATTTAAAATCAGGGATCTCTACTTCATTCGGTTTTACTACCGGGGGCAATAACTTTGAAACTTCTGGCACCTCCGGCTTAACCTCTTTTACCTCTTCACGCCTGATCTCCCTATTCCAATCGTCGATAGAGACTGTTGCCACATCAGGCAATGCAGGTGATTCGTAATGAGTGACGGGAGATTTAAGCTCAAGAACGACTATGGCCAGAATAAGAGCCGTGATTAATCCCACCTGAAAATAGACCACCGTGTTTTTTCGTAGATTTACATCATGCTTGCTTGTTGTGCGATCTGCGCTTTGCCGAGCGACAGATTCGCTTTTTTGAGAATTACTCATAAATAAAGTTTTAATGGTTACTAATACTTAAAACTTTAAAAAGAAGCTTGCCATAAAAAAACCCGTCTCGCTTTCGCGGACGGGTTTTGATATTTTTTTCAGATAATGGAATTAATCCTGCACCTGAAATACGATAGGAAGTGAGTAAAGTACCCCTACTGCCTTACCACGCTGCTTACCTGGAGTCATTTGCGGTAACAATTTAATTACGCGCTCTGCTTCAGATTCTAATCGCGGGTGTGGACCACGGGATCCTATATCTACGATATTTCCTTTTTGATCAATTTTAAATCGCACATAGATTCGGTTAATACCTGAAAGACCTAATTCGCTACCCAGTTCAGTATTGAACTTACGGTTTACGAAGTCACTGATCTTCTCAGACATACACTTCTTCTTGGCGTCGTTTCCTTTTTCGTTCTCGCAACCTGGATACACCGGTACGTTTTCGATAACTGCAAAAGGTACATCTTCAATAACTTCTTCTTCTGCGAAAGAAACTTCTTCAACCTCTACAATCTCTTCTTCCTGACTGGTTTCAGTAGACTCGATTACGGTTTCTTCAATTTCTTTATCATCCTCAACAACCTCGATGATTTCCGGTGCTGGTGGTGGCGGTGGAGGTGGCGGTGGAGGTGGTGGAGTGTTTAACTCTGTAATAGGCACATCTTCTTCCAGCTCATCAGTCATTTCAAGCTGTCCGATATCGATGGCCTCTTTCTCATACGTTTTCCACTCGATAGCCAAATAGGTAAGCCCGAGTATCAAAATAAGACCTAACTGAAAGAAGAGTACACTTCTTTTAGACAGATCTGCTTTGGGATTTTTCTTAGGTTCCATGAATCTTGTTGTTAAGGATTGCTAATTTAAATAAAAAAGGCTTCAACTCGAAATTAAAATTTTGATTTCAGCTTTGAAAATTGATTTCTAAAGACCAAAATAACCAGTAATGCGCCGGAAATTCCG
Source organism: Leeuwenhoekiella parthenopeia (assembly GCF_020782115.1). Taxonomy (GTDB): domain Bacteria; phylum Bacteroidota; class Bacteroidia; order Flavobacteriales; family Flavobacteriaceae; genus Leeuwenhoekiella; species Leeuwenhoekiella parthenopeia. The sequence continues at coordinate 35,295 of NZ_JAJGMW010000015.1, read as the reverse complement.
GCAAGATTGGCTAAGAAATCATTAAAATCTGCTGATCTCGAACGGGTTAGAGCCGCTTGTAAAGCTTCAATAACTATACCATAAATAATGGCAAAGCTGCAGGATTTTATCAAAGACACTTTAAAATAATCACTATTTGGTCTTAAAAAATAAAAAAATGCAAACCATAGCAAGGTAAAGATGACGTAAGTCACCACGTGCACCATCTTATCGCTATGCTCTGGAGCTTCCTGTATATGAGGCAGAGGTATCAGGCAAATCACTGCTATGAAGAGTGTATAGCCATAAGCCCCATATCGCAGTAATCTAGCCACCTATGAGTTCCTGATAGGCTTCGGCACTCAACAAACTGTCAAGCTCGCTGTCGTCTGTAAATTTCACTTTTATCATCCAGCCTTTTCCATAAGGATCTTCATTTACCATTTCTGGTTCTGACTCCAAAGCCGAATTAAACTCGATGATCTCACCGCTTAGAGGCAAAAACAAATCGGAAACGGTTTTTACGGCTTCTACTGTACCAAAAACTTCTTCGCGATCCAGGGTTTCTCCTTCGGTTTCTACTTCTACATAAACGATATCCCCCAACTCTCCCTGAGCGAAATCGGTAATGCCCACGGTTGCCGTATCTCCTTCAATACGCACCCACTCGTGATCTTTAGTGTACTTTAAATCTGCTGGTAAACTCATATGTGTATTTAATTAATTTCCAAAATTATATTGCAAAGTCAGTCCCGACCGTATTGTTGTTTGCGGGTAGGCAGTTGATATCGCATAGGTTGCAAATGCATGATCGTAATAAAAAATTGCGGTCAGGTTTTTACTCAGCGCATAGTCTGCCGTAAATGTCAATCCGTAAATATCCTGACCTGCTGTAATCTGACTGTTATCTACATCCAGATACCTTACAATCGTTTCATTCTGTCGTAGCGATAGGTCTGCCTTAAAGTTTAAATCACTCTTTAAGATGGTACGTCTACCCCCAATATTGGTCGCAAATCTAATATCTTTTAAACGATATCCCAGCCCTATTATATACTCATTTCCGTGAATTTCGGTTAACAGATTATTATCAAAACTCAACGAAAGCGTTCTGTCTTTACGCAACTCGGCCAGTATTTTAACCGAATTGTTCATTTCAAAATCCAAGCGAATGAGCGGCGAAAACATCTCTGTAAGGTTAATATTGGAATATAACGTCTTACTTATAAAGTCTCCGGCCTGATTAACCTGTGCATCCTGAGGGTCGTTATTTAATCTGCGGTTATAATTGAGGTTTGTTCTAAACTGATTAATGGTATAACCCGCCTGATAGCCGTGATTTACCGAAAAACGCTTGAACCGCTTTTTAAACCAGTCAAACTTCATAAACCCGGTGTACTTTAAATTCCAGTTGGGCAATGGAAAACTTCTAAATGCCCCAAGCGAAACGCTTTCTGCATTTCCGGGAGTATAGGCCGATAAAAAAGCAGGAAGCAAAACCTGTTGACTCGATCTGCTAAAGCCTACCGGATACCCATTCTCATCCCTTGGGTACTGATCATTTCCGTAGAAATCTTCAGCAAGGCGCTCTGCCACTATTAAGCGGTTTTCACGAAAGCGGTTGAAGTTAAGCGATGACTCCAGCGAACTCGTATTAAAAGCGGTACCTATCATCAGGGTTGAAATACTAAAATTACCCAGCGTATTTCCGGTGAGACTTGTGTACGCTCTGGTAAGCGGATCAACCCGATAATTCTCGGTATAGGTTTCCTGATAAATGCGATTCATATTGATGTCAATCGTCAGATCTTCCAGAAAACTGGTTTGGGCCTGCACGTCAAATTTACGCACCTCATTTTCCCCGTATTGTTCGTTATACTCCTGATATAGCGTTAACCAACCCTGGCGGGCAGCATAATCGCGTATTTCGGCCTGACTACCAAATACAAATCCGGTTGTGGGACGTGTTGTACCTAAAAATCCTACACCCGGCAAATAACCCGGTAAATACATACCATTAGTTTGCTCGTAGTTGATTTGTATTTGCTTAATTCCTGTTGCCAGGCCTATAAGCAAATCTTTGGTTTTGCCTCCGCCCGAATTAGCCTGTGATTGATTATTCTGAGCAGACTGGGGATTTCCTAAAGTAGGTACAGCCCGGCTTCTGGCTTCTCTCGAAGTGGGACCTCCGCTTTTTTTACCAATGCCCAGTGTCGTATACAAGCTCTTCATATCTAATGTAGTCTGAAGCGTGTGCGTGTTGGCATTTTGCACCGAATTCCCCAGATCGGGAATACCTTCTAAAGACTGTAACTGGTATGATCCCCGGGTCCACTGAAAGTCTGCATTGTAAGAATAGGTCGATTTTACAAAATCCATAAAGGGCAGTTTACCCACAGGCAAATCGTAGTTAAGCTGCATATTCTGATTGTGCCGATCTGGAGTTCCCACGTCAAAAAACTGAGAGTAAACACCCCCGGCATTAGGATCTATAGTGTTATCTGCATTTAAATAATTACGCACTATGCGGTTCTGAAACTGGTTAAGGTTTACCCGCAGGGATTGGGTAATCGGGAAGTTTACGGTAAAATTTCGGTCAAACTGGTAGTTGCGCTGCACATAGACCGGCGTGGTATTGATAAAGTTTTCGTTAGCCAGCAAATCTCTAAACTGCTGCCGGTTAAATTGCCGGGTAATATTTGAAGTGAGATTAACACTTGCCGGAAGGTAATTGAAATTGAAATCCTTCAGAAGTTTCCAATACTTGCTCGTAAAGAGCGAATCATTCTTTTTAAAAGGTTCTATAGGTTTTTGCTTAAAGGCAAAACCATAGGTAGCTCCCAGACGTACATTTTTATTCACAGCCTGCTCGATCTCAAAATCTTTATGATTTTCCTGATTGTGGCTGTATGCAAAAGTGAGGTTCTCTACATCCCAGGGCATTGGCTTTTTATCCCCGGTACGTTCTTTACGCACCCCTATAAAATTGATACTTTCACGGGTGGTGCGCTCGATAGCGACATTCTCTATACTGTCCCGGGCAGCTGCACTGGACGCATTGGCAAGACTCTGCTCCAGTTTTAAATCGGTATAAAGCGGGTCATACTGCGGGGTAATGGTCTGGTTTCCTTTAGCGTAATTAAAAGGAATCTTCACTCCCCATTTCTTTGGCAAAAGCTGGCCCAACTCTACATTGCTCACCACATCATAAGACTTAACATCTTCACGGGCGCGCTGATTGGGCCCTGCATCGATACTACCAAAGCCTATGGTTGATTGACGAGCTGTACCGGATACTGTAGCAAAATCTGCAAGATTGGCATCCAGGTTTAAAATACCGGCCCAGCCTCCCTGATTTTGAAGTCCGCTAAGCCGTAGTTCATTAAACCAGGCCTCGGCACAAACGGTACGACCACCTTCATCATTTGCATTTTTAACACCCAGCATCAGCAAGCGCACATCGCCAAAACTGGGGTTTCCTTTTATCCCTACCCGCACCCTTCCGGTCTCGTAAGGCGTTCCCGCAGGGTCGGCAATAGGATTTCCATCCTGATCAAAATAGGTTATGGCATCCTGCAGGGTATTAAAGCTTCCATTAAAAAAGGTGGCTTTTACAGTTTCGAGAACCTCCAGAGGCACTTTTAGACGGTTTGCTTCCGGCCAAATTAAATCGGGACTACTCGTGTTGAATGCGGTTGGGGTAAGTGGCAATTCGATCTGATAGAAATTCTGTGTAAGATCGGTTCCCATTCTAATAAAAGCCACAACCTCATTATCATGAACCGGATTTTCATTCAGCAAAGACTCCAAATGCACAAACATCTCCAGATTTTCGTACTGGCGCATATCGAGTCTGAAATTCTTATAAACCGCACGACTGTCCTGAGTTTCAAGATCGCAAACTTCAATAGACAACGACTGCTCATTCTGCCGAATGTTGTTATTGTTGTTGATAAGCTCCTCGCGGTAAACACCCGGCGGAAGCACATAGGGAATGGGGTTGCGATTGCTGTTTTCCTCAACATTTACCGAAGTGACCTCAAAGCGCGTATTTTCGGTATCGGGATCTGAGTCGTCAGGATCAAGGGTATAAAGATAACGACGGTAATCTCCCCGCACCAGATCCATCGCCCCCATGCGTAGAACAATGGGCTGATTCCATTCACTCATAAACATACGCATAAAGCGAATAGACCTGAAGTCGTTGATCCCGCCCTGTCTTCCGGTAGGTTGGCTTATTGGAATTTTAAACTGATACCAGGTTACAGGCAGGGTATTGCCATTTTGCAGGGTTACTTCAATATCGCGCTGGTCTACGATATACTCGTTTTGCACATTAAGACTTTGGCGGTTGATCTCGAGCTCATACTCGTAATAACTGTCAACCGTATTCATGGTAAAGTCCCGGTTAAAATCTTCTACATCGGGTACGGTGGTAGAACCACGATCCTGCTGACTAACATTTACGGGCGAGTTCCCTTCCTGACCGTTATATCGCTTATAACGATCTAAAACCGAACCCTGTGCCGACACGAAGAACTGATAGTTATCGCCCGAAGGGTCTTCGAGACCTGCAAACTCGGGATAATTAAGCGCTTCCTGCTCATCGCTTAAACCGTCGTAACCCACGTCCTGATTGGTACGTGCAGCCCCTTCGGTATCAAAAGCGTAAATCAGCGCCTGATTGGTAGGTACTTTACCCCAAACGGTGGCCACCGTATTTGAAGCAGAGCCATCCTGAGGTAACCCATTTTCATACTGCTTGCGCCCGTCTTTCAACACATCTTCAGAAATATTACCCAGATTCAGCGTGAGTTTACCTCCGGTATTTGCAGCGTTTTCCGCATAAATAAAGGGATCCATCAACCAGAATTCAATAAACTCAACGTTAGACTGCTCAAAATCTGTTGAAGCAAACTGACGCATAATTCCGCCAAAATTTTGCTCGGGATTTTCTAAAATACCATCCTGCGCATCGGGGCTGAAGTTATAAGCTCCCCGCTCCTGAGGATAATAGGCCATATCGAGTGTAAACAAAGCCTGTGTAGTACCGGCAACAATATCCTGCTGCGGAAATATTTCATCTCTAAAAACCCTGCGCGTTGCATAGGTCGACACATCGGCATCGGTAATACCATCAGGACGCTGATTGGTATAAAAAATAGGATCTATAGAATACCAGGCGAGTTTTGCACGGCGGTAACCGGTGCGTAAATCGCCGTTATCAAACTCCCCTCCAAAACCAATAGGCACCGAAGCCAGATACCATTGCAAGGGCGAACTGATATCAAGCGAGGTCTGCGCTCCTTCAAAGTCATCGATATAAGAAGCTGCCTCCCCGCCAAAATTGGTCACCTTGGGCTGCCCGGGAATGAGGTATGCGATTTCTCCGCGAAGCGAAATATTAGAAGGCACATCGGTATCGATGTTTGGCAACTTATTCACCAGTCGGGTCAGGAAAGGAACCTCTGCCGAAAAATTAGCGTTTAGGCCAAAAATGGTGTTATTGATGGGCTCAAAACTATAGGTTGCCTTTTGGGTAAGGGGTCGCTCGTTGAGATTGATAAGCGTCCCTCCCACGATAAATTTTTCGCTAAACTGATGCTCGATGTTTAAACCCGTAAAGCGTTTGGTTTGCTGGCCAAACAAGGTATTGTTTTCGGTAGAAACCTGAATGGGAACACCCGAAGCTTTTAAGGCCTGATCGAGTATAATTACACGTCCCCGTTGATAATCTACCGAATAATCTAAACCTTCCTGCAGCACACGGCCACCGGCAGTAACGGTAACAGAACCCTGTGGCACGTTAAAACCTCCTATAGGGATGCCCTCTTCCTGTCTGGATTTATAAGTCCCCTGCATCTGAAACAGGTTTTTATCGGCGTTATCCTGAGCAATGGTTTTGGTGGAATTGTACAGCGAGCGGTAAACATACTTGCGCTGGTTTGCATTATACGTATCGGGGTTGCCGTAAGTCTCAGCAGGCTCGCTTCGCAGTTTGTCAAAAAGATATTCTCCAAAAGGCTCTACCGAGGTAAAAATGATACTTCCATTACGGGCATTAACGGTTGTCCCTTCCTGAAAGTCAAAGAATCCATCCCCTCCCTCCTGCGGATCTCCAAACTGAGTCAGGTTATCCAGATTAAACACATTCAGCAGCGGCGTATTGGCTACATCTTCGGGCAATGCCGGACCGCCTTCAGCAGGTGTAATGTAATTGATAGGGGAAGGCGAATTGTACACAATATTCATCCTGAACCCCTCTTTCTCCAACTGCCCTACTCCCAGACCGTAGATGTTTTTCATCATTAAATCCCAGACGGGCTCGTTGACATCGGTGATATTACTTTTGAGCAATTTAACCACCAAAGCCTGCGAAGTACCTCCCTGCCCCGGAGTTATAAAACTATCCAGAATTCCGTCATTATTAATATCCTGCCCATTGGTCTGATCTGCATCTGCCGCGTCTGCAACCTGATCGCCGTCTGTATCCTGGCCATTATTATTTACCCCGTCCCCATCAGGATCTACATCAACGAGATCCGGAACGCCGTCTCCATCGGTATCGGGATAAGCGCCACCGGTAGCATCAACCCCGTCATTGGCAAACTCACCTACCTGATACACTTCCCCGTTTACCGTATATTGAAAAGCCACGGCCAAAACCTCGTCATTATTCAAACGCTGGTTGAGTGAAATATAGCCCAGTTGCGTATTCAGCGTATATTCTGAAAGTGAAAGCTGGCGGGCATTTTCTAACGAAACATAATCAGACCCGTCTGCCACCTGTACATTACCAAAACCCTGATCTACCGTTGCCGAACTGCGTATTGCAGAGGTTAGCACGGTTTGCCCGTTGCCCGTTAGACCAAACGGATTGAAGTCATTACTTGAGTTTCTGGGAAAGGCCCCTGAAGGAAGATTAATAAAACCCGCGGGGATATTCGGCAAGCCTATTTGGTTTGGGTTTGATTCTCCAATATCCTGTATCGCGACGATGTTTCGGGTGTTTTCAAAGCGCTGGGTACGATTGGTCACCCAGACTTCAATACGCGTGATTTGAACATTTGAGTTGATAAAGGGATAATTAGCCAAAGCTTTATCGTAATTATCGCGAAAATACTGGGCTAAGAAATAATGCCGGTTTTCGTCATACTCCAGTGCAAAAATCTGAAAGTCCTGAATGGTACCATCGCCCTGGGCCAACACCTGGTTGGTTTGCGACTGCTGCTCTGAAAATACGCCGGTAATTGTGGTTTTACCAAACTGCAATTGCGTCTTTACCCCAAAAAGACTCTGTGAACCCTGGATAAGCGCAGAATTAAGGGGCATATTTACGTTACCCACTTCTATTTTCTGGATGATATCATCCTCGTTGGGTGTGTACTCGAGTTTGATCTGGTTTTGAAAGCTAAAGGTAGATTCGGTATCATAAACCGCGTTCACCTGAAGACGGGTCCCTACCTTCCCCAGCAAGCTCAGACTTATGCGCTGGTCAAAATCAAAGCTAAAATTGGTACGGTTACGCGGCGAAAAACTGGGATTATCCTGTTTGGTAAACAAGCCTCCTATATCCATTGCCACGCTACCGGTAGGTATAAACTCTATGGTATTGCCTCCAAAAATGCTTTCAAAAAGCCCGGAATTCACATAAAAATTAGGTAGAAGGCTCTTTTGATCTTCCTTTCCCTCTTCGGTACGCCCGTCAACCGCAGCGATTTTCTGCTGAAAATAAGCCTGCATTCGTTCCTTTTGAACGAGCTCCTTAAATTCTTCAGGGGTGAGAATACGGGGATAATTGATGTTATATCCACCCAAACTTTCGGTATAGATATACCGGTCTGTTAGCGGATCGTAGGTGTATTTGGAAACTATGGAATTTGGGTTTTTAAGCGCAAGCCTTCCGTAGGAAAAGCCGGTTTTAACCGAATCCTGCTCTTCTTCTTCCTGAGCAAAAACAGATAAGGGACAGCAAAACACCCCTATAATGACCAGAATTTGAAAAGAATACCCGCGTAGTTTTGTACCCAAAGTCTCTTAAAGTTTTTTAAGTGCCAGTTTTATAATCTGCTCAACGCTTGCCTGTGGCTCATCGCGCACAATAGCATCACACACACGTTCAGCTTGCTTTCGGGCAAAGCCTAAAGTCTCTAGAGCAGATAACGCTTCTTCTTTATTGGTATTGCTTGGCGCAGCTGAAACTTCATCAATATCATATACTTTAAGAATTTTATCCTTAAGATCAAGAATAACACGCTGAGCGGTTTTAGCACCAATACCTTTAACCGCCTGAATAGTCTTAACATCACCCGTTGCAATGGCCTGCTTTACCTGAGAAGGTTCTAAAGAAGACAGCATGGTGCGGGCAATACTGGTACCCACTCCGCTCACAGAAATGAGCAGTTTAAATATCTCCCGTTCCGATTTTTGGGCGAAGCCATATAACGTATGTGCATCTTCCTTGATGTGCAAATACGTGTACAGCATGATATTTTCGTCAGCAGGTAAAAGCGAAAAGGTGTTGAGCGAAATGTTTACGAAATACCCCACGCCATGACATTCTATAACGACATCGGTGTGATTTTTCTCAATAAGTTTACCCCTTAAAAATGTGATCATTAGTGAAAAAATGATTTGGGATTTAAATGTACTAAAATAATTCAGCACGGGCATAGGCTTAAGACGCTGCCCGAAACCCTGGCTTATCGTCCTTTTAACTCTTCCTGAAGTTTTTTGCCTTTTTGTTGCGCATCGATAACTGCGACGGCAGACATATTTACGATTTCATCAACCGAAGCTCCCAACTGCAACACGTGTACCGGCTTATTCATCCCCATCATTATGGGCCCGATGTTATCTGCCTTATTGAGTTCTTTAATCATTTTATAGGTGATGTTTGCCGAGTCGATATTAGAAAACACAAACGTATTTACCTTTTTACCCGCAAGCTTGGAGAACGGAAATTTACTCTTCAGCATTTCTGAATTTAAGGCAAAATCGGCCTGCACTTCCCCGTCTACCGAAAGATCCGGGTAATATTTATGCAAATAGGCTACAGCCTCACGCACCCGGTCTGCCTGTTCATTTTTAGAAGACCCAAAATTGGAATAGGAAATCATCGCTATCACCGGTTCCATCCCGAAAAGACGTACGGTACGTGCGGTCATCAAAGCGATTTTAGCTAATTCTTTCGCCGTAGGCTCAATATTTATAGAGGTATCTGCCAAAAACAAGGGCCCTCTGCTGGTATTCATGAGGTTGGCGGCCGCTACTTTTTGCACGTTGGGTGCTGCGCCAATTACCTCAAGTACCGGTTTTACAGCTGAAGGATAACTGCTGCTGTAGCCCGTAATCATCGCATCTGCATCGCCATGCTTCACCATCATCGCCGCATAGTAATTGCGTTGTCTCAATAATTTCTGAGCATCATAAAGGGTAACCCCCTTGCGCTTCCGTTCTTTCCAGAACATATGAGCATATTGATCAAGCTTTGGCTTTTCTTCTTTGGTTTTGGGATCTATAATTTCAATATCTGCATCAAAGTCAAGCTCTTCCATTAACTCAACGATGGTCTCCCGATTTCCTAAAAGCACTGGGGTACCTATACCCTCATCGTAGATGATTTGAGCTGCCTTGAGCACATCAAGCTGATCTGCCTCGGCGTAGACCACGCGTTTAGGTTCGGTCTTGGCCCTGTTAAGAATGAGTCTGACAATTTTATTATCTGAGCCCATACGATCCAGAAGTTCGTCTTCGTACTTAACCCAGTCTGTAATAGGATGGCGGGCTACGCCACTATCCATAGCAGCCTTTGCCACTGCGGGTGGTACCTTGGTAATCAAACGCGGATCAAAAGGCTTGGGAATTATGTATTCTCTGCTGAAGTTAAGGCGCGTCTCCCCATAAGCGATATTCACCTGCTCAGGCACCGATTCTTTAGCGAGTTCAGCCAAGGCTTTCACAGCGGCCATCTTCATATCTTCATTAATCTTGGTAGCACGCACGTCAAGAGCTCCTCTAAAAATAAAAGGGAAACCCAAAACATTGTTCACCTGATTGGGATGATCTGAACGACCGGTAGCCATGATGATGTCTTCCCGGGTATCCATCGCGAGATTGTAATCAATCTCAGGATTGGGGTTTGCCATAGCAAAGACGATGGGATTAGGAGCCATAGTCTTAAGCATTTCGGGCGAAACGATATCGGCAATAGAAAGGCCTATGAACACATCGGCATCTACCATTGCTTCTTCAAGCGTATCTATTTTTCGGTCTGAAGCAAACTCCGCTTTTTCTTCTGAAAGACTATCGCGGTCACTGCGAATAACCCCTTTACTATCTAGCATTACAATATTTTCGCCTCTGGCGCCAAAAGCTTTATACAGTCGCGTACATGAAACCGCGGCTGCACCGGCACCACTCACCACTATGCGAATGTCTTCCATCTTTTTACCGGCGAGTTCGGTTGCATTTAATAAGGCAGCAGCAGAGATGATGGCGGTACCATGCTGATCGTCGTGCATTACCGGAATATCAAGCTCAGCTTTTAAACGGCGTTCAATCTCAAACGCTTCGGGAGCTTTAATATCTTCGAGATTGATTCCTCCAAAAGTGGGTGCAATATTTTTTACGGTAGCGATAAACTCATCAACATTCTTGGTATCAACCTCAATATCAAAAACATCAATCCCTGCAAAAATTTTAAAGAGCAAACCTTTACCTTCCATAACCGGTTTGGAAGCTTCAGGACCTATGTCACCCAGACCCAGAACTGCCGTACCGTTAGAAATCACAGCTACCAGATTTCCTTTAGCGGTGTATTTGTAAGCGTTCTCCTTATCCTTTTCGATCTCCAGACAAGGTTCTGCAACCCCCGGAGAATAGGCAAGCGAAAGATCGCGCTGAGATGAATATTTTTTAGTAGGCACCACGGCGATTTTACCGGGTGTTGGTTTTGCGTGATAGATTAGGGCCTCTCGGCGTTTGCTTTCTTTACTCATAATATTCGCGTTAGCTCTGCTACAAAAATAGGGCTATTATTAGTTCAGGCTAGTAAATTCTTAGCTTTATCCCTGCTAATTTTACCCGGGACACTGCCAAAAATAAAAAGCAAAAGCTAAATCTCCTCAATACGGGCATATTTAGCTTTTGACTTCATTTATAAAACAAACGTATACTGCGTTTATTCTGGTATGTAAATTTTATCTGAAGAATAGCTCTTTTTAAGACGAAGAGCCAATAATGCGGCGATAATAAAGAATACGCCGCCAAATAAAATCGCATTCACTGCATTGTCGTTGAGCAGATTTTTAATAATAGGACCAAAAGTTACCGTTTGTATAAGCATAGGAATCACAATCATCATATTAACGATGCCCATATATACCCCACGTTTTTCTTCAGGAATAACTTTTGAAACCATAGAATAGGGAATACCCATCATAGCTGCCCAACCGATACCGAAAAGGATCATCGGGACCAGTAATGCGTATTCATTTTTGATATACGGCATGCTCAGCATGGCTACCCCGGTAAGCACTAAACTAATCACATACACATTGCGCGAACCATACTTTTTGGCGAATGGCACCAGAGCCAGAGCCACAATCATCGTCACAAAGTTATAGGTACCGTTCATCAATCCCGTTTGCGCCAATGCCTGTTCAGACACCTGCTGAAAATTTTGAGCAAATGCGGTATCCCCGGTCCCGATCACACCACCGCTTCTGCAGGCTTCCATAATGCCCTCAAAACGCGTATTGTCTTCCTGCGATAAACCGTACATACTGCTGCGCAACATCGGCGTGATAAACTGCCAATAAACAAACAGGGCATACCATTGAAAAAAGTAAACCGCGGCCAACTTCTTAAGCATTGTTGGCATCTTACCAATGGCACCGGCAATTTCGATAATGGGTTCAAACAAACGCGAAGCAAAGGTTGACTCTGCCTTTTCCCGTTTTAATTCGGCCAAATCTTCATCAGTAGGGGGAATTTCGGGGGTTTTCCAAACCGACCAAAGCACAGTAGCAATAGAGCTAAAGGCTCCCAGAAAGAAGGAATAATACACCCAGGTGGGAATACTTGAGATCGTCTCGGTAGCGCTCGAACAAAGAGCAGCACCTTCTTCGGCGGGTGCCCCAAACCAGTCCTGAAATAAGAAAAGGGAGAAATTTGCAATCGTAATCCCGGCTCCCACAAACAAGCTTTGCATCTGGTAGCCAAAAGTAATCTGATCATCATTGAGCTTATCCCCTACAAACGCGCGGTAAGGCTCCATCGCCGTATTGTTACCCACGTCAAGAATCCACAATAAACCTACGGCAAACCAAAGCTCAGAACTATAGGGAAAAGCCAGCAAACACAAACTTCCCAGAATCGCACCGATTAAAAAGAAGGGCTTGCGTCGACCTCCCCATTTGGGCAACCAGGTTTTATCTGATATAGCACCAATTATAGGCTGAATAATTAATCCCGTTACGGGCCCTGCAAGATTTAACAAGGGTAATTCGGCGTGATCTGCCCCTAGAAAAGAGAAAATAGGATTTATAGCGGTTTGCTGTAAACCAAAACTAAATTGAATTCCGAAGAATCCTACATTCATATTCCATATCTGCCAGAAGGAAAGGTTAGGCTTGCGAATGGCACTTATAATCTTATTCATACTATTTGATAGCGTATTGTTTCGGTTTGACTAAATCTTGCAAATCAAAAAATTAAAACGTTGTAGATGATTGAATCTTGAAAAACGTTTGACAATATACACGAATAGCTTAAAATATTAACAGCATATTTAGAAATTAACGGTAAGAATTGAGTCGTTATTTTTGAGAAAGCGCAGCAATGTTGCGCATCAGACCCTCGTACCTGGTGCGCTTTACCGGTGATTTCCTGAAAACAGATGAAAAAACTTCCTGCGTGAGTTCTTTCCATTCTGACTTTGAATAGTTAAGAATCTCAGGCCGGGGTTCAAAAAGAGGCTCGTTATGGGGTTTGGAGAAGCGATTCCAGGGGCATACATCCTGGCAGATATCACAGCCAAACATCCAGTCTTCCATCTTATCCTGCGCATAGGCGGGGATTTCGTTTTTTAGTTCGATGGTAAAATAACTGATGCATTTGCTGCCATCTACCACATACGGATCAACAATGGCCTGAGTGGGGCAGGCATCAATACAGGCCGTACAGGAACCGCAATGGTCAGTTACCGGCGTATCGTAATCCAAATCCAGATCAATAATCAATTCGGCTATAAAATAAAAAGAACCTGCCTGCTTCGTAAGGAGATTGCTGTTTTTACCAATCCAACCCAAACCGCTTCGGGCCGCCCAGGCTTTATCAAGAACAGGTGCCGAATCGACAAAGGCCCGCCCTTCTACCTTACCTATTTTTTCCTGAATATTGAAAAGCAATTCTTTCAGCCTGTCTTTAATCACAAAATGGTAATCAGTACCGTAAGCGTATTTTGAAATCTTAAAGCTATCCTTCCGCTGCTGCGCTTCAGGAAAGTAATTAAACAATAGAGAAACCACGCTTTTCGCACCGGGCACCAGCAGAGTTGGATCCAGACGTTTATCAAAATGGTTTTCCATATATCCCATTTCGCCGTGCCGGTTTTTAGAAAGCCAGTCTTCGAGTCGCGGGGCCTCGTCTTCTAGAAAGCCTGCCCTGGACACTCCACACGACATAAAGCCCAGACGTTTTGCTTCGGCTTTTATAAACTGTGTGTTTGTAGTTTTAGTGTTCACGTTAACGGTTTCTGAAGGTAAGCGAAGCGTTTTGAGGCTTAAGGGTTATGAGTGGTTTAATTTCTATAGGCCTTCCGTCTGAAATGATCTCATACCGCTTCACCAGAGCTGCAACTGCCAAAATCATTTCGTACATCGCAAAATTATTGCCAATACACATACGCGGACCGGCTCCAAAAGGAAGAAAATAGGGTGAATATTTAAGCAGGCGCTCGTCTTCAAACCGCAAGGGATTGAATTTTTCAGGTTCCTCCCAAAAATCCGGATGCCTGTGTATCTCATAAATGGAAAAAAGCAGACTGGTGCCGGCCTTTATCCTGTAATTATCAAACGAATCTTCCTGCAGCGCGATTCGGTCTATAAAATAAGCCGGCGGATATAACCGCATAGATTCGTTTATAACCAGATTGGTGTACGTGAGGCTTCTTAACTGAAGGCCCAAATCTTCGTGCTCACAGGCTTTGGCTTCCTCGTAAACGCGCTGTTGCACTTCGGGATGCAGCCCGAGCAGCTGCGTTATAAACGTCAGTGCATTTGAAGTAGTCTCATGCCCGGCAACAAACAGAATAAATATCTCATCTACGAGCTGATCTTTACTCATTGCAGTATCGTCCTCATAACGGGCATCGAGTAACATATCGAGCAGATCGTCCTGCCGCACTCCTAAAGCCTGGCGCTCTTCGACCAACTGCTCCAGCAATTTACGGGCCTCACGGGTTTTTTGAATATTATCCTGCAGTTTACCGGAGATTTTAAACCACCAACCTAAATAGGGCTGACGCAACTCTTTCACCAGCATAGCCTGAGCTTCTTCGGTTATTTGCTGCAGCCTGTTAATGACTTTCTGATCTGCGGCTCCGCTAAACAAAGCCTGTACCACCGTCTGAAAAGCCAGATCATTGTAAACCGGAAAGACATCAAAAGGCTGATCGGTTTTTATTTTATCGAGTTCGGTTTCAATAACCTCCTGCATTTTAGCGATGAGTTGTGCCAAATGCTTTTTATGAAAAGCGGGTTGAATAAGCTTTCGCTGAGTTGCCCAATGCTGACCTTCTGCCGTGAGTAAGCCCTTGCCTACGTATTTTGCAAGATCCTGCGTTTGTATGGGTGACTTGGTGTAGTTTTTCTGATTTTTTTGAAGCACGTATTGGGCAAATGCGGCATTACGCGAAAAAACCACACTCTTACCGAAACCTAATTTCAGCCAAAACGTATCTCCTTTTTCCCTGAAGTTTTTTTTATGAAAAGGCAAGGGGTTCTTCAGTATCTTAAAGGCCGACCTTAAGAACTTATGCACGGGCACTATCGGAAAATCTGCCATAGAAATGGATTAACTAAAAAATTTAGAAAAGACCTCCCTGAACCGGACCCTTAACTCGTTTTAAATGCCTGTAAGCAGCTTCGGTAACCTCCCGACCTCTTGGGGTACGAATAATAAAACCCTGCTGTATTAAAAAAGGTTCATATACCTCTTCGATGGTCTCTGCACTTTCTGAAACGGCAGTTGCCAAAGTTGTAATTCCTACAGGGCCACCCTTAAATTTATCAATAATAGTCGCCAGTATTTTATTATCCATCTCATCAAGACCGTGTGCATCTACATTGAGGGCTTTAAGACCAAAACGCGCAATGGCAATATCAATGCTCCCGTTACCCTTTATTTGGGCGAAATCACGCACCCTGCGCAGCAGCGCATTGGCAATACGCGGAGTCCCCCGGCTTCTGCCTGCAATCTCGATCGCAGCTTCTAAACTTATGGGTACTTTAAGAATCTCTGCACTACGTTGCACAATGGTCGTCAGCAATTCGGTATTGTAATACTCCAGACGGGAAGATATTCCAAAACGTGCACGCATAGGTGCGGTGAGCAGACCTGAACGGGTGGTAGCGCCAATAAGGGTAAACGGATTGAGATTAATTTGAACGGTACGCGCATTGGGGCCGCTTTCGATCATGATATCAATCTTATAATCCTCCATGGCCGAATAGAGATATTCCTCCACAACTGGACTTAGTCTATGAATTTCATCAATAAATAACACATCCCGCTCTTCCAGATTAGTCAACAATCCAGCCAAATCTCCCGGCTTGTCTAAAACAGGACCACTGGTGACCTTTATGTTTACCTGGAGTTCATTTGCCAGAATGTTGGCAAGAGTTGTCTTTCCCAATCCCGGAGGACCGTGAAAAAGGGTATGGTCTAAGGCCTCTCCTCTGCGGTTTGCAGCCTGAACAAAAATCTCCAGATTCTCAAGTACCTGTTCCTGTCCGGCAAAATCACTGAAGCTTAGCGGCCTCAGAGCACGCTCTACGTCAAACTCTTCGGGTGTAAAGGCTTCCCCGCTTGCATCTAAATTTTCATTCATAACGTAAATATAAGAAATAGCAGATGCTAATAATAGCAGCCGGCAGATGCAGACTAAAATTTAGCATTCGCATCAAAGCCTGCTAAAACTAAAAAACCCGCTTGATGCGGGTTTTTTATTATTCTAAGATTTTTTAGTGATTCATTTCTTCCTCTCCCGGTTGTAACGGGATGTTTTGAGGGATATAATCCTGACCCGGAATTACATAATCCGTTTCATCTTCATTCAACTTACTGTAGTCATAAGACCAGCGGTAAACGTGAGGAATCTCACCTTCCCAGTTTCCGTGGATGTGCTTAAGCTCGGTTGTCCATTCTAAAGTATTAGACTTCCAGGGGTTCTTAGGACCTCTTTTTCCGTAGAAAATAGAAGAAATAAAGTTATATAAGAATACCAACTGAACTGCGGCAGTAATGATAGCCGCGACAGTAATCATCGTATTTACATCAGCTAAATCATCAAAATACGGGAATGCCGTGTTTGAATAATATCTACGTGGCAAACCGGCCATACCTATAAAGTGCATAGGGAAGAATACCGCATACGAACCTATAGCGGTAACCCAGAAGTGTACATAACCCAAATTCTTGTTAAGCATACGCCCTTCAAACATTTTAGGAAACCAGTGATAAACCCCGGCAAAAAGGCCGTACAATGCCGAGATACCCATTACCAGGTGGAAGTGAGCCACAACGAAATAGGTGTCGTGTACGTTAATATCCAGCGTGCTATCACCCAAAATAATACCGGTAAGACCACCTGTTATAAAGGTAGAAACTAGACCGATGGAGAAAAGCATTGCAGGGTTAAACTGCAGATTACCTTTCCATAGGGTAGTAATATAGTTAAAGGCTTTTACCGCTGAAGGTATAGCGATCAGCAGTGTGGTAAATGTAAATACCGATCCAAGGAATGGGTTCATACCCGACACAAACATGTGGTGACCCCAAACGATGGTCGAAAGGAATGCGATTGCCAGGATAGAAGCGATCATAGCACGGTAACCGAAAATCGGCTTTCTCGCATTGGTCGCAATAACCTCAGAAGAAATACCCAATGCCGGAAGCAATACGATATATACCTCCGGGTGACCCAGGAACCAGAATAAGTGCTCAAAAAGTACCGGAGAACCTCCCTGGTTGTGTAATACCTCTCCACCAATATAAATATCAGAAAGGAAGAATGAGGTACCAAAACTTCTATCCATAATAAGCAATAAAGCCGCAGATAAAAGAACAGGAAAAGAAACCACACCAATAATAGCAGTCACAAAGAATGCCCAGATGGTGAGCGGAAGTCTGGTCATAGACATCCCTTTAGTTCTCATATTGATCACTGTAACAATATAGTTTAGTGAACCTAATAGAGATGAAGCGATAAAGATTGCCATAGACACCAACCAAAGCGTCATACCCGCACCGGATGCAGATATCGAATTTGGCAATGCACTAAGCGGAGGATAAATCGTCCAACCTGCTGCTGCCGGCCCCGCCTCTACAAAAAGAGATGAAACCATAATTACTGACGACAGGAAAAACAACCAGTATGACACCATGTTTAAGAAACCTGAGGCCATATCGCGTGCACCAATCTGAAGTGGAATTAACAGGTTACTAAACGTACCGCTTAATCCAGCAGTCAATACAAAGAACACCATAATGGTACCATGTATCGTTACCAGTGACAAATAGATACTTGGATCCATAACCCCTTCCGGAGCCCATTTACCCAGAAATATCTCAAATATGGTAAAACTTTGTTCAGGCCAGGCGAGCTGAATTCGAAACAAGATAGACATGGCGATACCAATAACACCCATAAGCAAACCTGTAATCAGGTACTGCTTTGAGATCATCTTGTGATCTGTACTAAAAATATATTTGCTTATAAACGTCTGGTGATGATCATGATGCCCGTGATCGTCGTGGGCATGATGGTCTAAAGCTGTAGCATCTACTGACATAATTTATTTTCTTTTAAATCTCAATTTTTTTTTACTCGGTCATACTTTGTGCAAAGGTCTTCTGACCTTTAATCCACTCATCATATTCTTCCTGAGTTTCCACAATAATTTTCATCTGCATATTATAATGACTCGATCCGCAAATTTTATTACATAGCAAATAATAATCAAATTCGTCGTAAGAATCAAGTGCAGGTTCGCCTTTGGCCACTAGTACCTTGCTTTTTTCATTGCGTATTTGTTGAATGGTACGCATTTTTTCCTGCATATAATCTGTTTCTCTGATCTCTTCTGTCGTAACAGTTGGGGTAAATGAGAACTGGGTAATCATACCCGGAACCACGTTCATTTGAGCTCTAAAATGAGGCATATAGGCAGAATGCAGCACGTCCTGAGAACGCAGCTTGAAAACAACCTGTCTTCCAACAGGCAAATGCAATTCTGTAGTCACCACATCATCACTACCGTCTGTATCACTAGGGTCAATACCTAACTGATTTATTCCTTCGATAAAGCGCACGTTGGCATCTCCTAAAATATTATCATCTCCGGCATAACGGGCTTTCCAGTTAAAACGCTGTGCATACAGCTCAACTACCAGAGCATCTTCATCTTCCTCAAAGTTCATAATATCAGACCAGGTGAAAAGGCCATAGATAATAAGACCAGCCAATACGATAACAGGAATGATCGTCCAGATAAACTCAAGCTTATCGTTATCTGCATAGAATAATGCACGCTTACCTTTTTCTCCTTTGTATTTATAAGAAAAGAAGTGAAGTAAAAACTGCGTGATCACCTGAACAACCATGATCAAAGCAATAGAAATAAACATCAGGTTATCATACTTACTCCCGTGTGCAGATGAAGCTTCAGGCAAATAAAATTTAGAATAATGCCAGAAACAATAGAACATCAGGAAGTATAGGAAAACCATAAACATCACCATTAATTTGGCGTTGATACGGTTATCTTTCCCATTAGCTACTTCTCCGTTATCCCCTTGTGAGTTCCCTTTAGAGAGTGCATATATTTTACTCATTTGCCAGATTGCCACGGCAAAGAGTGCGATTACAATAAGTACTAAAAAAACGGTCATTGGTGTGTTTTTTCTGTTTCGTTGCTATTAATAGTGAAAATGTTCGCTTTCTACCAGGAACGGGTTATTCTTAGGTCGTAATGACACCTTAGACAGCCCCATTCCAACGGTGAATATAAAAAGACCCAGAAAGAAAAGCAGTGCTGCCAGCTCGGTGATTCCAAAAGAACCATAAGGCCCTACTGTAGACGGCATTACCAGTAAGAATATATCTATATAGTGTCCTACCAGGATAATGATACCTGCGATAACTACAAACCAGGATACACGTTTAAAGTCACTATTCATCAATATTAAAATTGGGAATACAAAGTTAAGTATAAGCATACCAAAGAATATTGGATTATACTCCTGAATTCTTAGAATGAAATAAGTAACCTCTTCCGGAATATTTGCATACCAGATCAGCATAAACTGACCAAACCAAAGGTAGGTCCAGAAAACACTGAAACCAAACATAAACTTAGCAAGATCGTGCAGGTGACTGTCGTTAACAAACTCAAGTTGACCAATCGCTTTTAATGAAACAGTTACGATAGCGATAACGGTTACTGCAGATACAATGATGCTTGCAAAGATATACCACGCAAAAAGAGTACTGTACCAGTGTGGCGTCATAGACATGAACCAGTCCCAGGCCATTGTAGACTCGGTTACAATAAAGAATGCCAGGAAGTAAATAGAATATTTAAAAATATTCTTATAGGGCTGAAGACCTTCAGCAGTGTCCAGATCTCTGGAGTTCTTCACTGCGAAATAACGGTACAGATTCCATCCTGCAACATAAATGATTCCACGAATTAACCAAAATGGGAAATTAAGGTAACCCGATTTGCCCTGAAGAATTTCATCTTCAGCAACGAGTTCGTGATTCATCCAGGGATAGAAATGCTCACCTGCAAAAATAACGACCAGTAAAACGATAACTGAACCTGGAAGTAAATAGGCGGTTATACCCTCCATAACCCGAAACAGTAATGGAGACCATCCCGCCTGTGCTGCATTTTGAATTGCATAGAAAACCAGGGTTCCCAAAGCAATCATCATAAAAAAGAAAGCTGCAATAAAAGTAGCCGACCAGGGTTTGGTTTGCATTTGGTGCAATACGTGCTCCATGTGCTCGCCATCCTCGTGTGCAGCATGGCCCATATCTTTATCACCGGCCATTGCTCTTTCAGAATAGCCAGGCTCTCCCTTAACTTCGTCAACAAAGTTAGCTTCTTCATGATGTTCAGCTCCTTCTTCGTGGTGGGCTGCGCCATCTTCGTGATGCGCCTCACCTCCACTGTGATGAGCTTCCTGTGCTGCAAGAATTTCGTTAGCTTCTTCAACTGTTCCGGGAACAGATAAGAATCCAAATACTAATCCTATTAAACCCAGTACCATACAAACTATGGCGAAAAGTCTTAATTTACTAGAAAACTTGTACATAATTGAAATATCCTGCCTTTATTATTCTTCAGTTTGTGCTTCTTCAGACATCACCTGTCCTTCTTCAGTCATTTCTTCCTGTTCTACCAGAGTTTCCTCTTCGGCAGCAGTCTCACCTTCAAAGGCACGCTTAGGCTTACCGTCTAATGCATCCTTAAGGTCCATAACGTAGTGATTTATCAACCACAATTCACGCTCGGTAGTCTGTGTCGCATAAGATCCCATAGTATTCAGACCATAATACATCACATGGTACACGCTACCTTCTGTAATGGCTCTACCCTGATCGTTATAAGCAGGTATACCCAGAATTTTTTCGCGCTCGGCAAGTGTACCCTTACCATCACCTTTATCACCGTGGCAAATAGCGCAATAAATGGTATAAAGCCCTTTACCCTCGTTTAAATTATCTTCAGTATACGGAACCGGATTGGTAAGATTTGCCTTAGCTGCTGCATAACCTTCGGTACTGTTTTCATATTCATAAGGCATCCAACCACGAGACACACTTCCTTCCACCGGCTGCATAGCTTCCATTTGATTAGGAAATACGTCATACTTTCCATAAGCCTCATAACTTACTTCCTCATACATGTTTGGCATGTATTCATAGTTTCTGTAGTCTTTGTCCTGACAAGAAACTATCAAAACCAGCATGACTAATGAAGATACTATTTTGATACTATTTTTCATTTGTTAAGCGTGTTCTTCGTTATGAATTAGACTTATTTCTGATGCTCCCGTCTCGTAAAGAAACTTCGACAACGAATCGATATCGTGACCTGCGGCATCTACTTCAAGCAGAAAATGATCATCAGTTGTACGAGGATCCGGGTTTTCGGCTTTTTTAAATGGCCATATTTTGCTTCTTAGATAAAAGGTTATCACCATAAGGTGAGCTGCAAAAAATACGGTCAACTCAAACATAATAGGCACAAAAGCCGGCATATTTTGCAAATAAGAGAAACTGGGTTTACCACCTATGTTTCTTGGCCAGTCTTCAATCATAATAAAATTCATCATTAAAGTAGCCACACTTAAACCTATAAGACCATAGATAAAAGAGCATATTGCAAGGCGCGTATGAGGCAAGCCCATCGCTTTATCGAGACCGTGAACAGGAAATGGTGTGTAAGCCTCGGTGATTCGATACTTTTTTGCACGTATTTCCTTTACTGCTTTCATAAGGACGTCATCATCATTATAAAGCACATGTAGAACGTTTCCTGATGCCATAATTAGTTTTTAAGTTTTTGTGCCTGACCTGCCCAATCATCGCGCTCTGCCCTACCCGGGAATGCATCGATAATTTCATCTAACAAATCGTATTCTTCTTTTGTCATTTTACTAACCTGATCATAGGTATAAATCCCCAGTTGATGCAGTTTTTGCTCCAACACCGGCCCTACTCCACTTATCTTCGTAAGATCATCTGGAGTTTGGGTCGCAGGATCATACGTACCAATACGCGCAAGCATCATATCAATTTCTGCCTTTTTAGCTTCGGTATCTACCAGTACATCTGCATTTACAGTTGACTGATGATGTGTCGCACCTGCATTTGAAGCTACACTTAATGATGCAGGACGCTCCGCATAAGTAGAAGTACGTTTATCTGTTGCAGTACCGGCAAGGTCTTTACCTGACTCCCGGATACGCTTGTAACGTGCACCTGATGATTTAAGAATACTCTTAACTTCAGCCTGTGCAATAACCGGGAATGTACGTGCATACAATAGGAATAATACAAAGAAGAATCCAATTGTACCTACAAATACCCCAATATCTACAAAAGTTGGCGAGAACATAGACCAGCTAGAAGCCAAACGGTCTTTACTCAAACAGATTACAATAATATCAAAACGCTCAAACCACATCCCGATATTGATCACAAGAGCAACGATGAATGTCCAAAGGATATTACGTCTCCACTTCTTAACCCAAAGGGTTAGTGGCACAATCAGGTTACATATAATAAGTGCCCAGAATGCCCACCAGTATGGTCCTGTTGCAGCACCAAAAGACAGATAGGTATAGTTTTCATAAGGAACTCCTGAATACCAACCGATGAAGTATTCGGTAAGGTATGCTACCGTTACGATACCACCGGTAAGCAAAATTACCTTATTCATAAATTCAATATGAACAATGGTGATGTAATTCTCCAGGCTAACAACCTTTCGCATTACCAAAAGCAGCGTCTGCACCATCGCAAAACCGGAGAAAATTGCACCCGCCACAAAATACGGAGGGAAAATAGTACTGTGCCATCCGGGAACTACAGAAGTTGCAAAGTCAAAAGATACAATCGTGTGTACCGAAAGTACCAGTGGAGTTGCAAGACCTGCAAGCACCAGCGAAACTTCTTCAAATCGCTGCCAGTCTTTAGCGCGACCACTCCATCCAAAACTTAGGATACCGTATATTTTTTGCTGAAACGGACTCTTAGTACGGTCTCTGATCATCGCAAAGTCAGGCAGAAGACCCGTCCACCAGAATACTAACGAAACCGATAGGTACGTAGAGATCGCAAACACGTCCCAAAGTAGTGGTGAGTTGAAGTTTACCCAAAGTGAACCAAACTGGTTCGGAATAGGAAGTACCCAATACGCCAACCAAGGACGACCCATGTGAATAATTGGGAACAAACCGGCCTGAACAACAGCAAATATAGTCATCGCCTCCGCAGAGCGGTTGATAGCCATACGCCATTTTTGACGGAATAAAAGTAATACCGCAGAGATAAGAGTACCGGCGTGACCAATACCTACCCACCAAACGAAGTTGGTGATATCCCAGGCCCAACCAATGGTTTTATTGAGACCCCAAACTCCAATACCGGTAGAAACGGTATATACAATACAGCCCAAGCCCCATAGGAATGCAACAAGCGCTATAGAAAATACAATCCACCAAGATTTATTGGCCTTCCCTAAGATAGGAGCACCTACATCCACGCTAATGTCGTGGTAAGATTTCTCTCCAAGAATCAAAGGCTCTCTTATGGGTGCTTCGTAGTGTGACGACATATTAATATATTGATATTTATATTTTAAACTAGATTAGGCTTCAGCAGTATTCTTAACTTTTACGTGGTAGAATACATTAGGCTTAACACCTATATCTTCCAGTAAATAATACTTGCGTTTATCGTTTTTAAGAGCTACAATTTCAGAGTCCGGGATGTTTACATCACCAAACTTAATCGCACCCATATCACAGGCATTGCTACAAGCTGTTGCAAACTCACCGTCTTCAATGACGCGTCCTTCGCGCTTGGCATCAAGAATTGTTTTCTGAGTCATCTGAATACACATAGAACATTTTTCCATAACCCCACGTGAACGCACTGTAACATCAGGATTTAGAACCATACGACCAAGATCGTTGTTCATGTTATAATCAAACTCATCATTCTCACTATACAGGAACCAGTTGAAACGACGCACTTTATAAGGACAGTTGTTTGCACAGTAACGGGTACCCACACAACGGTTATACGTCATCTGGTTTTGACCCTGCCTACCGTGACCAATCGCCGCCACCGGACACACCGTCTCACAGGGAGCGTGGTTACAGTGCTGACACATCACCGGCTGGAATGCAACCTCCGGATTGTCATAAGATTGGATCTCAACAACCGAATAGCTATCCATAGCAGGAAGCTCTTCCAGTGTTTTGGTTTCTTCTGCAAAAGTATCTTCAGAAGAGTAATAACGGTCAATACGCAACCAGTGCATATCTCTAAAGTTTCTAACTTCCTGCTTACCTACAACCGGAACGTTATTTTCGGCGTGACACGCAATCACACAAGCTCCGCAACCGGTACAGGCGTTAAGATCTATAGAAAGATTGAAATGCGGACCAAAGGTATCATCAAACGATTCCCAGATATCGGCATTCTTATCACGAACTGAAATCTCAGAGTGATTGTAATCTACGTGACCTACGTGGTTCCACTCACTGGCATCTTTAGTATTGAAGATCTCAAGCGTGGTTTCTTTAATAATATCATCTGCACGACCAGCCATAGTGTTCTGCATCTGAACACAGGCAAACTCATGCCATCCACCGGTTTTCTTAATTTGAACGGTTTGGGTAGACTTAAAGTCTTTATAAAGCGGATAGGCATTAACACCCACCTGCATCTCTTCCTGAACCGCAGCTTTCTTACCGTATCCCAGAGCAAGACCTACAGATCCCGGAGCCTGACCGGGCTGAATAAATACCGGTACGTTTTCTAAAGTAACATCACCAAGTGTAACTGTAACGTAGCTACCGTTAAGTGCGCCTTTAGAAGTAATTTCATTTTCAATACCTAAACGATCTGCGTCTTTCTTAGACATCGTCAGATAGTTATCCCAGGAAGTTCTGGTGATTGGATCAGGGAATTCCTGCAACCAGGGGTTGTTTGCCTGCTCACCATTACCTAAACCGGTACTGGAATATAACGTAAGCTCAAAACCATTACCTGCAGATTCTCCCTCCTGAACCAAAGCCGCAAGTGCACTTGAAAGCGTAATCGCTCCATTAGAAGTGATACTCTCTTCAGTAACTTCAGCAGTTTCTGCCGCAGGAGTCATAACACCTGAAGCTACACCATCCTGAAGCGCCTGATTAAAACTCTTTTCAGCATTAGTCCAGTTAGTCTTCAGGTAATCATAATAAGACATATCGTTGTTGGTCCACTTCAAAAGTGATTCCTGAAACTGTCTCGTATCAAACAAAGGCTTAATCGTAGGCTGCATCAAGCATACGTAACCTTTTTTCATTTCAACATCACCCCAGGACTCCAAATAATGAGGAGTTGGAGCTAAATAGTTACAAAGCAACCCGGTCTCATCTTCTTTCATATTGAAAGAAACACGCACTTCTACCTTATCAAGACCTGATTTAAATTCGTTTACATTAGGAAGGCTGTATGCCGGATTCACACCTACCACAAACAGTGCACCCACAGCACCCGAATTCATATCGGAAACTAACTGGCTTACTGCCTGTGCATTTCCCTGACGGGTCATTTTTGGAGCAGCCGTATCAATAATAGTACTACCTAAAGCTTCATTTACCGACAAAGCAACCATCTGAGCATTGGCATCATCAACACCGGTGATAAACACACCTTTGCTTCCTGCATTGCGAAGTTGTTTTGCAGCACTCTTTACAGCAGCGTCAAGTTCGGGAGAAAGACCTGTATTAGCACTTCCACCGGAAATCAAACTCTGGATAGCCGCAACGATTTTCTTTTGCTCTGATGGAGTAGCCAGCACACGCTTATCAGCATTCCCACCAGACAAAGTCATGTTGGCCTCAAACTGAACGTGGCGGGACATTTTCCCATTCTTGGGAACACGGCTTTTT
The DNA here is from genome assembly GCF_020782115.1 of Leeuwenhoekiella parthenopeia. Taxonomy (GTDB): domain Bacteria; phylum Bacteroidota; class Bacteroidia; order Flavobacteriales; family Flavobacteriaceae; genus Leeuwenhoekiella; species Leeuwenhoekiella parthenopeia. The sequence continues at coordinate 9,348 of NZ_JAJGMW010000015.1, read as the reverse complement.
GCGTAAGTAGGTCCAAACCCACCACCTTGCCAGTCACCCAGCAAATCAGCACCAACCGAAACGATAACTTCTGCTTCAGAAAAATCGTAATCAGGTAATGCACGCATTCCGTATTTACTCTCAAAGGCATCAAGTGCGGCATTTTCTCCTATTGAATCATAAGTCACATGCTTCACATTAGGATAGGCAGCCGAAAAATCAGCTATCAATTTTGTTGTTGACGGACTGGCAAAAGTCTGGGTAAGCAATACAATGCTTTTACCTCCCAAGCCATTAAGCTTCTGACCGAGTTTTTGATCAAACTCCGACCAGCTCACCGAACTGCCATCAATCTTTGGCCCTTGCAAACGCTTGGTGTCGTACATAGAAAGTACTGAAGCATGAACACGAGCATTATTACCTCCTAAAACAGAGGCCATCTTGTTATTTTCAATTTTGATAGGTCTACCCTCTCTGGTTTTAACCAGCACGCTCGCAAAATCAAAACCATCTGCCATCACAGTGGCATAATAATCTGCCTTACCAACGGTAATGCGTTCTGGAGCTACCACATAAGGAATGGACTTCACCACAGGCCCCTCACAGGCCGCAAGCGAAGCTGCGGCAGTAGAAAAACCAACGTATTTTAAGAAATCACGACGCGTAGTTGAGGAAGAATCCAAAGTATCTTTGTTTCCCAGAAATTCATCAGTAGGAATCTCATGCGGAAACTCATTATGCTTAAGCGCCTCAACAATAGAGCTGTTTTCATTTAGCTCTTCAACACTTTTCCAGTATTTCTTGTTTGATGACATAAAATCTATTGTTATTTATTTTGGAACGCGAGTCAGACTACACGTATTCTTTATCTATTAATAGTGGCATTTACCACACTCCAGACCACCCATTTGAGCAGCTGTCAACTCTTCTACACCGTACTTCTTAGAAAGCTCTTCGTGAATCTTTTCGTAGTATGGGTTACCATCCATCTTAACGTTAGTCTCACGGTGACAGTTAATACACCAGCCCATGGTAAGCGGAGCATACTGATACATAATCTCCATCTCCTCAACAGGACCGTGACAGGTTTGACACTGAATATCAGCTACACTTACGTGCTGCGAGTGATTGAAGTATGCAAAGTCAGGAAGATTGTGAATGCGCACCCATTCTACAGCCTGAGTCTCCCCGGTATAAGATTGCGTGGTTTGATCCCAACCTACTGCTTTATATAACTTCTGGATCTCCTTATCGTAAAATTCTTTAGAATAATCTTCAGTAACTGAGCTATACTCACTGGTGGCATCAGCAACTTCAGAAATACTCTTGTGACAGTTCATACACACATTCAAAGAAGGAATTCCTGAGTGCTTGCTCGTACGTGCAGAAGAGTGACAGTATTTACATTCGATCTGGTTCTCACCGGCATGAATTCGGTGTGAATAGTGTATAGGCTGAATAGGCTCGTAACCCTGATCAACCCCTATCTGCATCATCCAGCCGTAAGCGAAATATGCACCACCTAAAAGCAATACGATTACAGAAACCAATACTAAAAACTGATTTTCAACAAAGGCTTTCCAGATTGGCTTGCGTGATTCTTTAACCGGAAGTTCAACACCCTGCGCAACAGCAAACTTTCGCAATGTATTATTCACAAGAAACAATACAGCAACCAGCATCACCAACACAATCGCAAGAATACCCAGAATTACCGTGCTTGAAACACCACCCCCGGAACCACCTCCGCCTCCAGCTTGTTCAGCAGGAGCTACAGGTTCTGGCTTGGGAGTATTGGTATAGGCAAGAATATCATCTATGTCCGCATTACTAAGTTGCGGAAAGGCGTTCATAGCGGTTTGATTGTACTCATTGTAAATAGCAATTGCTTCAGCATCACCTGAGTCACGCAATTCCTTATTATTTTTTATCCAACGATACAACCATTCGCGGTCACGACGCTCAGTCACATTATACAATGCAGGACCCGTAGCCCTGTCGTACAATTTGTGACAAGCCGCACAATTTGCATTAAACAATGCCTTACCGGCCGCAGCATCACCTCCCTGAGCCGCAGGTGAGGTTTCAGATTCTGCCGCTCCGGCTGTATCAGCAGTTGCAGTCGTATCCTCCTGAGCAAACAGAAAAGATGAGAATGAAAGCAATAAAGCCAGAGTGATTAAAGAAAATCGAGAAGCTGAATTAAGGTTTTTACCCTGTTTCATAGTATGATAGAATTGTCATCTTAGCGCGGCATCTATCTAAGTGTTTAATGCTTTTAAAAACTAAAAACAATGCCGACAAATTTGATCGCAAAAGTAAGACTTAGAAGTGGAATTTTGAAGTGTTAGCAAAGCGTTAAGAACTAATTTATATCTGTTCTAAATAATAAATCTATACGCATTTGAGTTATTACTTTTACTTTTACAAAAACAATTTTAGCAATGAAAAATACTTTACTGAAGCTCACTTTTTTAGGTTTTTTTGGAATGCTCATTCAAGCGACTTCCTTTGCGCAAAGCGGAAGTGTCTCTATAAATCAGGATAATAGAATCAGCGAATTGCTCAGCATCAAATCAAAAATGGCCAGCAATAATGAGCTTAACAATCGCTATAAAATTCAGCTTTTTTACGGTTCAATTACCGAAGCCAACAGCATACAATCGCGTTATCGCTCTAAATACGGTAACTGGGAGCCGAGTATCGTTTACGAAAGCCCCAATTATAAGGTATGGATAGGCAATTTCAGAAACCGACTTGAGGCTGACCGTGCCCTATTACAAATTCAAAAAACCTTTCCAAATGCTTTTGTTATGAAACCTGAGAGGTAATAACATCATGACATTCTCAAAGAAAGGCGCTCTTAGGATCGCCTTTTTTTATGCAATACCTTGAGATATCACAGGATCATCTGATGATAGAACCGTCGATCTTCCACCCCTGAAAAAAGCCATTTAAGACTCCCGGAAGACTCTTGTCAAAACCCAAATGAACCCACACTGAAGCCACAGTGAACCCACACTGCACCCACACTTTACAACAGTTTTTGTAGGCCAAGAAGGCAGCACGATGGCTACACTGTAAATACATATCGCCGGGCATCCTTCAGCCTATACCTAACCAAAACGGATTGAATCTTCCTCAAGCCATTGGATTCTGGAAAAACCAACGAATAGACTATTCTCCGAGCCACAAAAAAAAGAGGCTGCCTGGGGCAACCTCTTTTTAAAACTTAAAATGTTATTTCTTATTTCAGCTTCTTCTTAACAGCTACTTCCTGGTAAGCTTCAACAATATCTCCTTCGCGGATGTCATTGTAATTCTTGATCTGCATACCACAGTCGTAACCTTTACTTACTTCTTTGACATCATCTTTAAAGCGCTTCAATGAAGCCAACTCTCCGGTATAAACCACCACTCCGTCGCGTATTAAACGCACGCCCGAGTTGCGGTATATTTTACCGGAAGTAACCATACATCCGGCAATGGTACCGATTTTAGAGATTTTAAAGGTCTCCCGTATTTCAGCAGTACCTGTTATTTCCTCTTTCATCACCGGCGACAACATACCTTCCATGGCATCCTTAAGATCATTAATCGCATCGTAAATAATAGAATAGGTACGGATGTCGATTTCTTCCTTATCCGCTACCTGTCTGGCATTACCGGCAGGTCTCACATTAAAGCCTATAATGATCGCATCTGAAGCCGATGCCAGCAACACGTCACTTTCAGTAATTGCACCTACTCCTTTATGAATGATGTTTACAACAATCTCTTCAGTAGAGAGCTTACCAAAACTATCTGTTAAGGCTTCAACCGAACCATCCACGTCACCTTTAAGAATAATATTAAGCTCCTTAAAGTCTCCAAGAGCGATACGTCTACCTATTTCATCAAGCGTAATATGTTTCTGAGTACGTACCGATTGTTCCCGCTGCAGCTGCGTACGTTTGTTTGCGATGTCTTTAGCTTCACGCTCATCTTCCATCACATTAAACTTATCACCTGCCTGTGGCGCGCCATCCAATCCCAGGATTGAAACCGGAGTTGCAGGACCGGCCTCTTTAACCTCCTTACCGCGCTCATCGTGCATAGCCTTAATCTTACCACTATTGGTACCGGCTAGTACATAATCACCTATTTTTAAAGTACCTGATTGAACGAGAACAGTAGAAACATAACCACGTCCGCGATCTAAAAAGGCCTCTACAACGGTACCGTTTGCACGTCTATCCGGGTTTGCCTTAAGTTCTAATATTTCAGCTTCAAGCAATACTTTTTCCAGCAGCTCTTCTACACCCTGCCCGGTTTTGGCAGAAATATCGTGCGATTGTATCTTACCTCCCCAGTCTTCAACAAGCAGATTCATACCAGCCAGTTGCTCTTTGATTTTTTCAGGATTGGCCGTGGGCTTATCTACCTTGTTAATCGCAAATATTATAGGAACTCCTGCCGCCTGAGCGTGCGAAATCGCCTCTTTGGTCTGCGGCATCACATCGTCGTCTGCCGCAACCACGATAATTGCAATATCAGTAACCTGAGCACCCCGTGCACGCATCGCCGTAAAGGCTTCGTGACCCGGAGTATCCAAAAATGCTATTTTCTGACCATTCTTAAGGGTTACACCATAAGCACCAATGTGCTGGGTAATACCCCCGCTTTCGCCGGCAATTACATTCTCTTCACGAATATAATCGAGCAAAGATGTTTTACCGTGATCAACGTGACCCATAACGGTTACGATAGGAGCACGCGGCTTAAGATCTTCGGGAGCATCAACTTGCACAGCTATAGACTCTTCAATGTCTGCATTCACAAACTCAACCTCATAACCAAATTCATCGGCTACAATAGAAAGAGTTTCTGCGTCCAGACGCTGATTCATCGTTACCATCATACCTAAAGACATACAGGCAGAAATGATTTGAGTAACCGAAACATCCATCATCGTAGCGACTTCGCTAACGGTAACAAACTCCGTCACTTTCAATACTTTGTTTTCTGCTTCCTGCTGCGCCATCTCATCCTCGTTCTTTTGACGATGCTGATCACGCTTATCTCTACGGTATTTCGCTCCTTTTCCTTTATTGGATTTACCCTGAAGTTTTTCAAGGGTTTCCCGTATTTGTTTTTGCACTTCTTCTTCTGTAGGCTCTTCCTTAACAACCTGAGCGCCTCTTCGGCTTCCGCCACGCTGATTGTTGTTACTACGACCGCGGTTGTTGCCCGCTGCTGCATTAGGATTTGCCCCCGGAGTTTTGCTGATACGCTTGCGTTTACGCTTGCGATCATCATTACTGGTAGTAGGTTTCTTTTTCTTTTCCGGTTTTTTAAACTGCGAAAGATCTATTTTCTCACCGGTGAAATTAGGTCCCTCTAACTTCTTATAGTCGGTTTTGACCACATCATCCCCGAGTTTTGGAGCCTCTTTCTTGGTTTTCTCTTCAACAGGCTTAGGTGGCGCCAGTGCAGGTTTTTCGACCTTAACCGGTTCTTTCTTCTCTTCAACAGGCTTAGCGGGCTCTTCTTTCTTAGCCACGGGCTCTTCAACCTTAGGCTTAACCTCGGGTTTAACCTCTTCAACCGGTTTTTCTTCGATCTTCTCTTCCTTTGGAGCCTCTTTCTCTTTAGGCTTACCGGCACGATCCAGATCGATCTTACCTACCTGTTTAGGACCCTGAAGGTTAGTTTTAGCGCGAATCACTTCTTTCTCGGGTGCGCGATCCTGTCGCTTCTCCTCGATTTCCTCTTCGCGAGCCTGTCTTATAGCTTCCTTCTCCTTTTGTTTCTCCTGAGCAGCTTCTTTTGATGCTACTTTTTTATTAGCATCAGTCTGAAACTGATCTGATAATACCTCGTATACTTCGGCAGAGATTTTAGTAGTAGGGCGCGCCTCAACATCGTAACCTTTTTCCTTTAGGAAATCAACGGCACGGTCGAGTGAAATATTAAGTTCACGCAATACCTTGTTTAATCTCATGTTCTTTACTTCTGCCATAAATTGCTTTAATTCGCTATAAAATTAACCTAAAAAAACCTGTATTCTCCTATTATTATTCAAACTCTTCTCGAAGAATACGCATCACATCAAGTACGGTTTCTTCTTCCAGGTCTGTTCTTCTAACCAGATCTTCTACGTCTTGTTCTAAAATACTTTTTGCGGTGTCTAAACCTATTTTTGAAAATTCGGCAATCACCCAATCCTCGATTTCATCAGAGAATTCGGTAAGCTCAACATCTTCCTCAACACCTTCTCTAAACACATCGATCTCGTAACCCGTTAACTGCCCGGCAAGTCTGATGTTATGACCGCCACGACCTATAGCCTTAGACACCTCTTCGGGCTTAAGCATAACTTCAGCGGTTTTATTCTCGTCATCTATCTTGATTGACGTGATTTTTGCAGGACTTAGTGCTCGGGTGATGTACAATTGCAGGTTATTGGTATAATTGATCACATCGATATTCTCATTACCCAACTCACGTACGATACCGTGAATACGAGAACCTTTCATCCCCACACAGGCACCCACCGGATCTATACGGTCATCGTAAGAATCTACAGCCACTTTGGCTTTCTCTCCCGGAATTCGCACGACTTTTTTAACCGTGATAAGACCATCAAAAACTTCGGGAATTTCAGATTCAAATAATTTTTCAAGGAAAAGCGGTGAGGTACGCGACATAATTATTGCCGGTTTATTTCCTTTAAGCTCTACGCTTTCAATAATACCCCTTACGTTTTCGCCCTTGCGGAAAAAATCTGAAGGGATTTGCTTGTCTTTAGGCATGATAATCTCGTTGCCCTCATCATCAAGCAGGATAATTGCACGATGTCGTATATGGTGCACCTCTGCATTATACAACTCTCCTTCAAGCTCTTTAAACTGCTTGTAAATATTAGTATTATCGTGCTCGTGTATTTTACTGATCAGGTTTTGACGCAAAGCCAGAATGGAGCGTCTTCCCAAATCGATAAGCTTCACCTCTTCAGAAACATCTTCTCCAACCTCAAAGTCAGGCTCGATTCTGCGGGCTTCACTAAGACTAATTTCAGAATTCTCATCTTCTACCTCGCCATCAGCGACCACCACACGATTACGCCATATTTCTAAATCACCTTTATCCGGGTTGATGATGATATCAAAATTATCATCGCTACCGAAACGTTTTTTTAAGGTACTTCTAAAAACTTCTTCGAGTATTGCCATAAGCATTACTCTATCTATGAGTTTATCGTCTTTAAACTCTGAAAATGATTCGATTAACGCAATATTTTCCATTCTATATTCTTAAAATTTGATCTTAACTTTTGCCTGATTTATCGCGTCATAGGCGATTTCCTCATTTTTCTCTACCGTCGTTTTTCCTTTACCTACCTCTTTAGGCACCCGTTCTTTCCAGGAGAGCAGAATACCCGCATCGGTAACAGCATCAAGAGTACCGGTTAATTTTGAACCGTCTTTAAGCTTGACTTCAAGATCACGACCTATATTTTTCTTATACTGGCGCATATTTACCAAAGGTTCGGTAGCACCTGCAGAGGCAACCTCCAGAGAAAAATCTTCAGACTCCCTGTCTAAATTGTGCTCAACCTTGCGACTCACGTTTACGCAATCCTGCACGGTAACACCTTCATCACCGTCAATTATAACGCTGATTTCATTAGCGCCTTTTACACTAAAATCTATTAAAAACAGTGAGGTATACTCTTCGAATGCTTCGTCAAGAAGCTCTTTAACACGTTCCTTCAACATTGGCCCTATAAAAAGAGGGGACTTTTAAGTGTCCCCTCAGATTAGTTTCTTAATTCAACAGTGCAAATATAATAATATTTATCAACATATAAAATAGAAGCTCCTCACTATTAAATGCTTAACTTTAATACAGCCACGCAACTTCACTATGCCATTTTAAACCAGTCTGTTATGATCACAAAAATCCTCGTACCTACCGACTTTTCAGATCAGGCAAAATATGCTTTTGAAGTAGCCTGCCAGATCGCAAAACGCCATATGGCTGCCATACACCTCATCCATTTGGTCGAATTGCCCTATTCTATTTTTGACAGCCGCAAGAATCCCGATTTGCCGGAAGCACTCTATTTTCTCAAACTGGCCCAGCAAAATTTCACGCAGTTTAGAGCAGCCTGCGGCGCACTTAGCGAAGGCCTTCAGGTCAGCGAAAGCGTAAAGTTTAACAGCGTCCAGGAAGGTATTGAAGAATACATCAGGGAACACCAGATAGATGTTGTCGTGATGGGCTCGCATGGTTCGAGCGGTCTCGAAGAACTCTTCATTGGTTCTAATACCGAAAAAATTGTACGCAATGTGGAAGTGCCGGTTTTTGTAATCAAAAAACAACATCTAAACTTTCAGGTCGAACGCTTTGTTTTTGCCACAGATCTGGAAAACGACACGAAGCAGGCCATGCTTCAGGCAGTTGCTTTTTCCAGATTTTTTGATGCCCGTTTAAAATTTGTTTTTATCAATACTCCCGAACATTTTAAGACTACCGAAGAATTGCAAAAACGGCACACCCATCTTAAATCTAAGCTCAACCTGCCTCTTGATAATCTGGAAATCTACAACGACTTAAACGTGGAGCGCGGCATTCTTAACTATGCCAAGCAAGAAAAAGCAGATCTCATTGGGATTGGCACTCATGGGCGTAAAGGACTGGCCCATTTTTTAAACGGATCATTAAGTGAAGACCTGGTTAATCACGCCAAAAGGCCGGTACTTACCTTCAAAATCTAATTCGTTAATAAATATCTAAATAACATATTATTATCAAAAATGATTTGAAATTTTAAATAGTTTTCAAACTCAATACCGAAAGCTATGAACACAGAAGATCAAACTACTTTAGAACCTCTTTACGAACTGCTCAAACACGATGCAGTGCTCAGTGAATCTGAAGCCGGAAGCTCTATTCAACGGGCTATATTGAAAAAGTTTTTTAAAGCTTCCCGCGTTACTATTAAAAAAATAGATGCCGGTTATAAAATAAAGATTTGGCCTATGCTGTCTATCAAAAAAACGGCTTCCTTTATTTTTAAAATCCCGCAAGCTCAAATGCCGCAATTTCTGCAAAGCTGTATTAAAAACGACACTAAGGGAAGAGCATTTTACACCGGTATGATGCAGTATTTTGTATTGAACAGGACTTCTTCAGCCGAATAGTCGCGAATGATTTAAAATTTTCGAGAGGTGCGTTTTTGTCCTTAATTAAAAAAGGGATCATTCTCAAAAGTTGTGTGTGAATTGAATGAATAGTTTGATTTTTGTTTTCTAAACAGGAGGCATTGGACGCATATATAGATTTACTTAAGATTTTATTACCAGAATTATTGATTACCCATTT
>NZ_JAJGMW010000014.1 GCF_020782115.1 Leeuwenhoekiella parthenopeia | reverse complement strand
CTCTTTGAGAGCTTCTAAAACCACTTTGGTCTTGAACTTGGGTGTGAATTTTCTTCGTGTCATAAAACAGTAAATTTAAAGTTATTTTGGAACTTAAATTACTGTCCTAATTTTTGGGGGATGCTCAAGCAGCTTGCGAAAATCAATTTAAGGTTAAAGAAAATGATGTTTTTTATGAAAAATCTTTAAATAGATTTTTGACGGAAAAGAAGATAATTAAGGATAAGTCAACCGACACTTACTTTTTGACACCCGAAGAAAAAAATAGACTAAAGAGAAAAAATGAAGAATTTGATTTAGAAAAAAATAAATTTTTAAAAGAGATAACAGCCATCCTTAAGATATATGAACAAGAAAATGAAATTGAAGAATACATCAAAGAGCTTAAGGAGTTATATATAAATAATTTTGCGACAGATCTCTCTAATGCTATCAATAATGAAGAAGAATTTCAGATTTTTGGCATAACAAGAGAATTCTTAAAGTTTGTTGAGTCAAAAATTAGAAGTAAAGACTTATCTAAAAAATTAGCAAAAGAACTCTTGTCATTCTGCGTAAATGACAAGTTTATTCAAAAAGTTGCTGCGAGTAAAGTTTATTCGAATAAAATTGATAATTACAAGTTAGAAAATTACTTAGCCAATAAAAAAAAGATTTTCATTGACACCGCAATAGGTCTTTATAGTCTTTGCTATTATTTCAGTCCTAAAGTTGAGTACCAAAACTATTTCTATAAAGGAACAAAAAACCTAATTGAATATGCTAGGAATGAGAAAATAAACATGTACATATCACAAAGATATATTTGGGAAATACAGAATCACGTTAACGATGCATTTAACCTAATACCATTCACGACTATACCTGAATTTGCTCGCTTAGGGTCTTCAAAAAATGTTTTTTATAATTATTATAATTATTTAAGATCCTCCGAAACAATTGACGGTAAAATCACATTTAAAAAGTTTCTTGAAAAATTTGGTTTCAGAGAAAATTATGGAGGTAAATCTTTTCATTCAATTATTGCAAATTCGCTATCAAAGGTGAATATAAAGGAACAGGTAATAGAAAAACAATACGACATAACTGAAGCAAACAAACTATTTGAGGATAATTTAGTGAGATTATATAAACAAAAATCTAATTTCACCAGAAATAACGATAGTGTTATGCTCGAATTTTTGGCAGATAAAGATGTTGAAATTCATCCATTGCAGCCTGTTTTTTTAACTTGGGATAGAGCTTTTTTTGAGACACATAATACTTATATCAAAAAATTCCCAAACGCTCAAAATTGGCTGATGCTTTCACCAAATAAAATAGTAGATGTTTACTCTCTTCTAAAATTTTCGATAACCTCGGAATCAGTTACCGAAAATTTATTAGCTCTTTTATCAGATGAAATTATTCAAAATACCTATTCTTTAGTTGACACACTATCAATCATACTAAATCCTGATGATGAAATTGGTTTAGAATATACATCTAGATTAGCAAAAATAAGAGAGTCTGAGATTAATGAAATAAATTCTCAAGAAATTATCCGTCCTGAAAATTTTGAAGGTGAGGCAGTTATTGACGACATATTTTTTAAATTGACTAGTCACTATAAGGAAAACACGAATAATTTAAATGGATTTAAGAATATTTTTACTCAAAAGGAATTAATAAATGACGTAGTAAATATATTAACAAAATCCATTAAGGATTTTTACGAAAACCGTAAGCTCGATAATAAAGTTTTTATAGAATTTGATAAGCTTATTGAAAGAGCCCGTGATATTTGAAAAAAAAATTAAAAACTAGATAAAATATTACTACTATTAGGTGAAGCGCAAACACACTAAACAAAAAAGTAATTACTCTAGAAGTCAGATCAATTCCTACAAAGAACATTAGGTCTCAAGAGCTTAGAAACTCGGTTTTTAGTGGTAATTTAAAGCAGTCTAATCCTTACCTAAAAATCGTGTGATGGCATCTAAAACCTATACCAACGGCGACGTCACCATCTTGTGGCAACCCGAAAAATGCATCCACTCCGGTGTTTGCGTAAAAACCCTTCCGCAGGTGTACAATCCCAAAGAACGTCCCTGGATCAAACCCGAAAATGCCACTTCAGAAGCATTAATCAGTCAGGTTGCCCGATGTCCTTCCGGAGCCTTGAGCATCAAAAACTAAAACGATGACCAGAATAGAACACGAAAAAAACGAGCGCAAAGGCCGCTTTGTCATTTACGAAGACGCTGTTTTTGCAGGAGAAATGACCTACACCTGGGCCGGAACCGGCAAATTTATCATTGATCACACCGGTATTGAAGAAGGCTTTAACGGCAAAGGTTTTGGTAAAAAACTATTGGAACAGGCAGTCGCTTTCGCCCGGGAACAAGAAGTAAAAATTCTGCCCCTCTGCCCCTTTGCCAAAGCTCAATTCGACAAAAACAAGGATCTTGCAGATGTGCGTTATTAACCGCCTTCAAAAACGTGATATGCTGAAAAGCAGACATTAAGATTTCAGGGAAGTGGGTATTTGATTTTTTAGTGTTAATTTAACACTACTTAATTCATTTACCAGAAACACATTATGAAATCAACACCTATTAAAATTATTCTGTTCATCTTATTTACAGGATTCGGCTTAGCCTCTTGCAAAACGGAAGCCGAGAAACCGAAAGAACAAAGCCTGGTTGTACAAACCACTAACGGCGAAATCAAAGGAAGCCTTAACGACAGCGTTTATGCCTACAAAGGCATTCCTTATGCTCAGGCGGAACGCTTTATGCCTCCACAGGATCCTGAGGCCTGGGAAGAGGTACGCGAAACCACCGAGTTTGGACCGGTAGCCCGGCAGGTTGTGCCCTGGTATCCCGATTCGGTACAAAGTGAGAAAGAATTGTTCAGCCTAAACGTATGGAGCCGTGGCATAAACGACGGTAAAAAACGTCCAGTACTGGTGTGGCTGCACGGTGGCGGCTTCTTTGTGGGTGCAAGCAACGATCCCATGACCTATGGCGAAGCTCTGGCTAAAAAAGGCGATATCGTTGTGGTTTCGGTAAACCATCGCCTGAATATTCTGGGCTTTCTGGATCTTTCGGCTTATGGAGATGCATACGCAAAGTCGGCCAACGTAGGTATGCTCGATATCGTGAAGGCTTTAGAATGGACTAAAAATAACATCGCCAATTTTGGCGGGGATCCCGCAGATGTAACTATTGTAGGCGAATCTGGCGGCGGCGGAAAAGTGGGTACACTCATGTGTATGCCTGCTGCGAAAGGCTTATTCAATAAAGCCATCATCCAGAGCGGTACATTGATCAATTCGATGACTAAAGAAAAATCTCAGGCACTGGCAGCCAAAGTTTTGGAAAAACTGAACATCACTCCCGACGAACTCAATAAGCTTGACACGCTAGATTACAAGGCGCTGGTTAAGGCAGGTAATGAAGCGGTAGCCGAAATGGGGGGCGCCCGAACTCCGGGGTCTGCGGGTATGTTTGGCTTTGCTCCTTCCGCAGATGGCGATGTATTGCTACAGCAGCCGTTTAGCCCCGGTTTTGCAGATATTTCAAAAGACATTCCGGTGATGATCGGTTCTACCTTAAATGAACTCATGCCGGTCGCTTACGGCAATAAAAGCCTGACTTTAGAACAGGCCAAAGACACCTTAGCTCAGCAATATGGTGAGCGCACGGACGAATACGTTGAACTATACGCAAAAGCCTACCCTGATTATACACCGCAAGATTTGCTTTCTATTGACAAGACCTTTCGCCCCTACACCATTCGCACCGCAGACGCCAGAGCTGAAGAATCTAGCGCTCCGGTATATGCTTATATTCTAACCTGGAAAAGTCCGGTGGAGGATTACTCCAAAGGTTCGTTTCACGGTTTAGACATTCCGCTGGCCTTTAATACGGTTGATCTCAGAGCAGACTGGACCGGAGAATCTGAAGAAGCCTGGGAACTGGCAGACAAGATGAGTTCGGCCTGGATTAATTTTGTTAAGACCGCAAACCCGAATGTTGAAGGCGTACTTCCGGCTTGGGAGCCCTATACGGCAGAAAACGGAGCGACGATGTACTTTGATAAAGAATGCAAAATCGTATACAACCACGACCGGGAATTGATGAATTTCATCAGACCCCTGGAATAAAAAACCAGACAATAGTTTAATACAAGGCTTTTTAATAAAAATGACAAAACGGGCCGTAAAATGGCTCGTTTTTGTTTTGAAATGTGTCGACATATCTTCTAAATACTGCAACATTAAAATTTAAAACGAGTAATTATTTCAAGTCTTAGTAAAGACCGTGTCATAAGAGCCAGTTGTTGCCTCGCTTCTACTTTGCACCATATATCTGCGTATGAAATTAAAATACACCTTCCTTTTTTGCATACTTAGTCTAATCACTAGCGCTCAGGATTTGAAAATTCAAGAGCTTCTTCCTCCCGAAACCAATCAGATTTCAGATTTGTCATTTCTTGAGACTGAATTGAAGAACAGGCAGCTCGTTATGCTGGGGGAACAAACCCATATGTACGGTAACATATTTGAGATGAAAGCACGTATTGTAGAATACCTGCATCAGCAACTGGGATTTAAAACCATTGCAATAGAATCTCCGATGTACGATATCTGGAAAATGAATCAGAGTGATTTTGATTCAAAAAAATTGAATGATGCAGTCTGGGGCGTTTGGTCAAACACAACAGAGTTTCAGCGACTGGTCAACTACATAAAAGATAATGATCTAAAAGTAATAGGTTTTGACACGCAGATAATGAATACCCAGCAATTTATAGAAGACTTTTTTGATTTCCTTGAAAATCGGGAACTTGAATTGAAACTGGATGAAGATGATATGGGTATCATCATCGAAGGGGTTTTAGATAATGGGACTTTTGATGAGGATGATATAAATTTTAATCTCTATGAAAATGAGCTCAAACGAATCCTTCGCGAACTGGAAAAATCAGAATCTGATGAAACCAACTTTTATTGGAATCAATTTGTAAAAAACCTTCTGGCCTGCTCCCGGGACGCTTATTACAATACCGAAGAAATCCTGACTACAGATTTCGCCAATAAAAACTACAATATACGCGATGCCCAAATGGCAGATAATCTGTTGAGCTACTTAGGTCGTAATCCTGATGAAAAGATCCTGGTTTGGGCAGACAACATTCATATCATTAATGATATGACAAGCATTAAAAAGCCGGTCGTAAAGGAATTTCTTCCTATGGGTTCCTACATTCATAAGGCTTTACGCGAAAAGGCATACAGCCTGGCCACACTTCATGCCAATGATTCCCTTTTTGATCTGGGAACCAAAAAATGGGAAGCTACGCCTGTTAAAAGAGGTTCTTTTGAGTACGAACTAAGTTCCTTTACCCATCCGTATCTGTTTATTACCTCAAATCAGGAGGCCTTGCACAGAACCCGGGATACGCGCCTGCTCAACTTTATCGATTTTACAGAAGCACGATTGGATGAGCTTTACGACGGCTATGTATTCCTCAAAAATGCGAAATTACCTATCGGTGAAACGCCAAAGGATACCGTCAATATTCCGAAAGGGCCTTTGGTTAATACCAAGAAAATAAACCCACTTAAGAATGGCGAAAATCTTATCCTTAAAGGACAGATTTTGGATACTAAAAGTGGAAAGCCTGTGCCCTTTGCAACCCTGATTCTCAAAAGCGAAGAAGTATACCGGGTCGCCGATGAAGAGGGGTATTTTGAACTCCCTGTTAAAAAAGAGGCGATGCAGACTGCTCTATTAGAACTCTCTTCTCTGGGTTTTGAAACCCGAAAAATTGCGCTTAAGGATCTAAACGAACAAGTTTATCTGGAACCCAAATTTGAAGAATTAAACGAAGTTGTGATAACGGGTTACCTTTCTCCACTTGCGGTTCTTAAAAAAGCGATCTCCAAAAAGAAAACCAATCATCCTGTAGATCCTTTCAATTTTCAACGGTACGGCAAGGTGATCTTAAATACCAATGACACTAATGAACTGGACTTCGAGGTAGTAACCAAGGATTACGATAGGGGTTATTTATCCCCTTACGTTATCACTCAAAAAGTGGAACAAATTAAATGGAATACCAATCGAAATCCTGAAAAGTACCAAAATACAGGTCAGTTCTTTTCATACAGACAAAATGCAATAAGATATTCCAATATCCTGCATAAAAGAAAATATAAAAAGTTTGAATTGAATTTTATCAAATCCAATCAGCCCGAAGACGAGAATACCTTTATTATTGCCTTTCAGACTGAAAGAAACAAATGGAATTATACCAATCGAGGTTATCCCACCAGCTATTCCGGGAGGGTTTATATTGATAAACAAAGCTTTGCTATAGTAAAGGTTGTGGAAAACTGGGAAACGACCCTCAACCGGGATGAAATAAAAATCTATTACAAAGGCTATCCCGGTTATGATGATATACAGCAAACCACCATCAAGGAGGAAAACGTGTGTACGTATTCCCCTATTAGTGACGATGGTAAATACTACGCCACCCGTTATTTTAACAGGAAATACAGTGAATTCTTAAATACCGAAAACAAAAGAAGTCATAGAATATTGGAATTAGACTCGTATTTATTCGATTTTGAATTGAATGATGTGGAAACTATAGAATTTGAGTGGAAACAAAAAGATCAAAGCCTTCTAAATCGTGTTAACTATAACCCGGCTTTTTGGGACTCCTTTTATGAAAAGCTTAGGCTAAGTAAGATAAATTAAGAGAGTAAACCTGCTTAACCCGACTCTTCTAAATTACGCAGCTCTAAACTCCCTAAAACCAGTCAATCAGAGCACCTGACCTTAGTGATGATACTCTTGGTTATTCCGAACTTATAATGCTTAACTACAGTAAACAGGTTTCGGTGTTCACCGGGTCTTAAGGCAGGCCTATTCCAGATTTGTCAGGAGCATATCCGGAAAGTAATCACGATGAAGCACCTGTATATTTCATAAAAATCCAATTGCTAATTTCAATCATCTGAGAAGCTGATTTTTGATGGGAATTGAGGTTCGTTGCCTGTAGTTAGGGCTCCATTTTAATTTTTAAAAACAGGCATCCGTTTTTCGCCCGAAAGCCCTTATCTTTGCTGCCTTAAATTTTGTACTATGATCCAGGTTACTTTGCCAGACGGCAGTGTAAAAGAATTTGAAAGCGGCGTCACTCCTTTTGACGTGGCAAACAGCATCAGTGCAGGGCTCGCGCGCAACGTGATTTCTGCCAAATACAACGGGCAAACCGTTGAAATCACCACTCCCCTTACCACAGATGGTGCGCTGGTTCTTTTTACCTGGAACGATGAGGAAGGAAAAAAAGCCTTTTGGCACTCTTCGGCACACATTCTCGCGCAGGCGCTTGAAGAATTGTATCCGGGAGTTAAGCTAACCATTGGTCCCGCCATTGAAAAAGGTTTTTACTATGATGTTGATCTGGGAGATCGTTCGCTAAGCGAAAACGACTTTAAAAAGATCGAAGACAAAATGCTTGAAATCGCACGCGGCAAGCACGAGTTTAGCATGCGCAGTGTTTCTAAAGCAGATGCACTTGAGTTTTACAAAAAACAGAATAACCCGTATAAGGTTGAATTGATTGAAAACCTGGAAGACGGAAGCATCACTTTTTGCGATCACGATACCTTTACCGATTTGTGCCGGGGTGGTCACCTGCCCAACACGGCTTTTGTAAAGGCGGTTAAATTGATGAGTGTTGCCGGTGCCTACTGGCGTGGTGATGAGAACAAACCGCAGCTTACCCGCGTGTACGGTATCTCCTTCCCCAAGCAGAAAGACCTTAAAGAATACCTCGAATTGCTTGAAGAAGCTAAAAAACGAGACCATCGCAAACTGGGGAAAGAACTTCAGCTTTTCACGTTTTCGCAGAAAGTGGGTCAGGGACTGCCATTATGGCTGCCTAAAGGTGCCGCTTTGCGGGAGCGTCTGGAAAACTTTTTAAAAGCTGCTCAAAAAAAAGCAGGTTACGAAATGGTGGTTTCTCCACACATCGGTCAGAAAGAATTGTATGTCACCTCCGGGCACTATGCCAAATACGGGGAAGACAGCTTTCAGCCCATTAAAACTCCTGCTGAAGGGGAAGAATTCCTGCTAAAACCTATGAACTGCCCACATCACTGCGAGATTTACAATTCGCAACAGTGGAGCTACCGCGATTTACCCAAACGTTTTGCTGAATTTGGTACCGTGTACCGCTATGAGCAAAGTGGTGAACTGCACGGTCTTACCCGTGTACGTGGCTTTACTCAGGATGATGCACACATATTCTGTACTCCAGACCAGCTGGATGAAGAGTTTATGAAAGTGATTGATCTGGTACTGTACGTATTTGGCTCTCTTGGCTTTGAAAACTTTACTGCGCAGGTATCTTTACGCGATCCCGAGAATAAAGAAAAATACATCGGCTCTGATGCCAACTGGGAGAAGGCTGAAACTGCAATTATCAATGCTGCCAAAACCAAAGGCCTTAATTACGTTATAGAAACCGGTGAAGCCGCATTCTATGGGCCAAAGCTTGACTTTATGGTGAAAGATGCATTGGGAAGAAGCTGGCAGTTAGGTACTATTCAGGTAGATTATAATCTGCCCGAACGTTTTGAACTCAGCTATAAAGGCAGTGACAATGAAGAACACCGCCCGGTTATGATACACCGTGCGCCCTTTGGCAGTATGGAACGCTTTGTAGCCATTTTACTGGAGCATACAGGGGGGAACTTTCCGCTGTGGCTTATGCCTCAGCAGGCCATCGTACTCACGCTCAGCGAGAATTATGAGAAATACGCTCAAAATGTTTTAGAATTATTAGAAAATCACGAAATTCGCGCTACCATTGACGACCGTGGAGAAACAATGGGTCGTAAGATTCGGGAGGCCGAAATGCAAAAATTACCCTATATGTTGATCATTGGTGAGAAAGAAGCCAAAGATGGTACGGTTTCTGTACGTAGACATGGGGGTGAGGATTTAGGCACGATGTCAGTAGCAGATTTTGCAGGCGTGATTGAAACCGAAATCAGCAAGACCTTAAAAAAGTTTGAAGTTTAATTAAAATTTTATAGCCATAGCAATACGTAGAAAAAGATCAAAAGGGCCCGCAAGAGTCCAGAAACAAGACCAGCACAACATCAACCAAAAAATACGTGCCCGTGAGGTACGGCTTGTTGGAGATAATGTAGAAATGGGGGTTTATCCTACCAGTAAGGCATTAGAAATCGCTAATGAACAGGAATTAGATTTGGTTGAAATATCACCAAATGCCGAACCACCTGTTTGTAAGGTGATGGATTACAAGAAATTCGTTTACGAGCAGAAGAAGCGTGAAAAAGCCATTAAGGCAAAAGCTTCTAAAGTTGTCGTTAAAGAAATTCGTTTTGGTCCAAATACCGATGATCACGATTATGAGTTTAAAAAGAAGCACGCTCAGAAATTCCTTGAAGAAGGAGCAAAATTAAAAGCCTATGTATTCTTTAAAGGACGATCAATCATATATAAAGATCAGGGTCAGATTTTGCTATTAAGATTAGCTCAGGATCTTGAGGATTTTGGCAAAGTTGAGCAGATGCCTAAGTTAGAGGGTAAACGTATGATTATGTTTATGGCTCCTAAAAAGACAAAATAGCCTAACGGCAATTTATAAATTTAAATCCCGTCCTTTTTTAAAGGCCGGGATTGATTTTGATAGTAAATTCGCTTTGCTTCAAAATCAAAGACAATAAGCGGAATAATTAAATAAACTAGGAATTATGCCTAAAATGAAAACAAAAGGCAGTGCTAAAAAGCGTTTCAAGCTTACAGGTACTGGTAAAATCAAAAGAAAGCATGCGTTTAAGAGTCACATCTTGACAAAAAAGTCTAAGAAACGTAAGCTTGCGTTAACTCACGATACTTTGGTACACAAAGCAGACGAGAATAACGTAAAAATTATGTTACGTCTTAAATAAGACCGTAACCGGTTCAAATTATTTTATAAACCCTGGAGTTGGGCAAAACGGTAATACGTTTTGAAAGTGACCGTAAGGTTCGCCTGCTACAAAAACAATTAAATTATGCCAAGATCAGTAAATTCAGTTGCTTCAAGAGCCCGTAGAAAAAAGGTAATGAAGCAGGCCAAAGGTTACTTTGGAAGACGTAAAAACGTCTACACCGTTGCTAAAAATGCGGTTGAAAAGGCTATGCTTTATGCATACCGCGACCGTCGTCAAAAGAAGAGAAACTTCCGTTCGTTATGGATTGCCCGTATTAATGCAGGTGCCCGTATGCACGGTTTGTCTTATTCTCAGTTTATGGGTAAAGTTAAAGCTGCAAACATCGAACTTAACCGTAAGGTACTTGCAGATTTAGCAATGAATCACCCGGAAGCTTTTGAAGCAATCGTAAATAAAGTAAAATAGGGCTAACGCCTAATTAATTAACAATACTCCGCTTAGAACAAAAAACCCGGTCAATCGACCGGGTTTTTTATTGGTTGCGCTAAAAGCTGAACTATTTGAAAGCCAGACTAGCGACTAATGAAATAACTGCTCCTTTACTGAACAATTACAGCTTAGCTTGAATTGGTATGGATTCAGTTTTATTTCCAATCAAAGAAAACCGCTTTTTCCATATCGGGGTGTAAGCTTTGCAGCACCGGACAGGTGCGCGCGGTATTCTCAAGAATCTTACGCGTCTTTTCTTCGGCTATGCCATACAACGTAAGCTTTACCTCAATGTTAGAGATTCTGCGTGGCTCTGCTGCCATAATTTTGGTGACTTCGGCAATCGATCCTTTAAGGTCTGGTGCGCCCATTTGATTTGCCTTAATTCCCATTACCGTAAGCATACAACTGGCTAAAGCCGTAGCAACCGTGTCTGTAGGTGAGAATGCCTCACCCTTGCCGTTATTATCAACAGGAGCATCGGTGATAAAGGTATTGCCCGATTGTACATGCTCACAAGAAGTGCGCAATTCACCAAGATAAACTACTTTACTGGTCATTTTTAGTCTTTTAAATAAGTACTGGTAGCCGTTTCCGGAATTTCTACCACGATCTCCTGCAAATCTTCTCCAAACTTTAGAATATAAGCCGAATTGTTATAATATCCCGAAGAAACCGGATCCTGTATATAATGAAACTTATTCTCTACGTACTGCGTACTGTAACCGGCTTCTGCGGCCTCATATAAACTTTCAGCTGCTGCCAGTCTAAGCAGGGTATCAAAAGTAAGATCATAACCTCTTACTGCATAGCTGCTGGGCTCATAACCGTATTTCGCTTTGTAGGCATTGATAAATGAAAGCTGCTTTTCGGTATACGCGCGGTCAACAGACGGAAAGTGAAAATTAAGCTTCATCAGGGTTATGTTTGAAACATCATCGCTTTCGTAAGCCGAACCTTTATCGGTAGTGAGCAGGGTGATGCGCTTACCTCCCAGTTGCGTGGAAAGGCTGGTAGTCACATTACTGATAAGAGCCACATCATTACTTTCTAAGATCACCCAGTTCTCAATAGTCGAAGACAATTTTGACGCGAGGTTTGAGGCACTCACGTAACCTGCGCCATTTTCACCTTTAGGAAAAACGACCTTAGCATCGGGATACAAGGCCAACAGCTGATTTTTGGTAGCCTGATTTTTACCGTCTGCAACAATCACTATATTCTTACCTCTTCCCTCCTGTTTGATGTAACGCAACATCTGTTCTTTCAAAATTTTATCGGCCGGTCTGGACTGAAACAAATTGGCCTGCATTTCAACTTCGGGAACAATAGGCGATACTACCGGGATGGCACGATCTCTTAACAAACGACTGGTTTTTTCTACATTGCTGGTTAACAACGGACCAATTACCACATTCATTTTTGCAAAGTCATTACCCCGCAAAATGCTTTCTATTTTACGATCATTGGCAGCCTGGCCATCATTGCGATCATACTGCGTGTCAAAAACGTGCAGATTGGTTGATATACCTAATGCTTTTGCCGAATCTGCAGCCATAAGGACGCCGCTGTAAAAATCTAAAGCGATATTCATCACCCGGTCCCGTTTTAAAACCTGGCGCGCGATATCACTGGTATCGGTTTTGGTTTTGCCCAAATTAAAAGGCAGCATCACCGCTACATTTTTTGTACTGAGATTAGTGAGGTTATCTGAAAGTTTTACTGCCCCGCCGCTAACATCAAGACTTACCTCTTCAGAAAGCTTGCCCTTGGGCAATTTTAGAATCATTCCGTTTTTAAGACCTTCCTTCAAGGCAGGATTGAGTCGTACCAGCTGCTCTTCACTCATATCCCATCTGCGGGTAAGACTGAAAAGCGTTTCCTGTGGCTTTACCTCATAAAACGCATAGGTTCCATCTTCAAGAACCGCATCGTTAGAGTACGATTTATCGGGTACATTGAGAATTGCGCCTATCTGAAGTCCGTTTTTGATTTCAGGATTCATAGACTCAAGCTCCTGAATCGTAATCCCATACATCGCGGCCAGACCATACTTGGTTTCTTTAGGCTTGACGATGTGTTTTCGGTTTGTAACCGCAGGTTTGCCGGTATCTTCAGAAACCTCGGTCCGGGTTTTGGTATTCGGTACTTTAACCACCTCGCCGCTTCGCAGTTCGGCAGTATACAAATGCGTGTTATAGCGTTTGATATCGGTTTCAGACACCTCGTATTTTTTGGAAAGCTTATACAAGGTTTCACCTTTAGCAATAGTATGCAGGATAAACTTACCGTCTGCACTTAGTTCTGAGTTTCCGGGATCAGACTGACCGCCGGGTAAAATAAGAACAAGACCGGGATAAATTCGGTTTTTAGCTTCCGGATTCAGGCGATAAATCTCGTAAACCGTAACATTGTATTTATTGGCAATAGCCGAAATGGTTTCCCCGTCCTGCACCCGGTGACTCGAGTAGGTCTGCTGACCGATACTGGAGCAACTGAATACCATAAAAAGGAATAGAAATAGAACACTTAGGTTTCTCATTATTTTTAAATTATTTCTAAAAATCAATACCAATACCATACCCAATTGTGTTTGGAGGAAGTAAACTAAGGCTTTCTGCCGGTTCTTATTCCCATTCTATTGTAGCAGGCGGTTTTGAACTGATGTCATAGACTACTCTATTAACGCCCTTTACTTTATTTATTATATCATTTGATACTTTTTGGAGGAAGTTATAAGGCAGATTCACCCAGTCTGCAGTCATTCCGTCTGTACTTTCAACAGCCCGCAAGGCTACACATTTCTCATAGGTACGCTCATCTCCCATCACCCCTACCGAATCTACCGGTAAAAGCATGGCACCTGCCTGCCAGACCTGATCGTAAAGACCCCAGTCGCGAAGGCCATTGATGAATATCGCATCAACTTCCTGCAGGATACGCACTTTCTCTGCGGTGATATCTCCCAGAATTCTAATGGCAAGGCCGGGACCAGGAAACGGATGTCTCCCTAGCAACGTTGGATTCATATCCATACTGGCGCCCACACGGCGTACTTCGTCTTTAAACAGCATACGCAAGGGCTCTACGACCTGCAACTTCATAAAATTGGGTAAACCTCCTACATTGTGGTGTGATTTTATGGTTGCTGAAGGGCCGCCGGTTGCAGAGACCGATTCAATAACATCGGGATAAATGGTACCCTGAGCGAGCCATTTTGCATTTTCTACCTGATGGGCTTCATCGTCAAAGACCTCGATAAACACACGACCAATGGTTTTGCGTTTTTCTTCAGGATCACTCTTGCCGGCAAGGGCATCGAGGAAACGTTTGGAAGCATCAACGCCCTTAACGTTAAGCCCCATTCCTTCATATTGTTTAAGTACTTCTGAAAATTCGTTTTTACGGAGTAAGCCGTTATTTACAAAAATACAGTGCAGGTTTTTACCAATTGCCTTGTGCAGCAGCATAGCGGCAACCGAGCTGTCTACGCCTCCAGAAAGTCCCAGAATAACCTTGTCGTCACCCAGCTTCTTTTTTAACTGATCTACGGTAGTGTCTACAAAACTATCTGGTGTCCAGCTTTGCGCAACCCCGGCAATGTTAACCAGAAAATTTTCAAGTATACGTTTACCGTCTGTAGAATGATATACCTCGGGGTGAAACTGAATGGCATAGGTTTGCTCACCTTCAATGCGGTAAGCCGCGTATTCCACATCGTGGGTACTGGCCAGTTTTACCGCTCCGGTTGGTAATTTTTTTATGGTATCACTATGGCTCATCCAAACCTGGCTACCCGCTTCAACGCCTTCAAAAAAGGCTTCATCTTCCTTAACCATAGAGAGGTTAGCCCGGCCATATTCGCGGGTATTGGATTGCCCTACTTCACCTCCGTGAAAATGGGCCAGATATTGTGCACCATAGCAAACCCCAAGCATCGGCTTTTTACCGCGTATCTGAGATAAGTCTGGATGTGGAGCGTCTTCTGCTCTTACAGAACTGGGTGATCCCGAAAGTATAACAGCCTTGTAGCTGCTTAAATCTTCGGGTAATTTGTTGTAGGGTTTAATTTCGCAGAAGATGTTGAGTTCCCTGATGCGCCTTGCGATCAATTGGGTGTACTGCGAACCAAAGTCTAGAATGAGTACGTTATTTTGCATAGGCAAAAATAGTATTTCTATCTAATCTGAAAGTCTGAAAATGCCGTCAAATTTTCAATAATATTTCCACAAAATGTCTGGTTTGGTTTGTCTCTTAGTGTCAAAACGAAGACATGTTTAATCAACGACCTCCCTGCAATTTATCGTACAAATAAGCCAAACAACAGATTTTCAGAAGATAAAAACCTTCATTCGGCCTGGCACAGGATTATAAAATCCTGAATGAGGTTTAAAAAACATATTGCATTATCGTATTTATCCGTGAAATACTGAATAATTATCGGTTTTTAAACAAAAAGCCATTAAATACGCAAAAGTATCTTTGTTTTTTTCATTTAATAGGAATAAACAGCTAAAAATATAATTATAAACAATATAACCGGTTAAAAAAACTATATTTGTTAAGATATAAACTAACAGTCCCTAAGCTAACTTAAATGTCTATTTCCAAACAACTTAAATCCCTCCGGGAACAAGCCGCACTATCACAGAAGAAAGTGGCTGCTGAACTGGGTATCACCCAGGGAGCATACTCCCTAATCGAAAACGGTCAGAATTCTATTACCACAGATCACCTGCTTACCTTAAGCCGCCTGTATAGTGTTCCTACAGATCGTATTCTAAAGGGTTCACACAATTCGGTGATGATTAATATTTCAAACGGTTTTGTTCCGCTAATTGATGTTGAAGCCCGAGCAGGCTTTAT
This sequence comes from Leeuwenhoekiella parthenopeia, assembly GCF_020782115.1. Lineage (GTDB taxonomy): Bacteria > Bacteroidota > Bacteroidia > Flavobacteriales > Flavobacteriaceae > Leeuwenhoekiella > Leeuwenhoekiella parthenopeia. The sequence goes on along the minus strand of NZ_JAJGMW010000014.1, from coordinate 104,672 downwards.
TGAGAACAGAGACAATGAGCAATGGCTCTCTACCCTTGCTATGTTTAAATTACCCGGGTACGAACCTGTTGAAGGTCAAAAATTATTTGAGGTTGAAGGCGACAGTATGATGCCCACGCTGATGCACGGAGACATCCTGATTACGCAACATGTTGACGATCTTAGCGAAATCCTTGACGGATCTGTTGCTGTGATTGTAACTCCAAAATCGGTACTTACCAAACGTATTAAAAAAGACCTTCCTAACGATGCACTTATTCTCATAAGCGACAACAGTAAATACGAAAGTATTTCTTACCAACTCGAGAATATCCTGGAGATCCTTATCGTTCGCGGTAAAATCACCAGTTCGCTGAACGTGATTGATATGGATGCCAACAACCGCGTGAAACACCTGGAAAGTCAGGTAGATAAGCTGCAAAGCGATATGAGTAAGCTTATTGAAAAAATCAATAAAATTGTTTAATACTTCGATTTTAATCCAATAAAAAACCCGGCAAGCTGCCGGGTTTTTTTATGCTTTGTTATTTTACGTTATTGTCTGGAAACAACCGCTCTAGGAAAAGAGAGCGTGTTCAGTTGCAAATTTTGTGTTTCTGGATACAAACCATTCCCAGCTGTAGGGTTGATTAATGGTTGAATTACAAAAGGCTTTGCATAATCAAAATCGGGCTCTGGCTCTACCGATACGAAAATCTGCTTCAATCTTAAATCTGGCGGAGAATTAAATCCAATCTGTGACAAGATTGTCATATTTGTAAAATCCTCTCCAGGATAAGCTGGAATCGTATTTAATTGAGTAGTATAGGCTGCAGATTCGTCCTGTCCATTAGGGGAGTTAAATCTACCGGTGCTTAACATTACATCTTGGTTCGATGAATTTTTAACCATTGCCCAACCTTCATAGCGCCATCCGGATGGCAAATTGGGTAAATTTAAACCTGCTTGCGGATTACCACTATTTGGACGGAGAAAATAAACCCCATTCTGATTGTTGGAGGTATTGTTATCAGCTGGCGTCCATAAGGTAAACACTCCTGATGCATTTGAAAAACTTCCAAGAGATCCTTCAATAGATAAATCTGCTGAATTACCATTAAAGTTGCCTGATAGGATAACTGTATTGCTTATTTCAGGAGATGGGTCATTACCCGGCTCAATGCTTATTTTGATTCCGGATGCGTTATCAACCTGACCGGTTAATGCTGAAAATTGCTGTCCATTACTCAGGTTTCTAAAACGCCCAAGAGAAATATTTTCCCCTCCCGAAACCAGCCAAACCTGATATTCGGCTCCTGCCGGTAATTGCTCAAGACGGGTAACAGACTCCAAAGTAACAGTAGTACGATCAATAGTATCATCGCTTCCTGAACAGGCTGCCAGCAGGCCGGCTGCGCATAAAGCGATTAAGTTCAATTTTTTCATAAGTAGTTTTTAATTTAAATTGTTGTGTTTGTTAACGCAAAGAGCGCTTAAAAATTTCAATAAAAAAACCAAACTACCCGAAAGTAGTCTGGTTTTAATAAAGATTTAGCAAAATGACTAGGCGTTCTGCTTCTTGATCAGATTTAATGCAGAACCTTCACGATACCAGGTAATCTGTGCATCGTTATAGGTATGATTAGCCTTGATGGTGTCTTTACTTCCGTCTGCGTGTGTAACTTCAATAGTTAACGGCGTATCCGGCGCAAAGTTTTCGATATCTACAAAATTGAAGGTATCATCTTCCTGAATCAGGTCGTAATCATTTTCATTTGCAAAGGTCAGTGCCAGCATACCCTGCTTCTTCAGGTTTGTTTCGTGAATACGAGCAAAAGATTTTACCAGTACTGCCGCTACACCTAAGAATCTGGGCTCCATTGCCGCGTGCTCACGTGAAGAACCTTCGCCATAGTTATGATCTCCCACAACAATAGTTTTGATTCCTTTGGCTTTATATTCCCGCTGTGTATCGGGCACTCCGCCATACTCACCGGTAAGCTGATTCTTTACAAAATTTGTTTTCTTATTGTATGCATTTACAGCCCCTATCAAACAGTTGTTAGAAATGTTATCGAGGTGACCGCGGTAACGCAACCATGGTCCGGCCATAGAAATGTGGTCTGTTGTACATTTACCGAAAGCTTTGATCAACAACTTCACATTTTTAAGTTCGCTATCCTGTATTGGCTCAAATGGAGTCAATAATTGAAGACGCTCACTATCTGAAGCTACTTTAACTTCAACAGAGCTACCATCTTCGGTAGGTGCCAAATAGCCGTTTTCATCAACTGCAAACCCTTCAGGCGGAAGTTCTAATCCTACCGGTACATCGAGTTTCACTTCCTGACCGTCCTCATTTAATAAGGTATCGTTCATTGGGTCAAAATCCAAACGTCCTGAAATTGCAATTGCCGCAACCATTTCGGGAGAACCTACAAATGCGTGGGTATTTGGGTTACCGTCTGCACGCTTGGAGAAGTTCCGGTTAAAGGAGTGTACAATAGTGTTTTTCTCATCCCCTTTACGGTCGCTACGATCCCACTGACCAATACACGGTCCGCAGGCGTTTGTAAATATAGTAGCTCCCAGATTTTCAAAAACTTCCAGCAAACCATCGCGCTCTGCTGTAAAACGTATTTGCTCAGAACCCGGATTGATACCGAAGTCTGACTTTGGCTTTAATTTTTTGTCAATGGCCTGTTGTGCAATTGAAGCTGCACGTGATAAATCTTCATAAGAAGAGTTGGTACATGAACCGATTAAACCCCAGTCAACTTTTAAAGGCCAATCGTTTTCTTTAGCTTTCTTGCCCAATTCTCCTACAGGGGTCGCTAAATCCGGAGTAAAGGGACCGTTAAGGTGTGGACGTAATTCTGAAAGGTTGATTTCGATCACCTGATCAAAGTACTGCTCAGGATTAGCATATACCTCGTCATCACCGGTTAGGTATTCTTTGATTTCGTTTGCTGCATCAGCAACATCGGAACGGTCTGTAGCTCTAAGGAAACGCTCCATAGACTCATCGTAACCGAAAGTAGAAGTGGTAGCACCAATCTCGGCCCCCATATTACAAATGGTTCCTTTACCGGTTGCAGAAAGATTACGCGCACCCGGTCCAAAATATTCTACAATCGCTCCGGTTCCTCCTTTTACGGTAAGAATACCGGCTACTTTAAGAATAACGTCTTTTGAAGCCGTCCAGCCGTTAAGCTCTCCGGTTAATTTAACTCCGATCAGTTTAGGAAACTTAAGTTCCCATGGCATACCGGCCATAACGTCTACCGCATCGGCACCACCTACTCCGATTGCTACCATTCCCAGACCACCGGCATTTACCGTGTGACTGTCTGTACCTATCATCATACCACCGGGGAATGCGTAGTTTTCTAAAACAACCTGGTGAATAATCCCGGCTCCCGGTTTCCAGAAACCAATACCGTATTTATTTGAAACAGATTCCAGAAAGTCAAAAACTTCATTACTGGTCTCGTTTGCACGTTTTAAATCTTTTGCCGCACCTTGTTTTGCCTGGATCAGGTGATCACAATGCACGGTAGTAGGTACCGCTACCGTTTTTTTACCCGCCTGCATAAATTGCAAAAGAGCCATCTGGGCAGTCGCATCCTGACAAGCGATACGATCTGGAGCAAAATCTACATAGTCTTTACCTCTTACAAAGGCTTTATCTGTTTTACCATCCCATAAGTGAGAATACAATATTTTTTCTGCCAGAGTTAAAGGTTTGCCAGTAACTTCGCGGGCTGCATCAACGCGCTCAGCAATCTTACTGTAAACCGATTTGATCATATCGATATCAAATGCCATATCTAAAGTTTAGTTTAATAAAAATTGAAATTAATGTATGCCCGAAAGCGCGGGAAAATTACGAAAAACCCCTCAAAATAGGAAACCCGCAAGCAGATAACCCGTTTTTAATCAAATGTGCCTAATCCTTTCGATTTACTGAAAAATATATCGATTTCGTTAATTGATTTTCAGTATTTGTCAATGAGACGATTAAGTTCTCACCAAGTCTGAAAAACACATCTATTTAGAGTGACTCTATATTAATTACAGAAGTGCCTTAATGATGTCTTCAAGCGTCAAACCTTCAGCCTCTGCCTTATAATTTTTAATCAGACGGTGTCCTAAAACACCCTGAGCCACGGCCTGAACGTTTTCGATATCCGGAGAGTATTTTCCGCGCATAGCGGCGTGGGTCTTTGCCGCAAGAATTAAATTTTGAGAAGCCCGTGGTCCAGCTCCCCAGTCTATATAATCTTTTACGATTTGAGGAGCTCCTGCTGCATGAGGTCTGGTCTTACCCACCAGCTTCACGGCATATTCAACCACATTGTCTGCCACCGGTACACGGCGTATCAATTGCTGATAGTCCATTATTTCTGAAGCGTTAAACAACGCACGTATGGAGTTGTTTTGATCTGTTGTAGTGGCCTTAACAATGGCAACTTCCTCCTCATAGGACGGGTATTTCAGGTTTATGGCAAACATAAAGCGATCCAGCTGCGCCTCGGGCAAGGGGTAGGTTCCCTCCTGCTCAATGGGGTTTTGCGTTGCCAAAACAAAATACGGAGCATCCAGTTTGTATTGCTTACCGGCTACTGTCACTGCTTTTTCCTGCATCGCCTCGAGCAGGGCCGCCTGAGTTTTGGGAGGTGTACGGTTAATCTCGTCTGCAAGGATGATATTTGAAAATACAGGACCTTTTAAAAATTTAAAGGTTCGGTTTTCATCTAAAATCTCTGATCCCACTATATCGCTGGGCATGAGGTCCGGAGTAAACTGAATACGCTTAAAATCGAGCCCAAGGGCCTGAGCAATTGTATTGACCATCAAGGTCTTTGCCAGACCGGGAACCCCAATCAACAGTGCGTGACCACCCGAAAATATAGAGATGATTATTTGCTCAACAACCGTTTCCTGACCAATGACTACCCGGCCAATCTCTTTTTTTAGGTCGTTAAAACGGTTTACAAGGGCATCAATAGCCTTGGCATCAGACATAAAATTAATTTTTTAACCAGTTACTGCTGTATTCACACGTTCTGTAATCGCCGTTTAATTTAATATAGGTTTCGGCGATTTTTTCATTTTGCCATTTCTCAATCGCTTTGATTTGTTTGGCCTGCAATGCAAAGTTTTTGATTTTCACATAATCAATAACAAAATCGGCCTCGTGCTCATCAATACGGTCAGATACGGTATAAATCTCGTAACGGGTTTTACCGGTACGGGTAGGATTATTAAAAGGAATGGAAACTTCCCCTTCTTTAAGGTTTTGCACTTTGGGATACAATTCTGTAGGCAGGTTTTTCAACTCAAACATACGATCCTGAGTAACCGGATTGATCATGATACCGCCGTCGCTAGCCGTCTCCTTTTCATCTGAAAACTCTCTGGCAGCCTCTTCAAAAGTGATTTCGCCAGCTTCAATACGCGCCTTAATTTTATCTATTTTTTCCTTAGCATCAGCCTCTGCCTGTGCCGTCACTTTCGGAATACGCAGAATGTGTCTTAAATCAATTTTCTGACCGCGTATTTTTTCAACTTTTATTATATGATAGCCAAACTCGGTCTCAAAAGGCTTACTTACTTCACCTTCCTGAAGACTGAACGCCACATCTCTAAATTCTTTTACAAACTGAGACTTTCGGTCTACATCGCGTATAAGACCACCATCACCACGGGTTGACTCATCTTCAGACCATAACACGGCTTTAGTAGCAAAACTGCTTCCATTTTCAACTATATCTTCACGATAGCCATTAAGCTGGTCTATCACTTTTTGCTTTTCTTCCTGAGGAACTTCCGGAATGATTTGAATTTTAGAAATCTCGAGCTCTACGCCAAACTGCGGCAAACCATCTTTCTCAAGCTGCTTGTAGTATTCCCGTATTTCTTCTGGAGTAACTTCAATTTCTTCTACGATTTTTTGCTGCATGGCTTTAGCCAATTCCTGATTGCGGTTAAGTTCAAACAAATCTTTGCGCAGATCAGACATTTTTTCTTTTCGGTAAAACTGAAGCACTTTTTCTTCCGATCCCAACTGATTGATGAAGTAATCGATTTGTTGCTGGGTGTACGAACGCACCTGATCTTCTGAAATGCTCACACTGTCTACTACCGCATGATGAGCATAGAGTTTATCTTCCATCAGCTTATCAAGCACTTTACAGTTTGATAAATCCTGAGTTTCTACCTTTTGCTGCTTTAGAGACTCTATGGCCTGATCAATGTCACTTTCCAAAATAACATACTCCCCCACAACTGCGGCAACACCATCTACTTTAAAAGTGGTTCCCGTGGTAAGTGGCTTATCTGCAGCCTGCGCGATTTCTTCCTGAGCCTGGGTATTGATGATTTCCTGAGCGCTCAAGGAGCCTGCAGTAAGGAAAACAAGGAGACTAAACGATAGGTTAATTATAGACTTCAAATTGTTTATTTTTAATTGCATCTTTAGTAATATTTTTTTCTAAATCTTTAATCAGTTCGAGCTTTCTACGGTTGAGTAAAATTTGCTTAACTGTAGGTTTTACGTACTCTAAGGGCGCTTCCTGATTACGCTTAAGGCGGTCATTTACCGCGATCAAATATAGCCCTAATGAATCACGCAGCTGAATAAAATCAGTTTTATTTAAAACACGGTCGCTGTTTTCAAGATTGACTGCGGGAATAGTAGCCACTACTTTATCGAGACGTATCCAGGTAGAATCGTTCAAATAATGTGCCTTAAACTGTACCGCAACAGAATCGAGATAGCGCCTGTCTTCCTTATTAAAGCGAATAAACCTGCTTTTGATGGTCTCTATATTGTAATCATTTTCGCTGAGATGAATGTAACGCAATTTGAGTAATTCCTCATTCAGCTTAAAATTCCCGGGATTGTTATCATAAAAGGCTTTTGCCTCTGCGTCGGTAACCGTACTGTCCATATTGCGGGCCACCAATGCATCTTTGTAGGCCTGTGCGTATAAATCTGATTTGTATTGCGCTACAAGATCTTCAAGCCGTTGCTGTTCCTCCACGGGAATGTTGAGTTTTGCACCTTTCATTAGGAGTTTTTGTGTGGCCCAGCGCGTAATAAAGCTAGAAACTACCAGCATGCTGTCTTCAGCACTCATACCCGGCACGACCAACTCTTCAACATCGGTTTTGTATAAATACTCGTCTCCCACACGTGCCACAGGTTCACCCGTAGGATTTGTGGTCTTGAAGTACTCGCAGGAAGTTAGCAAACCTGCGATCATCAATACGAAAATACCTGGTCTAAAACGATGTATCATAAATATAGAGCAAACCCAGACTGTCCCGGCAATTCTGATTTTCACTAAAAGACTTTTAAGAAAATCAGCTGTTGCACAATTTTTTTGAATTGCCAAAATTAAGCAATATCTGCAAGTTAGCGTCACTAAAGCAAATCTGGCAGTATTCTTCAATCCCAGGTTAGAACAGATCTTCATTAGCACTCTGATTGCTAGATCATTACTTAAAATGAAACGAATTCTAAAACTGCTGTTAAAAGCAAAATCTGCTAGAGCAAGCCACAGGTAAGACTTACCTTTGCAACTCCAAAAATCAAATTATGCAGTATACACATTCTATACTTATAGACCTTCCCCTGAAACAAACCATTGCAAAAATGGATAGTCTCGAAAACCTAAAAAAATGGCAGGATGGTCTGGTTGAGACCACCGTGATCTCGGGTAAATTTGGAGAAGAGGGCGCCAAAACACGCCTTAAATACGATTTTGGTTCCCGTAAAATGACACTCCTAGAGACCATCATTAAAACCAATATGCCCCACGAGCTTGTAGCTTCTTACACCACAAAAGGCGTCTACAATGAGCAACACAACCGCTTTAAAGCTACCGATGACGGCAAAACAATCTGGGAGTCTGATAGCACCTTTAAGTTTGAAGGATTGGGGATGAAACTGGTAGGTCTTTTGTTTCCCAAAAGCTTCGAGAAGCAATCTTTAAAATATATGAAAGCCTTTAAAGCTTTTGCAGAAGGTAATCCAACCCCTTAACTATGGAAAAAATAAAACTTATTTGGGATTTTAGAGGCGCAGATGCGCATCAAATCGCTGAACACCATGTAAAACATCTTCAGGAATATGCTGCTGCAAATGGCCTGAATGAACATGCAACAGGAGTTGAAAAAAGGAGTCCTTTGTATAGTTTGGCATTTTTTGTAATAGAAAAACAAAATATGCCGGCAGTGCGTGACGCTTTGCGACCGCACCGCGGCGAATTTATAGATTAGAACGGGGATTTTCCTAAAAGGCTCAATTAGAAAGGCTCATTCCGTTTTTTCGATTCTACCGAAAAAAAACTTTGATAGGTAAGCTCCTTTTTTATCTTTGCGCGTGGTTTTTGAAAAAGCCCTGATAATTAGAAACAAAAACGCCTTTAAAGGCAAAAAAACAGAAGAATGAAAAAATTTATTTTACCTCTGGTAGTATTTTTTGTGAGTTTGAGCGCAATGGCTCAGTCTAAAGTAGGTACTATAGACAGTGATTTGGTTATCGCCAGTCTTGATGAAGTGGCACAGGTACAAAAAGATCTTGAGGCTTATGGAGCCGATCTTGACAGACAATTTAAAGAACTGGTAACCAAATATCAAAATGCGGTTAAAGCCTATCAGGATGCTGAAGCAACAGCTACAGAAGAAGACAAAGGCAAAAAGCAGGAAGAGATTGTGGAAATGGAACAGGATATTCAGCGTTTCAGACAAAATTCTCAGGGCCTGATTCAAATTAAGCAAAACGAATTGATGCAGCCGCTTTACCAAAAAGTTGGTCAGGCACTTGACGCTGTTGCACGCGAGCAAAACTACACTCAGGTGCTTACGCTTAACGCCGGAGTTGCTTATTTTGACCCTGCACTGGATATTACAGATGATGTAGCCAAAAAACTTGGAGTTACCCTTAAAGCAGGTGAAGAAAACGGAGGACAGTAGTTTTTCCGATATTCTAAAAAGCTAAAAGACCGCGGTTGCGGTCTTTTTTTTGGCTTGGTATTCAGATTCAACCCAAATAAAAAATCCGCCTCTGATGATAAGGAGGCGGATTTTTTATTTTATAGAATCAGATTAATTATCTGCTGTAATTAGGAGATTCTTTAGTAATAGTCACATCGTGCGGATGGCTCTCATGAATACCACTGGCGGTTATCTTAACAAAGCGACCGGTTTCTTTGAGGGTTGCGATGTCTTTCGCCCCGCAATATCCCATTCCGGCTCTGAGTCCTCCGATAAACTGGTGAACACTTTCATAAAGTTCGCCTTTATACGGTACACGCCCTACAATACCTTCCGGTACCAGCTTTTTAATATCGTCTTCCACATCCTGAAAATAGCGGTCTTTAGAACCGGTTTTCATAGCTTCAACAGAACCCATACCGCGATAGGTTTTATATTTTCGACCTTCATAAATTATGGTTTCTCCGGGAGATTCTTTAGTTCCTGCAAGCAGGGAACCCAGCATTACGCAATCTGCACCTGCCGCAATCGCCTTGGGAATATCACCGGTATAACGTATACCACCATCTGCAATCACCGGCACTCCGGTACCTTTTAAGGCAGCCCCTACTTCAAGCACTGCGCTAAACTGTGGGAAACCCACACCGGCAACCACACGTGTGGTACAGATTGATCCGGGGCCAATACCCACCTTGACGGCATCTGCACCGGCTTCAACCAAATATCTTGCAGCCTCTGCGGTCGCGATATTACCCACAACCACATCGAGTTTTGGAAATTTATCCTTCACTGCCTTTAAAACTTTAACAACACCCTGAGTATGCCCATGTGCCGTATCAATTACCACAGCATCAACCCCGGCATTTACTAGAGCCTCTACACGTTCAACAGCATCAGCGGTCACGCCTACCGCAGCCGCTACGCGCAATCTGCCGTAAGTATCCTTATTTGCAATAGGCTTTTGGGTAAGCTTGGTAATATCTCTAAAGGTGATCAACCCGATGAGTTTGTTATCATCGGTTACCACCGGCAATTTTTCAATTTTGCTTTCCTGTAGAATAACTTCGGCCTGTCCTAAAGAAGTTCCTTCAGCCGTGGTTACAAGATTTTCGGAAGTCATGACCTCTACAATAGGACGCTGATTGTCTTTTTCAAAACGCAAATCACGATTGGTAACAATTCCTACCAGACGACCTTCGTCATCTACAATAGGGATACCGCCTATGCTGTGTTCGGCCATAAGACGCTTGGCATCCTTAACAAAAGCATCGCGCTTCAAGGTAACGGGGTCTATGATCATCCCGCTTTCAGCACGCTTAACGCGGCGCACCTTAACTGCCTGTTGCTCGATCGTCATATTTTTATGCAACACACCTATGCCGCCTTCCCGGGCAATGGCAATAGCCATACGCGACTCGGTTACCGTATCCATAGCAGCAGATACAATAGGCACATTTAAAGTGATGTTTCGGGAAAATTTTGACTGAATACTGACTTCGCGGGGAAGCACTTCAGAGTAAGCAGGGACCAGGAGTACGTCGTCGTAGGTAAGACCTTCTCCTAAGATTTTTGTTTCGTGAGCAGTCATTGCAATTAAGATTTAATTGCGTGCAAATATACTGCTAAATTCTCAAACCTCAAGCACTGTGGGCACTTAATAAAAATTGATTCCTAGTTCGCTGTTTTTATTTGAAATAAGTCTAAATAAATTTGGAAGGTTTGACTCTGGCAGTTATTTTTGCCGGAGTAAAATTATCGATATTCAGTCTAAATAAGATTAATAATGTTCAAACCACTTTCTATCTTACTAACCGCAACCGTAATTTTGAGTTCTTGTTCCTCAGACGACGATGCAGGTAACACAAATCCTACTCTTGAAGTACCGGAAAATTACACCTTCAGCCGCGAAGGGAGCTCCACAGTTGATTTCAACGGACAAACGACACGAATAGCTATGGCCGAAGCCATCTCGTCAAGTCTGCTCGACTTTGACAATGCTACCGAAGCTTCGGTAATGGCGCAATTTACGCACACAGCCGGGGATCCAGATTTTGAAGATGCTGCACTTAACGCTTCCGACAAAAATGTAAGAAGCAAGGTGGCTGCATCTGTAGATTATTTTAACACCAACGCGGTGCAAAGCCAGGCCATAAAAAGCACTTTTGACGATTATATCGCCAAACAAATTTCTGAAGTATTTCCCAACCAAAACATCGTAGCAATTGCCGGAACTGCGGGTCAAATCGCAGACGGAACACGTACCCGTTATGTTTCGGCTACCGGATTAGAATACAATCAGGCTTTTGCCAAAGGAATTCTTGGAGCCCTGATGACCGATCAAATGCTAAACAACTACCTGAGTGTAGCTGTCCTTGATGAAGGTGACAACCGTGCAAATAACACGGCAGGTATTACCGAAGAAGGTTCAAACTACACCACGATGGAGCATAAATGGGATGAGGCTTACGGTTACATCTACGGTGCTTCTCAGGATCCCGCAAACCCCAATGCCACTATTGGTGAGGATGACGGCTTTTTAAATGAATACGTGGGCCGTGTAAATGACGATGCCGATTTTAATACCATTGCCGAAACTATTTTTAACGCCTTTAAAACCGGTCGTGCTGCTATCGTGGCCGGTGACTATGTAACCCGTGACGAGCAGGCTGCAATCATTCGCGCCGAAGTATCTAAAGCCATCGCAGTACGCGGCATCTACTACCTGCAACAAGCCAAAACAAAAATCGCAGCGGGCAATCAAACCGGAGCGTTCCACGGTCTGTCTGAAGCTTACGGATTTATATACAGCTTACAATTTACCCGTAATCCACAAACTGACGCTCCTTATTTAAGTGCTGCTGAAGTAACCGGCTTGTTAGACCAGCTTATGGGCGATGGAGCTAACGGTTTATGGGATCTTACCACAGAAACCATTGACGCCATTTCAGAAAGTATTGCTGCAGAATTTGATTTTACCGTAGCTCAGGCTGCAAGTGTAGACTAGTGATTTACACGCTTTAAAGTATCTTTGCATTCAAAAAAAAATGAAAGTCCATAAATGGGCATAGATTAGAAAAAGAAAAGATGAAAAAAATTATTTCCGTTTTTACCTTAATTGCTCTGGTCAGCTTTATGAGTTGTACCTCAGATAGCACAGATGATTCCGGACAGGGACAAACCGATCAGTTTGACCGTTCTGCGATGCTCGTGAACTGGGCCGATAATATCATCATTCCGTCTTACGAGGGCTTTGATGTTGAAGCTAAAGCGTTGAATGCTGCTGCAGCCGCTTTTGTTGCGACTCCGGATGCCAGTACACTTGGTACACTGCGCACAGCCTGGGAATCTGCTTATTTTTCGTTTCAAAATGTTGAACTGTTTGATATAGGCAAAGCCGAAGAACTTCGTTACAGTTACAGGCTAAACACCTACCCTACCAACGCTACCGAAATCACTTCGGCTGTAGAAAGTGGAAATTACGACCTGGCGCTACCTTCTGCAGTTGATGCACAGGGTTTCCCGGCGCTTGATTACTTGCTTTTTGGATTGGGAGATAGCGACGCTGAAGTTCTTGCTTTTTATACCACAGATGTAAACGCTGAAAATTATAAGAAGTACCTAAGCGATGTAACAGGGAGTATCGAACAGTTAACCGCGACGGTACTGGCCGATTGGAAAAACAGTTTCCGCGGAAGCTTTGTGAGCAATACATCGTCCTCGGCTTCTGGTTCTGTTGATAAACTGGCTAACGATTACATTTTTTATTACGAAAAGCTTTTAAGAGCCGGAAAAGTGGGAATCCCTGCCGGAATTTTTTCAAATGAAGTATTACCACAAACGGTAGAGGCCTACTATAAAGAAGATTTATCTAAAGCGTTATTGCTTGAAGCTCTAAATGCAACCCAGAATTTCTTCAACGGGAAAGCCTACAAGGGTTCGGCCACCGGAGCTTCTTTCAAAGCCTATCTCGATTATCTAAATACCATTAAAAACGGCAGTGACCTTAGTAGTCTTATAAATGCCCAGTTTGACGCCGCACGGGCGAAAGCCAACGCGTTAAACAGCAGCTTTGTGGTACAGATTGAGACCAACAATAATGCCCTGTTGGAGACCTACAACGAGCTGCAGCGCAATACGATTTTAATGAAGATCGATATGTTGCAGGCACTTGACATCAATGTCGATTACGTAGATGCAGACGGTGATTAATGCAAAAGTCAATCTCCAAATATCTTACTAAAAATACAGAGGCCGCTCCATTAGCGGTCTTTCGTATTTTGTTTGGTGTGATGATGCTGTTGAGCATAATCCGTTTTTGGAGCAACGGCTGGATTCAAAAACTCTACCTCGAGCCCGATTTTCACTTTACCTATTACGGCTTTAGCTGGGTACAGCCTTTAGGCAACTTTACCTACGTGATTTTTGGCATTTGTGCCCTTGCTGCTCTGGGTATTGCGCTAGGCTATCGCTACAAATGGTCTGTACTCCTGTTCTTTCTGAGCTTTACCTACATTGAGCTGATGGATAAAACCACCTACCTCAACCATTATTATTTCATCAGCTGTCTGGCATTTTTAATGTTGTTTTTAGAAGGTGGCGCTTATTTTTCTCTGGACTCGTATCGCAGAAAACAAACATTTACCCACATCCCGAAGTGGAATATAGACAGCATCAAACTGCTGCTGGGTATCGTTTATTTTTATGCCGGCCTTGCAAAACTGAACAGCGACTGGCTTCTACGGGCAATGCCACTTAAGATCTGGTTGCCTTCCAAATACGATTTACCGCTTTTAGGAAACCTGATGCAGCAGGAATGGGTACATTATAGCTTTAGTTGGTTTGGCGCGATCTACGATCTCAGCATTCCGTTTTTATTGCTGTACAAACCCACACGTAAACTGGGCTTTGTGCTGGTAGTCATTTTCCACGTGCTTACCCGGGTACTGTTCCCCATTGGGATGTTTCCGTACATCATGATTGTAAGCGCGCTTATTTTCTTTGACGCCGGTTTCCATCAAAAAATCATCCATTTCCTGCGAAAATCCTTCCGCCTAAAAACTCTTGCAACGACAGAACGGGTTTCAAAAATGAGTTCAAAACCAGCGCTAATGGCAGTTGGGGTATTTTTTGTAATACAGCTCCTGCTGCCCTGGCGGTACCTCGCCTATCCCGGCGAACTCTTCTGGACCGAAGAAGGCTATCGCTTTTCGTGGCGGGTAATGCTGATGGAAAAAGCCGGTTACGCTCAGTTCAAAGTGGTTGATGAGCAAACGGGCAAGAATTTTTACGTGGATAACAGTGATTTTTTGACGCCCTTTCAGGAAAAACAAATGAGCACCCAGCCCGACTTTATTCTCGAATACGCGCAGTATCTTGCAGCGCATTTTTCAGCTCAGGGTCATAAAAACCTGGCGGTGTATGTAGAAAGTTATGTTGCACTTAACGGCAGACTGAGTCAGCCATTTATAGACCCTAATGTAAATTTGCTTGATGAGCCGCGCTCGTTTAAGCCCAAAACGTTTATACTCCCTTTTGATGATACCATACAAGGACTTTAAATTTTTCGCTTTGCTTATTGTTTTTTTCGCCTTCGCGAAAACTACACAGGCGCAACAAACGCAGTACAATCTTACCGGCACCCTGACTGCCGCAACTACGGGAGAGCCTATCTCCAATGCCGAAGTATTTTGTCTTGAAATTGGCCGAAAGGTCGAAACCGATGCACGCGGTACGTACACCTTTAACGGATTGTCTGAAGGAAGTTATACCCTAAGCGTCTTTGCACTCGCTTTTGAACTGGCTGAAAAAAGTATCACGCTTTCGGCAGATGCGCGCCTTGATTTTGCGCTCGATCCTTTGGGCGAAAACCTGAACGAGGTTATGATCACTGCCCGCAAACGGAAAATTTTCGCTTTGCGACAACTCAAACCCGTTGAAGGCACCGCCATTTACGCGGGGAAGAAAAGTGAGGTGGTACAGGTAGAAAACCTGACTGCCAATTTATCGTCCGGAACTGCCCGGCAGATTTACGCACAGGTGGTAGGTCTTAATATTTACGAAAATAACGACGCCGGCCTGCAGCTCAACATCGGCGGGCGTGGTCTGGATCCCAACCGTTCGGCGAATTTTAATACGCGTCAAAATGGTTACGATATTTCGGCAGATGTTTTGGGCTATCCCGAGAGTTATTACACACCACCCGCCGAGGCTTTAGAAAGTATAGAAGTGGTGCGTGGTGCTGCCTCTCTGCAATACGGTACGCAGTTTGGCGGACTCATCAATTTTAAACTGAAGCAACCCAACCCCGACAAAAAACTGGAGTGGACTTCAAGGCAAACCTTAGGTAGTTATAATCTGTTTACTTCGTTTAACAGCCTGAGCGGCACGGTAGACAACACCGGCTACTACGCCTATTTCAATTACAAAAAAGGAGATGGTTTTCGACCCAACTCCGGTTTTGATTCCTATAATGCCTATTTGCATCTCGATCAAAAAATCGGCGATAAAACCAAGCTAATTTTTGAAGGTAGTTACCTGTATTACCTGGCGCAGCAGGCAGGCGGACTCACCGACGCGCAGTTTGAAGAAGACCCCACCTTTAGCAACCGCAGCCGTAACTGGTTTGCCGTAGACTGGAAGCTTTTTGCCCTGCGTCTGGAACATGCCTTTTCTAAAAAAACTGATTTTAGCCTGCAGTTATTTGCCCTTGACGCTTCGCGGAAAACAGTCGGTTTCCGGGTAAATCGAGTGAATCAAGCTGATGATTTTGATGAGCCCCGCGATTTGATTGTGGGCGATTTTAAAAACTGGGGCGCCGAAGCCCGATTTCTTACGCGATACAACCTGTTTGGCAAAGAGCATACGTTTTTAGTAGGTAGTAAATATTATCAATCCCGAAACGAAAGTCAGCAAGGTCCCGGAACAACGGCAAGTGATGCTGATTTCAACTTTGCCACGGCAGATTTCCCAAACTACGAGCGTCAGTCAGACTATACGTTTCCGAACCTCAATCTTGCGGCATTTAGCGAGACCATAATCAACCTGAGCGAAAAATTCAGTGTAACTCCGGGTGCCAGACTAGAATATATAAATACACGTGCACAAGGTAGTTTTAAACGTATAAATACCGATAACGCCGGAAATGTGATTCTGGATGAGGATATTGAAGAGGATAGAAATTTTGAACGCACATTTGTTCTACTCGGTGTGGGTATGAGTTATAAACCATCAAAAGCTCTGGAATTTTACGGTAATATCAGTCAAAATTACCGGTCAGTTACTTTTGATGATATTCGTATTGTAAACCCTACATTTCAGATAGATGAAGGTATTACTGATGAAGATGGTTATACTTTTGATCTGGGTGCACGAGGAAGAATAGGCTCTTTACTCAGCTACGATGTAGGCGCTTTCTTTTTACGCTATCAGGACAGACTGGGTATAGTTCTGGAGGAAGAGAGTGATATACTTGTCGTTCAAAGAAGGGGAAACATTGGGGATGCTTCCATTTATGGGATCGAAACGTTTGCAGATTACAACATCTGGGACAGCTTTAGCAGGAATAAAGATTTTAGCCTTAGACTGTTTGGAAATTTGGCACTCACCCAATCAGAATACACTGCTTCCGAAAAAAACAATGTTACAGGCAAACAGGTGGAGTTTATACCGGATGTAAACCTAAAAACCGGAATTAATTTTGGCTTTAAAAACCTCCTGGGAAGCCTTCAGTACACCTACCTCAGCAAACAATTTACTGATGCTACCAACTCAGAACGTGATTTTAGCAATACCTCAGGAATTATAGGAGAAATCCCGGCTTACGATATTCTGGATCTTTCGCTGTCGTATACCTACAAGAAATTCCGTTTAGAAACCGGTATCAACAACCTGTTAGACAACTCGTATTTTGTGCGCAGAGCAACCGGCTATCCGGGTCCCGGTATCATCCCGAGTCAGCCCAGAACCTGGTACGCGACCCTTCAGTTTAAATTGTAATAGTTAACCTTGGGGCAAGCCCGGGAGGCTTTCGTTTAAATAAATTATGAATTTCGAGAAATGCCTTGAGAAATAATGCCTTTTGGCGGTGCCAATTAATGGTAGTTGTGGAAGATTTTTGAAGCCTCGTTGTGCGCCGACTCAAAGCTCATAGGGCGTATGCCACTATCTTCCTTAACCGTATTGAAATAGGAAAGCATCTTTTCGGTAGGCATATTGCCGGTGAGTTCGTCTTTAGCCATCGGGCAACCTCCAAACCCCTGTATGGCACCGTCAAACCTGCGACAGCCCGCTTTATAAGCTGCATCTACTTTTTCAAACCACTTATTGGGCGTGGTGTGTAAATGCGCTCCAAACTCGATATGCGGATATTTAGGAATCAGATTGCTGAACAGATAATCAATAGTTTCAGCATCTGAAGTTCCCACAGTATCTGAAAGCGACAGGATGGAAACACCCATTGCTGCCAATTTTTCGGTCCACTCCCCTACAATCTCCACACTCCACGGATCACCATAAGGATTTCCAAAACCCATGGAAATATAGGTAACCACCTGTTTATTGTGTTTGTATGCCAGGTCAAGAATATCCTGAAGCAAGCCAACAGATTCTGCTATGGTTTTATGCGTATTCCGCATCTGAAAGTTCTCCGAAATACTGAAAGGATAACCCAGATAATCTATTTGGTCGTGCTTAACTGCATCTTCGGCCCCGCGCAGATTGGCGATGATGGCTAATAGTTTGGTTTGTGTACGCGACAAATCTAAAAGGTCTAAAACCGCTGCCGTATCTACCATTTGCGGAATAGCTTTAGGCGATACAAAACTCCCAAAATCTATGGTGTCAAAACCACAGCGCAAGAGTGACTGTATGTATTGCGCTTTTTGCGCTGTAGGGATAAAAGCTTTGATCCCCTGCATCGCATCCCGCGGACATTCTATGATTTTGATTTTTGAACTCATTAAATACAAATTACCCTGAACAATGCCTTAAGGTTTTTAAAACTGTTTTTTAATTTGAGGCAAGCCTCAGCAACTGTATTCCCGATTTTCGGAAAAACAGGAGTTAAAGATACAATTAAAAAAATGTGAGCATACAGCCAGCTAAATCTTCCCGGCCTGTTCTGGTTTAGGAAAGACAAAAACAAAGGTTGAGCCCACGCCCGGAGTGCTTTCAATCTCGATGCGGCCTCCAGTTTGTGCTGCGATTTCCTGGCACAAAATAAGCCCAATCCCATTGCCGGGCTCGTCTTCGGTGCCTTTAACTGAAAAGCGCTTTTGATCAACAAGCACTTTTCTAATTTCTTCCGAAGTCATACCTCTACCCGTGTCTGTAACGCTAATATGGTAAAAGGATTTTTCTTCTTTGAGACCAAAACTGATCTTTCCGCCTGCCGGTGTAAACTTGATGGCATTACTCAGGAAATTGCGCACAATAACCTGCAAAACCTGATAATCGGTTTTAATGATTTGATCCTCTTCGATTTCCCTAACAATTTGAAGATTTTTACGCTTTATCGCAGATTCTTCGGTTTTTAGGGTATCAGTAAGAAACGTATTCAGCTTTATTTCCTGAATGTGAAAATTGAAACCGTTCATCTGAGATTTTGCCCAGACTAAAACTCCAAGAATTAAATTGTTGAGCGTTTCGGCCTGATCTTCGAGCTGCCCTAAAAGTTGTTTAAATTCATCGACGCTAAACTCATTAAAATGCTTGTTTAAAAACTGGGTACTGCTCAATATGGAAGCGATAGGGCTGCGTACATCGTGAGCAACAATTGAAAACAAATTATCCTTCTGCGTATTGATAAGCTCCAGACTGCGGTTATTTCTATTCAAAATCTCCTGCTTCTCTTTCAGCATTTTATTTGCTTCCGATTTATAGCTGTACATATGGTATATAATCAAAAACATAATGAGGAACAAAAACACCAGAATAGCTACCGCCCAGATGGCATAACGCTGGTTTTGCAATTGCAGGCTTTGCAGATTAGCTTCCTGATGTAGGAGTCTGTTTTCAAGAATACGCTCCTCGGTTGCATATTTTACTTTAATATTCTGAAAAATTGTGATTTGCTCCCGATTGTGAATCTCATCATTTAATTTAATGTACTTCTGAGCATATTCAAAAGCTTCCGCTATGCGCCCCTCAGACTCTAAATACTTTTGTTTTGCTTCATATAACCTCAGCGTAACGTATTGATCATTTATTGCCAGAGCCTGTTGCTCAAGCCCCTCCAATGCGGCTGCCGCCAGTTCCTTGTTTCCAAGAACAGTATAACTAAGAGACTTGTAGGATTTTGCTAAAATGGAAAACTGAACCGGAATACGATCAAGTTCCAGGGCCTTATTCAGATTAGCGATAGCCTTGTCATAATCCTCTAAAAAATAATAGACGGTACCCAAATTAAAATACGAAACAGACGACAGGCGTTTATCGTCAAGCTTTTGGGAATAGTCTAAAGAACGCCGCGCATAATACAGGGCACTGTCTAATTGTTTTTTCTCGCGGTGTACCCCGCTTAAATTGGCCAAATACTTGGTGTACGTTTCAAACTGACCCACCGTGTCGAGATAGGTAATCGCCTGCTGAAAATTTTCAAGTGCCTCGTCATAATCCCTCAAATAAAAATCAAGAATACCAAGATTTCCTAAACTTTCACTTATCCCGGTACTGTCTCCGATTTTTTTATAAAAGGGTAAAGCCTTTTGAAATTCTTCAATTGCCTGGGAATACTGTGATTTTACGATATAATAGGTTCCTTTGCGGTTGTGTGCTTTTGCAAGGCCAAGCTCGTATTCATTTTTTTTAGAAAGTTCGAGCGCCTCATCGATGTAGAACAATGCAGAGTCGGGCTTGTAATACAGATACTCATAACCCAGACGCTCGAGAATATGAACCCGGCTCGAGTCTGATTTGGTTTGTGATAATTTCTGTAAGAGTGAATCTATGGGACGTTGCTGTCCGGAAACAGACAGACATAAAACAAGTGTAAAAAAAAGAAATATCTTCCCTTTAGCAATCCTGTGATATGCGTTACAATTGAAATTCACGTAATTTTAAATATGAAAGGGGTCGCTTTACGCTGTTTTAAATTTAGATGAATTTCAACAACTGTGATTATAGTTTCTCTACTATTTTACGATTAATACGTTTAATAAGCGACGGACCCTCATAAACAAAGCCGGTATAAAGCTGAATAAGGCTTGCACCCGCCTCCAGTTTATCAATGGCATCCTGTGGAGAATGTATACCTCCCACCCCGATTATTGGGAATGCTTTCCCGCTTTTTTCAGACAAAAACCGAATGACTTCGGTAGAACGCTGTCTAAGGGGTTTCCCACTCAGACCTCCCATTTCAGATTTTGCTTCAGATTGAAGCCCTTCACGGCTTATGGTCGTATTGGTTGCTATTACCCCGGCGATTTTGGTCTCTTTTACAATATCAATTATATCGAGCAACTGAGAGTCTGTAAGGTCTGGGGCAATTTTGAGCAGAATGGGTTTTTGCTTTGGCTTTGCCGTATTTAGGGCCTGAAGTCCGCTCAGTAATTGCGTTAGCGGTTCTTTGTCCTGTAATTCGCGTAGATTCGGCGTATTGGGCGAGCTTACATTAACCACGAAGTAATCTACATAATCATAAAGGGCTTCAAAACAGATTTTATAATCTTCAAAAGCTTCGGCATTGGGAGTTGCTTTATTCTTGCCGATATTGCCCCCTATCAAAACATGTGTATTCGATTTTAAACGCGCTACAGCAGCTTCGACACCGTCATTATTAAAACCCATTCGGTTTATGATCGCGCTATCTTCTTTTAGGCGGAATAATCGCTTTTTCGGATTACCGGGTTGGGGTTTTGGAGTCAGCGTACCTATTTCAATAAAACCAAAACCAAGGCCATCAAGCTCCCTATAGCGTTTAGCATCTTTATCAAAACCCGCTGCAAGACCCACGGGATTTTTAAATTTTAGACCGAAAACCTCCCGTTCTAATCGCGGATCATTAAGCTGAAACTGATTTTTAAAGATTTTGGTAATTCCCAGCTTGTGCATCAACCCAATGCTCTTAAAACTAAAATGATGAACCGCTTCGGGGTCAAATTTAAAAAGCAGGGGGCGAATGAGTGATTTGTACATAGGTATCGGCTAAAACTGCTCCAAAAATACAGTGCCGCGACTAGAATCAAAAAGAAATACACACATAAAAAAGGCTCCCTGAAGGGAGCCTTTCAAAAATGATATCAAAATTAAAATCTTAGTCTAAAACAATATTTAAACGTGCAAACAAATAGCGCCCGTCTATACCAAACTGCGTAGATCTGCGCGAATACAGAAAACGTCCTTCAGACTGAAAAGCCGGATCTGCCATATCGGGATACACATCAAGCAGGTTGTTTGAGCCAACGGTAATGCGCAAAGCTTTAGAAAATCTATAGCTTGCACTTAAATCGGTCACCACCTTCCCTGAATAAATACGGTCGATACCTTCTTCCACATTATTTGTGGCCTCTTCAACCTCTCCAAAGTAGGTGTTGCGTAAAAACACATTCCACTTTTCACCAATAAAGAGACTGTTTGTTAAACTACCTTTTGTACGCGGTACCGCAGCTTCAATATACAACTCACTGGTTCGGTCAAAATAGGTCTCTGCAAGATCTGCATCACGCACCGGGCCGGGAATATTGATGTTCTCTATGCTTGTTTTTGACAGGGTGAAAGAAAGGGTACTCTTAAGTCTCAGATCGGTTCCGATATCGGCACTATGGTCTGCGACAAAATCAATTCCCCTGGTTTGTGTATCTACCGAATTCACGAAGAAGGCTGCCTGTGTGGCGTTTGCCTGACTGAATAAACGTTGCAATTCCGGGTCTCCATTGGGACCGAATTGACCGGTTAAAACCACGCGATCATCAATATTGATCAAGTATCCATCTACTGTAAAGGAAAGATTTGCATCAGGTATTTTTGCCGTAAATCCGGCAGTGTAGCCCAGAGAGGTTTCTTCTTTTAGCTCTGCTATGTTGAGCACACGGGCAACTCGGGAGGTATTGGAGAAAATACCAACTTCCTGAGGCACCCCATCTACAAATAAGGTAGATGTGGAATTGTAATAAATCTGGTGCAGCGACGGAGCTCTAAAGCCCGACTGGACCGAACCTCTAAGGTTGAAAGTTTCATTAAGCTTCCACAAAAAGGAAGATTTAAAATTTAAGGTTCCGCCAAAATCAGAGAAATTCTCATAACGCAAAGCACCGGTCATACGAAAGGTATCGGTAAAATCTGCTTCCACATCCAGATACCCCGCAACTGAGTTTCGATAGGCATCTACCACGTTGTTCGGCGCAAAACCGGGAAACACCTGAATCCCGCCGGGACGCTGTCTGTTTGGCTGACTTGAACTGCTAAAATTAGCCTCTGCAATTATTGAAGTTGGATCAGTAGGATCGTAAACATTTCCCTGGGTATCATAACGGGCATAAGAAACCTCCTTACCGGGGATGATGTCATAATTTTCCACACGGTATTCAGCACCAAACGCTATACTTAAACCAGACATCACATCTTCATAGAAACGGCTTACGTCCAGGTTTGAAGTGTTTTCCTGATAGCTGTAACCTCCCGCATCTGCTTCAAAGGGTGTTGAATTGAGCAAGGAAGCATTAAGCGAATTGCTAATACGGTAGGTAAATTCATTAATACCGGTATTGTTGCTTAAATCAACATTCCACTCTCCTACTTTACCGCGTATTCCTACTGCAACTGCTTTATCCTTGATATTTGAGTTAATTTCCGGTAAAAACCCGTTTAAATAAACCGAAGTCACGTTACGGGACTGAAACGGAAGACGGTAAAAACCGGCAGCATTACCATTTTTAAAGCCTAATCCCCCAATGAGTACAATTTAAAATCTCCTTCTCCTCCCAAAGGGATTTCAAGATTTCCGAAAAACTGACCTCCGCGCAACTGGGAATTACCCACACGCATATTAAAATCGCTGCGATCAAGACCACGAAATGCTAACTCCTCGTTAGTGTTATCAAAAAGTAAGATGTCTCTAAGTTCAGGGATTGAATTAGCTGCATTTATTTGAGTAAGTACATCTGAGGGAAAACCGGCATCCTGTGCAAAATTCTTTATAGCAGGTATATCATCCTGAAGTGCCAATAAATCAAAGCCTTCATTATTTGCAACACGCTCAATCGAACTGTATCTGTTAAATATTTGACCTTCATAAGAACGCATCCGGTTTGTTGCGCCTCTAAAGTTGAAGTTACCCGTAAAGTTTACAAATCCGCCTTTTTCGCCGATAGGCAAACCATAATTAGCGCCAATATTGATTTTTTCGCCATCAACACTATCGTCATAATTTTCACTGGTGAAGTTTGCACCGGTGGTCATATCTATAGCAAGCTGATTGGTCGCTTTTTTAAGCACAATATTGATCACCCCTGCAATGGCATCTGAACCATACTGGGCAGCTGCACCGTCTCTTAAGATTTCGATACGTTCAATAGCATTGGTTGGTATCGCAGATAAATCTGTACCTACTGAACCCCGGCCAAAAGTACCGTTTGTATTTACCAATGCCGTTTTGTGACGTCGCTTTCCGTTGATTAATACCAAAACCTGATCAGGTCCCAAACCCCGTAATGAAGCCGGAGCAATGTGATCTGTACCATCAGAAATGGTTTGTGGGTTTGATGAAAAGGAAGGTGCGTCGTAGTTCAATATTTCGGTTACCGTAATCTGCGGCGAACTTTCCGCAATTTCTGAAACACTCAGTACATCTACCGGTACTGCCGAGTTTACTGCTGTTCGGCTGGGATTACGGGTACCAATAAGTACAACCTGGTCAAGAGCCACCCCGGAGGTCAGCGTTACATTGAGAACCGGCCCGGTTACACGAAGGACCTGAGTCTCAAAACCCACATAGGAAAACACCAGATTAACCCCGCTGGTTACATCGAGGCTGTAGTTTCCGTCAAAGTCGGTGATGGTTCCTTTATCTGTGCCTTCAACCTGAACAGATACACCGGGCAAGGGAGTAGATTGATCATCAATCACCGTCCCGGAGACTTGAATTTCCTGCGCAAATCCTGTAATTAAAATAAAGCAAGAAAAGAGAATTGTAAACGTGTAGTTTCTTTGCATAATCATAATTTTGTGTTAGTTTAAAATAGAGTAGAATCAAGTTAATCTATTTCTTAAAAAAATTAAGGAATAGTTACTCTTTTAACACAATCACATATTAAAGTAAGTTAAAAAATAAAATTTGGTGTGAAAAATACATTTATAATAGACAAACAACCACTCATTAATCGTTTTATCAGTTATGTAACTATAGACACGCAAAGCGACCCCGAAAGTTCTGCAACGCCAAGCACCGAAAAACAATGGAATCTGGCCCGTAAACTGCATCAGGAACTTTTAGATATGGGCCTTAGCGATGCACGTATTGACGGTAACGGTTACATTATGGCCACCTTACCGGCTACCAGTTCAAAAAAGCTTCCCGTAATTGGGTTTATTTCACATTACGACACCACCCCCGATTTTACAGGGACTAACGTAAAACCAAAACTTATAGAAAATTATAACGGCAAAGACATTATTCTGAATGAAGATCAAAATATTGTCTTGAGTCCGGATGATTTTGAGGAACTCGAAAATTACAAGGGACAAACCCTCATCACTACAGATGGAACCACCTTGCTGGGCGCCGATGATAAAGCCGGAATTACCGAAATTATGGAGGCTGTAAAATACCTGAAAGCCCATCCTGAAATCGAACACGGTACTATTCGTATTGGGTTTACACCTGATGAAGAAATAGGTCGTGGCGCTCATAAATTTGACGTAAAGCAATTTGGTGCTGACTGGGCTTACACGATGGATGGAAGTGAGATTGGTGAACTGGAATTTGAAAATTTTAATGCTGCAGGCGTAAAAGTATTTGTAAAAGGGAAAAGTGTGCATCCGGGTTATGCTAAAGGCAAAATGATTAACAGCATATACATTGCACAGGACTTTATCAACTCCTTGCCCAGACTCGAAACACCGGAGCATACCTCAGACCGCGAAGGTTTTTTTCATTTAAACGGAATCAAAGGCGATGTGGAAGAGACCGTTCTCGAATACATCATTAGAGACCATGATCGAGAGCATTTTGAAGCCCGCAAAGAAGTTTTAAATAATCTTGCCACAGAAATTAACAGTCAGTATGGTCTAGAATTGATTTCGCTTGAAATAAAAGATCAGTATTTTAATATGCGCGAAAAGATTGAACCGGTCATGCATATTGTAGATCTGGCTGAAGAAGCGATGATCGCCGCAGGAGTCGAACCCATCATAAAACCCATTCGCGGTGGCACAGACGGTTCTCAACTTTCATTTATGGGCCTTCCCTGTCCCAATATTTTTGCCGGAGGCCACAATTTTCACGGAAGATTTGAGTATGTACCGGTTGAAAGTATGCTAAAAGCAACCGAAGTTATTATCAAAATAGCCGAATTGGCTGCAAAATAATTCAGACTACACAAAAGCAGATATCAACTAAACTTCTTGATTATTTAACAGATAATCAAGAAGTTAACTAACCTCAACAATAAATTGTCTTTTTTAACTGACTAAATAAGAGCAACCTACCCCTTAGTTGAGCATCTTTACAGCAAATTAATCAATCAAAAAAAGATGCATTTAAAACTAAAAACGGGATTGCTGGGGCTCTTCCTTTCAACAGCGATTTTCGCACAAGAAGATTCAAACGCGTTTTTCAGCAAAAAACACGAAATCAAAATTGACGCTATAGAGCTTATTGCCGTGGCAAATATTGAAATTACCTATGAATACCTCATCAGCAAGTATTCCGGAGCCGGAGTTTCGGTTAGTATTGATGGCGGCGAAAGCAGTGATGATATTCTAAAGTGGGCAATAACTCCTTTTTACAGACAGTATTTCTTTAACCGTCAGGAAAAAAGAGCTCAGGGACTTTTTGCAGAAGGACATTTAAATCTGGGTAGTTTTGAAGATAATTACTACGAGTATACTTACGACCCAGATACTGATTTTATCATTAATGAACGTTACGTTGAGCAAGACAATACTGCTTTTGGGGCAGGTTTTGCAGTGGGTTATAAATGGGCAAGCAACAATGGATTTGTAATCGAACCTTCTTTAGGTGTAGGACGTAATTTATTCGGTAATACTAAAGATGATGACAATTTCAGTTCTGTTGATATTTACTTTAGAGGAGGCATACAGGTAGGCTACCGTTTTTAAAAAATTTTCAAATCAAAGCAACCATTTTAAACTTCGGGTATCTAGAGGTTAGTTATTCCAATTTTGACGGAATACTATTCAACCTATTTTAAAAACTAAATATATTTATGAAACCATTTTTAGGATTACTTTTTATCAGCTTATTTGTTTCCTGCTCAATGAGTGATGATACCGGGCCTACACTACCTACAGAAACAGAAGCCGAAGCATTTGCCCGTAATCAGGAAGAAATTGAAGCTTATCTGGAAGCAAATGCCATTATTGCACAAACTACCAGCAGTGGATTACATTATACGATAACTGAAGAAGGAACAGGTGAATCTCCTGCTGCTAACGCTACGGTTAAAGTTAAATTCAAAGGATATTTTTTAAATAAAACGGTATTTAACCCGACCACAACCGCAGATTTTAATTTAAGCAATGTCATTACCGGTTTCAGCGAAGGCATCAGATTGATGAAGACCGGAGGAAAAGCAACTTTATTTCTACCAGCAAGATTAGGCTATGGGGTCTATGGTTCGCAGGGAGGAATTCCACCAAATACTGCTCTAATTTTTGATGTGGAGCTTCTCGAGATTGTAGATTAAGTTACAGGAGAATTGATATTTAAAACAAAAAAAACAGCGCCATCGTGGCGCTGTTTTTAGTTATATATAAGCGTAACACTTACTTTTCAAAAGCTTTAAGCGTTTTTGTAATAATTGCAACGCACTCGAGCAATTGCTCTTCGGTCATAACCAATGGAGGAGCAAAGCGAATGATATTACCGTGAGTAGGTTTAGCCAGAAGTCCGTTTTCTTTTAACGCCATACAAATATCCCAGGCCGTGCTGCTGTCTTCGCTATCGTTAATCACAATTGCATTGAGCAATCCACGACCACGCACCAGCTTTACAATCGTACTTCCTTTGATATAGTCATTCAGTTTGTTACGGAATAACGTTCCCAGTTTACGGGCATTTTGCGCTAAGTTTTCGTCTTTGACCACATTCAAAGCAGCCATAGCTACGGCCCCTGCCACAGGATTACCCCCAAAGGTAGAACCGTGCTGTCCGGGTTTGATTACATTCATTACAGCGTCGTCAGCCAATACCGCAGATACCGGGTAGGCTCCTCCGGAAAGGGCTTTTCCCAGGATCAGAATATCCGGTCTGCTATACGTTTCCTGACGCTCGCAGTGACCTTCGCAGGTACAGTTTCCACATACGGCCAGCAAAGCACCGGTACGGGCTATTCCGGTCTGAATTTCATCGGCTATAAATAAAACATTGTGTTCATTACATAAGGCCTTGGCCTGTTTCATAAAATCATCTGATGGCGTATACACTCCTGCTTCTCCCTGAATAGGTTCTACCAGGAATCCGGCTACATTGTCATTTTCCTGAAGGGCACGCTCCAGTGCCTTTGGATCATCGTAAGGTATTTTGATAAATCCGGGAGTGTAGGGACCAAAGTTTTTGCGGGCACCCTCATCGTTAGAAAACGAAATGATCGTTGTGGTTCGTCCATGAAAATTATTTTCACAAACAATGATTTGAGCATCCTGTTCTTTAAGTCCCTTTTTTTCATAAGCCCACTTGCGGGCTATCTTAATCGCAGTTTCTACAGCCTCTGCACCGGTGTTCATAGGCAGGAGCTTGTCAAACTTAAAATAATCTGTAGCAAAGGCTTCATACCTGCCGAGCATATCGTTGTGAAATGCTCTTGATGTAAGTGTGAGGGTTTGAGCCTGTTTGTTCATCGCATCAACGATTGCAGGATGGCAATGCCCCTGGTTTACGGCAGAATAGGCAGATAAAAAGTCAAAATACTTTTTACCTTCTACATCCCACACATAAACACCTTCACCGCGGTTCAAAACCACAGGCAACGGATGATAATTGTGCGCGCCGTGTTTGTCTTCGAGGGCAATAGCCTCCTGTGAAGTAAGTTGATCTTCAGTAATCATGTTGTAAAAAATTTTAGGGTAAGCACTCTATGATTCCTGCTTGGCAATGTCTTCTTTTGGTTTCTGTAAAGATTCAGAAGTAATTCCAGTGTAAAGAAGCATTCTTAAAAGGAGAGAAATCATCCTGTTTAAGAAATTGCAATTTATTAAAAAATCCATAACTCCTTAGCCTACTTAGTCCTAAAGCTTACTTAAATGCGGGGCTTAAGCTTGATGCAGATCATCATATTTATACTATTTTTGCCGCGTGTCAAGAAAAAAGAAAACCAGAAAAGTCTTTTCAAAAGTAACGGTGACAGACGCCGGTGCAAAAGGAAAAGCCATCGCAAAAGCTCCTGACGGGCGTGTTATTTTCATCAATAATGCCGTTCCCGGCGATGTTGTAGACGTACAAACCAACAAGCAGCGCAAAGCCTACTACGAGGGTACTGCCATACAGATTCACGAGGAATCGCCAAAGCGTACTCAGCCCGTTTGTAAACACTTCGGCACCTGTGGCGGTTGCAAATGGCAAAATATGCAGTATGAAGCCCAGCTTGAATACAAGCAGCGCGAGGTTGAAAATAACCTGAAACGTCTGGGGAAACTTGAGCTTCCTGCCATGACACCCATTTCCGGCAGTAAGGAGCAATATTTTTACCGCAATAAAATGGAATTCAGTTTTAGCGACAGCAAATGGCTTACCCTAAAGCAGATCAAAAGCGATGCGATTATTGAAGACCGCAATGCCCTGGGCTTTCACATTCCCGGAATGTGGGACAAAATTCTGGACATAGACAAGTGCTGGTTGCAGCGTGATCCCAGTAATGCCATACGCAACGGGGTCAAGGAGTTTGCTACCAAAAACAACATTCCGTTTTTTAATACCCGTAATCAGGAAGGACTTTTAAGAACCTTAATGATACGTACCAGCAGTACGGGTGAACTTATGGTATTGGTTCAGTTTTTTGCTGACGAAAAAGAGCCACGTGAGTTGGTGCTTGATTATTTAAAAGAAAACTTTCCGGAAATAACATCATTGCTTTATGTGATTAATGAGAAAGGAAACGATACCATTTACGATCAGGAAGTGATCTGCTACAACGGAAGAGATCACATCTTTGAAGAAATGGAAGGCCTGAAGTTTAAAATCAATGCCAAATCCTTCTACCAGACCAATTCTGAACAGGCTTACCAACTGTATAAAATAACGCGTGATTTTGCAGACCTTCAGGGATCTGATACTGTATTTGACCTATATACCGGCACAGGAACCATCGCTCAATTTGTCGCAAAAAATGCCGGAAAAGTGATTGGAGTTGAAGCTGTCCCAGACGCTATTATTGCCGCACGTGAAAACGCGCAATTAAACGGCATTGAAAACGTTGAGTTTTATGTAGGCGATATGAAAAATGTCTTTAACGAAGCTTTTGTAGCGAAACACGGTAAGCCCGATGTGGTAATAACCGACCCTCCGCGCGATGGTATGCATAAAGATGTGGTCGAACAACTAATCAAGATTAAGGCTCCCCGTATTGTTTATGTAAGTTGTAACAGTGCAACACAAGCCCGTGATTTAGCTTTGCTCGACCCGTACTATAAGATTAAAAAGGTGCAGCCTGTAGATATGTTTCCGCAGACACACC
The DNA here is from genome assembly GCF_020782115.1 of Leeuwenhoekiella parthenopeia. Taxonomy (GTDB): domain Bacteria; phylum Bacteroidota; class Bacteroidia; order Flavobacteriales; family Flavobacteriaceae; genus Leeuwenhoekiella; species Leeuwenhoekiella parthenopeia. The sequence continues at coordinate 74,841 of NZ_JAJGMW010000014.1, read as the reverse complement.
ACGTAGAAAATGTTGTTTTATTAGAACTCCGCTAATGCTCAGAAACGGTATTATCCTTATTTTGCTTATTGTACTCACCACCTACTCATGTGAGCGTGATGATATCTGTGCAGCCAGCACCCCCACCACTCCCGGTCTTACTATAGGCTTTAGAAGCAATGAAAACACGCTGGAGGCCAAACCGCTCAATTTAGACGTGTATAATATAGACCGTACAAAAGTTATTCAATTTAGAAATGCTTCCAGTATTAGCATTCCATTACGCACCGATACTACCACAACGGTTTTTCTTTTTGAGAAAAACCCGGGAAACCCCGATGCTAATGAAGACCCTGAAGATATAGACACGCTAATCATCAATTACACGCCTCAGGAGGTATTTATCAGCAGGGCGTGCGGCTACAAAGTTATTTTTACCAATCTGGAAATTCGACCCCGGCCCGGTGCTACCCGCTGGATTGACGATATCAACATTAACTTGAGAACTGTAGAAAATGAAGATACTACGCAGGTATATATTAGTCATTAGTCTGTGCACATTCGGCTTCGTTTCAGCAATCGCTCAGGATAATCAGGGGATTGTAGTTGAAGAGCCGCTTGAAACCCGGGCTTCAGATACCCTGGCAGATAAAAAACCTGCCGAAAAATACGGTTTACGTGCCGGGATAGATTTGAGCAAAATTTTGCGAAGCTTTCTCGAAGAGAACTATGAGGGTGCCGCGATAGTAGGCGATTTCAGAATCAAAGACCGCTACTATATAGCAGCAGAAGTAGGCCGTGAATCCAAAAGCTTTGAAGAAGGCGTATTTGACACTAAAACTCAGGGAAGCTACCTAAAAGGCGGGATCAATTATAACGCCTATAGCAACTGGGCCGGTATGTCAAACCTTATATACGTAGGGTTGCATATAGGCGTAGCCAGCTTTAAAACCGATTTAAACAGCTATACCATCTACAACCCCAATACCTTCTTTGAGCCCGATACCCGGGTGGTATCTCGCGAATATTCGGGCCTCAATGCGATCTGGGGAGAACTGCAAATGGGGATTCAGGTAGAGGTGCTTAACAATCTGTATTTAGGGATGAACGTGCAGCTGAAGCGGATGCTTTCTCAAAAAGCGCCCGATGATTTCACTAACATTTACGCTCCGGGATTCAACAAGGTAACCTTTGATAATGTGTATGGCGCAGGTTATGGTTATTCAATAAGTTATCTGCTGCCCATTTTTAAGAAATAGAACCCCAGGCCTATGAGTTTTGCTTCACGGGTAGGCATAATAAACGAGTTTATTAAAAGGCCTGACGACCGGGTTCTACCCCTTTCATTCTGGCAAAAAATAAAATTTCTCTTCAGTAGTATAGTTTACGATATGGCAATAGCTATAGGCTTTGTCGTGCTGCTTACTTTTCTCGAACCGCTCACTGCCGAGTATGAAAACCTGCTCAACAAGGATTTATACCCCTTCTGGCAGGCCATTCTCTACATGACCATATTACCTCCGTTAATTGAGGAAACGATCTTCAGATTTCCGCTTAAATACAAACGCAATTATCTGCTGCGCGGACTGGCCTATTTGTTTAAAACCGATTTTTCAGTATTCTGGAGAAAACATCTGCGTGTAATCGTTTACCTGTTTTCGAGCGTGTTTGGACTGGTTCACCTGAGTAATTATGAAAATGTTGACTGGATCTTTTTTGTTTTGGCTCCCATTATTACAGGTCCGCAACTGGCAGCAGGCGTAATTTTCAGTTTTCTAAGACTGAAACTGGGATTTGTTTGGGCACTTCTGGGACATTTTCTGCATAATTTCAGTCTGATTATGCTTTCCTTTTTAGCTTTTCACAATGTGGAAAGACCTCTGGTAGATAATGAGCAGGTTTCTATAGAAACCACCGGCATCGCTTTTGAAGTAGAGCGTTCAACCCGTATGGTTTACGACAGTGCTCCTAACGGAAATTTACTGTGTCTCGAAGCTCAAAACTATGAACTTCAAAACCTGATAGATCACTTTTATACGAAAGATTCAATACAGGTACGCGATAATGACCGCCTCGACCTGAAGCTTTACAGCAAGACCGATGAAGGCTATTCCCGGGAAGACCTATTAGAAGTTTTAGAAGGGCATTATACCCTAATTAAGCCTACCTCAGATAACTAGTTGGGCTCAAGTCTGGTTTTCTATCTTTGCACCTATGTATAAACTCATCAGCAGCACCCAAAATCCTACGATAAAGAAGCTTGTCGCCCTGCAGGAAAAGTCCCGCGAGCGCCGCAAGAGCGGTCTATTCTTGATTGAAGGGGTACGTGAAATCAATCTGGCACTTAATGCAGGTTACGATTTTCAACACGTGTTTTTTTGTAAAACTATTGTCGAAACGCAGCTTCTTGAAGATTTACTCGACACACTTTCTGGCAAAGCCGAAGTAATTGAACTGACTGAGGAAGTGTACCGTAAAATCGCCTACCGCTCCGGAACCGAAGGCGTTATCGCTTCCGCGAAAGCGAAACCCCACGCATTAACTGATCTGCAATTACCTGAAACACCTTTAATTTTAATTGCCGAAGCTCCCGAAAAACCGGGAAATATTGGCGCTTTATTGCGTACCGCAGATGCCGCGGGCGTTGATGCTTTTATTTTGGCCAATCCGCTTACCGATCTTTACAACCCAAACATCATACGATCTAGTGTGGGTGGTGTTTTTACTGTTCCGGTCGCAACAGGAAGTACTTCAGAAATCATTGACTTTCTGAAAAACAAGAACATCCACATTTTTGCAGCTATTTTACAGGAAGCGATTTCCTATGAGAAACAAAATTTTACAGAAGCCTCAGCAATTGTTGTAGGTACTGAAGCAGACGGGCTTTCGGAGATCTGGCGTACCGAATCAAAACAGAATATCATCATCCCCATGCAGGGCAGTCTCGACTCGATGAACGTTTCGGTAGCAGCTGCAATACTCATTTTTGAAGCCCGAAGACAACGCGGTTTTACCCCAAATTCTTAGAACTATGACCCCACAACTCGTTTTTTACATCATTATCGCTTTTATAATTCTAAGCTTTGCCATAGATCAAATTCTCGACTGGCTCAATGCCAAACATTTTGACGATCCTATTCCAAAAGAACTTAGTGATGTTTACGATGCAGACACCTACCGTAAATCTCAGGATTATAAAAAAGCAAATGCCCGGTTTTCGGCACTCACTTCCTCTTTTATGCTGGTTGTGACCCTACTTTTCTTTTTTGCAGATGGCTTTGGTTTTGCAGATCAACTGGCACGTAGCCTTAGCAACAACGAGATTGTTGCCGGACTTCTCTTTTTCGGAATCATTATTCTGGGAACCGATATTTTGACGACTCCTTTTAGTTACTATAAAACCTTTGTGATTGAAGAACGCTTCGGTTTTAATAAATCTACTCCTGCCCTGTTTTTTATGGATAAATTAAAAGGCTGGCTTATGACCATTATCGTAGGCGGTGGTTTACTGGCTCTGGTCATTTGGTTTTACCAAATAAGTGGTGATCTCTTTTGGCTTTATGCCTGGGTGCTTTTTGCTGTATTTGCTGTGGTTACCAATATGTTCTACGCACGGCTTATTGTACCGCTTTTTAACAAACAAACGCCCTTGAGCGAAGGCGATCTGCGCACTAAAATTGAAAGTTATGCCAACTCAGTAGGCTTCAAACTAAAAAATATTTTTGTGATAGACGGCTCGAAACGCAGTACCAAGGCCAATGCGTATTTTTCGGGTTTTGGTTCTGAAAAACGTATTACCCTTTACGATACCTTAATCAACGATCTCGAAGATGAAGAGATTGTGGCTGTGTTAGCTCACGAAGTGGGGCATTACCGCAAAAATCATATTATCATCAACTTGTTCGTTTCCCTGTTGCTTACCGGGTTTACCCTTTGGCTTTTGGGATTATTTATTAGTCAGGAGGTCTTTGCACTTGCCATTGGGGTTGACCAGCCCAGCTTTCACGCGGGTCTTATCGCTTTCGGCATTTTATACGCACCTATTTCTGGGATTACCGATTTTTTAATGAGCGTCCTCTCGCGCAAATTTGAGTATCAGGCAGACAATTATGCAAAAGAAACCTATGCAGCACAACCGCTCATTACCTCTTTAAAAAAATTATCCCGCAACAGTTTGAGCAACCTTACCCCACATCCGTTATATGTAAAACTGCATTACTCGCATCCTACCCTGCTTCAGCGTTATAAAAATCTAAAAGCCTAGTTTGTAAAAAACCGCTTATCTTTCGACTAAGAGATGACCTGATTGCATTTGCTTTTTTGGGATATAATTGTACTTTTAGAATATGACTGCTGTTGAATTAGAAGAAGAAAATAAAGAGCTCACCCGGCAATACAAGGAGCTGCTGCGCATAAGTTATCGCACCCTTTCTGATGACGATAAAAAAATGATCAGAAAAGCCTTTGAGGTTGCGGTAGATGCGCATAAAGATCAACGCCGTAAATCGGGGGAGGCTTATGTTTTTCACCCGCTTGCCGTGGCTCGTATTGTCGCCAGCGAAATTGGTATGGACGCCACTTCTATTGCTGCGGCGCTCCTTCACGATGTCGTTGAGGACACTTCCTATACTCTGGATGATCTGGAAGATTTATTTGGCCCCACCGTCGCCCGAATTGTTGATGGTCTTACCAAAATCTCTAACCTGAAAAAACATCGCGATGTTTCGTTACAGGCAGAGAATTTCAGAAAAATGCTGCTTACCATAAACGACGATGTTAGGGTAATCATCATCAAGATTGCAGACCGCCTGCACAATATGCAGACCATGGATTCTATGCGGCAGGATAAGCAGGTAAAAATTGCCAGCGAAACCCTGTATATCTATGCTCCGCTCGCGCATCGTATAGGCCTTTATAACATCAAGACCGAACTGGAAGATCTGGGCCTCAAATACACCGAGCCCGAAGTGTTTAAAGACATTTCGCGTAAGATGAAGGAGACCAAAGAGCAGCAGGATCAATACATTGAAGAGTTTACCAATGCCGTTAAGCAATCGCTTGACAAAGAGGCTCTAGATTATGATATAAAAGGGAGACCTAAATCTATTTACAGCATACGTCGTAAAATGCTGAAGCAAAACATACCCTTTGATCAGGTTTACGACAAGTTTGCCATTCGTATCATTTATAAATCAACTCCCGAAAACGAGAAATTCCTCGCTTGGAAGATTTATTCCATCATAACCGATCACTTCAGGCCCAATCCTACCCGACTACGGGACTGGATCTCGTCTCCCAAATCAACGGGTTACGAAGCTTTGCACATTACCGTTATGGGGCTGAAAGGGCGTTGGGTTGAAGTTCAAATTCGGTCTGACCGGATGAATGAGATCGCCGAAAAGGGTTATGCCGCGCATTACAAATACAAGCAGGGCACCACAGAAGAAAGCGAAGAAGACCGCACACTCGACCAGTGGTTAAACCGTCTTCAGGAAGCTCTTGAAGGTAATGAAACCAATGCCATTGAGTTTGTTGAGCAATTCAAACTGAATCTGTACAACAAAGAAATTTTTGTATTTACGCCTCAGGGAGATTTAAAATCCCTGCCTAAAGCTGCCACGCCACTTGATTTCGCTTTCAGTATACATACCGAAATAGGAATGCATACGCGCGGCGCACGGGTAAATGGCAAGCTGGTTCCACTGAGCCACGAACTCAAAAGCGGAGATCAGGTAGAGATCATCACGAGCGAGCATGCAAGACCTAACAATAACTGGCTTGACTATGCCACCACTGCTCGTGCGCGGGCAAAAATTAAATCTTCGCTTAAAGACGAGAAGAAAACCATTGCCGAAGACGGTAAAGTGATTCTTACCCGTAAACTGCGCTCTCAAAAAATCACACTTGATGAGGGAGTGATCAACGAGATGGTGATCTATTTTAAACTGAAAACCAGCCTCGATTTGTTTTACCGGGTGGGTATAGGTACCATAGATAATAAAATGATCAAGGACTATGCTGCCTCACGCAGCAATGCCTTTGTGAGTTTCTTTAAAAACAAGATTCGCAAGCCACCTGTTGCAGAACATGTTGATAAAGATGAAATCACCGATAAATACGACTTGCTCGTTTTTGGCCGGGATGAGCAAAAGCTCGATTATACACTTGCTCCGTGTTGTAATCCCATTCCGGGAGATAAAGTATTTGGTTTTACCACTGTCTCCGAAGGAATACGGGTTCACAAGCAAAACTGCCCTAACGCATTATCCCTGCAGAGTAATTATGCCTATCGCATCATTCCGGCAAAATGGATAGACTCGTCGGCGCAGGACTTTCAGGCGGAGCTTGAACTCACCGGAATCGATACCCTGGGTCTTGTAAATCACGTTACCCGTGAGATTTCAGAACACATGCATGTGAATATGCGCAACCTTAATTTTACCACAAATGACGGTGTGTTTAACGGAAAAATCACGGTTATCGTTAAAAACAAAGAGCATTTACGCAGACTTATAGAAAACTTGAAAAAAATAAACGGTATCGACAAAGTCATACGTTTGTAATTGCGTAAATTTGCACCCTCTATTATGGTACCTAAAGCAACAATAAATAAAGATCAGGAAGTCGTAAAAAACGTCTTCACCAAGTTTCTGGAAGAAAATGGGCATCGTAAAACTCCGGAGCGATATGCAATTCTTCAGGAGATTTACAATTACAAAGACCATTTTGACATTGAAACGCTGTACATCAGCATGAAAAATAAAAAATATCGGGTGAGCCGCGCTACGCTGTACAATACGATAGAATTATTGCTTTCATGCGGTTTGGTGCGCAAACATCAGTTTGGTCAAAACCAGTCACAATACGAAAAATCGTATTTTGATAAACAGCACGATCACGTGATTTTAACCGATACCGGTGAAGTGATTGAGTTCTGTGATCCGCGTATTCAGTCTATTAAGAAAACTATCGAAGAGGTTTTTAATATTCAGATAAACAAACACTCCCTTTATTTTTACGGTAACCGCAAACCGGAGGATTCAACAAAAAACACAACCGAAGACAACAATTCATAGATGGCAGTAGATTTACTTCTGGGTCTCCAATGGGGAGATGAAGGAAAAGGCAAAATAGTTGACGTACTTACTAAAAATTACGATATCATCGCCCGTTTTCAGGGAGGTCCCAATGCAGGACACACTTTAGAATTTGACGGCATTAAGCACGTTTTACACACCATACCCTCAGGGATTTTTCACGAAAATGCGATCAATCTGGTAGGAAATGGCGTGGTGATAGACCCCGTTATTTTTAAAAAAGAACTTGACAACCTATCCAAGTTCAAACTAAACATAAAGGATAAACTGCTTATTTCGCGTAAGGCACACCTTATTCTACCCACGCACCGCTTGCTTGATGCAGCTTCCGAAGCTTCAAAAGGCAAAGCAAAAATAGGCTCTACCCTCAAAGGGATTGGACCTACCTATATGGATAAAACCGGTCGTAACGGTATTCGCGTAGGGGATCTGGAGCTTGACGACTGGAAAGATCGTTATTCCGCTTTGCGCGACAAGCATATTGATATGATCGATTTTTACGACGCCAAGATTGAATATAATCTGGACGAACTGGAAACCGAATTCTTTAAAGCTGTAGAAGTATTGAAGTCTCTTACTTTTATTGACTCTGAAGAATACCTGTATCAGGCACAACAAGCCGGAAAATCAATTTTGGCTGAAGGTGCACAGGGTTCATTACTCGATATCGACTTTGGTACCTATCCTTACGTAACTTCGTCCAATACCACCGCTGCAGGAGCCTGCACAGGTCTGGGCATTGCTCCCGGGCAAATTGCTGAAGTTTTCGGGATTTTTAAAGCCTATACCACTCGAGTGGGATCTGGCCCCTTCCCTACTGAGCTTTTTGACGAGGTAGGCGCTACAATGGGTCGCGTAGGTAATGAGTTTGGCGCCACAACAGGAAGACCACGTCGTTGCGGCTGGTTAGACCTGGTTGCCCTCAAATATGCCGTACGCGTTAATGGCGTTACCCAATTAATGATGATGAAAGGCGACGTTTTAAGCGGTTTTGATACCCTTAAAATCTGTACCCAATACAAATACAAAGGTCAGGTAATTGATCACCTGCCTTACAATATTGAGCCCGAAAACGTAGAGCCTATCTATACTGAAATGAAAGGCTGGGCAGAAGATCTTACTAAAATGCAGAAAGATGGCGAACTTCCGAAAGAGCTTAATGATTATATAGATTTTCTGGAAAAAGAGCTCAATGTGCCTATTAAAATCGTTTCGGTAGGACCCGATCGTACCCAAACAATTCACAGATAGATCGTCAAGACCTGTAAATCTAAAGCCTGAACTCGCGAAGTTCAGGCTTTTTTTTGGCTTGATTTTGAGAGCATTTTGGCAGTAAGCTAACACAGATACCGCTACATTTACTATATCCTAATCAACCTATTATGAAAATATTTCAGTGTACCCATTGCAAGAATCCTGTTTATTTTGAAAACACCAGCTGCGAAAAATGCGGTAATCAACTTGGCTATCTATTCAAGGAAGAAGAAATGCTTTCATTTCCCTATACTGAAAAACACCAACTAACAACTCAGGCTTCCGGCAAGAGTTATACCTATTGTTCAAACCAGCAATTTCACGCCTGCAACTGGCTGGTACCGGCTGAAGGAACAGACACCTTTTGTGAAGCCTGTGCTACTAATAATATGATTCCCGATCTCAGTTTTCAGGAAAACAAACTCGACTGGCAAAAGATCGAAGCAGCAAAACGAAGACTGTTTTACAGTCTCAAAAAGCTTAGTCTGCCTGTTTCCTTTGAGCTGGCAGACCAAAATCTCGAACTGAGTTTTGATTTTTTAGCCTCAGACCCTAATAATCCGGGGTCGGTCAAAACCGGCCACGCAAATGGCAGAATAACCTTAAACATCAATGAAGCCGATGCCGTGCATCGGGAATATATTAAAGAGCAGCTTTCAGAAAGATACCGTACCCTTTTGGGACATTTTAGACACGAGGTCGGTCATTTTTACTGGGATGCGCTTGTCAAACCCAATCCTAAGGTGCTTCAGGAATTTAGGGCACTATTTGGCGATGACAGCCTCGATTATGGCGAGGCTTTAGAAAGACACTATAAAGAAGGCCCGCCTCAAAATTGGCGTAAAAATTACATCAGTTCGTACGCCACTATGCACCCATGGGAAGATTGGGCAGAAACCTGGGCGCATTATTTACACCTTATGGATATGCTTGAAACCGCGTACCACTTTGGGATGGAAATTGATCCCGAACTCAAAAAAAACAACAACCTCGATGTCAGTTGTGATTTTGATCCCTATGAGGGTGCGTCTATGCGCAAAATCATCAAACACTATCTGCCACTCACCTACGTCGTAAATTCCCTCAGTCGAAGTATGGGTGCCCCGGATCTGTATCCTTTTGTGATTTCAGAACCTGTAATCAAAAAACTGGATTTTATTCACCGCCTGGTGCTTGATTAATGTTTTTGCCCGGCGGCGAAAACATTAACTTTAGTCATTAAAGCAGTCCTTATGTATGAAGTAGAACTTACAGCCCGTCTTAAGAATTATCAGGAAACACGAAATCAAATCCTTCAATTTGATATTGAATCTCAGAAACGGCTGGATTATGATGACCGATATTACGATCAAAACAACTTGCTTACGGAAGCAGATCAGGAATTTAGATTACGCACCAAAACCAATCTGGATACCGGCGAAGCAGCGCATTACCTTACTTTTAAAGATACAGCCTTTGAAAAACTCACCCGTTCAAAACCGGAATACGAGACTCTGGTAACCGATCACAGCAATACCGAGCAAATTCTTTTTAAGCTGGGATACAAAAAAACGGCTCATTATACCAAACATTGTGAAATTTTCAATCTGCATTATAAAGAGATAGATATTGAAATAGCTCTGGTGCGCTTTGACGAATTAGAAGACTCGTTTATTGAGATTGAAACCCAGACCGCTCAAAAGGCAAAAACCGATGCCCTCTTTGACATTCTTTACGGCCTTCTTGCCGAACTTCAAATTTCGAAAGCACAACTTACGGAAGATTTCTATATCGAAATGATCAAAGAAGCAAAGGCAGGAAAATCCTGATTTGAGATAAAATTCTCTGGTCTAATTTTGAACGGAAGCTATACTTTAAGCGGAGGTTTTTCCGTTATATTTGCATCAAAATACGCTATGCCCGGTTTTTTAAAACACTTCTTTTTACTCGCAGGTCTTCTTCTTTCGTTTTCGGTTTTCGCCCAGGAAGGAAATGAACTCGATATCACTTCAGACATTTCACAAATCGACGAGGCTAAATATCCCGGGGCTCTGGTAATGTATAAAAACACCAATCAGGTTTATATTGTACACAAGGGTATTGAGATGTGGTGTGATCTGGCCTTTCATTATAAGAATGAAAATTTTGTACGTGCTATAGGTAATGTGCGTATGAACCAGGGTGATACTATAAGTATGCGTAGTAATTATGCCGAGTACAACGGTAATACCCAATTTGCCTGGGCTTCGGGCAAGGTAAATCTACAGACGCCTACAGCCACACTCGATACAGACACCCTTTATTTTGACCGTATAAAGCAACAGGCATATTACCGCAACAACGGGACTTTAAGAGACACCGCAAGTGTAATAACCAGTAAAATAGGCCGCTATTTTCTGGATCAGGATAAATATTCTTTTATTCAAAACGTAAAGGTTACCAACCCGGAATACGTGATCGATAGTGAGCAACTGGACTATTATTCAAAAAGCAAAATCGCCTATTTATACGGTCCGTCAACCATTACCAGTGAAACCAGTACGGTTTATTGCGAACGGGGCTATTATGACACCCGCAATGACAACGGGTATTTTGTAAAAAATTCCCGCATAGATTATGACAACCGCACCGTTTTTGGAGACAGTCTGTATTTTGACCGTCCTACCAATTTTGCTTCGGCTACAAACAACATTAGGGTAATAGACACGGCAAACAACAGCATTATTAAAGGGCATTATGCCGAAGTTTATAAGGCTAAAGATTCTGTTTTTATAACTAAAAGAGCGGTGGCTATTACGGTTCAGGATCAGGACTCCATCTACGTACACGGCGACCGTCTAGTAGTAACGGGAGTTCCCGATAAACGAATCGTTCGCGGGTATTACAACGTGCGTTTGTTTAAAAGCGACCTGAGCGGAAAATGCGATTCTATTCACATCAATCAGGAAAGCGGGCTTACCCAAATGATTGGAAAACCTGTTTTATGGAGTGGTCTCAGCCAGATGACCGGCGACAGCATTCATTTAAAAAGCGATACCAAAACCGAGCAACTCGACTCGCTTCGGGTTTTTGAGAATGCCTTTTTGGCTCAACAGGACACCATCCCCCTGTATGATCAACCCGATAAATTGGGGTATAATCAGGTAAAGGGAGTGACGCTTTTTGGCACCTTTAAAGACAATGCCCTGCACCAGATCGACATTGTGAAAAATGCAGAAAGTATAAATTATATGCGTGGTGAAGACGGGGTTCTTCAGGGGATTGACAAAAGTAAATCGGCATCTATTACCGCAATTTTAGAAGAAAATGCACTTGTTGAAGTCACCAAATGGCGGCAGGTAGATGGTGAAGTTTTTCCGTTAACCAAATTCCCGAAAGATCAACGAGAGTTTCCGGGACTCAACTGGCGCGGAGCAGAACGCCTGCTCACCAAGGAAGATATTTTTAAAGGCGAAGCTCCTTTTACGCTTACAAAGATTCAGGGAATCCCGCTTCCTCAAATTGAAGAAGACTTTTTTGATAACAGTATTCCCGATAACGAACTTGATATACCCGGTGCTTCACGCCTTAAACCTTCTGACTTTAAAAACCGGGAAGAAGATGCGCCCGGCATAGGTATTCCTGTAAACGACAAAGCAACTTTACAGCCCGGCGCAAATGACGAGGAGAACGACAATACCGGTACTCCACAACTGCACGAATTACCTCAGGAAAAAGTAAAGGACTCCCTAAATGGCACTAATGAAGGCTGATTTTTTAAAATATCAGGCACAGACCACACCGCATCCGCTCGCAATGGAGGTATCTCACGCAAAGGGATCCTACATTTACGATACGAGCGGCAAAGCCTATCTTGATTTTGTAGCAGGAGTTTCTGCAACCAGCGTGGGTCACGGGCATCCCAATGTATTAAAAGCACTTCGTGAGCAAAGCGAAAAGTACCTGCACGTTATGGTATATGGCGAGTATGCGCAAAGCCCAGCCGTACAATTAACCCGCCTGCTAGCCGAGCTTCTCCCCGCTCCACTGGAGCAGACCTATCTGGTAAACAGCGGGACTGAAGCTATAGATGGCGCGATGAAGCTTGCCAGACGTGTAACCGGCAGAAAGGAGATTATTTCTGCAAATCAGGCTTATCACGGCAATACCTTTGGAGCGCTAAGCCTGATGAATTATGAGGAACGTGTTGCGCCTTTTAGGCCATTAGTGGGTGGTATAAGACATATTGATTACAACAGTTTTGAGCATTTAGAGCAAATAACTTCTCAAACTGCCGGTGTTGTGCTCGAGACCATTCAGGGCGGAGCAGGATTTATACAGCCCGTGGAAGGCTGGCTTTCAGCAGTAAAAAAACGCTGTGAAGAGGTGGGCGCCCTGTTGATACTTGATGAAATACAACCGGGTTTTGGTCGTACGGGAACATTTTTCGGTTTTGAGAATTATAACGTGATACCCGATATTGTCGTGATGGGTAAAGGTATGGGCGGCGGTATGCCTATTGGCGCCTTTACCGCCTCAACGGCTCACATGCAACTGTTATCAAACAATCCTAAACTGGGTCATATTACCACCTTTGGCGGTCATCCTGTCATTGCGGCAGCTGCCCTGGCGACCGTGCAAACTATTCTGGACGAAAAACTTATGGAGCAGGCTTTAGAAAAGGAAAAGCTCATGAGAAGTCTGCTAATACACCCATTAATTGAAGAAGTACGCGGTAAAGGTTTGATGCTTGCTGCAATGACGCCCTCTGCTGAAATCACCTCTCAAGCCATATTACAGGCTCAGGACGAGGGGCTCATCTTATTTTGGCTGTTGTTTGAAAGCCGTGCAATACGCATTACACCACCATTAACAATTTCTAATGAAGAAATTGAAAAAGGTTGTCGTACCTTAATTCAGGTTTTAGATAAAATAGCGTCTAAGCTATCCTGAAAGTAGAGTTTAGGCCTGATTGTTGATTAATTTGTTAACAACAATATCTAAGCCTACAAGGTCTGCCTGCTATCCTTGTTAAATTTATAAAGGCAGAAATTTAAAAAGCAACGTGTATGAAGTTTAATCAAGAACACGAAGAAGACAATTTCCCGCTCACCCGTTTTGAATCTATGTTAAAGACCAATCATGTTCTTTTTTTCGATTCGGATGAATTTGAGAATATTGTAAACCATTATCTCGAGAATGGGAAAATTGCTTTGGCTAAAAAAGCTGTAAAATTGGGTCTGGATCAGCATCCTTCCTCCTCAAATCTCAAGTTGTTTAAAATTGAAATTCTCATTTTTGAAAACAAACTCGATGAGGCAGATCGTATGCTCGCAGCGCTCTATGAGCTGGAGCCACAGAATGAAGAGGTATTTATTCAGAAAGCAAATATTTACTCCAAAAGAGACGATCATAAGAAAGCCATTGAGCTGCTTGAAATGGCTCTCGAAATTACCGAAGACGATGCCGACATCTATTCTCTGATCGGGATGGAATACCTGTTTTTGGATGATTTTCAGAATGCCAAATTCAACTTTATGAAGTGTCTTGAAGTTGATGATGAGGATTATTCTGCCCTTTACAATGTGATTTATTGCTTCGACTTTCTGGAGCAGCATGAGGAAGCTATAGATTACCTCAATATGTTTCTGGATAAAAATCCGTATTGCGAAGTTGCCTGGCATCAGGTAGGCAAACAGTATTTTGATTTAAAGGAATATGAGAAAGCCCTCGCTGCCTATGAGTTTGCAATTATAAGCGACGACACTTTTATCGGTGCCTATTTTGAAAAAGGTAAGGTTCTCGAAAAACTGGGCAGATACAACGAAGCCATTGAAAACTACCAGATCACCTTAAGTCTGGATGATCCCACTTCATTTGCCTATTTAAGAATGGGTAAATGCTATCAAAAACTGGCTTGCGACGATCTTGCCATTAAGTATTTCCTGAAAACGGTAAAAGAAGATCCGCTTTTGGATAAAGGCTGGATAGCCATTACCGATTTTTACACCCGTAAAATGGATTATCAGAATGCGTTGTATTACATCAACAAAGCGATAAATATTGACGGGGATAATGTGCTGTACTGGAAGCGCTATGCCAAGATCAATGCCCGTCTTAAATTCTATGAAGAAGCCGAACGGGGCTATCGTAAAACTCTCGAGCTTGGCAATTATGAGCTCGAAACCTGGCTTACCCGGTGTGATATTCTCATAAATCTCGGGGAACCTGAAGCAGCCATCACAAATTTGCTTGAAGCCGTCGAATTTTATCCGGACTCCGCGCAGGTAGAATTTCGTCTTGCCGGTCTGTATTTTTCAACAAACGACGATCATAAAGGGCATTTCCATTTAGAAAATGCGCTTAAACTTGAGGCGGATTACGATATCATTTTAGAAGAATTGTTTCCGTTTGTTTATGCAAAGAAATCGGTGCTGGACAAAATCAAAAAAGCAAGGAACAAAACCTCAGGCAAATAGATTTTACTACGTCTCATAGCTTCTTTTCATACGCGCACTTACAACAAGTATAGCCTGCCTGTTATAGATTTGTTTAGTACATTTGAGACCTAACCAATGAATTCATGTCTCAAAACAGATCACTGCTCAATTATGCAGTTATTACCCTAAAAGGTCTGGCCATGGGAGCAGCAGATGTTGTTCCCGGTGTCTCAGGTGGTACCATTGCCTTTATTGCGGGCATCTACGAGGAACTTATAACGACTATTGATAATCTAGACCTCGGCATTTTTAAGGTCTGGAAAAAGGAAGGCTTTTCAAAAGTTATTGAAGTTTACAACTTAAAATTTTTAGCAGCCCTGTTTTTAGGAGTACTCATAAGCATACTCTCTCTGGCAAAACTCATTACTTACCTTCTGGATCATCATCCTTTACTCCTTTGGGGCTTCTTTTTCGGATTAATCGTAGCCAGCATTGTTTATATCGGCAAACAAATCAATACCTACAGTGCGGGAGTTGTGATTGCAGGAATTATAGGCATAGCGGTTTCCTATTATATAACCATTGCCGAACCCCTGAGTACTCAGGCCAGTTACTGGTTTATTTTTCTTTCGGGATTTGTGGCTATTATCGCAATGATTCTTCCCGGTATTTCAGGATCTTTCATCTTATTACTTCTGGGTTCTTACTCTATTGTTTTGGGTACGGTGCGTAATTTCCTGGACGCCCTGATCAGTTTTGATTTTGCTGCTCTTAAAGATGCAGTAATCAAACTGCTTTTGTTTGTCCTGGGTTGTGTGGTTGGCCTTAAGGCATTCTCAAGGGTTCTTACCTATTTGTTCAAAAACTTTCAGGATCTTACCCTTGCCTTGTTAACCGGTTTTATGATTGGGGCCCTTAACAAAGTATGGCCCTGGAAAGAAGTACTATCCTACCGCGTCAACTCAGAAGGACACGAAGTTCCTCTTATTGAAAAGAGTATACTGCCCAACTATTATGACGGTAATCCTCAGGTAATTTTAGTCATAGTGCTCATGATTGTCGGGTTTTTGACTATTTTTCTGCTTGAACGATTTGCAAAAGCGAAAAACGAGCATGGAATTTAAACACCGCTCCCTTTCTGATAAAATCTGGCTGGTGCTCAAAGGTCTCGCCATGGGCGCAGCCAATAAAGTGCCCGGTGTTTCAGGAGGTGTGGTTGCTTATGTTGCCGGTTTTTATGAAGAATTTATTTATTCCCTGCAACGCATTAATAAAAATGCCTTTAAACTTCTTTTAGGCGGTCGTTTTCGAAGCTTTGTAAGATATACCAATGGACGATTCCTTGTTTTGTTAGTATTTGGAATGGTCATCAGTTATTTTAGCGTCTCTAAAGTGCTTGATCTGGCTATAGAAAACTTCCCATTACAGGTGTGGAGCGCGTTTTTTGGGATGATTATAGGCAGTATTTATTTCATTGCTAAAGATTTTGACGACTGGTCAAAACGGAATATTCTAATCCTGTCTCTGGGGGTAATAACGGGTGTCGCCATAAGTCTTCTGGAACCGGCTACCCAAAATGACAACCTTATTTTTGTGTTTTTCTGCGGAATCATTGGTGTTTCAGGGATGACCCTTCCTGGGCTTTCAGGCTCATTTATCCTTATTCTTCTTGGAAATTATGTGCTGCTCCTGGTGGACTCGGTAAATGCGCTTTACGATACTTTGACAGATCTTGTACAAGCCGATTTCTCGTTTATAAATGACCCTCATCGTGTACGCCTTCTAAAGGTTCTTACCATGTTTACACTAGGGTCTGTAGTGGGGCTTGTTACGCTTTCTAATTTTTTGGGCTACCTGCTTAAACATTTTAAAAATGAAACCAATGCCGGGATAATTGGTTTTATTACCGGTTCACTCGGAGTTGTATGGCCCTGGAAGACTCCCATTTTTGAGCGGGATGTACTGGGTGTTATCCAATACGACCGCGTAGGAGATCCTATACTTAAAAATTACGATCGCTTTATCCCCGATGAGTTATCTTTAAATAATATTACTGCAATACTATTTATATTTTTAGGAATAATAAGTGTGATCGCATTGAGCAAATACGGGGAAAACACCCGTGTATGATTTCTTAAAATTTCTGAGTTTTACGTAAATATTTTAATATTTTCGCAATGCACTTAGAACAACCCCAAACCCTTATGCTAAAATTCGGTCTCATTGGTAAAAACATTGAGTATTCTTTTTCAAGGAAATATTTCTCCGAAAAATTTGAAAAAAACGATATTGACGCTTCTTATGTCAACTTTGATTGCCAAAGTCTTCAGGATGTAAGAACAGTACTTCAGCAAAAAGATGAAGATCATCTGGGCTATAATGTTACCATTCCTTACAAGCAGGCCATCATTCCCTATCTCGATGAGATGAATAAACACGCGAGCGCTATCGGCGCGGTTAATGTTATCAAACGTCTCAACAACGGCAGACTTAAGGGATATAATACAGACTATATAGGCTTTAGGAAATCGCTTAAACCCTTTCTAGACAAACAGAATCACAAGTGTGCCCTCATTTTAGGCACCGGTGGTGCTTCAAAGGCTGTGGCCTATACCCTGGAATTGGAAGACATTTCATTCAAGTACGTTTCCCGGAATCCTAAAAAGGGACAACTGGCCTATGAAGACCTGACTCCGGCGATGATCAATAAGTACACCTTAATTATAAATACCACCCCGTTAGGGACATTTCCTAACGTAACTGAATGTCCTAAAATATCTTACCGTCAAATCAGTTCAAAACATCTGCTCTACGATTTGGTTTACAATCCCGAAGAAACGCAGTTTTTAAAAAATGGAAAAGCTCAGGGTGCGATGACCACAAACGGTTACAATATGCTGCGTTTACAGGCCGAAGCTGCCTGGAGAATCTGGAAATAACCTCCACTAGTATAACATGCCTCAGCAATTTACGTTAGTCTTTAAAAGATAGAGGGCTGCGGGTTTTAGATTATAGAATTACTTGTCGTTTGCACAGTTAATGGTATCTTTAGCGTCCCGGCAGCTTAAGACCGTTTCCGCTTGTTATTTAGCGAAATGGGCTTACAAGACCGAAAAATTGATGCTTTACTAATCAATTTGGCTTTACTTAAACCAAAATGAACCTTAACATTGAAACAGATGTCTGAAGAGAAGAATAATACCCAGGATACCAAGGCCAAAGAGCCGGAAAATAATAAAAAACAGGAAGCGCATTCTGAAATGCCTGAAGCTCAATCTGTAGAAGAGCAGGATCAAACAGGCGTAGATGAGCAACTGGTTACCGAATCTGTAGAGGTAATCGAGGATGCCAAAGATGTAGAAGAGCCTGAGACCCTAAAAGAAGATACAGATGATGCCGCTCTGCAGGAAGCCGAAGCCCTGGAGTCTTCTGCTAGAACAGAAGCATCTGATGAACAGGAAAAGCCTGAAGATACAGCTCTAGTAACCGATTCTGTAAAAACTGTTGAGCATGCAAAACCTGCTGATACCGGGAATGAGGAGGACGAGGAGTTTCTGGCAGAAGATGACAGTGAAGAAGGTACCGCAGAAGACCTGGACGAGGTTTTAAGTGAAGAAAGCGAGGATGAATCTGTTGCCGAGCGTCACAGCATTCCCAAAAAAGATTACGAAAAGATGAGCAAGGAACAGCTCATCAAAGAATTTAAATACCTGCTCAACAACCATAAAATTCAGGCCATTAAAGAACACGTGTCTGAACTTAGAGCTGCTTTTATATCTAAATTTGAAGACGAGCAGGAAGAGGCTAAAGATCGTTTTCTTGAAGATGGCGGTAATATTATTGACTTCAGATACTACAGTCCGCTTAAAAAAGAATTTAATTCGCTTTACTTCGAGTACCGGGATAAACGCAACCAGTATTACCAGAATCTGCGTAAAGACCTGAGCGCAAACCTCGATACGCGCACTGCGTTAATCGAAGAACTCAAAGAACTCAAAAACGAATTGGGTGGTGAAGAGAGTATTAACACCACTTTTGAAAAGTTTAAAGACATTCAGGAGCGCTGGCGCAATGCAGGTAATATTCCACGGGATCGTTATAATCTGATCTGGAATAATTACCATCACCACATTGAGAACTTTTACGATTTTCTGCACCTAAACCGGGAATTCAGAGATAAGGATTTTAAAGAGAATCTTGATAAAAAATTGAAGCTGATTGAGCAGGCCGAAGAGCTTACTCAGGAACAGGACGTAAACCGTGCCTTTAAAGAGCTTCAGATGCTTCATAAAATCTGGAAAGAAGAAGTTGGCCCTGTTTCGCGCGAATACCGTGAAGAAATCTGGGAAAAATTTAGCGCCGCTACGCGAAAAATTCATGATGCCCGCCAGGAATACTTCAGGAATATTGATAAGATTTACGAACAAAACCTGGAGAAAAAACAGGAAGTTATTGCAGCTATTGAAAAACTGGTAGCAAATCCTGCAACAAACCACAAAGAGTGGCAAAAGCAGATGAAGACGGTAAACGATCTGCGTGAGGATTTCTTTAAAATAGGAAAAGTCCCCCGAAAAGATAATGAGCCAACCTGGAAAGCCTTTAAGAAAGTGACCCGCGAGTTTAACCGCGGTAAAAATGGCTTTTACAAAGACCAGAAAAAAGAGCAATATGCTAATCTGGAAAAAAAGATGGAGCTCATAAAAATTGCTGAAGAACACAAAGACAGCGACGATATTAAGGCGACCATCGATCTTATGAAAAAAATTCAGTCTGACTGGAAAAAGATAGGACACGTACCGCGCAAGGATAGTGATAAGATCTGGAAACGCTTCAAAAAAGCCTGCAATCACTTCTTTGATAAATTACACGCAGAGAAGAAAGAAATACTGGAAGAAGAGAAAAACAATCTCGACGATAAAAACGCCCTGCTTGAAAAAGTAAAAGAACTCAAGTTAAGCGGTGAACCTCAGGAAGACCTTAAAACGATAAAAGCGGTTATTAAAGAATGGAAAGACACCGGCCGTGTACCCCATTCTAAGAAAAACATCGAACAGGAATTTAATAAAGTACTTGATGGGCTCTTTAAAAAGCTCGATTTAAGCCGAAAAGAGTCTGAACTCATCAAATACGACAATCGCGTAGCCGCAATTGCAGATGAAGATGGTGATCAGGCCTTAAATAAAGAACGCTATTTTATAACGAAAAAGATAGATGAAGTCAAGGCTGAAATTAACCAGCTTGAAAATAATCTCGGCTTTTTTCAGCATGTGCCTGACGATAACCCGATGGTAAAAGAGGTGCACAAAAACATAGCTGAGCACAAAAAAACACTTGAAATCTGGAAAGCCAAGCTTAAAAAACTAAAATCTCTTTACTAATTAATCTGGCTATGGTTTGCACCCTGTGTAAACATCCCGCTGTTCATTTTGGAAATTTTCAAAACAGAAACTACAACCGATGTACGTATTGTGCATCGGTTTTTTTGGATTCCATCGATTTGCCTTCCGCTTCGCGGGAAGAAAAGCGCTATCAACAACATCAGAATTCTACATCAAACAGCGGATATATTGATTTTTTAAGTCCGCTTATTACCGTGGTTACCAAAAATCACAGCAAGACAGAAACCGGTTTAGACTATGGCTCGGGTCCTAATCCCGTGCTTACTAATTTGCTTAAAAACCGGGGTTTTGTGGTAACAGCCTATGATCTGTTTTTCAGTAAAAATCCCGATGCATTGCAGCAAAGCTATGATTATGTACTGTGTTGTGAGGTGATCGAGCATTTTCACAAGCCCGCAGAATCCTTCAGGGAACTCTTCGATCTTCTTAAGCCTGGTGGTAGTTTGTACTGCAAAACCAACCTGTTAACACCAGACATCAATTTTAAAGACTGGTGGTATAAAAATGACTTTACACACAGCTTTTTTTATACAACAGAAGCTTTAGCATACATCAGAAGTCATTTTGGTTTTACAAATTTGATCCTGAAATCTGATTATATTCAGTTTATAAAATAAAAAAGCGGCCCTAAGACCGCTTTAATAATTCTGTTTTAAAAAACGCTTATCCTTTATAAAAGTATAGTGAAGAAACTCCTGCCAGACTGTTATTAAGTGCCGGGCTTGCGTTACCACCACCGGCGGTAGACACATTACCGAATGCCAACACACGGCCAGCACCATTTGCTAATTCAGCGACATAAACGGTGTCTGACTCTGCATCATATTCTACATTTACAGGGTTACCCATAAGTGTGGCAGAACCGGCGTAGCGTATTTGCTGACCCACGGCTAAAGTTCCGCCATTAGCTGTAGCATTAAATTTTGACAGGAAATTGGTTATTACGTGAAAGCCGCCATCTGTATCTGCTCCCGTTCCTGATGCAGCTGCGATATCACTCATTATCAGCGTACCTCCGTCAAAAGCAATTCCGTGCGTTCTTACAATACCTTCGATAGCGATGCGTTTTGAAGCGCTAACGGTTGCATTTGCAGGGTTGCTGCTTAGAAAATTAGTAAAAACAGCCAGTTCATTTGTATTATCAACAACGGCATAAAGATCGTTACCTACAAACTCAATACCCCAAACCGAAAAATCTGTGGTAATGGTTCTGCTTAGTGTCATAGAGCCATTTGATTTTTCAAAGACAAAAAACCGACCTGCATTGGCGTTTTGGCTGTCTGCAACTACATAAAAATCTCCACTTACAGCAAGGTCTCTGGGGTTTTGTAAAATAGCCTGGCTCGAAAAATCTACTGATAGATTAATCGTTGCGGTAATCATATCACTAATGCCTACATAGGTTTGTAATGAGGTTTGTGTCATACCTCGTGTAGCAATAGTAAAACTGTCACTCTCAGGATCGTAATAAATACCTTCTGAATCTGATGCCGAAGTATTAAATGTAGTTACCGAATTTGTAGTAAGATTATACCGGGTTACATTTCCGTTAGCATGACTTGTGGCATACAAATTTGCTGAAGCATTTTCCTGCATCATGTCATTTGAATCGTCATCACTGCAAGAAGACAATGTGAAAATTCCTATTAGGCCTAAAGCTACTATGTTTTTAGTATTCATAATTAATTGGTGTTTGTTAAACATTTAATTTTGAATATCTACGTACACGGCGCGGATTGCGGTTTTCTACAAGTTAGTTTTTAACGGAATTTTAGCTTTATTGAAGATTATTGAAGTCCGGATTTGAAGCTCTTAAAATAGCGTATCTAACTGTTTTCCGGTATTTTACCCTCAACTCCCTCAAAAAACTGACGCAATTTTTTAATATCAGCTTCAACAGCTCCTGTAGGATAAAAAAGTTCTCCTATATGATGTTGTTTGTGACCAAAGTCCATAGTTATAGGAAGAATAGGTACTCCTGCTTCCAAAGCAATGTAGTAAAACCCGGTTTTCCATTCTACTACTTTTTTACGTGTACCTTCAGGGGAAAGCGCAAGTCTAAAGGTCTCCTTTTGTTTAAAGAGCGAAGCGATATAAGCCACCTTGTTTTGACCGGGTGTTCGGTCTAGCGGCGTCCCTCCCACTCTTCTAAAATA
Source organism: Leeuwenhoekiella parthenopeia (assembly GCF_020782115.1). Classification (GTDB taxonomy): domain Bacteria; phylum Bacteroidota; class Bacteroidia; order Flavobacteriales; family Flavobacteriaceae; genus Leeuwenhoekiella; species Leeuwenhoekiella parthenopeia. The sequence goes on along the minus strand of NZ_JAJGMW010000014.1, from coordinate 52,558 downwards.
CCAGCCAAAAGGCGGTTTAAACAATTCTTTTTTACCCAGAAAATTGATTTTAACGCCAATACAATTCCTAAAAAGCAGCGCCATATAAAAGTCGTGCCAGCTGGTATGTGGTGCCGCTATTACAACCATTTTCTGAACCTCCTTCGGGAATCGGCCTTTGATTTTCCACCCCAATGATCGGTAAATGGTTTTTGCCAGGAATCCCATTAACTGGCACGTTGCTTCAAAATAGCACGCGCTTCCTCCAGATCCTGAGGGGTATCAATACCAATTGCCGGGGTCTCTGAGTATACCATCTTAATGCGTTTGCCATACTCAAGATAGCGTATCGCTTCAATCTTTTCTGAAGCTTCCAGATTGCGCATGGGCAGTTTTGCAAAATCAAGAACCGCCTGCTTTCTAAAAGCATAAATACCCTTATGTTTATAGTAAGTCACCTCAATATCCTGATCACGGGGATAGGGTATTGGAGCCCTCGAAAAATATAAGGCGAAATTGTCCTGATCGACTATTACTTTTACATTGTTTGGATTTTCTATCTCGCTCTGTATGTTCATAGGAGTCATTAAAGACGCCAGATCTATGGTATCTGCTCCTTCCTCGTAAAAAACCTGCAATACGTTACGCAAATCATCTTCATTGGTAAAGGGCTCATCCCCCTGCACATTTACAACGATATCAATATCCAGATTTGCAACGGCTTCAGCAATGCGGTCACTGCCACAACTGTGCTCTGCAATACTCATAATTACTTTTCCGGATACCTGCTCAACAGCCTGCCTGATATCTTCACTATCAGTTACTACATATACCTGGTCAAACAGCCCTGTAGCCACAGCAGCTTCGTAAGTGCGTACGATTACCGGTTTACCTTCCAGATCTTTCATAAGCTTCCCGGGAAATCTGCTCGCTTCATAGCGCGCCGGAATCATAGCAATCGTTCTCAGTTTTTTAATCATAAAATCTAAAGCTTTGTGTCTGAATTTCTTTTTCGCTTTCTAAAAAAGCGTACCAAACGGTAAATTATGTAAATCACCAGAATGAGCGCAAGAATAGGAAATATAAGGGCCAGTATAGATAAAAAAGTAGAAAAAACAGCTTCTAGTGTAGCAAATACGGGATTTGCAAACCCCATTGTTGTTGTGGTTGATGCCGCTCTTGCAGTAGCTGTAGAACCGGCGATAAGCCCCGCTGTGCCACCTCCTCCAATAATGGCAAGAGCCCATGAAACCCAGGGATCAAAATTTCCCAAAGTGACAAAAAATAAAATGGTTCCGGCGACTGTTGCCAAAGGTACTGCAATGGTATCTAGCGCATTGTCAAACCAGGGAATGTAATAAGCCAGGAGTTCAAGTACTGTAGCTAAACCCAAAAGTATTAAAGTTTGCCATCCCCCCAGCCAAAGCCAATTTTCGTTTAAATCAACCCAGCCTAAATAAGCTGCGACACTCAAGGCCAGCAAGGGTAAAAATATTCGGAAACCCGCAGCCGCAGCCAAACCTATTCCCAGACAAACACTAAGTAGTACATCCATAAATCAGAGGTCTAAAAACATTTCATCTTTAAAACCTATAAGATACAGTTTTTTCTGAGCACGGGTAACGGCAGTATAAAGCCAGCGCAGGTAATCTTTGTTCATCCCGTCTCGCAAATAGGGCTGTTCGATCATAATGGTATCCCACTGCCCACCCTGTGATTTATGGCAGGTTATGGCGTAAGAAAATTTAACCTGCAAGGCATTGAAGTATTTATTGTTTTTTACTTTCATAAACTTCTTGTACTTGGAGGTTTCGTCCTCATAATCTTTCATCACTTCCTGATAGAGCCTGTTTGAGTCTTCATAAGGCAATGATGGGGTTTCTGAGGTAAGCGTATCAAGAAGCAATACGGTTTCAAAGGCAGGTAAATTGGGATAATCGGTCATTTTTACGGTGACTTCCGCAAAGCGAAAACCATACAATTCTTTGATACTGTAAATTTCGAGGATTTCGATAATATCACCATTTGCAATAAAACCCGCATCACTTTTGGTATCAAGCCAAAAATAATTGTTTTTGACCACCATAAAATAATCGCCCGCACTCACCTCTTCTTCTTTAAACAAAATACGAGACCGAATCTGCTGGTTGTACAAATTTGCCCGCTTGTTTGACCGCACTATGATTGCGGTACCTTCATTACCGTACTCGCGATAAGAGTCACTAAGGGCATCTAAAATTTCGTGTCCGTCAATAAGACGCACAACATCGCTTTGACCACTTAGGTCAAACCTGAAATCTTCATATAGTGCATCATTCATAAACTCCCGTATGCGTGTGGCATTTTTTAAAATCCCGCTGGTTTCTGCCTGCCGCATAACTTCATCAAGCTCTATCGTCTGAATGGTTTTATTATACTGAAGTCCAAGACTTTTGGTGTCGAGAGCCGGGCTAAGTTCCATTTTAACCGGTGGTAGCTGGGCTTCATCTCCTATCAGCAAAAGTTTGCAGTTATGACCACTATATACATAAAGCATAAGATCATCTAGCAATGAGCCGTTTTCAAAAAGCTTTGACTCAGAAGCATTGTCTGATATCATGGATGCCTCATCAACGATAAATAAAGTATCGCGATGCTTGTTGCGCTGCAAAGTGAATGAAACACCCCCTCCCCGTTCTTTTTTTGGATAATAAATCTTACGGTGTATGGTCTGTGCAGGTTTATCACTGTAGCTGGAGATCACTTTTGCAGCACGTCCCGTAGGTGCCATTTGTACCGAAGACATTTTAATTTTCCACAGATTTTTCACCAAAGTACCTATGAGTGTGGTTTTTCCGGTACCCGCATATCCCTTAAGTACAAATAGATTATCTTTTTTAGCATCAAACAAAAAACTACTCAGTTGCATTAGCAAAAGGTTCTGTTTTTCGGTAGGCTGAAAGGGAAAATCCTGAAGTAAAAGCTTATAAAATACGTGCTCGTCTAGCTTCATGTCTGGTTATCTTGAGGGTAAAGATACTAAGGAAATTTAGGGGGATATCCTTTAACGATTAAAAAAAAATTGTAGATTTGCTTATAACCTTTATTAAAATCAAAAACCACACATCGAATGAAAATAGTATTTCAGTTAGTACTTTGGGTAATTATCGGGGTATTAGGATATTTACTTTTTAACTCTGTTTATGGAGAAGTAAAGTTTAACGATCTTAAAGTCGTTCGCTACCAAAAAGCAGTAAATAAGCTTAAAGATATTCAGAAATCTCAATTAGCCTACAGACAGCTAACCGGTAAATTCGCCAAAGATTTCAATCAATTAATTGAATTTATTGATACTGCAGAATTTGTTCTAACTGAACGCCGCGACACCTTGGTATTAGATGAAGAACTAACCAGAAGATACCGAGTAGACACAAACAAAGAAATCACCATTATCGATACTTTAGGTTTCCGCTCTGTAAAAGATTCACTTTTTCAAGGTACAGATCGTTACAAGACCATGATGAATGTTCCCGGTCCTGTTGCTGATGCAAAATTCGAAATGGATGCAGGTACCATTCTTAAGAGTGATGTGCCAATTCCTGTTTTTGAAGCTAAAGTTTCAAAAGATATTCTTCTTGCAGATCAGCCAAAAGATTATGTAGCTAAAGAGAAGCAGGTTGTTTCTGTAGAAGGTGTAAATGGTGCCTATCTTACTGTAGGTTCAATGACCGAAGTTAAAACAGCCGGTAACTGGCCTAAGAGTTACGGGGATGCGGATGAATAAAAACATTCAAGATCCTGAAAATCACATACTATCCATCCAAGTTAGCTTGGATGGATTTTCTTTTTATGTCAAAAATGATTCAGACTCCACGTGTGTTGAATCAGACTCGTTTCAATTTGACCACATACAGGCTCCCGAGCAGGCTTTGATCAAAATCAAAGAAATTTTCGCAGCGCTACCATTGCTCAACAACACATTTAAAGAGGTTGTGGTGATTTACGACAACGAGCTTTTTACTCTGGTACCCGAAAGCCTTTTTGATCAAAACAACCTTGCCGACTATCTAAAATTCAATACCAAAATTTTAAAAACCGACTTTACAGTCTTTGATGAACTGGATGATTTTAAACTCATAAATGTTTACATCCCGTTTTCTAACATCAATAATTTCTTTTTTGATCATTTTGGCACCTTCACTTTTTTTCATAGCCAAACGGTATTTTTGAGCTCCATTTTAAGCAGCAAAGACCAAAACGACGGGATAAAACAAGTTCATGTGCATATATCTGAAACTTCAATTGCTGTAATCGCGCACAAAAATGACCAACTCCTTCTCAATAATAGGTTTAACTATGAGAATGCAGCAGATTGTGTGTATTATATTCTATATTGTTATGAGCAATTACAGTTAGATCCCGAAGTAAATCCAATAGTCCTGCACGGAATAGTCAGCGAGAACGATGCGATCTATAACCTGATTTATGATTACATCAGAAACGTGCGCATAGAGCAAGCCAACACCCGATCTACTGCACTTAAAAACACCTACCTGCAATACACCTAAATTATGAGAATCATTAGCGGAATTCACAAAGGAAGACGTCTTATCGCACCAAAAAAACTACCGGTAAGACCTACAACAGATATGGCCAAAGAATCGCTTTTTAATATTCTCAGAAACCGTTATCAGTTTAGTAGCCTTAAAGTACTCGACCTTTTTGCCGGTACAGGCAATATCAGTTATGAATTTGCCTCCAGAGGTGCAGAAGCCATTACAGCTGTAGATGCACATTCCGGCTGTGTAAAATATATAAATGAGACTGCATCAACTTTAGAAATGCCCATTGAGACGCTTAAGTCTGATGTATATGATTTTTTAGGTCGTGAGACAGCAGCCTACGATCTTATTTTTGCTGATCCTCCTTATGATTTTGAGGACGCTCAATTCATAAAAATTGTAGAATTGGTTTTTGACCATAATTTGCTGAAGGCTGAAGGTTCCTTAATTTTAGAACACAGTAAACACACTGATCTACAGAATATTCGTAACTTTAAAGAACTCCGTAAGTATGGAGGTAGTGCATTTAGCTTCTTTCAACACTAAATCCCGTTTTTTAAGTCTTACTATTTATGAATACCGAAGCAAAGAAATACGATTTAAGTTTTTGTATACTCAGTTTCTTTGACAAGTATGTCATTTCTGAAGTTAAGGAAGGAAGCTATGTAACTCGGGAACTTTTTATGGAAGCTCTCGTTCTAATAGAAGAACACTACGGTTCAAACCAAAAATTTGTCTACATCTCCAATCGTAAGACAGACTACAACGTTAATCCCATAGACTATTTAAACTGCATCAGTAATGACAATATGATTGCGGTGGCGTTGGTAACTGAGACTGAATCAAAATTGAAAACTGCACAGTTTGAGAAAAACTTTATGACCAAAAATGTTCAGATTTTTGCAACGCTGAAGGAAGCTATCGACTGGGCCGAAAAAACAGTAGCATAAATAAAAAGCAGACCTGTAAGCCGGATTCTGTTCTTACCGAAGTAATACCTTATCATTTATCTGGACTTTTGATTGCTCAAAAGCTCTATCTGTCTACCCTCCGGCATCGCACGGGACGCACTTAATTGCCGGTTTACATGACATTGCACCGCATAGAGTTTACCTGATTTCACTACAGCATTACCTGTACATCCTTTCTGTTGCACTGGTCCTTGACTTAAACTAAGCCCGACGGCCGTTAGCCGCTATGCCTCCCTGTGGTGTCCGGACTTTCCTCCTTAGAGCTGTTTACAGATCTAAAGCGATAAGGCGGTCTGCTTGCGGTAAAAGTACGCTTTCTATAGAATACCCTGCTGCTTATCGCTGTAGTTTTAAATTGAATTGTTGATAAGACGTTCGCAAAAATACCGTGTACCTATGCATTTTGGTATTGGTATCTTTATCTTTGCTTACAGACCTAAAAAAGGTCTTCATTCTCTAAAAAAGCATTTGTGGAACAATTTATCGTATCAGCCCGAAAATACAGACCTGCGACGTTTAAAGACGTGGTAGGACAACAGGCTATTACAAATACGCTGGAGAATGCCATAAAAAATAATCACCTCGCTCAGGCATTGCTTTTTACAGGTCCGCGAGGAGTAGGCAAAACCACCTGCGCACGTATTTTAGCAAAAAAAATAAATCAGGAAGCTGATGAGGAGGTTGACGAGCACGAAGACTATGCCTTCAATATTTTTGAGCTCGATGCTGCTTCAAACAACTCGGTTGATGATATACGTAACCTTATAGACCAGGTACGTATCGCTCCTCAGGTAGGTAACTACAAGGTTTATATCATAGATGAGGTTCATATGCTGTCATCGGCAGCTTTTAATGCTTTCTTAAAAACGCTGGAAGAACCTCCGAAACACGCCATTTTTATCCTGGCAACTACCGAAAAACACAAGATAATTCCAACGATTTTATCGCGTTGTCAAATATTTGATTTCAAACGAATAACCGTTAAAGATATTCGGGAGCATCTTGTGGATATCGCAAAACAGGAAGGTATCACCGCCGAAGAAGAAGCCTTACACATTATTGCTCAAAAAGCAGACGGGGCTTTGCGAGATGCGCTATCAACCTTTGACCGTGTTGTGAGTTTTTGCGGAGATAATCTTACACGAGCAGCAGTTACCGAAAATCTCAATGTTCTGGATTATGACACCTATTTTGAGATTACCGATTTATTGGTAGAAAATAATATCCCGCAGCTGCTTTTAAACTTTAATGAAATTTTATCCCGCGGCTTTGATGGGCATCATTTCATAGCCGGTCTGGCTTCTCACTTCAGGGATCTGATGGTTTGTAAAAATCCTGATACGATTGCCTTGCTTGAGGTAGGTGAAGGAACTAAAAAAAAGTACAAAGAACAAGCCGAAAAAACCAGTTCAGGCTTTCTTATGCAGGCACTCGATAAAGCAAATGACTGCGACTTAAAATATCGAACCAGCCGCAATCCCCGCCTGCTGGTTGAGTTATGTTTGATGCAAATGGCCTCTATCACTTTTGATGGAGAAAAAAAAAAGCCTCTGATTTCATAATTCCTGCGAGTTATTTTAAGAACGCCGTTCCGGTGCGTCCGGCAAACACACAGAAGGCCGAAGCCGCAACCAGACCTGAAAAACAAGCTCAAGAAACCGTAGCTGCTTCAGCACCAATAGAAGAAAAGGTTGCAAGCAGTGCTGAACAAACGCAGCCAACTGAACCCGTTAATACGGCTTCTGCACCCATTTTAGCAAAGAAACCCGTATCGGGCCTTTCGCTTAAAGGTTTAAAACGCAAGAAAGAAATACTTGAGAAGCAAACGGCTGAAGAAGTTGATATAAGTAAATTGCCCCGGGAACCTTTTACCGAAATTGCCATGCAGGCAGCCTGGAAAGACTATGTGGCCCGCTTGCAAAAGAAAGGCGAAAAAATACTCGCCTCCAATCTGGAAACAGACACTCCAACACTTGAAGGAACCACCATTCATCTGGAATTTCCAAATGAGACGATGAAAATTGAACTGGAACGGGCACAAGGTGGTTTACTTGAGTTTTTAAAAAGAAGACTTCGCAATTATGATATCGTTATTGAAATAACGGTCAATGAAACTGCAGAACGCAAATATGCCTACACCACCCGCGAAAAATATGAGAAGCTGAAAGGTAAAAACCCCGACCTTGAATTGTTACGTAAAACTTTTGATCTAGATATCTGATGTTAGGACTAAAACTACCCACAGACCCCAGATGGGTCAATATTGTCGAAATGAATATCGATGATATTCTCTCAGACCACGCTTTTTGTGAGCAAAAGGCAGCCTCTACCGCTATTTCACTTATCGTTTCGTTTCCCGAATATACAGAGCTTGTGCAGGAAATGATCGCTTTGGTAAAAGAAGAAATAAGCCACTTTAAATTGGTGCACGATAAGATTATATCTCGTGGCAACACTTTGGGTTATGATCGTAAAGATTTATATGTAAATAAGTTGCTTCAGTTTTTTCCCAAAGGCGGAAGCAGAACAACCCAACTGGTAAATCGTTTATTGTATGCTGCCCTCATCGAAGCCCGCAGCTGCGAACGTTTCAGACTTTTATCTAAAGAACTGGAAGATCCTGAGCTGCGTACGTTTTATCATAATTTAATGGTAAGCGAAGCCAATCACTATACCATGTTTTTAAAATTTGCGCGTAAATACGGTGACGAAGAAGAAGTCAACGCCAAGTGGCACGACTTACTCTCTTATGAAGCCGAGATTATGAAAGATCTTGGTAAGGATCAAACCATACACGGGTAAATCTCATAAAACAAAAAGGAGCTATTAAATAGCTCCTTTTTGTTTTATAAAGATAAATTCTGTTTTTACAGACGGTAAGCAGCCATAATTGCAAAGTAGCTGTTCTTTCCTTCAGCAGGCCCGTTAACCACATCCATAAAGCCCATACTGTAACGCGCTTCAATTGATAAGCCATCCATTATTTGGTAACCAATACCTCCCAGTCCTGAAATGTCGTAGTTCTTATAGGTTTCATTATTGAAAGAATTCCAGATTCCCAATCCAACCTGTGGACCTACCTGAAAATAAACTTTTCCTGCGTTAAAGCTAAGCAGTAATGGCAATTGTAAATAATCTAGCTCTGCGCGCTCTGCATACACACTACCTGGTAAGGAGTTTGGCTTGATTCCCTGACCTGAATACAAAAGTTCAGGCTGAAATTTAAGCGACTCACTTAATGGTATTTGAGCAAAGAAACCGGCAGCAAAACCATACCTTCCGGAGGCGTTATCAAAATCATCACCTTGTAAGGTAGAAAAATTAATTCCCGCTTTCACCCCGTATCTTACGCTCTGTGCAAACGAACCTACGGCAAAAAGGAGTGCAATCCCAAGTAAAAGTCTTTTCATAATTAAAGTTTTAAGTTTATTGAAATTCAATAAGTTGGGCGAAACAATATTAGTATAATTTTTAGTTTCTTACTAAACAACCTGTCTTTTATCGTTGTAGAGCGATTTTATAATGCCATCTGACAATCCTATCTTTGGAACGTGAATATTTTTGGCCCTGCTCCATTTCATAGCCGATAGGTAAATCCTTGTAGCCGGGACGATTACGTCAGCCCGGTCGAGATTTAGCCCCAACTCGATTACACGCTCTTCGTAGGTGTACGATTGTAGGAATTCATAGAAGCTTACCATATAAAAATACGTAAGTGGCTTGCCCTCTTTCTTACCGCTTAACTTAAAGATTTTATTGATGTTTCCACCAGAGCCTATAAGGTCAATTTTAGTATGTCCTTTGGTCACTTCCTTGATCCAGTTCTCCACCTCTTCCCAAATGGTATGACCTACAAGACCTTCTAAAATACGCACAGTTCCAAGTTTAAAGGAGCGCGAAGCGGTTACCTCTCCTCCGCTGTACAGCGTAAATTCGGTACTTCCTCCTCCTACATCCACATAGAGATACGACCGGTCTGAGGTTATCAGCGATTGCAGGTCAGTATTGGCTATGATAGCTGCCTCATCGTTACCGTTAATGATCTTGATGGTTACACCGGTTTTCTTTTTAATGATTTTGACTACTTCATCTCCATTTTCAGCTTCCCGCATTGCACTGGTAGCGCAAGCTCTGTATTCACTTACACGGTGTGATCGCATCAAAAGCTTAAAAGCTTCCATAGTGTCTATCATTCTCGTGATGTTTTCTTCGGAAATACGTTTTTCTTTAAAAACATCAGCTCCCAGACGTATGGGCACCCGTACCAAGGAGTTTTTACGAAAGACAGGGTCATTGCCATCAGATTCTACAACATTTGCCACCAGCAGGCGAATTGCGTTTGAACCAATGTCAATGGCGCCGTATTTTTTTAATTGGAGCATGTACTAATTAAGTTTATTTAGGTAGTAATCATAAGTAGCAAACTGTGACCGAAGCGGCACTTCATCATTCTTACGGTAGGCATTATCCTGAGCCGCGGTTATTTGTCTTGCCTTCACATTATCATTCCAGCAAATGGTGTAGGTCTCAATAGTTTCCTGTTTAATATCCTCATCATAAATGGGGCAGGTTACTTCTACACGGTTATCGAGGTTACGCGTCATCCAGTCGGAAGATGAAATAAAAACCTTCTCATCGCCTTCTTCTCCAAAAATCATCACGCGTGGATGTTCCAAAAATTTATCAACGATACTGATGAGCTCTATATTTTCGCTCATCCCCTTTACGCCGGGAATCAAACAACAAACGCCACGCACGATAAGATCGATCTTTACACCCGCCTGGCTGGCAGCGTACAAACGATCTATGATTGCATAATTAGACATGCTGTTAAGCTTCAGCCTAATATAACCTTTGCCGCCGCTTTTAACTTTTCTAATCTCATTATCAATTAGTTTATAAAAGCTGTTGCGGGCGTAATGCGGAGAGATAATAAGATGTTGATAGGTGTTTACGATATAATTGGTATCGAAGAAATTGAAGAGTTTAGACAGGTCTTTAAGTATTTGCTTATTGGCTGTAAACAAGGTGTAATCTGTGTAAATACGCGCGGTCATCCCATTAAAGTTTCCGGTACTGATGAAGCCGTAGCGCTTGAGTCGGGCACCTTCAAGACGCTCAATCACACAAACCTTACTGTGAACTTTGAGTCCGGGAACCCCAAAAATGAGTTTCACACCTTCATCCTGCATTTGTTTCGCGTAGCGCATATTGGACTCCTCGTCAAAACGCGCACGCAATTCTATTTGTACCGTTACTTCTTTTCCGTTCTTGGCTGCATTGATAAGCGCACTGGCTACATGGCTCAGTTTTGCCAAACGGTAAATGGTTATTTTAATGGTTTTTACCTTGGGGTCAAGCGCAGCTTCCCGAAGAAATTTAATAACGTAGGCAAAGGTATGATAAGGCGTGTACTGTAAAAAGTCCTTTTCGGCAACCCGTTTAAACATGCTGTCGTTAAGACTGATTCCGTTTATGAGCAGGGGTTTTTGTTTGGCATAAAGCAAATCGGTTCTGCCCAGACTGGGAAAATCCATATAATCCTTGCGGTTGTGGTAGCGTCCCCCGGGAATGATACTGTCTGACTGTTCGATTCCCAGTTTGGTCAACAAAAACTGAAGGGTTGCATCGTCTATGGTCTGATCGTAAACAAAGCGTACCGGCTCTGCATCTTCCCTGCCTTTTACACTTTTTGAAAGTTTCTCGATAAAACTTTTACCCAAATCAGACTCTAAATCGAGCTCCGCATCACGCGTGATTTTAATCATATGAGCCGAAATGTCGTCGTACTCAAATATGCTGAAAACCGAATCCAGATTATACCGAATTAAATCATCAAGCAGCATAATATAATCTGTACCATCTACCTGTGGAAGCACCACAAAACGGTCTAATTCACTGGGTATTTCTACCAGAGCATAGATGGGTTTTCGCATACCCTTTTTACGCATTTTGATGGTAAGATAGGCTTCAAGATCCTGAATACGCGGTAACTCCAGATCGTCGCGAAGCACAATCGTCACCAGAGCAGGGCTTACTTTTTCGGTAAAAAAGTTTTTGATGTATTCAGAGTGTTCGGGAAAATGCACTTCGTTTTCTTTAATAACATAGATGCCTTCATCCTTCAGTCGCTGGTGGATATCATCTAGTATATTAAGGCTTTCTTCCTGCTGTTTAATAACTATTTTAGTGATTTTCTCCAGCAACTCATCTGCCGCATAAACGCCCAGGGCTCTTCGCCCCTTTTTTCCGGCTTCAACAATGCGTTTTACGGTTGCATATCGTACTTTAAAAAACTCATCCAGATTATTAGAGAAAATCCCTACAAAACGTAAGCGCTCAATGAGCGGTACAGTCTCGTCTGCAGCTTCTTGTAAAACGCGGGCATTAAACTGTAGCCAGCTGATTTCACGGTTGATATATCGGGATTCATCTGCTTCAAGACTTGACATATTGATTCGGTTATCCATTATTTAAGTTGCTTGGGTTTGACATACAAAATGGTTTTACCATTACTTATATCAGACCAGCTTTTTGCTTTGAATTGAATTGCGGTAAAGGCGGCGGTTGAAACGTTTTCGATTTCCAGATCCCCATATCGGTTTACCCAGTAGGTTAAGGCATTATTATGACCAAAAACCATCAAACGATCTACACCATCATCACAGGATTTAATCACTTTGTCCAGCCTTGTACCTCCAAAATCATACAAACGGTTATCTAACTTCAGCTCTTCTTCGGGAATACCCAGTTCCTTTAAATACAACATAGCCGTTGTTTTTGCACGTACCGCATCACTGCTTAGAACGAGCTGAGGAAGCTCAATCCGTTCCCGTATATAAGCTCCCATAAGCGGAGCATCGTGCAATCCTCTGTCATTTAAAGGACGTTGATGATCCTCAAGTTCATATTCCCACGATGATTTGGCATGACGTACCAGATAGATGGTTTTCATAATTAGTCAATTTAAGGAGCCAGGCGATTGCAGTCCCAATCTGAGTCCCGGCGCGTGTACAGCAACCGGTCGTGAAGGCGGTTTGGCCTACCCTGCCAAAATTCAAAAGACTGGGGAGCTACCCGATACCCACCCCAATGCGGAGGCCTGGGTATCTCCTGATTTTTAAACTCTTCTTCATATTTTTCCTGACGCTCCTCCAGAAAGGTCCTATTGGGTATTATTGCACTCTGAGGAGAAACCCAGGCGCCCAGCTGGCTGCCTTTTGGTCTGCTATGAAAATACTGTGTTGACGTCTCTTCATCAACACGTGTGGCAGTACCTTTTATTATAACCTGACGCTCCAGATTGGGCCAGAAAAAAGACAAACAAATGTTAGGATTTGCGGCTAGTGCCCTGCCCTTTTCACTGTCGTAATTGGTGTAAAAAATAAAGCCGTCCTTGTCATAACTCTTCAGGAGTACCACCCGGTTCTTAGGAAAGCCATCGAGACCAATTGTGGAAATGGTCATAGCATTGACCTCATCAACGCCCTCCCGCTGCTCTACTTCTTCAAACCACTTTTTAAATTGATCAAACGGATTTGATTCGCTCTGTTCGCGCGTTAACTCGCTATATTCATACGATTTTCTATAGTCGCTTAAATCTTCGGCCATATCAGGATTTTCCAGCAATTTACATGAATGCACTAAAGTTATAAAGCAGAACGGAATCTTTTACGTGAAAATTACAAGTATTCCTAAAAGTGATTAAAAAACTAATCAAAAATGCACCTGTAAAGTATAAAAGCAAAGAATTTTTAGTCTTCGTCAAAATCAAAAACCTTCCCGTCATCTGCCGTAAGCACGTTATCAAATACCGTTTTAGCCTCATTGGCAAACAAGGTTAAATCAGGATAGCGGGTACTGTAATGACCTAAAATAAGATATTGAGCTCCGGCATCGCGGGCCATTTTTCCGGCTTCAATAGCTGTAGAATGACCGGTAGGCAAAGCCAGTTTGGCGTGAGCTTCCAGAAAAGTTGACTCGTGATACAGCACGGTTACCCCTTGTAGTTGAGGCAGATTATCTGGCTTATAAATCGTGTCGCTGCAAAAAGCGTAGCTGCGTGGCGGTTCGGGATCAAAAGTAAGTTCTTCATTAGGTATAACCGTTCCGTCTTCGAGGGTCATATCCATTCCGCGTTTGAGCTTTTTGTAATACACCACATCTATTTTACGCTTCAAGACGGCACTCATATTCAATTTACGTTCTCCCGGCTTTTCTTTAAACAGAAATCCATTAGCATAGATTCGGTGTTTTAAAGGAATGGTTTCTACCGAAACTTTCTCGTCCTCAAACAACAATTGAGGCTCCTTGCTATCGAGTTCGTGAAAATAAAGTGGATAATTGGTCCAGGAATTGGCCAACTTTAACTGAAGCGTTATAGCTTCTTTGATGCCTTTTGGGCCGTAAACATGCAATTCGTTTTCACGATTCAACAGTCTGAAAGTACTGATCAGGCCCACTAAACCAAAGAAATGGTCGCCGTGTAAGTGGGAAATAAAAATATGTTTGATTTTAGAAAACTTCACCTTATTCCGACGCAGTTCTACCTGAGTGCCTTCACCACAATCAATCAAAAAAAGATGATTGCGTATTTGCAGGACCTGAGAAGTAGGATTAGTAAACGTACGTGGAGTGGCTGCATAGCAACCTAGAATGGTAAGCTTCATTTAAAATTAGCACTTGTTTTTAGGTAAGTTAAGGCATCACGAGTTCTCTTACAAAAAAATCGTATTTCCTCTTGTGGCTTAGAATCCCAGATCGCGCTGTATTTCTTCAAGCTCAATAACGTCTTTGGCTTCGCCCAAAGTAGGCACAACCATAATTTCTTCGGGAACCCGGTCAATATGTACTGCCTTATTTACAATCACAAAAGACTTATTATCAGCACGCTGTTGATTAGAAACAGGTAAAAACAATAATAAATCTTCCAGACTTAGTTTTTCATACTTGAGTAAGTCAATCACCAGATTTTCTGAAGCGTAGGCTTTAGGTATAATAAATTTCAGGAAGGAAGCGAAGCTTTTGATCCCGTCTTCCTCATCGCCCAGAATGGTATATGTGTCTTTTTTGGTTACAATCATTGTTGTTTAATTTTTGAAGCCAACAGGTAGATAACGGCCATACGTATCGCCACACCATTTTCAACCTGATTGAGAATAATAGACTGGCTGCTGTCTGCCACATCACTGGTAATCTCAACACCACGGTTAATGGGTCCCGGGTGCATTACTACGATCTCCTTGTTGAGTGAGTCAAGCAATTCTTTATCTAAACCGTACTGCTGGGTATATTCGCGGGTTGACGGAAAGTAGCTGATATCCATTCGTTCATTCTGAACACGAAGCATATTGGCCACGTCACACCACTCTAAGGCCTTTATCAGGTTTAATTCTACTTTAACCCCAAGAGACTCAATGTATTTAGGCATTAGCGTTTTAGGACCGCACACCTTCACTTCTGCTCCTAGATGTTTCAAGGCAAAAATATTGGAAAGCGCAACCCTACTGTGTAAAATATCGCCTACAATGACGATTTTTTTACCGGCAATCCCGCCCAGTTTTTTAGTTATGGAATAGGCATCAAGCAATGCCTGAGTAGGATGCTCGTGTGCACCATCGCCGGCGTTTACGATACTGGCCTTAATATTTTTAGACAGAAACACTCCAGCTCCGGGATTGGGATGCCGCATCACAACCATATCTACTTTCATAGACAAAATATTGTTTACGGTATCTATAAGTGTTTCTCCCTTCTTCACAGATGAAGCTCCTGCAGAAAAGTTAATCACATCTGCACTAAGGCGTTTTTCGGCAAGTTCAAAAGAAAGTTTGGTACGGGTACTGTTTTCGAAAAAGAGGTTGGCAATCGTGATGTCCCGAAGCGAAGGCACTTTCTTAATAGGACGATTTATCACCTCTTTAAAATGATCTGCGGTTTCAAAAATGAGATCAATATCTGCTTTTGTGATGTACTTTATTCCCAGTAAGTGATTGACACTAAGCTCGCTCATTTTTAATTATCTCTTTAGGCTTAAATTATTTATTAACCAGGTAAACCGCATCTTCGCCACCATTTTCAACCCATTTTACCAGGACCTTTTCCTCATTAATCGCGTCAACCTGTCGCCCCCTGTAAGTAGGCTGAATGGGCAGGTGCCTGCTAAAACGCCGGTCTATAAGGGTAAGCAGTTCTACATTTTTGGGTCTACCAAAGCTTTGTACTGCTGTTAAGGCAGCATTGATGCTTCGGCCGGTGTATAAAACGTCATCAATAAAGACCACGTTTTTATCTTCAACCACAAAATCGATACGGGTTTTATTAGCTTCAAGAGGTTTATCCCCTCTTCTAAAGTCGTCTCTAAAGAAAGTAATATCCAGATAACCCAGCTTGATGCTTTCGATCTTATACTCGGCCTCCAAAAGCTTTTTGATGCGCTCAGCCACATAAATTCCCCGGGGTTGAATCCCAATAAGAACGGTTTGTTTAAAATCTTTGTGATTTTCAATGAGTTGACAGGCCAGACGATTGAGAATGATATTGATATCTTTTGCGTTAAGCAGCGTTTTCTGGCTCATAGTACGGTCAACGGTGTTTGGAAGCGCAAAGGTATTTATTTTTTTATTGAAATTTTACCGCTTAGGCGAGTTTAAAGAAGGAATGTGAGAAATGGCGCTCAGACTTTAAATTCAGACATCTTCGTCTTTTTTATCGCTTCTAAAGAAATTAAACCCAAATGGAATTACCAAAAACAGGAAGAAATACTTACCGGTTACAAGGCCAATCAAGGTGATGAGTGCTGCAACAATGTAAAGCCAGTTCTCTTTAAAGATACGCATCATCAGTCAATACCTTGCTTCGGCTTCGATTTATACCATTTATTAGTTAACTCCAGAAAATTCAATTCAATCGCAGGATCCTGAGGCTCCAGTATTTTCTGCTGAAAACTACGCTGTAAAATATCTTCTATCAGATAATCTTCTTCCACATTAACCGGATCGTAAATTTCCTTCAGGGAAATATCAAAAAAACTGGCCGTGGTATTTAGCAGAAACGCTTTTAAACCACTTCTGTAGTTTTTGATCAGCTCAAAGGTAGTCTGACCGGTTTGACGATACATCAGTTTCACTAAAATCTGACCTTCGGTTCGGGTAAGTTTTTTGAGTTCTTCCTTAAATTCATCTTCCACATACCGCTGAATAATCTTGGTATAACGCTTTTTGTCGCGCTTGGATTTCATAGCATCAAGACGGGCATTGAGCTCCACCAGACGTTCACCTGCCAGTTTTGCATAGGGCCATACTTTTCGGGTTTTACGTCTCAGAATCAAATACCTGCGGCGGGCATCATCATCATTGAATTTTAAACGCGCCAGCACCACCACATCATCCAGAAAGATCGCTGAGCGTGCAATACTGTCACCTTCCACATAATAGTAGAGTGGTTCTACAGTATCTGTTTCAACTTCGGGAGGAGTGGTCTGAGCTCGTGTCACAAAGCCTAAAAGCAGAAAGAGTATGTATACAGAATTCTTCAAATTTTCCTTTTCTCTAATTAGATCGAAAACCATTCCAAAAGTACACAATCGCTCAGATTGCTTTATGCTTTTGGCATGAATATTCTTACTTTCGTACAAAATTGAAATTATGTCAAAAAGCATTTTAAACGATAAGTCCCTCGACTTTTTAGAATCCTATCTCAATAACGCCGCCCCCACAGGTTACGAGTGGGAAGGCCAGAAAATATGGATGAACTATCTTAAGCCGTATGTAGATACTTTTATCACCGATAACTATGGTACTGCGGTAGGTGTTATCAACCCGGACGCAAAATACAAAGTGGTGATTGAAGGTCATGCTGATGAAATCTCCTGGTATGTAAACTACATTACAGATGATGGTTTGATCTACGTAATACGTAACGGCGGTAGCGATCATCAGATTGCCCCATCAAAGCTGGTTAACATTCACACTAAAAACGGAATCGTAAAAGGCGTTTTTGGCTGGCCGGCAATTCACACCCGCGACAAAAGTGATGAGAAAGCTCCAAAACAGGACAATATCTTCATCGACACCGGATGCAAAACCAAAAAGGAAGTAGAAGAACTGGGCGTTCACGTAGGTTGTGTGATCACCTACCCGGATACCTTCACCATCCTCAATAAAAATAAATTTGTTTGCCGCGCGCTTGATAACCGTATGGGTGGCTTTATGATTGCTGAAGTAGCCCGTTTAATTAAAGAAAACGGCAAGAAATTAGATTTCGGACTCTACGTGGTAAACTCGGTACAGGAAGAAATTGGGCTTCGCGGAGCGGAAATGATTACCCAGACCATTAAACCCAACGTAGCCATTGTAACCGATGTGACCCACGATACCACTACCCCAATGATCGAGAAGAAAACTAACGGTCACGCTGCTATAGGCGATGGTCCTGTTATTTCTTATGCACCGGCAATTCAGCAGAAGCTGCGCGATTTAATTATTGAGACAGCCGAGGAAAAAAATATTCCGTTTCAACGCGCTGCGTGTAGCCGTGCCACCGGTACAGACACCGATGCTTTTGCGTACAGCAACGGTGGTGTGCCTTCGGCTTTGATTAGTTTACCGCTTCGTTATATGCATACCACTGTAGAAATGGTGCATCGCGATGATGTGGAAAATGTGATTAAAATGATTTACGAAAGCGTACTTAAAATTAAAGACGGTCAGAGTTTTAGTTATTTTGACTAAATTAGGCTTACGCTAACCATCAATGCTAATACCCGAAGTCACAACTCGTGCTTTGGGTATTTTCATTTTTAGCCAAAATGACCGGGCCTCAACTTTCAATTTTACTGAAAGTTATTTCACAGTTTCTTGGCAGAAGAGCCAGTTTTATTATCATTTCGTTAGTAACGCGAGGTGCTAATTGATGCTATATTTGGATTATGACCATTACCCAAGATACCCTTAAGGATATTCTCGACAGCCCGCAAGAGGCTGCTAAACTCGCCAATCTCATTTACGTGACCGATGAGCACCTTACCATTTGCCGTAAAAAGCACGGCAAGGGTTTTCGCTATTGCAAAAATGATATTACTATAAAATCAAAGCCGCTATTGCAGCGTATAAAAAAGTTGGTGATTCCGCCGGCCTGGCAGGATGTGCTGATATCAGAACCTGAAAACGGACATTTACAGGCGGTAGGTCGTGACGAAAAAGACCGTAAAGTCTACCTCTATCATGAGAGCTGGAATAAGTTGCGCAACGAAACCAAATTCTTAAAACTCGCTGCTTTTGCCAATGTTTTACCCCAATTGCGTAAACAGGTTGATGCAGACCTTGATGCTCCTGAAATGACACGGCGTAAAGTTCTGGCACTGGTCATTCGGCTTATGGAAGAAACACATATACGCGTGGGAAACGCCTACTATGCCAAGCATAATGAGACCTACGGACTTTCAACCCTGCGCACCCGGCACGTAAAAACAACCGAAAGCGGTATGCGCTTTAAGTTTGTAGGCAAAAAAGGAAAAGAGCACGACATCGCCATTACCGACGAACAGCTTATCGAGCTGGTCAATCAATGTGAGGATATACCCGGCTGGGATTTGTTTCAGTTTTATGACGAAAACGGAAACAAAGATCACATCGACAGCGGGATGGTTAATGAGTACATTCACGAGCTGAGCGGCGACCTGTTTTCAGCAAAAGACTTCAGAACCTGGGCAGCGACCAAGATCTTTTTTGAATCGCTCAGGGATCTGGGTTATGTTGAGGATGAAAAGCAAAACGCTAAAAACCTGATCACAGCTTACGATGCCACAGCAGAGGGATTAGGCAATACCCGCAGTGTGTGCCGTGACTACTATGTACATCCGGTAATTCCGGAAGCTTATCAGGACGGAAGCATCACCAAATATTTTGACAAACTCAAAGACAAATCCCTCAGAAACCGGAAGAATTTCTCCAAAACCGAACAGGTTATTGCAGAAATGCTCAGCAACTATGAGGTTTCTATTTAAACTACATTTTTAACCTATTCGTAACACGGATTTCTACTAAGTCCGTTTGGGGTTGACTACTAAATTTCACGCAATTACAGTACCTTTGCACACTTGAAAAAGAAAATGGCAGAAACACAAGAATATATTGAGGTTTATGGTGCCCGCGCCCATAATCTTAAAAATATCGATGTACAGATTCCGCGGGAAAAACTAGTGGTGATAACCGGTTTATCGGGCAGCGGAAAGAGTTCGCTCGCTTTTGATACCATCTATGCCGAAGGGCAACGCCGCTATATCGAAACATTCTCAGCATACGCCCGCCAGTTTTTGGGTGGACTCGAGCGACCTGATGTTGATAAAATTCAGGGGCTCTCCCCCGTTATTGCGATTGAGCAAAAAACAACCAGTAAAAGTCCGCGCTCTACCGTAGGTACCATAACAGAGATTTACGACTTTTTACGCCTGCTCTACTCGCGCGCCAGTGACGCGTACAGTTACGAGACCGGTGAAAAAATGGTAAGCTACAGCGATGAGCAAATAAAAGATCTTATCAAAACCGAATATCAGGGCAAACGCATCAATGTGCTGGCACCGGTTATTCGCAGTCGTAAAGGTCATTATCGCGAACTTTTTGAGCAAATCGCCAAACAGGGCTTTGTGAAAGTTCGTGTAGACGGTGAAGTGCGTGATATTGTAAAGGGCATGAAAATTGACCGTTACAAAACGCACGATATCGAGATTGTAATTGACCGTTTAAAAATCGAAGACAATCAGGATATTGACAAGCGCATCCTGGAAACCATCAATACCGCGATGTATCACGGGGAAGATGTGATGATGGTGCTTGATCACGATACCAATGAAGCACGCTATTTCAGCCGTAGCCTGATGTGTCCTACTTCCGGAATATCCTATCCCAACCCCGAGCCGAATAATTTTTCCTTCAATTCACCCAAAGGTGCCTGCCCTAAATGTAATGGCATAGGTACGTTGCGCGTGGTAAATGTAGATAAGATTATTCCGGACCCTAAACTTTCAATCAAAGGAGGCGGTCTTGCACCCCACGGAAATCAAAAAAGCAACTGGATTTTCAAACAGCTGGAAATCATCGCACAACGCTTCAACTTTAAATTGACTGATCCCATAAAAGACATCCCAAAAGAGGCGATGGATATGATTCTGTATGGCGGAAACGAAAAGTTTACCGTAGAATCAAAAACTCTGGGGGTCACCCGCAATTATAAAATTGATTTTGAAGGGGTTGCAAATTTTATAGAAAGCACCTATCACAAGAATGATTCGGCATCCCTCAAACGCTGGGCAAAAGAATACATGGAAAAAGTGGTTTGCCCCGAGTGTGAAGGATCGCGACTGCGTAAAGAGTCGTTATACTTCCGCGTACGCGAAAAAAATATAGCCGAGCTTGCAAATATGGATATTCTGGAGCTCAAAGACTGGTTTCTGGAACTTCCCAAACATTTAAGCGAAAAGCAAACCGCAATCGCTACTGAAATTTTAAAGGAAATCAATACTCGTATTCAGTTTTTGGTAGATGTGGGCCTTACGTATCTTTCTCTAAACCGAAGCTCCAAATCCCTTTCGGGCGGTGAGGCGCAGCGTATACGCCTGGCGACGCAAATTGGTTCGCAGCTCGTAGGGGTGCTGTATATTTTAGATGAGCCCAGTATAGGTTTGCATCAGCGCGATAATGAAAAGCTGATCAATTCGTTGATTTCACTTCGGGACATAGGTAACTCCATTATCGTAGTAGAACACGATAAAGATATGATTGAGCGTGCCGATTATGTGATTGACATTGGCCCTTTTGCGGGGAAACACGGTGGGGAAATCATCAGCGAGGGCACTCCAAAGCAACTTTTACAACAGCATACGCTTACCGCACAGTACTTAAACGGCGAAAAAGAAATCGCCGTTCCTGAAAAAAGACGAAAAGGTAACGGTAAGAAAATTTTACTCAAAGGCGCTACAGGTAACAACCTTAAAAAGGTAGATGTTGAATTTCCGCTTGGCAAAATGACCGTGGTAACCGGTGTTTCGGGCAGTGGTAAGTCTACGCTCATCAATGAGACCCTCTATCCTATTATGAATGCGCATTACTTTAACGGCGTCAAAAAACCGGAGCCCTACAAAAGCATCAAAGGCCTTGACGAGTGTGACAAAGTGATAGACATCAACCAGTCACCCATAGGTAGAACCCCGCGTTCCAACCCGGCGACCTATACCGGTGTATTTAGTGAAATACGCAATTTGTTCGCTAAAATCCCGGAATCCCTAATACGTGGTTACAAACCGGGACGTTTCAGCTTTAATGTGGCTGGAGGACGCTGTGAAACCTGTAAAGGTGGCGGACTCCGCGTAATTGAAATGAACTTTTTGCCCGATGTGTATGTGGAATGTGAGACCTGCCAGGGGAAACGCTTCAATCGCGAGACGCTAGAGATTCGGTATAAAGGCAAAAGTATTGCCGATGTGCTGGAGATGACCATTGACGAGGCGGTACCGTTTTTTGAACACATCCCGAAAATCTTCCGGAAACTGAAAACCATTCAGGATGTGGGATTGGGATATATTTCGCTGGGACAGCAGTCTACGACGCTTTCGGGTGGCGAGGCACAGCGCATCAAACTGGCAACTGAATTGTCTAAACGCGATACGGGAAATACCTTTTACATTCTCGACGAACCCACAACCGGTCTGCATTTTGAAGATGTACGCATCCTGATGGATGTTTTAAATAAACTGACCGATAAGGGCAATACCATGCTTATCATCGAGCACAATATGGATGTGATAAAAATGGCAGACCACATCATCGATATTGGTTACGAGGGCGGAAAAAACGGCGGACAGCTCGTCGCCAGCGGTACTCCTGAAGAAGTCGCAAAAGATAAGAAGAGCTACACGGCAAAATTCCTTCGAAATGAATTAAATTGAGCCGCTTTAAAATTGAGATTATCGTATTATGAGAAATGAAAGTAAGCCAAAAGGCTGGAATGAAATAAAAACAAACGACTCGTGGGCCATTTTTAAAATTATGGGCGAGTTTGTAAGCGGATTTGAAAAACTAAGCCGTATAGGGCCTTGTGTTTCCATTTTTGGTAGCGCACGTACCAAACCTGATGAAAAATATTATAAGCTGGCTGTGGCTATCGCCGAAAAAATCGTCGAAAACGGTTATGGCGTAATCACCGGCGGCGGTCCCGGTATTATGGAAGCCGGTAATAAAGGAGCTCATTTAGCCGGAGGAACTTCGGTGGGACTAAACATAGATCTGCCTTTTGAGCAGCACGACAACCCATATATCGACAGCGACAAGAGTATCGATTTTGATTACTTTTTTGTGCGTAAAGTGATGTTTGTAAAGTATTCACAGGGATTTGTGGTGCTTCCGGGAGGTTTTGGTACGCTTGACGAATTGTTTGAATCGATCACACTTATCCAAACTCACAAAATTGACCGGTTCCCAATCATTCTTGTAGGCACCGAATACTGGCAGGGCCTTTTTGACTGGATCAAAAACACACTGCTTGATACCTTTCAAACCATAAGCCCGGGAGATGTTGATCTTTTATATTTAGTAGATACGGAAGACGAAGTTCTTGAAGTGCTCAATAATTTCTACAAGGAGTATAAATTGAGTCCAAATTTTTAAAATTAAAACCAAAGACTCCCGTTTTGCGTTAGGTATACTAATTGATACATAATCTGAAACTCTATTGTTATTCTGATAACCCCAAACTTCTGTTCTATGCAAAAATCCTTTAATGCGTTTTCTTTGACGTTATTACTGGTGTTGCTTGTGCTGCCCGAATTTGGGATAGCTCAGAACAAACTGAATATCGCGGTGCGCCTTGATGAAGAGAATCGGCTTTTAACCATCCAACAAGATGTAAGCTTTGTCAATACTTCTTCAGATACCCTTGATGTTATTTATTTTAATGACTGGGCAAACAGTTTTGCTTCCAAGCGCTCCGAACTTGGGGTGCGTTTTGAGGAGAATTACGACCGAAGATTTCATTTGGCCCCTGAGGAAGACCGCGGTTCATCAAAGATCAACAACATCATTGATGAAAATTTCAGAAATCTGGAATTCAAAAGACTCCCTAAAGCTGAAGATATACTGGTAGTAAACCTGAATAAGCCGCTGTTGCCCGGCGAGTCTCAGAAAATCAAAATGCACTATAACATACGTGTACCGGACAGCAGGTTTACAGGTTATGGTGCATTGAACAACGGAGATTACAATTTAAAATACTGGTTTATAGCTCCTGCAGTTTACGACGGGGAATGGCAGTACTACAGCAATAAAAACCTGGATGACCTGTATATGGCTCCTACCGATTTTTCGATTGACTTCTCCTTTCAGAGCGACTTTCAATTAATCAACGAACTCGATACCCAGCCCGAAGAGCTTTCGGCTAATACCCAGTTTAAAACCGTACATCTGGAAGGTGACAACCGCAACAATACCACCATTTACCTTCGGAAAAAATCAGAATTTGATATCACCGAGACCGACGCGTTTATGGTAATTACCAATATCAAAGACAAAAAAGTCATCCCGGAACGTGAAGCCATCATCATCGATAAGATTACGGGCTTTTTGACCGAAAAGCTGGGCGACTATCCGTTCGACAAACTGGTAATTTCGGTTATTGACTATCGCGATAATCCGGTTTACGGTCTCAATCAGCTTCCCGATTTTCTGAGTCCGTTTCCTGAAGATTTCAAGTACGAACTCAAAATTTTAAAGACGACCGTAGATAATTATATAGATCGTACGCTCTACATCAATCCGCGTAAAGACCGCTGGATCTCCGATGCCATCAAGATGTACACGATGATGCAGTATATGGATCATTTCTACCCCAATCTTAAAGTAGTGGGTACCTTAAACCGGTATTGGGTCGCCAGACAATTTCATCTTTCTGAGATGGAATTTAATGAGCAGTTCAACCTGTTGTATTTGCATATGGCACGTATGAATCTCGATCAGCCCTTGACAACCCCTAGTGACTCGCTCATCAAGTTTAATAAGAATATTGCTAACGCCTATAAGGCCGGAAGCGGCTTCAATTATCTATCAGAATACCTGTCTGATGAAATCGTTGAAGAGAGTATCGATGCGTTTTACAGTCAAAATAAACTCAGGCTTACCTCTTCAAAAGCATTTGAAGCCATCCTGCGTGAAAAAGCACCAAAGAATCTGGATTGGTTTTTCGACGATTTTGTAAGCACACGCAAAACCATAGATTTTAAATTTAACGAAGTAAAACCTCAGGGCGATTCCATCGCAATTGAGGTGCGCAATAAAACCAAGGCTAAAGTTCCTGTACCGGTTTATGCAATGTATAAAGACAGTATCATCTCAAAGACCTGGGTTGAGCCTTTTGTTGGAGAAAAAGACACTGTGATCTATGCTCCAGGAGCAGATCGGGTGGTTTTAAATGAGGAAGGTTTTATACCTGAATTTAACAGACGGAATAACTATAAAAAAGTCAATCCCTTTTTAGGAATAAATAAGCCTTTTCAATTTAAGCTCTTTCAGGATCTTGAAGACCCGGCTAAAAACCAGGTATTCTTTATGCCGGTTGCAGAATACAACTTTTATGACGGAATAAAGCTGGGAGCCAAGATGTATAACAAAACCATCCTGCAGAAGCCTTTTAGTTATAAAATAGAACCCCAGTATGGCCTTAAATCCAATCAGCTAACCGGTAGTGCCGGTTTCAGCTATACTCAGAATCTGGACGAAGGTAATCTGTTTGCCATTCGTTTTGGTGCGGGAGGCTCCCTTTCGTCCTATGCTCCTGATGCCTTGTACAAGACTTTAAGTCCGTTTTTGACCTTTGCGTTTCGGGAGTCCGATTTCAGATCAGATCGCAGGCAATACCTTACGATAAGGAATATAAATGTGTATCGCGACGAATCTAATGTAATACAGAACGACGATCCCAACTACAGTGTATTTAATTTTCAATATACAAACAGCAGTCCGGGAATCATTAATTCTTTGAGTTACAATGCAGATTTTGAGCTGTCTCAAAAGTTTAGCAAATTCTCGGTTACGGCTAAATACCGAAGGGTATTTTTAAACAACCGCCAACTGGATCTGCGATTTTTCGGTGGAACCTTTCTTTACAATGATACCCGCTCTCAGGGAGATTATTTCAGCTTTGCTTTGGACCGTCCTACCGATTATCTCTTTAATTACAATTACTACGGACGCTCTGAGGATACCGGTATTTATAGTCAGCAACTTATTATCGCCGAAGGTGGTTTTAAATCAAAACTCGATACCCCGTTTGGAAACCAATGGATTACTTCTGTAAATGCCAGTACTACCCTTTGGAATTTCATACACGGCTATGTAGACTTCGGTTTGGTTAAAAATGAGGGTGATCCTGCCCGTTTCTTATACGATAGCGGTATACGTACAGTTTTGGTGGAAGATTACTTTGAATTATTCTTTCCCGTTTATTCTTCTAAGGGTTGGGAAATCGCGCAGCCCGACTACGATCAAAAGATTCGTTTTATTGTAACGCTCGATCTGCGCACGATGCTAAAGCTTTTCACCAGAAAGTGGTATTAATACACTTATTTTAGAAGCTGCTCTAAATCCCCTGTTACCCCGTTTAGCGACAGACGCTTAATTTGCATTATCGCATTAAAAACTTACCCAAACCTGTTAATATTGATTAAAAATCATTTTAATTGGTTTTTATTGAAAAATTATCATTTTATTAAAAAATTATTGAATTGTATGTAGTGGGATTTTTCTGTACTTTTACAAAAACGACATCATCCATATGCAAACAACGCCAGAGCCTATTTCAGAACTTTCTTTTGAAGACTTTAAAGCTACTGTAATAAACGATTATAAGATTGCTGTCACCAGCAGGGAATGTAGTTTATTGGGACGTCGCGAAGTACTCACGGGTAAGGCTAAATTCGGGATCTTTGGCGATGGTAAAGAAGTGCCCCAGCTAGCCATGGCAAAGGCTTTTAAAAAAGGAGACTGGCGTTCGGGCTATTACCGCGACCAGACCTTTATGATGGCGATAGATGAGTTTACCATAGAGAATTTCTTCGCAGGTCTTTATGCTCATACTGATATCAATTGCGATCCTATGAGTGCAGGTAAGCAAATGGGTGGTCATTTTGGAACACATAGCCTTGACGACAACGGAAAACTTAAAAACCTCTTAGAGCAATACAACAGCAGTGCGGACATCTCTCCTACTGCAGGTCAAATGCCCAGATTGCTTGGGTTAGCACAGGCCTCCAAGATTTTTAGAAATGTGGAAGGCATAAATCAGGAAGGCTTATCGCAAGGCGGAAACGAAGTTGCCTGGGGAACCATAGGTAACGCCAGTACTTCTGAAGGTATGTTTTTTGAAACCATAAACGCAGCCGGAGTTTTACAGGTCCCTATGGTAATTAGTATCTGGGATGACGATTATGGTATTTCGGTACACGCAAAACACCAGACTACCAAAGAAAATATATCTGAAATCCTGAGTGGTTTTCAGCGAACAGAAAATGAAGCCGGTTTTGAAATCATTCGCGTAAAAGGCTGGGATTATCCGGCACTGGTTGATGCTTTTGAACAGGCCGGTAAAATCGCTCGCGAAGAGCACGTACCTGTTCTCCTGCACGTTACCGAACTAACCCAGCCTCAGGGACACTCCACCTCAGGATCTCACGAGCGCTATAAGAGCAAAGACCGTTTGCAATGGGAACGCGAGCATGATTGTAATGTGAAGATGCGCGAATGGATGATTGATAACCAGATCGCCACAGACGATGAGTTACAGGAACTGGAAAAGCAAATTAAGCGTAACGTGCGTGAAGGCAAGCGCAAAGCCTGGGATGCTTTTCTTAACCCGGTGAAAGACGAAAAGAAAAAAGTAGTTAAACTCCTTGACAATCTTATCGAAGAAAGCTCAAATGGTCAGTTTATAAATCCAATCAAAAAGACTTTAGTAGACGAGAAAGACGCTCTTAAAACAGATGTACTGGTCGCAGCGCGCAAAGCACTGCGCTTTGTAGCACATGAGCAAAGCGAAAGTATCACCGCACTCAAAGACTGGGTAAATAATTACATTGCAAAAGAGCAAAAAAATTACAGCAGTCATCTCTACAATGAATATGAGCACAAAGCCACGCAAATTGAAGCGGTAGCACCACATTATGATGCCGAAGCCAAAACTGTTGATGCGCGTATCATACTCAGAGACAACTTTGACGCCTTATTCACCAAATATCCGGAGAGCCTGGTCTTTGGAGAGGATACCGGTACTATTGGAGATGTTAATCAGGGATTAGAAGGTTTACAAAATAAATTTGGCAGCCTGCGGGTAGCTGATGCCGGGATTCGCGAAACTACGATTGTAGGACAGGGAATAGGTATGGCGCTTCGCGGACTGCGTCCAATTGCCGAAATACAATATCTGGACTATATTTTATATGCTATTGCCACATTAAGTGACGATCTGGCAACTTTAAGATACCGTACCCATGGTAAACAGACTGCTCCTCTTATCGTGCGTACGCGCGGCCATCGTCTGGAAGGTATCTGGCACAGTGGCTCACAAATGGGTGCTTTGTTAGGACTGCTCAGAGGGGTTTATATTCTAACGCCCAGAAATATGACTAAGGCAGCCGGATTTTACAATGCGCTGATGAAAAGCGACGAACCTGCGGTAATCATAGAGTGCCTTAACGGATATCGTTTAAAGGAAAAATTGCCCAGTAATGTAGGAGAGTTTACTACGCCTATAGGTGAGGTTGAAGTAGTACGCGAAGGAAATGATATTACCATTCTCTCTTACGGAAGCACCCTGCGTTTGGTAGAACAGGCTGCGAAGGAGCTTCAGGCTTCGGGAATTAGCTGTGAGGTAATTGATGCACAATCCCTCCTGCCCTTTGATCTCAATCACGATACCGTTAAGAGTATAGCTAAAACCAATCGTATTCTTGTTGTTGATGAAGATATGCCGGGTGGTGCTTCAGCTTACCTGTTGCAGCATATTCTTGATGAGCAAAAAGCCTTCCGATATCTGGATAGTGCCCCGCAAACGCTGAGCGCCAAACCCCACAGACCGGCTTATGGAACAGATGGAGATTATTTCTCTAAACCTTCCACAGAAGATATATTTGAAAAGGTTTATGAGATTATGCGCGAGGTAAATCCGCAGCAATATCCTGCAATTCGATAATTACATCCAGGCCTTTTTATCAATTTCTACCCTGTATAAGGCATAATTGATATAGCGCTGCATTTTTGAAGTGGTAACCGGAAACGAAATATCGCCACCGGCAGTATGAAAGGTATAGTTATACAAACCTCTGCGTTTGTACCAAAAGGGCTGGGTTACGCTTACAGATTGCAACTTATACAACTCCAGAATTTCGGTTTTTTGCGTCCATACCCCTTTGCGTTTAATTACAAATTCAGGTGTGATTTCTAATGAAAGCGCTTTGTACCAAAAAAATTGATAGGGTAAAACGAGTCCTGCATAAATCACAAGAAGCACCAGACCTATTTCTACCATATAATTAGGCACTACAACAGAGCCTACAATAGCCGTAAGCACCAGTGGAAGACCGGCTATAATTATAAGTCGTAAATAGAGAATATAAGCCGGTTTAAACACCCGGCCGGGACGCATGCGATAGGTAAACAGAAACTTTTTAACCCGTTCCAGTTGCATCCGTTCCATTCCCGGAATACTAATTTGAGATTTTTGAAGGTCATCACGACTGCTTGCAATTGCAATCTGAGCCTCATTAAGGTTGAGACGCTTTTGCATGGGATTAGTCACTATGCGCATCAATTGCACCCTTCTGGGTTTTAAGCTTACTTTGGTATTGGTCTTAAGACCCATCTCAAGCTCCAGAGAATCTTTGGTTTGCTTCAATGCCAGGTCAAAATACTTTATAAAGATCTCGATGCTCGATATAAAAATCCCCAAAATGAACATGGCTACAAAGACAAGAGCGGTAAGCACCAGTAGTTCTACGGGTTTACTGTAGGCTTCAAAATATCCTCGTATGCCCTCGCGATACTGCGATTCTTCAATAAGCTCAAATTCCCCAAACTGCTGATAAAGTGATCCCAGAAAAATGAGGATGAGCCAGACACCTCTGAAGTAGTTGCTGGTAAGACCTAATTTGAGTAACGCGAGTACCGAAAGCTTATGAACAGCAACCGAATCCTCCCCTGATTCCTGATCTGCCGTGGTTTCAACATCATTAGTTTCCTGCTGTTTTTGGGCAGTTACTTCTTCCATCAGAATTTGTTGTAAATCCTTAGCCTCAGATTCGGAGAGCGCTTTGATATTGATTTCCTGTGCACTGCTTCCGGCAGTATCGAGAATAACACTGTACACTCCTATCAAACGTTGTAGAAGCGATCGTCTAAAATAAACCTGTTGAATTTTTGAAAAGGGAAGACTTATTACTTCAGTATTAAAAACTCCTTTTTGCAGAATAAACTCACGGTTATCATAATCTATATAAAAGCGGAATCGCTGAAACGACAAATAACTAAAGCCCAACAACAGGAGCAGAACACCTATCAAAACGCTTAAAGCAATGCTTACAAGCTCTGAATTTGCTTCAAAACCTTTTAAGAAGAAATAGATTACCGCTGCACCAAAAATGCGTACAAATTTTACAGACTGCCCCAGAAATATGAAAATAATACCCAGTTTTGACTGTGTTTGCGGCTGTGAAAAAGGCTTATGCATCATCTTCATCAATAATATGATTGGCGACCTTAACTTTTAGACGGGCAGCAAGCTCCGGCGTTAGCCCGGGGATGTCAATATCGCTACCCGAGCCTCCTGCGGTAAAAATATTGAGGCTTGAAATTTTAAAAATTCGGTCTAATGCACTCGCAGATGTTGAAATATGCTGAATACGGTTAAAAGGAATAACCGTTGTTTTCTCAAAAATAAACCCCCTGCGATACGCAATATCCCGCTCGCGTATTGCATAACCTAAAGTTTGCTGTAATTTATATTGATACCCGGCGGC
This sequence comes from Leeuwenhoekiella parthenopeia, assembly GCF_020782115.1. GTDB lineage: Bacteria > Bacteroidota > Bacteroidia > Flavobacteriales > Flavobacteriaceae > Leeuwenhoekiella > Leeuwenhoekiella parthenopeia. Next base: position 22,016 of record NZ_JAJGMW010000014.1, on the reverse strand, counting down.
AGACAAAAAAAACAAAATAATACCTGCTCCCAGACCCGGAATGAGATAAGGAACATCGGTCACTTCACGCAGGAAAAATAAGCCCACCGTCACCGCAATAAAAAAAATAAGTTGAATACAAAGTACTTTGTAAAAGCGCTTTACAGAAACTCCTGTATAATGTATCTCCTGATAATCAGGCAGGCTATCAAGATCAATTTGAGTATTGGTAAAGGTGGTATTCATAGGTTAAATGGTCTTAGGACAAACCGCTGCCAAACCAATTTGACAGCAAGTTTTAGATACAAGAAAACACTTTAGAAATCCCGGTAATCGGGTAAAAGTGAATTTAATCTCTTAAAAATACCCGAATCAAACCAATTTCTTACCTATGGAATCCATTTTTTATCAAAATTAGGCTTCCTTTTTTCAAGAAATGCATTGCGACCTTCTTTAGCTTCCTCTGTCATATAGGCAAGTCGGGTAGCTTCACCGGCAAATACCTGTTGGCCAACCATGCCGTCATCGGTAAGGTTCATGGCAAACTTGAGCATTTTGATGGAAGTAGGCGATTTAGCCAAAATTTCCTGAGCCCACTCGTATGCGGTAGCTTCCAGCTCGTCGTGAGGTATCACGGCATTGACCATCCCCATTTCATAGGCTTCCTGAGCGGAATAATTGCGGCCTAAAAAGAAAATCTCCCGGGCCCGCTTCTGCCCTACCATTTTGGCTAAATATGCAGATCCGTAACCCCCGTCAAAACTGGTTACATCGGCATCGGTTTGTTTAAAAATAGCGTGTTCTTTGCTGGCCAGGGTTAAATCGCAAACCACGTGCAGGCTGTGCCCACCTCCTACTGCCCAACCCGGAACAACTGCGATTACCGCTTTGGGCATAAAACGAATAAGACGTTGCACATCAAGAATATTGAGACGATGATACCCATCTTCGCCTACATAACCCTGATCCCCACGTGCTTTCTGGTCACCTCCACTGCAAAAACTATAGACGCCGTCTTTGGGCGAAGGGCCTTCAGCAGAAAGCAGAATCACCCCCACAGAAATGTCTTCCTGTGCGATGTGAAAAGCATCCAGCAGTTCTGAAGTGGTTTTGGGTCTAAATGCATTACGCACTTCCGGACGGTTAAATGCAATTCGGGCGACACCATCAGCCTTTTTAAAGGTGATGTCACTGTATTCTTTAACGGTTTTCCAATCGGGTTGCTGCATGATCGTATAGCGCTTTAGTTTTCGCAAAAGCGAAAAAATTAATCGTTTTGAGAGTTTCCGGTAAGTTTGATTCCGGTTGGGGTAAGTTCTATCTGCTTGTCTTTATACAAAGCGCCGATGGCTTTTTTAAATAGCTTTTTACTGATACCGAAGTAGGCGTTGATGTCTTCTGGCGAGCTTTTGTCGTGAACCGGCAGACTCCCGCCGTTGCGCTTAAGTTCATCATAAATAAACTGTGCATTAGGCTCAACGCTTTTGTAGCCTTCGGGCTGAAGCAAAACATCAATCTTATTATCTTCCCTAACCCGTTTTATATAACCGGGCAGGCGGTCTCCCACCCTGATGTCTTCGAAAATGGTGTTTTTATGAACGAGACCCTGGTATTTTTCATTGATGATGACGTGGGCTCCAAATTCTGAAAAGTGAGAAACCATCAGATCTACCTTATCAAATTTGGCCACATCAACAGCTTCATTCTTAAGATACGTATTGAATTTTGATGAACCTACCAGGCGGTTTGTTCGCTCATCGAGATACATATAAATAACGTACCAGCTGCCTTCCCGCATTTCAGTTACCTGATTGGAAAAGGGTACAAAAAGTTCTTTGTCAAGACCCCAGTCTACAAACGCGCCAATTTTAGTTACTGAAGTACACTCCAGATAGGCAAATCCGTTTTTTAGAATATAAGGCTGCAGGGTTGTTGCAACAGGACGTTCTTCATTATCCAGATATACAAAAACATTGATCTCGTCTTCAAGTTCAAAACCTTCGGGGGCATATTTACCGGGTAACAGCACCTCATTTCCTTCTGCATCGCGTAAATATAATCCGGGACTTACATCGCGGTCAATAATCATAGTGTGGTATTCTCCCAGTGCCAGCATACTCTTTATTTAGGTTGTCAAAATTAGGAAAAAATGAAGGATTAACGACCGGCACCCTGCATTATGATGCTGAGAAGCCGTCATAAAAAAACCGCCCAAAAAGGGCGGCTTCCTATATATGTTGAAATGCGGCTTAGTTATAAACGCTTTCTTTACCGAAATGCTTGGTCAAAAGATAGTAAACTACCGCGCGGTATTTGTTGCGGTTTGATTTGCCGTAGTCCTCTAAAACTTTATGAATACCTTCCATCAATTTTGGACCATCGCTCAATCCTAACTTTTTAATGAGGAAGTTATTCTTTACTGTTTCAAGCTCGCTTTCGCTACCTGCTGAAATCGTCGAAGAGTCTTTATTGTAAATTGAAGGACCACAACCAATGGTAACTTTGGTCAACAAATCCATATCGGCATCGTGATTTAGTTTTTCTTTTAAATCAGCCGCATATTTTGCGATCATTTCATCTCTTTTGCTCATACTAATGTGAAGTTTTTAATTATTTAAGTTTAAAGATTTTAAATATACAGAAAAATCGAAACTTAATCCAAAACTTATCTGATGTAATCAAAATATCCTAACAGCACTTCATCATTTACCGTACGCGGAGTTTTTATCTCCAGTAAAGCCGGTTTATTAGTCTCCCTGTAAAAAGCCTCCTGAGCCTGAGCCAAAGAAACCTCAGAGTCTGCGTGGAAATATTCAAAGCCAAACATAGCGCAAAGATGCGAAGCATTAAGGTCATGAGTAGTCTCAAAATAGGTCTCAAAGGCATTAGACGATTTGTCTCCCGGTAAAATCCTGAAAATTCCTCCCCCGCTGTTGTTGATGAGTATTATTTTAAAATCTCTGGGGATATATTGATTCCACAGGCCATTGCTATCGTAAAAGAAACTGAGATCGCCGGTAATAAGTGTTGCAGGTAATGAGCTTGCCACGGCGGCTCCTACGGCTGTAGAAGTACTGCCGTCAATACCACTGGTACCCCGGTTACAATAGACCTTGAGGCTTTTATCAATATCAAAAAGCTGAACATAACGCACTGTAGAACTATTTCCCAGCTGAAGCATACTTTTAGGACGCAAACGCGATAATATAAGATCAAAGGCTTTAAAGTCGCACCAGGGCATCTCGTTAATATACTTTTTATGCATCAGATCCCGACGCTCCCGTATGTTAAGCCAATAATGCTGGTATTCATTTTCTGTCTGTACCCGGGTATTTGCCAAAAACTGCTTCCAGAAATGATTTACCGGCACTTTAAAATGCTTATTCAAACAAAAATAGGTATCATAAGCTTTTTTAGGATCTACGTGCCAATGCTCTTTAGGCTGATAGTTTCTCAGGAAAGCCTTTACTTTTTTGGAAATCACCATTCCTCCAAGGGTTACGAGAATATCGGGTTGTAAAGCCTTAAAACCGGTTGCATCCAGAGAACCAATAATGTTGTCTATACGGGTAAAGAAGTTGAGATGATCGAGATTTGAAGTGGTTTCGGTGAATACCAATACGCTGGGATCAGACCCTAGTTGGTCTAAAAAATGCTGTTCAATAGTATCGGGTTGCAAAACGCCAACCAAAACAATTTTTCGCTTTGCAGCATTCCATTTTTCGGCAAATGGAGTTAACTGCTCTGTAGTAAGCTCCTGGATCTTAACTTCCTTATCAACGATTATGGGATCTACCAGACGTTTGGTCGTGGTGTTGTAAAGAGGCTCATAAAACGGAACATTAATATGCACAGGACCCTGATTTACAATAGCTTCATTAAGTGCCTTATTGATTTCCTGCTGGTTATGCTTGGTCGCCTCGCGCTGCTTCTGATTGAATTTACTGTCCTCAATGGTAAATTCGGCAACAAATTCAGAATACAAATTAGCTGAGTATAAAATGTGGTTTTCAAACACATTGCGCTGGCGTATGGTTTGCCCATCGCCAATATCAATACGTTCAATAGGCCGGTCTGCAGATATAACCACCAGCGGAATATCACTGTAAAAGGCTTCAGAAACCGCAGGATAGTAATTGAGTACCGCACTTCCTGAAGTACAAACCACAGCTACCGGTTTTTGTAACTGCTGAGCCAGACCCAAAGCAAAAAAGCCTGCAGCCCGCTCATCTACGATACTATAGGTTTTAATGTCGGGATGCTGCGTGAAACCAATGGTTAGGGGCGCGTTACGTGAACCCGGTGAGATCACAACATGGTCTACGCCTTTTTCAAGGCATAACAAAACTACAGACTGGGCGATAGGTATACTTGAGTAATTCATATAAACAGATTAATCTGCCGGTAAAATTTAAGGCAACAGGAATTTTCTGATCGTTCTTAAAAAATCAGAAAACCAGTAACAAATTTACAACAAAGCAAAAGCTCTAGAGAATACTGGCAATGGTTTGTGCTTTATTTACCGTTTCCTGCCATTCATCCCCGGCTACAGAATCTTTGGTGATCCCTCCACCCACATAGATTAGGCTATCTGGAGCCTGATATTGCATACAGCGTAAATTCACAAAAAGTCGGGTTTCGGGAGTAAGTGTTTTATAAGCCAGATTTTCTACATTACGGCGGTTACGAGGCTTCGATTTGTCTTTCAGGATATTTAACTCCCCTAAAAAACCCGTGTAAAATAAACGGTTGTAACCTTCATAGTGCTCTATAAAAGTTTGCGCATCAGCGCGGGGCAATCCGCACACTGCAGGGGTGGGATGCAAAGCCTTTATGAGTTTTGATAAATCGAAATCAGCACGATTAAAGCTTCCGGATATGCAGGTTCTTAAATGCAGAAGATTACCGGCTCTATAGGTTTCCCGCTCCCGGATTTCTATCTTCTTAAGATCAAATGTGTTCAGTCTTGAAACCAAATCCTGAGTTACCAGCTCCTGCTCTTCCTGCTCCTTAAAACCCCAGTTTACATCAAGATCGCCCTCGTACTTCTGGGTACCGGCAAGCGCCATGGTTTCAAAATGATAGCCGCTAAGAGATACCAAAGTTTCGGGCGTAGCCCCAAGCCATGTACCTACCTGGGGATGACTCCATAAATACACAAAGGCATTGGGATATTTTTGAAGCAATCTTTTAAACAAAGTTACCGGAGATGTATCTGCAACAGTTGCCTTCTGCCTGCGTGACAACACTACTTTTTGCAGACCGGTTTCACGTATTTTTTTCACCGCTTCTTCCACAATACCTATATGCTGCTGCTGTTCTTTAAGCGAAAAGTTTAATGGTAATGGTATTTCCGGCAGGCTTTCTTCAAAATCTTCTAAAGCAATTGCAGCAGGATTCCCTGCAATCAATACCGCCTTGTCATTTGAATTAAAGGGAGCAAAGACAAAACCGCTTTCGGTGAAATCTTCTGTATAATGAACCTGATCACCTTCCTGAGACAGGTATTTGATACTTGAATCTGAAGGTTTGCGATATGCCACAAACGGCTTTTGCTCAAGAATGTTTTCCTGCAATTGACTGAAGAGCACTGTGATGTTCATATCAGGATTTGGGTAAAGCAATTGTGGTAAGTTTTACCAGAGAAATCAATTGATCTTCTTCATTGGTAATACGTATTTGCCAGAGTTGTGTCGTACGGCCCTTATGCAGTATTGAAGCTTTAGCATAAACAAAACCTGTTTTGATACTTTTTACGTGATTAGCCGAAATCTCAAGACCTCTTATCATAAAGTTTTCGGCGTCGAGAAACATAAAACTGGCAGCACTGCCTACACTTTCTGCCAAAGCTACCGAAGCACCACCGTGCAACACCCCATCAGGCTGATGCACACGCGCATTTACGGGCATTCGGGCAACTAAAAAATCTTCAGCTGCATCTACGAAAGTAATTTCAAGGGTTTCCATAAGCGTATTTCGGCAAATGGCATTGGCCTTCTCTAAAAGCAATTCTTTGGTATCCTTATTCATAAAGCAGATAAATAATTTAAAGTTATGGGGTTATACACAAGCGGCGCTCAAAAATCAGTTTTTAGTAACTTGCGCAGGCAGGTAAAGATACTTAATCATACAGGATGAGCGAAGAAAAAACCGTTAGCTACAGGACGACCAACAGTTATGAGACATGCAACACGTTTACAGCAGATACACAGAATATCTGGTTGGTTTTTCACGGTCTGGGACATTTAAGCCGCTACTTCATTAAGCATTTTGAAATGCTCAATCCTGCCGAAAACTATATCATTGCACCACAGGCAACCTCCCTATATTACCAGGATAAACGCTATAAATATGTGGGCGCCTGCTGGCTTACCCGTGAAAATCTGGAGCAGGGTATAAACAACAACCACGCCTACCTTGAGGCTTTGTACGAAGAAGAGTTAAAGCCTAAACTTAAGGTTAACAGGCGTCTGATTATTATGGGTTTTTCTCAGGGTGTTTCCGTGGCCATGCGCTGTCTGCATTCCAGAAATCTGAATTGTGATCAAATCATTTTACATTCGGGCAGCATTCCCAGATCCTTTGATATAAATTCATTTAAAGAATTAGTTACTTCTACTCCCGTACTGGTATATGGAGCAAAAGATCCGCTCATTACCGAAGATCGATTGAAATCGGAAATGGAGTATGCACGTGAAATTTTTGGCCGAGAACCCAGGGTGATTCGTTATGACGGCGGTCATGAGGTTGACGAAAACAGTCTTAAGAGACTGGCTGAAGAAACAGGCAGGGCTGAAAAATAATTCGGTTTCCTTTTTAAATTGGTACTAACTCAGAGATACCCTAATAGTTAGAATTCAGGGATTTAGTTAAATGTTTGTGCGTTTCGTCGATTTTATTTGCAGATAAAAGATATATCCACGTATCTTAGAGGAACATAACAAACCCACCCAACTTGAATGAACCGATACCTACTTATGCTTACGGCATTTTTTATGTCTGTAAAGCTGATTGCTCAAATTCCCAAATCTGAGCACGCAGCACTTCTAGATCTTTACCATGCAACTGACGGCCCTAACTGGTTTATAACCTGGGATACTTCCTTACCTCCTGCTCAATGGCACGGAGTTAGTATTGTAAATAATCACGTTACCGGACTCAATCTTAGCCGCAATAACCTCACAGGCAGCTTACCGGAAAGCATGGGTAACCTGTCAAACCTGTTTTTTCTCGAATTGTATTTTAACAAGCTTGAAGGCGCATTGCCTCAATCATTGTATCGACTTCAAAATTTGAGACGTCTTGTTTTAAATGCAAATCATTTTGACGGAAAAATTCCGTCATATATATATGATCTGACAAATCTTGAAGTTTTATTACTGGCCAGTAACCATTTTACGGGTACGGTAAGCAACAACATACTTAAGTTAAGAAAGCTCAGAGTGTTCAATGTATTTGATAATTGCCTTAGCGGAAGTTTTCCTGCTGCCCTGCTTCGTTTAAAAGAACTTCAGGAACTGAATATAGCAGCCAATAACTTTACCGGAAGCTTACCCGGTGATCTGGCTGAAGCATCATACTTAAAATCACTTATTCTTTTTGATAACAATTTTCAAAATCAAAGCGAATTTCAAAAACTCCTTAATGAGCGTCCGCAAAAATCTCACGCGATTATAATGGCCTCGTACTAGATTAGTTTTTTTGTTTCGTGTTAGTTTTTAGTTGGTTGAAGAGTCCGGGGTGGTTGCCGGACTCTTTTTTTTTTGCGAATAACAATCCACAAGAGGTACGTTTATAGATTAGCTTAATTTAAATTGTAAGAATATTCTTATTTTAAGTAGAAAATTTAAATATTTTGTAAGTTTTTTCCTAAATAAAAAGCGCGTTAATCTATTTATAGTTGTCGTACGTCGGCTATTAGAAAAGCTGAACTTCTAAAAAAACCTAAAAAATAATATCTTTATACTTGTACTAATTAACTATATTGAAAAAATCGTTCTCAGATTGTGTATTTCAACGAATATATTTGCATTTAAAGGTTAAACGGTATTATATTTACGCCATAGAACAATTAAACAAGTCCAATATGAAATCAATTATTACTTTTATCGCAGTTGCTTTTCTAAGTTTAAACGCTGTTGCTGAGGTTAATAGCTCTCAAAAGCAAGCTTTGATTGATTTATACAATGCTACAAATGGCGCCGAGTGGAATAAAACCTGGGATTTGAATGCAGATGTTTCTACCTGGTATGGTGTGCGTGTTGTAAATAACACTGTTGTAGGACTTAACCTTAGTATGAACAATCTTAACGGAAAACTACCTGAGTCTCTTGGTAATCTGGAGTCTCTTGTAACACTTGAAATGTTCTTCAATAAATTACAGGGTACTATTCCTTCTTCAATAGGCAATCTTAAAAACCTTAAAGTTTTAGTTTTAAATGGCAATCATTTAGAAGGTGAGTTACCAGAGTCTATTTACCAATTGAATAAATTAGAGCAGTTAATGCTTACCAGTAATAATCTGAGCGGTGCTTTAAGTGATAAACTTTCAAACCTTGCCAGCCTTCAGGTTTTAAATCTTTTTGATAATAACATTGGTGGTCAGCTTCCTGTAGAAGTTTTAAAACTTCAAAATCTTAAAGAGTTGAATTTATCTAATAACGAAATGTACGGGGCTATTCCACAAGGTCTTGATGCTATGGCCAATTTAGCTACCATTGCCTTAGCCGACAATAATTTTGAAAAAGATACTGACGGTTACGCTTTTAACAACAGCACTTTTGAAACCAAAGCTTCTATAGCTTCAAACGAATAAAACGATACCCCAAATCATAATTATTTAGTTTTAAGTTGGTCAAGTAAGCCTGTCACGCGCAAGTGCGGGCTTTCTTATTTTAGGCATTTTACTTTTCTTCAACCTGTAATTTTGTTGGTTTGATAACAAAAGGTGTAAACCAATCCCAGGTGAGACCTACTGAAAATCGCGGATAACTGTCTACAAAACGGTAGTTATAATCATCATAACCAAATGCAAAGCGTGCCATCAAACCAAAATCAGAATCCCAGGGATATAACGAAACGCTGGTTTCTGAACGAAATGGATCTGCAGAAGGATGTACATCAGGATGCCAGTAAAGTCTTTGGGTTACACTATACCTCCATTGATTAAAGTGTGCGGTGTATTCATAACCTGCTTCAACCTGATGCCTGCCATAAATAGCAATGTCTTCAGGATTGTATCCTCCGAAATTAAAAGCTCCTAAGAATCTATTGTGATAGAGCTGATAAGTAAGCGTAAACGAACTGGACTTTTGCATATAGTTACGTGCGTCAAAAGTATTGATGCGGTAATTGAGCGACAGGCGGGTAAGATTGGTTGAAAAATTACCGGACTCGCGATTCAGCAGGGCCGACAGATCGGTATCATCGGTAATATCGTCATACAATGCGCTGCTTTCCGGACTATTATCTGCAAACTGTGTACTGAAGGCCGATTTACTCTGTCCATTAGAATAATGACCTGATTCTATTGCAGCCGTAAGAAAATTGTCATTTTCGGTCTTTATGATCGATTGCCAGCCGATGAAAAACTTATAAGAGGGTGTCTTAACCGGTTTTGAATTTTCATCATAAATACGCAAATGCGGCTGTATGCTCAGGTAAACCGCATCACCATTAGTAATGGTATCCCTGTTAAGCGCACTACGAATGTCATTATAAATACTGTAATACACGACAGGCTTGGCTTCCAGCAAAATACGTTCATACGCATTGTTACCACTTCCTCCGGCGAGGAAGGGTCTTTCGGCTATAGGAAAGTAATCCTTAAAACCTTTAGATTCCAGCTTCTGTGCTGTTAGCGAGCTTGCCATTAGAGCAAAAAAGCCTAAGAGATGTAATCTTAATTTCATAATGTCCGGGTTTAGATTGTAAAATTGCGAAATGCATATGCGAAGTCGTTCTTTTTAAGAAAACTTTGTTAAATGGTACAGTTTATGAAACCTTGTAGATTTAAAACAGTCTATTAAAGAGATCAAACTAATAGCTGTATTTTTACGGGTATTAGTTTGATCTCTGATTAAAACCTCAATATGAAACAGTTTATTATTGCCCTTTTTGTTGGGCTTTTGAGTCAGTTCTCTGTAAACGCGCAAGGTACCGTTGCCCATATCGATATGGAACAATTATATACCCTAATGCCCGAAAACGATCAGGCAGAACTCGAGCTTAGCCGTCTGCGACAGGCGTATCAACAAAATTTTGAAACCTCTTATCGCGAATATCAGGCTCGATTTGTAAAGTATGAGGATGAAGCCCCTACCCTGTCTCCTGAAGAAGACGCTAAACGTAAAAGCGAATTGGAACTGATGGAACGCAATTTGGCACAATCACAACAGAATATTGAAAAGCAAATCGCCGAAAAGAAAGAACTCCTCTACGGTCCTATTCGCATTAAGGCCCGCGAACTGGTTACTAAAATCGCAGAAGATCTCGGCTTTCTTTATGTTCTCGATTCATCAAAAGACAACGGTTTGGTGATGGCTAAAGGCAAAGATTTGATGCCTGATGTGAGACGTTCTCTTGGTAATCGATAAAAAAATCAACCGTATTAACTAAATAACCGGTATTTAAACCCCGATGTAAGTAGCTTCGGGGTTTATTTTTAACAGCGTCTCTAAAATCCCGTTAAAATTAAATGACTGATTTATGAAATTACTGCTGCTTCAGGCACTATGAATTAAGTTTATTTAAATTGTTTTTTCTGGAATTCGTAAACGCTGCAACTTTTTGTGGGTATTCTCCTTTGGTAAACCAAAAAAAGGATTCACGCAACCTTTTCAAGGTTTTAGTATCTTGTTATTCAATAAATAACACTATAATCGTGAAAAAATTACTTCTCCTTTTTATGGCTCCCCTTCTTATGGCAACCCAATGCGATGATGAAGATCCCTTGTTTAGAACCGAATATTTCATTCAAAACAGCTCATCAGTAGAATTGGTATACACTTCTGAAACTGCCGGTGAAGTGGTAATCCCTGTAGGTCAAAGCCAATTTATTGCTGTGAATACCAATTCTGACACCTTTGTTGCTCCCGGTTCTGTTGTTGATGAGATTCAATTATACGTTGAAGATAGTGCCGGCGAACTGGTTTTAGTCTATCAACAGCAACCCATAGAAAATGAGGTTTGGACATTTGAAGAACTGGAGACTTACGATGCGCAGTACACGCTGGTCATAACCGATATAGAACTTAATTAGAGACACAACCTCTAAATTCCTTTTCATTTTAGTGCATTACCTGCCAGTAGCATCTATCTAAGAAAGAATTCTGGCTTCTTCAAGTTCTCGTTTCAATTTATTGGGATTGTCTTAAACGAGTCTGCTATTTTAGTGAAAACATTTTAGAACAGGTGGTTAAGTAAAAATGATTTTCATTTTTATGGATTTCCGTAATAAACTTTCCATTCTTAGATGTATTTTTAACAAACCGATAACACAAAAGTGTTTTATTATGAAAAAACTGCTCATCATTGCATTTATTTTTTGCTATTCTTTAAAAGGCTTTACTCAAGACTACAACGATTTAGGAAACTTTAAATTTGAAACTCTAGAATCCTACAAGACTGCTGAACCGAAGGTTTTAGAAGCCGCAAACTATTTATTCGAAAACCCCTCAAATATAGCTGAACTTAAAAGAGTCAATGCCATAAGATACATTATAAACTGGATGCAGGGTACCCCAGATTACACATTTGAAATCAGCAGTGAAGCAACAGATTTAGCAAAAGGAAATTCTGATTTACTAAGCCTTTATATGGCTGCTATGACCAAGGTAGTTCTTGATAATCCTGACATAGTCTTAACTAATAAGGAAATTTATGACCGTTCAGAAGAATTGCTCATTTCCTATTGCGCAAAGCCTGAGAATAGTATTAAGCCTTCTCGGAAAATTAAAAAATTAATGAAATCCCAATAGCATTAATTAAAACAGGATTAAAGTCTGAAATAATGACGCCATTTTTAAATCTATTCTCTATATCAAAGCCATTATGAATAACCAGATATGTAAGCTTTTAACACTACTTTTTACATTTTCTTTTACGGTACGTGCCCAGATAACCTTCGAACCGGGTTATTATATTACAGATCAGGGGCAAAAAGTAAATGGTCTCATTCAAAACGATGATTGGGGAAATAATCCGTCTGCCTTCGAATTCAAAACAGATGCTTCTGCAAAAGCCCAAACAAAGGACATTAATACAGTAAAGGAATTTGGTGTTGACAATGTATCAAAATATATACGTGCTACCGTTGACATCGATAGGTCTGCCAATGATATTGCCAATATGAGCATGGACAGAAATCCGGCATTTCAGAAAGAAACACTCTTTCTGGAAGTATTGGTCGAGGGAAGCGCCACTCTCTATAAATATAAAGATGGTCAATTAACGCGCTATTTTTTTAGGGTTAAGGATTCTGAAATATCACAACTGATTTATAAAACTTATCTTTTTGAAAACCGAAAAACCCTGGAAAACAAAACTTTTCAGCAACAATTATTTAATGAAGTTAATTGCAAGGGAAAAACCATAAAGCAATTGATAAATCTTGATTACACAAATAGCGACTTAACAGACTACTTTCTTGAACAAAACATATGTTCGAACGTGCCATTTGTAAATTATGAAATCAAAGGAACAAAGTCAGATTTTAACCTATCTGTACGAGCGGGTATTAACTTCACAGACCTTGTAGTTTTAAATCCGGTATCTAGTAGTCGAAATATTGAATTTGGAACTAGTACAAACGCTCGTTTCGGGCTTGAAGCTGAGTGGCTATTACCATTCAATAAAAACAAATGGGGTATTACATTAGAACCCTATTACGAATCCTATAAAGGAGATTATTTTAGAGAAGGAAATTCAGGGCCTTCAAGTGACTTTTTCAGCACTATTGATTATCAATCCTTGAGTGTACCAATTGGTATTAGATATTACTCATTTTTAAATTCAAATTTTGCAGCTTTTTATAACATCGGTTGGCAATATCATTTTGATTCAAATGATGAAATCATTAACTCACGAGGTAATACCACACAAGGCACACTTGAAATAAGGGCAAGTCAAAGTTTCTTCCTTGGTGCCGGTCTTAAATACCGGGGACGCTATTCATTAGAATTCAGATATAACACTACTCGTGATCTAACAACCAATCTTATGAGTATCTCTAGCGACTATAAAGTAATGAGTCTTATGTTAGGTTATAAACTCTTCTAGTTTAGAAGTTTAAACTGATTATAAAAACAATTCATACCAAAAGGCTTTGATAATCAATTCCTTTTAAAGCAGATGCAGGTATTTTTCGCTAAGTGTAACACGTGTTACGTAACCTTCATGCAAGTTTTTGGTTCTTTGCCAGACTAAGATGAAGCATTGAAAAAGAAACCCCTTAAAACCCCCTGTACATGAATTGGATTTATGATCCCTGGCCCTGGTATGTGTCAGGCCCCCTGATTGCGCTTACCATGTTTATTTTACTTTTTGCCGGCAGACAGTTTGGCATGTCGTCTAATCTTCGAAACCTCTGTGCGGCTTCGGGTGGCGGTAAAGCCGCAGATTTTTTCAAATTTGACTGGAAAAAAGAACGCTGGAATCTACTGGTTATGGTAGGTGCTGCTTTGGGAGGTTTTATTGCCTCGCAATACCTTTCAAACAATACGGTTGAAATCAATCCTGATGTCGCTCAAAAACTGGAGACTTACGGTATTTATTCGGCTAATGAAGCCTATATGCCTACCGAGATATTTAGCCTGGAAGCACTGAGCGATCCGGCTAACATCCTTATCCTTATCATTGGTGGCTTTCTGGTAGGTTTTGGCGCACGTTATGCGGGCGGTTGTACTTCGGGCCACGCCATTTCAGGTTTAAGTAATTTACAGCTCCCCTCCCTCATCGCCGTGATTGGTTTTTTTGCCGGTGGCATGGTGATGATTCATTTAATTTATCCCTTACTATTCTTATAATGAAAACTTTATTTTATTTAGTTGTAGGAACTTTTTTCGGAATCCTGATGTATAAGTCTGAAGCCGCCTCGTGGTTTCGCATTTACGAAATGTTTGAATTTGGCTCCTTCCATATGTATGGGATCATTGGCTCCGCTTTGATTTTAGGTATTTTGGGTATACAACTCATCAAACGTTTTGACATAAAAACACTAAAAGGTCAGGACATGCATTTGAAGCCTAAAAATAAAAGCTTCTACCGGTATGCGATTGGCGGAACTCTTTTTGGTTTGGGCTGGGCATTGGCAGGTGCCTGCCCCGGACCTATGTATGTACTTGCAGGTGCAGGCTACGTTTCTATCCTTATTGTAATTTTTGGTGCCTTACTGGGTACCTTTATTTACGGTTTGTTACGAAATAAGCTTCCGCATTGATAATTAAGATTGGTCCCTAGCCTTTCTGATTTTGTATTAATGTTGATAAAGCCTCCTTAACGGGGGCTTTTTTAATGCACGAAGTTTCCTATTTTTACCCCTAAAGTCACAAAAATGCTCATTATTGGTATCGCCGGGGGAACCGGCAGCGGTAAAACAACGGTAGTCAATCAAATTGTACAGGAACTTCCCGAAGGTGAGGTGACCGTTATCTCGCAGGATTCGTATTACCGGGACACGTCGCATTTGAGCTATGACGAGCGCGTAAAAATCAATTTTGATCATCCTAAAAGCATCGATTTTGAATTGCTTTGTGAGCATCTCGAACAATTGCGCAGGGGTGAAACCATAGAACAACCTGTTTATTCGTTTGTAAAGCACAACCGCACCAGCGATAAGGTAATCACGCATCCGCGAAAAGTCGTAATTGTAGAGGGTATTTTAATTTTGACCCATCCTGAAATACGGGATCTTTTTGATGTAAAAATCTACGTTCACGCAGATTCAGATGAGCGCCTTATACGTCGCCTGAAGCGGGATATTGCAGAACGCGGTCGGGATTTAGAAGAAGTGCTTACGCGCTACCAGACCACTTTAAAACCGATGCACCAGCAGTTTATAGAGCCTACCAAAGAGTATGCAGATATTATCATACCTTATAACCGTTACAATACCGTGGCAATAGATATCGTTCGCAGTATTATCAACGAGCGTCTGGTCTAAACTAAATACGAACACTGTGTCAATCCTTAAAAAACTTCGTCAAAAAAAATGGTTTCGTATTTTAGGGAATAAGTACGTGCTGTTTCTAGTGATTTTTACCGTTTGGATGGTCTTTTTTGACACCAATTCCTGGTTTATTCATGACGAACTGGACGATGAGATAGACAAGCTTGAGGGAAACCGGGCTTATTTTAAAGAGCAAATTCAGCAGGATCGCAATCAAATCAATAAGCTTAAAGACAGTCAGGAACTGGAGCGATTTGCCCGCGAAGAATACCATATGAAAAAAGAAGGCGAAGAAATTTTCATCATCGAGTATGAAGACAGCCTTAAACTCAAAGAAGATGAATAACCAGCCGGACGAAAATTCGAGTAAAAAAACTAAATCTGCCATTGACGCGGTTTTTGAAGCCAGTCAGGAAGTGCCAGACAAACGAACCGGACTGTTTGCCGAATTTGATCCCGTAAGCGAAAAAGGATTTAAGCAACGGATTCAATACGATCTTAAAGGCGAAGATTATAACGACTCCTTGGTTTGGAAAAGCCCGGAAGGCATTCACGTAAAGCCTTTTTATCATCGGGAAAGTACAACGGTCACTTCAATTCCCGGACAGCCGCAATCCTGGCAGATCGCTGAAGAAATTTATGTTCTTGACGAAAAACAAACAACCAGAACTGTACGTGAGGTGCTTCAGAAGGGTGCCGAAAGTTTAGTTCTAAAAGCAGATAAACCTTTTGACAGTAAAAAATTACTAAATGCGCTTCCGGCGGAATCCTTCAGTCTGTATTTTAACCTGAGTTTTTTCGACCCTGAATTTATGCTTTCGCTTTGCGAAAATTTAAAGTCAAAACCCTTTAAATCTTTTCTCAACATAGATCCGGTGGGCAATCTGGCCTTTACCGGAAACTGGTTTTCTGATCAAAAAACCGATTTTAAAGGCCTGGAACGCCTTTTTTTAAATAGTGCGCACGATAACGTTATAGGTATTGATGCGACGGGATATCAAAATTCGGGAGCCACGGCTGTTCAGCAATTGGCCTATACTCTTGCTCACGCCAATGAATACCTCAATCATTTTGGCGACCAACTCAAAAATCAAACACTCACGTTTAAAGTAGCCGTGGGCTCTAATTACTTTTTCGAAATTGCAAAAATTCGTGCCCTGCGCCTGCTTTACGCAAGTCTGGCATCAGAATACAAGCTACCGGAAACATGTCACGTACTTGCAACTCCTGCCCTGCGCAACAAAACGCTTTACGATTACAATACCAATTTACTGCGCACCACGACTGAAGTCATGAGTGCGGTTTTGGGCGGGGCAAATGCGATTTGTAGTCTGGCTTATGATGCCATTTACCACAAGACCAACGAATTTGGCCAACGAATAGCCCGCAATCAATTGCTCATTCTAAAGCACGAAAGCTATTTTGATCAGGTAACAAATCCCGCAGAAGGCGTTTATTATATTGAGGCATTGACCACACAGCTGGCAGAGCAGGCGCTGACCCTGTTCAAAGAAATTGAAGCAGGTGGCGGACTCGTGACTCAACTCATTGAAGGAAAAATTCAGAATAAAATAAAGGAAGCTGCTGAAAAGGAACAGGCGCTTTTTGATACGAGCGAAAAAATTCTGGTAGGGACAAACAAATACCAAAATACAGATGATCTTATGAAAAACGAGCTGGAGTTATATCCTTTCCTTAAAGTCAAACCCCGCAAGACGCTCATACAACCCATTATCGTGAGACGTCTTTCGGAAGCGATGGAGCAAAAACGCCTGAACGATGAATAGACTGTTATTTTTTGTGTTAATCGTACTTCTTGTTTCGTGCAAAGAAGTCGTTCAAACCGCGACCAGCTTATCAAAAGCACCTGAACAACCCGAGCTTATAGCTGATC
Source organism: Leeuwenhoekiella parthenopeia (assembly GCF_020782115.1). Lineage (GTDB taxonomy): Bacteria > Bacteroidota > Bacteroidia > Flavobacteriales > Flavobacteriaceae > Leeuwenhoekiella > Leeuwenhoekiella parthenopeia. The sequence continues at coordinate 4,977 of NZ_JAJGMW010000014.1, read as the reverse complement.
AGGGCAGCTATTTTAGCCTCGATAAAGACGCGGTATCAATCTACCTGCCCAATACTTTTGAAAAATATACGATTAGTCAGTATGAGTACGAAGCAAAGCAGCTTAATGATAGTATTACTGATCCTTTCATAACTTTATTTACCAATTTACGAGATCATGTAAAAGGTAATTTCTACCTGCTCTACGATAAGGAAAATTACTCGTTTTGCGCAGTCAATAGCCTTTCCTACTTCGATTTTAAAAGGCAGGATGCCAAGTATATGCTTGCGATGATCAGGAAAAACCAACAGGATGCGTCGGGCCCTGATCTGTTCTTCGAAAAGCAAACCGCAAAGTACAGTGCCACAGATGATGTAAAGATCTTTAAAGCTGTTTTTAAACTTTCCAATTTTGATGAAACGCTAATTAATTACAGGCATATTTACCTTATAAGTACCCGGAATAATCAAACCTTTCAGTTTATTTTCAACACGCCTTTTGAAGCTGATTTTGATCCGTTTATTCGCCGAATGAAAATTTAAACTATGCGCAAAAACCTGCAACATCTTAAAATTAAAGCGTTTCAAGCGGATAGCATTTCGAGCGATTCTCAGCTTACTGCCGAAGAAATCACGGTTAAAAAACAGTACACCGCTCGGGATCTGGAGAACCTGCAACATCTGGATTTCGCAGCAGGTATTCCGCCCTATTTGCGCGGTCCGTATAGCACGATGTATGTGAGTAGACCCTGGACGATACGTCAGTATGCCGGTTTTTCTACCGCCGAAGAAAGCAATGCGTTTTACCGCCGCAATTTAAAAGCCGGGCAAAAAGGACTTTCAGTTGCTTTTGACCTCGCCACCCATCGTGGTTATGACAGCGATCATGAACGCGTGGAAGGTGATGTGGGTAAAGCCGGTGTTGCCATTGATAGCGTTGAGGATATGAAAATCCTTTTTGACCAGATTCCGTTAGATGAGATGAGCGTCTCGATGACCATGAACGGCGCAGTGCTTCCCATTATGGCGTTTTATATTGTTGCTGCCGAAGAACAGGGCGTAAAACCCGAAGAATTACAGGGAACCATACAAAATGATATTTTAAAAGAGTTTATGGTGCGCAACACCTACATCTACCCTCCTGCCCCGTCGATGCGCATCATTTCAGACATTTTTGAATTTACGGCCAAAGAGATGCCAAAATTCAATTCGATCTCCATTTCGGGTTACCATATGCAGGAAGCCGGTGCAACCTGTGATATCGAACTCGCTTATACGCTAGCAGACGGACTCGAATACCTACGCACCGGTATTGCCGCCGGAATGAGTGTAGACGACTTTGCGCCCCGGCTGTCGTTCTTTTGGGCGATTGGGATGAACCATTTTATGGAAATTGCCAAAATGCGTGCGGCGCGTATGCTCTGGTCGAAAATCGTGCAGCAATTCAATCCTAAAAATAAAAAGTCGCTTTCCCTGCGCACCCATTGCCAGACCAGTGGCTGGAGCCTTACGGAGCAGGATCCGTTTAACAACGTGGCGCGAACGACCATAGAAGCGGCTGCTGCAGCTTTTGGCGGAACACAAAGCCTGCACACCAATGCGCTCGATGAGGCGATCGCCCTGCCTACCGACTTTTCGGCACGTATTGCCCGCAATACGCAAATCTATTTACAAAAAGAAACCGAAATCACCCGAACGGTAGATCCCTGGGCGGGAAGCTATTATGTAGAAAACCTGACGCACGAAATCGCCGAAAAAGCCTGGGCTCACATTCAGGAGATTGAAGCGCTTGGCGGGATGACCAAAGCCATTGAAAAGGGAATTCCCAAACTGCGTATTGAGGAAGCCGCTGCGCGTAAACAAGCCCGTATAGATAGTGGTCAGGATATCATTGTGGGCGTCAACAAATACCGCCTGGACAGCGAGGATGATATCGTTACCCTTGAGGTTGACAACGATGCCGTGCGCAAATCTCAAATAGAGCGTCTTAAAACCCTAAAAGCAACCCGGGATTCTAAAGCTGTTGAAAAAGCCCTGGCCGATTTAACAACCTGTGCCGAGACCGGCGAGGGTAATTTGCTAACTTTAGCAGTAGCGGCAGCCCGTAAACGTGCTTCTTTAGGTGAAATTTCGTCTGCACTGGAGGAGGTTTACGGCAGACATAAAGCACAAACCAAATCTTTTAGCGGCGTGTACAGTAAAGAAATTAAAAAAGATCCCGCTTTCGTGAAAGCCCGGGAACTGGCAGATCATTTTGCAAAACTCGAGGGGCGTCGGCCCCGTATTATGATCGCCAAAATGGGCCAGGATGGCCACGACCGCGGAGCCAAAGTAGTCGCAACCGGCTATGCTGATGTAGGCTTTGACGTTGATATTGGTCCGCTGTTTCAAACCCCAAAAGAAGTCGCCCGCCAGGCGGTAGAAAATGATGTGCACATCCTGGGCGTTTCCTCCCTCGCGGCAGGCCATAAGACTTTAGTCCCACAGGTTATTGAAGAACTCAAAAAACTCGATCGTGAAGACATTATGGTAATCGTGGGTGGCGTGATTCCGCGTAAGGATTATCAATTTCTGTTTGACGCCGGCGCAGTGGCGGTTTTTGGACCCGGTTCAAAAATCAGTGAGGCCGCGATTTCGATTTTAGAGATTTTGTTGAAGACTTTTGAGTAACCAATTATAAGGTTGCAATACAGGTTTCAACCAGAATTGAAATAAGATTGAACATTTTGAAATGCAAAGCAGATTGCAACTAAGCTTTTAGTAGTTTCATTCTAAATAGCTAAACAAACACTCTTTTTTTTACTTAAAAATTTATTAAAATAATTTGATGATATATATTAGTAGCTTTTAAAGCTGCTATGTTTAAACCAGTTACTTGCTTATTCCTTTCCGTATTCAGCTCTCTTTATTCGTATTCTCAAATTGATATCGAGCCCACAACCGAAGATGTAATTTTCGCCAAATCCCTAAAAGAACAATATCCCGAAGCTTCCGTTGTGTTAGATCAAAGTGAAGATTTTTTCGCTTTTGGCGTAAATAGGAATACTCATAAAGTAGAGGTTATTCAGGAAATTCAGGAATCTTTAATAAATATTGATCCACGTTCAGATATTCAAAAATATAGCTTTTATGACTCCCAGTCTTCCGTTGATCGGTTTGATATTAAGGATTTGAAAGGTAGACGCATCGACACTCCTGTAAAAGAGGAAGCTTATAAAAGTAATGAACTGTTTTACAATGATGCCAGGGTAAAATATGCCAATATTAACTTTCCCGTTATCGGCTCAAGGGCAACCAGTTATATCAAAAAAGAATATAAGGATATTAAATACCTGACTAAGGTATTTTTTAATGATGATTATCCCATTTTAAAAAAGGTAATAAGGTTTGAGGTGCCTTCCTGGTTAGAATTAGAGTTGAGAGAGATGAATTTTGATAATCTTTCAATTACCAAAGAGGTTATTCAGGGAGAAAAAAATAAAACTACTACCTATATCTATACCTTAGAAAACGTACCTGCTTTTTATAGGGAATCAGGTACACCGGGGCCGACGCATATTTACCCGCATATATTAGTACTTGCTAAATCTTTTCAGGATGGAGATAATCAAAAGCAAGTATTGTTTGAATCTACAAAAGACCTGTACGCGTGGTACAAAATTCTTGTCGAAGATCTTAAAAACGACAACACCTCAATAAAGGAAAAAGTTGCCGAATTAACTCAGGCTGCTGTAACTGATGAAGAAAAAATAAAAAACATCTATTATTGGGTACAGGACAACATTCGCTACATAGCTTTTGAAGATGGCATCGCAGGTTTTAAACCCGATGAGGCTTCAAATGTTTTTGAAAAAAGATATGGCGATTGTAAGGGAATGGCAAATTTGATTAAGCAAATGTTAATTGAAGCGGGCTATGATGCACGACTTACCTGGATAGGGACAAATAGGATTGCTTACGATTATTCTATCCCAAGTTTAGGCGTAGATAATCATATGATTTGTACACTGTTTAAAGATGGTGAAATGATCTTTTTAGACGGTACAGAAAAATTCAATCCCCTGGGAGAATACGCATTTAGAATTCAGGGTAAGCAGGCATTGATCGAAAATGACGAAGACTTCATTCTTAAGGAAGTACCTGCAATCAATTCAACATTTAATAAAGAAATTCAAAATTATACGTTTACAATCGTAGATGATAAACTAATTGGAGACGCCACCAAAGTCTTTAACGGTGAAAGTAGAACCAGTTTACTTAATTTTTTTGATTCCTTTAAAAAGGAAAATAAAGATGAGTTTCTAGGTTATTACTTAATGAATGGGGACAATAATATTGTTGTGGATGATATCGTAACAAATGACCTCTCTGACCGTGAAACAACCTTAAATATCGCCTACAAGATCAATGTCAAAAATGCGGTCTCCTCCTTTGATAATTCGGTATATATTGATTTGGACATTAATAAAGAGTTGAAAGACTTTTTGCTGGAAGAAAGAAAAACAGATTATCTCTTTGACTACAAAAAGAATTTAGAATCTACGACAATCCTCGAAATCCCGTCTGAATATCTAGTTGAACATATTCCTCAGGATTTAAGTGTTTCATCACAAAACTTTGATGTGCAGGTTTCTTTTGAAAAACTTGAAAATAGCATCGTGTATAAAAAATCCTTTAATATCAAGAATGCCAAAATTGAAACCTCAGATTTTGAGCAGTGGAATGAATTCATTTCAAATTTAAGGGCTATCTACAATGAACAAATCGTACTCTGTACGTCCCTGATATAGGTTGACCACTTAAACGTGATTAACAATGAAATCCAACGTACAAATCATCCAAAAGAGGCGTGTTTATTCTGAGAGTTTTAAGCGTCAGATCGTCGAAGATTTTGAATCCGGTAAGTATAGTGCTAGCCAACTATCGATGTTGCACAACATACCTTGTGTTAGTATTTACCGATGGATTTATAAATTTTCTAACTTTAATGAGAAAGGAT
>NZ_JAJGMW010000013.1 GCF_020782115.1 Leeuwenhoekiella parthenopeia | reverse complement strand
TCAGCTGAGTCCTTCAATGCAAAGATCAAAGCATTTAGAAGCCAATTTAGAGGAGTAAAAAACATAGAATTCTTTCTATACAGATTAACTACAATTTTTGCTTAAACACAACAATTAGGATTGATCCATTTTGTTCCAACATCCCACTTTCAGCATTTTGCAAATGCCTAAGTCTTTAAATAAAAAAACCGCTCAAGTAAACTTGAGCGGTTTTTAGTATTTCAAGCCTTGCGCTTGATCGCGGAGAAAGAGGGATTCGAACCCCCGGAGGTGTGACCCTCAACAGTTTTCAAGACTGCCGCAATCGACCACTCTGCCATTTCTCCTGAGTGTCTCATCAGCTATTTGCTGATTGCGGGTGCAAATATAGAAAGTTTTTTCAATTTCCGACCAAAAAATTACAGGGATTTTTAGCTTAATTATTTTTGCCTGTAATCGGGATTTTATCTCCCTTAAAATGAGGCTCTTTGCCGATAAGCAATTCGCCCCAGGCTTTTAAATTTGCCGCAATTTCCCGATAGCGGTTACGCGATTCCATCCCATAAGTTCTTCGGTCGCCAATATAACCGTAATAATCAAGCCCCATACTTCGGGCGATGTAAATGGCGCGGGGCAGATGAAAGTGTTGCGTCACCACAATAGCCCGGTCTACCTCAAAAATATAGGATGCCCGGTACACCGAGTCGTAGGTGTCAAAGCCGGCAAAATCCATAAAAATAGCTTCCTCAGGAACCCCGCGTTCCCGCAGGTATTTTTTCATGGCCACCGGTTCGTTGTAACTGGTAGTGCCATTGTCACCCGATAGTAAAAACCGTTTTACCTTACCCTGAGAATAGAGCAGGAGGGCCGACTCGACCCGGTCGCGTAAAATCGTTGAGAGTTCGCCGTTGCTGCGTACACTGGCTCCCAGTACCAATACGGTATAGGCTTCCGGCAGATCCTGAGTGCGTTCAAAAATATAATCTTTGGTCGTGTGTCTGATGTACAGTGAAAGCCCCGAGGTTATCAGTAAAATCAGTAAAAACCCCAGTATTAAATACCGCAGAATTTTAAGAAAGACCAAATTGTTTTTAAACATAGTAGGTTGCGTGTCTGGCCTGTTTACAGGGCTTATGCTCTAACGTTGGTTGTACGCTTGTTGGTATCGAGCAGGCTTTAAAATTAGTAAGCTTTTTGCAATAAAGGAGGCGAAATCGCATTTAATAAAGCCATTTTAAAAGAATAGCTCCACATAATCCCGCGAAGGTCTTAACTTTGAAAAAAAATCTGCTTTATGAATGTGATCACAAGCCTCAACTGGCGCTATGCCGTTAAAAAGTTTGATGCCAGTAAAAAACTTACTTCCACCCAAATCGGGGTTTTAACCGAAGCTTTTAATCTTACCGCAACCTCTTACGGCTTGCAGCCCCTGCGTCTGGTGGTGATTGCAGATGAAAAGCTGCAGGAGCAACTGGTTAAAGCTTCCATGAATCAGACTCAGGTGCGCGATGCCTCTCACGTTTTGGTTATTTGTGTTGAGAACGAAGTAAAAGCACCCTATGTGCAATCTTATTTTGATTTGGTTCAGGAGGTGCGCGATACGCCCGAAACGATATTGAAACCTTTTCGGGAGACGCTAAAAAAGCAGTTTGAAAATCAGGACGCCGAAAAAACCCGGCAATGGGCCGTAAACCAGGCCTATCTGGCTTTGGGTAATTTGCTCACCGTTTGTGCCCTCGAGGAAATAGATGCCTGCCCTATGGAAGGCTTTATATCCGGGCAGTATGACGAAATCCTGGGGCTTAATTCGCACGGAATCACCAGTACTCTGGTGTTACCCGTGGGTTATCGCGCTCAGGACGATATGTTTGCCGACTTTAAAAAAGTGCGCCGCGCTACCTCAGAAACCATCATCCATTTATGATTGATCGCGCTGCGTGTTCTGCACGGGCTGGTCTATAATGCGCATTTTATATTCGTAAGCCTTGCTCGGTTTCAGGACTTTCATAGACCTGTCGTAAATCGCATCAGGCTTAAAGATGGGCATGGTGTACTGAAAAGGGGTTTTTGAGGCCAGGTTGTGATCCAAACTCAAAAGCTCAGGATCAAGTGTTAGCGCTTTAAAAGGTTTGTTGATGGAAGGGAAGGGCTGCTGCTGCAGTTTCTGTAAAATGCTATCCTGCTCTTTTTGAGGAAGAATTTGATTTGTTTGGGCACCTGCCGAAGCTGAAGCGCCCAGAAGCAGAAGACCTAAGAAGTATAGATTTTTCATAATGCGATAGATGTATATATCTAATTACTTCAAGATAAGCCTTTTGTTGCAGCGGAAGCAAAAAAGTTTCATCAATACGTCACGCGATCCATAATCTCAAGGCCATAACCTATCATACCTACGCGCTTGTGATCTTCACTGTTTGAGAGTAATCTGATCTTCGAAATCCCGAGATCGTGAAGAATCTGAGCCCCAATACCAAAATCCTTTAAATCCATCTTAGGTGAGGAGTCTGCCGGTCTTTCGGTGGTTTGACGTTCTTTTAAATCTGCTAAACGCGAAAGCAATTTGCTGGCTACATTCTCCTGATTGATAAAAACAACTGCTCCTTTTCCGGTTTTGTTGATAAGATCAAAGATCTTTTCGAGCTTCTTATCACTTTCCTGAGTAAGCGTGCTTAAAATGTCATTGTTTACAAAAGACGAGTTTACCCGTACCAGTACAGGCTCATCAATACCCCAGGTTCCTTTGGTCAGGGCGATATGCACCTGATCGTTTGTGGTTTGTTGATAGGCCCTGATCCTAAAGCTGCCGTAGCGGGTTTGCAGTTCAAAATCTTCTTTTTTCACAATGAGCGAGTCGTGTTGCATACGGTAGGCCACCAGGTCTGCAATCGAGACGATCTTTAAATCAAACTTTTTAGCAACCTCCATCAATTGGGGCAGGCGCGCCATGCTACCGTCTTCGTTCATAATCTCAACGATCACACCTGCGGGAGCAAAACCGGCAAGCCTTGCAAAATCTATGGCAGCCTCGGTATGGCCGGTGCGTCGTAAAACCCCGCCTTCTTTGGCTTTAAGCGGAAAAATATGACCGGGTTTAGAAAAATCCCAGGGTTTAATATCGGGGTTGATGAGTGCACGTACGGCTTTTGCACGGTCTGAAGCACTGATGCCTGTAGTGACCCCGTGACCTTTTAAATCGATCGAAACCGTAAATGCCGTCTCCATCGGGTCGCTGTTAGTGCCTACCATCATTTCCAGTTTCAGCTCTTTGCAGCGCTCTTCGGTTATGGGAGCACAGATGAGGCCGCGGCCGTGTTTGGCCATAAAGTTGATGGTTTCGGGTGTGACTGTTTCTGAAGCAGCCAAAAAATCGCCTTCATTTTCCCGGTCTTCGTCATCTACCACAATGATTACCTTACCATTTTTGATCTCTTCTATAGCTTCTTCAATGGTATTAAGCTGAATATTTTGCGGACGGGTTTGCACGGTCATAAATTCGTTTTAGGGAAGCAAAGGTACAATTTAGACTGCTTTCAGGCAGTCCTGCTTTAAAAAGAACAGGGGTTAATTGTAGCTTTTCAGTAAGGTTTCTGCAGCTTCTTTAAACTTTTCGGTATACCCGTATTGCTCGTAGTTGGCTACAATGTCTTCAAGTTCGCGCTGATTTTTGGTCTTCAAAATCGCCTTTTCCGAATTGCTTAAATCAAAATCGGCAAGAGGCTGTTCGGGATCAATCGCATCGGCATTTTTCTTTTTAAACAGTTTCTTGATGGGATCGAGAAAGCCTTCCAGATCAAATAAGCCCTGATCTGTAGTAGCTCTGTAGGTGAGGTAAACTCCCAGTGGAAACAGAATAAGCGTGCTTAACCAGCTGGCGACCCAGGCAGAAACGCTGCCGTCTTCGGCGCTGTTTTTAGCAAAAATCCCAATGAAATGGTAGGTGAGAAAAAGCGCTACTCCAATAACAATAGGCAGGCCCAGACCACCTTTGCGAATGATTGCTCCCAGAGGGGCTCCTACAAAAAAGAGAATAACACAGCCAAAGGCCAAAACAAACTTCTCGTGCAGCGCAATCTCATATTTGCTTAAGGTTTTAATCTTAACCTGATTGTTAGTCTTTTGCCCTTTAATGGAGGTAATATTATTTTTCGCGCTGGTTTCGGCTCCGCGCAACACCTGCGCCTGTGAAGAAAGGCTGAAGTTTTTGATCAGTTCATCCTCCATAACCCGGGTGGTGTCTACCGGAATATTAGAGAGGTAGGAGGTATCCAGCGGGCGCAATTGCATTTCCCGCAATTCGGTTGTGCCCCGTGATTTCAGGTAATTGCTGTAATTTTTTGAAATATCAATCAGCGTGTCGTTGAGTTGGGAGACGGTAAGCATGGTATAGGCATTGTCGATGCTTTTTTCGTCCATATCTACATTGTCGAGTTCGCTCAGATCAATATTGATGGTATAGGTTTCAAAGTAGCTTTTTACGAAAGGCTCGCGTCTTTGCTTTTGATAATCTTTTTGCTCTACTTCATCGTAGTAATTGCCGTCTATAAGCTTTAGCGAAAGTACATTGTCTCCTTCGGCGCTTATGAGTTCGGCTTCTTTGGCTTTAATCACGGTAAAATTACCCGTGCGGGAAGGATCTTTCTGGTAGATGATCACATCTTTCAGGAACTGCCCGTTTTCACCTTCCTTATCGGCGATTTTCATCACATAGTTTTCTCCAATGGTATTGTACTGGCCTTTAGTAATCGCCATCGCCGGTTTTACCTGTGCGATATTCCGCCTCAAATTGAGGGATTCAAACTCGGCAGCGGGAATCACATAATTGGCAAAAAGAAACGAAGTTCCGGCTAAGATCAAAATGAAAACAGTAAGGCTGCGCATGGCGCGTTGCAGGGAAATCCCGGTAGATTTCATCGCTGCAAACTCATAATTTTCGGCAAAATTACCGAAAGTCATAATACTGGTGAGCAGCACGGTAAGCGGTAAAACCAGCGTAACCAGACGTGGTGAAAAATACAGCAGGAATTTTACAATGATAACCAGATCAAGATCTTTCCCGGCGAGCTCTTTGATGTACAACCATACCGTTTGCAGTACGAATATGAACATCAAAATGATGAACGTACTCAGAAAGTTCTTGATAAAGGTTACCAGTATATAACGATCCAGTATTTTCAAGACAAATTAGTCTAATCTGTTGATGTAGTAATCGCCGTATTTAGATTCGTCAAAGACAAACAGGTTGCCGGGTAAGGGCTGGTCTGTCTTAAATGAGTTTACAGTGATGGTGATTTTACTGCCGTTTTTCTGAGTCATAATGAGGCGGTAGATGTGTTTGGTTTGAACATCAACGCCCAGCAAAGCAGATTTCAGTTCGCTGTTAGAATCTATAGGCGTAAGCTTGATGTACTGTATTTTACGACCGCTTACGTTTTGCTCGATATCCCATTTATAGGAATAGCCTTTGTTGAAAAAGGTCAGCATTTTTGAAGGGGTAATAGCGTCATCGTCTCCCGGATCCTGAGTGGAAATGGTGATTTCTTCATCTTCGGGAACAATGGTGTACAGTTTTTTGCCGTCATACATCTGCATGGTACCCATCAGATTGAGTTTGTACTTGTCACCATCTAAAGTGACGTCCCCACGCGTTTCCTGATTGATGCCTGCAGCATCATTAGAAAGCCCGTATTTAAAGTCTATAAACATATTGTCATAGCTCTTCACTTTAGCCGAAACCTGATCTAAAAGAGCCTTAGCTTTAGTATCCTGTGCGTATCCTGCAGAAAAGGCTGCAAACCAAAATACAAGGGCAGCGATTACAGGTGTTTTATAAAATTTCATATTATTCATTATTTAATTGTTGATGTAATGCATTTAAATCTGTAACGAGTACCTGTCTGGCTTTACTGCCTTCAAAGGGGCCTACAATGCCCGCAGCCTCCAGTTGGTCGATGATTCGTCCTGCACGGTTGTAACCCAGTTTAAGTTTACGTTGCAATAACGAGGCACTTCCCTGCTGGGCGGTTACAATGACTTCGGCAGCTTCCACAAACAAAGCATCCCGTTCGCCGACATCTATATCAAGACTTGTGCCACCTTCTTCTCCCACATATTCCGGAAGTAAATGCGCATCAGGATAGGCTTTTTGCGAACCGATAAAGTCGGTTATTTTTTCAACTTCCGGAGTGTCGACAAAGGCACACTGTACGCGAACGAGTTCGTTACCCTGCGTAAACAACATATCTCCACGGCCTATAAGCTGATCGGCTCCCTGACTGTCCAGAATGGTACGCGAATCGATTTTTGAAGTTACCCTAAAGGCGATACGCGCGGGAAAGTTTGCTTTAATGATACCGGTGATTACGTTTACCGAAGGTCTCTGGGTTGCAACAATAAGGTGAATACCAATCGCCCGTGCCAGCTGTGCCAGACGTGCTATAGGAGTTTCAACCTCCTTACCGGCGGTCATAATTAGGTCTGCAAACTCATCGATTACCAGCACGATATAGGGCAGGTATTTATGACCATTGTTGGGATTGAGTTTGCGCTTTTTAAACTTGGCATTGTATTCTTTAATGTTGCGCGCCATCGCATCTTTCAGCAGATCATAGCGGTTATCCATCTCAATACACAGGGAGTTTAGGGTATGTATAACCTTGGTATTGTCGGTAATGATGGCTTCTTCGGTATCGGGAAGTTTAGCCAGGTAATGCCGCTCGATTTTGTTAAACAGGGTAAGTTCTACCTTTTTGGGGTCTACCAGTACAAATTTCACCTCTGCCGGATGCTTTTTATAGAGCAATGAGGTCAAAATGGCATTAAGTCCTACCGATTTACCCTGACCCGTGGCTCCTGCCATAAGCAGGTGAGGCATTTTGGCCAGATCAACAACAAAAGTTTCGTTTGAAATGGTTTTGCCCAAAGTCAGGGGCAGTTCCATTTCTGCATTTTGAAATTTAGGAGAGGCAATCGCCGAGCGCATCGATACGATACGGGCGTTTTTATTGGGTACCTCAATACCAATGGTTCCCTTCCCGGGAATCGGGGCAATGATGCGTATTCCTAAAGCCGAAAGGGAAAGCGCGATATCATCCTCCAGGTTTTTGATCTTGGAGATGCGTATACCGGCCTCGGGCACAATTTCATAAAGCGTTACTGTTGGACCTACGGTCGCCTTGATGTGCGCGATGTCTATCTTGTAGTTTTTAAGCGTATCTACAATACGGTTTTTATTTTCTTCAAGCTCTTCCTGATCTATGGTGATGCTCTGACCCTGCGTATAGTCTTTAAGCAGCTCGATTGACGGAAATTTATAATTGCTGAGTTCAAGAGTAGGGTCAAACTCCCCGAAATCCTGAACCAGTTTGGTACTCAGGTTTTCTTCGACCTCTTCTTCTTCAATAGTTTCTTCTATTTCAATCTCAAACTCTTCGTCTGCTGCGGGTTTGGGAGCTTCGTTGACCACGGGTTTGGGTGGAGCAGGAGCAGGGGCCGGGGCAGACTTGAGCACGGGCTCTTCAAAATCCTCCAAATCTTCATCAGCTGCATCGTCTACGGGAAGCTCGATATTGTCTTTCTCAAAAGCGGTGTCTTCAAACGAGATCTCGTCGTCCTGCTCATCAAATTCAGACTTTAAATCATTGCGCTTGCGCGAAAGGTATTGTCCCACCAGCTCTGGTGTAAGTTTGAGCCTCACGGCCAGATAGACGATAGCTACAAATGCGAGAACGAGAATGGTGCCTATAAGTCCCAGATAATCCTGAAGAAAATCGTTGAGTTCAAAACCTACCATTCCGCCCAGCAGCGCATTGCTTTGAGCAAAAAAACCGAAGAAGACCGAAAACCACAACATAACGATAATACCCCAAAACCAGTAGGCCTGCAGGCTTTTTTTGGGCCGGTCAAAAAAGTAATAGAAACCGGTAAGAGTCACCAATACGGCTAATGCAAATGCAGCGATGCCAAATCCCTGGTAGATGAAAAAATCACCAAGAGCAGCGCCAAATTTATTGAGCCAGTTTTGAGCTTCCACGCTGCGGTCGCCGAGACTGTTAAGGGTACTCTGGTCGGCCTGCCAGCTGAAAAAATAGGACAGGAATGAAAACAAAAGGGCGATTCCCAGCAGGAACAGGAAACTTCCTAAAACAATTTTTTGCTGTTTACTCAGTTTAAAACTGATTTTCACCGGCTGCTTTTTAGGAGTCGTAGATTTGGTTTTCGCTTTTTTTCGGGCCATTCGTAGTACTAAGCTTAGTAGGTCTGCTTATAAAAGAGCTCGCAAAGGAGCTGTGGTTACATCTGTTTTTTTAGTCGGGCGTAAAAATACAAATATCAAACGGTACTCTGCCGATAAAATTTTAGAAGAGGTAGGGGATATAGATTATAAAACCTATAATGGCTGCAATGACGGCGGCAAAGGTTACTGCGCCTGCCGAGACATCTTTGATAATACCTATTTTTTTATGGTAATCGGGATGCACAAAATCGGCTATTTTCTCAATGGCGCTGTTGAGACCCTCTACAGCCAGTACCAAAGCAATTGCCAGTAACTGAATACACCACTCCATCGGGGTAATGTCGAGGTAAAAACCCAAAACACAAACCACCAGCGCACAGAAAACCTGCACCTTGATGCTGGCTTCTGTACGCACGAGGTAAAATGCACCTTTAAAGGCATATTTAAAGGCTTTGAGGCGGTTTATAATAAAGGGTTCTTTGGGTTGTTCCATTAAGCCAGTGCGCGCAGGGCGGCCTCGTAGTTGGGTTCCTGACCTATTTCGGGTACCTGCTCAGAATAAATCACTTTGTGATTGTCATCGAGCACTATAACAACGCGGCTGTGCAGACCGGCAAATGCCCCGTCAGCAATTAGAAGCCCGTAGTCTTTCCCAAATTTCCCGTCTTTAAAGTCTGAAAGTACCTGTACCTGCTCCAGACCCTCTGCTCCGCAAAAACGAGCCTGTGCAAAAGGAAGGTCGCGAGAAATGCAAAGCACTACGGTGTTCTCAAGATCAGAAGCTTCTTCATTAAACTTGCGTACCGAAGCGGCACACACCCCCGTATCTACACTCGGGAAAATATTCATCACAACTTTCTTACCCTTAAAATCTTCAAGGGTACTTTCCTGAAGATCGGTTCTTGAAAGTTTAAAATCTGGTGCTTGCGTTCCGTTTTCAGGAAGCTCGCCACTGGTATGCGTAGGGTTTCCTCCCAGAGTTATGTTTGCCATGATTTTTGGTTTTGTAAGGCGTAAAAGTAGGCATATAAAAAACGAACGCCAATTAAAGGAATGCCAATTTCTGGTTTCACACTTTTCCTGAAACGAAAAAAGCTTCCGCGTAATGCAGAAGCTTTTTAAAAGGGTTGAACCTGTTTTAAACCTCGTTCAGTCTGAAGCTTTTAGCGGTCTATCGAACCTAAAACTTTCTGAGCAAAGCCGTTTGCGGCATCGCGTTCAGACATTCCGCCGGCGATCATCTCATGCATTTCAACAGCACCGCAGAGATTGGTTATCAACTCGCCTATAACATCCATTTCGGCATCGCTTACCGAACGGTGTTCGGTAAAGGATTCAAGCACGTCAATAGTATGTTGCAGGGCTTCGTTGCTGTTGTTTTTTTGCAAATGTTTAATTACTGGTAATTTCATCAACGAGTTCTTTTAGGTTTTCAAACTTATTGGTCTGAACCTGATTAACAAAGTTTCCGTTCTTAAAAGTCGCAAAAGTAGGCAGGTTGTCTACTGTGGCGAGCTTTCTGCTTTCCGGAAATTTTTCAGCATCTACGAGCAAGAATGCGGTATCCTCGTGTTCTGTAGCCAGTTTTTTAAACTTAGGCTTCATCAAACGGCAGTTACCACACCAGCTTGCCATATACTGCACCACCACGGTGTCGTTAGACGATACCCATTCTGCCAGATTATCCTGATCGAGTTGCTTTAACATAGTCAAGTTTTTTAAGTTTTCTATTAATTTGAAGCCAGATACGTAGCTACACCATCACGGTTGGCGTTCATTGCCTGCTTGCCTTCTTCCCAGTTTGCAGGACATACTTCCCCGTTTTTCTGTACGTGAGCATAGGCATCAATTAAACGTAAAAATTCATTTACGTTACGGCCTACCGGCATATGGTTTACACCTTCGTGAAATACGGTTCCTTCCTCGTCAATAAGGTAGGTTGCACGATAGGTTACGTTATCACCGTCTACGGTAAGCACCCCGGTTTCTTCATCGTAACGCTCGTTTGTAATGTCAAGAATTCCCAGACGATTGGCCAGATTGCGGTTGGTATCGGCAAGAATAGGATAGGTTACACCTTCGATTCCGCCATCATCTTTTGGAGTGTTTAACCATGCAAAGTGCACTTCCGGAGTGTCGCAAGAAGCACCTATAACCATCGTATTGCGCTTTTCAAACTCATCCATTGCAGCCTGAAATGCGTGAAGCTCGGTTGGGCAAACAAAAGTGAAATCTTTGGGATACCAGAACAAAACAATTTTCTTGTTGTTCGTTTTAGCTTCCTCCAAAACGTTAATTTTAAAGGTATCGCCCATTTCATTCATAGCATCTACTGCAAGATTTGGAAATTGTTTTCCTACTAATGTCATTGTTGTTTGTTTTTAAATTTGGTGCAAAGCTAACCAGCACATCGTCTAAAAAAAACCGCAAAAAATGTGTAGAAGTTATGCCGGTATAGGCTTTTCTTATAGTTGGTTTTTAGTCGGAAAGCATTATCAAATTGATGTTGCTTTTGAGTGAAAAATCAGGAATATGCAGCAAATGAAGCCTGTCTTTGCCGGTATTGCAAAGCAAAATGGCCAGCCTGTTTACTGTTAAGAAATATTTAACATCCGTAATACGGAAGCCTGACGAAGCTATAAGGTTTTCGCTTTACCGACTTAAAGCGCTTTGGTAAAAATAAAGACCTGGTTACTGCTTCCCGGCATCTGCGAGCGAACGGATTTTAATGCTGAACGCAGCAAAAATCAGGGTCATAAACGGACTAAGCCAATTGAAAATGGCATACACAAAATAGTCTGCTACCGAAACGCCCAATACGCCGCTTTGATAGGCGCCACAGGTGTTATAGGGTACCAAAACCGAGGTAACGGTACCACTGTCTTCGAGTGTACGGCTCAGGTTTTCGGGGGCCAGACCTTTATCGCGATAGGCCTTGGCATACATGCGTCCGGGGACCACAATAGCCAGGTATTGATCGCTCGCAGTGGCGTTGAGGCCTATACAGGTGGCTACGGTACTGGCAAATAGACCAAAGGTGCTGTCAAAAAGATTAAGCATAAACTTACTGATACGGGATAGCGCCCCAATGGCATCCATAACACCGCCAAAAGTCATGGCGCAAAGAATCAGCCAAATGGTACCCAGCATCCCGGCCATTCCGCTGGCAGCAAAAAGGTCATTGAGATCTTCATTGGTGGTTTCAATAGCAGTATCAACGGTGATGGCATTCATAATCCCTTTGTAGCCGCTTTCAAAACTCAGGCTGGTGCTTCCGCCCAAACCGGCAACCAAATCCGGTTGGAAAATGAGCGCAGCGATTCCACCTAAAAGTGTACCTGCCAGTAAGGCGATTAGGGGAGGTGTTTTTTTGATGATTAAAAAGATAACCAGAGCCGGTACCAGAAACAGCCAGGGCGTGATATTAAAAGCTTCATCAATAGAGGCTAAAATAGCACTGCTGTCTGCGGGGCCTGTGGTCTCTACACTAAAACCTATAATAATAAAGACCAGCAGGGTGATGCTTATAGAGGGCACGGTGGTGTATAGCATGTACTGTATGTGCGTAAATAAATCGGTACCCGCCATGGCAGGGGCGAGGTTTGTTGTATCGCTTAGGGGTGAAAGCTTATCCCCAAAATAAGCCCCCGATAAAATAGCTCCTGCGGTCATGCCAAGAGATATACCCAGGGCATTGGCAATACCTATAAGTGCAATACCTACAGTGGCCGAGGTGGTCCAGCTGCTTCCGGTAGCGACCGAAATGATGGCACAGATCACCACGCAGGCTGCGAGAAATATAGACGGACTCAGGATTTGCATACCGTAATAAATCATCGTGGGGATGATGCCACTTACAAGCCAGGTTCCGGCCAAAGCTCCCACCAGCAGGAGGATGAGAATAGCACCCGCGGTTGATTTTATATTGAGGGCAACTTCTTCCATCATCAGTTCAAAAGAGGTTTTGTTGAAGAAACCCACAATTGCGGCTACAGCAGCACCAAGAATTAAGATAAACTGGTTAGAACCACTTAGGGCATCATCGCCAAACACAAAAACATTATAAGCCAGCATGCCTACCAATGCGAGTATTGGGATCAAGGCTTCAAAAATGCTGAGTTCTCTGTTTTCTACAATTTGCTCGTTACGCTCTTCCGCATCCTGATTTGTCATAATCTTTTATATAGTTTGTACAAGTTTAAGGATTATGAATGAAATACTAAGAACACAGGATCGCTTATGTTAAGAAGTTTTGAATGCTTGAAACTCATAGGGTAATCTTTAAACTAATAAAAAATGAGTAATTTTTATATCAGGAAATCTTTAATCGTAAATATTTGTTATTTAATAGGTTAATTGCTTTTCTTGTCCTACATTTGTCCTTGTATAATTCACTGATTCCTAGTCAAACGAATACAAAAACAAGATAAAATACGAAGATAATTACTTATTGATGAAACCCCATTTCATAATTTTTGCATTATTTGCATTTTTTGCAACTCATGCTCAGGTAGGTATTGGAACTACCTCACCAAAAACAACCCTTGATGTTACAGGTAGACCAGCAGATGCGACTTCTCTTGATGGAGTAGCTTTACCTCGAATGACGGGTGATCAATTAAAGGCGAAAGTTTATACCTCAGATCAAAATGCTGCTTTGGTTTATGTTACAGTTGCTGCTACAAGCCCTAGTGGGCAGACTTCAAATGTCACCGAAGAGGGGGTTTATGTATATAGTTCGTCTCAAAATAAATGGATAGCCTTAAAATCAACATCAGTTTCAAGTTCAGGAGATAGTTGGAAGCTGACGGGCAATACGATCAGTTCCGGAAATTTTTTGGGTAGCTTAAATAATCTACCCTTAGAAATTAAAATAAATAATGTTTTAAAAACTCGAATTACTTCAAGAGGTCAGATAGAAACCTTAAACACTTCAAATTCGGTTTACTTAGGAGAGCTTGCAGGTGCTAATAATTATGCTACAGCCGCAAATAATGTATTTTTAGGATATGCTTCTGATTATGATGCTGGCGGAGCCTCTAATAGTTTAATTGTAGGATACAATTCAAGAGTAAGTTCAAATAACTCAATTGTAATCGGAAGTGAAGCGGATGCAGATAGTAATAATTCAATTTCCATTGGGAGATCAACACAATCTCAGGGGACTTATGGTATAGTTATCGGGGATGCAGCCTTTGCGAATAAAACTGGAGCGATTGCAATTGGCCAAAGTTCTCAGGTTCAGGGTGATCACGCCATTTCAATAGGTAAATCAACCTATACCTCGGGATCAGATGCTATTGCGATTGGTAATTCTGCTCAGGCTCAGGCTGCTAATGCGGTGGCTATAGGCAATAACGTTTACGCCCCAAATCCTAATACGCTAATTTTAGGTAATAATCTAAATGTCGGGATTGGTACTAACAATCCTTCTACAAAACTACATGTAGCCGGTTCCGTTAAAATAGTGGATGGAACTCAGGGAGCAGGCAAGGTCTTAACATCAGATGCTAATGGCTAGCTGACTGGCGAACACTTATAAATCAAGTTTACGGAGAGGTTGACAGAACTTCAAACCTTACAATTTCAAATGGAACTGCAAATATAACGTTCAATAGTACAGACACAGGGCTGAACAGAAACGTATCAATAAATAGTACATTACCTACCGACTACATAGCGGTAAATGAAGCTGGAGTATATGAAATCACATATAGTTACGGAATTTTTATAAATGATAATTCTAATGGGAATATTAATATTTATTTAAGAAAAGGTTTTAGTAGTGGAGCAGCTACAAAAATTAATAAAAGTACGTCCATAGATTGGGGTGACAACCCCAATCACGATGAAAGATTTCACATAAGTAAATCCGTTTTAGTGAGACTAGCTGCAAATGAAAGAGTCTACATGACATATTCAATTAATAATTCTGGCGTAAATATGTTTTTAATTGCCAATACTGTTTCGCTGTCTCTTAAACGTATTGATTATTAAATAGTTTTAGTTCTAAAATTCATAAATATTTTTGTGACAGTTAGATATGTTCGTCTTTGGCTTACTATTTCTAATATATTCCTCTTTACTAATAAATATTTAAAAAGTTTTCTTTTGGTGAACCAGCCCTGAGCATCTGTCGAAAGGATTTCTTTGGGCCAGTAAGCCCATTGTTTGCGCGCGATTGTATCGCGTGCAAATAGTAATTCCCATTCTACCTTAAGCACCCGCTCCCGCAAGTCTTTGATTTTTGGTGTTTGAGTTTATGAGCTTCCGTGAGATAATAATTATGCGAGTAAAGAAAATGAACGGAAGATGATTTAGAACCTATAACTTCGATTCATATTCCTGTTCATTTTTTCCATCGATGAAAAAACGAACCAACCCGTCTAGTCAGCCGGGCAAGAAAATCTAGGCTTACAGGAGGTTCTCTAAATTTATTGTTCGCTGCACTGCATGCGCTTAACTCGGCCGGCGCACCGGCCTCAAACAGAACCGCCTGCGACGTTGCGCTCACGTCAAATTTCACGAGAACCTCCTAACAGGCTGCCACTGATGTATTAATTGGTTTTCTTAGTGTTTTATTAATTCTCCTGACGAGCAACTTCCGTGTGATACGATCAAAATGACATTCCTGATAATCAAGGCTGCCCGACAGGCTTATATTATAAATTGAAGATCGTTTCAGGTAACATCCATCCCCAGCACTTCCTTCAAAGGAAGGGAGTGTTTTCGCTAAACTTAAAGCCTCCCTTTGAAGGGAGGTTTGGAGGGATGTTTTTCTGCTTTCTTTTTAGGATGTTTCCTGCAAAGTAGATTTTGGATTTATCGGTCTCACCGCTCGTTTCGAACGCCCTTACTTCTCGACTGCGCTCAGTTTGACACGCTCAAGCTACTAAAGAGATTAAATTTTAATTAAATGATAATTCCAACTGCTAATTGTATTTCTGTTCTTTTGTCTTGATACAAAAGAACCAAAAAATCAAGGCTTACAGGAGGTTCTCTAAATTTATTGTTCGCTGCACTGCATGCGCTTAACTCGGCCGCTCTGGCGGCCTCAAACAGAACCGCCTGCGACGTTGCGCTCACGTCAAATTTCACGAGAACCTCCTGATAGGCCGGTACTGATGTATTAATTGACTTTCTTAGTGTCTTATTAATTCTCCTGACGAGCAACTTCCGTGTGATACGATCGAAATGACATTCCTGATAATCAAGGCTGCCCGACAGGCTTATATTATAAATTGAAGATCGTTTCAGGTAACATCCATCCCCAGCAGTTCCTTCAAAGGAAGGGAGTGTTTTCGCTAAACTTAAAGCCTCCCTTTGAAGGGAGGTTTGGAGGGATGTTTTTCAGCTTTCTTTTTAGGATGTTTCCTGCTAAGTGGATTTTTTGATACACCGGTCTCAACGTAGGTTTTGACCGCCACGCACTTCTCGACAGCACTTCGACTGCGCTCAGTGTGTTACGCTCCCATTGTTCGCGCGCGATTGTATCGCGTGCAAATAGTAATTCCCATTCTACCTTAAGCACCCGCTCCCTCAAGTCTTTGATTTTTGGTGTTTGAGATTACGATCTCTCGTGAGATAATAATTATGCGAGTAAAGAAAATGAACGGAAGATGATTTAGAACCTATAACTTCGATTCATTTTCCTGTTCATTTTTTCCATCGATGAAAAAACGAACCAACCCGTCTAGTCAGCCGGGCAAGAAAATCAAGGCTTACAGGAGGTTCTCTAAATTTATTGTTCGCTGCACTGCATGCGCTTAACTCGGCCGCTCTGGCGGCTTCAAACAGAACCGCCTGCGACGTTGCGCTCACGTCAAATTTCACGAGAACCTCCTGATAGGCCGGTACTGATGTATTAATTGGTTTTCTTAGTGTTTTATTAATTCTCCTGACGAGCAACTTCCGTGTGATACAATCGAAATGACATTCCTGATAATCAAGGCTGCCCGACAGGCTTATATTATAAATTGAAGATCGTTTCAGGTAACATCCATCCGCGGCCCTTCCTTCAAAGGAAGGGAGTGTTTTCGCTAAACTTAAAGCCTCCCTTTGAAGGGAGGTTTGGAGGGATGTTTTTCTGCTTTCTTTTTAGGATGTTTCCTGCAAAGTAGATTTTGGATACATCGGTCTAACTGCTCGTTTCGAACGCCCTTACTTCTCGACTGCGCTCAGTTTGACACGCTCCAGCTACTAAAGAGATTAAATTTTAATTAAATGATAATTCCAACTGCTAATTGTATTTCTGTTCTTTTGTCTTGATACAAAAGAACCAAAAAATCAAGGCTTACAGGAGGTTCTCTAAATTTATTGTTCGCTGCACTGCATGCGCTTAACTCGGCCGCTCTGGCGGCTTCAAACAGAACCGCCTGCGACGTTGCGCTCACGTCAAATTTCACGAGAACCTCCTGATAGGCCGTAACTTTCTAATCAAGTGACTTTTGTGCACTTAATTATTAATAAGCTCATAAAAATAATTTTATAAAGAATCTTAAAAGATTACGTCCTAAAAACCTTCAGCACCTGGGTGGGATTAAAAGCTTTTGAATTCATACATACTTTCCCCATCCGAAAGTCTGCGGTATAGTAAAACACCCCCGCTGTAACTAAAAGCAGGGCCTCTGCAGGCAATGCAGTCGTGGTGTAATGGGTTGCAGGTATACTTTGCGTTTTGTGCGGAATGGGAATACGAAAGAGTTCGTGCCGCAGCACCTGGTAGGTTTTGGAGTCATAGACGCTGATCCAGTATCCCAGTTCGGCTTCACTGGCCTTTACCGGCCAGTGCAGGTGGTTATCTGCTTTAAATTCGGGTACGCTGATTTCCAAAGTTCCCGCTTCGAGGCTTAGCTCCAGCCCGGGCATTTGCACGTATCGCGGATACTGATTTTTCAGGTCGGCTTCCAGACCTTCCAATACGGTGGGCTCCCCCTGCCACAGATCAAAACTGCCCTGGGGCAGGGTATCATTCATTTTCATCCCCTGATACACTGCTTTGCGAAAGCGGTTAAAAAACTGAGAATCGTACATGTTGCTAAGAAAAGGACGTAATCCCCTCATAAGGCTGCTGGTGGTTCGGGAGGCGCGCCCAAAATCGGTAGCGGTTTGTTTGGAACGCCCGGAAGGGGGCCTTCCCGTTTTTTCGGGCCTTCCCTGTACTACGGTTTCACCGTTTACGCTTCGAAATACCAGCTGGCCTATACTGCCTACCAGTCCGTTTTTAGGATCTAATTTTGCCATTGCAGGTTGGTGTTAAATTAAAATTGGTTCCAGACTGCTTCCACAATAGGTCCACATAAAGTGTGGCAAAGTGTGGGTTCAGTGTGGACTCACTGTGGGGTGAGTGTGGGCCGGGTAGGGCGGGGCCGTGAATAGATCTAAGGTACATAATTTATAAACAGGTTATGCAAAGCGGTCTGTTTTTTAGAAAAAAGTAGGTTGTCCCGTACAAACGTTTTTTCAATTCGTACAGATTCAAATAAGAACAGTCCAGGTCAATGCATGATCAGAGTCTGGCAGCGCGCATCAGAAATGTATAAGGCTGAAATAGTGATTGTGGCAGCCCAATCTTAGGATTATGATTTTAGGTTTATAAGCTCATTTTGTGAAGGTAGTGCGAATATCAAGGTATTGAATTGGGAAGATTCCTGTATTTAACTTAAAAAAAAAGAGATACTGTAATTTTTACGAAAAAATCATTTTTGGCAGGCTAAACCGGAGTTTTGTTTATTTAAATGCAGAGAATGTTAAACAAAACCTATAAAGTATGCCGATTTCTGGTGTTTTTTTAATGTATAACATACAATTTATGAGGGGGTTAGCTGTGTATTTTATCGATTTTGTACTTGCATTTATCGATTTAATAGTATTATTGCACTTGTAAAAAACATAACCTGAGCAGTATAGCTGTTTAGTCCCAAACCAACCCACTTATGAAAACGCATCTATTCTTTTGGGATAGTCGTGTGACAAACCCCTTTAGCTTTCCCAAGGCCGAAGGTGATCTGGTTGTCGCATCAAATCCAGTTTTTTCCTGTACCCCGCAGCCGGGCATCGCTACCTGTAAGACTGTCCCGATCAGGGCTGTTTTACACCGGGATATCCTACATACTGGCGATCGCGCGTAAATTATTTTAAAGCATAAAAACAAAAGCTTTCCCAGGCTGCAAGAGTGCTGGCAGTGAGGGTGATTTATTTTTTGAGCTCTGAAATCCTGTGTCCTGTATATATGTTTCTAATCGTGTTTTAATCGGATTTTTCTAAAACCTCAAAGTTTTAGCACTTCCAGATACGCGAACCTTATTATCACTTATACAATCAAAATTTTACTAAGTCCCTAAACCCATTTTTTATGATGAAAAAATTACTTTTTATAAGCTATGTTCTTTTGATGTCTTTGGCTTTAAATGCTCAGGTAGGTATTGGAACCACCTCTCCGAATCCGGCGGCTATCTTGGATATTCAGTCTGATCATGCCGGATTACTTATACCTCGAATAGCGCTTACCGGTGCTGATGATACGGCTACGATTGCCAGTCCTGTAAAGGGTCTTATTGTATACAATACGGCTGCTACCAGCACGATCTCCGAAGGCTTTGTATTTTACGATGGTTCAGCCTGGGTTGATTTGGGCTGGCAATTGCAGGGTAATTATGCAGGTGCAAACAGTTTTATAGGAACCCTGAACGATGTACCTCTGGTACTAAAAGCTGAAAACAGAACTTTAGCTACCTTAAGGCCTAATGGAGCTGTGAGCTTCGGACTGAATAATACAGCTGTAGCAGCAAATGCTTTTGCTTTGGGTAATGGGGCAAATGCGGGTGGGGCGCGAAGTTATGCCCTTGGCTTCAATTCCAATGCCAGTGCTGCAGATGCCTTCGCAATAGGAACTAATGCTTTAGCTAACAGGGCTAATACAATTATTTTAGGTGGGGCCAGTCAAAATGTGGGTATTGGAACCAGTGATCCCCAGACCAAATTCCATCTTTCCGGTAGTTTTCGGTTTGAAGACGGGAATCAGGCAACCGGCAGGGTTCTTACCTCAGATGCCAATGGTAATGTGAGCTGGCAAACACCGGCAGCGACTTCCAGTTCTGGATCGGGCTGGTTGCTAACAGGTAATAATCTAAATGGGGTCACTAATGACGGCTCTACCTTTCTGGGCTCAACTACATACAATGATTTATTTCTGAAGGTTAATAACCGACAAATTGGACGCTTTAGTCCTGAAGGAGGCATCGCTTTAGGCAATGATTCTAATGTAATCTCCAACAATTCAGTAGCTATTGGCTATTCGAGTGAGGCTAATCAGGATGCGGTTGCTCTGGGTTATAATGCCGATGCAAATGGTAATGAATCTATTGCCATAGGTAAAAATGCGGTTTCCAATTTTCAGAATATAGCAGTGGGATTAGGAGCGCAAAGCTCGGCTAACAATGCAATTGCTTTAGGTAACAGTACGACGGCCACCAGTCAAAACTCCATCGCTATTGGTACTAATGCAGGAACTCAGCAGAATGAGTCGATAGCTGTTGGGGCCGATTCTGATGCCACGGGTTATCGAAGTTTAGCGGTTGGGTATAACGCACAGGCTTCAGGTCAAAATGCTATTGCTATTGGCTTTAATGCTTCTGCCCCCAATGCCAACACCCTTATTTTGGGTAGTAACGCTAATGTGGGTATAGGCACAAATAACCCACAGGCCAGACTTCACTTAGAAAACAGTTTTCGTTATGTTGATGGTAATCAGGGAGTAAACCGGGTATTGACTTCAGACGCTAATGGTAATGCCACCTGGCAAACCCTTGCTGGTGGTTCCGGAGGTACAGATGTGTATGGGGAGATTTATGTGGGTACGGGTTACAGATTGTCTGATATTGATACTCGAAGGCGTGTCGTTTCTTTTGGAGATACAGGACCTAATAAGGGATTGAATAGTCTTTCAAATACTAGAATACAGACACGTGAAGTGACCGGTGTATATAAATTTACGTATACAATCAATCTTTACAGACGCCGGGATAATGGATTTTTAAAATTCTATGTAGCTGAATATGGTACTGAATTAAGAAACAGTTCTTCTTTCGTTGATTTTAACAATGATTCTGAGTATGTTACAATTACAAAATCATTTCTAGTTAATATTAATGATACATATAGGGGCTTTGATTTATATATGGAAACCATTGATACTGATGATAATGATGACTGGGATGATCTCGAAATCTTACAGGGCACATCGTTAAGGATAGAATTAATCGATTAAGTTCTATAATTTCTGGGATAAAGCTAATAGCGTTTTAATGTGCTATATGCGTAAACTCCTTACAGGTTGAATCTGAGATCGTACCATAAATCTGGTATCAGCCGTGAAGTTTGTGTGCCAGTATTACTTAAAGGCAATTACTGAAATTGGAACTTGGTATACTTCTAATATAAATGAATTTCATTTATATAGCGTAGCTCTGTATTCAGCGAATATGAATTTGATTCAGATGATTTTGACTATTTAAAATTATATTAAATGTTGGATAACAATTAAATATGAATTGTACTGTTAAATAAATATTAAAATTTATTTTATTCTCATCCGCATCTGGGGTTCACTACGTAAGTGTGCGCGAAGTGTTTAAAGAACACGGCTAACACAATCAAACTTAGAACCCCAGACATGATTAAAAAATTACTTGACTTAAGCATTCTCTTAGTATTTCTTATTCCTATTTATGCATTCTCACAGGTAGGTATAGGTACTACGTCCCCGGATAATTCCAGTATTTTGGATTTATCTTCTTCAAATCGCGGTTTATTAATTCCACGCTTAAATCTGGTTGCGACAACCAATACAGCGCCGGTAACCAGTCCTGCACAGGGATTACTGGTTTATAATCTCGCTACGGTAAACGATGTAAGCCCTGGTTTGTATTATTGGAATGGCAGCCTTTGGGTTAGTGCAAAAGCAACCTCTGGTTCAGGTAGTGCTGCAGGCTGGGCACTAAACGGAAATAGTTTAAATGGCCGCGCAAATGATGGTTCTACTTTTTTAGGGACGACCAGTTATCACGATCTGTATTTAAAACTTAATAATCAACAAATAGGCAGACTACAGCCTAATGGTGGAATAGCGTTAGGCTTGGGTGCATCTTCCAGTGCAAATCAGGCTTTTGCACTGGGTGAAAATGCTTCTGCAGGTAATACGAGCAATTATGCTTTTGGTAAAGCAGCTAACGCATCGGGCAGTAATGCTTATGCCTTGGGTGAAAGCGCTGTTTCTTCCCAAAATAAAAGTTATGCCATCGGACAAAGTTCAACAGCGTCCGGAACAAGTTCCTATGCAATTGGGGAGTCTTCACAAGCTACAGCGACTCATTCGTATGCAATAGGTGCTGCAGCCAGATCCGGAGCTACCGGTTCATTTGCCTTTGGAAACGGAGCTACATCTACCTCAAATAATACCCTGGCTTTAGGAAATCAAAGCCGGGCTACCAGTAACAACGCAACTGCTTTGGGATATCAGGCGGTTTCCAATCATCAAAATGCTATAGCAATAGGACCCGCACAGACCGCAGTTGACAATACCATTATTCTGGGTAACACGACCAATACCAGGGTTGATGCCTATGCCGCTACTAAAGTTGGTATAGGAACCTCAAACCCTACCGCAAAGCTTCAGGTTGATGGTACGCTCCGGTATCTTGATGGTAATCAGGAAGCAGGTAAAGTCTTAACTTCAGATGCAACAGGTAATGCTACCTGGCAGGAGGTAGAATCTGTAACGCGATATGGAGACCGGTATTTGAATTATGATTTTACGGTAGGTAATAGCAACTTGGTGAAAATTCCGTTTAACGTAAATACGATCACTCCAGACGGAATAGTATTCAATAACGGAGATGCCTTTCCAGCAGCCGGCGGGATTTACCGACTAACATTTTCTGTAAGCCTGATTAAATCAGGAACTTCAGGAGGTACAACTACACCCGTGGAACTTCGCCTGTATAATGGCACCAATCTTATTCCCGCTGGTAGTGTGACTCTAATTCCCACTTTTTCAGGTCAACCGGCGTCTGCAACAAAATCGGTTTTGATAACTTATACCGGAAACGCAGGGATTGGTATTTATGTAAGTAAAGACAATGGCAATCGTAATTTGATTGTGCTTGAAAATTCAAATTTTAATCTTGAACTGGTACGACCCTTATAGACTTTTCTTAACTGCAATTTATTAGTTTGCCTGCGCAATAGAATTGAGCTTTACATTAATTGCTCAAAGCATTTCAACATCGTACCTTTGATATTCAAATTTTGAACGTAACATTATGAGTACATACGACGTTGCAGTCATCGGCTCCGGTCCCGGAGGTTATGTGGCTGCCATTCGCTGCGCGCAATTGGGTCTTAAAACCGCAATTATAGAAAAATATGCTACTATGGGCGGTACCTGCCTTAATGTAGGCTGTATCCCTTCCAAAGCACTTCTCGATTCTTCACACCATTATGAAGATGCCGTTAAGCATTTTGAAGAACACGGGATCGAAATTCCCGGAGAAGTAAAAATAAATCTCGAGAAAATGATGTCCCGTAAAGCTTCAGTAGTGGAGCAAACGACCAAGGGGATCGAGTTTTTGATGAGTAAAAATAAAATTGACACCTATCAGGGCGTGGGCAGCTTTAAAGATAAAACCCACATTCATATCGCTGTAGCCGAAGGCGATGATGTGGAGCTTGAAGCCAAAAACATCATCATAGCCACGGGCAGTAAGCCGGCAAACCTTCCTTTTATTGAGCTGGACAAAGAGCGTATCATTACTTCAACCGAAGCCTTAAAACTTACCGAAATCCCAAAGCACATGATCGTGATAGGCGGTGGTGTGATTGGTCTCGAACTGGGTCAGGTGTACAGCCGTCTGGGTGCTGAAGTAAGTGTGGTGGAGTATATGGACCGCATCATTCCTACAATGGATGGTGCCCAGAGCAAAGAGCTCACCAAAGTAATGAAAAAGCAGGGCGTTAAATTCTATACTTCACATAAAGTAAACGGCGTTACCCGAAACGGTGATGAAGTAGTGGTAACGGCTACCGATAAAAAAGATCAGGAGGTTGAATTTAAAGGCGATTATGTCCTGGTTTCTGTAGGCCGAAAAGCCTATACCGAAGGGCTTAACCTGGAAGCAGCTGGTGTAAAAACCGATGATCGTGGCCGTGTTGCCGTTAACGCACATCTGCAAACCGAAGTGTCTAACATCTATGCCATTGGTGACGTGGTACGCGGTGCCATGCTTGCCCATAAAGCGGAGGAAGAAGGCGTTTTTGCTGCCGAAACCATTGCCGGTCAGAAGCCGCATATCGATTACAACCTCATTCCGGGAGTAGTGTACACCTGGCCTGAAGTTGCATCTGTAGGTAAGACTGAAGAACAACTTAAAGAAGAAGGCGTGGCTTACAAATCAGGTCAGTTCCCCATGCGGGCTTTGGGACGTTCCAGAGCTTCGGGAGATATTGATGGTTTTGTAAAAATCCTGGCCGATAAGGAAACCGATGAGGTTTTGGGCGTACATATGGTAGGCGCACGTGTAGCCGATTTAATTGCCGAAGCGGTAACCGCGATGGAATTCCGTGCCAGTGCCGAAGATATTGCGCGTATGTCACACTCACATCCTACCTATGCCGAAGCAGTAAAAGAGGCTGCCCTTGCAGCAACCGAAGACCGTGCCCTGCACGTTTAAGACTTAGCAAAATCTTTGAAAGCCCTTCTTCATTCCAGATTAAGGGCTTTTATTTTTTAAATAGCAATAGCAATAGCAATAGCAATAGCAATAGCAATAGCAATAGCAATAGCAATAGCAATAACAATAACAATAACAATAACAATAACAATAACAATAGCAATAACAATAGCAATAGCAATAACAATAGAACAATTTGAAAGCCCTAGTTATCACAAAAGCCGGAGGACCGGAAGTATTACAAGTACAGGAATTTGAAGCTCAGGAGCTCAAAGCCGGGCAGGTGCGCATTGCGGTAAAAGCCGCAGGGGTAAACCGAAGCGATATTTTAACCCGTGAAAATCCGGATGCCTACGGTGGGCAGGCTGAGAAGGCTACAATTCCCGGGCTGGAGGTTGCGGGCGAAATCCTCGAAGTAGCTTCAGATGTATCTGCATTTCGGGTAGGTGATCCGGTTTGTGCGCTGGTAGCCGGTGGGGGATATGCTACAGAAATCTGCGTGGATGCACGTTTATGTTTACCGGTGCCTAAAGGATTTAGTTTTGTGGAAGCAGCAGCTTTACCTGAGGTCCTGTTCACCGTATGGTTTAATGTATTTATGCAGGCTAAAGCCTGTGCCGGCGAAGGTTTGCTGATACACGGCGGCACCAGTGGTATTGGCATAATGGGTTTGCAAATGACCAAAGCTTTAGGATTGAATACGTTTACTACCGTGGGTTCAGACGAAAAGCTGCGTTTTATTAATGAACACCGGTTAGCCCGGGTAATCAACTACAAGAAAGAAGATTTTCAGGAAGTTTATAAAGAGGAAAAGATCAATGTAATTCTCGATATGGTGGGTGGCGATTATACCCTTAAAAACATGAGTTTGCTTGCTCAAAAAGGGCGTTTGGTTCACATAAACGGAATGAATGGTTTAAAGCCTCAAATTGATTTGTGGATGCTGATGAGCAAGCAGTTAACACTTACCGGCAGCCTGCTTAAACCACAGGATGTTACGGTAAAGCATCAGATCGCGCAGGATTTGCAGGCCCGGGTCTGGCCTTTGTTGGAGAACGGCCGGGTACGGGTATTTGTCGATCAGACTTTTGATCTGGCAGACGCCGCTGCGGCACACCGGCTTATGGAAAGCAGTGCGCATATCGGTAAAATTGTGCTTAACGTATAACAATCTCCATGGCTACACCTACGCATTACGCATACAACACCACCGGACAACGCATCAGGCAACAGGATCTGGTGTCCCTGCTGAAGGCAGACTGGTTAAAACAGGAAGCCGGCCCAAGGGGTCAGCTTTTTTCAGAATATAGCCTTACACAGTATCTGGATTTAGAATACCGTCTGGGCGAAAAAATCCTGACGAATGATCAGGACAGCCTGCTGACCAAATCTACGGGCGAACGCAAGAAGTTGCTTTTGGCCTATCAACTGGCTCAGAACCCCGATTATCTTATTCTCGACCATCCCTTTGATGGTCTGGATTTAGAAACGGTAAAAGCCCTTAAAGCCCAATTGCGTCTTTTGGCCGGGCATACTGCGATTCTTCAGTTGTACACACGACATGAAGATTTGCTGACCTTTTGTACAGATACCCTGGTATTTGAAAATGGCACATTTTATAAAGGCGGAAAACTCAAACCTAAAGACCCCGACCTGAAAGCAGAGGCGGAGTATCAAATGCCTCAGGCACTGACTGCAAGCTCTGATATGCCGGAGGTGCTCATCGAATTCCGTGATGTTTCGGTCTCCTTTGGTGATACCTGTGTGTTGCAAAATATAACCTGGCAAATCAAAAAGGCAGAGACCTGGCAACTTACCGGTGCTAACGGTTCGGGAAAGACCACCCTGCTTTCTATGATTACCGGAGACAGTGTAAAGGGCTATGGCAAGGAATTGTACATTTTTGGCACTAAAAAAGGCAGCGGTGAGAGCGTTTGGGAGCTGAAAAAGAAAATAGGCTATGTTACTCCCGTGCTTACCGAGCGCTTTGACGGTATGCATAGCGTTTCTGATATGGTGGTGGGTGGTATCTATGATAGCGTGGGGCTTTACAAACGCCCTACCTCTTTAGAGCGTTCAATCGCCGCCCAGTGGATCGCATTAATAGGACTGGAGTCCAAATCCTCCAGCCGGTTTCGGGATTTGAGTGAGGTAAATAAACGCCTGGTGCTTATTGCCCGCGCGATGATCAAAAATCCGCCATTGCTTATTCTTGACGAACCCACCTTTGCACTGGGAGACCAGGATGCAGCATTGGTTGTGGGGCTCATAAACAAATTAAGCGAAAGTACCCGGGCCGCCATTATTTATGTATCGCATCGCCAGGAACCCGGGCTTCGGGTAGATCGCGAATTTCGGCTTACAAAAACAGAAAAAGGTAGCGTTGGAACCCTAAAAGAAGGATGATACTTAGGTGTTTAAGAGTAGTATTGTCCGATTAAAAACGTTAAATATTTAAAATATCGATGAAAAGCTTACTTTGCTAGATAAAATGTTTATCTTCGTGGGACCCAACTTAAACATTTAGTAATGTCCGGAGCGTGCACAA
Organism: Leeuwenhoekiella parthenopeia; assembly: GCF_020782115.1. Classification (GTDB taxonomy): domain Bacteria; phylum Bacteroidota; class Bacteroidia; order Flavobacteriales; family Flavobacteriaceae; genus Leeuwenhoekiella; species Leeuwenhoekiella parthenopeia. Next base: position 96,710 of record NZ_JAJGMW010000013.1, on the reverse strand, counting down.
AGAAAACATTTCAGGACCTTATAGGTACTCATGAAACGGTTTTTGAATGGCTTAATGAAACGCCGTATCATGGACCCTATTTTTGCAGCGTCGATAGGCCATCAGAATTCTACATTTCCAAAAGCCTTTTTATTACACTTAAATATGATGATCTTTCTGAAGAAGATCAGGAAAAAGCCTGGGAGGCTATTTTGGGGGTGCCCGGCCGGTACACCATTTCAGGTATTGTAAATGCCGTGCGTAAGGGGGAAACCCTAGAGAAAAAATACCTGTTTTCATTTTTGGGTGCAGATGGCAGACCCCTTGTGGTAAAAGCCATGGCTTTAGTGGTGGAAGGGGAAGACAAGTGCCGGTATCTGATTCTTAAGTTTACCCGTAAATTCAGCAAAAATGCACAGATTGATCTGTACGAAAGCAAAATCAAAAGATTGCGTTCCTTCTCTGAAATCTATGAGGAGAGTAATGAACTTGCAAAAGTAGGAGGCTGGGATGTAGACCTGGTAAAAGGTAAAATAACCTGGACTCCCTATATCAATAAAATTCACGAAGTACCGGTAGATTATACTCCACAGCTGGAGGGTGCTATAAATTTTTTTAAAGAAGGCTGGAGCCGGGATAAAATCACCCAATGTTTTCAAAATGCGGTCGAGAAAGGAGAACCCTACGATGAAGAGTTTATACTCGTGGCGGCAAATGGAGCCGAAAAGTGGGTGCGCAGTGTGGCCAAGTCTGAGTTTAAAGACGGGAAATGCCTTCGGGTGTATGGCGCTTTTCAGGATATTACCGAAGCCAAAGAACAGGAACTGGCCCGTCAGGAGGCCGAAACACGATTTAGGGAGATTTTCAACAACTCGGCGGTTGGGATTATTTTAGTCAAAAATGTGTCGGAAGTCTTTATGGTTAATAAAGCCGCCTTAAACATATTTGGATTGCAATCTCTTTCTGAAGAGGCGATTCTAAAGTACACCTTTTCCGATATCATCAAGCCCGAATATCTGGAGGAGGCGCGGGAAAAACGCCGGGCGTTACTGGGCGGAGAAATAGCAAACTACAAGCTCGAGGTCGAATGTTACCACTCCTCAGGGCGGGTAATCTGGTGCAGTATGTCGTCTTCTGTTTTTAAAGACGGGATTACCGATAAGGATCTGGTCATTACCCAGGTTGAAGATATTACCCAGCAAAAGAAACTGGAGATCCTGGCCCAGAAGAGTGCCGCCCGTTTTAAACGCGTTTTTGAAAACTCGCCAAACGGGATGGCTGTGGTCGATTTACACGGAGACTGGGTAATGATCAATAAAAATCTTGCCCAAATGGTGGGCTATACCAACGATGAGCTCTTAGAATTAAGCCTCGAAGAAATCACCCATCCTGAAGACCGTGCCAATGATGTGGCGTTGTTTAAAGAGATACTCAATAAAAAGATTGATTCTTATAGTATTGAAAAGCGTTACGTGCATAAAAACGGAAGTTTAGTGCACTGTTTTCTTACCGTTTCTGCCTTATATGATGAGACCGGTCACATCAGCTCTTTAATAGGTCAGGTAGTTGATATGACCGAAAATATCAAGGCCAAAAAAGAACTGCAGCGCAGCCTTAACGATCTGCAGGTGGTACTCGACGCGACTTCAGAAGTTATTATCATCGAGACTGGTGCCAATCACCTCATTAAAAAATTCAACAGGGGTGCAGAGAATCTTCTGGGTTATACCGCAGCCGAAGTGGTAGGTAAACACACACCGGGTATCTTTCACCTGCCGCGTGAAATCGCGGAGCAAAAGAAACATCTGGAGTTTAAATACGGGACGCAGATCGATACTACTGAGGTATTTACCTATGCCTATACTCAGGGAGACCGAAGCTCTAACGAATGGACCTATGTACGTAAGGATGGGAAGACCTTTATCGGACAGTTATTAACCTCAGCCATTCTGGATGAGCAGGGGCGTACAAAGGGGTATCTGGGTATTGCAACAGATATTACAAGCCTAAAAGAGATGGAATTGTCCCTGCGTAATGCAAAACTCAAAGCAGAGGCTGCCAGCAAATCGAAATCTGAATTTCTGGCAAACATGAGTCACGAGATCCGGACTCCGCTTAACGGGGTAATCGGCTTTACCGATCTGTTATTAAAAACCCCTTTAAACGAGAACCAGGCACAGTATGCCGAGACCGCATATTCTTCGGCGGTTTCGTTATTGGACCTCATCAATGATATTTTAGATTTCTCAAAAATAGAGGCCGGTAAGCTCAATCTCAGCTTAGAGCGGGTAGATATTGTAGAGGTCTGCGGGCGCACGGTAGAAATGGTTAAGCAGGCTGCCCATAAAAAGGGACTGGAGATCCTGCTCAACCTGCCCAATGAGTTTGATAATTTTGTGATGGCAGATGGTCTGCGGTTGCGTCAGATTTTGATAAACCTAATAAGCAATGCCATTAAATTCACCCACAAGGGAGAGATCGAGCTTAAGGTACGCCAGTTGGGTAAAGTAGATAAAAGCGGAAAGATGCGTTACTGCTTTTCCCTTCGCGATACCGGTATAGGTATTGCTCCTCAAAACTTAAAAAAGATTTTCAGGGCATTTGATCAGGAAGATTCTTCCACCACCCGAAAATACGGAGGTACCGGTCTGGGCCTCACCATAAGCAACAAACTGCTGGGGCTTATGAAGAGCAACCTTAAAGTGGAAAGTGAGCTGGGTGAGGGAACCACGTTTTCGTTTGAAGTAGATTTCAATTCGTTAGAAAGCGGCGAAATCAAGCCTGCTATAAAGCGCAGTTTAAAAAGGGTACTGGTTGTTGACGATAATAAAAACAACCGCACCATCATGCAGGAAATGCTTAAGGACCGGGATATCGAGACCACTCTGGTATCTAACGGAATCGATGCCATCGAAATCCTGGAGCGTGATGCTAATTTTGACCTGGCCATAGTAGATTACCATATGCCCTATTTAAACGGCTTAGATCTGATAGGCCATTTAAGACAGGAACTCAAAATCAGCCGGAAGCAACTGGGCATCGTTATGATGCACAGTTCGGGTCACGATCAGGAAATCGCCGATAAGAGCAAAGATCTTGACATTGATATCAGGCTGGTAAAACCCGTTTTACGGGAGCAGTTGATCGAATATCTCGAATCTTTGGAGCAGCCCGGCGAAATTCAGGTAAGCCTGCCTGAGCCGGTAGAGCAGGAAATAGACCTGAGCAACCTGAAGATCAGCATCCTTTTTGCTGAAGACAACCCGGTAAACAAATTTTTAACCCGTACCATCCTGGGCAAGGTAGTGCCTTTAGCAACAATTAGTGAGGCAAGTCACGGAGGTGAAGCCGTAGAGGTCTTTAAAAATCAGCATGTTGACCTGATTTTAATGGATATACAAATGCCCGTTATGAGTGGCTTTGAAGCTACTGCGGCCATACGTAAACTGGAAAAGCAGGGCAAACGCATACCCATTGTAGCCCTTACCGCCCGTGCGATTAAAGGAGAGCGCGAGCGCTGTCTCGATCAGGATATGGATGATTATCTGGCCAAGCCGGTTGTTCTTGAGGACCTCAAAAAATGCATAGCCCGCGTTATTACCAATAAAACCTTTGATTTTAAAAATTTAACTGAGTCCAAACAAAACTAACAGTCCAATAAACCAACCTAACAACGTGAATACACCTGTAAAACATATCCTTTTTGTAGACGCAGATCGGGAAGCCCAAAGCAGGTTTAATTCCTACTTTGACACCGGTAGTTTCCTGGTTTACAACTTTAACTCGGCGATGGGAGCAATTCAGCATATAAAGGAAAGCAAACCCGCAGATGTTTTAATTATTAACGAAAATGCCAAACCTATGGGAGCAGCACAAACCCTAAACTACTTAAGCGACGAATTGCAGTTTAAGGCCAAAACCTTTGTTACTTCAGAGTCTAAGGGCAGTTTTGAAACAGACAGCGCAGTCTATGAGGTTTTAAAAAAGCCCTTCGATGAAACCGAATTTCAGAAAGTGGAATCTGCTTTAGGTTATACTAAAAAGATTTCAGACGAGTTGTATTCTTTAGATTACCTCAAAGAGCTTTCAGACGGTGATACTGTTTTTATAAATCAAAGTATACAAATGTTTATCGAAACCGTAGGTCCGCGTATCGAAGAACTCAAAGCGCTATCTGCTGCAAAAGCCTATCAAAAGATAGCTGAGGTTGCACATAACATTAAACCTTCTTTTGAGATGATCCTCAACAAGAGGGGTGCAGAACTTTGCAATTTCCTGGCTCATCACGCAGCCCCGGGAGATTTTAAGAGTTATGTTGAAGATTTAAATGAAGAATTCCTACTCGTTGAAAAACACTTGCGTGAGGATTTTTTATCTAAAGAAAATAGCTTATGAAAAAGAGAATAATGGTAATAGAAGACAATCCTATGGTGGTTAAGTCGCTCGAATTTAAGCTCAGCAAAGACGGCTATGATGTGGTGGTTGCAGAGGATGGAAGAACAGCGATGAAATTATTGTCAGAATCTGCTTTTGATCTCATTCTTACCGATTTGATGCTGCCCTTTGTCTCCGGCAATGAGATTATTGAGTTTATTAAAAGCGAATGTCCCGACGTTCCCATCATTGTACTTTCTACTTCAACACAGGAAGATATAATCACCGAAGCATTTACGATGGGAGTAGATGATTTTATCACCAAGCCTTTTAGTCCTAACGAGTTATCGCTTCGGGTAAAACGCTCTTTAGCTAAAGTTTAATTTATAGAAACACTAATGTAAGATACAGTTCACCAAATCCGGCTTCCCCAAGTCATAATTTAATCGTTTTATGGAATTCAATTCTTTTGAAGGCGCAGAGCATTGGCCTTTTATTCTAAAAATAAACCTAGTGCTCAGCCTGTTTTTTTTAGTGCTCACCTTAGCCTTTGTAGCGCTGGTAATTTATTTACGCATCCGTAAAAACCGAATGGAAGCCTACAGGACGCGCTTCGATAGGAAGCTGATCGAATTCTTTAATCATTTTTTGTTTGATGAGGATTTTAAGAGAGCAGCAGAACTGGGCGATTTTAAATTCAGATATTTAAAAACGGCTTACGATCATAAATTGGCCATCAAGCAGGTTTTAATTTTTGATGAAAACCTGAAAGGCGAATCATCAGAAGCCATTAAGGAGCTTTTTAATGGGCTGGGCCTGTACAAATACCTGCTTAGCGATCTTAAAGCAAAAGCCTGGTACAGGCAGGCGCGTGCACTTTATGCCCTTTCAAAACTGGGCATTAAGGTACCGGAGGCACTGGTTACCCCGTTTTTACATTCAAACCGGGTCGAATTGCGACAGCAGGCTATGCTGTATTTTCTGAATACATCACAGGAAAACCCTCTGGCTTTTTTAGATGATTTAGACCGGGAGCTTAGCCTATGGCAACAGGTATTTATTGAAAACAGTCTGATAAATTTTGATCTGGAGGTCCCTGATTTTGGCAGGTGGTTGAATCACGACAAAAGCAGTGTGGTTGTTTTCTGCATCAAAATGGTTGTAAGCTTTAACCAGTTTCAAAACATTCCTCTTCTCATAGAGGCGCTAGACCATACCGATGAGGGGGTGCGGGCTCAGGCCATCAACTCCCTTAAGATTATGGAAGTTACAGATGCCCTGCAGCTCATGACTGCAAATTTCCCTTACGAGAGCCCTTCAAACAAAAGAGCCATACTCTACGCCATCGAAAAAATAGGTACGGCCAAAGATTTACGTACGCTGGTAAGTGCTATAGGCAGAGAGGAAGAAAACCTGCAGATTGATTATTATAAAATAGCTACCCGTTTTGAAAATGAAATACCGGTACGCAAACTTATAAACCCCGATAACATAACTAATGACTGGGCTGATTATCAGTATTATTCAAAACGCGTGCTTCAGGGGGCTTAATGCACACCGATGCGGGTGACCCGATTTTAGCCCGGAGCCTGTTTTAGGGCGAATGTTAAATCTTAGCTGTTTCATTCAGCTTGTAGCTAAAGCCTTCTTCATGTTTAAACGAAGTTCTTTATCTTACTTTAAAAACAAGACTTGAATATAAGCATCCAGGATATCATTCACGTTTTTAGTGTTCTGTTTTTGATCTACGGGCTGATCATAATTTCAGGGTATATCTTTTCGGCTTTTTTTTCAATCATCGAGATCAGAGATTATAAGCGCAAAAACAATTTCCAGGATGAAGTGGCACTTTTACAGTCGGCTAACCTTCCATCCATTTCGGTTCTTGCACCGGCGTATAACGAAGAGGCCAATGTGGTTGAAAACATCCGCTCGCTGCTTACCTTAAACTATCCTTCTTTTGAAATTGTGATCATCAATGACGGCAGTAAAGACAACTCACTGCAAAAAATGATAGACACCTTTCAGCTGGAGCCCGAAGAGCTGGTGCATTACCATTATATTCCCACTAAAAAAGTGAGGGGTATATACAAATCAAAGATCAAAGCCTATAAAAATTTAAGGGTAATAGATAAGGCAAATGGGGGCAAAGCAGATGCTTTAAATACCGGGATTAACTGCTGCAATCATGATCTTATTTGCTGTATTGATGTCGACTGTATTCTCGAACGCAACGCGTTATTAAAACTCATCAGGCCTTTTTTAAACGACACCAAACGCGTTATTGCCAGCGGTGGCATCATTCGGGTAGCTAACAATTGCGTTATAGAAGACGGGCGTATTCTGGAGGTTCGGTTGCCCGGCACATTTATCGCCCGGGCTCAAATTCTTGAGTATTTCAGGGCATTTTTAATGGGCAGAATGGCCTGGTCTCGGGTAGATGGTCTGCTTTTGATCTCCGGGGCTTTTGGTATGTTTGATAAGAAAACCGTTATTGAAGCCGGGGGTTACGATCATAGCACAGTAGGGGAAGATATGGAACTCCTGGTGCGTATGCGTCGCATTATGCGTGAGCAAAACATCCCCTATACCGTAGGTTTTGTGCCAGACCCACTCTGCTGGACCGAAGTTCCCGAAAATAAACAGATTCTGATGCGGCAGCGCAATCGCTGGGCACGGGGCACGGTAGAAACCCTGTTAAAACATAAAAAGATGCTTTTTAATCCGAAGTATGGTGTTTTGGGACTGCTGAGCACGCCGTACTGGATGTTCTTTGAATGGCTGGCACCGGTTCTCGAATTTGTGGGGATTGTGTTTTTTATCATTCTGGTTTTATTGGGGCAGGTAAATTTTCAGGTCTTTGCGATATTCTTCCTGGTGGTCTATTCGTTTTCGGTCTTGTTTTCTATCACAGCCATCTATTTTGAAGAGTATTCCTTTCAGCAGTATAAAAAACCAAAGTACATGTTTCAGCTCATGCGTACCGCACTTTTAGAACCTCTTTTCTATCATCCCATCGTGATGTGGGCTGCAGTAAAGGGAAATATAGATCTTATACGCGGCAAAAAATCCTGGGGACAGATGACCCGTACAGGTTTGGGCAGCACAACAAAAAAATAATCAGCAAAAAACCCTTAATCTATGAAATGGGTATTCACCTTAATACTAACAAGTATACTCGGCATTTCGGACTCTTTTGGCCAGGAACAAACTTCCACTCCGGATGCCTTATACCGTGAGGCGCGTTTGGCCGCTTTTGATAATCAGGACTACGCGCGTGCTGTAAGCCTGTTAAAACAGGGGTTGGATCTGGCTCCTGCTTATCTGGAAATGCGTGTCTTTTTGGGAAGGGTATATACCTTTTCAGACAGTTTGTCTTTGGCACGTAAAACCTTTGAGCAGGTGCTGCAGCAGGAAGAAGGTCACGAGGAGGCCAGTCTGGGCTATGGCTATTTAGAATATTGGAATAAAAATACCGCAGAGGCTTTAAAACGGATAAACAAGGGGCTGGAGTTTCATCCCGATTCAGAGTCTTTAGGTGTCTTAAAGGCTAAAATTCTCTACGAATTACGGCAGCCGGAAGAAGCTTCATCGCTCTTAGACGCGGTTCTGGCCACGCATCCCGGCAATACCGAAGCGAGAAGCCTGCAGCAGCGTCAAAATAGCCTGAGCACAAAGAATGCCGTAGGTGTTTCTTATGAGTACGTGTACTTTGATAAGCGCTTTGATGATCCCTGGCACATCGCGTTTGCAGATTACAGCAGGCAAACCGGAGCCGGTCTTTTTACCGCTCGTGTCAATTATGCCAGCAGGTTCAATCAAAATGCCCTGCAGGCAGAAGCAGAAGCTTATCCACGTATTTCCGAGCGTTTTTATGGTTTTATCAATCTCGGAATTTCAGACGACACTGGTGTTTTTCCTCGATTCAGGGCCGGGGTTAATTTGTACGCCAATCTGCCTGCTGCCTTTGAGGTCGATGCGGGCATCAGATATCTGGTCTTTGATGAGGATCAGTTCATATACACTTTGGGTGCCGGTAAATACCTCAAAAACTTTTGGTTAAACCTGCGTACCTACATCATTCCCAACGACTCCGAATTAAACGGTTCTGTAGCATTTACCCTGCGTTATTATTTAGGCGGGCGGGATGATTATCTGGGGCTGCGTTTGGGGACCGGTCTTTCGCCCGATGATAGTGCTAACAGTGTCTTGTTTGACGGCGCAACCCCTACACGTTTACGATCAAAAAACGCCGCGGCGTTTTGGCGCACTCCATTGGGTAACGCTTTTGTTCTAAACCTGGAAACCGGTATAGAAGATCAACAGTTTACGGCTACAGATCGAGGTATTCAACTTAATGCCGTTGTGGGGCTTATCAGGCGTTTCTAAAATCTCAATCCTTGAGAAAAATGGTTTCATCCGTTTTATATAATAACACCAATCGCATTCAACCTGTATAATAACGAATAAATCAACCCTTCAAAGATATTATATATTGATGACCAGAATTTAAGCCTAGTTTTGTAACGTCATACACCCCTAATGACAGGTTGATTTTTCGCCCCCCGAAATTTTTTGTCATTAGCGTATGAAAGAGCGTATTTTGGTTATTGAGGATAATCCTCAGGTAGCAGACTCCCTGTGCTATATCCTGGGAAAAGAGGGGTATCAGGTAACCGCCTGTTTTGACGGACTATCAGCGCTTAATCGGATGGAGCATGAAGACTACGATCTTATAATTACCGATTTGCTGGTTCCCTTTGTGTCCGGGATCAAACTCATCAGACACATCCGTTTAAGTAAACCCGTATTGCCCATTTTTGTGATATCTTCGGTTATGGAAGATAAAGTGATCGAGCACATCAGATTACTTGGGGTTTATGATTTTTTACAAAAACCTTTTAATGCCAGAGACTTATGTGTAGATATTAAAAAACGCCTGCTGGTGGCCTAGTTTAGCTTTAAGAAAACCTTACCATCCGTTTTACGGCAAAACCCCTGGGAACTCCTAATTTTGAAAAAAACAGGAGTCATGAATCGCGCAATATACTTACAAAACAGACCCACAGGAAGACCGGCGCTTTCTGATTTTAAATTCGTAGAAGAAGAAAAGCCAGCTCCCGGTGAAGGTCAGATTTTGCTGGAAACCAAATACATTTCGGTCGATCCGTACCTGCGTGGCCGTATGATTGATGCAAAATCCTATATCCCTCCTTTTGAACTTCATAAACCCATCACTTCCGGAATAATCGCTGAAGTCAAAGAATCGAAGCATCCCGATTTTAAGGCAGGCGATTTTGTAAACGGAATGCTGGCCTGGAAGGAATTTCAGGTTTCTGATGGCAAGAGATTAACTAAAGTAGACCCAGATCAGGCTCCGCTTTCGGCCTATCTGGGAATATTAGGAATGACCGGGCTAACCGCTTACTTCGGCCTCACCGACATAGGTAAACCAAAAGCCGGAGAGACCATTCTGGTTACGGGTGCCGCCGGTGCCGTAGGCAGTGTAGTGGGGCAGCTGGGTAAAATCTTCGAATGTAAGGTTGTGGGTATCGCAGGAAGCGACGATAAGATCGATCTCATTACATCCGATTTTGGCTTTGACGCCGGGATCAACTATAAAACCACCGATGATATGACAGCTGCCGTTGCAGAGGCCTGCCCCGATGGGGTAGATGTGTTTTTTGATAATGTAGGCGGAAGTATTTTTGATGCGGTCATGGCCAACACCAATCGGGGAGCCCGGGTGGTTTTATGCGGCGCAATTGCAGACTATAACAAGACCGAAACTCCAACGGGACCACGGGTAAACAGCACGCTGATCAAAAACAGCATTTTGATGCAGGGCTTTACGGTGGGCAATTACCAAAGCGAATTCCAGAAGGGCATTCAAAAACTGGCCGGTTGGTTAAAAGAAGATAAACTCAATTATGAGGAGACCATCGTCGAAGGTTTTGAGCATACGCCTCAGGCATTTTTAGATTTGTTTGACGGTAAAAACACCGGAAAAATGGTGGTTAAAATCTAAGTATCAGGAGTATAAAATTTTGTGAAATCTGCTACAGAAGAGATGAGGTCTTGTTAAGTATAGGCTAATTGCTGTATCTTTGTGTCCTTATGAAGCAAATTGTAAATCAAATAGGAGCTGTTGCAATGGCCTTTGTGGTGCTTTTTACCACGATGTCCTTTACAGTGAATATGCACTATTGTGGCGATTTGCTGGTAGATTTTTCACTTACCAATCACGCAAAATCATGTGTGATGGAGCAGTCTCCAAAAGATGTGAGTGACTGCGAACTGCAACTTCAGAAAAAATCCTGCTGTTCTGATAAGGAACTTTCAGCAAAAGCACAGGAAGATTTAAAACCTGCTTTTCACGATTTAGATGTGAATCAGCAGCTTTTTATAACCTCATTTCTATTTTCATACGCACTGCTTTTTGAACCTCAGGAAGCAGATTTCAATTCATTTGAGGCTTACTCACCACCACCCCTGATACGGGACGTACAGACGCTCGATCAGGTTTTTCGTATTTGATTCTTTTATTGAATTGAAACCAAATTTGGTTTTAGGTTGTTTTCGCATTCGCGAAAGCATTAACGCACCTGTTTATACCGTGCATTTTTCAATCTAAGTAATCAATAACGTAGTTTATGCTCAATAAAAGCATCAAATTTTTTATCGAAAACAAGTTGGTCGCCTTCCTGCTTCTGACGCTTTTTGTAGGCTGGGGAGTTGCCAATGCACCCTTTGACTGGGACACGGGCCTTATTCCACGTGATCCTGTGGCCGTAGATGCAATCCCGGATATTGGGGAAAACCAGCAAATTGTTTTCACCAAATGGCCCGGGCGCTCCCCGCAGGATATCGAAGATCAGATCAGCTATCCGCTTACCACCGCGCTTCTGGGAATTCCCGGAGTAAAAACCATTCGCTCTTCTTCGATGTTTGGCTTTAGCAGCATCTACATCATTTTTGAAGAGGATATCGAATTTTACTGGAGCCGTAGCCGCATTCTCGAAAAACTGAATTCTTTACCCTCGGGCTTATTGCCGGATGGAGTTAATCCTTCTCTGGGACCGGATGCCACGGGTCTGGGTCAGATTTTTTGGTACACGCTTGAAGGGCGTGATCCTCAGGGTAAGGTTACCGGCGGCTGGGATTTACAGGAATTGCGCAGCATTCAGGACTATTACGTAAAATACGGTCTGGCTTCGGCAGGTGGCGTTTCTGAAGTAGCGTCTATTGGCGGCTATGTGCAGGAATATCAGATTGACGTAAATCCCGAGTTGTTGCGTCAGTACAATATTGGTCTGGACGCGCTGGTCATGGCGGTGAAAGAAAGCAACAAGGAAATTGGTGCTCAAACCCTTGAGATCAATAAAGCCGAATATCTGGTACGCGGATTGGGATATATCAAATCGGTTGCCGATCTGGAAAATGCCGTGGTTACTTCGTCAGATTTTACGGCTATCCGCATCAAGGATATTGCAAAGGTTTCCCTTGGGCCTGCGCCACGCCGTGGTATTTTAGACAAGGAAGGGGCTGAGGTTGTGGGTGGAGTAGTGGTGGCGCGTTACGGCGCAAACCCGATGGAGGTGATTACTAATGTGAAGGAGAAAATCGCAGAGATTAGCGGTGGTTTGCCCTCAAAAACCCTTGCAGACGGCACCAAATCCCAACTGACTATTGTTCCGTTTTACGATCGTACGCATCTTATTGAGGAAACTCTGGGCACGCTCGATGAAGCACTAACGATGGAAATTCTCATCACCATTCTGGTTATTATCGTAATGGTGTTTAACCTCAGGGCTTCAGCTTTGATCTCAGGCTTGTTGCCGGTCGCCGTGCTTATGGTATTTATTGCGATGAAATGGTTTGATGTAGATGCCAATATCGTAGCACTTTCGGGTATTGCAATTGCGATAGGCACCATGGTCGATGTGGGGGTCATCCTCACCGAAAATATGATCAGGCATCTGGATGAGCAGGAGCATCAGACCGAAAAGCTTCCGTTAAACACGCTTATTTACAATGCTACTGCCGAAGTATCAGGAGCTATTGTGACCGCAGTGATGACCACAATCATCAGTTTTATTCCGGTATTTACGATGATTGGTGCCGAAGGTAAACTCTTCCGGCCACTGGCTTTTACCAAAACTGTGGCCCTCGCAGCCTCCCTGGTTATTGCTTTGTTTCTCATTCCGCCTTTCGCGGCCTTGATTTTCCGTAAAAAGCAAATGCGAACTTCCCTCGCCAATGGGTTACAGGTACTTTTAATAGCATTGGGAGTACTGGCTATTGTATTGGGATACTGGTTAGGCCTGGTATTGATTGCTTTTGGTGCGCTCTATTTTTTACGCAAAGCGGAAAAGTTACCTTTTAAGGGTTTGCCACAAGCGGAAGGCATCGTAGTAATTACGGCAATTGTGTTTTTATTGGCGACCTATTGGCGTCCTCTGGGCTTCGACCGAAGCATTCTGATCAATCTTATTTTTGTTGCTTTTATCTGTGGGGTATTTTTTGGAGCCTTCTGGGTCCTGCAGCATTTTTACGAACGCATCCTGCGCTGGGCATTGTCAAACCGGTTGTTGTTCCTGAGCGTTCCGCTCACGGTGTTGATTTGCGGGGGTTTTATCCTAAGCAACACCGGAAAAGAATTTATGCCGGCACTCAATGAAGGCACTTTTCTGTTGATGCCAACTTCCCTTCCGCACGCCGGAGTTGAAGAAAACAAGCGGGTATTGCAGCAGCTCGATATGGCAGTAGCCAGTATTCCCGAAATTGAAACGGTGGTGGGCAAGTCCGGAAGAACGGAGTCTGCATTAGACCCTGCGCCCCTGTCTATGTATGAAAACATCATTCAATATAAACCTGAATTTATGTTTAATGCAAACGGTAAGCGGCAGCGTTATCAGGTAGACGAAGACGGTTTTTTTGTACTTAAGAACGGCGGAAGGACGGCTAATCCCAATTTAGATTTATCTGACGAAAATGATGTCAGTTCGAGCGGTTCTGCTCAACAGGGTCGAAGTACAGTCGAGAGCCCTTTCCAGGTCAGCGCAGATCAGCTGGTAGAAGATGAAGACGGCGAATACTACCGTAACTGGCGGCCTGAAATTGAATCGGCCGATGATATCTGGAATGAGATTGCGCGGGTAACCAAACTTCCCGGGGTAACTTCGGCACCCAAATTACAGCCTATTGAAACCCGTTTGGTAATGCTGCAAACCGGGATGCGTGCGCCTATGGGGATTAAAGTTAAAGGTCAGGACCTGCGCCAGATTGAAGCTTTTGGGCTGGAGCTGGAAACGATTCTAAAACAGGCTGAAGGCGTTAAGGAAGAGGCTGTTTTTGCAGACCGCATTGTAGGTAAACCCTATCTGCTTATCGATATCGACCGGGATCGTCTGGTGCGTTACGGCATCAGCATAGAGCAGGTGCAACAGGTGCTTGAAGTCGCGGTGGGGGGTATGCCCATCACTCAAACTGTGGAAGGTCGCGAGCGTTATGCGGTGCGGGTGCGTTATCCCCGCGAACTGCGGGATACGCCCGATGATTTAAAATCCATTTACGTTCCGGTGGAGAAGGGGAGTCCGGTGCCGCTTAGCGAACTCGTCACAATCAAATACGAGCAGGGGCCGCAGGTGATCAAGAGCGAAGATACTTTTCTGGTGGGCTATGTGCTTTTTGACAAACAGGACGGTTATGCCGAGGTTAATGTGGTCGAAAATGCGCAGCGCCTCATTCAGTCTAAAATTGATTCCGGCGAACTCGTCGTGCCTCAGGGAATCAGTTATCAGTTTACGGGGACTTATGAAAACCAGCTGCGGGCGGAAAAAACACTGAGTGTCGTTGTACCCCTGTGTTTGCTCATCATTTTCCTGATTTTGTATTTTCAGTTTCGGTCTGTTTCTACATCGCTTATGGTCTTCACGGGCATCGCCGTGGCTTTTGCCGGTGGCTTTATTATGATGTGGCTGTACGGTCAGGATTGGTTTTTAAACTTCAGTTTTTTTGGCGAAAATGTCCGGGATCTGTTCAATATGAAAACCATAAATCTCAGTGTGGCGGTTTGGGTAGGCTTCATCGCCCTTTTTGGTATTGCTACCGATGACGGTGTTGTGATGGCGACCTATCTGACGCAGACTTTTGAAAAGGAAAGCCCTGAAGATCGTAAAGAAATACGCGAGGCGACGCTTATCGCAGCAGGCAAGCGTATACGTCCGTGTCTGATGACTACGGTAACCACGATTTTGGCACTCTTACCGGTACTCACGTCGACCGGAAGGGGAAGTGATATTATGATCCCGATGGCAATCCCCGTTTTCGGCGGAATGATCATCGACGTAACTTCCTATTTCATCGTTCCGGTTTTATACAGCTGGTACAAGGAACGGAAGCTTGCTGAAAGTAATAAGTAAGAGGTAAGAAGTGAAAAGTAGAAAGTGAAAAGTAGAAAGTGAAAAATTAAAAATAGATGTCAGTCGAGCGTGTCATGCTGAGCATTTCGGCATAGCTCAATACAGGCCTGTCGAAGCCTAGTTTTTTGAAATACGAAATACGAAATACGAAGTAGAAAGTGAAAAGTAGAAAGTGAAAAGTAGAAAGTGAAAAGTAGAAAGTGAAAAATTAAAAATAGATGTCAGTTCGAGCGTGTCATGCTGAGCATTTCGGCATAGCTCAATATAGGCCTGTCGAAGCACAGTCGAGAACCTATTGTCCGAAATTTTGAAAGTAATTGAGGAATGTCATGCTGAGCATTTCGGCATAGCTCAATACAGGCCTGTCGAAGCCTAGTTTTTTGAAATACGAAGTAGAAAGTAAGAGGTGAAAAGTAAGAAGAAATTGTTACGAGTTATTGGAATAGAACGATTCAACGATTCCACTTTTTACAGAACCGCAAACCGAATAATAAATAATGAATAACAAATAATGAACAGCATAAAACCATACAAGGGTGTGCTAACCTTGATTTTGGCCCTCCTAATCTTAGGCATCACGGACTTGAACTCTCAGCAACTCAGTGATTATCTCGAGCAGGCGGTTGTGGCAAATCCCGAGATCAGGGCCTACGAACTTCGCTACAACGTGGCTCAGGAAAAGGCCACTGAAGTGAATACACTACCTGATACCGAGTTTGCAGTGGGTTATTTTGTGAGTACACCCGAGACGCGCACGGGGGCGCAGCGCGCCCGTTTTTCGGTGAAGCAAATGCTGCCCTGGTTTGGTACCATTAACGCCCGTATTGCCGCTCAGGATGCTATGGCAGAGGCTGAGTATCTGGAATATGTGATCGCAAAGCGAAAGCTGCAGCTCGAGGTGGCCCAAAGCTATTATACAATGTACGGCATTAAGGCCCGGATGCTCGTTTTACAGCAAAATAAAGAACTTTTAAAAACCTATGAAGAGTTGGCCCTGACTGCGGTTGAGGTGGGCAAAGCTTCGGCGGTAGATTTTTTAAAAATTCAGATTAGGCAGAACGAACTCGAGGCGCAACGCCGGGTGCTTGCCGAAGAACTTACGGCCGCACAGATTCAGTTTAATGCGTTGTTGAATGCCGAAGGATCAGCGCCGGTGCGTATTGTTGACAGTCTGGCGATTCCGGCCTCAGATCCGGAAGCTTCGCTGGAAGTTTTGGAGCAAAACCCGGAGCTGCTCAAATACGACCGGATCTACGAAAGTATCGCCAGTGCCGAAGCGCTCAACCAGCGCGAGGCTGCTCCCAAGTTTGGAGTAGGCCTTGATTATATTCCGGTATCGGAACGCACCGATATGATGATGCCCGACAATGGGAAAGATATTGTGATGCCTATGGTTTCGGTTTCGGTGCCTATTTTCAATAACAAATACAAATCGGTCACCCGGCAAAACGAGTTGAGACAGCAGGAAGTTGAAGCCCAGCGTTCGCAACGCCTCAACATGTTACGAAGCCTTTTCGCTGAAGCGCAAAAGAATAGAAACACCGCCCGCATACAATACAATACACAGGAGCAAAACTTAAAACAGGCACGGGATGCCGAGTCTATTTTGCTGAAAAATTACGAGACCGGAACTATAGATTTTAGTGAAGTGCTCGATATACAGGAACTGCAATTAACTATTCAAACCAAACAAATCGAAGCGGTACAGCGCTATTACGGGCAGGCCGCAATACTCAATTATCTAATTCAATTTTAAAAATTAAACACTATGAAAAACACAGTAAAATTTGTAATGATCGCGGCTATCGCGCTAAGCATCACCTCTTGCGGAAACGACAAAAAGAATAATAATGAGGGCGAAGACGCACTGGTAGAAGAGCGTATGGTTGACGAGCAGGAAATGGAAGGAATGGACCATATGGATGGAGCAGATATGGATCATTCGATGCACACAGATGCCGAAATGAAGACAGATAATGCCGCGCTAAGCTTTGAGGATGAGAACGTGGCCGCAGTGTGGAATGCCTACAACAGCGTTCGTTTGGCCCTTATAGCTTCAGACCCGGCTAAAGCGAAGCAGGAGGCTGCAAATCTGGCTATGATTTTTGACGAAAGCAATGCTAAATTAAAATCTGCTGCCAGTGCTATCGCTGCAAGTGAAGATTTAAAAGTGCAGCGTACCGCATTTTCACAGTTCTCTAACGCCGCCGAAGCTTATTTTAAAGGAACTTTAAACAGCGGAACCCTTTACAAGCAGCATTGTCCGATGGCTTTTGATGGTAAAGGTGGAGACTGGCTCTCTAATGAAGCGGCTATCAAAAACCCGTATTACGGAGACCAGATGCTTACCTGTGGCTCTGTGACCGCTACCATCACCAAGTAGGATTACTTCCTGCTCCTGAACTTTAAGGCCCTGGAATCTAAACGGTTCCAACCTGTGAAACAACCAAACCATAAATAGTACGTGACTATGAATGATTTTTTAAAACAATGGGGCGAGGCAGCCTATACAACAACCGGATTTTTTTGGATGGCACTTTGGGCGTTTGCCCTGGGCTATGTGATAAGTAGTATGATCCAGATTTTTGTAACCGAAAAGAAGATGCAAAAAACCATGGGAGGAGCCGAGGAAAAAGGCGTTTTGCTGGGCACCTTCTTCGGGTTTATCAGCAGTTCGTGCAGTTTTGCAGCTTTGGCATCGACCAAATCCCTATTTAAAAAAGGAGCCAGTTTTGTATCGAGTATCGCCTTTTTGCTGGCTTCTACTAATCTGGTTATCGAATTAGGAATCATCATTTCTATATTTCTGGGATGGCAGTTTGTGGTAGGCGAGTACGTTGGCGGAATTTTATTGATACTCATCAGCTGGCTGTTAATACGCCTCATCAACCCTAAGAAGCTCATTGAAAAAGCCCGAAAAAATTTAGAGGACAACGACAAAGATAACGACGAAAATTCCAAATCCTGGAAGGATAAAATGCAGTCTGAAGAAAGTTGGGCTAAGGTTTCCAAGCAATATGGGATGGAGTGGAAGATGGTTTGGAAAGATGTCACCGTAGGCTTTACCATCGCAGGTATTGTCGCGGCCTTTGTGCCCGATGCTTGGTTTCAAACACTCTTTATCGGCACCGGTAACGGTAATACTGATTTCTCATTTCTTGAAATTCTGGAACATATTGTAGTGGGTCCCGTGGCCGCTTTTATCACGTTTATCGGTTCTATGGGTAATATTCCGCTGGCGGCTTTGCTTTTTGGTAAAGGTGTTAGTTTCGCAGGGGTAATGGCGTTTATCTTTAGTGATCTGGTGGTGTTTCCTATTTTGCGCATCAATGCCAAATACTACGGGTGGAAGATGTCTTTGTTTATTCTCTTCCTGCTTTTTAGCGCATTAGTAGGAGCTTCGTTAATCCTGCATTATTCGTTTGACTTGTTCAGTATTCTACCGGATTCTTCACAGGTCACAATTCAGGATTCCGAATTTTTCAAAATCGATTATACCTTTTACCTCAATCTGGTCTTTTTGGCTATTTCGGGATACTTGCTCTACCTGGGCTTTTTTAAGCGAAAGGATATTATGCATATGAAGGAAATGGCGCCTAAGAGTAAAACTCTGGAGAGCACACTGAAGTATGCAGCTTTTATTTGCTATGTATGGCTCGCTGGTGGCTTGATTGTTAAGTTTTTTGCTTAGAATGAAAAAGGAGTACTACATAAAAAATATGGTTTGCGATCGCTGCAAGCAGGTGGTCCAGCAGGTTGCTGAAGCAGCACAGGCTAAAGTAGATCGTTTGCAATTGGGTAATGTGGTACTTGAGGTTAATGAGGCTTTTGATGAGCAGCTGTTTGAAAACGAATTGCAGAAAAAAGGATTTGAACTGATGCAACATCCTGAAGTACTGCTTGCCGAAGAAATCAAACTGGCACTGATAGAGCGAATAGATGATAATGTGGAAGAAAACCTCACTTCCTATCTGGTAAAGAAACTGAACAGGGATTACAGCCTGCTCAGTAAGACCTTTAAGAAGGTTGAAGGCCAAACCCTCGAGAAATTTGTGATCAAGCTGAAGATTGAAAAGGTAAAGGAGTTGATACAGATGAACAGGCTTTCTTTTTCTGAAATCGCACACAGGCTAGGCTATAAGTCGATACATCACCTTTCGGGACAGTTTAAAACCACCACCGGAATGACGATGAGCGCCTATAAAAGCAGTCAGGAATGGAATAGGATTGGCATTGACAATATTGTGTAAATACTATCTGTAATTCTGTAAATCAAAGCAAAAGGCACAGCTTATTTTTGGTTTAAAATCAAAAAATCATGAAACATACCTATAGCATAAGCGGAATGACCTGTAACGGCTGTCGCAATCACGTAGCACAAACCCTTGCACAGGTTGAAGACGTTCAGGAAGTGAGTGTCGATCTGGAAAAGGCCGAGGCACATATTACGATGGAAAAGCACATTGCTTTGGAAACTTTTCAAAAAGCCCTAGATGCAGATGGAGGGGGGTACAGCATTCACCCATTAAAGGAGCACGCAGCGATGACACACACGTATCACATTCACGGAATGACCTGCAACGGTTGTCGCAATCACGTGGAGCAAACGCTGGCCGGGGTTGAAGGCGTGAAAAATGTGGAGGTCAATTTAGAAAAAGCGGAAGCGTTTATCGAGATGGATCATCACATTAAACTCGATACATTTAAGGAGGCCCTTGAATCGGATGGCGGCAACTACAGTATTCATATGCCCGGCGATCACCAGTATCACGATAAGAATCATAAACCGAAAAATGCATTAGGTAAGAATAAGACGGGCGCTTCGTCCCCCAATGGGGGCTCGGGGGCTTTTTACTGCCCGATGCATTGCGAGGGTGATAAGACCTATGATCAACCGGGAGATTGTCCGGTTTGCGGAATGGACCTGGTAGAAGAGGTATCTGCCGTTCCAGGAAGTACAAATGCAGGTAGTTATACCTGTCCCATGCACCCCGAAGTCGTAGAGGACGAGCCCGGAAGCTGCCCCATTTGCGGGATGGATTTGGTTCCTAAAGAACCCGATCTTTCTGCTGAAGAAAAGACTTACAAAAAGCTGCTGCGCAAATTGTGGATTGCAGGGGCTTTTACCCTGCCTATTTTCATCATTGCCATGAGCGAGATGATCAGCAACAATCCGCTGTACGATCTGATGCCGCTTAAATACTGGAACTGGGTGCAGTTTGCACTTTCGCTTCCGGTGGTGTTTTATGCGACCTGGATGTTTTTTGAGCGTGCCTGGAGATCGGTTAAGACCTGGAATCTCAATATGTTTACGCTTATCGGCATCGGTGCCGGGGTAGCCTGGTTGTTCAGTTTGTTTGGGATGCTGGTGCCCGATTTCTTTCCGCCTCAATTCAAGACCGAAGCGGGTACCGTGCACGTCTACTTTGAGGCAGCGACCGTTATCCTTACCCTTGTCCTTATGGGGCAGGTGCTTGAAGCCCGTGCCCACAGCAAGACCAATTCTGCCGTTAAAGAACTGCTGAAACTGGCGCCCAACAAAGCGATAAAAGTGGTTGACGGGGAAGAAAAGGAGGTGTCCATAGATGCTATCGAAAAGGGCGATATTTTACGTGTAAAACCCGGTGACAAAATTCCGGTAGACGGTGTCATTACCGAGGGAGAGACCTCCATTGACGAGTCTATGATTACCGGGGAGCCTATGCCGGTTTCTAAAGCCGAGGGCGATTCGGTGAGCAGCGGTACCATCAACGGCAGTCAGTCTTTTTTAATGAAAGCCGAAAAAATAGGCGGAGAAACCCTGCTGGCCCAAATCATCGAGATGGTTAATAAGGCCAGTCGCAGTCAGGCGCCTATTCAGAAACTAGCCGATAAGATTTCGTCGTATTTCGTGCCGGTGGTGGTGGTTATTGCGGTGCTCACTTTTGTGATCTGGGCTGTTTTTGGCCCTGAACCGGTGTACGTTTATGCACTGGTAAACGCCATTGCCGTGCTCATCATAGCCTGTCCCTGTGCTTTAGGGCTTGCCACACCGATGTCGGTTATGGTTGGTGTGGGTAAAGGTGCGCAAAATGGGGTGCTGATTAAGAATGCCGAAGCCCTCGAAAAAATGGATAAGATAGATACGCTTATCATTGATAAAACGGGTACCATAACCGAAGGGAAACCTTCGGTAGAAGCTATAGGCAGTGCTGCGGGTTTTGACGAAAGTCAAGTTCTCACCTACATCGCCGCGCTCAATAATCAGAGTGAGCATCCGCTGGCTGAGGCAACCATCCGCTATGCGAAAGAACAGGGAATGAAACCCGGTAAAGCCGAAAACTTCAAAGCGGTAACCGGCAAGGGCGTGACAGGAAGTTTTGAAGGTAAAAACCTGGCACTTGGTAATGAGAAAATTATGCAACAGGCAGAGGCCGCCATTCCTGAAGCCTTGCAGCAGGAAGCGCTTGCCCAACAGAAGAAAGGCAAAACCGTTTCGTTTCTGGCGGTAGATCAAAAGGTGGTGGGCTATGTGGTGATTTCAGACAAAATCAAGGCTACCAGTAAACAGGCCATTAACGCCTTACGGGAGAAAGGTATTGACGTCATTATGCTTACCGGTGATAATGAAGATACGGCCCGTGCGGTAGCGCAGGAATTAAACCTTAGCAGTTTTAAGGCCGGAATGCTTCCGCAGGATAAATTAAGCGAAGTAGAACGCCTGCAAAAAGAAGGGCATCGTGTGGCTATGGCCGGTGACGGGATCAATGACGCTCCCGCTTTGGCACAAAGCAACGTGGGGATCGCTATGGGCACCGGTACCGATGTGGCCATAGAAAGCGCGGCTATTACATTAGTAAAAGGCGATCTTCACGGTATCGTAAAAGCCCGAAACCTGAGCGATGCAGTGATGTGCAACATCAAGCAAAACCTGTTTTTCGCGCTTATTTACAATTCGGTGGGAGTGCCGGTTGCAGCAGGAGTATTGTTTCCGTTTTTTGGAATTTTACTTTCGCCGATGATTGCAGCCCTGGCGATGAGTTTCAGTTCGGTATCGGTAATCGTAAACGCCCTGCGCCTGCGCAGGAAATCTTTAGAATAACCTATGGGGAAATTAAGAGCACGTAAAAAAATCAGAAAAATACACCGGTATTTGGGATTGTTTATCGGGATTCAGTTTATCATGTGGACGGTAAGCGGACTCTACTTCAGCTGGACCGATATTGATGAGATTCACGGCGATCATTTTAGGCAGGAGGTCAGTAAGACAGCCTTTGGCGAACTCATTAGTCCGGCAGCATTAGATTCGACTTTAAAAATCTCAAGTCTTGTGCTGCGCGAAATCAATAGCAAGCCGTATTACTGGATTAACAACAGTTCTTTATACGATGCTCAAACAGGTTATTTAAAAGACGGAATCACCTCTGAAGAAGCCCTCAACATTGCGGCCTTGCACATCAAACCCGAGCTGAAGGTTGCAGGAATTGAAAAAATAGAAGCGACGGATGCACATCACGAGTATCGGGAAAAATTGCTTCCGGCTTATGTTGTGAGCTATGAAGGCGACGATGCGTTAAAGGCCTATATTTCTGTGGCTGACGGAACTTTTCAAACCTTACGCCATCGCGAATGGCGCTGGTTTGACTTTTTATGGATGACCCACACGATGGACTATGAAGGCCGCGATGACATCAATAATGAGCTGTTGCGCATCTTTTCGGTTTTGGGATTAATAACCGTGCTGAGCGGCTTTGTGCTGTGGTACATCAGTTCGCCCACGATTAGAAAATGGAGCAGAAGAAAATAACCTAATTCAAAACCAATGAAAACGACTAACGACTCGCACACCAAACCGAAAGCCTATACCAAATTCCTGTTGATGCTGGCCTGCTCTTTCGCAGCGATGTACATCACGATGTATTTAAATACCTACGAGATAGACCACGTTTACTTTAGCCTTACCCGCTTTTATATGTCCTTATTGGGTATTTGTACAATGGCAGTAATTATGCTGCTGTTTATGCTGAATATGTACACGCATAAGCTTAAAAATGCAGCTATTTTGATAGGAAGTCTGGTGGTTTTTTGCAGCGCCTTGTATTTAGTAAGAGCGCAGAAACCTATAGGAGATGTTTCGTGGATGAAAGCGATGATTCCGCATCATTCCATCGCTATATTAACCAGCAACCGGGCCGATATCAAAGATCCCGAAGTAAAGAAACTGGCAGAAGAAATTATTAAAGCTCAGGAAAAAGAGATTGCAGAGATGAAGGCGATGATTAAGCGTCTGGAAGCTGCAGAATAAAAACGTAATTATGAAAACAAAATCAATAGGAGTTATTATCCTGGCGCTTGTGCTGGGACTGGCAGGTGGGTATTTCATTTTCGGAGGTTCAGATGCTGAAGCTCCCGGGACCGATGCGCACGATCACAGTGAGGCTGAAGCAAACCAACTCTGGACGTGCTCTATGCATCCGCAGATTTTACGGGAAGAGCCGGGCGATTGCCCCATTTGCGGGATGGATTTGATCCCTGCCGAAACCAATGCCTCAGGATTGCTGGCCAATCAGTTTAAGCTTACCGAAAATGCCCTGGCACTGGCCAATATTCAGACTTTGGTGATAGGCGATCAAACCGAAGCAGATGCCGGCAGCATCCGCCTTTCGGGTAAAATCGCGACCAATGCCGAAGAAGTCGCCGTTCAGTCCAGTTATTTCGACGGGCGTTTAGAGCGCTTGAATATGAATTATGAAGGCCAGCAGGTACGTGCCGGGCAGCAACTGGCAACCCTCTACGCGCCTAACCTGGTAGCGGCGCAGCAGGAATTGATCACCGCGGCCTCGTTAAAGAGTTCGCAACCCGCTCTCTACAACGCGGTACGTAAAAAATTAAAACTCTGGAAGCTTTCTGAGGCCCAAATCAACCGAATTGAAGAGTTGGGCAAGGTACAGGAGTATTTTCCGGTTTTTGCTACCGTTTCCGGTACAGTAACCGAAGTTATGGCTGCAGAAGGCGACTATGTGAAGCAGGGTCAGCCTTTGCTAAAACTGAGTAATCTTAACAGCGTGTGGGCAGAATTTGACGCCTACGAGAATCAGTTAAGTCTGTTTAAAAAAGGTCAAAAACTCAACATACAGACCAACGCCTATCCCGGTCGAAGTTTTGAAGGTGTTATTTCGTTTATAGATCCCATTCTCAATACCGGTACGCGTACGGTTACCGTACGTGCAACCTTAACCAATAGGGAAGACTTGTTTAAACCGGGTATGTTTGTGACCGCCATGGTTGAAGGTGCGTTGGGTACAGGCACAGAAGCCCTTGCCATCCCCGCGACTGCCGTGATGTGGACGGGAGAGCGCTCGCTGGTTTATGTAAAACCCAATCCCACGGAGCCCGTTTTTGAAATGCGCGAAGTGACCCTGGGCCCAAAACAGGGAGATACTTACGCGATTCTTGAAGGACTTGCGCCGGGTGAAGAAATCGTCGTTAACGGTACGTTTACCGTTGATGCTGCTGCTCAGCTCAATGGTAAAAAATCGATGATGGGCGGCAAAGACGCCGCCGAAAGTGAGAAACCTATGGAGATGAATATGAGCCTCCCTGCAAAATTTGAGACCGGTCTTAAAGCGGCTATTCCGGCATATTTGAAGCTTAAAGATGCTTTTGTCGCGTCTGATGCTGCGCAGGTTAGCGCTTCCGCGAAAACATTCAGGCAGCAGTTACAGCAGGTTTCGGCGGGAGATTTAGGGGAAATGGAGAAAAGTCATTATTCTAAATTGCTTCAGATGCTGAATGCTTTGGTAGATAATACGCAGCTTGAAAATCAGCGGGAACATTTTGTGATCCTGAATGAGAACCTTGCGGCTTTAGTAAATGCCGCTTCCACCTTTGATCAAAAATTGTTTTTACAGCGTTGCCCAATGGCCAATGAAAACAAAGGGGCGGTGTGGCTGAGTGATTC
Organism: Leeuwenhoekiella parthenopeia; assembly: GCF_020782115.1. Classification (GTDB taxonomy): domain Bacteria; phylum Bacteroidota; class Bacteroidia; order Flavobacteriales; family Flavobacteriaceae; genus Leeuwenhoekiella; species Leeuwenhoekiella parthenopeia. The sequence goes on along the minus strand of NZ_JAJGMW010000013.1, from coordinate 71,993 downwards.
CGAACAAATTAAAAATCCGTATTACGGCGATGCGATGCTGGGATGTGGTAGTGTGATTGAAACCTTTGGGCAATAATTCAGGTTTGAAAAATACGGGAAATATCAATTTTAATATTTGATATTCAGTGTTTTAAAATAAAAGTGTTACGTCTGAATACTGTAAAATTTACAGCCGCTGATACCTAATTAAAATATAGATTGTATTTTACGCAGCACTATTTTACCGATTCGTCAATTCATCATAGCAGATGTATCAGGAAAAGTGTAGCAAAGACCCACTTTGAAGAAATTAAATTTTATGAGTAAAGAGCGTTATAGTGTGATTACCGGTACCGGGAGCTATCTACCTGAAAAACGGGTAGCTAATGAAGATTTTTTAGGTTTTGAGTTTTATGAGTCAAACGGTAAAAAGATCGAAAAGGATAACGCCTATATCATAGACAAGTTTAAAGAGATCACTACCATTGAAGAGCGACGCTATGTGACCGATGATTTGGTCACTTCAGATATCGCTTTTTTCGCTGCAGAATCAGCCATCAAAAATGCGGGTATTGATGCGGAAACTTTAGATTATATTATTGTTGCTCATAATTTTGGGGATGTTAAGGCAGGTACCAACCGCACCGATATGGTTCCGGCTTTGGCTTCACGTGTCAAACACAAACTCAAGATCAAAAACCCCGATTGCGTGGCCTATGATTTGCCTTTTGGCTGTCCCGGCTGGTTACAGGGGATGATACAGGCAGATTACTTCATTAAGTCTGGCGATGCTCAAAAAATTCTGGTGATAGGGGCCGAAACCATTTCGCGGGTGATTGATTTACACGACCGCGACAGTATGATTTATGCAGATGGTGCAGGTGCCACCATTCTTGAAGGGCGCGAAAGTGAAGCCCCAACGGGTATTTTAGCTCATAAAACCCGTTCAGACACGTATCGCTATGCCGAAATGCTCACTATGGGCTGTTCCTATAACGTTACGCCGGAGAATGAGGCCGATTTGTATCTCAAAATGAACGGCAGACGTTTGTATCAATATGCGCTGGAGACCGTGCCACTTTCTATAAAAGCATGTTTGGATAAAGCCGGGCTGGGTATTGAAAAAGTGAGTAAGGTTCTTATTCATCAGGCAAATGGTAAGATGGACGATGCAATCATACAGCGACTATACAAACTCTACGGTCAGGATGAGGTTCCTGAAGGGGTAATGCCTATGATTATTTCGTGGATCGGGAATTCTTCGGTAGCAACAGTACCAACCTTATTAGACCTTATACTTAAAGGTTCGGTAGAAAATCAGAAAATCAATCCCGGAGATGTAGTCGTTTTTGCTTCAGTAGGAGCAGGGATGAACATCAACGCAGCAGTTTATCAGTTTTAAATTATCCTTTTTTGCTTTTTTTGAATAGCATATAGAAATTATATTATTACTAATAATTGCAATTCTTAAGGTTTTCTTAAATCTTAACATAATGCATTCATTATTCCTTGTAATAAATTATTTTTGGGTGTTTGGCGGATAGTGCATTATTATTGATAATATTATCTCTTAAGCAAAGTAAATTTAAAACGTAATTTAAGCAGGTGACCTCAAATAATAACGTAAAAAAAGCAGTTCATGTAATTGTGGGCATTGGGGCCAGTGCCGGAGGATTGCAGGCGCTTAATGATTTTTTCGATAATGTTCCCACGGCTTCTCTTTACAGTTATATCGTGGTGCAGCACCTGTCGCCGGACCATAAAAGTCTGATGGCTGAGTTATTGGGTAAAAATACCAAAATTCCTATCGAAGTTATCGAAGATGGGGGAGAGATCAAGTCAAACTGCATTTACCTGATACCGCCAACAAACAATCTTGTCATCGAAGACGGTCTGTTTAAATTGCTTCCCAAACCAAAAGACAAAACTTTAAACCTGCCTATTGACTTGTTTTTCGAGTCATTAGCAAATCACGCCAAAGAGCATTGCGCGGGTATTATTTTGAGTGGTACCGGCAGCGATGGTTCGCGTGGCGTAAAGGCGATCAAGGAAAAGGGCGGCGTCGTTATGGTGCAACAACCCGAGCAGGCAAAATTTGACGGAATGCCCCGCAACGCCATTAAAACTGGTCTTGTAGATTATATCGTACCCGTTGAGCGTATAAGTGACGAACTGTCTAATTACTTTGAGGCACAAAGCAGTATAGGTTTTGATGCAGAACTTTTTCAATACGATGAAGAGTTGCTTAAAAAAATCCTGCTGGTTCTTAAAACCGAAACAGCACTGGATTTCAGTCTCTATAAAAGACCTACTTTACTCCGCAGAATAGGAAGAAGGGTGCGGGTTCTTAAACTCGAAACACTCGAATCCTATTACCAGTATTTGAAAGAAAACAAAGAAGAAGTACAAATATTATATAAAGAGTTTCTCATAGGTGTTACCAAGTTCTTCAGGGACTTTAAGGTATGGGAGATTCTTGAACAGCAGGTAGTTCCTGAAATCATAGCTGAAAAGCAATCGGGAGATACCCTGAAAATTTGGGATGTAGGCTGCAGTACCGGAGAAGAACCGTATTCTTTGGGGATTCTTTTTTTAGATGAAATAGCCAAGCAGGGTAAAGACATCAAACTGAAGATTTTTGCGACCGACATATCTCAGGATCATTTAGATATTGCCAGTAAAGGTGTTTATTCAGAAAATGTACTGAGTGATCTCTCAAAAGAACGGGTTAATAAATACTTTAGAAAACAAAGCGATAACTTCAGCGTTAAGGAAAACCTGCGCAAGTGTATCATTTTTTCAAATCACGACATTACAAACGACCCGCCATTTAAGAATATGGATATGGTGATGTGTCGTAATCTCCTTATATACCTGCAAAATGATGTACAGTCTAAGGTTATACATGTACTGCATTATGCATTGGTTGATCAGGGTGTTTTAACTCTGGGTTCCAGCGAATCTCTGGGTGCACACCGCGATTCTTTTGAGGAGATTGACCGTAAATGGAATATATACCGAAACATAGATCCTTCAGACCGATTGAGAACAGAAATATTGAGTTCTACATCAGAACGTTACAACGCCTCCAGATCTGATCAGGGTGGGCGTAAGTTGAAGTCAAAAGGCAGCGATCAGTCTAGCCGTTTGCGCGAAGAAATAAGCAAGGCGATTATTCAGCAGTATGGCGCAGCCAGCGTCTATATTGACAGTAATTATACGATACTTGAGGCAATGGGCGCTTTTAAGAAATATGCCCAGATGCCCGATGAAGGTTTTACAACAAACCTAATCGATATGCTTCCCAAAGAACTGGGTGCAGCCATAAAAAGTTCGGTTACCAAGGCTAAGCGCAAGAACAGTCAGATTTTTTATAAGGATGTAGAACTTATAGACGAAAAAGACAACATCAAGACGCGTCTGGATATTTTGGTTAAGCCACTTTTTAGCAGCAGTAATGATGGTGAAAACAATTACATCATCACCTTATTAGAACAGGATAGAGAATCAAATAAGTCGCTCATCGTAGAGCGCTCAGACCTTCATAAGTCTGCCCAGGAACGCATTGCAGATCTGGAAGAAGAGCTTAAAGAGACGCAATACGAACTCAGCAATGCTCTGGAAGAGGCCGAAACCAGCAACGAGGAGCTTCAGGCTTCTAATGAAGAATTGCTGGCTTCAAACGAAGAATTACAGAGCACCAATGAGGAGTTGCAAAGCGTAAACGAAGAATTACATACGGTAAATGCAGAGCATATTGAGAAAATGGAAGATCTGGCGATGCTCAATGCCGATATGGATAACCTGCTCGACAGCACCCGTATAGGTACGGTGTTTCTTGACCGTAATTTGATAATCAGAAAATTTACGCCTGCAGTACGGGAACATTTTCACCTGGTAAAACAGGACATAGGTCGCTCTATTGAAAACTTTGTGGCCAATTTCGGAATTAAAAAACGCGAAACCATCGTCGATAATTCGCGCAAGGTAATGGAAAGCGGTCAGGTTTTTGAAAAGCGTATAAAAAGCAAGAGCGGGCGCTACTTTTTACAACGTATCTCTCCTTTTATAACCAGCCATGAAAGCATAGATGGTGTGGTTATTACGTTTATTGATATTCACAAAGTCGAGCAGTCTCAGGAACGCCTGCGTAAGAGTGAAGAAAAGTTCAAAGCCTTTTATGAGGATGATCCGGTAATGCATGTGACCATAAATTCACATACCGGTAAGATAACTGAATGTAATAAACTCTTTGTTCAGACTTTAGGCTTTACAGCAAAAGAGGAAGTGCTGGAGCGCTCAATATTTGAATTCTATCCCAAGCGAACCAAGGTTAAGGCCATAGCCCTGCTTGACGAACTGGAGAAAAAAGGAAGTATCTCAAACGTAGAGTTGGCTCTCGAGACCAATACCGGCGAGCACATTGATATTTTATTCAATGCAGATTTACTGCCCGATCAAAACGGAGGTAAAGGCAAACAATGGCGCTGTACCCTTATGGGGATAACCGACCTGAAAAATGCCCAGAAAGCCTTGCAGAAGCAAAAAGAAGACCTGCAGCGCATCAATGCAGATTTAGAACAGTTTGTTTCGATTTGTTCGCACGACCTGCAGGAACCGCTTTCAACCATACGCTTCAGTAGTGATTTCTTGAGTAAGAAATTCAGCAGTGAACTCAGCGAAAAAGGAAAGGAGTACCTGGGTTATATTCACGAAGCTTCGGGACGTATGGCAGAGCAGATCAAAGCACTTCTGGAGCACAGTCGCATTGGGGAAGATCTGGAAAAATCTAAAGTTGACGTTACAGAACTTATAGAAGTCGTTAAGTATGATCTCAACCGCAGTATCCGCGAGGCTCAGGCAACAATAAGCGTGGGTAAAATGCCTAAAGTGATGGCTTTTGAAACCGAACTGCGTTTATTGTTTCAGAATCTTATAAGTAACGCGCTGAAATACCGTCAAAAAGATACCAGCCCTTCCATACGTATTTCATCCTTTTCTGATGAAGAGTATCATACCTTTTCCATTCAGGATAATGGTATAGGTATAAAAGAAGACGATCTGGAAGCGATCTTTAAAATATTTGGTAGAGTACCCACCGAAGAAAAGTATGAAGGTACCGGAGTAGGGCTCGCTCACTGTAAAAAGATTGTAAAATTACACGAAGGTACAATCTGGGTTGACTCGCAATTTGGTCAGGGCAGTACGTTTTACTTCAAGATTAAGCGCTAAGATTCTATGGGGAATTCTTCCTTATATCCTAAAGAAGTTACACTAACCAATTGTGATAAAGAGCCCATACACATATTGGGCAAACTGCAATCCTGCGGCTATCTCATCGCGGCAGATGCAGAGTCCCATCATATAAAGTATTGCAGCGAGAATATTCACGAGCTGATAGACAAAGACAAGGATGTTTTAGGCGAAAAGCTTTCCATTTTTTTTGATGCTGAAACGCTTGAGGTTTGTGCAGAACTTGAAGATGAAGAAAAGGCCATACCTCAAAAGGTACTTTTTAACGAAAAGCATTTTCTGTTGATAGCGCATAAACACGCCGGCAATCTGGTTTTAGAGCTGGAGCCCTTGCAGACCGAAGAAAACCCGTATAAACATCAGATCTACCTTTCTACCATAGTTTCCGAACTCAATGCTGCAGAGAGCGAGCAGGAGATGTGCGATCTTACGGCAAGTTTGATCAAGGAATATTACGACTACGACCGGGTAATGGTCTATCGTTTTGATGAAAATTGGGACGGAATTGTAGTTTCTGAAGAAAAGGAACCGGATATGGAGTCCTGGCTGGGTTTGCGATATCCTGCATCAGATATTCCGCAGCAGGCACGGAAACTATTTTTAAAGCAGGGCGTACGCATTATTGCCGATGTCAAGAGTAAACCGGTACCCATACAGGCTTTATCGGGCGAGGAGCAGAAGAATCCTATAGACCTTACCCATAGCGAGTACCGGGCATCCTCACCCATTCATATTGAATATCTGGAGAATATGGGAGTAAGCGCTTCGCTTACGGCGGCTATAATTTCTAAAGGCAATTTATGGGGCCTTATCGCCTGTCACCACAATGCGCCAAAATTTATAAGTTATTACAAAAGACAATCCTGTAAATACCTTACGCAGGTCCTATCGAGCCGCATCATTTTGTCTTCGGCAAATAAGGCCTTACTTAAAGTGAATGAGAGCGCGGTTTTGCGCAACAAATTGCTCGAAAAAATAAGCAAGGACTGGGATGTCTTAAATGGTCTGGTTCATGGAGACTATACCATGTTACAGGTTACTGACGCTCAGGGAGGGGCAGTTTTGCTCGATGGGCAACTTAGAACCATAGGGCAGACACCTGATGAAGAGGAGATCAAAAAACTGATAAAAACGCTTTCCAGATCAGATCTGGAAGATAATTTTTATTACTCTAACGCATTAGGCAAAGATTTTAAAGAGTTTGAAGCCCTTAAGGCGAAAGCTTCCGGAGTGTTTTGCATTTTTCTGTCGTCTGCCCGCAAGGATGCCTTGATTTGGTTTAAGACTGAAAAGCTCGAAACGGTAAACTGGGCCGGTAATCCCGAAAAACCGGTGATTCTGGAAGATGACGTGCGGTTGTCGCCCCGAAAATCGTTTGACAAATGGTCTGTTTTACAGGACGGGCATTCAGAACCCTGGGCCGATTATGAGATCGCCGCAGGGCAGGCTTTGAAGCAGGATATTTCTGAAATCATTTTAGAAAAGTACGAAGAAGTTAAAGCGCTTAACCGAAAGCTGCAAAGTGCTTACGAAGATCTGGAAACCTTCAGTTACAGCGTCGCGCACGATTTAAGAGCTCCGCTCAGAGGTATTGACGGCTTTGCGCAAATCATAAAAGAAGATTATAGCGATGTGCTCGACGACTTCGGGAAGTCGTCTGTAGATACGATTATCGAATCTGCAGACCGAATGAATCATCTTATTGATGATATTCTTCAATTTTCACGGGTTACTCAGGCTACCTTATCGCGCACTAATTTTTCATTGAAAGAGGTTACAGAGGAACTGGTGCGGTTTTTAAATGTGTCCAGAGATTTTCCCAAAACCGAAATCAAAATTAGTGAGGCATTGCCCGTAGTCAATGGAGATCCCAAGATGACGACGCAGATAATGCAGAATCTGCTTACCAATGCTTTAAAATATTCGGCAGCTGCCGAAAAACCGCTGATTGAGATCGGTGTCGAGGATATACACGGAAAACCATTCTACTTTGTAAAAGATAACGGAATAGGTTTTGATGCAGAGCGTCACCGCGCCCGCATCTTTAAACTGTTTAGCAGGCTGGTAGGAAAGGAGTATCCGGGCTCTGGCGTAGGGCTTACAATTGTTAAACGTATCATAAAAAAGCATAACGGAAAACTAAAAGTAAGAAGTTCACCGGGCAAGGGAAGTACCTTTTTATTTACTTTGGAGTAAATTTTTGCCATGAGATCTAATTACATTTTAGCGGTTGAGGACGATGAGAATGATATTACGCTGATGAAGCGTATTTTTCAAAAGCAAATGCCAGATTATTTCATCAAATACATTTCAGATGGTGAAGAGGCTTTGCAGTATTTAAGAAGTACTAAATTTAAGGAAGAGCTTCCCAGACTTATACTTTTAGACATTAAAATTCCTAAAGTAAACGGTCTTGAACTTCTTAAAAACATCAGATTAATTGAAGAATACAAGTCTATACCCGTGGTGATGCTGAGCTCGTCTGACCGGGAAGACGAAATTCAGTTGTCCTATCATTTAGGCGCAAATAGTTATATTGAAAAACCAAAAACATTTACAGACCTGAGCAGGACCCTGCCGGCTATGATGGATTACTGGATTGTTTACAACAGATAGAATGGCACAAGAAACCCTAAAAGTACTGCTGGTTGAAGACAACTCGGCAGATGTTACACTTATTAAGCGTGAAATTTTTAAAGCAGATCCCAATGCTGAGGTTGAGGTGTGTAAAAACCTGAATGAATTTAGAAGCTCGGTTGCTGCTAACACCCCAGACCTTATCCTGTCGGACTACAAGCTGCCTACCTGTTCGGGTCTCGAGGTACTTGAAGAAGCGCAGGAGATTGCTCCTTCGGTTACTTTTCTGTTTGTAACCGGCGCCATTAATGATGAAGAACTGGCCGCCGATACCATTTTGAATGGTGCTTCGGGCTTTATACTTAAGAAGAATATCAGCAACCTCCACAAGCGTCTGGAGCCGTATTTTAATGCCATAACAAACAATGGTCACCTGGTACACCCCGTGCGTAAGAAAATCCTGGAAAGCAAACGGCTGGTTAAGGATATTGAACTTTTTCTGGAAAACTTTTCCAAAGAAAATATGTCTCACCGGGAAGGAATGCTTAAAATACAGGAAGATTTAAAACGACTCAAAACCGGTTATGATTTTAGACCACTTAAAGACGCAAACAACAGTACTTCATAAAGAAACCGAGCAGGATAATCTCGCACGATTTATTCTCGATCATTCTATAACCCCGGCTCAATACCTCGATTTACTAAAACAAAACTGGTATGCCTATACCGGTATCGACGGTTTTTTAGATCAAAATAAGGCGCAACTCCCCGCACATTTAAAACCTTTTGCAGACGGCTCTAAATCCCTTGCTTTAAAACGCGATTTACTGCAACTTGGGTATAGCGCTGAAACACCTCCTACTTTTGAAAGCCGGCAGCTGTCGGCACCCGCACTTCTGGGTATGATCTATGTGGCCGAAGGCTCTATGCTGGGCGGCTTGCTCATACGCAAAAACCTGGAGTCCTGCTCAAAACTGGATGCAGATCTGGATCATCATTTTTTTGGTAAAAAGGTTCAGGAGGTAATGCAGCGCTGGCAGGATTTTAAGGCTGCTGTTTCAGACCGCGAATATACGCCTGAAGAACTGGAGGCTGCTGTTGCCGGTGCGCATCTCGGCTTTGGAATTTTTAAAGAATCGTATACGCTTATTTAAACTTTTCGGCACTCGATCACCTGGCTTTTTCCGTCTTCAAGCGTGGTGAAAAATAAATAGGTATCCCCACCATCCTGTATCCTGAATTTAGACCGAATCGCCGAAACACTTTCTTTAAAATTGCGGGTAGTTATATGGGCTTTTTGATTCTTAAATTCTTTCGTCAAAAGCTTTTTAGAATAGGCTAAAACCCGTTCTATCCTAAACCGTCTTCCGGGAAACTCCAGCAGCTCAGAAGAAGTGTATAAATGCGTGTTTGCAGCCAGTTTAGCCAGATTGAAATGTTGACCAATCCAGTTAAAGGCTCCCAGTTTCATAAGAGCCGCATGGGGTTCGTAGAGGTATTCGAGGGGTTTGTCGTATTGGGCGGTTGCCTGCTGCTCTTCATCGGTACTTAGGCTTATCGCTTCGGGATAATCGCTATCCAGATTGATCGCAATTTTTGTAAACGTCCGCGAATTTGCAGCGGGTTCTAAAATAAACAGCAATTCTTTCACTTCATTTTTTAGAGCCACACTATGAATTTCGCTAACGTGTCTCAGCTCCTGAGCTGCGGCTTGCAGGTCGAGCAACGGACTCGTTTTGACCATAACCCGATTAGTTTTTTTGAAAATCGAATCTAAATGTTGCGGAATGTTGGGCTCACAATCTGCAAGCATAAAAACCTTTCCTTTACGCTCATTCCTGCGGGAAGGATCGGCATAGATGAGGTCAAAATCTACAGCGGTTTCGTTTAAAAATTGGATACTGTCTGTTGTTTTTACCTCTATTTGGGGAGCGCCCAGTTGCTTAAAGTTGTGTTGAACCAGTTTGGTCAGCTCCTCATTACGTTCGCAGTAATATACTTTTTTGAAAGACTTCGAAAAAGCCAGGGCGTCTACACCATAACCTCCCGTTAAATCGGCAAGGGTGTCGCCTTCAAATAAGGAAGCTTTATATGCAGCCGTTTCTTCGGAAGAAGTCTGCTCCAGGTTTAATTTGGGTGGATAAAAGATTTCTGAAGTTTCAAACCAGACCGGAAGTTTTTTCTGGGTCTTTTGCATACCGGTAAGTTGCTGGGCAAGTTCAGCGCCGGTTATTCCTTCAAAAGGACTTCCTTTTAAGGCTAAAGTAGCCGAATCAAGATTTAAATGCTCCCTGAGATAAGCCTGTACCTCAGGTTTTAAAATCAGGGAATTCAAATTCTTATAGGTTTTTGGTGAGCTTCTGTACGATCTTGTATTCAGAAAGAAATTCACTGGCGATTACTTTTAATGCCGTGTAAACCGGCACCGCAATGACCATCCCAAATATCCCAAAAATGAGACCTGCGATGACAATAACCAGAAAGATCTCGAGCGGGTGCGATTTGACACTGCTTCCAAAAATAAGGGGCTGAAGGATAAAATTGTCTATAAGCTGCGCGATGATATAGCCTATTAAAACATAGAGCATTTTAGGCAAAATCACCTCCTGAAAATCGGACGTAAAATACCCGCTTATTACCAAAAGCATCATTACCAAACTGCCTACCACCGGGCCGATGTAAGGCACCACGTTGAGCATCGCACAAAACAGCGCGATAGCAAAGGGATTGGGAATTTGAAAACTCACCAGCAATATCGAGTAGAAGCAGAATAAGATGGAAAGTTGAAGCAGAATTCCCAGGAAATAACGGGAAAGCAATAGTTTGGTTTTATGAAAGACCCGTCTGAACCGGGTTTCTTCCCCATAATTGGCAAAAACCAAAATACTGTCGAGTAATAAATGGCTGTCTTTTAGCAGGAAAAAGGAAATGAATATAACAGATAGCAGACCTACAACCATAGAGCTGAAATTCCCCAGAATCCCGTTAATAAAAGTCGGGATAACCGAAATATCAAAATTTTTAATAAAGTCAGATTGTTTAAAGCCTTCAATAAGCGTAACCTGATCAACACCCAGAGTACGGCTGAATTCGATATTAAGCCGGTTTACGTTGTGTTTAACCTCCTCAAAGTTGATGCGGCTTATGTGATCGCTTTGGTCGATTAAAATGGGTATAAACAATGCTAAAATCCCCGAAATAAGAAGTACTACCAGCAGGAGCGTGGTTATCGAGGCTCCCGTTGCACTGAATTTTAGATTGTATTTTAAAAAGTTGACGATTGGCCTGCCTACAAGTGAAATGACAGCGGCAATACAAATAAACATAATTACGGCCTGTATCTGATACAAAAACCAAAGTACCAGTACAATACCTCCCAGAATACCTAGAGATCTCAGGATTCCGTAGGCTATGACTTTTGATTTATCTTCATCCATGGTTAAGGTGGTTTATAAGGTGGAAGGCTGCAATTGCTGCGGCGTGGCTTACATTCATGCTGCTATTTTGCCCCTGCATTGGTATATGAACCAGTTGATCTGTAAGTTGTATCAACTCAGGCGAAATACCATGGCGCTCATTACCTAAAATCAGTGCGATTTTTTGAGGCTGTGCATCAAATTGATTTAAGGATATACTGGTTGTGGTAAGCTCGAGTCCTATAATGGTGTAATTTTCTTTTTTAAGCTGAAGTATTAAATCTTCGGCTTTATCGGTTGTCGAAAAGGCTACCTGCTTTTCACACGAGCGGGAGGTGCGTTTAAGGCGGTTACTCTCCAAATCAGGTACGCTGTTTAGAAAATACAAATGTCCTATACCCAGCGCGTCTGCAAGCCTGAAAAGGCTACCCAGGTTTGCGGGACTGCGCAGATCGTCACAGAGTAACACAAACGGAAGGCTTTGGTTGGGCCTTGGTGTGCTATAATGGGTAAGTTGCTCAGTTTTCAAAAGCGTATTTTATAATATTTGCACCCATTTTTAATGCGTTCTCGCGAACTTCAGGAGGATCGTTATGAACTGCAGCACTCTCCCAGCCGTCTCCCAGATCAGATTCAAGCGTGTACAGCAAAACAAGTCTTCCGTCTTTAAAAATGCCAAAAGCCTGTGGTCTTTTCCCATCGTGTTCGTGTATTTTGGGTAATCCCTCTTTAAAGGGATAAGCACTGCTAAACAAAGGATGGTCTGCGGGGAGTTCCTGCAATTCTTCCTGAGGAAAAAGCCGCTTCAATTGCGGACGCAAATAGGCGTCTATACCGTAATTGTCATCAATATGTAAAAAGCCTCCGGAAAGCAGATAGTCCCTCAGGTTTTGCAAGGCTTCCTCTGAAAAAAATACATTTCCGTGCCCGGTCATGTGAACAAAAGGATATTGCTGAATGCCGGGATCTGTAGCCTTAACTGTGGCTGTTTTGGTATTGAGATTGGTATTGAGGTTGGTATTACAAAAAGCCGCCAGATTGGGCAGGGAGGTTGGGTTTGCATACCAGTCGCCACCTCCCTCGTAATGCAATACGGCAATTTCCTGTGCACAAACCGGGGTACTCAGAACAGAAAAAAGCAGCAAAATATAAGCGTAACGTATGCTCACAGGTATCTCAAAATTTTGAACGAAAATACTTAATTTTTCAAGCAATACCCTATGATTTAAACAATACATTAGTATTTCTATAAAATATTATTTAAAATAATCGTTTCTTTTTCCAATGATGTTTGGCCGGCACAAAAAAAGCCTTCAGAGAGTACTAAAGGCTTTTAATTAGGTGTTTAACTTTGCTTTAAACGCAGCTCTTTTAGGCTTTTACCGCTTTTTTTAAGGGTATTTGATGTTTTAATAAATCGTCAAAGGTCTCCCGCTCCCTGATGAGTTGCGCTTCTCCGTCTATAAACAGGACTTCTGCAGGACGGTATCGCGAGTTGTAGTTGCTGCTCATGCTAAAGCAATAGGCCCCGGCGTTGCTAAAAGCCAGGATGTCGCCTTCGGCTATCTCGGCGATACGACGATTTGTTGCAAAGGTATCGGTCTCGCAGATGTATCCCACAACCGAGTAAAAGCGCTCGCGGCCTTCGGGATTGCTGATGTTTGTAATCTCGTGACGGCTGCCGTAAAACATAGGGCGTATGAGATGGTTAAAACCGCTGTCTACCTGAGCAAAAACCGTAGAGGTAGTCTGCTTAATCACATTGACGTTCACTAAAAACTTTCCGGCCTCGCTGACCAAAAATTTACCCGGCTCAAAAACCAGGGTTAGAGGTCTGCCGTAGCTTTTTTCAAATGCGTTGAAACGTTCTGAAAGCTTGCTGCCCAGCTCTTCGATATTGGTCTCAATGTCACCTGCTTTATAGGGTACTTTAAAACCGCTTCCAAAATCGAGGAAATCTAGGTCTTTGAAATTTTTTGCGGTATCGAATAGAATTTCGGCTGCATGTAAAAACACATCGATGTCCAGAATATCGCTTCCGGTGTGCATGTGAATGCCATTGATGTGCATGCCTGTATTTTGTACAATGCGCAGTAAATGCGGAATTTGATGTATGCTAATGCCAAACTTGCTATCTATATGTCCTACCGAAATATTAGTGTTTCCACCGGCCATAACGTGTGGATTGATACGCACGCAAACGGGCGTTTTAGGATGGCGGGTGCCAAATTGTTCAAGAATTGAAAGGTTGTCAATATTGATTTGTACGCCCATTTCGGCCACCGCTTCGAGTTCGCTAAGCGAAACCCCGTTGGGAGTAAACATAATCTGGGCAGGATCTACACCTGCTGCAAGGCCCAATCGCACTTCCTGAATACTCACGGTGTCGAGGCCGGCGCCAAAACCATTTACAAGCTGTAATACCGCCAGGTTAGAAAGGGCTTTTACGGCATAATTGAGCCTCAGTTGATCAACCTCTTTAAAGGCCTGAGTAAGTCTGTTGTATTGAGATTCAATTTTAGCAGCATCGTATACGTAAACCGGACTTCCGTATTCCCGGGCGATGTCAAGAAGGTTTTGATGGGTCATAATCCTAAAACTTTAAGCGTACAAAACTAATATACATTACTCAGTTTTACCTTAAAGACAGCTATAATTTAGCGTCGAGGGCTTAAAATTGATAAAAAAGCACATTTTAGCCTGTATTTGAGTAAATTCACCTAAAAACTGAAGAGCTATGACCCTTACTTTGGCAATGTTTCCGTTGGAACTGGTGGTGTTTCCCGGAGAATCCCTTCCCCTGCACATTTTTGAAAACAGATATCAGCAGTTAATTGCAGACTGTGAGTCTGAGCAGATCAGCTTTGGTATCCCTGCCTATTTTAACCGTACTTTAAAATACGGCACCGAGGTTAAGCTGGAAGCTGTAAAAAAGCGTTACCCCACAGGAGCCAGCGATGTCGTTTGCAAAGGGCTCCGGGTTTTTAAGATTACCGAGTTTTATCCCAATTATTCCGAAAAACTTTACGCAGGAGCTGCGGTAACCTTTCTTGAAAATATAAACGATGCGTTACCGGGACAGCCGGGTGCTTTTTATAATCTTGTAAAGCGTTTTTATGAGGTTTTGGGAGCTGTAGTGCCGGCAGTAGAACTCCAGGCTATTACCAGTTACAGTTTTGCACATAAACTGGGTTTGTCTTTGGAGCAGGAGTTGCATTTGCTAAAGATGACCCGGGAGTCAGACCGGTATAGTTTTCTTATCGATCATCTTACTGCGACCATACCTATTGTGGAGCAGGTAAACCGAACACGCAGACTTATTGAACTCAACGGTCATTTTAAAAATTTTGATCCGCTTGACTTTACCGAATACAGATTGGGAGACTCCTGGGAGTAGGGGCTTTTAAATCAAATTCAAATTATTGGCAGGGTTAAGGCTAAATACCTATTTTTGCACAGCAATTTTCAAACATAAAGAAACGCCTGATTATGAATCTACACGAATATCAAGGAAAAGAAATATTAAGCAGTTTTGGAGTGCGCATCCAGCGCGGTATAGTAGCTACCACACCTGCTGAAGCCGTAGAGGCTGCAAAAAAGCTTACCGAAGAAACCGGTACCGGATGGCATGTCATCAAAGCTCAGGTTCACGCCGGAGGTAGAGGAAAAGGTGGTGGAGTTAAACTTGCTAAAAATCTTCAGGAAGTAGAGCAAATCGCCGGTGAAATAATCGGGATGAATCTGGTTACTCCTCAAACTTCTGCCGAAGGGAAGAAGGTGCATCAGGTACTGGTTGCCGAAGATGTTTATTATCCCGGAGACAGCGAGCCTAATGAGTTCTATATGTCTGTATTGCTTAACCGTGCCACAGGAAGAAATATGATTATGTATTCTACCGAAGGCGGTATGGATATCGAAGAGGTGGCCGAAAAAACCCCGCATTTAATTTTTACAGAAGA
Source organism: Leeuwenhoekiella parthenopeia (assembly GCF_020782115.1). Taxonomy (GTDB): domain Bacteria; phylum Bacteroidota; class Bacteroidia; order Flavobacteriales; family Flavobacteriaceae; genus Leeuwenhoekiella; species Leeuwenhoekiella parthenopeia. The sequence continues at coordinate 56,809 of NZ_JAJGMW010000013.1, read as the reverse complement.
AATTGATCCTGCAACAGGATTGCTCGGTTTTCAGGCGCGACGCATTGCTTTTAATCTGGGCTTGAGCGGAACGGCATTTAAAGAAATGGTGAAATTTGTAGCCGCGCTTTACAAAGCCTATTCAGAGTCAGACTCTTCTTTGTTTGAAATCAATCCGGTATTAAAAACCAGCGACGATAAAATTATGGCTGTTGATGCAAAAGTGTCTTTAGATGATAATGCACTGTTCCGTCATAAAGATTATGCAGCGATGCGCGACAAGCGTGAGGAGAATCCGGTTGAGGTTGAAGCAAAAGAAGTAGGCCTTAATTATGTAGATCTTGACGGTAACGTGGGCTGTATGGTAAACGGGGCCGGTCTTGCAATGGCAACGATGGACTTGATTAAACAAGCCGGAGGTGAGCCAGCAAACTTCCTAGATGTGGGAGGTACTGCAGATGCAGAGCGTGTAGAAACTGCCTTCAACCTGATTCTAAAAGATCCTAATGTTAAAGCCATTTTGGTGAATATTTTTGGAGGAATTGTTCGTTGTGACCGCGTTGCTCAGGGTATTGTTGATGCGTATAAAAATATGGGCTCTATCAATGTTCCTATTATTGTGCGATTACAAGGTACCAATGCAGATATTGCAAAAGAATTAATAGATAACAGCGGTCTTGATGTACAGAGTGCAATCCTGTTTCAGGAAGCTGCAGATAAAGTACAAAAAGTACTGGCCTAAGATTTTATAGCATGTATAGTTCACAGTTTGTGACACAAAAAACTCCCGATGAAAATCGGGAGTTTTTTTTATTTAGATGTTATCAAGTGTTAAGAATGTTTTTTTCTGAATCAGGTCTCAAAGAGAAAACGTTTTCGTGTTAAGATTTTGATTTTGAGCATACTGTAATTTCCTAAATGCATTTAGTAAGTGAGCTAAGTGTTTGATTTTGAAGACTTAAAAGTGTTAATGATTTGTTAAAGTGATTTATCAGGTGTAACTGTGGGCATGCTTCAGCGTCTTTTTAGTACATCATTCAAAATCAAACATTATGAAAACTTTTAAAACAATGGTACTTGCGGTAGCAATCATCTGCGGTACAGCGTTAAACGCAAACACAACTGAACCAACTTCAAAAACGACCAGCGCAGCGGTTAAAATCGCGATGAAAAAAGAACTGGCCAGTCACCTGGAGAAACACGATTTTCAAATTGAAAAAACGACTACTGTGCTGGTGTCCTTTACGGTAAATGAAGACAATGAGATGGTTGTGATCTCTGTAGATTCAGATGATACCGGTATCAAAAAATTTATTCAGGGCAGATTGAACTATCAAAAGTTTGAAACCACGCCAATAGTGGGACAAACCTATCACGTTCCTGTGACCCTTCAGGGAAACCAGTAATGCTGTAGATTTAAATTTTAGTTAGTAGAAAGACCCGGGGCTTGCGAGCTTCCGGGTTTTTTTAGCTTTAAGTATTTGACAAAATGGCATACATAAATCTTATTTTTATGACATAAAGTCGTTAAATAGGGGTTGGTATTAGAATTGCCTAATACCTATCGAAAATATAATAAACTTAAAATTTAAAAATATGAGCTTAGTAAAAAGAACAAACGAGAATTGGTTACCCTCCATTTTTGATGATATGTTTAAAACTGACTGGTTGGGTGGAACCACAAATGTGAACAGTATTGGTGTAAGTATTCCTGCTGTAAACATTTTAGAAAACGAAGAAAGTTTTGAAGTAGCTGTTGCTGCTCCCGGTAAAACCAAAGCTGATTTCAATATCGAATTGGATAACGATGTGCTTACCATATCGGCTGAAGCCAAATCGGAGTCTGAAACTACAGAGAAATCCGGAAGATTTACTAGAAAGGAGTTTAATTACAGCACGTTTAAGAGAGCATTTAGCCTGCCCGATACAGTAGATAGCACCAAGATAAGTGCAAATTATGAGAATGGTGTCTTGAATATTTTGCTTCCTAAAAAAGAAGAGGCAAAAGTACAGGCTAAACGTATGATTGAAATCTCATAATTTGGTTTAGTTTTTTTGGTTAGTTTGTGAGAGAATCCCGGTTCAGAAATGAATCGGGATTTTTGTTTTAGATGCCGTGATGAGCCTATTTACCTTCTGGGGTGAAAGCGGTTTACCATTTCGGCAAGATGGCTGCGGTCTACGTGCATATAGATTTCGGTAGTGGTGATGCTCTCGTGTCCCAGCATTTGTTGTATGGCCCGCAAATCGGCTCCGTTTTCAAGGAGATGGGTGGCAAAGGAATGTCTAAAGGTGTGCGGACTTATTTTTTTTCGAATTCCGGCTTCCTGGGTTTGATTGCGTACAATGGAGAATATCATTGCGCGTGTAAGTGATTTGCCCCTGCGGTTTAAAAACAGCATATCGCTATAACCGGCCTGTGGTTTTTGGTGAACCCTGATTTCGTCTTTATAGATATTGATAAACTTTTGGGTGCTCGCAGCAATAGGTACAAAACGCTGCTTGTTTCCTTTACCGGTGACCAGAATATAACCTTCCTTAAAATACAGATCAGAAAGTTTCAGGCTTACTAATTCTGAAACCCGAAGGCCACAGGCGTAGAGCGTTTCGAGGATGGCCCGGTTGCGTTCGCCCTGAGGGGTGCTTAAATCTATACTGCTGATAATCTGGTCAATCTCATCTTCAGACAGCGTGTCGGGTAATTTTCTTCCAATTTTAGGGGACTCAATTAAATCTATAGGATTGTCTTTGCGATAATCTTCAAAAATCAAATACTCGAAGAATCCTTTAAGACCCGATATCAGGCGGGCCTGAGAGCGCGCAGAAAGTTCTTTGGCTGCATGGTAAATAAAATCCTGAAGCGTATCGCGGTCAATGGAAACCGGGGTTTGAGTGATCGTATATTCTTCAATCCATTTAATGAGTTTTTCAATATCCAGACGATAACTTAACACTGAGTTTTCAGAAAGGCCGCGTTCTAATCTTAAATATATAGTGTAATCTGTTAAGGATTTTTGCCAATTCATTAATTCTGTCGGATAATTTTAGAATATTTTAAATAATATTTAATTAGACATTGGGAAAAAGAAGGGATCGGTGCGTGTAGCTTTGTTTCAAATTTAAAACTTAAAACAATGAAAAAATTATTTTTAGCAGCAATACTTGTGATTAGTGGTTCTTCAGCAATGATGGCTCAAAGTGATCTTGCCTTTGGTATTAAAGGAGGGGTAAACTTTTCAAACTTAACAGGAGATGGTTTTGGAGAATTTGATGACGACAGTGCACGTACTTCATTTAACCTGGGTGCAGTGTTGGAAATTCCGGTTTCTGAAAAATTTGCAATCCAACCGGAGGTTTTCTATTCCGGACAGGGTTTTGATTTAATTCAGCGTGAAGATGCTGAAGATACCGAGTTTCAGTTGGATTACATCAACGTACCGGTTTTAGCTAAAATCTACCTGGTACAGGGTCTTTATTTAGAGGCAGGTCCACAAGTAGGATTTTTAGTAGAAAGTAAAATTGACGGTCCTAATGCTACTGTAAATTTTAATGAAGATAATTTTAACGACATCGACTTTGCAGGTGCTGTAGGTGTAGGTTACAAATTTAACGGCGGATTATATTTAAATGCCCGTTATACCCAGGGCTTCACCGATATTTATGATGGTGAAACCGGAGATAATTCTACCAAAAATGGTGTATTTGCTGCTTCTTTAGGATTTATTTTTAACTAAGAAGTTGTAGTTTCAAGAATAGAAGCCTCGCTCTGCGGGGCTTTTTTTATGACCTAGCCCGATTTGTTTTAACATAATTTCACATTTAGGGTGTGTTCCGGTCAAACCGGACTCTGTTCTAATTTGTTGGTTTCCATACCGCTCCAAACGGTCAAAAAATGTTTAAATTTTAATTTATCGGCTAACATTCAGTAGGTCAAACACTTCTTAAAAAGTGTTGTGAACCCCTGCCAATTGTGATTTTGTTAGCTAAACATTAGGGCTTCGTTAGCACGTCTCAGCCCTTGTCATTGCTAGTTTTGTTCAAAATTTTAAAAACAAACAAACATGAAAAAATTAGTTTTAATGGCGGGTTTAATCGCTTTAGGAACCACAGCAACTTTTGCACAGAGCGCATATAGATTTGGAGTAAAAGCAGGGCTTAATGTCTCAAACATCACCGGGAGTGATTCAAGAGATCAGGATACCCGTTTGAGCTTTAATGGTGGTCTTGTGGCAGAACTTCCAATAAGCGAAAAATTCTCCTTTCAACCCGAGGTGATTTATTCTGCTCAGGGATCAACCATCGCTGCGATTGATGAGGATAATTTCTTAGATATTGACGAGAATATTGAATATCAATTGGATTACATCCAGGTGCCTCTTTTAGCCAAAATTTACCTTGTTGATGGCTTAAGCCTGCAGGCAGGACCTTCTATCAACTTTTTGGTTAATGAAGAAGTTGACTACCAGCCGGTAAGCAACGGAGGGGATGTAAATATCGTTGATGGCGCAAACACTTTTGAATTAGGTACTGCTGCCGGTTTGGAATATCAGTTTGATAGCGGCTTCTTTATTCAGGGACGATATACCCGTGGGTTTACCCGTATTTATGATAATGTAAATGCTTACAACTACGCGGTACAGGCCGGTGTAGGTTATGTATTCTAGTAGTTAAAATAACTAATCAACCACTTTAAAGCCTCGCGATTGCGGGGCTTTTTTATTTAAACCGATTTAGTTCTAATTAGAATCAAAATAAATTGATTCGATTGAATTCTGATATTCAGTTAATTACTAAAAACACGCTGTAAAATGAACTAACTTAATAGTTAAACGCATTATGTTTGTTTTAAACTATTAAAATTTCATTATGAAAAAAATTACTTTTTTATTGCTTGTTGCTTTGTCAACTTCTTCATTGTTTGCTCAGGAAACTAAATTTGGATTAACTGCAGGTTTTTTAAACGCTGAAGCCAAAGCTTCTGCAGATGGAGCTGCTTCATTTTCCAGTTCAGATTCTGGATTTTATCTTGGAGCCTTGGTTGATATAGGGGTAACTGAATCTCTTCACGTACAGCCAGAAGTACTCTATGGAAACATTAATGATAGTGGTCTTCTCTATATTCCTATTTTTCTAAAATATTATATTTCAGAATCCGGTTTTCATTTAATGGGTGGACCTCAGGCAACTTTAAATATCGATGAAGAGGCAGAAGGGATCAATAACTTGGGTATCGATGCAGCCTTTGGGTTAGGATATGATATCAATGAAAGCTTTTTTATTAATGCCAGATATGCATTCGAATTAACTAACCGAGTTAATAGTGATCTGGAAGGAGCAGATGGTATTACTGCGCGAATCAATTCATTACAGATAGGTGTAGGTTATAAGTTCTAATTCACTGTGACCTTTTATTTAAAGGCTTCTTCGGAGGCCTTTTTTAATTAATTCATTTTATGATGAAACATTTTTTTCTTTTTTTAGGTCTAACTTTTTCCGGTTTATCGGGTTTTGCACAGGAATTCAAATGGGACGTGAATGCAGGATATTTGTTAGCAACATCAACGTTTAAAATGGATTTTGCGGAAGCAAACCCTTTTAGTGACTTTGATCCCGTCATTCGAAATACTTACGTAGAAGATACCAATTCAGAAAGTGGATTCTATTTAGGAATAGGAGGGCAGTACCGCTGGTCAGAAAATTTTGCTTTAAGCGGAGGCCTAAATTACGCCAGAAACAATGAATCAAATTTTTTGCAGGTTCCGGTTTTTATTCAGTATTATGTAGGACCTTCAGATTTTTTTATTCAGGTGGGGCCTCAGTTCACCTACATTTTAGAAGATTTGGGATATTCTGAAGGAGATGTAAATAAGCTAAATGTAGGAGCAGGAGGGGGCATAGGCTACGATATTTCTGATAACTTTTTTCTCGAAGCGCGCTATACATTCCAGTTAAATAAATTTTACAAACCTAAAGCTGCTCCGGAAATTCGAACCAATTACTTAAACATTGGGTTGGGTTATCGTTTTTAGATTTTTGATAAACAACTATCTTTAAAACCTCAAATAACAACCCATGGCTCAGGAACTCAAAATACTTATCCTAAACGGTCCCAATCTCAACCTGCTGGGCAAACGCGAACCCGGTATCTATGGCAGTCAGTCGTTTGGAGATTATTTTTCAACGCTTCAGTTTCAATTTAAAGAGACGGAGCTATCCTATTTTCAATCCAATTCTGAAGGCGATTTGATTACCAAAATTCAGGAAGCTGACGGCGTTTTTGACGGTATTGTCCTCAATGCGGCTGCTTATACACATACTTCGGTGGGCATAGGTGATGCCATTGCAGCGGTAAACGTGCCTGTTGTTGAAGTGCACATCTCCAACACCTTTGCCCGGGAAGCCTTTAGGCATCAGTCCTACGTTTCGAAGCACGCCAAAGGCATCATTGTAGGTTTTGGTTTGCAGAGTTATGAACTGGCGATCAAATCGTTCCTGTAAATCCATCTTTTGAAACAAGCTTATTTCAACTGGAGTAGTGGTAAAGATTCGGCTTTGGCCCTTTATCAAATGCTTCAGCAATCAGAATACGAAATCACCCAATTGATCACTACAGTGAATGCCGATGTAAACCGGGTTTCGATGCACGGTTTGCGTGAGGAATTACTTGATTTACAGGCTGAAGCATTGGGTTTTCCGCTGGAAAAAATTTCTTTAAACGGAAATGTTATGATGTCTGAATATTCCAGAATTCTGGGTGACGCGGCCCGAAGATTGAAGGACGCGGGAAACACGCACGCTATTTTTGGGGATATTTTTCTGGAAGATTTACGCAAATACCGCGAAGACCAATTGAAATCAGTTGGGCTTCAGGCTGTTTTTCCGCTTTGGAAACAGGATACGAAAGCGCTTATAAACGAGTTCATCGATCTGGGATTAAAAGCGATTACGGTTTGTGTAAATGCCAAACTGCTTGACGAATCTTTTGCAGGCCGGTTAATAGATAAGCAGTTTTTAGCCGATTTGCCGGAAGGTGTAGACCCCTGTGGTGAAAACGGAGAGTTTCACACCTTTGTTTTTGAAGGACCAATTTTTAAAAATCCGGTCGACTTTCGCGTAGGCGAAAAAGTGCTCCGCAGCTATGCCCCTGCCGAAAATGAGGATGATAATTGCTTTAGCGATGACGAAAAGCCCTGGGACACCGGCTTTTGGTTTTGTGACCTGGTGCAAGGCAGTTAATTGTTAACTGTTATTGGTTAATGGAATGGGCTTAATTTGAAGTAAGTTAGAGGTGAGAAGTAAAACGTGGTGTGCAATCGTAAACAATAAAAAATCCCCTGAAGCATAAAGCATTCAGGGGATTTTAATTCTATTTGAACTCCGAACTCCGAACTCCGAACTCTATAAGTGAATCACTTCATCGTAAGCGGCAGCTACAGCTTCCATAACGGCCTCACTCATAGTAGGGTGCGGGTGAACAGCTTTAAGTACTTCGTGACCGGTAGTCTCAAGCTTACGGCCTAAAACAGCTTCGGCAATCATATCGGTTACACCGGCGCCAATCATATGGCAACCCAACCACTCACCGTATTTAGCGTCAAAAATTACTTTTACAAAACCATCTTTGTTTCCGGCAGCACTTGCCTTACCGGAAGCGGAGAATGGGAATTTCCCGATTTTGAGTTCGTAACCCGCTTCTTTCGCTTGTTTTTCGGTCATACCTACCGAAGCGATTTCAGGCGATGCATACGTACATCCCGGGATGTTGCCGTAGTCTAATTTCTCTACGTGCATACCAGCGATTTTTTCCACACAAATAATACCTTCTGCTGAAGCTACGTGTGCCAGCGCAGGTCCTGGAGTGATGTCGCCAATAGCGTAATAACCCGGCATATTGGTCTGGTACCAGTCGTTTACAATCACTTTATCCTTATCGGTAATAATACCCACGTCTTCAAGGCCAATGCCTTCAATATTGGTTTTAATACCTACTGCCGAAAGCACGATATCTGCTTCCAGTTTTTCTTCTCCTTTTTTAGTTTTTACGGTAGCAACCACACCCTCTCCTGAAGTATCAACAGACTCTACAGAAGCTTCGGTCATAATTTTAATGCCCGCCTTTTTCAGACTGCGTTCAAATTGCTTAGACACTTCCTCATCTTCTACAGGAACGATGTTTGGCATGTACTCTACGATGGTCACTTCGGTACCCATAGAATTGTAAAAACTACCAAACTCACAACCAATAGCTCCAGATCCTACTACGATCATGCTTTTTGGTTGCTTGTCAAGCGTCATCGCCTTACGATAGCCGATGATTTTCTTACCATCCTGCGGTAAACTGGGCAACTCGCGAGAGCGAGCTCCGGTAGCGATGATGATGTGATCTGCACTGTATTCGGTACCGTCAACATCAATTTTTTTACCGGGTTTTAGCTTGCCAAAACCTTCAATAACATCGATTTTATTTTTCTTCATCAGGAACTGAACGCCTTTGCTCATCCCTTCTGCCACGTTACGACTACGCTTTACAACCGCGTCAAAATCCTTATCGGCACCTTCTACTTTAAGACCGTAGTCTTCAGCATGCTTAAGGTATTCAAATACCTGAGCACTTTTAAGCAGGGCTTTGGTAGGGATACAACCCCAGTTTAAGCAAACCCCTCCAAGGCTTTCTTTTTCTACAATAGCGGTTTTAAAACCTAATTGTGAAGCTCTGATAGCTGTAACATAACCACCGGGTCCACTTCCTAAGACAATAATATCGTATTTACTCATAGTTTCCGTGAAATTTGAAGGCACGAATTTACGGATAAAATGCCTAAAAAACGAACCGCTAAAGCTTCGGGATTTTAAGAAACAGGCTTACAAAAGGCGTTTTTGGATTTCGGCTTTAAGAACCGGCAAAACAGCGCTTTCAAACCACTTGTTTTTATTCAGCCAGAAATGATTAACCGGAGAAGGATGGGGGAGTACAAAATACTTGGGCAAATAGGCTTCAAAATTCTGAATACGCCGCGTTAACGTGAGCTTATCCTGAAGGTAGAATTGCTGGGAATGATTACCGATTAAGATGTAAAGCGGGTCGCATTCAAATCTGTCGGTTACCTGTTTATGCCAAAGCGGAGCACACTCGGGTCTGGGCGGGAGATCACCGGTTTTGCCTTTACCGGGATAGCAAAAGCCTAAAGGCAGAATCGCAAAATTATCGGGATTGTAAAAGGTTTTTTCATCTACATCAAGCCATTCGCACAAACGGCGCCCGCTGGGATCATCCCAGGCGACAGACTGCTCGTGGGCAATACGACCCGGTGACTGACTTGCCAAAACGATTTTGCTCTTTGGCGAAGCCGAAATAATAGGGTTAGGGCCTAAAGGCAACTGCGGTTCGCAGAACTTACATTGTCTTATTTCTTGAAGTAACTTTTTAATAGTATCAGCTTTTATTTGGCTTAAGACCAAAAAATAGCCCGCGAGATTGCGGGCTATTTGTATAATTATTATTTCTCAATTATTTTCTTAGTTGAATTTCACTTTCTTCAATATCAAGTGTAGTCATTAACTCACTAAAGCTAGGTGTTTTGTCAAACTGCGCTATTAAGTCTGAAGGAATAATCGCAATTCTAATTGGAACTCCTGCTGTGTAAGAATCATCAATAGTACTTAAATCGCTATCACCTATAATTGATAGCAGTGCGGTTCCACTAGCATAATCAAAATCATAAACATATTGAAATTCACCTTGATCATCGAAATAGCTTACAGGTAAATTTGTCCAAATACTACCACCAAGATTTAAATAAACAATTATGATATCTCCATCAAGAACTCCGTTGTAACCAAATTCTTGAGAGGTCCATACATTCCCGTCAGCATTATAATTAAAATTTGCTGTCTCTTCATAAACGGCAGGTAGTGGAGCATCAAGACCGTCAAGTCCATCGCGTCCCGGAGGTCCCGGATCCCCGGTACAAGAGGTTAATATGACTGCAAATAGGGCGAGTAGTGAAAGTAATTTTTTCATATATGTATTTTAATAGGTTATTTAATGAGGTAGTATCAAGAGTCGTTCCAAAAAGGGATTTACTCCTTTTCGAAGTCTATTGAAGCCGAGTTCACGCAATAGCGTTGTCCGGTTTCGGTAGGGCCATCATCAAAAACGTGACCTAAGTGACTGCCGCAGTTTGCGCATAAAATTTCGGTACGTATCATTCCAAAGGTGGTATCGCGCACGTACTCGACAGCTCCGGGGATCGACTCGTCAAAACTGGGCCAGCCGCAACCGCTCTCAAATTTGCTGTCAGCCTCAAAGAGCCTGGCATCACAGGCCCCACAGTGGTAGGTGCCATCTTTTTCAAAATGCAGATTGTACTTACCGGTATGTGGTCTTTCGGTGCCTTTACCGCGTAGAATTTGATAACGCTCGGGGCCCAATTGTTCTTTCCATTGGGCTTCCGTTTTCTTTACAGGATATTCTTTCATGATTATAATTCTCTTTTTTCATTTCCGTGAAGACGGAAATCGCTTAATCCGCACTTCGACGCACTTATAAAAGGTTTCGGTTGAAATGTCATTCTTCTACAAGCTTTAGTACTCTTTTAGATGCCTCCAATTTACATCCCTCAACCTCCCTTCAAAGGGAGGCCTTTAGTAATATAAATTTTTGTTTTAAGGTAAGATCTGTTTCCCCTTTGGGGGTTAGGGGGCTTCAGGAACAAAATCTAATGCCACACCATTGATGCAATGGCGCTTGCCGGTTGGTTTTGGTCCGTCATCAAAAACGTGTCCCAGATGTCCGCCACAGGTAGCGCAATGCTCTTCGGTGCGGGTATAGCCCAGTTTGTTATCTGAAGAGAATGCGACATTACCTTCAATATAATCGTAAAATGAAGGCCAGCCGGTACCACTGTCAAACTTGGTTTCGCTTTTAAAAACCGGGGTTTGGCAGGCCGCACATACGTAAGTACCTTTTTGCTTGTTGTTGAGCAAATCGCTGGTAAAGGCACGTTCGGTACCTTCCTCTCTTAGCACATAAAATTCTTCAGAAGAAAGCTCAGCTCTCCATTCTGCTTCGGTCTTGGTCACCGGAAAATTCTCCTGCTTTTCCTGCTGAGCCGTGCCTTTACAGGCAGCAAAACTCACCAGCAAGCCTAAAATCAGTATTTTTTTCATAGTATTCTTTTTGTTTAAAATTAGCCAAAGTCTGTAGCTCTGCTACGCTTGGTCGGGGTTTTAACAAAAGACTAACGCTTAGGAGTGTTAACACAATTGTCAAATTTGTATTTTAAAAGCAGTTATCATTAATAATTGCTATTTTTAAAGAGTATTATTTATTTAATCAAAAATTTAAATTAACCAACCTTGACACGAGAACGCATTGTTATAGAAAATATAGAACCCCAGCTGCAAGGTGGGGATTTTTTTATCAAAAGAGTAACCGGTGAACTGGTACACGTAACCGCAGATGTGCTGGGAGATGGCCACGATGTATTACAGGTCGAAGTTTGCTTTAAGCGTAAAACAGATAAAACCTGGCAAACCGTACGAATGGCTCCATTAGTAAATGATGCCTATGCTGCCGCTTTTAGAGTAGAACACCAGGGATTTTATGAATACAAGATTCGTGGGTGGATTGATCATCCGCTCAACTGGCAACATGGTATAGAAGTTAAACTAAAGGATGCTCAATATGTAAAAAGCGAGTTGCTCGACGGCATTCAACATCTGGAGGCAGTTAGCCAAAAACTGGATGACAACGGGAAGCACTATGTAGGAATGCTCCAAGATTTGTTTGCAGACGAAAAACGTTATGATGAGGCCTGCAAATACGCCATTTCTGAAGACTTGCACCGCATTTTTAGAGATCATCCAACGCGAAATCTCGCCCACGAAAGTAAAGCGCTTGAAGTCTATGTAGATCGCTCTAAAGCCCGTTTTAGCACCTGGTATGAGTTCTTTCCGCGTTCAGCAAGTGAAGAACCGGGCAAACACGGGACTTTTAAAGATTGTGAGCGTTTGTTGCCACGCGTGGCGGCGATGGGTTTTGACACCTTGTATTTTCCACCCATACATCCTATAGGCGAAGTAAACCGAAAAGGAAGAAATAATGCAACCAATGCCGAACCGGGTGATAGTGGGGTGCCGTGGGGTATAGGCTCTAAACACGGCGGCCATAAAGCCATTCACCCGGAATTAGGGACCGAAGCTGATTTCAGAAATCTAATCAACCACGCCGAAAGCTTAGGAATTGAAGTGGCTATGGATCTTGCATTTCAGGCCGCTCCCGACCATCCTTACCTTACCGAGCATCCGTCATGGTTTAAAAAGCGACCAGATGGTACCATGCAATACGCAGAGAATCCGCCAAAAAAATACCAGGACATCGTCAATTTTTACTGGGAGTCTGAAGATTATAAAGAACTCTGGGAAGAATTGCTGAGCGTAGCCTTGCATTGGGTTGATATGGGAATCAAAATATTTAGAGTTGATAACCCGCATACCAAACCCTTCTATTTTTGGAACTGGTTTATTGCAGAAATTAAAAAAGAGCATCCCGATGTGCTGTTTTTAGCTGAAGCCTTTTCACGTCCAAAAATCATGCAGCAACTTGCAAAACAGGGCTACAGTCAGTCGTATACCTATTTCACCTGGCGTACCAGTAAAAGCGAACTCATCGAGTATATGACCGAGCTTACGCAGACCAAACAAAAGGAATATTACCGTCCCAATTTTTGGCCCAATACACCAGACATCAACCCCTGGCATCTGCAGGGAGCTAACGAGGCACAGCATCTTATTCGCTATGCACTGGCTGCTACCTTAAGTTCAAATATAGGTTTATACGGCCCCGTTTATGAATTTATGGAGAGCGATCCTGTTCCCGGAAAAGAAGAGTATATGAATTCTGAAAAATACCAGATTCGCCATTGGGATTGGAAGAAAGACAATAAACTTATACGCCTTATAAGCAAAATAAACGCAGTACGTAAACAGCACACAGCACTTCAGCAGACCAATAATATTCGTTTTTGCGATCTGCATAACGACGGTTTACTGGCATTTTATAAGTGGGATGAAGGTTTTAAAAACGAAATTCTCGTTGTCGTGAGTCTTGATCCCTATTACAAACAAGCCGGTAGTTTACGCCTGCCATACGAACTGATGAATCTGGCACCGGGTTCTGAATTGACGCTGAAAGACGTAATCACAGACAGTACCTATACCTGGAACGAAGAATGGAATTATGTGGAATTGCACCCCTCATTACCTTTTCACATTTTTCAGGTATTTAAATAAAATACTCCACGCTTTAAAGGAAAACTAACTAATTAAACCAAACCCATGGCCGAGGAAAATCAAATTGACGGCAGACTTGATTATAAATACGAGTCCCGTTGGGAAGATTTATTGGAGAACGAGCGTTTTAATCGCGAACTCTGCAATGACATTTTACAACCTTACATCCTCAAGCAGCGTTGGTATGGCGGCAAAGCCAGTGCATTAAAATATCTGGAAATCATTGATAGTTTTCCTATCGAAGATCAAAAGGATCGGTTTTACGGGATAGTTCTTGAAGTAAATTTTCAGGAGGCTTTTGTGCAGAATTACTTCTTACCCATAGCTTTTATAACCGATCAAAGCCTGGTAGGCGATAAGCTTATTGCACGTTTAAGACTCAACGGTAAAGAAGGTTTTCTGGTAGATGCGCTGCTTCTGGAGTCTTTTCGCAAGCAAATCTTTTTAAAAATTCTTGAGGGCGAAAAATACCGCTATAAAGAGATTGCCTACCGCAGAGGCAGGTCCAATACCATTTCAGGCTATGAGAGCAGCAGATTAATGGGGGTAGAGCAAAGCAATACGTCTATTATCTATAATGAATCCTGTATCCTGAAAATTTTCAGAAGGGTTTATGTAGATGAAAACCCCGATTATGAGATCAGTAAGTATCTCACGATGAAAGGGTTTTTTAAAAACACCCCCAGATACCTGGGCAGTATCACCCTTAAGTTTAGCGATAAAAACGTGATCACTCTGGGATTGATGCAGGAGCTGGTGCCCAATAAAGGGGATGCCTGGGAGTATTTTACCCATAATCTTAAACTCATTTTTAAAGAATTATCCAATCAAAAACCGAAGCTTGAGACCCTAAGGCCTACAAAGTATCTGGAGCAGCTTGCTGTGACCGATGTTTCTTCAACAGTACTGGCCTGGTGTCCCCTTAGTTTTTTTGAGGATGTTTCCAATCTGGCTTTGCGTACCGCCCAGATGCACATAGGTCTGGGGCAGGAGCGCATCAACACGGCTTTTACACCACAACCTTTTGGTAATGATTATTCCGTTTGGCTCAAAAACAGATTGATTTATCAGTTTGAAAACCGAATAAATCTGGTTGAAAATAATCTGCATAAGTTAGATGGCTTGCAGCTCGAACTGGCACAGGAATTCTTGAGTAATAAAAAGGTCATTAGAAAACAGCTGCTCGATTTTGATGAAGATAAACTGAAGAGTGAACGTCTGCGCATACACGGCGATTATCACCTGGGGCAGGTACTGGTTCACGAGCGGGATTTTTACATCATCGATTTTGAGGGCGAGCCCGAAAGCACCATTAGGGATCGTAAGGTAAAGCAACCACCTATCAAAGATGTGGCCGGTATGTTCAGATCGTTTAATTATGCAATCTATGCTACCATATTCAACAACCACGAGGAGTATGATTATGAGCTTGATGAGCTCTTTCAAATCGCCGAAGTGTTGTACAGTAATATAGTAGGTGTATTTTTACGTACCTACATTCAGGAGGTGCAACAAGCCAATCTTAATATTGGCTACATCAAGGAAATCGAATTTTTATTACAATATTGCCTGCTGGAGAAAGCGGTTTATGAGTTGGGCTATGAGCTCAATGCCAGACCACGCTGGGCAATAATTCCCTTAAAAGGAATCTCCAACATACTTAATCAAAAAAAACATGAGTAACGTACACACATATAGTTTATTTTCAGATTTTGACATTGAGCTTTTTAAAGCCGGAAAGCATTTCAGGCTTTATGAAAAGCTGGGTTCCCACCCTGTAACCGTAGATGGTAAGAAGGGGACGTATTTTGCAGTCTGGGCACCAAGTGCCAAATCGGTTTCGGTAGTAGGTGATTTCAACTATTGGCTTGAAGGCGATCACAAACTCAACGTGCGCTGGGACGGCAGTGGTATTTGGGAAGGCTTTATACCCGATGTGGGTCACGGTACCATCTATAAATATAAAATTCAGTCGCATCACAATGATGTAAAAACCGAAAAGGCAGATCCTTTCGCCCGCAGGGCTGAGCATCCGCCTAAGACAGCTTCGGTCATCTACGATACCAATTACAAGTGGAAAGACAGTAAATGGATGAAAAACCGCGCGAAACATAACGCGCTTGACACTCCATTTTCGGTTTACGAGGTGCATCTGGGGTCGTGGAAAAAAACCGGAAACGAGAATCGCAGCCTGAGTTATACCGAAATGGCCGATGATTTGGTTGCCTACGTAAAACAAATGGAATTTACTCACGTGGAGTTTATGCCCATTATGGAATATCCATACGATCCCAGCTGGGGTTATCAATTGACCGGATATTTTGCACCGACCTCCCGTTTTGGATATCCTGAAGAATTTATGCTGCTGGTTGATAAATTCCACCAGGCAGGTATTGGAGTCATTTTAGACTGGGTACCCTCACATTTTCCCGAAGATGCACACGGTCTGGGTAATTTTGACGGGTCTCATTTATACGAACACCCGGATCCGCGTAAAGGCTGGCACCCCGATTGGAAGTCTTTAATTTTTAATTACGGGCGTAATGAAGTGCGTGCTTTCCTCATCAGTAATGCTTTGTTCTGGCTAGATCAGTACCATATTGACGGCCTGCGTGTTGATGCAGTAGCTTCTATGTTATACCTCGATTATTCGCGTGAAGACGGGGAGTGGGAGCCTAATCAGTTTGGAGGTCGCGAAAACCTGGATGCCATTTCATTTTTGGAAGAGCTTAATGTTACCGTGTTCAAAAACTATCCCGATGTGCAAACCATAGCTGAAGAATCTACCAGTTATACCGGCGTTTCAAAACCGGTTTTTCTGGGCGGACTCGGTTTTGGAATGAAGTGGATGATGGGCTGGATGCACGATACGCTGGAGTATTTTAAGAAAGAGCCGGTATATCGCAAATACCATCAGAATGATATAACCTTCTCAATGACCTATGCGTTCTCAGAGAATTTTATGTTACCGCTCTCCCACGATGAGGTGGTTTACGGTAAAAAATCTCTTTTTGACCGTATGCCGGGAACCGAGTGGCAACGCTTTGCAAACCTGAGGTTGATGTTTGGTTATATGTTTACCCATCCCGGTACCAATCTTATTTTTCAGGGAGGGGAGTTTGCACAAAGCTCAGAGTGGAATTTTCAGCAAAGCCTGGATTGGCACCTGCTGCAATACGATTTCCATAAAGGTATGCAGGCTTGCGTGACCGATTTGAATAAACTGTATAAATCCCACCCGGCCTTCTACGAAAAGCAGTTTAGCCACGAAGGTTTTGAATGGATCGAGTGGTCTGATTCTGAAAACAGCGTGCTGTCGTATCTGCGTAAAGGAAATAAACCAAAAGAAACGGTATTGGTAATTTGTAACTTCACCCCGGTACCCCGCGAAAACTATCGTGTAGGTGTGCCTTCAGAAATTTTTAAGGCGAAAGCCAGTCTGCAGGAAATACTCAATACCAATAAGAAAGAGTACGGCGGCAGTGGTGATTACCTCACCGAACGCGTGGCGGTGGAAGCTGTGCCCTGGAACTCCAGAGAAAACAGCATTAAGCTTGACCTGGCACCTCTGGCAACTTTGGTTTTTGCTTTGTCAGACAAATAAGGAGAATAATTTAAAACACTAAAAGGAGCAGAAAAGCTCCTTTTAGTGTTTTTTACAAGTGATAAACATTGATTTTAGCGATTTTCTGTTTACTAGTTCGTTGATATCTTTTCAAACCCTAAAAGAGATATTAATAGGAAACCAGTAACTTAGTTTGCGCTTAGCAAGAAGCCTGGTGATGATGATTAAATTCAAACAGCCGTTGATTATCAGGAAGTATTCCTTCCGTTGAATTCCCCAATAAACAGTATTTGATTAAAACGTAAAACGCCAGTAACGCATGATTACGAATACCGAATTAGAACAAAAAGGAAATCAGTTTCCCAATACCATAAAAAATATACGGCAGGAGGTTGATACCCTCTATTTTACGACCGAAAACAATGTAATTCTTGAACTTACCGTTTTGCGCGATAGCGTAATTCGTTTTCGCTACGGTACCCGTGGCATTCTTGAAGAGGACTTTTCCTATGCCGTTGATCCTGAAAATCTCATAGGTTACAACCATCTTGAACTTAGCGAGAATAAAAATTTTCACATTGTTACCACTGCCAAGCTCATCATCAAGATCGAAAAGATAAGTCTGCAGACCAAAATTTTGGACATAGAGGGAAATCTTATCAATGAGGATGAAGTTGGTTTTCATTATGAGGAAAGTTTTACGCTTGGCGGAAACATTGTCAAAATGAACAAGCGCTCTCATCCCGGAGAAGCCTTTTACGGTCTGGGAGATAAACCCGTACATCTAAATTTAAGAGGAAAGCGTTTTTCAAACTGGGCGACAGATTCGTATGCTTTTGGTAAGGAAACAGATCCCATTTACAAGAGTGTTCCGTTCTATATAGGGCTGAAGGACAAAAGGGCTTACGGGATATTTTTTGATAATACTTTTAAATCCACTTTCGATTTTTGTCAGGAACGGCTCGATGTTACCAGCTTCTGGGCACCCGGAGGGGAGATGAACTATTATTTTATTTATGGTCCCGATATGAGTGAGGTAGTGCAGAGCTATACCCACCTTACCGGTAAACCTGAGCTACCGCCCTTGTGGACGCTGGGTTTTCAGCAATGTAAATGGAGTTATTATCCGGAAAGCACGGTTAAGGGTATTGCAAAAAAATTCAGGGATCTTAAAATTCCCTGTGATGGCATTTATCTCGACATCGATTATATGGAGGGTTTTAGATGTTTTACCTGGAATAAGGAATATTTTCCTGACCCTAAGCGTATGGTGCGTGAATTGTTAAACGACGGTTTTAAAACCATTGTAATTATAGATCCGGGAATCAAAATCGATCCCGATTACTGGGTTTACCGCCAGGCATTAGAAAATGGCTATTTCTGTAAACGTGCAGACGGGCCAGATATGATAGGTAAAGTCTGGCCGGGAGAATGTGCTTTTCCAGATTATACCAATCCCGAAGTAAGGGAATGGTGGGCCGGCTTATTTAAAGAGCTGGTAGGAGAAATTGGTGTGCGTGGTGTATGGAATGATATGAACGAGCCCGCGGTAATGGAAGTTCCCGGCAAAACCTTCCCCGATGATGTGCGTCACGATTTTGACGGGCATCCATGTAGTCATCGTAAAGCCCATAACGTTTACGGTACTCAAATGGCGCGAGCGACCTATGAAGGCGTTAAAAAATACGTCTATCCTAAAAGACCTTTGGTAATTACACGTAGTGCATACAGCGGGGCACAGCGCTATACTTCTTCATGGACAGGAGATAACGTCGCTACCTGGGAGCACCTGTGGATAGCCAACAATCAGGTACAACGCATGTGCCTCAGCGGCATGTCTTTCACCGGTACTGATATTGGCGGTTTTGCCGAGCAGCCTACGGGCGAATTATTTGTACGCTGGATTCAGCTTGGGGTTTTTCACCCCTTCTGCAGGGTACACTCTTCCGGGCATCACGGAGATCAGGAACCATGGTCATTTGATGACGAAATAACAGACATTACCAGAAGCTTTATCGAGCTGCGCTATACCTTATTGCCCTATCTGTATACCATGTTTTACGATTATGCCACAGAAGGCATCCCTATGCTTAAACCTTTGGTATATTTTGATCAGGACGACCCACATACCCATTACCGCAGCGATGAGTTTATTTTTGGTAACAGCATTTTGGTTTGTCCCATTTTAGAACCCAATTCCAAGGGACGCAGAATGTACCTCGCCCGTGGTGGCTGGTACAATTTCTGGACTAACGAATACCTTGAGGGCGGGCGCGAGATTTGGGTAGATGCAGATATAGATTGCATTCCCATGTTTGTGCAGGAAGGGAGCATCATACCGCGATATCCCGTGCAGCAGTATGTGGGAGAACAGGTTATTGACGAACTCAAACTGGACGTGTACTACGCGGAAGATGTTGTAGACTCTAAAGTCTATGAGGATGCTAATGATGGCTATGATTATAAAAAAGGCAGATACAGTTTACGCAATTTTAAACTGAGAGGTAAGGCTTCAGACTTAACGATTCAGCAGCACAAGGGCGGAACCTTTGAGACAGAATACGATACCATTAAACTCAATCTCATAGGCTTACCTTTTCGCATCAAGAAAATCAAGGTAGATAATGTGGCATATGATTTGAATAATCTGGATAAGGAAGATAAATATTTAAAACTTCCTGAAGATTTTTCAGTAGTTCACATAATAGGATAATTTTCACAAGTACTATTAAAGTTTAGCTAATTGTTAAAAAACAGGTAGTTAGAATTTGTAATTTCATCCTGTTAAAATTTAATACTATACCATGAAACTCAAACAACTTATACTCGTTTTTATGACGCTTGCGCTGGTTTTAAGCTGTAAAACCAGTCCGTTTACGGGCAAGCAAACCTTCAATGCTTACAGCAATGAACAAATTTTCCCGTCGTCTTTTCAGCAATACAACCAATTTT
Organism: Leeuwenhoekiella parthenopeia; assembly: GCF_020782115.1. Lineage (GTDB taxonomy): Bacteria > Bacteroidota > Bacteroidia > Flavobacteriales > Flavobacteriaceae > Leeuwenhoekiella > Leeuwenhoekiella parthenopeia. The sequence goes on along the minus strand of NZ_JAJGMW010000013.1, from coordinate 37,020 downwards.
TAGCAGAAAATAATGTAGTAAGAGGTACTGCTGAAGCTGCCGAAGTTAAGCGTGTAGGTGACCGTATCGCGGTTGCGGCAGAACGCTACATGACTGCTCTGGGATACCCTAATTACCTGGATGATTACCAGTGGGAATACAATCTCATTAAGGATAATGCTGTAAACGCGTTCTGTATGCCCGGTGGTAAAATTGTAGTATTTACCGGTTTGCTTCCGATTGCTGAAACTGAGGCCGGTCTTGCAATGGTAATGGGTCATGAGCTTGCTCACGCTATGGCTAATCACGGGGCACAGCGTATGACAGCTGCTCAGGCACAAAGTTTAGGCGCAGTTGCAGGTTCAGTGCTTATAGGTAATGACCCTCAAAAGCAGCAAATCTTTAATCAGGCATACGGTTTGGGTACAACCGTAGGCGGTATGTTACCCTTTAGCCGTAGTCACGAAAATCAGGCTGATGAGATTGGTACTATAATCGCTGCTATCGCGGGTTACGACCCTTATGCTGCAATCAGTTTATGGGAGCGTATGCGCGCTGCTTCAGGCGGACAGGCTCCACCGGAGTTTTTAAGTACGCACCCTTCGGCAGACACGCGTATTGCGCGTTTGAAGGAAATTGCTCCACGAGCAGTAGCCGAAGCTCAAAAATTTGGAGTGAATCCTACCAAATAACCATTTGTTAAAAAAGAAATTCAAAAGCCGCTTCTATTGAAGCGGCTTTCTTATTTTAGCCCCTTCTTAAACTGAACCATCTGCTTATGGAAGCTTTGCCAAAAGGAAGTAAGAAACTCTTGAATGCCTGGGCCTTTTACGACTGGGCCAACTCGGTCTACAGCCTGGTAATTGCCTCAGCCATTTTTCCCATTTTTTATGGAGCTATTACCATCGTAAAAGACGCCGATGGCAACAAATTGAATGATACCGTCAATTTTTTAGGCAGGGATTTTAATAACGATACGCTCATCAGCTACGTCACTGCAGCTGCCTTTCTGATGGTTTCCTTTTTGAGTCCGTTGTTGAGCGGGATTGCAGATTATGTGGGGAATAAGAAGTTCTTTATGAAGTTTTTCTGTTACCTCGGGGCTGTTTCCTGTATTGGATTGTACTGGTTTAGTACCGATTTTTTGTGGTTCGGTTTGTTGTGTTATTTTCTGGCGTTGATTGGTTTTTGGGGAAGTCTCGTGTTTTACAATTCCTATTTACCCGATATCGCATTTCCAGATCAGCAGGATCGCATCAGCGCCAAAGGTTATTCACTGGGTTATATAGGCAGTGTGATTTTACTATGTGTGTGCCTCGCCATGATTTTGATGCACAAGACTTTTGGTTTTGAAAATGAAGATTTCCCAACCCGTTTTTCATTTGTACTTACCGGTTTGTGGTGGATAGGCTTTAGTCAATACACCTATTATTACCTTCCGAAAGGCAATAAAAAGGAAAAACTTACCAATGATGTGCTCTTTAATGGCTTTAAAGAATTGAAGAAAATCTGGAAAAAACTCAAATACGATAAGCCGATGCGCACTTATCTGACCGCCTTTTTTGTGTACAGTATGGCGGTGCAAACCATTATGCTCATCGCAACCTATTTTGGTATTGAAGAATTAGACTGGGGAGAAACAGACAGCACCACGGGGCTCATCGTGAGTATCCTGCTCATTCAGTTGGTTGCCGTTTTAGGTGCCTGGCTTACTTCAAAAGCTTCGGCGAAGTTTGGGAATATCCCTACGCTCATTGTGATCAATATGATATGGATCATCATTTGTATTTATGCCTACACCATCACGACACCGTTTCAGTTTTACATCACCGCAGCATTTGTAGGTCTGGTTATGGGCGGAATTCAATCTTTATCGCGCTCTACCTATTCTAAATTAATTCCGGAAGGGGAGAAAGACACGGCTTCGTATTTCAGCTTTTACGATGTTTCCGAAAAAATAGGCATAGTGATCGGGATGTCAACCTACGGTTTCATCGCGGAACAAACCAGCATTCGCTATGCGATTCTCTTTTTTATCGCCTTTTTTGCCGTGGGTGTAATTCTACTGTTTTTCGTTCCACGGAAGCGAATTATCGAACAGGCCTAAATAGCTTAAATTAAATTGGAGAAATAAAAGAGGCTGTCTAAAAAGTCTTAATAAACTGAGTTGTCAGGTTGAGCCTGTCTAAACCGATTTTGATAATCAGTAAGTTGAAAATATTTCGACAAGCTCAATATGACACGGTTTGCTTTTTAGACAGCCTTTTCAGTTGATTGATGAATAGTTGTTTTTAGTTGCTCACACTTCCGGAGCCAACCACATTAGAGTTTACGTTATCAGGATTTCCGGTATATCGAATATCGCCGCTTCCGGCAACACTGGCTTTTAAAGTTCCTCCGTCGCAATTGAGGACGATATCTCCCGAACCCGAAACACGTGCTGTGGCATCTTTACTTTTAAGATCTGAAGCATCCAGATCACCGCTTCCGGCTACTTCCAGTTCAACTTCCTGGGCACTTCCCTTAACCACTAAATCTCCCGATCCTGCGAGCGAAGCCTTTACATCCTGGGCATTCACTTCAAGCACCATATCCCCGCTTCCGGCCAGGGCACATCTGAAACTTTGTGCGTTAATGGCATCTTTGGTCATTACATCACCCGAGCCTGCAAGGCTTACCTTTTCGATGTCTTTGAAGGGTACAGTAATCACAATGCCTTTATTTCTTGAGGTTTTCAGGCTGTAACCGTCTTTGGTGTGAATTTTTAGTTTGTCGCCTTTAACTTCGGTAATGATGTATTCCTGAAGGTTTTCTTCAGCCTCTACCGTTACGGTGCCCTCTGAACCGGCTACCAAATACACGTCGAAACTGCCTGCGACATCAACCTCGTTATAATTGCCTACCTGGCGCTCACGGGTAACCTCATTGCCGTTACCTTCTACTTTGTTTCCTCCCCACCATTGCGCCTGCGTAAGGCCTGCGGTAAGTACTAAAGCTATAAATGCTACTTGTTTTTTCATGGTTTTTGATTGATTGCGTATTAATTTATTTTATAAAGCGAAACACCTCCGTATTCAGATGTTATGTTGACGTTGTTGTTGGCAGATTTTGAGCCATGATAACCTTCGTAATATTTGCTGAAGGATTCTACCTGTTTTCTTGAAAACTCCAGGTCACCCTCACCTTTAAGGCCTGCATAGCTCAGTTTTATGGTAAAGTTGAAGTTATACCCGCTGTTGTAACCCATCTTAACGCTGGCATAGTCTGTATTGATGCGAATATTGCCGGCTTTAGCAGTAACCTCGTCTATACGCACAGACCCGTAATCGAGATTGAGTGAAAGATTACCGATTACTTTACCGATCTCTACGCTCAAATAATCAGAACTGCCTTCAATATTGCCGGCGTTTCCGATGTCTATGCTTCCGTAATCGCAGTTGTACAGTAATTTGCTGATGTCATCAAAATTAGACTTGGTATAATCTGCATTCAGAACTACGTTTTGGGCTTTTTCCAAAGTAAAGCTGCTGTAGTCGGCACTGATCTTTCCACTTTTCATATAAGCGATTCGGGTATTGTTAGTATAGTCAAAGCGCAGTTCATTATTGTCTGCGAGCAATTCGCCCAAATCCATATGCCCGTAATCGCAGGAGATTTTGGCAACGCCTTTTAGTTTGTCTAGAGAAATACCGCCGTAATCGTTGCTGATGTCAATGGTGTTAGAAATAGGAACCCGTACTTTATAATTGATTTCCATTTTAACATTGTCGTTGCCATTGATCCAGCTGCTCCACCACGAACTGTTGCTTTCCTTGATTTTGGTACGTGCTGCAACCATACTGGCATCGGCTTCAAAGCTCACGTCGATTTCCTCGAGTTTTTTGATCACCTGTTCTTCGTCATTGCCATTGGTGCGTACAATAACTTCAATAGTGATGCGGTTTTGATCCCAGGCAATGAGATCAACATTGCCGTAGCTGTTGTTTATTTTCAACAGGGCGTCTGCTTTTACCTTATAGTCTTTGGTGATCTTTTTTTCTTTAGTATACCGCCCATTAAAACGATCGGGATCGTTAGTTGCGGTAGCCATCATCGGCATCAGCAGTAAAAACAGGATTAGTTTAGAGTAATGCATCTTCATAATTTTTTAGGGTGTTAAATTTTTTGATTGATTCAATTTTTTCGAGAACGGTATTCAACAAATCTATGCGCGCCTGAAAATTGGCGATCATAGCGTAGATCACCCGTTTGTCTTCTCCACTCATGCTGAGGTCGTCTGCCAGCTCCTGATAATCCTTTTCGAGGATTTCCAGTTGCTTTAGGGCATCGTCAACCAGTTTTTGAGTTTCGGGAGTACGTGCTTCATTGATGTTATACAGTTCTTCTTCGATGGTTTTTGTAAAAAAGTCTTTGGTTTTTGCCATTTCGGGCGAAACGGCTGCGAGATCGGTATGCTTTTCTGTAGCAGTACCCAGATACCCCATAAAAATCAGGAGGACCATGGCTGCGGCAGAGAGCAAGGGCTTCCACCAATCTAAAGTTTTCTTCTTTTTAGGTTCCTGCTTTTGCAGTTTCTCCAAAAAGCGAAGCTGATGATCTTCGGCGGGCTCAGCGATATCAAAACAATCACGCTGTTCTTTAAACCAGTCTTCTAAATTTGTTTTCATAGTGTTTTTCTTTAAGCAAAGCTTTCGCTCAATTTTTTACGTAAACTTTCTTTCGCCCGGGAAACTGTGGTTCTGCAATTGGCATAACTTATTCCCAGTATTTCGCTCATTTCGTCATAATCATAGCCTTCAATAAGGTTTAAAGTGAGCGCGACCCTGTAGCTTTCTTTAAGCTCTTCCATAGTTTTAAGAACACGCTTAATTTCTAGACTATCTGCATCACACTCGGTGATTCCGTCTTCATCCTCCAGCTTGTAGAGGGTATCTTCCAGATCATCTTCTTTACGCCTTAGACGCTTGTTATAGCTGCTTATACTGTTGTTAACCACAATGCGTTTTAGCCAGCTGCCAAAGGTCGCATCGCCGCTGTAGCTGTCGAGCTTGGTAAATGCGCTGAGGAATGATTCCTGCATCACATCTTCGGCTTCGGCAGTGTCCTTGACAATGCGCAGGGCCGTATTGTACATAGCTTTATAATAGCGTTTGTACACTTCGAGCTGCGCTTTTTGATTGCCGTCTTTGCAAAGCGAAAGCAATAATTCTATTTCCTGGTTAGTTGTATTCAACGGGTTAGTGCTTCATTATAAAGATACGTGCATCACAACATTGTTACAGTTTTGACTTTTTTTTTCTGAAGACGCTGGCACAACAATTGAATTATAGATAGTGAAAAGAGCCCTAAACCCCTGTTATTCTTGATTTTTAGGGCCTTAACAGGAATTATAAAAAAAAGCACGAAACCACAATCTTTATTTTTTGTGACAAAGTGTCAAACTATGCTATGGCTAATACAAAATTTACAAATCTTGACAATCTGTCATTACAGGACTTTGAAGGCGATGCCGAATTAATCCCGCTAATGACCCCTGAAGATGAAGATGAGATAAACCGCGAGGAGCTACCCCAGACCCTGCCTATTTTACCCTTGCGCAATACAGTCCTTTTTCCCGGTGTGGTAATCCCCATCACCGCAGGGCGTGATATGTCTATTGATCTTATTAATGAATCCAATAAAGGTTCTAAAATCATTGGTGTTGTTTCGCAAAAGGATGAAAAAATCGAGAACCCCGGGGCTGATGATATCAATACAACGGGTGTGGTTGCTCGTATTTTGCGGGTCTTAAAAATGCCCGACGGAAACGTTACGGTCATCATTCAGGGTAAAAAGCGTTTTAATGTGGCAGAGGTAATTACCGAAAAGCCCTATCTCGTAGCAACCGTGCGTGAAGTGCCTGAGACGCGACCTGAACCGGATAGTGCCGAGTTTAAGGCGATTATAGACTCCATCAAAGACAAAGCACTGCAAATTATCAAGCAGTCGCCAAATATACCCAGCGAGGCCGGTTTTGCGATTAAGAATATTGAAAGCGATTCGTTTTTGATCAATTTCGTGAGTTCTAATATGAACCTTACGGTTGAGGAGAAGCAAAATCTTTTAGAGATCAACGACCTGCAGGAGCGTGCGCTGCAAACCTTGCGGCACATGAATACCGAAATGCAAAAACTGGAGCTGAAAAACGATATTCAGAGCCGGGTGCACAACGATATGAGCCAGCAACAGCGCGAATATTTCCTGCATCAACAGATGAAAACCATTCAGGAAGAACTGGGAGGGGTTTCTCAGGAAGACGAACTGGAGGAAATGCGTCAGCGCGCCAAAAAGAAAAAATGGGATGAGAAAGTAGGCAAGCATTTTGACAAGGAATTGTCTAAAATGCAGCGTATGAATCCGCAGGTGGCGGAGTACAGCATACAGCGCAATTACCTCGATCTGTTTCTGGATTTGCCTTGGAATAAATTCAGCAAGGACAAATTTGACCTGAAACGGGCTAAGCGCATTCTGGACCGCGATCATTATGGTCTTGATGACGTTAAAAAACGAATCATCGAATATCTGGCGGTACTGAAACTGCGTAACGATATGAAGTCGCCTATTCTTTGTCTGTATGGACCTCCCGGTGTGGGTAAAACTTCGTTAGGTAAATCAGTTGCCGAAGCTCTGGGACGCGAATACGTGCGTATGAGTTTAGGTGGTTTACGCGATGAAGCAGAGATACGCGGGCACCGTAAAACCTATATCGGTGCGATGCCGGGTAGAATTCTTCAGAATTTGAAGAAGGCCGGTACCAGCAACCCGGTATTTGTGTTGGATGAGATTGATAAATTGAGCAACAGCAATCAGGGAGATCCTTCTTCCGCTTTGCTTGAAGTTTTAGATCCCGAGCAAAACGCCGATTTTCACGATAACTTCCTGGAGTTAGGTTTTGACCTTTCAAAAGTGATGTTTATCGCGACTGCAAACAATCTGGGGAACATTCAGCCTGCGTTGCGCGACCGAATGGAAATCATTAATGTGACCGGTTATACCATCGAGGAGAAGGTCGAAATTGGTAAACGTCATCTGCTTCCGAAGCAATTAAAGGAGCACGGTGTAAAACCCGAACAGCTTAAAATCGCCAAGCCTCAACTCGAAAAAATCGTGGAAGGCTACACGCGCGAGTCGGGTGTGCGGGGTCTGGAAAAACAAATCGCTAAAATGGTGCGCTATGCGGCCAAAAATATCGCGATGGAGGAGGAATATAAAGTCAAGGTCGATACCGAAACGGTTATTGATGTGCTGGGATCTCCTAAACTGGAGCGCAATAAATACGAAAACAACGAGGTTGCCGGTGTGGTAACCGGTTTGGCCTGGACGCAGGTAGGTGGCGATATCCTTTTTATAGAATCGATACTTTCTAAAGGAAAAGGAAATCTTACCGTTACCGGAAACCTGGGTAAAGTGATGAAAGAAAGTGCTACCCTGGCGATGGAGTACATTAAGTCTAATGCCGATGCCCTCGAACTAAATCCAGGGGTATTTGAAAATTACAACGTACACATTCACGTGCCGGAAGGGGCAACGCCTAAAGACGGACCGAGTGCAGGTATCACTATGCTAACCTCTTTAGTATCTTTATTTACCCAGCGTAAAGTGAAGAAAAATATCGCGATGACCGGTGAGATTACCCTGCGGGGTAAAGTGCTTCCGGTAGGTGGAATCAAAGAAAAGATTCTGGCTGCAAAACGGGCGCACATCAAGGAAATCATTATGTGTGCCGAAAACGAGCGCGACATTAAAGAGATTAATGAGGAGTACCTAAAAGGACTTACCTTTCATTATGTAAATGATATGAGCGAAGTTCTTGAACTGGCACTTACTAAAGAACAGGTAAAAAACGCCAAGATTCTGTAATACTCAAAACGAGTTATAAAACCCGCATTCTTTGGGATGCGGGTTTTTTTGTGCTCTGAAAATAAAGTATCATTGTAAACCGTTTAACCGGGAAGCCATCCCATTACTATGCTGAGAACGCTTACACTTCTTGTGTTTCTTGTATGTTGTGCCAAAAGTTTACAGGCGCAGTTGGGAGGGCGCGATACCTATCAGTTTTTAAATCTGGTTTCCTCACCCAAGCAGGCTGCACTGGGAGGTAAATTACTTACCGATTACAGCTACGACCCCGCGCTTGCGCTTTTTAATCCGGCGGTGATTAATGCGGAAATGGACAATCAATTTGCTATTAATTATGTGAATTACCTGGCAGATGTGAATTACGGTACGGCGAGTTATGCTTATCTAATCGACAGACGCAGGCAGGTTATACAGGCCGGGGTTACCTATATCAACTACGGAAACTTTGCGGGATACGACGAGCAGGGTAACGAAACCGGAGATTTTAGCGGGGGAGAAGTGGCGTTTTCGGTGGGTTACGCGTACAACATTCCGCGAACCGATTTTTTTGTGGGCGCAAACCTGAAACTGATCTCTTCAAAACTGGAACAGTACACTTCACTTGGAGGTGCGGTTGACCTGGGATTTATTTATGTAAACGAAAACCTTCGGCTTAATGTAGCCGGGGTCGTGCGCAATTTGGGCACCCAGTTTACGCCTTATGATGTGACGCGCGAATCCTTACCGCTTGAAGTAGATTTGGGCATTTCCCAGAAATTAGAACATGTACCGCTTCAATGGCATTTCACTTTAGAAAACGTTCAAAACTGGAACCTGGCTTTTGAAAATCTGGCGAGGGCAACCAGCGATTTAAATGGAAACACCACTCCGGAGAAGATCAATTTTTTTGATGAAGCGCTTCGGCATATGATTTTTGGAGCGGAATTATTTCCGGATAAGGGGTTCAACATCAGACTGGGTTACAGCGTACGGAGAGGCGAAGAATTGCGTATTGCAGACCAGCGTAGTTTTGCGGGTTTGAGTGCCGGTTTTTCTGTGAAGTTTAATAAATTGCGGCTTAGCTACAGCTATGCCCGCTACAACAGCGCGGCGAGTTCGGGATTTTTCGGCTTAAATCTCGATTTACAGTAAGCTAGAATTTTTAAAAAAATCAGACTTCTTGAAAAAAATAACCATTGCTATAGACGGGTATTCTTCCACAGGTAAAAGCACCGTGGCAAAAATGCTGGCCAAAGAACTGAACTACATTTATGTGGATACCGGTGCGATGTACCGCGCAGTCACTTTGTATGCAATGCGCAAATTATTTATTAGAGAAGGTTATTTTGACAAGGAAGCGCTCGTACGTCATCTCTTTATGGTTAATGTCAAGTTTGCCTTGAATGCCGATACAGGTTTAGGTGAAGTATTGCTGAACAGCGAAAATGTGGAGCGCGAGATACGCACCTTAGAAGTTTCAAACTTTGTAAGTCAGGTTGCGGCAGTGCCCGAAGTACGTAAACTTCTGGTTATGCAGCAGCACGAGATGGGGAAAGATAAAGGTATTGTTATGGATGGCCGCGATATAGGTACCGTGGTTTTTCCAGATGCCGAACTCAAGGTCTTTATGACGGCTACGGCCGAAGAGCGGGCACGAAGACGCTTTGAAGAACTTCAGCAAAAAGGTGAAAACGTGACGTATGAGGCTGTGCTCGAAAATGTACAAAAGCGCGATGAGCTTGATACCACCCGTAAAGATTCCCCACTGAAACAGGCAGAAGACGCGATCCTGCTTGATAATACCCATACCAATATTGAAGATCAGTTTCATATTTTACTGCAACTCGCAAAAGACCGTATTTACGGCAGGTGCTAATCTGGCGCTTTAGTTTTTCTGATCTCTAAATATGAAAGCCACTCAGCTTAGCAAATCGCTGCTTTACCTTATGGCCGTTGGTGCCGGTCTGGTGGTGGCTAACAATTACTACAATCAGCCGCTGCTTAATCTTATGGCTCAAACCTTTCAGGTTACTGAAGCTCAGGTAAGCAAGATCCCGCTTGCCACACAGTTGGGTTATGCTTTTGGATTGCTCTTCATCATTCCGCTGGGCGATAAATTTTCGAGACGAAAAATCATCCTGTTTGATTTTATTGCCATCGTTGCGGCCCTTATTTGTACCGCACTGGCTCCCAGCCTGTGGATGCTTACCATTTCCAGTTTTTGTGTGGGTTTTGCTTCTGTGGTCCCACAGCTGTTTGTTCCTATGGCAGCACAACTCGCGAGTGAAGAAAACCGGGGTAAAGCGATTGGGATTGTGATGAGCGGTCTGCTCATAGGTATCTTGGGTAGCCGTTTTATAAGCGGAATGATTGGCGACTATTTTGGCTGGCGTTTTATGTACTATCTGGCGGCAGGCTTTATGATTGTGTACGCAGTCATTCTATATTTTAAATTACCTGATGTTGCGACGGATTTTAAAGGCAGCTATGCCCAGCTGATGCGCTCGTTGATCGATATTGTAAAGACGAAGCCCGAGGTGCGCATTGCTGCCTTGCGCGGAGGTTTTGGTTTTGCAGGTTTCAGTGCGTTCTGGACCACACTTGTTTTTCTGATGGAACAAAATTTCGGTTATGGCAGCGGTGCTGCGGGATTGTTTGGGGTTTTGGGAATCATAGGTGCTTTAGGTGCCACGCTTTCAGGTAAACTCAACGACAGCTACGATTCCAAAAAACTTATTTATGCTTTTACCGGTATCCTGATCCTTTCGTGGATTGTTTTTGAATTTTCGGCCCATTCCATTATCGGGTTGGTGGTAGGTGTTTTGCTGGTTGATTTTGGATTACAAAGTCTGCACGTAACCAATCAAAATATCATTTTCACTAAAAATCCCGATGCGCGTAACCGGGTTAATACCATCTATATGGTAGGCTACTTTATAGGAGGGGCGTTAGGTACGGTCGCAGGGGCCTATGCCTGGCAACATTTTAAATGGCAGGGTGTAGCAACCACCGGACTTGTCTTTTCGGTTTTAATTCTCGTTTTTCAGGCATTATCAAGCCGTACAGGTACTAAGTGAGGGTCATTTTAAAGTATAAGTGGGAGTTTTAGGGTCTTAAGATTAGAGGTTTTCACAAAATTCACTTAAAAAAAGGCTAAAATATACTTGTACAATCTTTCGTATACTAATTTTGGTGTGTTGGGTATTGAGCTGGAGTACAGCTGCTGGGCATTTTTTTACAAGACCAATTTAAAACGATGCGATGATCAAGACTATTTGATTATAAAAGCCTAATGATTTGTGTAGAGCTTCCTGAAAAGGGAGCTCTTTTTTTATGCCTATCCTAAATTAAGTATAAGATGTACTTAAGGCTTTCCCAATTGAACCCCTTAATCAGGACCTCTTTTTTAACTTTAACTAAAATCAAGGGAGAAACTTTAGTAATCCCTCAATTTAAAGCTAAAAAAGAAAATTATGAGTACAGCAACTGCCGAAAAACCAATCGCTAAGCCAAGCGCTTCAGACGATTCCGTATTAAAAACGATAAATCCTGCAACAGGAAAAGAACTTAAACGCTATAAATTAATGACCGATGATGAGGCCAAAGCAGCCGTAGCAGCTTCACACAAAGCCTTTCTGAATTGGAAAAACGAATCTTTAGAGACTCGTGCAAAACATATTAAAAACATCGGGAAAAGTCTTGCCAATCGTAAAGATGAACTCGTTAAACTGATGACCGCTGAGATGGGGAAAATGCTTAGTCAGGGGGAGCAGGAAGTTGATCTGTGTGTAGGTATTTGTGATTACACTGCAGAAAACGGTCCTAAAGAATTACAGGATATCGAGCGTACTTTACCAGATGGTGGCAAAGGTCAAATCAGTTATGCTCCTTTAGGTGTGATCTATGGTATTCAACCATGGAATTTCCCAACCTATCAGGTAATGCGTTATACTATTGCTAATCTGATGGCCGGAAACAGCATACTATTAAAACACGCTGAAAATGTAACCGGTTCTGCGCTTTTAATAGCTGAAATTTTGGAAGAAGCCGGATTGCCAGAGAACTTATTTACCGTGTTGCGTATTTCGCACGAGCAGTCTGATGCAATCATTGAAAATGATCTGGTACGCGGTGTTACCTTAACAGGTAGCGGCGATGCCGGAAGAATTATTGGTGAGAAAGCCGGGAAAGCACTTAAGAAAACCGTTCTGGAATTGGGTTCAAATGATGCCTATTTGGTTCTTGAAGATGCCGATGTTGACCTTGCGGTAGAATGGAGTATCAAAGGTAGAACTTATAATAACGGAGAAACCTGTGTAGCTGCCAAACGATTTGTGGTTACTGAAAAAGTGTATGACGAATTCAAGAAAAAATTTGTTGCCGGAATGAGCGCCCTAAAAGCAGGTGATCCTACCGATGATTCAAACGACATGGGCCCTATGGCGCGTAAAGATTTGCGTGAACAATTGCACGATCAGGTAAAAGAAAGCGTTAAAAATGGAGCGGAAATTCTCTGTGGAGGCGAGCTGCCTGAAGGAGCCGGTTATTATTATCCAGCAACCATTCTGGGTAATGTAAAACCCGGACAGCCGGCTTACGATGATGAGCTTTTTGGTCCCGTGGCTTCTTTAATCAAGGCTAAAGATGATGAAGATGCGATGCGCATTGCTAACGACAGTCGTTTTGGACTTGGTGGCGGAATTTTCTCCAAAGATGAGGATAAAGCATTTGAGCTGGCCAAAAAGCATTTTGATACCGGAATGGTATTCATAAACAGCTTTGGTTTAGCGCAGCCTAACATGCCATTCGGTGGCGTTAAAGATTCCGGTTACGGGCGTGAACACGGAGGCTTCGGTCTTAAAGAATTTGTAAATGAAAAAGCAATCATGAGACTGAATTCCTAAGTTTTAGGAAATGATAAAGTTGAAAGAAGCCTGCTCCACGAGCGGGCTTTTTTAGTTGAGGTATTTTGCGAAATGATATTTTGAACGATTTGGTACTTAGGTTACCTGATCTAAAATCCAATGCGTATAAAACCGAAGCACTTCGTGTTTGTTCAGTTCGTTGTGCGTCTCGTGTTTTAGACCGGGCCAGGATTTGAACTGTATTTGTGCTTTATGCTTTTCAGCCAGTTTTGCCGAGGCGTCGTGCTGTGTGATCTCGTCGGCGGTTCCGTGTGCCAGTAAAATAGGCGTTCTAAAGTCAAATTCTTTATGCATCAAATGCGTGCCGTTATCACTTAAGTCAAAATACAGGCGTAAAGAAGCCTTATGATGTACCAGTGCGTCTGCTTCGTAAGTTTTGCCTATTTCTAAATCCCGAGACAGATCTTTTGGATCGAGCTTAGTTTCCTTTACCGGATTTAGGCCAAAATTTAATGCGATTCTGCCTAAAACAATTGTTGCAGCATTCGGATTTTTAACCAGTCTCAGCCAGGGAGAAGTGATAAGCGCTCCTGTAGGAGGAATGGAAGTAAGCAATAAATACCTGAGTACAATGCCACCACCCATACTGTGACCGTATAGAAAGACCGGGGTGTCGGGGTTTTCATCGAGGGCTTTTTCATATATATAATCTACCGCGAGTATAAAATCCTGAAAAGAGCGAATCACTCCCCGTTTTCCGGAAGATTTGCCGTGACCAGGTAAATCTATAGCATAACAACTGATGCCGTATTGGTTTAAAAACTCAGCAACGTGGGTGTACCTTCCCAAATGCTCCCCAAAACCGTGAATAATGCACACCACAGCCTTTTGCCGGGCAGCTTTCCAGCTGCGTCCAAACAGTTTGTAATGAGGGATTTCGCCTGTAAAATGAGTGCTGTTTGCTTCCTGCGACATATTTTTGAATAGATGAATAGAAAATAAGAAAACTTTACGTAATTTTGCACTCCTTTTGACAATGTAAGAGAGCACAAAAGGCGCTGTTTTGGTTTTAAGACCTTAATAGTTTGAAAAACAGATATTTTAAACCTCTTTTATGGTTTGGTTTTGTTAAGCTTTCGCCAGAACATAAAATACAAATTATTAATCAGCAATGGCTGAAGAAAACAAAAAACCGGAAGTTCAGGAAGAAGTTGAACTTAAAACCAACGTTGCAGCTGCAGAAGAGCTTGCTACTCCAGATTCTATTGAGGAGCCAAAAGGTTACGCAAGTCCTGCACAGGCAAATCCTGAAAAATTCCTAAAAGAATTCAACTGGCACAACTACGAAGAAGGAATTGATCCTATCGATGAAGACAAGCTTGATGAGTTTGAGAAATTAGTTGCTGAAAACTTCGTAGACACGCTAGACGATGAAGTAGTTGAAGGTACTGTAATCAACATCACAGACCGTGATGCTATTATAGATATCAATGCGAAGTCTGAAGGGGTTATTTCATTAAATGAATTCCGTTACAATCCTGATCTTAAAGTAGGAGATAAGGTAGAAGTATTAATCGACGTGCGTGAAGACGCTACAGGTCAGTTGATTCTTTCTCACCGTAAAGCTCGTGTAATTAAGGCTTGGGATCGCGTAAACAAAGCTCACGAAGATGGTACTATCGTTACCGGTTTTGTTAAGGCACGTACTAAAGGAGGTATGATCGTTGACGTATTTGGAATCGAGGCGTTCTTGCCAGGTTCACAAATCGACGTGAAGCCTATCCGTGATTACGATGCGTATGTAAACAAAACTATGGAATTCAAAGTGGTTAAAATCAACCAGGAATTCAAGAACGTAGTAGTTTCTCACAAAGCGCTTATCGAAGCAGATATCGAAGAGCAGAAAAAAGAAATCATCGGGCAGCTTGAAAAAGGTCAGGTACTTGAAGGTACCGTTAAAAACATCACCTCTTACGGGGTATTTGTTGACCTTGGAGGTGTTGATGGATTGGTACACATTACAGATCTTTCCTGGTCTCGTATCAACCACCCGAATGAGATCGTTGATCTTGATCAAAAACTTAACGTGGTTATCCTTGATTTTGATGAGGATAAAACACGTATCCAACTTGGTCTTAAGCAGCTTAAGAAGCACCCATGGGATGCACTTAGCGAAAACTTAAGCGTTGGTGATAAAGTAAAAGGTAAAGTAGTAGTAATCGCAGATTACGGTGCTTTCGTTGAAGTAGAAGAAGGAGTTGAAGGTCTTATCCACGTTAGTGAAATGTCTTGGTCTACGCACTTGCGCAGCGCTCAGGATTTCGTAAACGTAGGTGATGAGGTAGAAGCTCAGATTCTTACTATGGATCGTGAAGATCGTAAAATGTCACTTGGTATCAAGCAATTAACGCAGGATCCCTGGACAGATATTACTTCTAAATATCCCGTAGGTTCACGTCATACCGGTATCGTTCGTAACTTCACCAACTTTGGTGTGTTTGTAGAACTTGAAGAAGGTATTGATGGTTTGATCTACATCTCAGACCTTAGCTGGACTAAGAAAGTGAAGCACCCATCAGAATTTACGAATATCGGCGATAAGCTGGAAGTAGTAGTTCTGGAGCTTGACGTAGAAGGTCGTAAGCTAAGCTTAGGTCACAAGCAAATCGAAGACAATCCTTGGGATAAATACGAGGAGGAATTTGCTGTGGGAACCAAGCACACCGGTACTATCGATGAGGTAGTAGACAAGGGAGCTGTAGTTAAATTCAACGAAGACATCGAGGCGTTTATCCCCGGTCGTCATATGGAGAAGGAAGACGGCAGCAAACTTTCTAAAGGTGAGGAAGTTGAATTCCAAATCATTGAGTTTAACAAAGACTTCAAGCGCGTTGTAGCTTCACACACTTCTTTATTCAAAGAAGAAGAGGCTAAAATCGTTAAGCAGGCTGCCAAAAAAGCGGCAGACTCAGCAGCAGCTAGTGCACCTACTTTAGGTGATGCTAACGATGCTCTTGCAGCATTGAAGAAGAAAATGGAAAAAGGCGGTAACTAAGCCCTATTCATTTTAGAATACTTAAAAACCCTTTAGCGTTTACGTTAAAGGGTTTTTTTATGGCGTTACTTTGCCAAAGGGCAAAGTCCGGGCCTGCCTGGCGGTAGGCAGGCTTTACGTTACAATTCCTCGTTGCCTGCACCGGAGTTCCGGCAACTGCGGGATTTTCACTCCAATCCCTAACGCTTGAGGGAAAGTGAAATTTGGAAAGTGAAAAGTAGAAAGTAGAAAGTAGAAGGTAGAAAGTAGAAAGTGGAAAGTAGAAAGTAGAAAGTAGAAAGTAGAAGGTAGAAGGTAGAAGGTAGAAAGTAGAAAGTCAACTTTTACGATTCCACGATTCCACGATTCCACGATTCCACGATTCAACAATTCCACGATTCAACAATTCAACAATTCAACGATTCCCCGATTCCCCGATTCCCCGATTCAACGATTCAACAATTCAACGATTCAGCGATTCAACGATTCAACAATTCAACAATTCAACAATTGAACGATTCCCGATATAAAAATCAGTTTTCAACCGGTATAGTAGTTTGGTCGGGCATAATTAATTAGTTTTGACCTGCTTCAAAATCCAGATTATTATGAACTATATCCTCTTTGACGGTCCTGTACGCAGACAGTTACTGCCTTTTACTTTTACCAGGCCGGTGGCCGATTTGCGCATTGGTATTCTGACTATTCGCGAAAAGTGGGAAAAGCATTTGGGCAATACCACGTCAACCGTAACCGAAGATTACCTTTCTGAAAAATACCCGATGGTGGAGTTTGAAGAAAATGTGATGATCAACGCAGCCTATCTGCCTACCGGAGTTCTCGTAGAACTTGTGCAAAATCTGGAGGCCAACCAGGCTCTTTTTGATGGGGAAGAAGTAGTTGCTTTTTATACGGTAGAAGGTCAGGAAGATATCGACTTTTCAGATTATGAGCAGATAGAACTTCCGGAAGAAGCGCTCTTTAAGATTGCCCACACCTGGGATTTGTTCAGCAAAAATCATGAAGCCATTCAGATGGACTTCGATTTGATAACGGAAGATCGCAAGTCAGCACCAATCCCTTCAAATGTGCAAACCCTTAATTCTGAAAATATATTTATCGAGCCAGGAGCAAAGCTTAATTTTTGCACTTTAAATGCTTCTGAAGGTCCTATTTACATCGGTAAAGATGCCGAAGTCATGGAAGGTGCCCTGATCCGTGGCCCTTTCGCCCTGTGCGAACATGCAACCGTAAAAATGGGAGCTAAAATTTATACGGGTACCACTATTGGGCCATACTGCAAGGTTGGCGGAGAGGTGACCAATTCGGTTTTGATGGCCTATTCCAATAAAGGTCACGATGGCTACTTAGGAAATTCAGTATTGGGCGAGTGGTGTAATATTGGTGCAGACTCCAACAACAGCAACCTTAAAAATAACTACGAGGAAGTGCGCTTATGGGATTATGAGACCGAAGGTTTCGCGAGGACCGGCCTGCAGTTTTGTGGCCTGATGATGGGCGATCACAGCAAATGCGGTATCAATACCATGTTTAATACCGGTACCGTAATCGGTGTAAGTGTCAATATTTTTGGGACCGGTTTTCCGCGTAATTTTGTGCCATCCTTCAGTTGGGGAGGAGCAGCAGGCTTTACAACCTATAAAACGGATAAGGCTTTTCAAACCGCAAAACTGGTGATGGAGCGCCGCAATATTCCTTTTGATGCTCAGGAAGCTGCGATATTGGAGCATGTTTTTGAGGAGACTTCTAAGTACAGGAGGTATTAAACCAGAGGCCTGCCCGAATCTATAAACAGCCACCAGATAATAACTCCCAGAATGAATAGCGCAATAGCGGTATAGCCAATTACTTTTCGTTGGTGTTGCCTGGCGTCCTCACGTATTTGATTTTTCAATTTGAGTTCTTCAGAGGTATTGAGTTTTTTAAAATCGACAAAAGGTTTATGCCCGGGCGTTTTGATGTCGAGCCCTTTGTTGTCAAAACGTGATTTACGCTCGCGCTTGTTGTTCTTAAGCGCAGCCAGCATTGCCGAAACCGAACCTCCAAATCCCATACCGGTAGTTTTGCTTATAGGTTATGCGAACCCGAGTTTTGTTACAGGATTGGGTGTTTTAATTACCCGTAAACTAAGGCTTTTTGTCTTTTCGAACCCGCTTCAATACCAAAAAATCTTGCGGATTGGCTTTTAAGCCGTGTACATCTTTATGCACAAATTTGATCACCTGATCATAGTATAGCGTGACAAAAGGAGCTTTAGCAATTAAAATAGAATCCATTTTTTGATACAGAACTTTGCGTTCTTCAAGCTCTGTAAGTTTAAAGCTGGCTTCGTAAAGACGGTCAAACGCATCATTTTTAAAATGTGTGTAATTGGGACCGTTTGGCGTAAAATTTTTGCTGTAATACAGCGAGAGGTAGTTTTCGGCATCGGGATAATCGGCGATCCAGCTTGCTCGGAAGGCATCGAGCTTTCCGGTAGATTTCAATTGGCGAAGCGTGGAAGGCGGCATCACATCAATATTGATGCTTAACCCCAGTTTGCCTATTTCCCGCTGAATGTACTCACAGATATCCATATACTGGCTGTTTGTTCCGATACTTATTACGGGATTTTGGTTTCCGGTCTGTTCTTTATAGGCTTCAATGAGTTTGCGGGCTTTAGCAGGGTTATATTCAAAACCTGAAGTCCCATAGCCGGGTAGTCCTTTAGGTATAAAACCTGCCTGTGCCGGTTCACCAATTCCATTACGCAGGTATTTGATCATTTTTACCCGGTCAAAACCGTAGTTTACTGCTTTCCGCAGCATCTCCGAACGTATTTCATCTTGCGGACTATCCAGAAAGAAACCCAGATATTCGGTATTTAAAAAGGGGCCGGTAATGGTTTTTACATCATCCCGGTATTTTTCCTTAAGCTTTCCGGTTGCGGTTAATAACTCATCTTTATAGGAAGGATCCAGGCTGTTGAGCATGTCGAGATTGCCCTGTGCAAACTGTAAAAATTCACTTTGTTTATCGGGTAAAAAGGTAATCGCTACTGCTTCGAGGTAGGGTAACTGTACCCCGTTTTCATCGGTTTCAAAATACAATTCGTTTTTGCGTAAAACCAGCTTAACGCCTTCTTCCCAGCGTTTAAATTTAAAAGGACCCGTGCCTACAGGGTGAGAACGAAATTCACTACCGTAATACGCTACAATTTCACGGGGCACAGCAGAACAGTAGCGCATCGTAAGCAAGCCCAGAAAGGCAGGAAACTGCTTGTTGAGTTGTATGCTGAATGTAGAATCATTAACGGCTTCATAGCCGGCTACATTGCTTAGCACCCAACTTCCGGGAGAAGCTACAGCCGGGTCTTTTAAGCGATCAAAACTGTAAACAAAGTCTGAAGCTACAAGCTTTCGGGTACTGTCGGGAGTTTTAAACTGCGGATGTTTGTGAAAAAAAACATCATCCCTTAGGGTGAATGTATAGCGTGTGGCAGAAGAGTCTACCGTCCAGCGTTTTGCCAGATCGGGCACAATATTCAGAGAATCATCCTGTTGTACCAGGCCGTTAAACAATTGGTTTGTTGGCCAGATTATAGGAGGATTACGGGCAAAGGCGGGGTCAAGAGTAGCGACATTATAATGCTCATTGTATCTGAAAACCTGAGATTCCCGGTTTTGCCCTTTGGGGTTGGAGCAGGAGTTCAGGAAAACGCTGAAGCACAGGCAGGCAACAAGTGAAGTCTGAAACAGGTATGAGTTTTTAATCGCAGTCACGTGTGTGATTTTAGAAATGAAGTGCTGGTGCTTTTGACTTATAGCATGATAAAAGTTAACTTTGCGCTTTTTGATTTTTTAATCTTCAGAATTACATAAGAATCCAACAAAAATAGGTATTTGTGAAGAAGAATGATAGGGCAGAGGCTTCTAAAAAAGTCGCATTTTATACACTTGGCTGTAAACTCAATTTTTCAGAGACCGCAACCATTTCGAGAAGTTTTAAACACGAAGGTTTTAAGCGGGTAGATTTTAGTGAACCTGCAGATGTTTATGTTATCAATACCTGTAGTGTGACTGAAAATGCAGACAATCGCTTTAAAACAATAGTAAAAAAGGCTCAAAACGTCAATCCTGATGCGTTCATCACGGCTGTGGGCTGTTATGCCCAGCTCAAGCCTGAGGAGCTTGCCGATGTAGATGGAGTGGATTTGGTTTTGGGTGCCACCGAAAAGTTTAAAATTACCGACTACCTGAATGATCTCACCAAAAATGACATGGGTGAGGTGCACAGTTGTGAGATTGAAGAGGCTAATTTTTATGTAGGTTCCTATTCGTTGGGTGGTCGCACCCGCGCATTCTTAAAAGTTCAGGATGGGTGTGATTACAAATGTACCTATTGCACCATTCCTATGGCCAGAGGTATTTCGAGGAGCGATACCCTTAATAACGTCTTGAAAAATGCCCGGGATATTGCTGACCGGGGGATAAAGGAGATTGTTCTTACAGGAGTAAATATAGGTGATTACGGTAAGGGAGAGTTTGGGAATAAGAAACATCAGCATACGTTTTTAGATCTGGTTAAAGCTCTAGATGATGTAAATGGTATAGAGCGTTTACGCATCTCAAGCATTGAGCCTAATCTCCTGAAAAATGATACCATTGAGGTTGTGGCAGATTCTGAGACTTTTGTTCCTCATTTTCATATACCTCTACAGAGTGGAAACAACGAGCTTTTGGGTAAAATGAGCCGGCGCTATAAGCGCGAACTGTACGCAGATCGTGTGGCTGAAATCAAACGCCTGATGCCCGATGCCTGTATAGGAGTGGATGTAATTGTTGGTTTTCCGGGTGAGACTGATGCGCACTTTTTGGATACCTATAATTTCCTAACGGAACTGGATATCTCGTATTTACACGTTTTTACCTATTCGGAACGCGACAATACCAAAGCAGCAATGATGCCGGGTGTGGTTTCTATGCGTAAGCGAAAAAAGCGCAGTAAAATGCTGCGAGGTCTTTCTGCCAAAAAGAGAAGAGCTTTTTATGAGTCTCAGTTGGGAACCCGGCGTACAGTTCTTTTTGAAGGAGAAAATAAAAAGGGCTACATACACGGTTTTACCGAAAACTACGTCAAGGTTAAGGCCCCGTGGGATCCCGGGTTGATAAACACGTTACACGATGTGGTGCTTACCGAAATTGATGAAGATGGTTTGGTGCGTTTTGAATATTGTGAGGAGTTGGTTGCGGTAACAGCATAAAAAAACCTGTCTTTTAAAACAGGTTGTAATTCATTTGTGAAGCAGTAAGTTGCTAGATATTTATACCTACCGGTAATAAATCTTTATACTTTCTGCGATTAGCTCGCATAAATTTGGCAATCTCAGGACTTGTGGGTACCAGTCTGATATTGCGATCTTCGACTTCTTTAAAAACAGCAACGATAAAATCGTTCATTTTGTCCTCTGTACCTTCGGGCATATGTAATTTGGTAAGAAAGATTTTACGATCCTGAAGGGAGTATTCAATTTTTGCCAATTTACCATCTATAGTGGTCTCAAATTGTCTTAGAAATTCGTTGTCTGTCAATTCAATCGCTGTCATTACATCCATATAAAATTTGATTTAAGAAAAAATAGTGCTTTCTGGAAGGTTTTGGCTAATACATTTGTATTCTTTTGGCAAGAATTTTAATGTATTTGTAAAGATACAAAAATTTTAAGGTTTTTTGGAGGGATGACTGTTAAAGCCTTAATTTTAAGTATTATGATACACGTCTATTTAGTGCCGGGAATGGCAGCAAATCCTAGTATTTTTGATCCTATAAAACTCCCTTCAGATCGGTTTAGCCTGCATCCCCTTGCCTGGAAAATTCCGCAACCCAATGAAAGTATGTCTTCCTATGCCAAACGAATGTTGGAGGAGGTGACGCATGAAAATCCGGTGTTGATAGGAGTAAGTTTTGGAGGGGTGGTGGTTCAGGAAATGGCTAAAAACGTAAACTATAAAAAGCTGATTATCATCAGCAGTGTAAAGACTAAAGCCGAACTGCCCCGAAGCATGCGCTTTTCAAAAGCTTTAGGTCTTTATCGCATCGCTCCTGTAGGATTGGTACGTCACGTAAATCTATTGTCGGAATATGCGGTTACCGAAACCCTGAAGCATAAGGCAGAATTGTACCAGAAGTATTTATCGATCACAGACCCGGTTTATTTGCATTGGGCTCTGGAGCATATGCTGTGTTGGGATCAGACCACCTATGCTAAAGATTTGATACATATTCACGGCACTGCAGATCCTGTTTTTCCGTTTAAGTACATCAAAGACTGTATCCCGGTTAAAGGTGGAACTCACGCGATGATCATAAGCCGTTGTAAGTGGTTTTCAAAAAATCTTCCCAAGCTTATTGGTGACTAGCTATGATTACTTATAGTCACTTTAAAATTTAAGAATTCAATCGCGGTATTGTTCTTGGTATCATGTGTATGATTTGCTAATTTGCAATACAACTTCAAAAAGACATTCTATGATCCCAGTTAAAAATATTCTTGCAGGTGTAGGCCTTGTGGCTACTACTGCATTTTGCGTTCAGGCCGTTCAGAAAGAGGCTTCCGATCCCGAAATCACAAAAAAGGAAAAACTCGTAAACGATTATAATGTGTACGCGATTCCGTTGCCGGAAGCCATGGATTTTGCGGGGGAGCGGGTTCCTCTTGAAGATCCCGATGTACGTGAGCGTATGGACCGGGAACTTCTGGTTAACACCTACTGGCAGTCTAACGGGTTGCTGATCATCAAGCGTGCTGCAAAATATTTCCCGATCATCGAACCTATTCTTAAGGAAGAAGGCCTGCCCGATGACTTCAAGTACCTGGCGGTTATTGAGAGCGGACTTACCCAGGCGGTATCACCTGCGCGTGCTACCGGCTTCTGGCAGATACTTGGCAGTACGGGTAAAGAACTGGGGCTTGAAGTAAACGATAATGTAGATGAGCGTTATAATGTGGAGCTCGCCACACGTGCGGCCTGTAACTATTTAAAAAAGTCCAAGAATTATCTGGGAAGCTGGACGCTTGCCGCTGCAGGCTATAATGCCGGTAACGCCGGGATCAACCGCAGACTGGAAGCTCAGGATGTGACGGGTTACTATGATTTGCTTTTGGGAGAAGAAACGGGAAGGTATGTTTTTAGAATTTTGGCCCTAAAAGAAATCCTCAAAGATCCTAAAAAGTATGGCTTCAATTATACCGAAGATGATTTATATACCAGCGTTCCTACCTATAAAGTTGCAGTAGATACTGCTGTTACCGATTTTGTAAAATTTGCACAGGACTTTGGGATTAATTATAAAATATTGAAAATTCACAATCCCTGGTTGCGTGAAGATCATTTAAACAACGCTTCGCGAAAAGTGTATCAGATTGAGATTCCCGAAAAAGGTGTTTATACTGTGGGGCAGTAAACCCGGATAAATCAGAATAAAAAAGGAGCCTGAATAAGGCTCCTTTTTTTTAGGTGTTATGTTAAATGCACTATTAAAACGTAGCCAATGATTCGGGCAGATCGTTGATGTTGATGTTTAGATCCAGATTGATTGCAGCGATCTGGCGGTTTAAAAAATTAAGGTTCTGATTGATGATCTCAGCGCCGGAAATGCCCAGTTGATTGGGAGGTCTTCTGTTGATGTCTAAAATTTGTCCATCTGCCGCAATCACGTACGAAAGCGAAATACCCAGTGCGTGCTTTAGCAGGTTTACGGTTTTCATATGCTTATTCTGCACCTCGTCTACGTAAGCAACCTGAATGTTTTTGTGGAACTTTTTGGCTTCTTTTTTCACGGTGCTTTTATCATCCCAAAACAGGACAATAAAATCTACGAGACCGGCATAGCGCTCGGCAAGTTTGTTTAGAACAGGAATTTCGCCATCACTGGGAATACACC
Source organism: Leeuwenhoekiella parthenopeia (assembly GCF_020782115.1). GTDB lineage: Bacteria > Bacteroidota > Bacteroidia > Flavobacteriales > Flavobacteriaceae > Leeuwenhoekiella > Leeuwenhoekiella parthenopeia. The sequence continues at coordinate 13,320 of NZ_JAJGMW010000013.1, read as the reverse complement.
ACGAAGAATAGGTAAGTATAATTGTGGGGCGTTCAAAATCTTCGGTAGAGGTGATAAAAGAATTGTTTAGATTTTCAAACTCAAGATTATCAAGATATGTGCCCTGAAGCTTGCTTTTTACCAGGGTATCAAATAAAGATTTGGCAAAGTCAAACTCACCGTACTTGAGAGCCTCATCAACCCGTGCGGTGTACTTATCCATATTTGCAGCCAGGGCATCAGAGAAAAGTACTTTTTGTTCTTCCTGAGCCTGTAGACTAAAAACCGATAAGAATAGAAGTATAAGTAGAGTTCTTGCCATATAAATCCTTGAAAAGCAAAGATATCCTGAGCATCAGCGGCAATAAAATCTAATCGATAAAAGGAAATGTAAAATCGTTATAAAACACAAGACATTCGCGAAATCCGGACGCCTTCAGAGAATACCTATTATTAAAACAGGAATTTGCAGATTATAGAGCAGGTGGTTTAAGCTATCTGCGTCCGCCCCGGCCGTATTGCTGACGAGGCATATTTGCAGCCTGTTTCATTTGCTGCTTCATCATTTTGATCTGCTCGCCAAGCATATTGTGCTTATCTAATTTTTTGGCTTCCGCAAGCAATAAATCTGCTTCCCGGCGTCTGTTTTTAGTCATGGCAATACCGGCTAGATTGATTTTGGCCATTGCCAGATCGGCATCCATACTTAGACCCAATTGTACAGCCTTTTTAAAATATTTTTCAGCCTGAATCATATTGGTTTGAGAAACCATAAGACCGTTTAGGTAATTGTAATACCCCTGTTGCTTACGCACCAGTGCAGCTTCGGGATTCTTGATTTTGTTAAGCCACTTTTGAGCTCCGGCAAAATCCTGTTTACGCAATCTCAGGAAAGCAAGAATCAAAATCTCATTCTTAAAGTAGAGCAGTACAAAAATACCTGCCAGAAGGATTAATAAAATGCCGTTGCCTATAGAACGATCTGCAAATTGCCATACGGCCAATGCAACTACAAGAACAGCTAAAACGAGTTTTATATTTTTGTTGAACATTATCGGAATTCTTAAAGTATTAAATCAAGGCATCAGCTTATACTTATAAATGCCTGTTTTATTGAGCCTGCAAATGTAATAAAAACAATCTGAAATATTTTAAACTTTGCTCTTGTTGAATTAGAAACTCTTTGTATATTTGCGCCCAGCTTTTGGGAAGGCTATTCTCAGAATTACAACAGAAAAGTTTAAGGAAGATTAAAGAAGATACACAATGAGCAAAAGAACGTTTCAACCTTCAAAAAGAAAAAGAAGAAATAAGCACGGTTTCCGCGAGCGTATGGCTACAGCTAACGGTCGTAAAGTCCTTGCACGTAGAAGAGCAAAGGGTAGAAAGAGATTATCTGTATCTTCTGAGCTAAGACATAAGAAATAAATGATTTTTATCGTTTAAAATATCAAAGGTGTTACTTTTAAAAGTAACACCTTTTTTTTATAAATACTCCAGACTAAATTTAAACACACATACTTAATCTGAGCACTAATGCCTAAAAACGAAAAACTTAAATCAATCTTAATAATCGGTTCTGGTCCAATCATTATAGGTCAGGCATGTGAATTTGACTACTCCGGATCACAGGCACTGAGATCCCTGGGGGAGGATGGTATTGAAACTATTCTCATCAATTCGAACCCGGCTACTATTATGACAGACCCTGTGATGGCAGATCACATTTACCTGTTGCCGCTTACCACAAAATCTCTTGTTAAAATACTGGAAGAGCACCCGCAAATCGACGCGGTACTGCCTACTATGGGAGGGCAAACAGCGCTCAACCTGTGTATTGAGGCCGATGAAAAAGGTATTTGGAAAGATTATGGAGTTCAATTGATAGGTGTTGATATTGACGCGATTAATATTACTGAAGATCGGGAGAAGTTTAGAGAGCTGATGCTTAAAATAGGCATAGGGATGGCTCCTCAGGCTACAGCAACATCCTTCTTAAAAGGAAAGGAAATTGCTCAGGAATTTGGATTTCCGCTGGTAATACGGGCTTCGTATACCCTTGGTGGAGCTGGAGCTTCGATTGTCTACAAACCTGAAGATTTTGATGCACTTCTAAGCCATGGTCTCGAAATATCTCCTATTCACGAGGTGATGATCGATAAAGCCCTCATGGGTTGGAAAGAGTATGAGCTGGAGCTGCTGCGGGACAAAAATAACAACGTGGTTATCATTTGTACCATCGAAAATATGGACCCGATGGGGATCCACACCGGAGATTCAATTACCGTAGCGCCTGCTATGACCTTAAGTGACCGTACGTTTCAGCGTATGCGTGACATGGCCATACATATGATGCGCTCTATAGGTGACTTTGCCGGTGGCTGTAACGTACAATTCGCCGTAAGCCCCGACGAAAAAGAAGATATCATCGCGATTGAAATCAATCCACGGGTATCTCGTTCTTCGGCTTTGGCTTCTAAGGCAACCGGTTATCCTATTGCAAAAATCGCTTCTAAACTGGCTATTGGCTATACGCTTGACGAACTCGATAATCAGATTACCAAATCTACTTCGGCTTTGTTTGAGCCTACTCTGGATTATGTTATTGTGAAAATCCCACGCTGGAATTTCGACAAATTTGAGGGCAGCGACCGTACTTTAGGATTACAGATGAAGTCAGTAGGAGAGGTGATGGGTATTGGCCGCTCGTTCCAGGAAGCTCTTCATAAGGCAACCCAGTCGCTCGAGATCAAGCGTAATGGTCTGGGAGCAGACGGTAAAGGCTATACCAACTACGATAAGATTATTGAAAAACTGACTAACCCAAGTTGGGACCGCGTGTTTACCATTTATGACGCCATCCAGATGGGTATTCCGTTAAGCCGTATTCACGAAATCACCAAGATTGATATGTGGTTCCTTAAGCAATTTGAGGAAATGGATGCGCTGGAGAAAGAAGTTTCTAAATATACCATAGACACGCTGCCTCGTGATCTCCTGCTGGAGGCTAAACAAAAAGGTTTTGCAGACCGCCAGATCGCGCATATGCTCGACTGTCTGGAAAGCAATGTCTACGACAAGCGTGACGAATATAAAATCAACCGCGTTTATAAACTGGTTGATACCTGTGCCGCAGAGTTTGTGGCACAAACGCCTTACTTCTATTCTACTTTTGAGAATGAAATGCAGTTGACATCGGGCGAGCGTTTTGCCGATAATGAGAGTAAAGTAAGCGATAAGAAAAAAGTGGTGGTGCTGGGCTCTGGTCCTAACCGTATAGGTCAGGGAATTGAGTTTGACTACTGCTGTGTACACGGGGTTATGGCAGCTGCCGAATGTGGATACGAAACCATTATGATTAACTGTAACCCGGAGACGGTTTCGACCGACTTTGATATTGCAGACAAGCTCTATTTTGAGCCGGTATTCTGGGAGCATATCTACGACATCATCCGTCACGAGAAGCCCGAAGGCGTAATTGTGCAGTTGGGAGGTCAAACCGCTCTTAAACTGGCTGAAAAATTAGACCGCTACGGAATCAAAATTATAGGAACCAGCTATAAGGCACTTGACCTTGCTGAAGATCGCGGTAGTTTCTCCAGACTTTTAAAAGAAAACGGAATCCCGTATCCTGAATTTGATGTAGCCGAGAGTGCAGAAGAAGCACTTGCTGTTGCAGATCGTCTGGACTTCCCTATTTTGGTAAGACCCTCGTATGTATTGGGAGGTCAGGGAATGAAAATCGTGATCAACAAAGACGAACTTGAAGAAACCGTTGTTGACCTGTTGCGTAAGATTCCAAATAACAAACTCCTGTTAGATCATTATCTGGATGGGGCAATTGAAGCTGAAGCCGATGCGATTTGCGATGGCGAGAATGTTCAGATCATCGGTATTATGGAGCATATTGAACCTTGCGGAATTCACTCCGGGGACTCCAATGCTACCCTGCCACCGTTTAACCTGGGAGATTTGGTTATTCAGCAAATTAAAGATCATACGCATAAGATTGCTTTGGCACTCAATACCGTTGGATTGATCAATATTCAGTTTGCGATCAAAGACGATATGGTGTATATCATCGAAGCCAACCCGCGTGCTTCACGTACGGTTCCTTTTATAGCGAAAGCTTATGGTGAACCTTATGTTAACTATGCAACCAAGGTGATGCTGGGCGAAAAGAAAGTGACTGACTTTGAGTTTAATCCCAAGCTGGAGGGTTATGCGATTAAGCAACCGGTGTTCTCATTTAATAAGTTTCCAAATGTGAATAAGCAGTTGGGCCCTGAAATGAAGAGTACCGGCGAAAGCATCTTGTTTATCGACAGTTTGAAGGATGATGCATTTTACGATCTGTACGCAAGAAGAAAAATGTATCTAAGCCGATAATTTTTTGCAACATATAATTTGTGGCAACGTCTTTAGAGTAACTTTAGTATAATATTGCTTTTTATTTGGCATGCTATTTGAAAAGTTATTTTATCTTTACAACGCATTGAAACACAGTTATATGGTATGAAATTTACTTGGTTTTACATTTTCCTTTTGACGTTTGCATTCACATTAAGTGCACAAACTACACATGTAATCAACTGGAAGTCAGGTTCCAAGGATCTTTCGTCTACGCTTGAAATTCAGGTAGGAGATACCGTACAATGGGTTTTTAGTGAGTATGTTCCGCAAAATATTGTCAATACTTCTTTTGGCGCTCCTGCAGACTTTGGGATTTCCCAGCGTCTATCTGAAGGTTCGGTTTATGAGTATGTATTCACTAAAAAAGGGATCTATACTTTTGAGAGTAGTGCCAAAAAGAGTTTGAAGGGAAGTATCAAGGTTTCCGATTCCAAATCGGTTGTATCTCAAACGGCAGACGGATATAAGATTTATCCCAATCCGGTAAAAGATCGCTTGTTTTTTGAGAGTCCGTCACTTAGTAATTCTTTAGACATCACGTTTTACGATGTGTTGGGTAAAAAGGTTAAGCAGGATAAAGTTTCCTCAGCTTTGGCTTCGAGTGGTCTGGATGTAAGCACGTTGAAACGCGGTGTTTATCTCATTCAGATTGATAACGGTAGCCGTTCTTTTACGCAAAAACTGATTAAAGATTAAGCTTCTACACGCATTATAACAAAAGCCCTTCCGGATTCCGGAAGGGCTTTTGGTTTTATAGATTTCAGGAAACAATAATTTTAAGGAGGTTATGCTTTCGATGCCACTTCCATGAGCAGCGCACACAGATAAGCTCCGGCAGTACCCGTAACATAACCAAAAACCGCCAGCAGTATGCCTACCGAGGTTAGCGAGGGGTGAAACTCTGCGGCTACGACAGGTGCAGAGGCAGCCCCGCCCACATTTGCCTGACTCCCCACGGCGAGGAAGAAATAGGGTGCTTTGATGAGCTTTGCAATGCCAATGAGTAAGCCTGCGTGAATGCTGATCCAGATTAAACCAATGGCAATCAAACCCGGGTTCTCAAGTACTTTGGTTAAATCCATTTTCATACCTATGGTTGCGACCAGGATGTAGATAAAAAGTCCTCCTACTTTACTGGCGCCGGCACCCTCGTAATTTTTTGCTTTGGTAAACGAAAGCATAATTCCAAAAGCCGTAGCAAAAACCACCATCCATAAAAAGTCTGAACTCAGCGAAGACAGGATTTTTTCTTTGTTACGCACCACCTCAAAGTTGTTTTCCAGAAAAGAAGCAAAGTGCGTCCCCAGAAAATGCGCCAGACCTACCCCTACAAAAGCAAAAAACAGAAACATCACCAAGTCCTGAAGGGTCGTGTTACGGGCAATGCTTTCGGTATGAGTGGTCACTTTAGCTTTGAGTCTTTCGATAGAAGAGGTGTCTGCTTTCAGCCACCGGTCTATGCGCTCGCGTTTTCCAATCCCAAAAAGCAACAAGGCCATCCAGATATTGGCGACTACGATATCAATGAGCACCATCCCGCCATAGTTCTCGGGATTGTATTTAAAAACCTCAAGCATCGCGGCCTGATTGGCACCACCACCTATCCAGCTGCCTGCAATGGTTGATAGTCCGCGCCATACGGCGTCAAAACCATTGCCACCCACCGTATCGGGCGAAAAGATGGAAACGATTAAAATCGCCAAAGGTCCGCCAATGATGATGCCTACAGTTCCCGTAAAAAACATAATAAGGGCTTTGGGGCCCAAATTAACGATGGCTTTAAGGTCGATGCTCAGCGTCATTAAAATAAGCGCTGCAGGAAGCAGATACCGGCTGGCCACAAAGTACAGATTGCTGGCTTCTTCCGAAACGATACCGGTACTGGCAAGGATTGCGGGTAACAGATAGCACAGGAGCACCGTGGGAACGACGGTATAGAATTTTTGCCAAAACCGGGTTTGCAGGGAAGAGGTATAAAATACCAAACCCAGACAAAGCGCCAGGAGTCCAAAAATTACCGTATCGTCTGTTAAATGCAATTGATCCATCAATGTAAAAATACTTGGTTAGGCTTTAAAGGTAGGGTATTTGGGAGGATTGAAAGAACAGCATAGAGGCATCAAAAGAGACTCGATCTTTGTGAAATTAACCAAATTAGAATTTAGCTCCCGATCAGACTATCTGTATATAGCATATTTGAATTTCTAACTATAATCTACAACTCCCACCGCTTCAGGTTATATGCGGCATCCCAAAATTGATACTCCAAACGCGATGCTGTGATAAAAGCTTCCGTCATGCGCCGGCGTATTTGAGGTGTGGTTTGTAAAGCTGCCTTATTACACAGATCAATTGCCCTTTCTACCGAAACCGTAAATTCTTCCCCGGCATAGGCTTCAATCCAGTTTTGAAACGGGTTTCCGGCAGCCTGATGGTGGGTATAAATATATTCTCCAACATTTTTATAAATCCAAAAGCAGGGGAGTGTTGCAGCCATCGCTACTTCCACGGGTTCCAGTGTTGCAGTACTTCTCAAAAAGTGCGTATAATGATGACAGGCGGGCTGTATGATTCCCTTGTTTGACACTCCAAAGTCTTTAAAATAAGACTCGTGCAGGGCTTGCTCTACCACAATGGCATTTTCCGCAAATTGTAGGTATGCCAGCGCATCTTCCACATCATACGCTTTAGCACCTATTAAAGCCAAGGCTCTTCCAAAATGCTCCAGATAATAGGAGTCCTGCAGCATGTAGAACTGAAATGTCTTCATAGGAAGACTGCCGTCAGATAATTCCTCAATAAAGGGCATTTTGAGAATGGAATTGTAAATACCATTAACAGCTTGCCAGGCATTTTCAGACCAGTTCATTTTTATTAAGCTTTTGAGGGTTGAAAAAGTGATTTAAGGGGCCGTTTCCTTTCCCGGTTTCAGTATCTGCGCCCTGCTTTATGGCCTGGTAGACATACTCCTGTGCCAGATCAACTGCTTCATACAGGGAATTTCCCAGGGCTAAAAAGGAAGCAATAGCGGAAGATAGGGTACAGCCTGAACCGTGGGTGTTGTTGGTTTTAATTTTTTCGAACTCAAAAGCACGTGGAGTAGTACTTTCATCAAATAACAGGGAAGTGATTACTTTTGTTTTCTGATGACCTCCTTTCAGCAGTACAGCTTTACAGCCCAATTTTTTAATAGAAGCTCCTGCCTGCATCATATCTTCCAGACTTTCTACCTTTATGTTCGCTAAAATAGCTGCTTCATCCATATTCGGGGTAATGATATCGGCAAGGGGCAGCAGTTTTTTTACAATAACCGCTATGGTTTCTTCTTCAATAAGACGATGTCCGCTGGTTGCCACCATAACCGGATCAAAAACAACGGGAATGTCGGGGTAGTTGCGCAATTCCTTCACGAGGACCTCCACCAGTTGCGGGGTATGTACCATCCCTATTTTTATCGCATCGGGCACAATATCTTCCATTAAGTTTTCCAGCTGTTCAGCAACCGCTTCCACAGGAATGGGAAAGATAGTTTTGACACCCCGGGTGTTTTGCACAGGCAATGCGGTTAACACAGAGGTGGCGTAGCATCCCAAAGCAGAAATCGTTTTGATATCGGCCTGAATACCGGCACCGCCACTGCCGTCAAAACCGGCAATGCTTAAGACTGAAGGATAGGTGTATTTTTTCATTTTAAAAGTTCATTTTTTAATTGATAAGCTGCCTTTTGAGGGTTGGGCGCTCCACAGATTGCAGATACCACAGCAATGCAATCAGCTCCCGCATCGATAACCGATTTTATATTGTGCACATCCAGATTACCAATGGCCACCAGAGGTTTGTCTGTAAGCTTGCGTATAGTTCTGATTCCATCCAATCCCCATTCGGTAATGGTATCGGTTTTGGTAGGTGTTTTAAATACGGGACTGATACCTAAATAATCAGAAACGGCGGTTTCTTCTGTATCCAACTGCTCCAGATGTTCTATAGAATAACCCACATATGCAGCGTTACACCACAATTCTCGTATAGCAACAGGAGGAATGTCATGGGTTCCTACGTGAATACCTGTCGCATTTACTTTCTTAGCGATCTCCAAATTATCATTGATGATGAGCGGGATCTCATAGTTGTCCGTGATTTCTTTGAGCTGGAGTGCCTTGCGTATAAACGTCTCCAGATCATCGTTCTTTTCCCGTAACTGGATTAGGTCTACTCCTCCTATGATACTTTCTTCCGCCACCTTGAGAAAGTGTCGCCCTTTACAGTCGGCTTCAGACAAAACCAGATAGAGTTTATAGGGAAATCGGGATTGTTTGTTCATCCCCGGGAAATTTTAAGCTGTGCGTCAAACTCAGTTTCCTCCAGGTTATAGAGTTTATCCAGGATTTGCATTTGCAGACTCCCCGGTCCGGCAGCTTGCTGTGCAGCAAGCGCTCCTGCTATTCCCAATAAAGCCATCGCAGCAGCGGTAGCCTCTGTTTTGTCTGCAATCACAGCTATAAATGCTCCTATAATAGCCGATGCCGAGCAGCCTAAACCCGTAACCTTTGCCATCATAGCATGACCATTTTTAAGGTAAAGCAAACGCTGTTTGTTGTCTATAATGACATCCGTTTCGCCCGAAATACATACCACAGATTCATAGTGTTGTACGAGCTTGCGGGCAGCCTCCACAGCGTCGGTACTGGATGCGGTGCTGTCAACACCTTTGGTTTTGGCGGTATGAGACTGCGCAAGGGCTAAAATCTCAGACGCATTCCCTCTGATTACCGTAGGCCGGTACTGAAGTAGTTTTTGAAGGATTTCATCTCTATATGGGGTGGCCCCGGCACCTACCGGGTCAAGTACCCAGGGTTTATTTAGGGAATGAGCTGTTTCTGCGGCTATCAGCATAGCTTCAGACCAGTATTCGTCAAGCGTGCCTATATTGATCACCAGCGCGCCTGCAATGCCTGTCATATCTTTGACTTCTGATTTAGCGTGAGCCATAACAGGTGAGGCACCTGCTGCCAGCAGGGCGTTTGCCGTGTTGTTCATCACTACATAGTTGGTGATATTGTGTATTAAAGGGGATTGATTTTTTACGGTTTGGATGTGTTTCCAAAGTGTTTTTTCCATGTTGATCTATTTTTGTGAAACAAAAAAGCTTTAGGAAAAAACCGAAAACAAAGAAAGAGACCGCTTTTAGATAAGAAGCTCTTTTTTGCTTTTCCCTACGCCGGTGTAAGCCGGATCAGGTTCAAAGGGACTCTCTCAATTCTTTTCAGAATACCCCTAAAGCGAAACTAAAGATACAAATTAGGAACAGGATCGCTTTATATACAGCCGGTTTTATGCTGAAACAGATTTTAAAGTGGACAGCATGTAATAGGTAACCTTATTTTTAGTATTATTTCCGGTTTTTTGGGTTGCTTGCGTTAACGGTAGACGCTCGAATCGTACTGAGAAGCTCCCAGGCAAATCCAGGCTGAAACCACACTGCAACCACAGTGCAACCACACTGCAACCACACTTTACCACATTTTTTGTGGTTAAAGGTGGTTGGACAAGGGAAGTATGCAGGTACCATCTACAAGGATTCAGGTGTTTAGTAGTATTAAACCAGATACCAAGAAGGGCGTTGTATAGAACGTAGATTATGTGGTGTTTAGAAAAGGCACAGTTAAATCCTTTTGCAAATGTGCTGTGTGGGAACTCATTAGTTGGCTGCTGGTTGCATTTTTAAAAATAAGGAAAGCCTTATCAGGGCTTGTTTGATGCGACGGGATCAAGACCTAACCAAAGCAACGCAAATCTAAAAATTACCCTAACCTCTGTTAGTGGGTAGTCAATCTGTGCACAAAAAAAAGCAATTCGACTTCAAGTTAGCCTAACCGGAAAAGTCTCGAAGCTTTTGCGGATGCCTGTGCTTTAGCGCATCCCGAAGTTTTTCAATATGCGCTTTGTGTAGTGCTAAGTCGCTTATTTGCGCCTCAAAAGTTTTGGTGTTACTCAGCTTTGGAAAGCTCAGTTTGTTTTTGGCAATCGAACTTGAAACCAAAATGTTGAAGTAGTTGTAGCTTAAAATAAGCTTTTGGAAACCATTCGTTTCACCAATTTTAAAACCCAGTTTTTTTGCCGTACGTTCATTAATGATATAGCTGGTACCCTGCACCCGTAGTTGCGGCTGATCTTTATAAGCTTCTATCAGGGCCAGCAGTCCGTTTAAATATTCATACATTATATAGGCGGTGCGTTCGCGTCCGTTTAGCCTTCTGTCGATTGCAAAGTAATAGTCAAACAGGGTGCCGCCGTGAATTTTAATTAGGCCGTCTTTGGGTTTTTCGGTGATGAAAAGGGGAGCGTAGTAGATCATTTTCCCACTTTTTTTAAGGGAAGGCACATCAAAAAACGGAGCAATCAGAGACAGGATGATTGCAAAGCCCAGAATCGCGATAAAGTAGATCCCGGTATAGATCGAAAGTACAACCAAAACCAATAGGACCGCAAAAGCAAGAAAACCCAAAGCGAGCAGGAATTTGTTTTGCGCTTTAGGCGTTTTGGTGTAGAATTTATGATTTCTAAGGAAGGGTTCGACCCTGGGTTTAGAATTCAAAAGATCTGGTTTTGAGATTTGGAATCTGATTAAAGATATATACGTTTAGGCTCTAAAGGTAAGGTATTTCAGTTCCGGATTTTGTCATCTGGTCCCGAAAGCTTTCAACCGGAATCGTATAGGTTTTACAGGAAGAGAGTATTACCAAAATACTGCTGAGTAGTATTGTTTTAATTTTCATTTTAAAAAGTAAAATAGAGCTAGTTTTTTAGCGCACTTTGAAATTGTTCTAATATGGTGCTTTATTGAAAGTAATCATTACTAGCATTAGGCATTACAAAATTTAAAACCGTATAGATTATTAGTCCGGAACCTCCTAATAGGGTGCCTATAAGAAATAGCATTCTAACGTGATGCGTTTGCCAGCCGAGGTATTCAGCAATCCCGGAACAAACACCGGCTATCATTCTATCTTTGGATTTGGTAAGTTTTTTATTATTCATTTTTTTAATTTAGGAATAGAAAAATTTTTAAATAGTATTGATTGCTATTCTGGCAGTTTAATCTCAATTTCTCTAATACCCTCTTCGGGTGGTCCAAATCGCAATTTGGCAACTGCTCCTTTCATAAGGTTCGATTTTTCTAAAATCGGTTTGACAGCTTTAAAAAGGGTTTCTGCATTTGTACCATACATATAAAGGAAACCATCACTTAGATCCACAGCTATTTCGTGCCCGTCAAATTCTCCAACGCCTTCTTCATTAATGTGCTTTTCAAGGGCATCTTCTAATTGATAAAGAGGATCAAGTGAATCCATTTCATAGCGAAAATGTACAATTACTGCGTGTTCCGGTTCTTGTGGTTTGGAGTAGCTTTTATTTTTTCCAAAGAGTTTATTAAATAGTCCCACGTTGTATTAGTTTGTTTATGGCTAAAATTTCTGGAGATTATATTCTCGTTACTTTAAAATCAGTTTTTTAAACCTTTTACTGAATATTGGGAATAGACTAAAAAGGCTGGCCGACATAGTGCCGATGGTTAACAGGATTTGCACGAGAGGTGCACGGTGAGCTTACCGTTCGCGGTCATCTACTCGATTGGCTTTTCTTTTATTCAAATTCCTTTTTGTTGGTTTTTACATATTCAATGACCAATCCCGCCAAATTTTCTGGGTATTCATAGAATTCATCATCAAGTTTGTCCCAAGTTTCTGAAATATTGTCGGGAATATCTTCCATTAATTCTCGTCTTTGTTCTGTGTCTTTCGGAACAGGTAGTGTGGGAAATGTTTTAATGGCGCTATTCAAAATTTTGGCCGTTTGGTTTGCTTTTATTTCTTCTAACGCTTTTAAAGTTTCGTAAGCATATTCACCAGAACTATTGAAAAAGTATTGGTCAAATCCACCATTGTTAACTTGACCTTCGAGCATTTCAATAAATATTACGTTCTTTTCGTATTCGTTGAGTGATTCAAAATCTTTATCGTTTTTAGATTTTTCCCAAAGCAGTTCTCCAATTTGAATAACGGTTTCGGTTTCATCTTCCAAATTTAATAGTTTATCAATTTTTGTCATTCTGTTGCAGTTTTGTAGAAGAAATGAAACTAAAATTAGTCCGATGGTTTTATTCATTTTCTGTTTTAAAATTTGCCCAGTTCAGCACATTGAATTCGGCTCTCCGAAAATTACAGAAGTCCGATTTATTAAATATCAATTCCACGCTATTTTTGGGTCGGTCATAAGTCACAATCCAAGGCGAGCAAATTCGGTCAGTTAATTCGATTGATTCTGCAACCGAGTTTTTATCCGTTATTTGTCCAATAATTTCTATTCGATATGAGTTTTCAAACTTCTCATATTTTGAAATTTCAAATCTGTTTTTACAATTCAAAGTTCCGCAAATCAGTTCCGCAAACTTTTTTCCTTTTTCAAGAGATTTTTGATTTTCAGTTACTAAAGTCAGTCGGAATTTTGTCATTTCTTAAATTGGCTAACGGTTTCGATTATCGCCAGTTGGCGGAGTAAGGGACGCGGATTTGTCGGCTTAGTATTGGTTTGTTGATCACGTTAATTATTTTCTTTCTAACTGTGGGGCTTACTGGCGATGAACCGTTGTTATATGCTGGCAAATTTCTTAGTTAGAATTTTTAAAATTTCCTCATATCTTTTTTCATAAATTATTTGTTTTCTTAATGGTGATAATAAAAGTTTATATTCATTATTAAGTAAAATTAAAAGTCCACTTAAAAAAGGATATTTATAAAAATTGTAAGCTTCCCTAGATTAGAACTGCTTAATTTTCCAAAACTTGTTTAAAATTATTGTTTTTCATTCTATTGGGGCTAGCCCCAATAGAATGAAGCTTTGCGTATTGCACCGGTGATATTTTACCCA
>NZ_JAJGMW010000012.1 GCF_020782115.1 Leeuwenhoekiella parthenopeia | reverse complement strand
CAACCTGCTCACAGTATGAGAGCCTCTTATTAAAGTATTGCTCATAGTGCCAAATTATAGATTTTTTCGCAATACTAAAGTTCTGCAATAAATTGCAGGGTTTTAAACCCTTACCTGAGACCAATAATATTCAAAAAACTCCTTAATTTTTAAGGAGTTTTTTTATGCATTTACCCAAACACAAAGTTTAAAACAGCTAATCTGATAAATTTTCCTTAACTTATTATGCGTGCATAGTATTTTTTTCTAACTTTACGCAAACGTATGAGTAAAAAAGAAATCACTATCGATCACGCCCTTAGGGCAACCTGGCAGGCCATTACCAAAATGTATAATGAGCAGGCTGCACAACTAGACAGTACGATGGCTACAGGCTTCGCATTGTTAAGTATAGATCCCGAAGAAGGCACCCCCTCAACTGCTTTGGGTCCACGTATGGGAATGGAGGCTACCAGTCTTTCCAGAACCCTGAAATCTATGGAAGAGCGCGGGTTGATCGAAAGACGGCCGAATCCGGCAGATGGCCGCGGTGTACTGATTTTCCTTACGGAATTTGGAAAAGAAAACCGGGATTTTAGTAAAGACCGGGTGTTGAAATTTAATGAAGCCATTAGAAACAATATTGAGGCCGAAAAAATAGATCACTTCTTTGAGGTCATTAATGTCATCAACGATTTGATTCAGAATAAAAAAGTTTATAAAACCACCGAAACGACTATAAAGTAATGAGTAAAAGACGAATAAATAAAGTTGCAGTTATTGGCTCAGGTATTATGGGAAGCGGTATCGCTTGTCATTTTGCCAATATTGGAGTTGAAGTACTGCTACTCGACATTGTTCCGCGTGAACTAACCGACAAAGAAAAAGCAAAAGGTCTTAGCCTTGAAGATAAAGCGGTGCGCAACCGCCTGGTTAACGATCATTTGCAAAATGCACTAAAATCAAAACCTTCACCCATTTATCATCAGGATTTTGCACAACGCATCACCACAGGTAATATGGAAGATGATATCGCCAAAGTGAAACACTACGACTGGATTATTGAAGTTGTGGTAGAACGCCTGGATATTAAAAAACAGGTTTTTGAAAAGCTTGAAAAACACCGTACTCCCGGAACCCTGATTACCACAAATACTTCCGGTATTCCGATCAAGTTTATGAGTGAAGGACGCAGCGAAGATTTTCAGAAGCATTTCTGCGGAACGCACTTCTTTAACCCTGCCCGTTATTTAGATCTTTTTGAGATCATTCCGGGACCAAAGACCGATAAGGAAGTTCTTAATTTCCTAAATGAATACGGTGAAAAATTCCTGGGTAAAACTTCAGTGGTAGCTAAGGACACTCCGGCATTTATTGGTAACCGCGTGGGGACTTTCAGTATTATGAGCCTTTTCCATACGGTTAAAGAACTTGACATGACCGTGGAAGAAGTTGATAAACTGACCGGCCCCGTAATCGGCCGTCCCAAGTCGGCGACCTTCCGTACGGTTGATGTGGTTGGTTTGGATACTTTGGTACACGTGGCAAACGGTATCCGTGAAAATGTAGAAAATGATGAGCGTGCCGAGTTGTTTTCACTTCCCAATTATATTGACACCATGCACGGCAAGCAATGGTTAGGAAGTAAAACCGGCCAGGGCTTCTATAAAAAAGTTAAGAAAGACGATGGCTCAAGCGAGATTCTTACGCTTGACCTCAATACGATGGAATACCGCGAAAACAAACGCGCTTCCTTCGGTACTTTAGAAAAAACAAAAGGCGTTGACAATGTTGCCGACCGCTTCCCTATTTTGGTTGACGGTAAAGACAAAGCAGGCGAATTCTTCCGTAAAAACTTTGCGGGATTATTTGCCTACGTGCAAAACCGCATTCCTGAAATCACAGACGAACTCTACAAGATCGATGACGCGATGCGTGCCGGTTACGGCTGGGAGCAAGGTCCGTTTCAGATTTGGGATGCTGTAGGTGTTGAAAAAGGAATCGAATTGATGAAAGCCGAAGGTTATGATATCGCAGACTGGGTTTCTGAAATGCTTTCGTCAGGTAAAAATTCATTTTACACCGTTAAAGAAGGGAATACCTGGTATTATGACATCCCTAAAAAGGAATACATCAAAAAACCGGGTCAGGATGGCTTTATCATTCTCGATAACATTCGCGAATCAAAAGAAGTATTCAAAAACAGCGGCGTAGTCGTTGAAGATTTAGGTGATGGAATCCTCAATGTAGAATTCCGTTCAAAAATGAATTCCATTGGTGGTGACGTCCTTTCAGGACTAAATAAAGCCATTGATCTGGCCGAAAAAGATTTCGCCGGACTCGTGGTTGCCAATCAGGGGAAAAACTTCTCGGTGGGTGCCAATATCGGAATGATCTTTATGATGGCCGTTGAGCAGGAGTATGACGAACTCAACGCTGCGGTTAAATATTTTCAGGATACCTGTATGCGCCTGCGCTACTCGTCAATCCCTACCGTTGTGGCTCCTCACGATATGACTTTAGGTGGAGGTTGCGAAATGACCCTGCACGCTGACCGCGTCGTGGCAGCAGCAGAGAGTTACATTGGTCTGGTAGAATTTGGCGTTGGGGTGATTCCCGGCGGTGGTGGTTCTAAAGAAATGACTTTACGTGCTTCAGAAACCTACCACAAAGACGATGTCGAATTAAACCGTCTTCGCGAATACTTCCTCGCAATAGGTATGGCAAAAGTTTCGACTTCGGCCTATGAAGCCTTTGATACCGGTATTTTAAAGCCCGGTAAAGATATTGTTGTTGTAAATAAAGACCGCCAGATCGCAGCAGCCAAAGAGGTTGCGAAGTTTATGGCAGATGAGGGTTATACTAAACCTATAGAGCGTACAGACATCAAAGTACTGGGTAAACAGGCTCTTGGTGCATTCCTTGTAGGTACAGATCAAATGAACGCCGGTAAATACATCAGCGATCACGATAAGAAAATTGCAAACAAACTGGCTTACGTAATGGCCGGTGGTGACCTCTCTGAAGCTTCTTATGTAAGTGAGCGGTACCTGCTTGACCTGGAACGTGAAGCGTTCTTAAGTCTTTGCGGCGAGCGCAAAACACTGGAGCGTCTGGAGCATATGATCAAGAAAGGGAAACCGTTGAGAAATTAGGATCCCCACCTGGCCTCCCCCAGGGGGAGGAACATTTAGTGTTGAACAATAAAAATCCTATTTCCTCCTAATAGGTGTTCCCCCTTCGGGGGATAGGGGGCTTAAAATGAGCAAAACAGCATATATAGTAAAAGCATACCGAACAGCCGTAGGGAAAGCTCCCCGCGGATTGTTCCGATTTAAAAGACCCGACGAACTCGCTGCGGAAACCATCGATTATATGATGAAAGAGGTTTCTAATCTCGACAAAAAACGCATTGATGATGTTATGGTAGGTAACGCGATGCCCGAAGCCGAACAGGGCCTTAACGTAGGTCGCCTCATTTCCCTAATGGGATTGAAGATCGAAGACGTACCGGGCGTAACCGTAAACCGGTATTGCGCATCCGGTATTGAAACCATTGCGATGGCTTCGGCAAAAATACAGGCCGGAATGGCAGATTGTATCATCGCCGGTGGTGCCGAAAGTATGAGCTACATCCCTATGGGTGGTTACAAACCGGTACCCGATTATAAAGTGGCCAAAGCCGGAAACGAAGACTATTACTGGGGAATGGGACTTACTGCGGAAGCTGTAGCTAATCAGTTTAAGGTTTCGCGTGAAGATCAGGATGAGTTTGCGTACCATTCGCACCAAAAAGCCTTAAAAGCTCAGGAAGAAGACCGTTTTAAAGAGCAAATCGTTCCGATAGAAGTAGAACATACGTTTGTAAACAACAGCGGTAAAAAAGAAACAAAAACCTACACCGTAAATAAAGATGAAGGTCCGCGTGCCGATACCAGTCTCGAAGTATTGGGTAAACTGCGTCCTGTTTTCGCCGAAGGCGGAAGCGTAACCGCAGGAAACTCCTCGCAAATGAGTGACGGTGCAGCGTTTGTATTGGTTATGAGCGAAGAAATGGTAAAAGAATTAAATCTGGAACCCATCGCCCGCCTCGTAAATTTTGCTGCCGTGGGTGTTGAACCGCGCATTATGGGAATTGGTCCTGTAAAAGCGATTCCGAAAGCGCTAAAACAAGCCGGACTCAAGCAAGACGACATCGACCTGATTGAGTTAAACGAAGCCTTTGCTTCGCAGTCTCTTGCGGTAATCCGCGAACTGGGTTTAAATCCCGATATCGTAAATGTAAACGGAGGAGCAATTGCACTGGGTCACCCGCTGGGATGTACCGGAGCCAAACTCTCGGTGCAGTTGTTTGACGAAATGCGTAAACGCGATATGAAAAACAAATACGGTATCGTAACCATGTGCGTAGGTACCGGTCAGGGCGCCGCCGGGGTTTATGAGTTTTTGAACTAATCCCCTCCTAACCTCCCCAATGGGGAGGAAGTAAAGTATTGTTTAATAAAAATCCTATTACCCTCTGATAGGTGTTCCCCCTTTGGGGGACAGGGGGCTTACAATGGCAGAAACAGCAGATAAAAAAGACATCCTTCGCGGAGGTCAGTTTTTGGTAAAGGAAACTCCTTGCGAAGACATCTTTACTCCCGAAGATTTTAACGAGGAGCAGAAAATGATGAAAGAAACGGTTAAAGAATTTGTTGACCGTGAGATTGTACCACACAAAGAACGCTTTGAGCACAAAGACTATGCACTTACCGAAGAGGTGATGCGCAAAGCCGGTGAGCTGGGCCTTTTGGGCATTGCGGTTCCTGAAGAATACGATGGTCTGGGAATGGGCTTTGTTTCTACGATGCTAGTTTGTGACTACATTTCAGGAGCAACCGGGTCTATCGCGACCGCTTTTGGTGCCCATACCGGTATTGGTACGATGCCAATCACCCTTTACGGGACCGAAGAACAGAAGAAAAAATACGTGCCTAAACTCGCTACCGGCGAGTGGTTTGGAGCCTATTGTTTGACCGAGCCGGGTGCCGGTTCTGACGCCAACAGCGGAAAAACCAAAGCAGAACTTTCAGCAGATGGGAAATCGTACAAGATCAACGGTCAAAAGATGTGGATTTCCAACGCGGGATTCTGTAATGTCTTTATTGTTTTCGCCCGAATTGAAGACGATAAAAACATTACCGGCTTCATCGTTGAGAACGATCAATCTAACGGGATCTCATTAGGTGAAGAAGAAAAGAAACTGGGTATTCACTCCTCTTCTACCCGTCAGGTATTTTTCAATGACTGCGTGGTTCCTGTAGAAAATATGCTTGCCGGTCGTGGTGAAGGCTTTAAAATTGCAATGAATGCACTTAACGTAGGCCGTATCAAACTCGCTGCTGCCTGTCTTGACGCACAACGCCGCGTGATCGATATGGGTGTTAAATACGCTAACGAACGGGTGCAATTTAACACGCCTATCGCCAAGTTTGGTGCGATCAAATCGAAATTGGCTGAAATGGCGACCAATGCCTATGCCAGTGAGAGTGCTTCTTACCGCGCTGCAAAAAATATTGAAGACCGAATTTCAATCCGTCTTGAGGAAGGTGCAAGCCACTCAGAAGCCGAACTTAAAGGTGTTGAAGAATATGCGATTGAATGTTCGATCCTAAAAGTAGCCGCTTCAGAAGATATGCAGAATTGCGCCGA
Source organism: Leeuwenhoekiella parthenopeia (assembly GCF_020782115.1). GTDB lineage: Bacteria > Bacteroidota > Bacteroidia > Flavobacteriales > Flavobacteriaceae > Leeuwenhoekiella > Leeuwenhoekiella parthenopeia. The sequence continues at coordinate 125,149 of NZ_JAJGMW010000012.1, read as the reverse complement.
TGAAGGTATCCAGATTTATGGCGGTATGGGCTTTAGTGCCGATGCGCCGATGGAAGCAGCCTGGAGGGACGCCCGTATTTCGCGTATTTATGAAGGTACAAACGAGATCAACCGTATGCTTGCGGTAGGTATGCTGGTCAAAAAAGCGATGAAAGGTCACGTAGATTTGCTCAATCCTGCAATGGCAGTGGGCGAAGAACTTACCGGAATTCCTTCTTTTGACACGCCAGACTATTCCGAAGTGCTTTCGGAAGAAAAAGCGATGATCGCCAAACTGAAAAAGGTATTCTTAATGGTAGCCGGTAGTGCGATCCAAAAATACGGTCCTGAGCTTGAGGAGCATCAGCAGTTATTGCTGGCCGCTTCAGACATTCTGATCGAGATTTATATGGCCGAAAGTACCATTTTGCGTACCGAGAAAAACGTGAAGCGTTTTGGTGAAGAAGCTCAGAAAGAGCAGATCGCGATGGCACAGTTGTACCTGTATCACGCCGTAGACACCATCAACCAAAAAGCTAAAGAAGGCATAGTCTCCTTTGCCGAAGGTGATGAGCAGCGTATGATGCTTATGGGTCTTAAGCGTTTTACCAAATATCAAAATCAGCCTAACGTGGTGGCTTTGCGCAATACCATCGCAGAGAAAATCACAGCTGAAAACACCTACCCCTTTTAGATTTTCACCCCTAAAACCGAAATTCTAAAATCAAACAACCTGTAGCTTTAAGTTGCAGGTTGTTTTGTTTTTGGGCGTGCCCTTCGGGCCAGGCTATACGTTGCAATCTTTAGTCGCTCCCGCTCCTAAAGGATTTCCACTACTATCCCTCACGCGGATTTGATTCAAGGTTTAAAATTTAAAGTCTACGTCAATTGTCACCTCGACGGCAGGAGCCGTCACATCCTACTTGGCAAAAAAACAAGCTCCCGTGAAGGACTGCTGCGATTTCTCCCTACTGGTCGAAATGACTACAAATGTCACCTCGACAACAAGAGCCGTCACATCCTACTTAGCAAAAAAAAAGCTCTCGTGAAAGACTAATGCGATTTCTCCCTACCAGTCGAAATGATTACAAATGTCACCTCGACGACAGGAGCCGTCACATCCTACTTGGCAAAAAAAAAAGCTCTCGTGAAAGACTAATGCGATTTCTCCCTATCGGTCGGAATGACTACAAATGTCACCTCGACGAAAGGAGAGGTCACATCCTACTTGGCAAAAAAAAACAAGCTCTCGTGAAAGAATGATGCGATTTCTCCCTACCGGTCGAAATGACTACGAAAGTCACCTCGACGACAGGAGCCGTCACATCCTACTTGGCAAAAAAAAACAAGCTCCCGTGAAAGACTAATGCAATTTCTCCCTACCGGTCGAAATGACTATAAATGTCACCTCGACGACAGGAGCCGTCACATCCTACTTGGCAAAAAAAACAAGCTCCTGTGAAGGACTGATGCGATTTCTCTCTATCACTCAAAATGACGATACTTATATTTCGTATTTCTACTTTTTTACCACTCTATTTCCTTTAGAAATCCACAACCTTAAATTTTAGACCTTGAATTTTAAATTGCCCCAAAACGGCTCAATCCTTGCAAGACTCTTTACACAAACATCTGTATCTTTAAAATCTGAATCACGACTATGCTTAAATCATCACTTTTTTTCTTCCTCGGACTTTTAGGCTTCAGCCTTTACGCGCAAACCGCTCCCGAAGTTTACCTTTTTGAAATCCATACCACGCCCACGACTCTGGGGGTTAAGGACGGACAAAACATATCCCAAAACCCGGGTTACGACAACCAGCCCTCGTTTTACGATGCCAGCACCCTGCTTTACAGCCGCACAAAAGACAGCCTTACAGCAATTGGCGTTTACGATCTGGTTACCAGAGAAAATTCAGTTTTAACAAACGAACCCAACAGCGGATTCTTTTCGCCCCAGCGCATCCCGCAAACCGATCTTGTGGCTGCGGTTCGCCAGGACCCGGAAGGCAGACAGCGCCTTGCTACCTACGACTTTAAGAGCAAAGGCTTTCAAAAATTGCTGGACAGCAGTCAGGTGGGTTACTTTTCGTTTTACGATAAAGAAACTTTTATCGCTTCGGTTTTAGTGCCCAATCAAATGGATTTATTCCTTTCAACTCCTAAAAAAGATAGCCTGCAAAGAATAGTGGCCAACGCAGGTCGCTCCCTTCATAAAGTGCCCAACAGCGACTCGATGAGTTATTTGGTAGAAAACGACGATCAGAATATGGACTTGTATATGCTTGATCTTTCCGGCGAAAGCCCTACCAGCTATTTTGTATGCGAACTCCCTATCGGGCGGCAGGATTACGCCTGGCTTGATGAAAACCGCATTTTGGTGGGCAGCGGCGACAGTTTGTTTGTGTACGATTTGTTTGGTGAACCCGCCTGGGTTTTTGCTGTGAGTCTAAACAGCTACAAGCTCACCAACATCTCCCGAATCGCGGTAAGCCCCGATGGAAAACACCTCGCTCTGGCAGCAGAACCGGTAGAATAACTTTAAGACGTGCCGCAAAAGAACCGCATCATCTTCCTCATCGTACTCGCCCAGTTTTTGGGGACTTCGCTGTGGTTTGTGGGCAATATCGTGGTGCCGCAGTTGCCGCTGGCGCGTTTAGATACCGCCACTGGCGTGAGCAATATTCTGGCTTCGGTACAATTTGGTTTTATTAGCGGTACGCTGGTCTTTGCGCTTTTGGCTTTTGCAGACCGCTTTTCACCTTCCAAAGTTTTTTTAATTTGCTCCCTGGTGGGAGCCCTTACCAATCTGGCGCTGCTGCTGCCCGGTGTTACGTATTCAACCGTACTGGTCTCGCGTTTCAGTACCGGTTTTTTTCTTGCGGGGATTTATCCCGTAGGCATGAAAATCGCAGCGGATTATTTTGAGCAGGGTCTGGGCAAAGCTTTGGGTTTTCTGGTAGGAGCACTCGTTCTGGGCACTGCCCTGCCCCACTTTTTAAACAGTTTTGGACTTTCGCTTAACTACAAAAACATCACACTCATCACCAGTGCTCTGGCCGCGTTGGGGGGAATACTTATCGGTTTTGGAGTACCCGACGGCTCCTTTCGCAAGGCGCAGCAGAAGCTACAAATCAAGGCGATTCCACGGCTTTTTAAAGAGCCTAAGTTTAGAGCAGCAGCTTTTGGCTACTGGGGTCATATGTGGGAACTCTATGCCTTCTGGGGGTTTGTCCCGCTGTTTATAACCTATTACGCGCAAAAACACGTTCTGCTGCTTAACATTCCGCTTTGGTCATTTGCCGTGATTGGCGTAGGTGCCATCGCCTGTGCCGTGGGCGGAAGTTTAGTCGCCCGCTTTACAAGTAAATCTGTGGCGCGTTTCGCACTTATAACCTCAGGTATTTGCTGTTTACTTTCACCGGTTGCGCTGCAACTGCCGGTTTGGCTTTTTGCCTCCTTTCTCCTGTTTTGGGGTGCTATGGTGGTGGCAGACAGTCCGCAATTTTCAACGCTCGTTGCCTCAAACGCCCTGCCTGAATACCGCGGTACTGCGCTAACACTGGTAAATTGTGTAGGTTTTGCGATTACGATTGTGAGCATTCAGGCGCTGGGATATGTTATTCTGCATTTTGAAATGCCCTATCTCTTTTGGATTTTGGCGCCTGGGCCTATCTTTGGCGTTCTTAGTTTGGGCAAAACACGCTCATGAAAGCCTATAATGGGCAATTGGCAAACAAAGTGCATTCCCACCTATATAATTAAAATGCTGAAAAACAGATTTTTGTATATTTTAAACAGATGAAATACCTCTTTTTAGTTTTCGCTTTGCTTGCTTTTTCCTGCGGAAAAAAAGAAGATCCGCCACCCTTTCCCAAAGCTGAAGCTCCACAACTGGAGGTTTCTAAAGCCACAATAGCGCCCCGGATTGACGGCAAGCCCGATGACCCAGCCTGGCAAAAAACCGATTGGCTTAAGCTCGACCAACTCTGGCAAGGCCAAAAATCTGATCAAAATATCCAATACAAACTTACCTGGACGCCCGATGCGCTTTATGTTTTGGTACATTTTAAAAATTTAAATCCGCAACCAAATACGGGAAATCCGCTTGAAGATTATGACCGGCAGGACCGGCTTGTGATTTATCTGGACGAAAACAACAGCGGCGGACTTTACGATTCCGGCTTCGAGGTTTTTACCTATAATGTGCTGCCCAATGGTTTTATAGTGGGTTATGATGCCGAAAAGCTTCCGAAAACCTATAACAATCACATTAATCACAAAATTTTCCGAACTAAGCAGGAAGCCTATCACGAATTACGCATTGCTGTTTTTGACCAAAATTTTAAACCGGGATCACCCAACATGGCCGTATCGCTTTCGCCCAACAAAGAACTGGGTTTTGCGATGGCTTACGTTAGTATGGCTTCCGAAGAAAAAGATTCCAATACCATTATGGGATCTGTAGCGATTCCCGAAGATTATAAAAACCGCATCAATCTGGATTCGGGACTTTTTGCTACATTACAACTTGTTGAATAAAATCTGTTATGAAAAATACACTAGCCCTAAACGAAAACCTCAGCCTCTCACGCATCATTCACGGATACTGGCGCCTACGCGACTGGAACCTCAGCGATGCTGAACTTTTAAAACTCATGGAGCAGGTGCTCGAACTGGGGATCACCTCGTTTGACCACGCCGACATTTACGGAAATTACACCTGTGAAGAATTCTTTGGCCGTGCGTTAGCCTTAAAACCGGAATTGCGCGAGCAGATGCAGCTGATTAGCAAATGCGGTATCAGACTGGCTACAGATTTCAATCCGGAACTGGACGTAAAAATTTACGAGTACAGCACCGCGTATATCATCAAGCAGGCTGAAGCTTCGCTTAAAAATCTGGGAACAGACCGTCTGGATTTGTTGCTTCTGCACCGCCCGGCTCCGTTTTTTGAGCCTGAAGAAGTCGCAAAAGCTTTTGACCATTTAAAGCAAAGTGGAAAAGTCCTCAACTTTGGGGTTTCAAACTTTACACCCATGCAGTTTGACAGCCTTCAGGCGTATCTCGATATGCCGTTGGCGACCAATCAGGTGGAACTTTCAGTTGCTTGCCTGGAGCATTGGGAGAATGAGAATATTGAATTTTTCCAAAAGCATAAAATCAAACCCATGGCCTGGTCTCCCCTTGCCGGCGGTAAGCTATTTAAACCCGAAACCCAGCGCGAACACCGCCTGCATTCGGTATTGAAAGAAGTAGCTGCCGAACTGGGTATTGAAGCTATTGATCAGGTGATGTATGCGTGGTTATTAAAGCATCCTGTGGGCGCATTGCCCATTGTAGGCTCCCAACACATCGATCGCATTAAAAGTGCCGTAGACGCGCTCGAAATTGATTTAAGCCTGCAGCAGTGGTATAAAATCTGGATTGCTTCTAAGGGAGAAGATTTGCCTTAAAAGCTATTCTTCTACCTCATAATCAAGAGTCTTATAGCCTATTTTACCATCCGGGGAGATGACTTCTACAAGAACCGTTTTAGTTCCCGGGATGGTATTGTTTGGGTATTTCACGTTAACAGGTTCTCCATTTTGCAGACTTATGTTGGGATCCCAATAAAGCGTTACTGCATTATCGCCGGGGCCTAAAGCCATTGCTCCACTCTCGTATTTCGGGATATAAAATGCTTTGGTAGGCGCAAATAACGGAATGCTGGTCTTGAGAATGCCTTTTGATTTTGTGGCCGTGTAAAAACCGTTACCGCTGTAGGTATAAATAGCCAAAATGCTTCCCTGTGTTGGTGTCGAAAGCATACTTCGGAAAGGATAAACCCTGCGGTAAAGCGGCATAAAATTTTGAGTGGTGCCATCTAAAATTTCAACACTTTTCACTTCGCTGGGCGGCAGATTGGGCAAAAACTGATAGGCGTCGGCCAAAACCGGTATCCCATCAACCAGCACAAGAGTTTCCATCCCACCGGTGACCACCGCTTTTTGATAACGTACGCCTGTGCTGTCCTGATAGAGTTGAAAACTGATTTTATCTCCAAAAGACTGCCTTAGCACACCATAAAGGCCATGACTGTACTCATTTGCTTTCGTTTCAATCTCCCGACCATCGATCACCACATCGGGCTTGCCATAGGTGTCCATCACTTTTTTACGCTGTGGGGTAAGCTTATAATCGCTTATGAGTACTTCATCCAACTTGTTGATACTGGGATCGTAGTCAAAAAACGTATCTGCTGTTTGCTTCTGCTCTGATTTTTGCAAAACCTCAGGTTGCGGCTCTTTCTTTTTGAAGAAGGCTCGGTTGCGGTCGTATGTTATTTGCGGTTTAATGGCCTCATCCAGACTTAGGTTATAATCCCGGTTTTTACCTGCATCGTTTTTGGTTTGTAAAACCGCCCGCACCCGTCTGCCCTCGAGCGGAGGCAACAGAAAATTGAAGCGTCCCAGACTATCGGTTTTCTGATCGTAAAACTGTTGTTCTTCACCAAAAACCATCAGGCTCACGTCTACACCCTCTTTCATTTTATCCTTATCAAAAAGTGCTGCTATCTCTCCCTGAACCCCTAAGGTAAATTCAGGAAGAAAAGGCATTTCCTGTTCATCCGGAGAAGAATTGAAGGTGTAGCCCCGCCAGCCCTGAGTGAGCAGCAAATTATCCAGTTCATCGGGTTTTACAAGCTGTGTACCTTCAAAATAATATGCTGACTTTTCAATAGTTCCTCTTAGTTCTGAACTGAGCATAAAATAAGTCCAGATATTTTGCTCATTTTTCAATTCGTTGGGGATGACCAAAACCGAAGCGCTGGCATCCCGGGCAAGCCCCGTTGCAGAAAGCGTCAAGCTCACCTCTTCTTCCGTTTTAAAAGAAGGTTTGTTCAGTTCTATATCCAGCTTAAGGGCTTCGGTTTCTAAATGATTAAAGTATAGGCGTTCGGCTAACGGATTTTTGTTTTGGTCTTTAAGCGTAAATACCAAAATTCCTGCGGGTAACGATTCCTTTGAAAAAACCAGGTTTTGCTTTCCGCTTTCAAGTTTTCGCCCCACTTCACCAAGTGCCAAACCTCTGCTGCTCACTGCTACATAGACCGAATCATTCACAAATTGGGTGGAACGTACCTGTACCGCGAGATTAGTACCTACGGGATTTACCGAAAGTGTACTGCCTTTCTCAATAACCTTAGGAAATGAATAAGTGAACTGAATATCCCTGTTTGACTCTGTTAATTCAACCCTATAAGTTGTTGATGCTTTTGGAAAAAGATATACCCGTCCCATCCCCAGCTCATTGCTTTTAAACGAAGTGACCTGAATTCCCTGATCGTCATAAACAGTCCCGGAAACCGCAACGCCTTTTCCGGTCTCGTCAATCGCCTTAAAACCTATAAGGTTGTTGATTCCGCTCAATAAACTACCACCCTCGGGTAAAAACTGAATATCTATCGCAGGTTTGGAAAGTGGTATACTCTCACTGTATTGCTTACCCGATTCGGTAAGGATTTTAAAATGCACCCAGTCTGTATCTTCGGCAAAATTTTCTTCCAGAACAAAATAGCCCGCGCCATTCTTACGAATGATGCGCTTTTTTACCTGATCGCCATAAGCGAGTTCCAGATCAAATTTATTCCCGGCAGTGCTGTCTATAAGTTCGGGTTTGAATACGAAACGGATAGCATCCTTACTTTCAATCCCCATTTTTTCAACAACAGGTTCCGGGCTTTTGGCTTCGGCAATGTTGAGATAGGTTTTAAAGATAAAGTCGGCATCAAAATTTTGATTCCATTGTGTGTAGGCCCGTAACTGATAGGTGCCCGGGGCATAAAAATCTTCAACACTGAAAAAATTGCTACCAATCCCGTCATTGAGTTTGATCATTTTTTCGCCCACAAGCGTTTCAAACGGGTCTATCAGTTCTACATGCAAAACTCCGCTTAAGCCTGAAGGCACATTGTCTTTTGCCTGGGCAACAATAGCTTTAAACCAAATGGTCTCTCCCGGCGTATAGGCTTTACGATCGGTTTGCAGGTAAATCTTTTCGGCCAGGGCTTCCTGAGCGCTGATGTCCTGCTGAGCGGTAAGCCTGGAAGCAGTTATTAAAATTATAAAAGCACAAAGGCCCGTTTTAAATTTGATGAAGAAATTTGGTAGGGGGCTCTTCGATACTTTTACATGGTGCATAGTCTTTTAGTTTATGGGTTTTATGAGAAAGCTATATTGGTAATCTCCGGGCAGCAGCCGGTATTTTTCGTGAGGTTTGGCGCCCCAGCTGTTATCACCGCCTACCCCGGTTTGTTTGTAATCTATATTCAAACTGATCAGGTCGCGGGGTTTAATATCGGTCGTATGTCGCTGTTGTTTCCATTCGCCGGGATCAAAATCGGAAACGTAATTGTGATGCGCACTGAAGGATACTACAGGCAGACCCACAATTTTAATTCCGGCACCGGAATCGTTGGTTAGGCTTATCCATCTGTTTTCAGTGCGGTAACCGTTTTCCTGGGGTCTGATGTATGGGAAATACAAATCTGCTACCGAAGACTCATAGATACCCACAAAAGGCGACTCTTTACGGTCCTGATAGTTCTCGTGCGGCCCGCGGCCATACCAGCTCACCTGATCGTATACGTCGGGCAAAATAAAATTCATACCAAAGCGCGGAATTTCGGCCACCTCTTCAGAACCCGTGTAATTTAATCGGTTTGTGATCTTCAGGCTGCCATCTGCATACATAGCAAAACGGGTACTTGCCTGCGCCTGTAAGGTGTCTAACTGATAAACAGATTCTACAACCACAGAATCCCGAGTTTTTGAAAGCATCTTAAATGAGATTAATTGCTGCTTTTCAGAAGCATCTTTCCACAGTTTCCCTCGTTTTTGATAGTTATTACCAAAATCATTATCGGTTGGCGCGCGCCAAAAATTAAAACGAGGTTCTTCTTTCAGGTAGTTTTGGTCTTTATAGACATACGATTTTAAGCGTCCGCTTTGGGTGTCAAAATTGAGGCTTACCGCATCGGTTTTTACCGATAGCGCATTTTTGAGCTCTTTAACCTGAAGCTTTCCTTTTCCTGTGCTGTTCACACGATTGTTAGCAGAAGGTTGTTTGAGCAGGATCTGCTCCCGGGCCACCACAAAACCTTTTGGCAAGAGCGGCGACGCCGTTTTGGTAATCACGTTAAAATTGATAAAATATTCGTGTTCATCTTCAGGAATCTGCAATGCGTTCAGTTTAAATACCAAAGAGTCTTGCGGAGCCACGTTGAAAGACCCTAAGTTATTGGAAGAAACCACAGCTCCGTCACGCAACAAATCATACTCTATTTCAAAACCTTCCAGATCGGTAAAGAAAAAACGGTTTATCAGGTTGAATTTTAAACTTTCGGTATCGAGCGCCTCGATCTTCACGTTTTGGTACACCTGCTTCACCTCTGCCAATGCCGGATGTGGCGTACGATCTGGGTTTACAATACCGTTGAGCACAAAGTTCGCATCGTTGCGATAGCGGTCAGGACCATAATCCCCGCCATAGGTCCAATATTTAGTACCGGTGCTATCCTGCTTTACAAAACCCTGATCTACCCAGTCCCAGATAAAACCGCCCTGCATTTGCGGTTGTGCGTAAACAAAATCCCACAAATCCTGCAGATTACCGGTACTGTTACCCATACTGTGCGCATACTCACACCAAATAAAAGGCCTCTCAGGATACTTGCCGATGTAATTGTTTTTGATATAATCAAGGCTGGCATACATCCAGGCAATAACATCTGTATGTGGTTCCTGAAAACTCTTGCCGCGTTCTGCGCGTTCATACTGTACCGGACGTGAAGTGTCCCGGTTTTTGATGTAGTGATACCCGTCTACAAAAGCAGGGCCGTCACCTGCCTCATTACCCATAGACCAAATAATCACTGACGCGTGGTTCTTATTGGTCTCGACCATTGCCTCTAACCGGTCCTGATGCATGGCAGCAAATTCGGGCTTGTTGGCCGGGGTTTTATCTTCATCATATCCAAAACCATGGGTTTCCAGATTGGCTTCATCAACCATATAAATGCCATATTCATCGCAGAGTGCGTACCACAACGGATCGTTGGGATAATGCGAGTTGCGCACGGCATTGATGTTGTTTTCCTTAAAAAGCTGAATATCCCGAATCATCGATTCTTCAGTAATCACGTGACCGGTATATTGATCGTGCTCGTGGCGGTTAACGCCCTTGAGTAAAATGGGTTTTCCGTTTACCAGAAGCTTTCCGCCTTTAATTTCAACAGACCTGAAACCGATTTTAAACGAAGTGGCCATCAGCGTATTTGAGCCTTCAGCAAGACTAAGGGTGGCTGTGTACAGATTAGGATGCTCTGCGCTCCAGGTTTTTACTTCTTCAAGCAGATGCTGAAAGCTGAGTGTGTCTTTTGAGGAAGCTGTTAAACGAACTTCCTGTTGAACTTTATGAACAACACCGGAGTCATCATAGATTTTTAACTGAAGCTGAAGGGTTCTGGTTTTGGCACTTTCATTAGCAAGGCTTACCGAAGCATCCAGAACTCCATCTGTGTAGGTCGAATCGAGACCCGCTTTAAGAAACGCGTCGGCGATGTATGCCTTTGGGGCTTTATAAATATAGACATCCCGCTCAATGCCGCTGAGTCTCCAGAAATCCTGATCTTCAAGATAGGTGCCGTCGCTCCAGCGATATACTTCAACGGCGAGTTCGTTTTCGCCGGACTTAACAAAGGACGTAATATCAAACTCAGACGGGGTTTTACTGTCCTCATCGTAGCCCACTTTCTTTCCGTTTACCCAAACGTAAAAGGCGCTGTTTACTGCTCCAAAGTGCAACACGACGCGCTGGTCTTTCCAATTTTCGGGCAGGTTAAAATTGCGTTTGTACGAGCCTACCGGATTGTAAAGCGTATCTACAAGTGGCGGATTGATCTCGTGGGTGTATCCCTCACTTACATAAAGTGGAAAGTCATAACCCTGCACCTGCCAGTCGCCCGGAACTGCTATGTCATCCCAACCGGAAACATTGTACCCGGTTTGATAAAATTGTTCAGGGCGCTCTTCGGGTCTGCTAGCAAAATGAAACTTCCAGATACCATTTAATGATATAAAATTATCTGAATCGCGATACTTATTTACAAGTGCCTCTTCTTCGGTATCGTACACGTAAAAGGTAGCACGTGGCGCCAGGGTATTAACTTCAAAAACACTCAGATCCTGCCACTCCGGTGGATTTTGCTGGGCGTTAACACGGGTTAATACGAAAAGAACAAACAAGTAGCTCCAATATTTTTTAACACTAATCATCAAGTAATCAATTAAAGAGAGCCGTTAAACTATTTAAAAATTATAAACTAAACTGAACAGGAATTAATCAAAATTGATAGTATATAACTCAGAATCGCTCATCAAAACCTCTATTTTGCCATTTTTGGCACTCAGCTTTGTCACCGGCATCAATTCGGCTTCAGTAAAATCCTCGCCCGATTTTTTCCAGAGCATCAGGGTGGCGTAAATGTTTGTTTCAGCCTGCGGCGAAAAGGTGGCTGAGACATTGATGGTTGTACTTTCTTCAGAAATCGGATTGAGTCCGCTGGCAGATACAAACTCTGCATTTTCCCAACCCTGAAGCGGGAGCATCGCCAGTTGATACTCTCCATTATCTAAAACAAGAGCAGCAGTACTACCACTTTTCTGGATATAATGCTTGACTTCCTTGCCTTCGATTTTTGGCAACGCATAATGTCCCAGGCGCATTTCAACAGGAACTTTACTGGTCTGTTTATCAACACGTAAAATTCCGTTAGGTAACGGGATGTCTGCCAGTTGCATCGTCACCTGCTCGTTGGTTTCTAATACCGCATCCCGGCGGTACACGCCATTTTCATAGCTTTTGAAGGTGTACAACCGCCAGGGTTCCCATTCGTTTTTGGCATTTTTAAAGACATAATTCATCGAGATTTCACCCTGCTCTCCGTCTGCCTGCCATGGAAAAGCGGAATTATACGACAGCTTGTTGTAGTTTTCGCTGCTGCGAAAGCCCTGCCAGTCGTCTGCCTTTTTCTCGTGGCACCATGCCCGTATTTCAGAAGCGCCAATATTTGGATAATCGGTAATCAAAATATTGGAAGCAGCCTGAAACTTATTGTACACCTTATCCTTTTCAAAAGTAGTATCCCACGGGCCCAAATTTTCAGTCGCCGTCCAAAACGGATTATCATCAGGCACCAACAATCCTAAAAAAGCCTTTCCCATCCAGAATACACTACCGCGGGCGCTGTACACCTGTACGGCAGGTTCAAAATGTCCGTAAAAACCTAAAGTGGGAATCCGGTCCAGTAAAAAGTCTGGGTTCTGTAAAAACTGAAGTAAGGTGCCTGAAGAGATGCGGCGCAACCAGCCGAAATTAATCGTGTCATCCTGCAGCGTTCCGGTAAAGGGAAACGGACTGATAGACCCGATGCGGTAACTGATGCTGCGACCCCACATAATCATCTCGCCATCTTCCGAAAACATATAGGGATAATGATACACCAAATCCTGAAAATTGGTTTTAAAGGCTTTGGCTAGATCGGGATAATGCGTATCTCCATAGACCGACGCCCACATAGGCCCGTAGACCTGAAACGCCCACATACTGTAATAATCATAAGCCGGGTTGTCATTATACCAGCCCTGCCCGCGGTAATGGTCGAGGGATTTTTGCAGGTATTCTTCAAGCAAAGGCTTGTTGACTTCATAACCCTGAGCATCAAAAAAACTAAGTACAAAAATGTTGAAGAATTTCCAGTTGGAAGGCACGGTAGGCCCATCACCGTAACTCAGCATAGAGGCTGCCAGCGCGTCTTTATCTTTCTGACTTAAGGGATCCCAAAGCGTTTCGGGCGAAATGAATAAGGAAATCGCCAATGCCCCGTACTCTACCAAATTCTGACTGGGACCGCCGTTGCCACGAGGCTTGATGTATGCGGGGCTATCGGGATCGGTCAATTTTGGGATTTGATGTTGATAGTATTCAGCAACTTTAATTCCGTTTAAGGTAAGATCGGGTTCTTTTTTTAAAAGGGGTGCAGCGACGAAAAGGGTACGTACCAGACCTTCCAGTTTTTCGGTAGGTACCCGGCTGATGTCCTGCGGATAACTTTTACCGGGAAGCTTAGGAAACTTCATCGGGTCATCCAGATCGTCGATATAACTAAAAGCTCCTGCCAGTAAATACCTGGCGGCATCTTCCCAGTGTTTTTTGGTCATTCCGGTATACGGACTCGTTTGAAAATCGGGATTTTCTACCTCAAACAACGGCATTTCGCCATTCACCTGTTTTGCAGGTTTGATTTCCTGAGCAGTTAGCGCTGAAGTAATTAATACTATTGAAAAGAGAATAGGTTTTCTAAAAATCATCTTTTGAGTTTAGTTTATTTGACCATTCGGTACATTTCAGAAGCAGCAAGTAAATAAGCTCCCACTCCAAAGTCGGCAGTAGAATTGACATCAACTACCTGCCCGGGAATGGCCCTTTCGCCGATAGGCTGTACATAACCCACGGCTCCGTTTTCCTGTAAAGCCACTTCCGTCAGGTACTTCCAGCTTTTTTCTACCACAGGCAAATAGATTTTTGCATCCAGAATACCGTTGTTGATACCCCATAGATAGCCGTAGGTAAAGAAAGCCGTACCGCTGGTTTCAGGCCCGGGAGCGTGCTCGGGATCAAGCATACTACGCGTCCAGTAGCCTTCGGGCTGTTGGGCTCCTTTTAAAGCTTCGGCCATACGCCTGTAGCGGGCTTCAAATGCGTTTCGGTATTTGGAATCTTTGGGAAGATCCTGTAAAACTTTAGCCAAACCGGCAAAAACCCAGCCGTCGCCGCGTGCCCAGAAATCCTTTTTTCCGTTTAGGCTTTTGTGTTTGGGATATACGTATTTCGCATCGCGATAATAAAGCCCCGTCTCTTCATCAAGCATTATACTATCTGAATACTTCAGGTATTCGTTTAGTTTATCTATATACTGCTCGTTGCCGGTCACCTGATAGAGTTTGGTCATCACCGGCATCACCATATACAGGCCATCAGCCCACCACCAATGGTCGTTTTGTGGCGTGCTCATCTGGTATTCCATCACCTCACGGGCGCGGGCAATTTTTGAAGGATCTTTTGATCCATCAAGCGTATACAAATCGATATAGGTTTGAAAAGCAATCTGCCAGTCGCCAAAAAGCACATGATCGTCAGTCTCACCATAATTGTATTTCCATGCCGATTGATCATCAGATTTTGCACCTTTCCACTCATTATGCTCGGCCCAGGCCGTGGCATAGTTCAGAAAATCTTGATTTCCCGTCACTTTATAAGCTTCGATATTCCCGGTCTGATAGGCCGCAGGATGCCAGAATGCCGATGCGGGCTCGGGATGCGTCTCTTGCCAGTGGGTATTCACGTTTTCTATAATGGCCAAAACCCGATCGGGTTTGGGAAGTGAAGCTTCGTTTAAGGCCGAATCAGTCGGTTTTGCTCCTCCGCAGGAAGTGAATATTCCTGCCAAAATTGAAAAGTAAATGAGCTGTGTTTTCAAGGATTTGTATTTTAAATTTTGTTTCATAATTGAGGATCTGTTTTCTGATACACCCGTACATAATCTACCAGGTATTCTTTAGGAAATTGCGTATTTGAAGGATCACCACCGTTGGAACCAATCGCCAGATTGAGTAAAATATAATGCAGTTGGTGAAAGCCGCTAAACCCGTCGGGATTTTTGGTTTCGGCTAAATCAATCTCGTTGATTAACGCGTCGTCCAGATAAAGTTTGATAAACTGCGGAGTCCACTCCATTTTCCAGATGTGGAATTTTTCAGGCCATTGCGGGTCTTTCTTTAAGAACTCAGTAAAGGGAATTTTAGCACTGTCCCAAGACACATCCTGCCAGTTTGCTCCCCAGGCGGCATTAGCCAGAATGTGGGGTTTTCCGTCAATCTGATAGTATTCCATCATATCGATCTCGCCGTTAGAAGGCCAGCCTTTTTCCACTCCCAGCGTCCAGATTGCCGGCCAAATTCCGCTTGCGGTATCAATTTTAGCCCGTACTTCTACAATACCGTACATAAACTCAAAGCGATTCCGGGTATTGATACTTGAAGACGTATACTGCGCTGTTTCTCGGCTTTTACTCCAATTGGTACTACCCGGTTCATAACCGGGATTTACAAGCTCTTCGCGTTTACCTGTGATGACCAGATTTCCGTTAGCAATAGTGGCATTGTCTTCCTGATACCACTGCAGCTCGTTGTTGCGTACAAAACCGTACTCATAGTTCCATGAATCCCGATCGGGCTTAGTACCGGTGTCAAACTCATCGTGCCAGATAAGCTCGTAGCCTTTTGGAGTTTGAATAGCAGAATCCCCCACCTGCCCGGATTTTGAAGATTTACACGAAATCACAAAAGCATAACTAAGCAGCAGGAACAGGATTCTCATAATTTGTATTTAATAGGTGTACAGACCGGGCCCTGCGTTGTTGCGGGTGACCAGTAGGTGTTTTTGACCGGATTTTGTGTTTAAAATGTTTAGAGATTTTATATCACCATCTAACCACAGATTAGCGGATTGAGGCATAAGGCGAAAATCACCCTGATTAAAGCTAAGCAACGAACCGAAAGAAGCATCAAGCGGCCCCTGACTCACGCGAAACGGATACAGGTTTCCGGCAGTAAGAATATCTGAATTGCCGTCATCATCAAAGTCTGCAACTACAAAATCCTGAATGGGTGCATCCTGAACCGCTTTGGGCAAAGCCTTTATACTAAACGTACCATCACCTTTATTCTCTATAAAAGCCGAAGCAAGCATTTTGATCTCCAGGGTAAAACGCGGCTCAATTTTATTGGTTTTTAAAAACTCTTCGGTATTGGTTTTAGCATAACTCTCATAAGATTGATACTGTTTTTTTAAGGCGGAAACCTGCCCCATGAGTTCGTCGCGAGTAGGCCACGGATAGCTAACCCCGTCAATATAGTACGTCAAAATAGGATCTATACGCCCGTTGTTATCAATATCCTGAATGTAATAGCGCATAGGCTCTTCAACCGAAGCTTTAAACTGGTTGTTTTCGCCCAGATTACCGGCCAGAAAATCAACATCCCCGTCGCCGTCAAAGTCCCCGGCCTGCAGGCTAAACCACCAGCCGTTTGTATTCGCAAGGCCTGCTGCTTCTGTTTCATTTTTTAAAGTACCCGCATTGTTTTTAAACAGACTAATGGGCATCCACTCTCCTGCTAAAACCAAATCAGGCCAGGAGTCGTTGTCAATATCTACCCAATCTGCATCGGTTACCATACCCACCTGCTCCAGATCGTAATTTCGGGTGACGCTAAACTTCACATCAGAGCCGGAAGTTTCATTGGTAAGTAACACGCTTCGGGGAGCCATCGGGTAATTTCCTCCCGAAATCCTTCCGCCTACGAATAAATCCAGATCGCCGTCCTTGTCGTAATCTGCAGCTTTAACCACTCCCCCGCTGAATTTCATATCGGGCAGCGCGTTTTCAGCTTTGCTGAATTTACCGTTACCTGTATTGAGATATAAACGGTCCTGATAATAGGCATCGCCATTAAACTCTTCATTACCGCCGCTTACCACATAGAGGTCCAGATCGCCGTCATCATCAGCGTCAAAAAACAGGGCGTCGTAGTCTTCGTGAACCACCTCTTCGGCTAAAGTCCAGGGTTGACCTGTATTGTTTAATTTGAACTTACCGGTATCAGTTCCCAAATACAATTGCGAAGCCTGACCACTAGCGCCGAGGAAGAAAATATCGTCGTTACCATCGTTGTTAAGGTCTCCAACTGCGGCTTTTCCACTGGTTTTTGAGACCTGATACGGGATAAGACTTTCGTAATTATAGTCTACATAATCATTCTCCTGATGAATGAAATTGATATTCGAATTTGCAGTGATATCGGTGAAGAAGGTTTCAGGTGCTGTGATCTTATAATCATAGGTTTCAGTCGCTTCAGCCTCCTTCAAAACCAAAACTTGATTGGCCTGAACATTTTCAAGACGGGTCCATTTTTTAGAAGGCCAAATTATTTCAAGACTCCGGATAGTTTCGGCTTTGCCTAAACCAATAGTCATTTTGGGCTCGACCGAAGACTGATACCCCCGAATGTAATAGGCTTCCTGATAGATTTGCTTACCATCTTCAAGCTGAAGCATTACTTTGGCACCCAGTGCCTGAGTGTTTTTCCCTTCGCCATTAAGCGTCAGAGACAAAAAGTTGTTATCCAACTGCTCATTTTCCCTGTTTTCATAAACCAAAACCGGGTCATTGAGGTTGTTGATGATCAGGTCTAAATCTCCGTCGTTATCAAAATCGGCATACGCGGCCGCATTAGATACCGTTTTTTGGTCAAGTCCCCAGGCCTGAGTTTTGTTTTCAAAAAGTAATCCGTCTACATTTTTATAGATGTAATTAGAAACTTTTGTAGAAGGAATTTTACTGATGAGTAAGCCCAGATCAAGTCTTTCGCCCGTTGCCTGAGCACGATCTCTGGCCTCGTGCACCGTGTAGTTATTAAAATCGAGATTGCTATAATCGCGCAGATAGCCATTTGTGATAAAAACGTCTTTAAGCCCGTCGTTATCGTAATCAGCAAGTAAGGGCGCCCAACTCCAGTCGGTATTTGAAATTCCGGCGAGCTGCGCCACCTCCGTAAAACGTAAATTTGCATTGGGATCTAAGCCCTTGCTCAACTGTAAATTGTTGTGCATATACTGCGGGTGGTAACCACTATCAATAAGTCGTTTGACCTTATTGTATTCATCCGGTCCTTTGAGCACTTTTTGGCGGTAATTACCTTCCGGAAGCATATCAACCACAAACAAATCAGGATTCATATCGTTGTTAATGTCTGCAGCATCAGAACCCATGGAGTATTTTGAGAAATGGGCGAACGAAGCTTTTGAGGTTTCGGTAAAGGTGCCGTCGCCGTTATTGAGATAGCAAAAATCCTGTTCGGAATAGTCGTTAGTCACAAAAATATCAGGATACCCATCTTTATTAAAATCACTGATTGCGGCACTCAGCCCAAAATTGATACCCGTACCGTCAATACCCGCTTCTTCTGAAACTTCCACAAATTGATTATCGCGGTTTTCGTAGAGTTGATTCCCGTAATACGGATGCCGCTTGCTGCGTAACAGGGTTACGTTGTAGAAAATGTTGTAAAACTTGTTGGCGTGATTGAGCAAAAACAGATCAAGATCGCCATCGAGATCGTAGTCCAGGAAATAGACCTGCGTGGTGAAGGTGCCAATGGCATCAACCCCATATTCTTTAGCCTCATCCTTAAAAGTGGGAACCCCATTAGCGTCAAGCCCCTGATTGATAAACAGCTGGTTTGAGCGGGGTTTATACTCGCGCACCACCGGTTCAGTCACCCCTTCCTGCGGGGCATTGCCCGAGTAGCAAACATAAATATCGAGTAAGCCATCGCCATTAACGTCGGCCATTGCGGTACCGGTTTTCCAGCCCTCTTTTTGCTGAATTTGCGATTTGGCGGTGATATCTTCAAAGCTTAAACCTCCTTTATTCAGGTAGAGTTTATTTTGAACCTGATTGCCCGAAAGATAAACGTCTGAAAGTCCGTCATTATTAACGTCTCCCACTGCAACACCGCCACCGTTGTAAATGTATTCGTAGGTGATGATGTTACTTTCTTCGGTTTCAACCAGTGTGTTTTCAAAGTCAATTCCGGTTTTTGAAGCATCCAAAAGCCTGAACATGGTATTGGAATCTGCTGCAACGGTCTTCTCCTCTTTGCCGCAGGAGGTCAAAATTAAAATAGTTAAAACAGAAAACAGAGTAGGGATAGATTTCATAAAATGCTTTTAAATGAATACAATCTATTACCGGGATGCTTCATGCAAAAAGGCTTAGTTGCTACTAATCACAGCACCGCCTTCTCCCAGTAATTTGAGCTTCAATTTACCATTTTTATTGATTTTCATTAGTTTAAGACCGGCTGTTCTGTCTAATTTATCATAAATAAGTGTGATTTCCGCATTTTTAAGCATGGGCAGGTCGAGCTCGAGGCTTCGCTCTTCTTTTTTGCCGTTTGTTACCGCCACATACCATTGCTCTCCGTTTCGTCGTGCGATAGCTGCATAATCACCGGGTTCACCGCCTATATAAACCGTCTCATCCCAGGTTGCGGGAACACCTTTTAAAAAATCGAGTACAAACTTTGGCTGTTCGTCCAGATTATTTGGCGTGAGGCCAAAATGCTGAATGGGTGAAAAATACAGGACACCGGTAGCCAGTTCAAAAGCTTCAGTGGTTCTACGAATGGAACCGCCCTGTTGATCTTTGGTTAAACGTTTATTGAGAAAAACGGGACCAAAATCCATCGCTCCCACGGTATTCCGAATAAATGGATGCAGGGTGCTTTTATACGCGTGCCGGTCTGAAGCTTCCTGAGTAAAAATGAGGTTTTCGGAAGCCAGCACCGCTTCTGAAGACATATAATTGGGGTAAATACGCTCCCAGCCACGCGGTAAAGTACAGCCGTGAAAAACCACACCCAAACCGTAATTATTGGCATCGTTAAGAATGTCTTCATACAGCTGCATGGTGGTTTGCTTATCACCTCCAAAGAAATCAACCTTAATTCCCTTAACCCCTATTTCCTGCATCCAGGCCATCTCGCGCTGACGCTTGTAAGCGGTGTTCATAAAATCCTGCGGGGTTTGGGGCGCATTGCTCCAGTAGCCGTTTGAATTGTACCAAAGCAAGACTGAAACATTTTTAGAGCGGGCATAATCTACCAGTTCTTTCATTTTATCCCGGCCAATATTGGCATCCCACCAGTTATCGATGAGCACGTATTCAAAATTCAAAGCAGCCGAAAGATCAATAAACTTAATTTGATCTTCGTAGTTGATGCTGCCATCCTGCCAAACAATCCAGCTCCAGGTTGCCCTTCCGGTTTGGTAGTCTGTCGAGGCTTCGTATTTTGGTTTTACCAAATCAAAAGCTACGGTCGATTCTACGATAGGCTTCAAGGTTTTACCCAGGGTAATGGTACGCCAGGGCGTTTGAGCCGGCATCGCCAGCGCCGCATACGTAGCGCCAATGCTATTATTCTCTCCTTCCTGCGGAAACAATAATGGAAACAGCCCGTCAGTAGCTGATTCACCCAATCGCGAACCGGGATAGGTACCATCTACGCCTGTTTCTGAAATGAGTAACCAGCCTTTTTTTTCATTTTTAAAAAGTGCTGGAAACGTATATCCCACCCCATACTGCGAAGCTTCTCCCAGAGGCGCATCAAAGGTATAGCCCTCTTCGTAGGAAGGCTTGGTCTGCTCCCAACCGGTCATTGGCAAAGCCTGAGCGCTTAAAAATGCGGTTGCCTGATCGGGCAGGTTAAACGCAGTAACTTCGTTCAGAATTTTCACCTTGGTATTGAGATCTTTCCCAATTAAATGATAGGAAAAGGCTACGTCACGATCGCTTACCCTAAAAATTACTTTGAGGGTATCTTCATTTGAATTTGTAAACGCAGCGACCAGTTCATTTGCCCGGTATTCAACCTTACTGACTTTAGCTCGATTCAATTCGTAGGACTCCGCAATAGTCTTTGAGGCTGAACTCTCAAAGGTGAGTCCTTCGCTAAAATCACCTATTGAAGTTATTAGACCTAAAGGCGAATCCTCCAGGAAAATATCAGAATCGTGAGCAACGCTGTAAAAGGGTTTTCCATTTTCTAACCTGACCGTAACCGAAATGTGACCGTCCGGCGAACTCACCTTTACAGGAGTTTGCGCCAGGCCTGCATTTACAGCAAACAGACCAAAAATGATTGGTAAAAAAAATGAAAAACCCTTCCTCATAGAAATTCTTATAATAATGAAATGGTGTAACTGTAGCTGTAGTTTCCGTCTTCGAGTCTGTATTCCTTAAATGGATACTGCCCCCAGCTGTTGAGTCCACCAAGACCGCGTTGCTTTAAGTCCACGTGTAAAAACACCTTATCCTGTACCGTAAGGTCTGTAGGATGTCTTTGATCTTTGGTCATACCCGGATCCAGATCTTCGGTAGAAATATTAAGTGCGCTAAAACCAAGCGGCTGTTCGCCCACAATTTTAAGTCCGTTACCGGCATCGTCAGTAAGCGTTAACCAGCGCGTATCAGTGTGATAACCTGATTCCTGGGGGCGTATGTACGTCCACGTAAACTGGTTGGCTACCTTATCTTCATAGGTACCCATAAACGCAGACTCTTTTCGGTCTGAATAATTCTCCCAGGGGCCACGACCGTAATACTCCAGATTGTCGTACTTCCCGTCCAGGATCATACGCATCCCAAAGCGGGGCATTTCGGGTGTTTCTTTAACCGAAGTGTCCAGGCTTGCGTTTACGGTAATTCCATTAACTGCATCAATCAAATACGTCACGGTGTACGGCAAGTCAACCCCGGCAAGCTGGTAGGTGAATGTCACAGGTAAGCCATTATCTTCCTGAGTTCCTACCTCTGCTGAGAGCAGCTGCGGGTTTTGGGTTGCTGTTTTCCATGCCACTAATTTTCTGGGCATTCCGTTACCAAAGTCATTATCGGTAGGAGCTCTCCAGAAATAAGGCTCGGGGAAGGTGTTAAGCACACTGCTTCCGTCTTTAAGCTGATACTGCTCCAATTTACCGGCCTTTAAATTGAGAACACCCTGAGTCTTAGCCGTGCTGAAAACCAAAAGCGAGTCGCCCTGCACCTCATAAACAAGTTTATCTTTGGTCAAAGAACCGGTATTGTCTGCAAAGAAGTCTTTTTCACCCAACTGAAACTGCTCGCAGGCAAGTTCGTAACCCGCAGGAACCAATGCGCTTCCTTCTTTTGTGAAGGCGTGAACACTCAAGAAATACTCTGCGTCATTAGTCTCAGGAAGATTGAAGGCCACAGTCTGAGACGTATTTGGCAGAGCCGAAACTTCAAAGCTTCCGGAATCAATTTGCTCACCATTTTTTAGCAACTTCCACTTGAAGTTGAACGCATCCAGATTGGTGTAGTTGTATTTGTTTTGAACCGTAAGGTTGCTTCCGTCAAAATCAAACTCGATGTTTTGGTATACTTTTTTGACTTCCGCCAGCGAAGGATGCGGCACACGGTCTGCGGTAACTAATCCGTTTGCGTTGAAATTTTCATCGTTTTGCAGATTCTTTCCGCCCAAATCACCACCGTAGGCCCAAAATTCGCGCCCGTCTTCAGTCTCTGCACGTAAGCCCTGATCTACCCAGTCCCAGATAAAACCACCCTGCATATGCGGACTGCTGTCTATAACATCCCAATACGCGCGGAAGTTACCACTGCTGTTTCCCATCGCGTGCGAGTATTCACACATAATAAAGGGGCGGGTAACCGTATTATCTTCGGCATATTTTATCATATAATCCATTCCCGGATACATAGGCGCCACGATATCGGTATTGCGGTTTTGACCGGCCTGTTCAAACGAAACCACGCGGGCGGGGTCTGTTTCTTTTAACCAGTCGTAAGCATCATAAAACACAGGACCGTTACCACACTCATTACCCATAGACCAGATGATTACCGAAGTGTGGTTTTTATTGAGCTCGTACATACGTTTGATGCGGTCTAAATGCGCCGGTGCCCATTCGGGTAAATACGCCGGGTGCTTTGATTTATCAAAATTACCCTGCCATTCTGCGCCCATACCGTGGGTCTCAATATTGGCTTCATCTACAATATAAAAACCAAATTCATCGGCCAGATCGTAAACTTCCTGTCCGTGAGGATAATGACTCATACGTACCGCGTTGATGTTGTTGCGCGCCATCAATTCAAAATCTTTACGCGTCATCGCAAGATCAGGTACGTGACCTTTATCGGGATGGTGCTCGTGCAGGTTTACCCCGTGTACGGTAACGGCTTTTCCGTTTACCAAAAGCTGTGCGTTTTTGATTTCGACTTTACGGAAACCAACACGTCCGGAGGTAGCAACCACGGCATTGCCTTTTTTGTCTTCAAGCTTTAAGGCATAGGTATAGAGATACGGTGTTTCGGCACTCCATAACTTAACCTGAGGAACTTCCCGTGAAAAATCAATGCTTCCCCCCTGTGCAGGCACGGGTTTCTTTTCGGCATAAACCAGATTGCCCTTTGCATCATAAACCGAAACACCTAGACGAGCTTTCTTGATATCTGATTTTCCGAAATTACGAATGTCAACAGCTGCGGAAAATTTTCCGTTTTTATAATTGGAATCGAGATCACCCAAAACCTTTACATCCCAAATGGTAGTTTTAGGCATCGCTTTAAGAGCTACCGAACGCTCAATCCCGCTAAGACGCCAGAAATCCTGATCTTCTAAATAGCTCCCATCGTGCCAGCGCGTAACCTGCACAGCAAGTTGGTTTTCACCGGACTTAATCAGTGTTGTTATATCGAATTCTGCAGGAGTTTTAGAAGCTTTGGTCATCCCGGCTTCCTTTCCGTTTATATAAATACGTGCATAACCAGAGATGGAACCAAAACTCAACAACACCTCTTTATCTTCCCAATTTTCAGGAATATCAAACGTAGTACGGTAAGTGCCCACCGGATTGTAGTCGCCGTTGATTAAAGGCGGATTTTTTTCGAAGGGATAGGCTACGTTAGTGTAAATAGGAATGTCAAATCCTTCGGTCTCCCAATTTGAAGGAACCGTGATCTGATCCCAACCGGCATCGTTAAAATCGGTTTTGTAGAAATCCTGCGGGCGTAGTCCCGGATTCTTAACAATGTTGAATTTCCACTCCCCGTCCAGACTTTTTTGCAAAGCAGACTGGGAATGGTCTAAGGTTAATGCCTGAGACAGATTTTCATATAAATGGAAAGACGCTCGCCCTTCTTCTTTATTTCGGTCTATGACCGTAGGATTCTCCCACTCATTGATTGCCTGCGAAAAACTAGTGTATGCCTGTACTAAGCACACCGATAAAAAAATGACTAGTCTTGATTTGTTGTTAATTTTCATAGGTTTTTATTCTGGTAATGTATTATACTCTAAAATCTTAACAGGTGTAGGCTCATTGTTTTGAAGCCCTTCGCCATCCACCTGATTCACCTGTTGCACAAATAGGTGAAGCTTTCCTGTTTTTTTAAATAATTCTTTGTCAAAATTGGGTTCCCAATCGCCAACAGATGCTGTAGTCATATCAGTAAACTTCCAGGATTCTTCTTTATTTAAATCCCGCGAAGCGAGGACTATTTTTGATCCGCGTTCTGCATCCCGAAAGAGCAGGTAAAGCCTCTTGCCATGAGATTCATCGATAAAAATCTCAGGTCGCGAGATGGGTATTTTTTTTGTTCCGCCACCGCCCAACTGAAAACCCGTTGTTCTGAATGCGGTATTTTCGGTTTGCCATTGACCTTCTTTGAGATAAACAACGTGAAATTGGGTTGCATCTCCCACATTCCAATAATTAGCAATGTAGGGATTGCCCTGGCTGTCAGTAGTCATCGCCGTCTGATTGATCAGCGAACTCTTTTGCGGAATGATCGCTGCATACTCCGCGCTACGCTGTGTAATGGGTAATTCATAAAAGCTCCCGTCTGATTGTTGCCAGGTTTTACCGCCATCTTTTGACTGCGCGTAAGCGATATCGTGATTGGTAGACACGTCCCAGCTTTCGCGCCATACCCAGGAAAGGTGAATGGTACCCTCCTGATCTACATAGGCCTGCCAATAGGCATTACGCTTTTCTTCACCATCTATAAGGTTGCTGTACAACGCAAACCACTTTGCCTCAGCGATATCATAGTGGTTGATAACTAAACTGCCTCTACCCGATTGCCCGGAGCGGTACATAAAGATTAAATCTCCTGAGGGCAAATTGTAGAATTGCGGATAAGAGACTTTATTTTCATCGATACCGGTCATGGGTTGTATTTCAGCAAGTTCAAGACCAAAAGGTTCTAAACTCTTAGCATAACGCAAGGCATTGTCGTGATGATCCCAGCTTACATGCAAATAACCTTTCCCATCAATAGCAATACTAATAGCATTGTGGGCATCTTTTGCATTGCCTGTATATTGCGTTTTATAAACCTCCCATTCGCCACGGGGCAGTTTACGTTTGGCTAGAATTACCCGTGCTTCGGCATCATAATAGGCTGTAAATTGCATATCGGCATAGGTCGTAACCGCATTTTGCCTGAAGATTACTGTATTTACCGAATTGGAAGACCAGCCCTCACCTACAACACTTTCTTTAGCAGCTTGGGCTAAACGAAGACCAGCACAGCTGCCACAAATGGCAAGCACAAGAATTGATGAAATGAGTAATCTGAAATTCATAATAATTTTATAAATGTAAATAAAACATTTATAATTTGAGTTACCTACATATCTATCTTTGATTATAACACCAAGTTTGTTTTTCGAAAACGTAATAGCATTTATAATTGGTTTACAAGTTTCCTGAAAAACAGGTATTTTTAGAGGGTATAAATTGACAAATTAGGGGGGACGGGGTGGTCAAAACCTACAATTATTCAATACAAGCTAACCATTTGCTCTTAAAGCTTGCTATAAGTAAACCCAGCTATATAAATAGCCTTAGTTGATGGGTAAACCATCAGCACGCATTCCTTGAATAATTAAAGTATTTATAATATATGTCATATCCTGACCATCATCTTCGTGCGCTCCGTTTATTCCAAACGGCCAAAAATGTAAACCGTCTCCTTTTATTGCTGTATCCTCATCCTGAGTTAAAAGCTTTAAAATTTGATTTGCTCTTGAGCCCTGATAGATTCCGCCTTTTAGAAGTTCATTCCATTTAGAATGTGTACCTACTCCTACCGTATGAGCCACCTCGTGCAGGGCCGTTCCAGTTTGTTGATAGGATTGATTAGAACCAAAACGAATCCATCCTTCAAAATTAGCATCAGCAGTAGGCACTCCGGGTACATAATTTACCCAAACGTGTTTTTTAATGGACGTAAAATTATTGTAATAATACTGAACCTTTTCGATAGCATTTTTTAACCTGGTAAAAACAGGACTATTTTCATCATATCCATTTATTGTAAATGTAAAATCACCGGAATTAATTGTCTCAAACGATTCAGGTTCACTATAAAAAACGTCATTATTTTCTGTAATAGCATAAGCTTTAAAATAATACGTTGTTTTTTCTTCGAGTTTGGTCATTCTGCTTAAATATTTAGCCTTCACCTCCTCCTGAACAACGACCTGATTACTTTCAACATTTAAATCAGCTGTCGTACCGTAAACTATACCTATCTCTTTAATGTTCGCGTCACCCGTCTCAATCAGAGTGGTTTCTACCCAAATATCATGAACCCCGCTTACCTTAGTTTCACTAATAGCAAACTTAGGTACATCAGCATTAAGGGTTTTAAATGACAATTCATTACCGTAGGCTATTCCCTTAGAATTTGTTGCAAATGCACGGATAAAGTAGGTTGTGTTATCTTCAAGATCAGAAAGGTTAATTTCATACTCACCAGATCCTTTAAATGAATTAGGTGTAGCCCTATTATCTGAATAATCTGGATTAGGTGCCAGAGCATAACATATTCCACGCTCCTTAATTGTACTGCCTCCATCATCTTCAACCCTGGCTGATATTGTAGCCTTATAAGCATCTACATCTGAAACCTCATTAGTTTTAACTGTAGCTAAATTTAGCTCAACGACAGGATCCTCTTTAGGTTCTTCTTTAGCATCTTCCGGTGAGCAACTAAGACTCCACAACAGAATGCTAGTTGAAAAAAATATATATTTTAAATATTTCATTATAGTATGTATTGTATTTATCCTCAGTTTTAAGGTATCTCGTGCTTTGGAAATATGATTTTATAAACTGAATATTTCATCAAATAAAAAGGGAAGATTAAGACCTCTTCCCTTTTAAATAATGTTTTTAGTTCTGTACGACAATATCCCAAGATCTTACGTTGCAAAAACGTCCTGGATCACCAGAAGCCTGAGTGGTAATTTGACCAACAGTGATATCTGTAGATTCATCCTCAATTGTAAACTCTAATCTATAGGTATACTCTGAGCCCAATTCTACATTTATCCTTTTGTAAGCAAGGACCTCCTCTGCACTTGTAACATCTGAAACGTCTGGAAGCGTATTTCCTTTGGCAACTACAAAATACGACCCACCCGCGTCTGTCAACTTATGGTTTGTATCTCTTATCAAGACATTCAATACATAAGTAGCGGGCTGTACTTCGTTTAAGGTTTGGTAGATTTTACCGTTATTAACTGCTGCTGCACCCCAACCGGATTCTATATTAAAAATATTACCATTCCATTCATCCCAGCCACCATAACCACCATGTACCAAAACAGGTTGCGTTGTTGTCCAATCTTCCAAAATACCCCATCTACCAGAACGAGAAGAAGCTTTAAAAGGAATCGCGGCATTAACAAGTATAGGCTTGGCTATTGGAGTGTAGGAAACATAATCTGTTGTAAAAGTATCTATGGCCGTCTCTTCAGGTAAAAAGAGTGTTCGATATTTATAACTTTCTCCAGCTACATAATCTGAAATATTATACTCCTCTGAATCTATTGGAATGAAAATTGACTCCGAAGCCCCATCAATTAAAACTTCTGTTCCAATCACGCCTGTTGTTAGATCCATACTTGCGTAAGAAATAGTTAATGTACCATTAACCAGATCGTTTGCTAGCACCGGTCTGTTGTATAATGTATTTTGATACCGTTCTCCATATACCGCACCAGTTACATTAGATACTAAAGATTTATTACCTGCTGCGTCATACGTACGGATCTGAAAGTTGTAGATGTTCTCCGGAATATCAGCAATCGTGACCTCAAGTGTATCAACACCACCACTGCGTGTTATCGGTACTGAAACAGAATCTCTTCCGTCGTTCCAAAAGACACGAAATTCAGTGATTTTTGGGTCAGCATTAATTATCCCCTGAAGCATAATTCTGTTTTTCCCAGAAAAGGATTTTAACGAATCTACTTTTTCAGTATAATTTATTTCACCTCCATCAGCAAATTTCTTGTAATCGTCATATTCCTGATCTGAACACGACCAAAGAATCATAAAACAGCTTACGACCGCTACGTATATATATAAATGTAAATTTTTCATCTTGCTATTCTATTTAAGATTAAAATTTTGTGTTACCGTATACCTGAAGCTCAGATATACCCATTGAGTATGTACCTGCCCAGTTATCAATCATCTCTATACGGATGTAACGCATAGGACCAGCACTGGGGTCAATATCCCAACTAAAACCGGCATTAGCCGTTGCAAAATCTTCTCCTGTACTCTGTCCATAGGGCAATCCTGATGGTTTTACTTGTTTGTATGTACCTAAAAGAGTCCACTTGTCAAGATCCCCAGTAGTTTCTAATTCTGCAGAACCGTAAATTTTAAATTCTTTCATACAAACGTTGTAATAATAAGCCCTTCCAGTACCATTACCGCTATTGTAATATTCCGGGTAGTCCCATATAACTATTCGACTTAGCTTGGCTAGAACGCCAATATCAAAACTTGTTATGTGCGTATCAGCAATAAAATTACCCTGAGTTAAATAACAGCGAGGCCAGTTAATAAAATCATTATCCCACATTCCGCTCTTTGGAGTGGAATTATGCCCGGGAGCATCATTGGGCAAACGTAAATCTCCATAGCTTGACTTAGGTATTGCCTGCTCAAATAATGGAGTAATTGAGGTTACCAGTGTGTCAGTATAATTGAGCCATCTGTCACGAATGGTAAAGGCAAACTCTCTTGGTATAGTATCATACCCTCTCACTACGCGTCTAATATCATCAGTAGAAGTATAGATGCTATTAGGATCAGCTACATAGTCACCTTCTTCATTTTTGGTAAGTATTAAAATTGCCAGATCCTCCCGTACCGGATTATCAGCGTTCACAAAAATACCTCCAAACGCACTCCCTACACTTAAACTTTCATAGACGTCGAATATTGGAGACTGTAACGGCTTCACGCTAAGCAATACGGGTTCTGATTCAACCTCGCTACGGTTTACAGCAACGACCTCTACATCTACTTCATCATTACCGCTAAACCCCTGTAAAATCATAGAATTAGAATACAAAGATGATTTTACCTCCATTTCTCTTCCTGTGGGAAGCGTATAATTAGCTTTTACGTACAAAAGATCCGGATCTTTGGGAAGTGTAAAAGTCAATTTAACTTCACCTGGTAGATTTTCAATATTAACATTGGATACGGGCGCCGGTGCAGTGCTATTAGATTCCAAAGGAACCTGCTCGACTTCTTCGGAGCAGCTTAGACCTATAGATAAAAGTATAAATAGGACTACTGGTTTTAAAATTAGTGTTCTCATAGTTTCAATTTTTAAATTACCAACCTGGGTTTTGAACCAGATTTGTGTTACGGATTAAAGACGTTTCACTGAGTGGCCAGAAATAATCACGAGGTGAAATAAAATTTTGTAGATGAATGGTGCGTATTTGATAGTAAGATGCTTCATCATCACCTTTAACATTCCAACCCTGCACATTATCATTAAATTCCTGAACCGCGCGTTTCCAGCGAAGAAGATCCCAATAGCGCTGTCCTTCAAAAGCCAATTCTATCATACGCTCCTGTTGTATAATACTTCTCAAGCCTTCTTTAGTTGTTGGCTTATTTGGATTGTTGGAATGTGCTGCCCAGGACTCTACAACACCATCTAAACCAGCACGTTCTCGTATCTGATCTAAGTAGGAATAAACCTCTTGTGAAGGTCCTGACACTTCATTAAGAGCTTCTGCATAGAGCAAATATAAATCTGCAAGACGCATTTCGGGCCAGGCATAGGTCTCAAAGGTTCCACCATCATTAC
The DNA here is from genome assembly GCF_020782115.1 of Leeuwenhoekiella parthenopeia. GTDB lineage: Bacteria > Bacteroidota > Bacteroidia > Flavobacteriales > Flavobacteriaceae > Leeuwenhoekiella > Leeuwenhoekiella parthenopeia. Next base: position 95,271 of record NZ_JAJGMW010000012.1, on the reverse strand, counting down.
TAAATGTCATTCTCCAATTCACCAGTTTTTTACAGTAATACCCGGTCTCGTTAAAAAAGAATGGATGATCACTTCCTGAATAGTCCCCGAATTTACCTTCTATGTGCCATTTGGTTTCATCTCCCAAAGCATCACGCTTATACCACATACTTCCATCAAAACCAAGGTCTGCGTAAAAACGAGGTTCCCGGTCAAAATTTAATCTTGAAGTGCGATATCCTTCTTCTATATTATAACGCTCATCAGGTTGAGCTTCTCTCAACTCAAGGATATCGTTAAAATCGTAAGCTTTATCTTCCGTGATTGGCACTCCATTATCAGTATAAAATAATTTTGCCATCGTAATTGTAGGTGAAATTACTTTACGTGCCACCCGGGTATTATGACCAACCTCAAGAGGTGCCATTGCACTGGCCTGAAGACCGTCTGCTCCATTTGTAAGACTTTGGGTATTAGGCCAAATAATTTCCAGGCTTTCAGGGTCTGTGATTGCATTACGAATGCTCAACTTGGTAACAGTAGTATCTGTAAGATCAAATCCCGTTAAAGCCTCATTGAACTCATACAATCTTAGTCCTGCAGCTTCAGCTGCATCAATGGCCTCTTTTGCCGCATCAGCCGCAATTTGCCATTTATTGGCTTCAAAAGTGGTATTATATAATGGTGTACCATCGTTATTGATTACTACCGAAAGATCTGGGTTACCATTGTATAACGGACTTGCGGCAGTTACTAAAACCCGTGCTTTTAATGATCTGGCAATAACCGAAGTAATGCGACCATATTCTGTATTGATATCTGCTATAACCGGTGGTAATACTGCAGCGGCCTCATCCAGAAGTTCAACTATATAATCAATTCCCTCATCATAAGGATCACGCGGCAAATCAAATGCAGGTGTTGGAGCATCTACAGAAACGTTTTCTTTAATAATAGGTATTGCCCCGTAATGGCGCATTAAATAAAAATGATAATAGGCCTTTAAAAACTTAGCTTCTGCAATCCAGCGTTCCCGCTCAGTATCTGTAATATCAGGTACGTTGTTAGGATCAGACATATTCTCAATAAAAATATTACAGTGTCTGATGCCATCCCAGATTTCAGAGCCGTCAAATGGCAAACCTCCCTGATACTCTCCCTGCCATACATTATAATATGGGTTTGCAACACGTTGCCTTCCTAAAGCAATCTCTAATGCAAAGTAATCCCCGTTTTCACGGTTGTCTGGCACCCACATTTCATCGCCGGCAAGAAAGGCCGCGTTTCTACGCAAATCTCCTAACCTTGGCATATATGAGTAACACGTAAACAGATACTTTTCAGCTTCCTGTCTCAAATTAAAAATTTTATCAACAGTAGCCAGACCATCAGGAACTACATCCAGATAATCATCCTGGCAGGCATTATAAATCATCACAAAGGGTAGTGCCAGTACCAGCACTAACTTTCGCTTAAAAGATTTTTTAAATAGTATATTTTTCATATTTAAGTTTTTTTAAAAGTCAAATTGAACACCTAAGTTGTAAGTAGATTGAATAGGATATCCTAAACCATTTCCTCCCATTTCAGGATCCCAAAGCTTAAAGCTGCTCCAAACGGCAAGGTTGATTCCACTCGCATAAACACGTAAAGAGCGTAAGCCTAAGGATTCTGTAAGGCGCTCTGAAGCACGATAGCCAAACTCAAGATTCTTAAGTCTTAAGAAATCATTGTTTTGCAGCCACCAGGATGAACTCTGCACATTATTCTCAATTACTGTTGAGCTTAGGCGAGGCCAAAAAGCATATAGGTCTCTGTTGTCTTCAGACCAGTAGCTGTCTGCAATGATTTTAAGCAAGCCATTTTGTCTACCAGTGTTATCACCCGTACCCAAAACAAATGGTGAAATAGCTCTGGGATCGATTTGAAAAGAGGACCGGGCAGATCCCTGAAAGAAAATACTTAAGTCAAAATCTTTATATCCAACAGTGCCTCCAAAACCATAGATTAATTCAGGTGTAGTTGGTAAACCAATAGGTACGCGGTCTAAAGGTGTAATCACGCCATCGCCATTTACATCACGATACTTAATATCTCCACCGGTATATTGACCAAATTGTGCTGGTGAATTATTTACTTCTTCCTGATCTGTAAATAAACGCTCGGCAAGATACCCGTACATTTGAGATGCATTATTACCTACCTGAGAGAGGTAACTTAAATCATCGGGATAGTTGAGCTCATTAGTCTGTTTAACCTCATTAGTCGCAAAAGTTAACGTAGCTCTTGCCTGTGTCCACCACTCCTGATTTATTTGCCTGTTATAATCTAAAGATAAATCAATACCCTTTGACTCAAGCTCTGCAAAATTTACTTGAGGCTGCGCGGTCAGACCTATTACATCCCCAATTTCTGTACGCCTTTGAAGTATATTTGAACGGTTTTGTTGATAAATCTCTGCAGTAATATTTAAATCTCTCCATAAACCAATGTCTATACCAAAATTGTATTGCTCCGAAATCTCCCAACCAATATTTGGATTTGCATAACGATCTATCGATATACCCGGGCGGTAGTAATTATAATCCTGACCGAACAGAGCTCCAAATCCTCCGTTATTAGCATTTACTCTTGATAAATAAAAGAATCTATCCTCATCTGCATTTCCAATTTCGTCATTTCCGGCCTTACCGTAGGTAAATCGCAATTTGAGATTGGTCACAGTTTCTTTCAATTTTTCAAAAAAAGCTTCATTTGAAACTACATAGCTCACACCAAATGAAGGGAAAAAACCATATCTGTTGCTGCGATCAAAACGCTCTGAACCGTTATACCCAAAGCTAAATTCGGCAATATACCTTCTATCAAAAGCATAGGTAAACCTTCCAGAAAAAGTATGGTTACGATATTGTAACGATTGCTGAAGGTTATCATATTCCGTAGTCTCATAACTTTGTAAAACATTGATTAGAAAACCCGAAACCACATGCTTTTCAGCAAATGTTTTATCATAATTAAGTGTAAACTGGTTGTAAATTCTGGAATTTGAAACATTCCCGCCTCCGGCAAGATTTAAAAATTCAGTTCCGGGGGTGCCTATTGAGGCCTGAGTACCGTCATTTAGTACTCTTAACATTATACTGTTATCAACCGGATTACGGGAAGCCTGATAGTAAAAAGGATTATAGGCTCTACTTATTGAATAGGAATTATAACGTCTTATATAATTCATAGTTCCTAGTTTAAGCCCTTTAGTAATAAAATCAAGTTTTTGATCAATTGCAAGTTGTGCCTGTACCGTTGAGTTCTTGGTAGTACGATACCCTCTAACCATCTCTGCATATGGATTTCTATATAAAGCATTACTTGACAATGACAAGGGAGCATTACCAAATAAAGGATGCTCTGCTATAGGATAAAATTCTGAAGGAAAGATTGCCGGAAATGCTACCGGGTTTGCATTTACCGTTGAAGCAATGATGTCTCCACCTTGAGCGATTGGACCATTATAGTCGTCAAACTGACCATAGATGTTAACCGTTGCAAAAGTTGTAGGTGTCAGGTCTATATCCAATTTACTTCTAAGCGAATAATTTTGGAGTTTAATATTACTGTTAAAATTATTTATGGGATTAACATCCAAAATTCCATTATCCACATTGTAAGTTCCTGAAACATAATAGCGCGCACGTTCTGAACCTCCACTGGCACTAATATTAAAACTTTGGTTAACGGTATAGTCTTTTAGGATTTGATCTATCCAATTATTGCTGGGGTACAAATACGGATTATCTCCTGCTGCAGTACGATCAATTTTAATTTGCGAATAAGGCAATGCCGCCAGAGGATCACGCGTAAGCGCAGCCTCATTTGCCAGATTCATGTAGGTAATATTATCTGCAAACTGAAAATTATCGGTATTAGTTGAAATTCGCGATGCTGCACGTGCACTAAATTTTGCCTTACCGGCTTTACCACTTTTTGTGGTAATGAGAATCACGCCATTTGCACCACGCGCTCCATAAACTGAAGCAGCTGCCGCATCTTTTAAGACTGAAAAGGTGTCTATGTCGTCTGGTTGCAAACGAGCAAGATCAGTGGGCGTAGATTCAATATTATCAATTAATATTAGGGGATTACGCTTACCACTCCCAAAAGTACTCAAACCCCGAATAAAGAAGTCAGAGTTATCTGCCCCCGGCTCACCAGACCGCTGAAAAGAAATCATTCCCGGTACGCGACCCGCGATCATATTAGTAAGGTTATTGGTAGGTCCTTTTAGTTCTGCGGGGTTGATAGTTGCAATAGAACTTACCTGACTTTCTTTAAGCTGCTTACCTCCAAAGGCTATTACAACGGTTTCTTCCAATGATTCTGAGCTAAGACTCAGAGTTACATCAATACTTTCCTGGTCTGAAACCAATACTTCCTTCGTTTCAAAACCTACGAATGAAAAAACCAGGGTAGCCCCCGGAGCGACCCGTATAGAATAATTTCCATCAAAATCTGTAGCAGTACCATTATTAGTTCCTTTTTCAACAACCGTAACCCCGATAAGAGGTTGATTGTTATCACTGTCGTCATATACAGTACCGGTAACCACTTTCTGCAACGCCACGTTTTCAGAATTATCAAGTCTTAAGGCATATGTATTTAGACTCAATGTGCAACTCAAAACCAGCAGCATCAAAGAATAGGCTCTTTTAATATTAAGAATATTATGTTTCATAATTATTGTTCTAATCTTAAGGTAGTTTTTATCAATAGTTTCATAGTTTACAGTTGGGTTGCTTTAAAAGGCAAAGACTTAAGTCGTCTGGTTTGATCATAGTTTAATAGTTTTAATTATTGATTACTGGTTTACGATATCGATTGAGGTATCGCATTTTATTTTCCACCTAATTCATTTTCAGTTGAATAGCTTTTTTCGTTAAAATTCCATTCATCAGTCCATTTAATTTCAGGGTTTCCTTCATTATTTATAATTACTGGCAACCACACATACCTTCCATCCTGATGATTTTTGGGGTTCCAGCGATCAGCCATAAAAATGAAAGTATCTTTTCTATCTTCTACAGGCAACACATAAGTGCTTTGCGAATTAAATGTAACTTCAGCCCCTTTTCCTTTTGACGGGTTGCCAAGACTTTGCCAGGGACCAAGCATTGATCTTGCCCGGAAAGAACGGGCAGAGTTAGGATCCCAACCAGTCAAGCCCGAAGTAATCATATAATAATAATCGCCATTTTTAAAGACAGCAGGAGCCTCGTTTTGTCCACCAGGCTGCACCCGAACCCAGGTGTCAGTAAAGTCTAGGTAATCTTCTGTCAAAAGTGATATATGCAGCGTTTGATTCTCTTCTGAAGAGTGTATGTGATACGCTTTCCCGTCGTCATCCACAAAAACAGTCATATCTCTTGACATTTGCCCTTCTTCAAAGTCTCTGCGAACGTATAGACCATCTACAAGAGCTTCTGACCATTTTTTTGTCCACCACTTATAGGAAGATTCTTTAGAGTTTGTCTTTTTCTGGTGAGAATTAAAATTTTGTGGCCACACACCTGCATTCGGTCTGTACGATTTTAAATACCTGAAAGGTCCAACGGGTGAATCACTGACTGCCACCCCTGTTCTCGCTGCCTCGTATCCTTTTCCTTTAAGTTCAAGATGAAACCACAGCACATATTTTCCGGTTTTCTCATTATAAACAACTTTAGGTCTCTCAATGACCGAGCCTCTAGTAATTTCAGAAGATGCCTCTTTACTCACTTCAAGGGCAACACCTTCATTTTTCCAATTGAGGAGATCTTTTGAGCTATAAACGTGAACACCTACTTCAGCCAAACTATTGCGACTCTTGTGCTCGCCATACCAGTAGTAAACCCCTTTCTCGTAGTAAAAACCAGCCCCATGAGCATTTATAGTATCTCCTTGCATATCATACCATACCTTTCCGGGAAGAAAAGAGGTATTCCTAATATTTTGCTGGGCATTAGTCAATGCGCTAATTGCAAAAGCTACCAATAGGAAATAAAGATTAATAAGACGCATTTAGGATATTATTTCTAACATGATTGTTTAAGACTTGCATGAGACTTTCGCTTTTTTAATAAATCTTTAGCAATTTTACATTTACAAGTTTCCCAATATTATGTGAAGTGATACGGGGGTGGCTGGGGAAATCTTAGGGGGTATACCGTTCAAAAACCCACCATAACAACGGTTTATCAAACTAATGTCTTATTTTTAATAACAATTCACAATTTAGAAGTCATTAAGATGTTAACTAAAAATTCTGTTAAGACATTATTTATATTTCAATTGTTTGGTTTGATCCTATTTGGTCAAAATCAAACAACTAAACAGGAACGTTTATCCAATAAGCTAACCTTTTATACTATTGATACAGACCTCGGTCTATCAAACAATCAGGTCAAATCTATTGAAGAGGACAAACTTGGTTTTATATGGGTGGGGACATCAGACGGCATTAACAGATATGACGGGAATCAATTTAAAGTATTCAGACAGGAAACTTCTAATCTAACTAACAACTATATTCAACAAATAAGGAGGTGTGAAAATGGTTCGCTATTTGTTGCAACAGATGGTGGGCTAAATATTTTTAATCCGCGTACCGAAGAATTTTCATTTTTCCAATCCGATCTCGCTTATATATCAAATAGCATTAATTCAGTATTACAACTTAAGGACCACAAATTGCTTGTTGGAGCCTATGATGAAGGATTACATATCTTTAAAAACAATAAAAGTGTTGGTTTTTATTCCCATCAGTCAGAGCATTTAAATTCGCTTTCATCAAACAAAATATCATGTTTAACAAATCAAAATGACAGTATAGTCTGGATAGGAACTTTTGATAACGGTTTAAATAAACTTAATATCAAAAGAAAAGAAGTTATTCGCTATCCCTATAAAAACAAAGATGAAGCCATTATAAATGCGGTTTTAGTTGATCAAAAGAATAATGTATGGGTAGGAACGCACTCGGGACTTAAAGTATTTACGGCTACTGGAAAAGAATTTCATTTAGGCCAACAAAAGACAACAAGAGGGTTGAGTGACGATGTAGTTCTATCTCTCGAAGAAGATGATTTTGGTCAAATCTGGATTGGAACTCAATACGGTGGCTTAAATATTTTAGACCGTGAAAGTCTTTTTGATAATCCTGAAAAACCCTCCATTAAATGGTATCTACCTAAAGAAAATAACTCGAGTGTCTCTGACGCAACAATATCAGCGCTTTATAAGGATTCTTCGGGCAATATGTGGATTGGAACCAGTGCCGGTTTAAATTTTGTTGATCCAAGCGGTGAGGCATTGACTTTAATAAGCAATGATTTGTATAACTCTGAACGAATTGCGCATAACCGTGTATTTGCAATTGAAGAATTATCTGAAAACAAACTTATTTTGGGTACTGACGGTGGAGGCATTGACCTATATGATCTCAAAAGCGGAAATTTTGACTACGGAGTTTACTCCTCGAGCAACAAACTTTCTACAAACTATATAAATACTATTTATAAAGACAGCAAAGATAGATTATGGATCGGCACTTATAAGGGTGGTATTACCTGTGTTAATTTGAAAACTCAAAAATGGTCTTATTATTTGCAAGGAAGTATAGGCAAGGGAAGTGATATAAGATCAATATTTGAGAACAAAGAGGGACAACTTTGGGTTGGCACAAACCGCGATGGCTTTTTTAAATATTCCGAAAGTAAAAAAGACTTTATCAATGAAGAGGCTTTGGAGAAAGCCTTTGGAAAGATTGATGTGCGTGATATTACAGAGGATTCAAAAGGAACTTTATGGTTAGCAACTTATGGTAATGGTATTCTAAGTTATGATCTGGAAGATCAAAGTGCTTATTCCTATCACACCAATAACCTTGAAAATTTACGTGGTAACGTTGTTTACAGTATTACTGTTTTAAAAACCGGAGAAGTCGTAGCGGGAACCAAACACGGAGGACTAATTCGCTTCAGTCCTAATTCGACAAAAGCAATAAGTATTACAGAGACACAGGGATTGAGCAACAATACTATAAATAGCATAATTAATTGGGATGATAATTATCTCTGGTTAGCTACCGATAAGGGAATCAATAAATACAATGTTAAAACCAATACTATTGAAACTATAAACTTGCCCAAAAGTTTTCAAATAACGGAATTCAATCTCGGCGCAATTTTAAAATCATCCTCTAACAAACTCTTTCTGGGAAGTAATAGAGGGATATTTGAGTTTAATCCTGAAGCTTTAGATCAAACTAGTTCTGCAGGGGCAATTGTTCTGGAAGACCTATTAATTTTTAATGAGTCTGTACCCATATCAGGAGAGGGTGACAAAGGAATTTTGAGCAGTTCTATGCTGTATAAAAAGCAAATAAATATTCCATATGACAAGACAATATTTTCGATTGATTTTACAAGCCTTAGCTTTCCTTTTTCAGAAAATATCACCTACTCCTATATTCTTGAAGGCTTTAACGATAATTGGATTGATCTTAAAAATGCTAATAGGATTAATTTTAGTAATATCCCGCCAGGAAAATATACTTTAAAAATTAAACAGAATAATCTGCCTAATGCCACAGATTTAAAAACTCTAGATATTAATATTTTGCCTCCGTTCTGGCGCACACTACCCGCGTATCTGTTCTATTTAGTTGTGATTATTATACTGGTTATTAGTGGGCTCAAATACTACTCCGAACGCATCCACCTTAAAAACTCGCTGCTCTTTGAACAAAAACAACGCAAACTTGAGCACGAACTCAATGAAGAGCGCATTCGGTTTTACACCGGGTTTTCGCACGAGCTCAAAACCCCACTTACCCTTATTTTAGCTCCGCTCGAAACCTTGCTGGATGAGATTGTTCATAAAAGGCACCGCAAAAGCTTGAAGCTCATACGCCGTAATGCAGATAATCTGCTCAGTTTTATAAATAAACTGTTAGAATTCAGGAAAAGCGAAGAAGGCCTAAGTAAACTGGAAATCAATGAATACAATCTGAGCAAAAACCTATCTCAGTGGCTCTCGGGATACGAACCGGTTGTAAAGAAGAAAAACATCAACCTGATGGTCACCATGCCTCAGAAAACCATAAAGGTATATTGTGATCTTGAGAAAATACACGTGATCGTAAACAATTTGATTTCAAATGCTATAAAATACACGCCCGATGGTGGTAAGATCAATGTCATTCTGGAGGTTGATGAGTCGTATGTCAATATTGTGGTATCAGATACCGGAAGTGGAATCAAAACCAGTGACCTCAACCACATTTTTGAATGGTACTATCAATCTGAGAACAAGTTTAAAAAAGACGGGACAGGTATAGGCCTTGCGCTTTCCAGAAGATTTGCACATCTGCATAAGGGCTTTCTTGAGGTGGAAAGCAAAGCCAATCAGGGCAGCACCTTTACGCTAAAAATACCGAACGACGACACCTTGCTTGATGCCTATCTTCAGCTCGAAGAGCGGCCTCAAATCAATAAAAAAGAGGTTGAAAAACGCATTAGTGATTCAGAGCCTGTTAATCTTGAACCGAAGGCAAACAGCGTTTACCTTAAAGCGGAAAGCTCCCGCAAACTGGTTTTGCTCGTAGACGACAACCCGGATATTCTTGAGTTTTTAGAAAGTGCGCTTGGTTCAGAATACGACCTCATTCAGGCGGAAGATGGCGAGGAAGGTATTAGCCTGGCGGTTAAATATATCCCCGATTTAATCATCAGCGATGTAATGATGCCCGTCAAAAACGGACTCGACCTTTGCCATTTCATCAAAAACAAAAAGGAAACCTCGCATATTCCGGTTATTTTGCTCTCTGCGAAAAGTAACCACGAAACCATCGAAACGGGTTATGACGAGGGAGCTGATGATTACATCGTAAAGCCTTTTAATGTTCAGGTGCTGCGAGCCCGGGTTAAAAACCTGATTGAAAGTCGGGAATTTCTGCTTAAAAAGGTTCAGGACTCCCAATCTCAAGTGCCAGATAATCAGGAGGATTCCAAGATTCTCGAAAACGAAAAGAAATTCCTGGCTGAATTAAAACAACTCATTTTTGAGCAAACCCAGGAAGGGGATCTGAGCGTAGAGACTATTGCAGAACATATTGGGATGAGCAGATCTTCCCTATACCGCAAGGTCAAAGCCATTACCGGTCAAAGCATCAATGAGTACATCAGAGACATCAGGCTTGAGAAAGCGGCTTACCTCATCGAAAAGGAAAATTTTACCGTATCGCAGGCCGCTTACGAAGTTGGTTTTGGCGATGCCAAATACTTCCGGAAAATCTTCAAGGAGAAATTTGGCAGAACACCTTCCGCCTTTAAACAGAATCCGCTTTAAAGTGCTGTTAATAGCACGTATAATTTCTGGATAAAAAAGCCCTCGTTATCAAAGTAACGAGGGCTTTTAAGTAAAGTATTTTTGATGCTCTGTTATCTCGGAAGACTTACCGTCTCAATTCCCTTTAGAGTTGGCTTTACAGGAACTATTGACCCGTCTTCCGTAAAGGTGAGTTTGTCAATAGACACTTCTCTGTTAAAACCTGCCGGACTTCCCATCGCGATCCCCTTAGGACGCGTAAAACGATGGTACACAATATACCAGTCGTCAGTTCCCGGCACATTGATTACCGAATTATGCCCGGTACCGTAAATTTCCTGTTCTTCATCTTTCATAATGACCAGATTGTCATCGGGAATATTTAAAGGTCCTAACGGACTATCGGCAGTGGCATACCGCACCCGGTAATTAGGGCTTCGGGTGTCGTCTTCAGACCACATAAAATAGTATTTTCCGTTTCTAAAGAATACTTCGGTACCCTCACGATAGGTGCCGTCAGGAGTCATTTCGGTGATGGTTTCTTCCTTCATAGAGCGCATATCGTCATTCAGTTCGGCTCCTGCCATATACCCATTTCCCCAATAGAAATAGCTTTTTCCGCTTTGCGGATCGTAAAAAACATCAGGATCTATAATTTGACCTCCTCCCCTTTTGATGGCTTCAGGTTTCTCCCCAACAAAAGCCTCTCCCAGATCGGTATAGGGGCCTGCTGGGTCATCAGCTACAGCCAGACCTATTTGTTGAGCTGCAGAAAAATAGTAGAGATACTGATACTTCCCGTCAATCTTTCGCTCTGCGATACAGGGCGCCCAGGCATTGCGATTCGCCCAGCTCACATCTTTGGTTAAATCGAGGATTACGCCTTCATCCTTCCAGTTTATTAAATCTGTCGATGAAAAAGTCTTGAAGTATTTACCAGACCAGCCGTCAAACCCATCGCTGGTAGGATACAGGTAAAATTTTTGGTCTTTGTTAGAATAAATGATTTCGGGATCTGCGTAGTATCCATCCAAAACAGGGTTTCCGGCTATTTCAGCTTCCACTGCATAGGTTGTTGTAGTACCATCGGGAAGGCTGAGCGTATAGGAAACCGGGGCGTTTTCAAAATTCTGACCGCCCTTCTGTTCTACCTGAACCCCGGGAAATGCTAATAATTTAGGATCGAAATCAGTCAGGCTTGTACCTGGATACACCGGAAGGTAAATCGTCTTATCCGTTGCACCGGCTTTAACATTTTGGTTGCGAACGTTTGAATTTGCTGCGCCTACTAAAAGCGGTAAGTCTTTACACGGAAAAGCCTTGAGTAAACGAGCGGCTTCTGCTTCAGTTACCGGAATTATGGTCCCGTGACGGGGGTGAAAATTCATTGAAATTTCGGCTGCGCCCAAAGCCGTAAAGTTTTTGAGGTCTGTACTCTCTGCAAACTGGTACTCGCCGTCTATGTACATATCATAAAGCAAAATGTACGTATCGCTGTCTATCATTTTAAAAACGGAAGAACCCTCAACGGCCTTTTCGGTTTGGTCTACGTAGCCCTCAACAGGCACATAGCCGCCCGTAAGACTGTCTGATACTGCAACCCGAATCCCTTTGGTCGCTGTGCCTTCAGTTTTGTAGAACATATAAAATTGGCCGTCTTTTTTGATGATATCAGCATCAATACAGGATTTTTCGTCGGGACTGTAAAAAAGCTGTTTGGGAGTGCTTTCCAAAGCCGTAAAATCAGCATTGGCATAGGCATAGTAAATCTTGTCATAGCTACCCGGCTGTAGCATGGAAAAATAAACCATATATTTTCCGGCCTTTTCATCATAAATAGTTTGAGGAGCCCAGGCACGGGTGATGTCTGAAAATTCAGGAAAGACCTCTGCCAGATTGATTTTACTCGATTCCCAGGTAACCAAATCACTGGATTTTGCCAGAATGATTTCGGTATTGCTCCATCCATTTTGGGTTTTAAGATCGGTAAGTACCATATAAAACATACCATCCTCACCACGCAAAATATGCGGATCGCGCACCCCCCCGGTATTGCTTATCGCATCAGTAGCTACAATGGGTTTATCATCATTAAGCGCATAATAATCGAGGCCATTGCGACTTAAGGCATAATGCACAGCCTCTTCACCGGGGCCATTACCTGTAAAGTAAACAAAAAGGTAAGCCGACTTAACCTGGTCATTGACCGACTCATTTATTCCGGAAGTTTTGCAGGAAGTAATGCCGGTTAGAACCAGAAGAAAACTTAGCGTAAATAATCTGAAAGAATTGAAAATCATAATAAAGCGTTTGAATAATGTGCTGAAAAACAAATTAACTAAAAATAAATGTATTTTTTACATTTTAAAATAAAATTTTGCCTTTTCCGCCTGATTACGCCCAAAAAATTAAGGTTCAACGCTTAAAATAAAATCCCAATTTTAAATTTACCAACGTTGTAGTTCGCTCATTTTAAGAGTTTTAAGTTTTATTAACGATTACTCAAGTTACTTCTTTTAGCTTTAAAGAAATACCCAGATTATGATCAACACGATAGACTCTCAGACGTCGGTTTTTTTATTGATTACCCTTGCTTGCGGACTGGTAGCCTTTACCGTTCTCTTTTTTGTACTTCGCAAATTGGGCAAAAGCCCTAAAACCATGCTGCCGCTTAATTTTGCAGGTAAAATCAGAATACCACTTGCCCTGTTTATGCTCGCTTTGATTTTGCGCATTATAAAGACTAATGACGAAGTTTTAAGTATAGTTGATGAACGTGTACTTTCCCACTCGAGCACACTCCTGTTTATTTTAAGTATCACCTGGGCGCTAATCGTGATTATCAAGGCTTTTAAAAGACATATACTCACCAAGTACGATATGAGCGCAACAGATAACATCCACGCACGTAAAATTTATACCCAGTTTAATGTACTGGAGCGGGTAATCATATTTCTGATCGTGTTGTTTGCCGTAAGCATTGCTTTGATGAGTTTTGACAGCATACGCTCTATAGGCATAAGTATGCTTACCTCGGCGGGTATTGCCGGGATCATCATTGGTTTTGCAGCTCAGAAGGCTTTAGGAACCCTTATGGCCGGTATACAAATCGCATTTACCCAGCCTATACGTATGGATGATGTGGTGGTGGTCGAAGGGGAATGGGGCCGTATCGAAGAGATTTACCTTACCTACGTCGTGGTAAAAATCTGGGACAAGCGCAGGCTCGTATTGCCTACCACCTATTTTATTGAAAAACCTTTTCAGAACTGGACGCGCAACTCTTCAGACATCCTGGGTACGGTTTTTATCTATACCGATTATACAGTGCCTTTTGATGCCCTGCGCAAGGAACTCACCCGAATACTGGAAAACACCGAACTTTGGGATGGCGAGGTCAACGTCTTACAGGTCACAGACACCAATAACGAGATGGTAGAATCACGAGCCCTGATGAGTGCCAAAGACTCCCCTACTGCCTGGGATTTAAGGGTTTTGGTACGCGAAAAACTGGTGGTCTTTATTCAGGAAAATTATCCGCAAAGCCTGCCACGCACCCGTATTGAAATGCAGGCAGAGCCGGTATCAAAAATTCCATCTCAACAGAAAAATGACCCCGGAAAATCAGATTTACTGAAGAAGGAAAATTAAGATCTTGTGATTAAATCAAAATAATATGATTTTTGAACATCTAGTATTGGGGTTTACCTTTGGAATATCGATGTCATTTATTTCCTGGATCGTAGGGATGGCACTTAATGCTATTCTGATGAAAACGAAATACTATGAAAAGTTATCAAATCTCAATTTTATTAAGAGTCAAAGGCTGAATAGAAAAATCGGAATTCAATACTTCAAATGGATCGTAAAAAATACCTTCTTCAGATTTTTTAACCAGAAACTAAAACTGCAAAATAGAAATACAGATTTGAACGAAATTCGAAAGGAAATGACCCTTTCCGAAATAAGTCATCTTATTGGCTTCACATTTGTGGCTCTTATTGCTATTTATAAAGGCGTAACCACCGGAATACTTTTCGCATTTGCAATGATGATTCCAAACGTTCTACTCAATTTTTATCCTTCCTTATTGCAACAGGAGAACAAGAGAAGGATTGATAGCATATTAAATAAAAAATCGGCAATGACAAGTTGAATAGAGCTGCAGCAAAATTTTAAAAATTATTGAAAATCATTCACGGGAAAAAAGTCAATTAACACCTCAATAAAAAAACAGGAGTACCTGAGGGAAATAGGGAAACCCTTTTAAAAGGGAGTGCTGGATAAAAAAATCTAAAACTAAAAGGAGATCACTCGCATTTAGAAAGTTTCCCTTCAAAATTACTCTGACATCCAATCAGAAATCCCATTTTTACAGATAGTCAAAGTCCTTCTCAATCGTAAAACCAGATTTAAATGAAAGCAAGTCTGTTTATCGTATTAATTTCTTACATCAGTCTTCAAGACTTTTCTGCACAGGAAAACCGGGATTTGTATTTAGGCACCTCTTATACCTTACATTCCGAAATCTTAAACGAAGACCGCATCTATTCGGTAAGTCTGCCGGAATCGTATTACGAGGGTAAGGCCGAAAACAAAACCTATCCCCTGCTCATCATAATGGACGGAAACACGCATTTTAGGCCTTTAAGTGGTATAGTGCAGTATCTAAGCGCAGCTTCTACCCGCAATCTTCGTATCCCTGAAATGATTGTAATAGGTATTGAAAATGTAAACCGCCGCAGAGACTTTACGCCCGATAAAGTCATCACCACAAGACCTAATGATACCGGCGGCGGAGCTGCATTTTTAAGTTTTTTGGAAAACGAACTCATCCCCGAACTGGATCAAAAATTCAGAACAAATACTAACCGTATTCTTTTTGGTCACTCTCTGGGCGGTCTGCTCGCCGCGCACGCGTATATGCAGGAAGAAAGCCCATTTAATGGTTTTATCGCGGTAGATCCCAGCTTTGGCACCTGGGACGCAGAAACAATGGATGCTAAGATTGAACAGGTTACGCCCAACTCGTTTCAACGTTTTATCTACATCGCCACGGCTAACTGGGGCAAACGCAACATCAAAAACCGCGACCGGCACGTAAGATGGCTTGAATCCTTAAATCAAAAATGCGAAGCCCCCCTACCCGCAAAACTTGAATATTTTGAAAACGAAACCCACAGTTCAGTCTCTGTGATCGCATTTTATAATGGGATTACCACGCTTTTTGAAGAAGATGGTTTGTATCGAAAAAACATCTTTTTGAACCCGGAGAACCAATCCCCGGAGCAACAAAATTAGTTTAGGAGCACTTAAACCTGACCACAAAGAAAGACACAGGAAAACGAGCATGAAGAACAAAAATCTAAGCGGGTATGATGAACTTTTTCGACAACTTGAAGAAAAAACAGCACTGACTGAGGATGAAAAGGCCCGTATTCCTCAATTCTTTGAAAGCAAAAACCTCGAAAAAAAGCAATATTTATTACGACAGGGCGACTATTGTAAAAATCTGGCATTTGTAGCAAAAGGTGCTTTAAAGTCGTATACGCTAGATGATAAGGGACAGGAACACATTAGTTTACTGGCCTGGGAAGGATGGTGGGTTTCTGACTTTAAAAGTTTTATCGCTGAAGAAAAAGCTATTTTAGCTATTGATGCCATTGAGGATAGTGAAGTGCTTCTTATATCACGCTCCAACTACGAAGCGCTTTTAGAGGAAATTCCTTCTATGGAGCGTTACTTTAGAATTTTATATCAAAATAGTCTGGTTACAAAAGACCGAAGATTGATAAGTTCAAACACCTATACCGCCGAAGAGAAATACCTGCATTTGTTAAAGATGTACCCCTTTATATCCCAGCGCATTCCACAAAATCTAATTGCCTCATACCTGGGTCTTACCCCCGAAACCATTAGCCGAATAAAGAAAAACCTGGTAGAATAACACCTGTTTACAGTGCGGCTTTTTTCTTGATTCAGATCAATGCACAGCTGGTAAGCTCCCTGTAATTTTGTTTTATAGTTAAAAACAAATACAGATTATTATGGATAACATAGCATTGATAGTTGGCGCAAGTGGTATTTCAGGTAACAACCTGGCCCAGGAATTACTTAAAAATGGCTGGACAACCTATGGCATTACCCGAAATTCTGAAGTCAAACTCGACGGACTCAAAAATATTAAAGCAGATTTACTGGATCTAGAATCCTTAGAAAAAGCGCTGGTTGACCTAAAACCTACCCACGTGTTTTTTACTGCCTGGATGCGTAAAGCTACAGAAGCCGAAAATATTGAAGTGAACAGTAAAATGGTGAGCAATTTGCTGGACGTTCTAGCCCCCAAAAAATCGGTTAAGCATGTTGCTCTGGTTACCGGATTAAAACACTATTTAGGCCCTTTTGAAAAATATGCCAGTGAGGGTTTTACACCTGAAACACCAGTAAGAACAGAGCATCCAAGACTCGAATTGAACAATTTTTATTACGCTCAGGAAGATGAGATTTTTGAAGCAGCAAAACGGGATGGCTTTACCTGGAGCATTCACCGGGCTCATACTATGATTGGGCAGGCCGTGGGTAACCTTATGAATATGGGAACAACTTTAGCTGTTTACGCCAGTATTTGTAAAGAAAAAGGCACGCCTTTTATTTGGCCCGGATCAGAAGCTCAATGGAACGGAATATCAGACGTAACAGATGCTAAAATTTTAGCCAAACAATTCGTTTGGGCAGCCACTACTCCCGAAGCCGGAAACGAAGCTTTCAACATTGTAAATGGAGACGTATTTCGCTGGAGTTGGTTATGGCAACAAATTGCAGAATACTTTGGTATAAACTATCAGGGCTACGTTGAAAATAACAGGAGTTTAGAAGAGCTTATGAGCGATGATGAGGCTATTTGGCTACAAATTGCAGATAAACATCAATTGGCTGAAACCCAATTAGACCGGTTGGCTTCACCCTGGCATACAGACCTCGATCTAAGGAGGCCTATTGAAGTCATGACAAATATGGCGAAAAGCCGTAAGCTGGGATTTAATGAATATCAGGATACCAGAGAATCATTTTTCGATTTATTTGACAAATTAAAGGAGCAAAAAATCATTCCGGCTTAATGGGAGGAATAAAAACCTATTAATTTAGTAAACACTAAAGAAATGTATAAAAAAAGGATGTCAGTTTAAAAACTGACATCCTTTTTAAATTTTAGTACATGTTTTCTATGCTTACTCCAATCCCGCGGCGGCATCCTGATCTAAAAACCAGATCAATTCGTCGCTTTTTGGCGCCACCAAGCTAGCCGGGTATTGCTTATAACCTTCGGTCTTATTGATAATTGCGGTTACTTTTTCGGCTTTGCCAGCACCGGTAACCAAAAACGCTACGGTTTTAGCATTATTAATCACTTTTCCGGTGATGGTCACGCGCTTTTGTCCGCTATCGGGATGGGTGGCTACCCGGCAGTTTTCGGGCATATCCCACAAGGCGATCTGGTGCGGGAAGATTGAAGCCGTATGGCCATCATCACCCATTCCCAGAATAACCAAATCAAAACATGGGATTCCGTTTGCAGCAGGGATGTTTTCCTGCAACACCTCGCTATAACGCTTAGCCTCTTCTTCAGGATCATTTTCACCTTTCACCCGGTAAATATTGGTCTTCGGTATTTCGATTTTAGATAACAAATGATCTACGGTCATTTTATAGTTGCTCTCGGCATCAGCAGGCGGTACGCAACGCTCATCCCCCCAGTATAAATACACCTGAGACCAGTCTATATCCTTACCAAATTCTGATGCAAGCTGATCAAACACAATTTTAGGCGTACTGCCTCCCGAAAGCGCGATATGTACCGGCTCTCCCGAAGCACAACACTCCTTAAAAAACGCTGAAAAATCCTCAGCTACCTGCTCCTTTGTTTCCTTTATACGTAATTCCATTTCTTTCAATTCAAAGTTTAAAATTCAATGTTTTAGGTTGGTTTTCAGTTTTCGGTTTTAAAATAACTCAATAACCTAATAAAACTTCTTACTCCTTACTCTTCACCTTTTACCTCTAACCACTTACTTTTTACCCGCTACAAACCACCATTAACAAATAACACTTAACATCTAAATGATGCAGTATCCCGTTTCATCAGTTAACAACTCACCGGGATTGCGCCAGCCGTTGGCATCTTCAATAAGGTCGTCTGAGTTTTTAGGTCCCCAGGTTCCTGCGGGATATCCGTAGGTGTTTACATTGACATCTTTGGCCCAGTATTCTAAAATAGGATCTACAAATGCCCAGGCCGCCTCGACCTCATCGGCACGTGCGTAAAGCGTGGTGTCACCCTGCATCGCATCGAGCAACAGACGCTCGTAGGCATCCATAATATTGTTATCGCTCAGGCTGCTGTAGTAAAAGTCCAGGTTGGCGCGCTCCACTTTAAAGCCCTGCCCCGGCACTTTTACCCCAAACTTGATCAAAATACCCTCATCGGGCTGAATACGGATGATGAGTTTATTGTCTTTATTGTTGATGTCCTGATTTTTAAATACCTGATGATGTGGCGTCTTGAAGTGAATTACCACTTCGGTTACCTTGGTTGGCATACGCTTGGCGGTGCGCACGTAAAACGGAACATCTTTCCAGCGCCAGTTATCTACAAAAAACTTAACCGCAGCATAGGTTTCGGTTTTAGATTCGGGATCAACACCTTCTTCTTCCCTGTAACCTTTTACACGTTTGCCATTAATACTTGAAGCGATATACTGCCCTTTCATCGTATGATCAAAAAGTTCCTGCTCCTCGCGCATAATCCGCAAAGATTTAAGAGCTTTTACCTTCTCGTTGTGAATCTCTTCGGCTGTTGCATTAATGGGTGGCTCCATCACGATAAGCGATACAATCTGCAAAAGGTGACTTTGAAACATATCACGCAAGGCTCCTGATTTATCATAATAGCCACCGCGCTTTTCTACCCCTACCGTTTCGGCATTGGTGATTTCTACGTGATGTATATAATTTCGGTTCCAAAGCGGCTCAAAAATGGAGTTTGAAAAACGCGTAACCATCAGGTTTTGCACGGTTTCTTTTCCTAAATAATGATCTATTCGGTAAATCTGACGCTCTTTGAAGTATTTCTGTAGTCCGGCATTAAGCTCTTTAGCCGTTTCCAGGCTGTAACCAAAAGGCTTTTCGACCACAATGCGTCTAAAACCTTTTGCACCTCCACTCCCCTTGGTCAAACCCTGATCGTAAAGGTTTTTGGCAATGGGCTCATACAGACTGGGCGGTGTAGACAGGTAAAACGTAAAGTTGTCATCTGTCTTATATTCGGTATTCAATTCTTTGATACGCTTGGCAAGACCGCTGTATTCGGAGTCGTAATCGTCTCCCAGATCGGTGTAGAACATCGTATCTGCGAACTTCTTAATAAACTCCTTGTCTTTAGATTTAACCTCTTCTTTTAAGAATTCGCTTTCATACACCACGCGCTTTCTAAAATCTTCATCACTCAGGTTGCTTCGACTGGCGCCCAAAACCACAAAGTTTTCGGGAAAATGACCGTCTGAATATAAGTTATAAAGCGCAGGAATTAGTTTACGCGCTGTAAGATCTCCGGAAGCTCCAAAAATGACCAGAAGCTGATTTGATGTAGAATTCATAGAACTAGTTTGGTTTTTTTAGTTTTAGCGATAAGCTCAGGCATCAAAATAACATGAGTTTATAATTTATAACTACCCCATGTCACTATTATCGTTTAATTTTGGCTTACGCGCGTACAAAAATAAGGCATCCTGCCCGTAAAGCAGAGGCTTTATAAAAACATTAGCGTGCAAATTTAAAAGAACAATAACAAATTATTATGGAGCATAAAAATTATGATTTTGGCCTGGTTGGTCTTGGAGTAATGGGACGCAATTTTATTTTAAACGTCGCAGACAACAACTTTAAAGCCTTTGGCTACGACCTCGACTCAGAAAAAGTGGATGCCCTTAAAGAAGAAGGCGGTGATCTCAATAAAGTAGACGCGTCTACAGATATCAAAACCTTTACACAGGCGCTTGCCGCTCCGCGAAAAATCATGCTCCTGGTTCCTGCCGGGAAAATTGTAGATCAGGTTATTGAAAGCCTGCTACCTCACCTCGACAAGGGCGATATTATTATTGATGGTGGAAACTCCTTTTTTACCGATACAGACCGACGCGAAGCCTATTTAAAGGAAAAAGGAATCAATTTCTTTGGCGCCGGTGTTAGCGGTGGTGCCGAAGGTGCCCGTAAAGGCCCAAGCATTATGCCCGGTGGTGACGCCGATGCCTACGAACACATCAAACCTATTTTTGAAGCTGTAGCTGCCGACTTTAAAGGCGAGCCCTGCGTAGCGCATTTGGGGCCCAAGTCTGCCGGAAACTACGTGAAAATGGTGCACAACGGCATCGAGTACGGCATGATGCAGCTTACTTCTGAGATTTACGATTTACTGCGAAAGTCGGTTGCGTTGAGCAACGACGAATTGCATCAGGTTTATGACCTGTGGAATAAAGGTCGTCTGCAGTCGTTTTTAGTGGAGATTACTGCCGAAATATTCAAGCAGGAAGATGACCTGGGTGACGGAAGATTGATCGATAAAATACTCGATAAAGCCAAGCAAAAAGGTACCGGTAAATGGACCTCACAAAACGCGATGGACCTTGGGATTCCGGTTCCTACTATAGATATCGCGGTAAGTATGCGCGAGATTTCAGCCTTAAAAGACGAGCGCATCGTTGCCGATAAACTATACGACCGTCCTGAGCCTAAAGCCATTGATAAAGACAAAATCATCGCAATGGCCGAAGAAGCTTTATACTTCTCGTTTATCATCGCCTATGCGCAAGGCCTGCACCAGCTTGCCGAAGCTTCTAAAGAATACGAGTACGATCTCGATATGTCTGTAATTGCCAAAATCTGGAGAGCCGGTTGTATCATACGTTCAGGCTTGTTAGACAACATTTCGGAAGCATATCTAGCAGACAAAAACTTACCTAACTTATTATTAGCGCCTTCGTTTGTGCCTAAAGTTCAGGAAACGATGGCTTCAGTTAGAGAACTGGTTGCTTATGCGGCTACCAGCGGAATCCCGGTTCCCGGACTTTCAAACTCATTGAATTATTTTGAGGCCTATACCTCAAGTCATCTGCCGCTAAACCTTATTCAGGCGCAGCGCGACAACTTCGGTTCGCACACCTACGAGCGTCTAGACCGCGAAGGTGTTTTCCATACCGAATGGGGAAAGTAATTTCTTGATATCCATTTACAAAAGAGCCTTTAACGAGGCTCTTTTTTTGTTTTGGGCAAAGCCGAAAAATGGAATACCTAAAGAAGGTTTTAAAACCTGAAGATTATCAGCTAAATTGAAGACTTAATCAATCAAGCTATGAAATTCATACTTTCCGCTGTTTTGGGTGTGCTGCTCCTTATTTCCTGTAAAACCCGGGAACCGGAAGCAGATCTGGTGATCGCCCACGTAAACCGAATTGATATCGAGAGCGGGAGTGTTTATCCCAATCAATTTATCTACATCACAGGAGACCGCATTACCTTGGTGTTAGACAGTGCTGAAGCTGCTCAACTCGACGCCAAAGAAACCCTGGATGCCACCGGAAAATACCTGATGACCGGTCTTTGGGACAATCATGTGCATTTTAGGGGCGGTGATAGTTTGATTACCGAAAATAAAAATCTGCTCAATCTGTATATCGCAAACGGAATCACCACCGTTCGCGACGCCGGCGGTGATTTGACAAATTCTGTTCAGGATTGGCAAAACCAAATTGAAAGCGGTGCTCTTACCGGCCCCGAAATCTACACCTCCGGACCCAAGATTGATGGTCCGGGCGCTACCTGGACGGGTTCGCTTGAAGTTTCCGGCGAAGCCGAAATAGAAGCCGCTCTCGACTCGCTGCAACAACTCAATGTAGACTTTGTAAAGATTTACGACAGCACGATTTCTGCGGAAAACTACCTGGAGGCTATCGCTAAGTCCGAAGCCCGCGGGATGATCACCAGCGGTCATATGCCCTACAGCGTCACGGTTGAGGATGCGGTAAAATCCGGTATCGATGCGATGGAGCATTTGTACTACGTGTTAAAAGGCTGCTCAGCCGAAGAAAAGTCTATCACTGAAGCGGTGAAAACCGGTGAAGCCGGTTTCTGGTCGTCTTTAGATCGCGTGATGCAAACCTACTCAGACACTACCGCTCAAAACACCTTTAAAATGCTGAGGGATCAGGATGTTTTTGTAGTGCCCACGTTGCATATAGGTCATACCTTAAGCTATCTGGATGAAGAGAATCACACTGACGATTCCTATTTAAAGTATATGGGTCCCGGAATTCAAAAAACCTATGCCGGGCGAATCAACAGCGCTAAAAACGCCTCACCTGAGTTTGTCGTGATGCGTAAAAATCTGGATTCGGCCTTTGTAAAACTGGCGGGTGACCTGCACCGTAACGGAGTAAAATTACTGGCGGGTTCAGACTGTGGCGCCTTCAACTCCTATGTCTATCCCGGCAAGTCCTTACATCAGGAATTGCAGGCTCTCGTGGATGCCGGATTAACTCCCTTAGAAGCTCTTCAAACTTCAGCTTTAAACGGCGCAGATTTCCTCAAAAAAGACAAACCGGTAATTCAGGCAGATGCCGTAGCCGATTTGGTGCTACTCAATGCAAATCCGCTTGAAAACATAGAGAATACTAATGATTTGTTTGCCGTAATCAAACGCGGCAACTTATATTCCAAACAAGATCTGGAGGATTTACTCAAAAAAGGCAGCAATCAATAAATGTTGCACTTTTGGAAATTGGTTTCGCTAAGGTCTTAAACCGAATTCCCTATAAATCGTATTTTTAAAACCACATTTAAAAACTTCCTATGAGATATTCAGTATTCGTTCTTTTCGCTTTGCTTTTAACCACTGCTTTCGCCCAGAAGGTACAGGTTCCTGTTGATACGACAATGATTTCTAAACATTCGGTAAGTATAAAAGGAAAAACGATTCCGTATACTGCAGAATTGGGTTTTCAGCCGGTTTGGGATAAAAGCGGAAATCCCGTTGCCACTCTCAACTACACCTATTACTCGCGCTCAGATGTTGCAGATAACCAGACCCGGCCTTTGCTCATCAGTTTTAACGGTGGCCCCGGCTCTGCTTCGGTGTGGATGCACATTGCCTACACCGGGCCGCGTATTCTTAAAATTACAGACGAAGGCTATCCGGTACAGCCCTACGGCATTAAAGACAATCCCAATTCGGTACTGGATGTGGCCGATGTGGTTTTCGTCAATCCGGTAAACACAGGCTACAGCCGTATGATACCTAATGCAGAAGGCAAAATGCCCGAACGCGAACAGTTTTTCGGTGTTAATGCAGACATTTCGTATCTGGCAGACTGGGTAAATACCTTCGTTACCCGGCATAACCGCTGGCGTTCTCCCAAATTTCTCATCGGTGAAAGTTACGGTACCACGCGGGTTTCGGGGCTTGCCAATGCCTTGCAACAAAAACGCTGGATGTATCTCAACGGGGTGATTCTGGTCTCTCCTACCGAAATTGGTTTTGAGTTTGAAGGTCCGGTTGAGATTGCAAACCGCCTGCCTTATTTCGCTGCCACTGCCTGGTATCACAAGGCCTTGCCTCCTGCCCTTCAGAATAAAGACCTTACTGAAATGCTTCCGGAAGTTGAAGCCTATGCTGTAAACGAACTGCTTCCGGTTTTGGCTAAAGGGGGTTATGCTTCCGCAGCCGAAAAAGAAGCCGTAGCCGAAAAAATAGCGTATTACTCGGGGCTTTCCGTCAGGACTGTAAAACAAAACAACCTTGCCGTACCCTTCAACTATTTCTGGAAAGATCTGCTTCGCGATTCCAAAGGTTTTACCGTAGGTCGCCTGGACAGCCGCTATCGCGGGCTTGATATTGCCGATGCAGGTACTTCGCCCGATTACAACAGCGAACTCACCTCGTGGCTGCACAGCTTTACCCCGGCGATCAATTATTATATGCGTGAAGAACTGGGCTTTAAGACCGATCTTACTTACGATCTCTTTGGCGATGTGCATCCCTGGGACCGCTCCAACAACCACGCCGGTGCAGATCTGCGAGAAGCTATGGCGATCAATCCCAATCTGCACCTTTTGGTACAATCGGGTTACTACGACGGCGCCTGCACCTATTTTAATGCCAAATACATCATGGGGCAGATCAATATCAATGGGAAGTTTGACAATCGTATGGATTTTAAAGGCTATCGCAGCGGGCATATGATGTATTTGCGTGCCGAGGATCTCAAAGCCGCCAATGAAGATCTGCGTTTGTTTATCGAAAAAGCTTCACAGGGAATTGATCAGGGCGCAAAATACTAGACCTGGGATTTAAGATTGAATTAATATAAAATCGGTTTTAAGGCTGAAGCTTTAAAGTATCTTTGCGGCTATGGATTTATCACAGGTAAAATTGGTCATTTCAGATATGGACGGTACGCTCCTTAATCACAAAGACCAGGTAAGCGATCGTTTTTTTGAACTGTTTAAAGAGTTGCAGGCACACGACATTCCGTTTGTGGCAGCCAGCGGCAGACAGTATTACAGCATTGTTTCAAAACTCGCCCCTATAAAAGATGATATTTTTGTCATTGCCGAAAATGGAGGGATTACCGTAAAAGGTGAAGAAGTTTTGGACACCTGCACCATAGATACCGAAACCGTTCACAAACTCATCAGGCGTATGCGCGACATTGAAGATGCGCATATTGTGCTCTGCGGAAGAGAGCAGGCCTATGTGGAGTCTAACCACGATGAATTTCTCGAAATATTTAAAGAGTATTATACCAAATACAAAAACGTCGAAGACCTTACCGCGATTACCGAAGACTCCTTCTTCAAAATTGCTGTGTACAGCTTTGGCGGTTCTGAGGAAACCACGTATCCCCGGGTAAGAGATATTGAAGACGAAGTAAAAGTCAAGGTAAGCGGCGAAAACTGGCTGGATATCAGCCATCTGGATACCGACAAAGGTCGCGCCTTAAAATTGCTTCAGCAAAAACTGAATATTTCTAAAGACCAAACGATGGCTTTTGGCGATTACAACAACGATCTGGAAATGATTGAGCAGGCAGCATTCAGCTTTGCTATGCAAAACGCACATCCCAATGTTGCGAAAGCTGCTAATTACTCCACCAAAAGCAATATTGAAAATGGTGTAGAACACATTTTGGAGCAACTGGTCGCTATAAAAAACCAGTTACACACCAAATAAGGTAAGAACCACCTTGCGACTGCCGCCGTGATTGCGGTGCTCACAGAGGTAAATCCCCTGCCAGGTGCCCAGATTCAATCGGCCGTTGGTGACCGGTATGTTTACCGAAGTTCCCATCAGACTGGCTTTAATGTGGGCAGGCATATCGTCAGGACCTTCAAAGGTATGTTTGTAATAGGGTGCATTTTCGGGCACCATTTTATTGATATGGCTTTCAAAATCTTCCCGTACCGTTGGATCTGCATTTTCATTTATGGTAAGCGATGCCGAAGTGTGCTTGATAAACACCTGCAATTGACCGGTGCTAATCTGGCTCAACTCGTTTAACTGACCCGTGATTTCTGATGTAATCAGGTGAAACCCGCGACGACGGGACTGCAGGCTTATTTCTTTTTGAAAAAACTTCATCGATATTTTTTTTGGAAGTGAAAATTACAAAATGCAGACTACACCGCGTAAACAGTCTGTGAATAAGTGTTTATAACTCCCCTTTAGAAATTGAAGGCCGGTGCCTATATTCGTTAGAACCAAAAAATCTACGATATGGCAGCTATTCAAAAAATTACCCGGCTTCAAATGCCCTGGGATACTCAGGATCCCTTTCTATTTTGTGCATTTCACAACGACAACTACCCAAAGGGGAATGGCAAACTGGGGCCCGATGCTTCTTTAGCCGGTCGCTATATAGGTCAGGATTTTGTACAAAAAGACGGCTGGGCGATGTACCATGGTTCTAAAGTGCCCGGTTTTCCTGCGCATCCGCACGTGGGTTTTGAGACGGTTACCGTTTGTGAAAAAGGCTTTGTTGATCACTCCGATTCGTTGGGAGCTGCAGGACGTTTTGGCAATGGTGATGTGCAGTGGATGACTGCCGGAAAGGGAGTTCAGCACAGCGAAATGTTTCCCTTATTGAATGAAGAAGCTGAGAACCCGCTTTTACTGTTTCAAATATGGCTGAATCTTCCTGCGAAAAGCAAAAAAGTAGAACCCTATTTTGGAATGATGTGGAATTCAAAAATCCCTGTGATAGAACAAACCGATGCAGAGGGCAATTCCATAAAAATAAAACTCATCGCCGGAAGCTTTAAAAACCAGTCTGCTTTAAACCCAGCACCGGATTCCTGGGCGGCAAATCCTGAAAACGATATTCAAATCTGGTTGATTAGCCTGGACCCGAATGCAAGTTTTACTCTTCCTGAAGGTGCCGAAGATTCTAACCGTTCCCTCTACTTTTATGAAGGGGAGCAACTGGAGGCCGAAGGTTTTGAAATCCCCGTTATGCACCACATTCGCGCAGAAGCTACAGAGCAACTTACGCTTAACAACGGCTCAACAAAAGCACATCTACTACTCCTTCAGGGAAAACCCATCGGGGAGCCGGTGGTTAAGCACGGACCCTTTGTAGGCAATTCCCGTAAAGACATAGAAGATGCCTTTATGCGCTTCCAGCAGGATTCCTTCGGCGGATGGCCCTGGCCCTCAAACGAACACACCCATGAACCCGAAAAGAAGCGTTTCGCTAAATATCCGGACGGTAAAGTGGAAAATTTATGATTGTAAATGATAAAAAATCTAAAAATTCAATTTATTATTTTACATTTGATCGTCAATATGTGTAATTTATCGATTTGACTTGCATAAAACTTTACTAACCCAACTCTTATGATTAGGAACTCTACGCTTCTTGGAAGAGCAATTTTCGTGCTTTTCCTATTTTTTTCTGTTGGTTTTTCTACTAAAACCTTTGCGCAATGTGCCGGGGAAGACAACACAATCGATTTATGTGACAAAAGCTCGCAACAAGAGATTGATCTGTTTTCCCGTCTTAACGGAACTCCACAACCCGGAGGAACCTGGACGGATAACGATTTATCCGGCGGGCTTGATGTCAATACCGGTATTTTAGACACCTACGTTATAAGTACCGGTGGTGTTTTCACTTATACCTATACCAATTCAAGTTGTGGAGAAAGTGCTACCATTACGCTCAATCTGGCGGGTTATCCCGGAGGTGACAACATGAATGCGGTGGCTTGCGATGACAATCCAAGTGTAAACCTTTTTCAATTTACAGGAGGAAACCCCTCTGCAACTGTACCCGGAAACTGGTCTCTTACCGCAGTAGATAATGATAATGGAGATAGTGTTGCATCGCTAAGCGGAGCTCTTGAAAGAAGTAGATTTAATGCTGCTCAGGCCGGTACCGGTACTTACACCTTTACGTATACCATCACCGATCAGGTAGCTTTGGATTGCTTTCCTCCTAACTCTGACCAGCTGAGCAGTACCGTCGTTTTAGAAGTGACCCCTGCTCCGGAATCTGGAGATCCCAATCCTGCAGCACAAACCACCTTTTGTGAAACTGAAGATCTATCGGGTCAAACCAATTACAATTTACGCGACGCCATAATCAATGAAGACGACGGAGGCTATTGGGAAGAAATTACAACCAATGAAATAAGTGGCGTAAATGACAGCTTTATTAACATTGAGCGTATACGCAATACCCTGGGTGGCGGCACATATATCTTTACCTATATCGTAGAGCCTATAAACCAAATATGTGATGAAAGTCGTATTAACGTCACCATCGTAATTGAGGATGTTGCAGATTTCACCAATGCTTCTCTGGAACTTACGTTTCCAACCGATGATGAAGACATTATATGTGAAAATGAATTACCTGTAAATCCTGTTGCTACCATAACCGGTGACCCGGCTGTCATTGCAGACGGCGATTACGAAGTCACGTATAGCGTAAGTCCTGCACCAAATACCGGCACCGAAACCCTTACCGTTACTATAACTAACGGTGAAGGTAGCTTTCCCGTAAACTCTGCCTTTTTTACCGCTGCCGGCATGGCTGAATTGCGCATCACACAAATACTAGATCCCAATACAAACGGTAACTGTGAGGCGCTAATTGCCGAACTCGTTGATACACTTACAATCGTCGCTTTACCTGACGCTTCAGATACTCAAATCAGTGTAAACCAACCCCTTTGTTTTGGTGAAAATGCTACGCTTTCTATAGCAGACAGCGGTACTACTCCGGCTATTGAATTAATTAACGGAGATTATAACTTTACGTACACCCTGACCACCGGCACTACTTCTCAGCAATATACCCAGACCGCTAACGTAACCAATGGCGCTGCATCTATAACTTTAATGGCAAGTGCATTGCCGGCAGCAGGTGATTACACGGCTACTTTAGATTCGGTTGCCAATGAAGCTGCTTGTGTTACGGCTACAGCTATTTCTAGCACATTTACTATAGATCCGCTTCCGGATGCTCAAACCCTTAGTGTAAGTGTTGCAAGCGCCTGCGAAAGTGAAGAAGTACGCGTTACGATCACAGACACTTCCAATCCGGCCAACCTGGCAGATGGCTCCTATGATTTTACCTATGACCTCAGTGGTGCGATCAATGCGACCGGTGAGACTGCTACCAACGTTGCGATTACCAATGGAACAGGGACATTCAGTATTCCTTCAACTTTATTGCAAAACGGGGAAACTACGCTTACCCTGACCTCTGTAGTTAATACTACAACTACGTGTACGGCTACTAACCTCACCAATCCCACCGCAAGCTTTACCATCGTTGCTACTCCAAACCTTGCGGAGAGCTTGATTACCGCAGAAGCGATTTGCGAGGGAGAAAACGCAAGTGTAGCGATAAGCGCCAATCCTGCACTGGTTGCAGATGGTGTCTACAACCTCACCTATACCCTAACAGGTGACAATACCGCTGCTGAAACTACAATCCCGGTAACCTTTACTAACGGTGAGACAAGTTTTAGCCTTGATACAGCTACGGTTGCAAATCCGGGTACTACAACCATCACTATTACAGCAGTTACAACCGAAAATCAGGATTGCCCCAGTGCAGGAATACCGGCTTCAGTTGACCTTATGGTAAATCCGCTTCCAGGTTTGGTTGATACGGTTTTAACGACTGACGCATCCTGCGAAGGTGATGCTGTTAGTTTTAGCCTTTCTAACCCTAATGTCGTAGACGGAACCTATGAAATCGTGTATCAGCTTACGGGCGCTAACACGCTAACTGATCAAACCGCCACTCTGGTTTTTGCTTCAGGCGAAAGTGATTTTACAATCGCAGCAGCAGATTTAGTTAACACAGGCAACAATACACTTAGTATTACTCAAATTACAGACCTCAATACAGCTAATGAATGTGAAGCCGCTGTAACCGGACTGAGTATTGATTTCATCATAAATCCAAACCCTGACTTTTCAAACCTTAGCATCAATCAGATTACCGGCACCTGTCAGGGAGACGATGCATCACTGGTTTTATCAGATACTACCGGTACTCTAGCTGATGGCACGTATACCGTAACTTACGATCTTAGTGGTGCTAACACGCAAACGACTCAGACTGCTACGGTAACTATTGCTTCAGGAACCGGTACTCTGGTTATCGACTCTGCTTTAATTTCAAATGCAGGTACCACCACGGTAAATCTAACTTCGTTTGTAAATACTTCCACTCTTTGTGAAAGTACTAATACCGCCGTAAGTGAAGATTTCACCATTGTTTCTCCTCCAGATTTAACCGGCGCTACTTTAAGTGTTGATGATGTTTGTTTAAATGATTCACCTGTTAATGCCACATTAAACGCACCTAACCTAAGTGATGGAAGTTATACATTTAATTACAACGCCAGTGGCGCATCAACAAGTAGTGCCATTGCGGCTAATATTCCTGTAGTTGGTGGTGAGGCTGTATTTGCAATTGATGCAGCACTTCTGGCAAACACAGGTGCGGTGACCTTAAGTATTACAAGCGTTACAAATGACGACAGCAGCTGCTTTACAGAAAGTCTGGATATTTCAACTGATTTTGTTATCAATCCGCTGCCTGTAATCGAAAGCGAAGACCTCGCAGTAGCCGATATTTGTCTGGAAGAAGGAACCCGTGTTGAAATCACCGGTACAGATCTGGTTGACGGCGATTACGAAGTGACCTATTCGCTTAGCGGAGCCAACACTGCTTCGGCTACCGAAACCCTGACGTTCACTGATGGGGCTGCTACAATTGATTTAGCTGCTGCAACTCTTGCGAATGCCGGTACAACTTCTTTTAGTATTACTCAGGTAATCAATCCTGTTACGTCGTGTGTAAGTACAACTACGGCAAGCGTAGAATTTGTTGTAAATCCTATTCCTGATGTGGCTGATGGACAACTGGAGGCTTCAGATATCTGCCTAAACGAAAACGGATTTGTAAGCTTTACAAACGCTACCGGCCTGGCCGATGGCGATTATACTATAACCTACGATCTTTCCGGAGCTAATGAAGCAACCGATGTGATAGCAACTTTAAGTATTGCCTCTGGTGCCGGAAGCTTCGAAATCCCGGCTACTTCACTTACCGAAACCGGCATTACAACCTTCACCCTTACTTTGGTGAGCAGTTCAGCTGGTTGTGATTCTGACCCATTAGTAGTTTCTGATGATTTTGAGGTGCTTACATTACCTGATGCTGCCGGACTCTCGGTTTCAATAGCAGATGTTTGTTTTGGTGAGCCTGTTAGCGTAAGCTTATCTGGAGCAACGCTTTTAGCTGATGCTGATTATTTTGTAACCTACGTATTAAGCGGAGCCAACACAAGCGGAGAAATCACGGAGACCCTCTCATTTAGCGCAGGAGCGGCTACCATAGATCTGGATGCGGCATTAATTGTTAACAGTGGCAGTACAACCCTTACGATTGTTGATGTACAAAATTTCACAACAACCTGTAGTTCTGTAAATGTAGGTGCTCCTGCTGCCTCGTTTGTTGCAGAAGATCCTGCTGCTCCTACTCTGGCTGCAAATGCTGAAGTATTCTGTATTAATGACTCACCTACTATCGCTGATCTTGAAGCGCGTGTTAACAGTTCGCTTACCGTGGTTACGTATAATGCGGCTACCGGTGGTGCTGCTCTTAGTGCAAACACGGCTCTTGCAGACAATGCTACGTATTACCTGGGTATCGTTAATTCCGCCAGTGGTTGCGAGAGTTCGCAGCGTCTTGCCATTACGGTTGACCTAAGTGGTTGTGATTCGGTATTTATCCCTAACGGATTCTCACCTAACGGAGATGGCATCAATGATGTTTTTGAAATGAAAAATATAGACATCATCTATCCCGATTACAGCATTGAAATATTTAACCGTAATGGTAGTGTCGTGTTTAAAGGCAACACAGCAACAGGCTTTTGGAATGGCCAGGCCAATACCAATAACCTGGGAGGCAATACCCTTCCCAACGGTGTTTATTTCTACATCATAAACTTCAACGACGGCCAGACCGCTCCAAAACAAGGTAACGTATATCTTAACCGATAAAAAAGGATTAATTCGATGAAAATTTCAACTTCAATATTTACAGTATTTGCAGGTCTTGTCCTTTTTTGCGGTAGCATGTATGGACAGCAAGATCCTGAGTACACACAGTATATGTACAATATGAGCGTAATCAACCCTGCTTACGCCTCAGTAAACCAAGCCAAAGTAGGTGCGCTCTACCGCTCACAATGGGTAGGAATAGATGGCGCTCCCACAACAGCCAGCTTTTTCGGTCATTTACCGATGTCTGATAACGTCGAACTGGGACTTAACCTGGTTCACGATGAAATAGGCAATGTGGTGCAGGAAACCAACCTTAATGCGGATTTTGCCTATAAGCTCAGAGTACAGGAAAACGCAACCCTCTCTTTAGGTCTTAAGGCAGGTGCATCGTTTTTTAGTACCGATTTTAGCAACATTCAGCTGGGAACCGGCGGACCGGCAACAGACCCTTCGTTTCAGCAGAATATCAATCAGACCTATCCTACCATCGGTATAGGTGCCTATTATTTTTCTGAAAAATACTATGTAGGGCTCTCTGCTCCCAACCTGGTTGCTTCAAAACACATAGAAGATCAGGATGGCGTGCAACGTCTGGGAAGCGAAAACACCCATTACTTTCTTACCGGAGGTTACGTTTTTGAACCTTCGGCAGATTTCCAGATCAAGCCGTCATTTATGGCTCGCTGGGTAAATGGAGCTCCGGTTAGCATTGATGTAAATACTAACGTTCGCTTTTATCAGCGTTTTGAGGCAGGTATAGGTTATCGCATTGATGATGCAGTTACCGGAATGGTAAACTTTGAAGTCACTCCCGGAATACGCGTGGGCTATGCTTACGACTACACCACCTCTAATCTGGGACAGTACAACAACGGAAGCCATGAAGTGATGGTGCTCTTTGATTTTGATATCTTCAGCGACATCCCGTCTTATCGCAAATCTCCCCGTTTCTTTTAAACTACAGCACTAGGACTATGAAAAATATTACCCTCTTCGTTATTCTGCTAGCTGCCTGCCGGTTAGGATATTCTCAAAGTAAAGACCTTAAAATGGCTCATAAGCTTTATGCAAATAAAGCCTATACCGAAGCTATTGAGGCATATACGGCAGAAGCCGAACAAACACCGCTAGACACGCTGGCCACAAAAAATCTGGCAGAGTCGTATTACTATACTCAAAATGCTGCCAAAGCTGTAGAGACCTATGCCCGGTTATGGGAACTTAAACCCGATCAGGATAAGGCTGTGATCTTTAGATATGCAGATGCTGCCAAGCGCAGTAAAGATTATGCCAAGGCAAATGAATTGCTTACCAGCTATACCGGTGAAGAAGTAAATATCCTTCAGGGAATTGAAGATCTGGATGAAGAAGTTGAGCAGTTTTTCTTTCCGGAAATTCTGGATGCTGCTTCTGCTTACAATGATTTTGGCGCTGCCTATTACGACCGTCAAATCATTTTTGCTTCAGACCGAAACGCGGCAAGACCTGTCTATCCGTGGACAGGAAGACCCTATCTTGATCTCTATTATGCCAATGTAAACGGAAGCGCAATTACAGATGACGGCCTTTTCCCCGGAATGATCAATACCGATACGCACGAGAGCAACGCGGTATTTAGTGCAGACGGCAGGAAGATGTACTTTACCCGTACCAGCGATGACTTTACCCGTATTAACGATGCTAAAATTGCCGTATTGCAAATCTACAGTGCAGAGCTGGTAAACGGTCAGTGGGGCAACATAACCCTGCTTCCCATCAATTCTAAACAATACTCTGTCGCGCATCCTGCTTTAAGCCCCGATGGGAAATCCCTGTACTTCAGCAGTGATATGCCCGGTGGTTTTGGAAGCTTTGATATTTATAAAGTAAACCTGAACGAGGACGGCTCCTTCGCTACTCCTGTAAACCTGGGCAATCGTATCAACAGCGATAAACTAGAGCAGTTTCCGTTTATTTCTGATGCCGGCAATCTGTACTTTGCTTCTAATCGTGCCGAAGGGCTTGGAGGTCTTGACCTGTATCGCAGTAAGGTTTCGGGCGAAACTTTTGCGGATGCTTACAATTTAGGTTCATCTATAAACTCCAATGCAGATGATTTTGCATTGATTATGAAAGAAAATGAGGGTACCGGGTATTTTTCATCAAACCGAACCGAAAAAGATAAATTATACCGTTTTGAAACATTGCCAAATATTAACTATCAGATCATTGGTAACGTAGATAACAAAAAAACGTTGGAGCCTATACCCGGAGCTAAAGTAACCCTCTTCAGACCGGAAACCGGAACACTTATTACCGAGGTTACAGATGAAGAAGGCAGCTTTAAGTTTGATGTACGTCCCAATAGTTTTTATAAGGTGAAGGCTTCCAAAGAACTCTATGTACCTATTGAAAAAGATGTGCGTATCGAATATTCCCGCAATACCAAGACCGCTTTAAGGTTATATATGGAAGCCTATGCAGATACCGAAGAAATCGTGGTGGTTAATGATCGTAACCAGCTTACGCAGATCAATCTTGAGAAAATCTACTTTGACTTTGATAAATCAAACATACGTCCCGATGCAGCGACAACTTTAGACAAATTAGTTGCTATACTCACTAAATATCCGGAAATGAAAGTAGAAATCGCGTCGCATACCGATATGCGCGGTTCAGATACCTATAATCAGCAATTGTCTGAGCGTCGTGCGCAGTCTACCCGGGATTATGTTATTTCTAAGGGTATAGATGCAGATCGTCTTACGGCAAAGGGTTACGGCGAGTCTGACCCCATCAACAACTGTACTGAAATGGACTGTACCGATGCACAACAGGACGAAAACCGTCGCAGTGAGTTTACCATCATCAATTAAAAAAAAGTACTCCAATAAAAAATCCCGACAGTCTGTACTGTCGGGATTTTTTTATTGTATTTAAAATCTGTAGCTGCTACAATCCTTTGATGTAGCTGCCGTAAACATCATTAAATCGAATACCATCAGAAAGACGGTACTTACTCAGCTTCTTATATTCTACCAAAGCCCAGAGCACAAATTCCTTCATAAAGTATTTGTCTTTCAAATTCAGATCGGGTAATTGAGTATTGATCAATTCTTCCAGCGGAGTGATTGAATCTAAAGTCTTTTTGTACTCCGTTTCGCTCAAATCATCGAGTAACCTAAAATCGGTCTCATCAAAAAACCAGGAAACTATATCATCATACGGACTTTTTTCGCTTTGCTTCTCCAGTTTCTTAATTTCAGGGAAATAGGTAATAAAGAGGGTCTTGATCGCATCACCAATTAGGGTTTGCGCGACATTAGCGGCTCCCTCCTGCTCTCCTTCATAAACCAGCTCTACTTTACCCGTTATAGCAGGTATCATTCCCATAAAGTCTCCTAAACGCACCATCGTCTGTTCATCACCGGCAATAAGAGCTCTGCGCTCTGCCGTGCTCAACAGATTTTCATAAGCGGTTATACTCATACGGGCACTAACACCGCTTTTAGCATCAATATACTCGCTGTTACGCGCTTCAAAACTTATTTGCTCCAGCAAATCCTTAGCTAAGGAAGGAACATAAATGCTGTCTTCTGAACGCTCATCGCGTTTAGCCTCCTGCTGGGTGATCGTTCGGGCAATTTCTATATTTTCGGGATAATGTGTAAGAATCTGCGACCCGATACGGTCTTTTAGTGGAGTTACAATACTTCCACGATTGGTATAATCTTCCGGATTTGCAGTAAATACAAACTGAAGATCCAAAGGAAGTCTCAATTTAAATCCACGTATCTGAATATCTCCTTCCTGCAAAATATTAAACAGGGCAACCTGAATACGCGCCTGTAAATCGGGCAATTCATTAATTACAAAAATGCAGCGGTTGGCCCGTGGGATCATCCCAAAATGAATTACGCGATCGTCAGCATAACTCAGTTTTAAATTTGCAGCTTTAATGGGATCTACATCCCCTATTAAATCGGCTACGGTAACATCTGGAGTGGCCAGTTTTTCGGCAAAACGATCGTCCCGATGCAGCCAGGTAATGGGGGTATCATCGCCTTTTTCGGCAATAAGCTCTTTCGCATAGCGCGAAAGTGGTTTTAAAGGATCGTCATTTAATTCAGAGCCTTCGACCACCGGCACCCACTCATCAAGCAACTGTACCATCAAACGCGCAAGACGGGTCTTGGCCTGACCGCGCAGTCCCAGTAAGTTGATGTTGTGTTTAGAGAGAATGGCGCGTTCCAATTCGGGAATGACGGTGTACTCATACCCGTGAATCCCTTCAAATGAACGAACTCCGTTCTTTATATTCTTCAGCAAATTGGTGCGTAACTCATCTTTAATACTTCGGCTGGTATAGCCCGATTTTTTTAGTTCGCCCAGTGTTGCAATGTTCGGTTTACTCATTTTTCAATTTTTATTTTACTTTTTCAATTTTTTTAATTCGGCCCATTCGGTCCACGAGCCGTCGTACAGCTGTATTCCTTTTTGAGCGGCAATTTCGCCTGCCAGCATAATGATACAGGCTGTAAGACCCGATCCGCAACTGTAAACCAGTTTATCAGTTAACAGGGAACGCTCTTCAAACAGCTTATACAATTCGGTTTTGGGTTTAAATTTTCCACCTTCTAAAACATCCTGAAAAGGAAGATTTACCGATTGTGGAATACTCCCACTCTGCAAATGCGGCCGGGGCTCCGGGTCAATACCCTGAAACCTTCCGGAAGAACGCGCGTCTACAAGTGTAAACTTTGGAGCATCGGTATTCAGCTCAATATCCTCAAAAGATTTGACGCTGCCGGCATCAAATGCTGCTTTAAAATTTCCTGCTTTAAAATCACTTTTAAAACCTTCCGCAAGCGGGAAACCTGCCTCGTTCCAGGCCCGCAAACCACCATTCAATACTCTAACGTGCTTGTGCCCCATCACCTGAAAAATCCACCAGACTCTTGGACTCGAGTAAATCCCTCCCGCATCAAAAACAACAAGTTTTGAATCGGTATTAATCCCTAAGGCTCTTGCCTTTCGCTCAAAATCCTGAGTCTGAGGCAGGGTGTTGGGAAAGTCACTTTCAGCATCGCTAAACGTATTCTCAAGATCAAAAAAACGCGCTCCGGGAATGGTTTTACCATTTAGATCAAACTCCTTCCCGGATGCGGTCTTTTTCAGACTGCAATCAAGCAATACCAGATCAGGATCATCAAGCATTGCGGAAAGCTCTTTAACCTCGATTAGAGTGAAACGCTGCATTAACGTATTCGCTTTTTTCTGTTAGTCTCGTAATCTTCAAAAATCATTTCGCCCAGTCCCTGCAAGCCGGTATAAAATGCCTTACCCTGATTAGCCTGCGTAAATTCACGCACAAAACGCATCAAATACGGATCCTGAGCAATCATAAAGGTGGTAATGGGGATTTTGAGCTTGCGAGCCTGGCTGGCCATACTATAGCACTTGTTTACAATGTATTCGTCAAGCCCCACACTGTTTTTATAATAAAATCCGTCTGGCTCCCGCACGCAGCTTGGCTTACCGTCTGTGATCATAAAAATCTGCTTGTTGGTGTTACGCTTGCGGCGCAAAATATCCATCGCCAACTGCAAGCCCGCTACCGTATTGGTATGATACGGGCCTACCTGTAAATAAGGCAAATCTTTAATCTTGATCGGCCACGAATCATTACCAAATACAATGATATCTAAAGTATCTTTTGGATATCGGGTGGTAATGAGTTCGGCAAGGGCCATCGCCACTTTTTTAGCAGGCGTTATACGGTCTTCGCCATACAAAATCATACTGTGACTGATGTCTATCATCAACACGGTACTCATTTGAGCCTTGTGCTGGGTTTCTTCGACGATCAAATCCCGTTCGGTTAAATCAAAAGCCCCTAACCCATTGTTTATCTGAGCATTTTTAAGACTTTCGGTCATAGAAACACGTTCGAGCGCATCACCAAAACGGTACTCACGGTACTCACCGGTATGCTCGTCACCCCGGCCAATGTGATTGGTGCGGTGATTTCCGGCACCGCTGCGTTTCATCTTGCCAAAAATTTGTTCTAAAGCCCGTTTGCGAATGGCCTGCTCGGTTTTTGCGGTAATAGAAATACCACCCGTTCCATCAGGTTCAATCTCTTCTCTGATATAACCTTTGTCTTTAAGCTCCTGAACAAAATCGTCCAGGGTATAATCTTCATTAGTGAGATTATACTCTTTATCAAGTTCCTTAAGCCAGTCCATCGCTTCATCAAAATCACCCGAAGTATGCGTAATGAGTTCTTTAAAAGTTTCAAGCAATTGTTCAAAAAGCGATTGTCGGGGTGCATCATAGCTTTTGAATACAAATCCCCGACCTTGTATTTTCTTTTTCATAGTAATTTAAAATTAAAGCATTTTACGCGCTTTTCCTGAATACTTTTCTTAAAAACCAATTAAGGAAAACCACTTTGGCCAATGCTTCCTTATTTTAAGCTTAGGAAATTGAATTCCATAAAAAAACCCTTCGATTTGAAGGGTTTTCGTAATTTATGTAATTCAGAATATTAGCCTTTTGGCATAACAACTGCATCAATCGCGTGGATTACTCCGTTTGAAGCATTTACGTCAGCCATTACAACTGTTGATTTTGCACCGTTAGCATCGGTAAGCACTACGCTACCGTCTACCAAAGTTGCAGTTAAAGTTCCTCCTTGTACAGTAGGAATGGTAAAACTACCACCATTGTCATTAATAGCTTTAATTACATCCTCTGCCATATATTCTCCGGAAACAACGTGATACGTTAAAATACCGGTTAATTTTTCTTTGTTTGCAGGCTCAACAAGTGTTGCTACAGTTCCTTCAGGTAATTTTGCAAATGCATCATTTGTAGGAGCAAACACGGTGAACGGGCCTTCACTACTTAAAGTTTCAGCAAGACCGGCAGCCTGAACAGCAGTTACTAAAGTTGAAAAATTATCATTTCCCATTGCAATTTCGGCGATGTTTTGTTGAGCTGGAGCTTCTTCTTCAGTCTCTGCACCTTCCATTGCTACTTCTTCAGTAGTTTCTTCTGTTTCTGCTTTTTCGCTGTTTTTACATGAAGTAAAAGCTATAGTGGCAAGCACTGCCATACTTAATACAATCTTTTTCATAATACTTGATTTTTAGTTTTGTCCAAATGTATAGTGAAGGAGTCAAACAGCACAATATTTAGACGTAAGCTTTTGTTAATTAAGGTTTTATTATGTTAAAGAATTTAAAAGAAGCTCAAGAAAGGAGTTTTTAGTATTTTTAAAAATCTTGAGACACTAATCTATCCCTTTATGAAAAACCATTTTCTTCTTTTTTTAATCCTAATAGGCAGTCTCAGCTATGGTCAAAAAATTGATTTGCAGCTGCTTAAAAACAAAACGCCCCGAAATATAGGTCCTGCAGGTATGAGCGGTCGTATTACGGCCATTGATGCGGTAACAGACGATCCTGATATCATCTATGCAGGTTCAGCTTCGGGCGGACTCTGGAAATCAACTTCAGGAGGCGTTACCTGGCAACCGGTATTTGAACACGAAGCTACAGCATCAATAGGTTCGGTCGCCATTCAGCAATCTAATCCTTCAGTAGTTTGGGTAGGTACCGGAGAAGGAAACCCGCGCAACAGTCTTAACGGGGGTTTTGGGATTTACAAATCTTTAGATGGTGGAAAAACCTGGAAATGCATGGGGCTCGAAAAAACGCGTCATATATATAGAGTGCGCATCAACCCGTCAAATCCTGATATCGTTTATGCCGCAGCTATCGGTTCGCCCTGGGGTGAGCACGAAGAGCGTGGCGTTTACCGCACCACAAACGGCGGAAAAACCTGGGAAAAAATCCTTTATGTAGATCAAAAAACCGGCGCCGGCGAACTGGTAATGGACCCCACCAACCCCAATAAACTCATTGCCGCGATGTGGCAGCACAAACGCGATCCCTGGTTTTTTAACAGTGGCGGACCGGGCTCGGGTTTATACATTACCTACGATGGTGGAGACACCTGGAAAGAAATTACTTCAGACAATGGCTTGCCCAGAGATTTAGGCCGAATGGGGCTGGCCATCGCTCCGGGTAAACCCAATGTGGTTTATGCCTATGTAGAGGCCAAAAAGAATGCACTATACCGCTCTGATGACGGGGGTGAAAACTGGAAAAAAGTGAATGATGATATGAGTGAAATAGGCAACCGCCCGTTTTACTATGCCGAAATCTATGTGGCTCCCAATAATGAAAATAGAGTCTACAGCATTTTTACCTACGTAAATGTTTCTGATGATGGCGGAAAAAGTTTTACCGAACTCATGCCTGCGTATGGCGCAGATAACGGTGTGCATCCCGACCACCATGCCTGGTACATTCACCCGGAGAATGCAGATTTTATGATTGACGGAAACGACGGCGGACTCAATATCACCCGCGATGGTGGCAAAACCTGGAGGTTTGTTGAGAATATTCCGGTGGGACAGTTTTATCACGTGGCTGTAGATAACGAGTATCCTTATAATGTGTATGGAGGGATGCAGGATAACGGAAGCTGGCGCGGTCCTGCTTACGTATGGAAAGCTCAGGGAATACGCAACTCGTACTGGCAGGAAATCTCCTTTGGCGATGGTTTTGATGTGGTGCCAGATCCTGATGATTCCCAGTTTGGCTGGTCGATGAGTCAGCAGGGTTATGTGAGCCGGTACGATCACATTACCGGT
Organism: Leeuwenhoekiella parthenopeia; assembly: GCF_020782115.1. Taxonomy (GTDB): domain Bacteria; phylum Bacteroidota; class Bacteroidia; order Flavobacteriales; family Flavobacteriaceae; genus Leeuwenhoekiella; species Leeuwenhoekiella parthenopeia. The sequence goes on along the minus strand of NZ_JAJGMW010000012.1, from coordinate 54,586 downwards.
AACAACTATACCGTAAGACCCACACATCCAGACCCCGATGTTGAGCTGCGCTTTAACTGGAATGCCGCGATCAACATTGATCCGTTTGACAGCAGCACGCTGTATTTTGGAAGTCAGTACGTACATAAATCTACCGACAAGGGTCTTACCTGGGAAGTCATTTCACCCGATTTAACCACTAACGATCCCGAAAAGCAAAAGCAAAGCGAAAGCGGCGGCCTTACGATGGATGCTACAGGGGCAGAAAACCATACCACTATTTTGGTAATCGAGCCCTCCCCCGTAGAACGCGGAATGATGTGGACCGGCTCTGATGACGGAAAGGTTTTTTATACCACCGATGGCGGTAAGAACTGGAATGACGTTTCTGAAAATATCAAAGGCCTGCCGGAAGGAAGCTGGGTCGCCCAGATTAAAGCTTCGGCAAATAATAAGGGTGAGGCACTGCTGGTAGCAAACAACTACCGAAGATTTGACTACAAACCTTATGTTTTCCGCACCAAAGATTACGGTAAAACCTGGCAAAGTCTGGTTGATGAAGACGATGTAGAAAGTTATTCGCTCTCTATCATTGAGGACAAAGAAGAGTCCAACCTGATGTTTTTAGGCACCGATGACGGTCTCTACGTTTCTATAGATGCCGGTAAAAACTGGCAAAAGTGGACCAATGGCTTCCCTACCGTTCCCGTGAAGGATCTGATCATTCACCCACGGGAAGACGATTTGGTAATTGGTACTTTTGGGCGTTCGATCTGGGTACTCGATGACATCAAACCCCTGCGCGAACTGGCCGCCAATAAGACCACACTAAATACTATTTCAGCCGAAAACTCAACGGTACTTGAGGTATTTCCTCCTGCCACGGCTTATCAGAACGCATCTCAGCAACCTACCGGAAGTCGTTTTGGAGCCGATGCAACCTACAGTGGGGAAAACCGAAGCAGTGGCGCTGCCTTTAATTACTTCATCAAACCGAAAAAGGCTGAAAAAGAAGAGAAAACAGAAGAAAGCAAAGAGGCTGATTCGGAAAAGGCGGAGGCAGCTATAACCTGGGACACGGTGTTTTTAAAAATTTACGATGGCGAGCGCCTCATTCGCACCTTGAAAACCAAAACCCCTGATACCACCGGTCTATTTACGATGCGCTGGTATATGGATGAAAAAGGCAGCGACAAACCTTCACGCTCCTTGCGCGAACGCAACTACGAGCCGGGTGGCGTTACCGTAAAACCAGGCACTTATAAGGCTGTTATGAGCTATGGCGATCTGGAAGACCAAACTACTATCAAGGTTGAAAGTGACCCGCGTTTAGACATTTCGCAGGCAGCGATCAATGAGATTTATACGGCTCAGAAAAATTTAGAGTCTATGATTCAGGTTTCAGCAGATGCGGTTAAACAATTGGTTGAAAGTAAAAATACGGCTGAGGATTTTCAGAAACGTTTAAAAGACGCTGACAAAGAACAGTACAAAGCGCAGATTGACAGTTCGGCTGCGATTATCAAGAAAATTGACGCTAAAATCGCGTTGTTTTTAGGAACCGAAGATGATCGCCAGGGCATCACCCGCAACCCGGAGGTTACCGTTCTTAACCGCGTTTATTTAGCCAATGGTTATGTAAGCAGCAGACCCGGCGGACTTACCGGTACAGAGCGTACGTTGATTTCGCAGGCTAAAGATGAATTGAGTGAAGCTTTAGAAGAAGTGAATACGTTCTATGCCCAAGAATGGCCTGCCTACAAAACCGAAATGCAACAGGTAGAACTCGATCCCTTTAAGGAAACTCAGGTTTTTAAGATTGATTAAGCAATCACAAATTTTATATCAAGTGGCTGTCTAAAAAGTTATTTTATACAGGCTTGTCAGTCTGAGCTTGTCGAAGACCATTTGGTTATCAATAACTAAATAACTTCGACAAGCTCAGTTCGACAGCTTAAGACTTTTTAGACAGTTTCTTTTTTTATTCAGAGGCTATAATCCCTATTTTCCGGGAATGATTAATCGCCTCACTACTTTGTTCAAAATAACAGGTCGCGACATCCAGCCGCTCTATATTAGTAAGAGTCCGGTCAATTTTTGATTTTTTGGAACTCCCCGTTTGCCGTAAATACACCGCTTTTACATTAAGCGGAAACATTTTACAGATGCGCTCATAAATATAAGCGTCCTTTTGAGAGTCGTCACCCAGCAATACATATTGCTGCTTCGGGTAAAAAGCGATGAGATCTTTGATTTTTACAAACTTATGATCATGGTTGCCTCCTCCGGTACCCAGAAAATCGGTAATTCCGGTTTTGATGTCTTTTAATTTCAATACGGCTTTAGGCAACTTCTGCAATTTCGAAAACTGAATGATAAAATCGTAAAGATTGTACTCACTGCTTGAAACGTAAAAAAAGGAATTGCGGGTACCATTGCCTGCGTGACCGCTGCTACTCAGCGCCTGATAATGCCTTACCACATCTTTAAAAGTCTTGCGGCGGTTGACATTTCGCGCCAGCATCACAAAAAGCTTTTTAAAAATATTTCCGCTATGCGAAATCAAAAAAGTATCATCAATGTCTGAAATGATGCTGAGATTGCTTTCAAAGGGTTTCAGCAATTCGCCCTTTTCAACAATACCATAGTCCTTTTCGCCCAGCTTACAACTCACCTCATAGGTATGCCAGCCGCTGTCCAGATTCAGGTTGTGGGGAATGTTGAATCTAAAATACCCGTCATCCATCGTGCGGGTACGTATTTTAAGATCTTTAAAGTGCAGAAAGACCTCCACATTTTTTAAAGGTGAAATGCGAAACATATGCAAAACCGCAAAAGCGTGCTTAAAACCCTTGCGGTCTATCTGATACTTATCGGGCGCCCACGACTTAAAAGCATGGCCAAAAACAACCAGCTCCTCATCATTGGCATAACCCCTGTATAATTGTAAATCGAGTTTCACGTATTGGTATTCTCTTAACGTTGAGTGGTGCTCAAAATACCTAATTTTATGACGAAAACTACTTAATGAAAACACAAAAGACCATTTTACTGGTGATCAATCCCATTGCGGGAGGGACCGATAAGAAACCCATTATAAATAGGTTTAAAACTTTTGTTACAGAAAAAAATTACGTCGCAGAAGTGTACGAGACCACAGGAGAGGGGGATCAAAAAGCTATTAAAGATTTGGTTGACCGCATCAATCCCGATCGTGTTTTCATCTCGGGCGGTGATGGTACCATACGTGAGGTGGCCGATGTTTTAAAAGAAAAGGATATCAAAATTGCCTTACTCCCATCGGGATCTGCAAATGGTCTGGCAGAAAATCTCAATTTACCCGAAGAACTTGATGAACAACTCAACATTGGCCTTGCAGATCATTTTATGGAGCTTGACACCATAGACGTAAACGGGCTTTCCTGTCTGCACATTGCAGATATCGGTGTGAATGCACAACTCATTAAAAATTACGAGCAGTCTGAAATCAGGGGGAAATTTGGCTATCTGCTTCAGGCATTTCCGACTCTGGTAAGCAGTAAATTTCCGTTTGAAGTTAGTTTAACCGTAAACGGTGAGACCATGGAGAAAGAAGGTATTCTGGTGGCAATCGCCAATGCCAATAAATTTGGCACCGGTGCTAATATTAATCCACAGGGGAAGATGAATGACGGAAAATTTGAAGTTCTAATCTTTAAAAATTTCAGCATTACCGAAATCCTGAAAACCTTCTACGGCAGTACCAATCTTGATCCCGATTTTGTAGAAGTGATCTGCTGTACCGAAGTCGAACTCAAGACCGGCAAGCCCATTGCCCTGCAGGTTGACGGGGAGTATCTGGGTGAAGAAACCACAGTTAAAGCCAGCATGAACCCTCATAAAATTGCCGTTGCCGTACCGGCCGACTACAAGCTCTAGTACAATGTTAAGCTATGCTTAATTCTTTGTGTAGCCAATGCCTAACCCTTAATTTAGTTCTACAATTAACTAATACGCTACTATTATGAAAAATTATGCATTGTTTTTTACACTTGCCCTTGCACTGGGTTTTACCTCCTGCAAGAATGACAAGAAAGATAAAGACGCCGAAGAAAATACGGTAACTGAAGCTCCTGCGATGGAAGAAGAAATGGCAGAGCCAAAAAAAGTAACCGTTAAACTGGAATCAAAAAGTGGAAGTACTGCACAGGGAAGCGCAGTATTTAAAGAAGAAGATGGCACAGTAACTATGACTGCCGTTTTTGAAGGTCTCGAGCCGGGTATGCACGCGATACACATTCACGAAAATGCAGATTGCTCTGCAGATGATGGTACTTCTGCCGGTGGTCACTGGAATCCTACTAAAGAGCAACATGGTAAGTGGGGCGATGCCGCAGGTTATCACAAAGGAGATATAGGCAACTTTGAAGCCGATGCTAACGGTAATGGTACCATCACAATCGCTACCGATGAATGGTGCATAGGTTGTGAAGATCCTATGAAAGACATCTTAGGTAAAGGCCTTATCGTTCACGCAGGAGCCGATGATTTTACCAGTCAGCCAAGTGGTGATGCCGGTGCCCGCGTAAGTTGTGGTGGCATTATTGAATAAGACTATAATAAATTAATGAATATAAGCAGCTTTAGGGCTGCTTTTTTTTATGGAATTTGATACATTTAGCAAACCAAAAAATCGCTATGCAACCCGACGAACTGATTTTACGATTACAACAAAAAGATGAAAAGGCATTTGAGCGGATTTACTCCCTTTATTCTGAAAGTATTTTTGGCGTAATCAACAGCGTACTTCACGATACCGAAGCTTCCGAAGAAGTACTGCAAGACGTTTTTGTTAAGGTGTGGGACAATTCAGAATCCTATACTTCCGAAAAAGGACGTTTTTTTACCTGGCTTCTCAATATCGCACGCAACGCCGCTATAGATAAGACGCGGTCTAAGGCTTTTAAAAACCAAAAGAAAAACCTAACTCAGGAATATTTCGTAGATATACTCGAACACAAAAGCAGTTTTACAAGTAAAGTTGACGCTATAGGAATTAAGAAGTATATCAAAACGCTGGGTGAAGAATGTAAGAAAGTCATCGACCTGTTATTTTTTAAAGGATATACTCAAAAAGAAACTTCTGAGGAGCTCAATATGCCTCTGGGAACCGTAAAGACCCGTAACCGACTTTGCATTAACAAGCTGCGCGAAATCTTGGTAAATTAAATTATGGATATTCAAGAATACATAGAATCTGGCATCCTCGAGCTCTACGTTTACGGTGCGCTTACGCCGAAAGAAAGCGAAGAGGTTTCTGCGATCCTCGCACAATACCCCGAGGTACAGCAGGAAGTAGAGCAAATTGAAACAGCGCTTCAAAACCTGTCATCGGCTGCGGCACCGTACAATCCCGAAGTCCTTCTGGCTGCAATCAAGTCAAAATTGCGAAATGCAGACGGCGTGATTCAGCTTCAGCCTACTGTCTCTCAAAAACGAGCGCGTGTGCTTTCGTACATAAGCATGGCCGCTTCGATCCTGTTCCTCATAGGTATTTTTGCTCTACTAAACCGAACAAATACACTGCGTGAAGAGCTTCAGACCGTGGAGGTTGAAAAAACACAGCTCGAAAGCAAATTGAATTATTCTGAAGAGGCCCTTCAGGAAACCAAAGAAATTCTGGCGGTGATTCGCGATCCGCAGGTGACCAAAATACCACTTGCAGGACAGCAGGTTGCGCCGGAAGCTTATGTAAATGTATTTTGGGATAAAGCTTCAAACAAAGCATATATTGATGCTTTAGGTCTCCCCGAGCCTCCGGAAGGATTTGTATATCAGGTTTGGTCCTTAAAACTAGACCCGCTTACTCCTACCAGCATGGGTCTGCTTGAAAACTTTAGTCAGGATGAAAACAAGGTCTTTGAACTGGATAATCCTAACGACTCACAGGCATTTGGTATCACGCTTGAGCCTGCTGGCGGAAGCGAAACCCCAACGATGGAGCAACTCTATACGCTGGGTGTAGTACAAGGCAATGCCTAGAAGAAACTTTTTGAATCTAAAAAATCCCCTAATCAATCGTCAGGGGATTTTTTTATGCATTTTAGTACGGGGCAAAAAAAAGAACCACCCGCTCTCTCCAAAGCATGGTGGTTCCCAACTAACAAAAAATCCAAAAAAAACTAATCAACTAACCAATTGATAAATCTCCTTTTCATATTCTCCAAAATAAGGTTTGGATTTTTGAATTCTCAAAAGTTAAATGCCCAACTTAACTTTCTGCCTATATTTACGCAGTAAAGATTAGTGCGGTTTTAAAAAATGCGGTTTTATTTGTTAAAATTTATAATTAATTGATTTTTAAATATTTAATATTCAACCTTCACTTAAATTATTCCTTATGAATCCTTCAGCTCCCGGATGGATTTTAAAACATAAACCTCTTATTACCAAATGGCTGCTTGCAAACCAGCCCGGTGCTGACGACTTCTATACCCAGCTCGTCAAAACCGGCTTTATTTATGGTGTTTCGGTAAGTACCTGCGTCTATAAGAATCACGAACCTTTAAAATGGGATGAAACCGAACGCGCAAAAATCAATCTCTTTGACGCGCTCTTTTTCACCTATCATTCCAAGTATAACAACACTAACCTGTTTTTTAAGGAAGTAAACACCTTCTACACCTTACTTAACAGTCAGGAAAAATCCTATTTCTCCGGTTTTATAAAGGCTAAACAAACAGCAGCCGATCTCGAAAAAATCATACAGAACAGGTTGCAAACTAATGAAGCCCTTTTGCAGCGTAACTTTAGCAACCTCATCACCAATGCCCTGCTATTCCTAGATGTGGTGGTGTTTGAGTGGTATTTAGACCATAAAACCGAAGATGTAAAAGCCTATGCGGCTCAATTTGAAGCTTTGCTGATGCAGCTCATCTGGATGGCTCTTAATCAAAAACAGCAAAAGGACAATTACGATAAGCTTTTGCTTAAGCTTTTTGAAAAATCGCTGCGTTACAACAGCAATCTGGATAAAACCATTACAGATCTTGATAAGTTAGAACTTACCCCCTATACCACTTTATTTGCCCGTCGATATATCTTAGATCTCGCTGCTCTGGCTGTGTGGGATGATCTAAAAATGGATTCGAACGAACTGGAGTTCTTAGAGGAGCTGGGTAGTAAACTTAACTTTGAAACTCAGGTAACTCAAAATGCCATCAGCTGCGTACAGGAGTTTATTGTGAGCAATCGCAATGAAATCTCCTATCTCAATTACAGCAATCCCGTAAAACACTTTTACAATCAGACTTCAAAAACGGTACGCACACTCATTATACGCAATAAAAAACGCCTGCTGCTTGAGCTTTCCGGCAGCAAGGATCTGGTAATTTTACTGGGTTATTCTACCGTGAGGGATTTGAGCAAAGCCGAAAAGAAACGCGTTAAAACCCAGTTGCTCGATATTTGTAAAAGCGTGCCGTCGCTGGCAATTTTTATGCTTCCGGGAGGAGGGGTACTCCTGCCCCTGCTCATAAAATTCATACCGGAATTATTACCCAGCGCTTTTAATGAAAATCGTACCGAAGAAGAGGATATTTAAACATGCTGCGCTTAAACCCGCCAAAAGCTGTTAAGAGAATACCAATTTAAGCCCGGTTGTAAAATTTATTATTGAAATTCGTTTATGCGACAATTATTTACCAAGTTCAAGCTTATTCTGGTCAACCTTACCGCAAACATCGGGTTTTACCCTACCCTTTTTGCCTTTGGCGGATTGTTTATGGGTTTTGCTATGCTTTATGCGGAAAGTAGGGGTATTTCGAGCTTTTTGATCGAGCACGTGCCACAGCTGGTCATTAACGATGCAGACACAGCCCGTACGTTGCTGAGCACCTTTATAGGCGGGATCATTTCGCTGATGGTTTTCAGTTTTTCGATGGTAATGCTCCTGCTCAATCAGGCATCCAGCAATTACTCGCCACGCATCCTACCCGGACTGATTTCCAATAAAAAACATCAATACGTTTTAGGCTATTACATCGCAGTACTTATTTACTGTATTCTTATTTTATTGAGCGTAGAACCCACCGATAATAAATATCAGTTACCCGGATTTTCGGTAATTGTAGGGATTGTGATGAGTATGCTGGTCCTGGCTTTGTTTATCTACTTCATTCACTCCATTTCTGAAGCCATACAAATCAACCGCATTGTAGAGAATATTTTTTCAAAAGCCAAAACGCGTCTTGACCGTCTTATCGAAAACACCGGAGATCACGATCGCAGCACGCAATTTCCTGACGGGGAAGACTGGTATGAGATACGCATTGACGAGACGGGTTATTTGCAAACAATAGCGATAGATACGCTGATGAATATTTGCAAGGAAAATAATTTTAAGGTGCGCATCATGCAGCCCAAGGGATCGTTTATCCTCAAAAATATACCTATCGCCCGCTGCTCCAAAGAACTCGATGAGCAAACCACAACAAATGTGCTCTCCTGTTTTGCTTTTTCGCGTAGCGAAATTGTCACCCACAATTATATCCTGGGATTCAAACAGCTTACCGAAATCGCACTCAAGGCAATGAGCCCGGGTATAAATGATCCCGGAACAGCCATTACCTGTATTGATTACCTTACCGAGCTTTTTGCGCTTCGACTGAAGAAAGAAGATTACAGCTACATACACAATGAAGACGATGATGCCGTAATTTGTTTACGCACCATAGATTTTAGAGAACTCATCTATTTTGTTTTTGTATCCCTGCGCAGTTACTGTAAACACGATGTGATCATGTTGCACAAAATGCTTACAGCCCTCTACTTCCTCCTCCAGGTAGAGAGTGTAATCAAAGATTCTGAAGAAATAATTATTGATGAGATTAATCTTATTCTTGAAGATGCCAAAGAAAACATTACAAACCCCAGAGATTTAGAAGGAATTTTTGCCATCAGTAAAAAAATAGCAGCACATAATCGTACCGGAAAGACGCTTGTTGATCTCGGTTAGGAAAGCCATAGTTTAAAATCCTTAACCCGCTCCCGGCTTACGATGATCTCGTGATCTTCACAGGCTTTGAGTTTAAGCTGCAGGCGGGAGTTGGTATAGCTTATAATGTCCTGTATTGCTTCTATATTCACATAATATTTGCGCGAAACCCTAAAAAACCTGTCGGGAGCCAGCTCTTCCTCGAGGTTTTCAAGGGTGGTTTCGAGCAAATAGTCCCGCTTGTCGCGCGTACGCACATAGGTTCCTTTATTCTCACTGTACACGCACATAACCTCATCGATTGTGATCATCTTCAGATGCTGACCTATTTTAACGGTAAATCGCTTTTTATACTCCCGGTCTACCGGATTTACCCCCAGCAGCTTGCGGATATCTTCAAAATTGAAGGTGGTATTCTTAAGGCCCGGCCGTTGCTTTTTGAATTTGACCACCGCAGCTTCCAGTTCCTCTTCATCTATGGGCTTCAACAGGTAATCAATACTATTTAGTTTAAACGCCTGTAGGGCGTACTCATCGTAAGCAGTTGTAAATATGATGGCACTTTTTACGGTCACCGCATCAAAAATCTCAAAAGATAAACCATCACTAAGTTGTATATCTAAAAAAATCAGATCGGGATGCTCTTCAGTTTCAAACCAGGCTACTGCCTCTTCTACCGAGTGCAACTGCGCCACTACAGTCAACTCCATGACTTCAAGCATGCGGGTTAGGCGGCGTGCCGCAGGTTTTTCATCTTCTATGACCAGTACGTTCATAAGTCGTTTTTAAAAGGTTTAAGTTGCAGATTTTGACTATTCCCAGCGTCCCATACCAGACTGAGAACGCTCCTCGCGCTCCATGTATTCTTTAATCTTGCGTTCTTCCCATTCTTTACTTACCAAAGGATTCCAGTTAAAGGCTTTCCCTGCCTGAAAGATAAGGCCAATACCCCAACCGGCGGCAGCCCATAAAAACCAGGGATGTGCGAGGCCATCTACATAATAATTAAATATTCCCAGAGCACTGATCACGAGAATGTAACTCACCAGACTTCCATAAAATTTCTTAATCTCGGCAACCTGTTCTTTAGCCTTTAAATACCGGTTTTGTTGTTCAAAATTTTCCATAATTACTGATTTTTAGTTCTTGTGTAAAGTTGAAGATATACGTGATGCTTTCCCATTTAATCATACCCAGCTGTCAAATAGGCTGGATCAATTGTTATGGGTTGCGTTTATCTTTTTCTATAAGTTCCTGAATCTTGCGCTGTTCCCATCCCTTACCTAAGATTGGATTCCACTCAAACACTTCAGCTCCGTGAAAGAAGACTCCAAGTCCCCAGCCCAAAGCCGGGAAAATAGCCCAAGGAAAATCGGAGGACCAGATATTGAGAATAACCATCGCCGGTATGGCAAGGCAATACAAGGTGAGATTTATGTAAAAGCCTTTGAGTTTAGCCACGTGTTCTTTGGCACGATCGTATTTTTTTTCAAGCAGATAATTTTCGGTTTTCATAAGATTCGTTTTTAATTGACGGGTTAATGTGGGTAATTTGATGATGAATTCATTTTCGGTTTTCTCTACGAAAACCCTGCGAGATGTAAGCAGTGCATAGCGTTGTCGGATGTTGAAAAGCCCTACCCCGCTGCCCTTCTCCATTACTTTTTTAGGCTGAAGTGTATTGCGCACCACCAGATAACCGGGCTCTTCATCGATGCGTATTGCTAACCGACGATTGCTGCTCACCACATTGTGCTTTACTGCATTTTCAAGCACCAGCTGAAGCGCCAGAGGTACCATTTTGGCTTCGGGATTTACGAGTTGATCGGGCATGGTAAAAATGATACTGTCCTCGTAACGCATCTTTAAAAGCGTCATATAGGTTTTGGCAAAAGCCAGTTCTTCTTCAAGTGTGACCAGCTCTTTATTCTTCTGTTCTAAAACATAACGGTAAACCTTAGAGAGGGAAGTGGTAAACTTTTGGGCCTGATCGGGGTTTTCATCAATAAGACTGGTAAGCACATTCAGACTATTGAATAAAAAATGGGGATCAAGCTGATTTTTAAGCGCATCAAACTGTGCCGAAGCCGTTCCGGCAATGATTTTCTGCTCCTTTAACTGGTATTCTTTCTGCTGCCTGTAATAATAAAACGAATAGAAAATCGTATTTACTACCATCGCCACAAATAAGGGCACCCAATAATCGTGGTAATCTTCGGTCTCAAAAAACTCAACCAACGAATTTCCCCTCAAAAAACATTTGATAAACAGGCGTATTAAAAAAACACCTAGTACAGATGCCAGCATTCCGCTTAAAATAGCAGGAATGGTACGTTTAAAAGTGAAAAGCTCTGCCTTATAGGTTTGATGATAATACCGAAACACCCCCATATTAAACATATACAGTACAATGGAGTACAGCATACTGGTTGCAAAATCCTCGGCGAGGTCGCTGTTAAAAATGAGCGTATTTCCTCCAAGTACGTGAATCAACAGGAAAACCACGTAAATGGAAACTCCTACAATACAGGCATTGGCAAATTCTTTAAAAATCAGATTCATAATAAAATGGCTTTACACTCTGAAGTGTGATTTTCAATCGCGCATTTAAAGGTATTATATTCTTTAGAACTCATTTCCTGTATGAGTAAAGCTTCAGCAGTTTTAAAACGTACCGCTTCAGGATTCATTCCTGAAACAGTAAGTGTGGCTTGAAGCAGATAGAGAATTAATTTGACCATAACGTGCTCGTTTTTTGATTACAGGTCAAAGATGCTAAAGACGTTGCGGCTTTAAAGATTTAAAATACCCAGTTGTAAAATAAGAGGGTTGAATTGTAAAGTCTCGTCTTAAACTCAAGAACGTTAACAATCACATAAAAACTTTTAGCCCTCAAATCGTTTACTAATTTTGCGATAACAACCTAATTATTAATGCGATCACACCTACCCTATAAAAGCCTAATCGTTCTCATCGTAACAGGCTTATTCGTTTCATGCGCCAGCGAGCTAACCCAGTTTAGAGACCGGGACCAAAAGATTTTAAAGACAACGGCAGACACTTCTGCTTACCGTAGCTTTTTTGTTTTAGGCAATCTGGGAGCTCATAAAAAAGGACCAAACAATGAACTCCTGAAAGCATTTTATGAACTGCAAAACAGCAATGCCTCCCAAAGTGACTACCTGGTTCTTGCCGGAGATAACATCTACCCTGACGTAGGCAAAAAGGAGGATACTAAAGAGCAATTAGATCCGCTGGTAAAACTTATCAGAGAGTTTAAAGGTAAAACCCTGATTATTCCCGGCGAGCACGAGTGGAACGACCGCGGAGTAAATGGTCTCGAAAATATAGAAGACCTTATTGAAGAAAAGATGGGCAAAGACAATCACTTTCAACCCGAAAACGGTTGCCCTATCGAGGTTATTGATGTTGACGACGAGACCGAAATCATCATTGCAGATTCCCAGTGGTACATAGAGGACTGGAGTAAACATCCCGGATTTAACGATAAATGTGCCATTAAAACCCGCGTGCAATTTCTAACACTACTCAAAGACGAAGCGCGTAAAGCCCGTCATAAAAATGTGATTTTGGTGATGCATCATCCGTTATATTCTAACGGAATTTACGGCGGTGAAATGAGCACCCGCGCACTCTACAGACCGTCGGCTGAGAATGCTTTTATTCCGGGAGTGGGCTTTTTATGGGCTTTTGCACGTACACAGGGCGGTATCTCCAAGCAGGATCAGTTCAACCCGCTTATGAATGACTTGATGCAGGAGATCAAACAAATGTCTATAGGCCTGCCACGGCTGTTCGTTCTTTCGGCTCACGAGCAGTCTTTACAGTACATCGAAAACGAAGACATCAGGCAAATCATCTCCGGCACAGCCGCAAAAAGCGAGTATGCACGATTGGGTAAAGACGGGATTTTCGCTTCCGTGCAACCGGGACTTGCCGAACTGAGATTGTATAAAGACGGTGCTTCAAGCGTTCATTTTTATGAACTGAATCAAACCAGTAAGCTTGTGGAGCGCTTTTCAAAAGAAAGTTTTGCAGCGCCTGAACCGTATCCGGTAAATTCGCTTCCCAATACTTTTCCCAAAACAGAAACCGCCAGCATCTACCCAAAAGATCTTGTGGAAGTATCTGAAGCCTATGAAGAGAAATGGGGCAAGCATTACCGCGACCTTTATGGCTTGGAAATTGAAGCTCCGGTAGCCATTCTGGACACGCTTTACGGGGGTCTTAAAGTGGAGCGTGCAGGAGGCGGGCATCAAACCCAGTCTTTAAGACTGGTCGATGCAGATGACCGCGAGTATAATATGAGGGCTTTGGCTAAAGATCCGTTTGCGTTTTTACAGGCTAAGGGTTATAACGATCTTGACGCTCAGCAGTATTTTAAAGGTACGCTTCCGGCAAGGTTAATCGAAGATTTCTATACCGCCTCGCATCCCTACGGTGCTTTTGCGATCCCACGCCTTGCAGGGGCCGCAGATCTCAATCACACGCACCCTAAAGTCTATTATGTTCCAAAGCAGGAAGCTCTGGGAGATTTTAATGATACGCACGGCGACCGCCTGTATATGATTGTCGAAAAACCCGATGATGATTTTAACGGCAGTCATATGTTTGGTTTTAATGAAGATGTAGAAAGCACGGCAGATTTGTTTGAAGCCATTCGTGAAGATGAAAAAAACCAGGTAGATGAGCAGGCCTATATCAAAGCCCGCGTTTTTGATATGCTGGTTGGTGACTGGGACCGCCACGAAGACCAGTGGCGCTGGGCTGAGCGTAAAAATGACGACAGCACCTATTCCTATATCGCAATCCCACGTGACCGCGATCAGGTGTTTTCAAAATTTGATGGGAAAATCATCAAAAAACTCCAGAAATTTATGGCCGGAACCCGCGAGTTGGGCAATTATGGGCCCGATATTGAATATGTAAAACACTTTAGCGAAAGTGCTATAAATCTGGACCGTGCCCTGCTTCAGCATACCAATAAAAAGGACTGGCTGGATGCTGTAGATTTCATACAGAAAAATATTACTCCCGAAGTGGTTGCAAAAGCCTTTAGCGAAATGCCCAAAGAAATTCAGGATGAAAATTGGAAGCAACTGCAAAGTGATGTGCTGGCGCGAAAAGAAAACCTGATAAGTATAGTTGAACGCTATTATGATTACTACATCGACTTTCAAACCTTAAAAGGAACCGATAAAGACGATCATTTTTACATCGACCGAAACGACGACGGAACAACGCGCATTAGTGCCTACCGCATCAAAGACGGTGAAGACGGAAGCTTGCTTTTTGACCGCGTTTTTGCCCCCAAAGAAACTCAGGAAATCTGGGTTTATGGTCTGGATGATGAAGATGTCTTTACCGTTACGGGAAAAAAAGGCTCTAAAATTAAAATGGTCATAGCAGGAGGCCAGGACGATGATACCTATGAGATCGAAAACGGAAGCAATCTCACCGTTTACGACCAGCCTGAAGGCAACATCGTTAAGGAAAATAAAGGGGCTCGACTGCGCTTCAACAGTATTTATGAAAATCACATCTACGACTCAGAGCGCAGACCGGATGAAGCCAAGAAAGTTGCGCTTAAATTACCGTACAATCCAGATTGGGGCGTGGCTCCACATATCAGGATCGCACGGCAGAAAATGGGCTTCGAGAGAAATCCCTTTACCTCCCAGTTTGTTGTAGACGCGCAGTATTTTTCATTAACTCAGGCTGCCGCTTTTGAAGGCGAGTTGCATTTCAGCAATATTTTCTCGGAATGGAATTTTCTCATTAGCACCCGGGTTACGACCAATAATTACACCGAAAACTTCTTTGGCTTTGGTAATGAATCGGTTAACAACGCCTCAAACTTTGATGCAAACCGCCTGCTGAATCAGCAATTTGAGTACGCTGCCGGGGTTTATTACAACGGGGAATACGGCAGTTCGTTTAAAGCTGCTTTGGCTTATCAACACTATGCATTTGACCCTTCCGCTTTGCGTGAACCTGGTAATGCAACATCTCAAAACAAATACGCTACCCTAAAAACCGAATACAACTACCGCAGTGTTGATGACGCGGCTTACCCCACACGAGGTATGCATTTTAAAGCAGCCGGTTCAATCTATGACAATCTGAATGACGCCACAACCGTTTATGCTGCAGACCCCTCAATTACATTTTGGAATGCGATAGACAGTTCCCGCGATCTGGTTCTTAAAACCGAAGTAGCAGGTCAGTTGCGATTTGGCGATCCTGCGGTATTTTTTCAATCGGCACGATTGGGCGCTTCTTCGGGTCTGCGCAGTTATCGCTTGGACCGTTTTGCAGGAGACAAAGCCCTGCGTGGTTCTGCCGATGTTTTGTATCAATTTACGCCTTTAAAAACAGCTTTATTCCCGGTACGCACACACATCTTTGGCGGCTACGATTTAGGTAGGGTTTGGTACGATGGCGAAAACTCAGAACGCTGGCATGACAGTTATGGTGGTGGTATTCATTTTGCAATGGGCGGTTTTATCAGCGGAAATCTCGCTTATTTTACCGGTGATGAAGGCGGTCGGTTAAGCTTTGGATTTAACTTCGGTCTGTAATTAGCTTTGACGAATGTAACCCGTGTTACCGCGACACCCGTAAAGGTGCCTTATCTTTGCCCTATAAATACAGTATCATCATGACTATAGAACAGATTTACACCGGTTGTTTGGCTCAGGGAGCCTATTATATTGAAAGTAACGGCGAGGCCGCCGTAATCGATCCTTTGCGTGAGGTAAAGCCTTATATAGAGCGTGCAGAAGCAGATAACGCCAAAATCAAATATATTTTTGAAACCCATTTTCACGCCGACTTTGTGAGCGGTCACGTTACCCTGGCTAAAGAAACCGGGGCGGAAATCGTTTACGGTCCTAAAGCCAATCCTTCATTTGAGGCCATTATCGCAAAAGACCAACAGGAATTTAAAATAGGCAAAATTACCATCAGGGTGTTGCATACGCCCGGCCATACGATGGAAAGTACGACTTACCTCCTGATTGATGAGCACGGAAAAAATCACGCGATTTTTAGCGGAGACACCTTATTTCTGGGCGATGTGGGAAGACCCGATTTGGCACAAAAAGCCAAAGAACTTACTCAGGAAGATCTCGCAGGCTATTTATTTGACAGCTTACGCGAAAAAATTATGCCATTGGCTGATGACGTTATCGTATATCCGGCACACGGTGCAGGTTCGGCCTGTGGAAAAAATATGAGCAAGGAAACGGTTGATACCCTGGGCAACCAGAAAAAGACCAACTATGCCTTGCGGGCAGATATGACCAAAGAAGAATTTATTCAGGAAGTGACTGATGGTCTCTTGCCTCCTCCCTCCTATTTTCCGTTGAATGTGAAAATGAACAAGGAAGGTTACGACGACATTGACGAGGTTTTAGAACGCGGAACACGTGCGCTTTCGCCCGATGCCTTTGAAACCGCGGCTAACGAAACCGGAGCGGTGATCCTTGATGTAAGACACCAAAATGATTTTGCTAAAGGTCACATCCCAAGATCTATATTTATTGGTATTGACGGCGGTTTTGCTCCCTGGGTGGGCGCTCTTATTGCCGACACCGAGCAGGCTATTTTATTAGTCGCCGATGAAGGTCGCGAAGAAGAAACCATTACCCGACTTTCACGGGTGGGCTTTGACGGTACGATAGGCTATCTCAAAGGCGGATTTAAAGCCTGGGAAGCAGCCGGTAAAGAAACCGACTCGGTGAATTCAGTACCTGCAAGCGAAGTGGAAACTGCGGTAAAAGCCGATGCCAATACGCCGGTTTTTGATGTACGCAAACCCGGAGAATTTGAAGCAGAGCATCTGGAAGTGGCCGAAAGTACGCCGCTCGATTACATCAACAAGCATTTGAGTGCGTTTCCCGATACTAAAGAATTTTTCATTCACTGTGCCGGGGGTTACCGCAGTATGATTGCCGCCAGCATCTTAAAAAGCCGGGGCATTCACAACCTCATCGACGTACAGGGAGGTTATGCCGCTTTAAAGGAAACGGATCTAAAAACCACCAATTACGTCTGCCCTTCCACCTTAAAAAAATAGGAAAGATGAAAGCCATATTTAGTTTACTGCTTTTAAGTCTGTTCACTTTTGGTGCAAAAGCTCAGGAAAGCAATCACCTCATTTTAGACAAAAATGCTTTTCGTGACAGCATCAATGCTAAAAAGGTATTGCTTCTTGATGTGCGCAGAGCGGAAGAGTTTGAAGCCGGTCATATCGAGCAGGCACTCAATTTTAATGTGCTCGATTCGCTGAGCTTCAGAGCTCAGGTTGAACAGCTAGACCCTGCAACTCCGGTCTATCTCTATTGCAGATCGGGTAACCGAAGCGGCAAAGCAGCGGTAATTATGCAGGAAATGGGTTTTCAAACCCTATATGATCTCAAAGGCGGGTATCTGGGTTGGACTGAAGAAGAAAGCACAGCAACTAAAAACGAGTAGACGCTATTCCATTAATCGAAAAAGGCTGTTTAAAATTTTAAGCAGCCTTTTTACTTTTTATACGCCGCCCGCGATTGGGTAATCACTTCAAAATTGGCGTTGGCCCATTGAACCAGACTTTTTATATGTGGAATCAGCGATGCTCCGCGTTCACTTAAAGTATATTCTACCCGTGGCGGTATCTCGGGATATTGGGTTCGCAGAACCAGACCGTCTGCTTCCAAAGATTTCAACGTAACGGCAAGCATTTTTTGAGAAATGGTATCAATCATTTTATGAATCTCGTTAAAACGCAGGACTTTGGTATCGTCAAGCACGAGTAAAACCAGCGTAGACCATTTGTCTCCAAAGCGATCCAAGACATTACGCACCGGGCAATTTTCAGAATCTGCAAATTTTTTTTCAGAATTTTCCATTATAACGCATTGAATTTCAACAAAACTAACTTCCGGGAAAGTGACCTACAGCCTCGTAAGTTCTTCCACAGGAGTCAATTACTTCTTATCTTTGACTTACCAAAAGTAAGTTAATAACTTAAAATAAAAAACATGAGTACTTATTTAATTACAGGAGCAACCGGAGGTTTAGGTAGCAGCGTGGTTGAACACCTTTCTACTACTATAAATCCATCTGAAATCGCAGTATTAGTGCGCGATGCAGCAAGCGATCAGGCTAAAGTATACAAAAGCAAAGGTTTTGAACTACGCATTGCCGATTACGATAACACAGAAAAACTCACGGAAGCCTTTAAGAATATTGAAATTCTCTATTTTGTTTCCGGGAGTGATATTGGTTCAAGAAGCGTACAGCATAAAAATGTGGTGGATGCAGCAACTCAGGCGGGAATACAACACGTCGTGTACACCAGTGCCGGGAGAAAAGACGAAAGCGAAAACTCTCCGGTCGCTGTTGTAATGGACGCCCACATCAAAACCGAAAACTGGCTTAAAGAATCGGGAATGGCATATACCATTTTGAGACATAATCTGTATGCGGAAGTGATTGCGCTCTTTTTAGGCGAAAAAGAAGCCTTGCTTCAATCAAAAACCGTCTTTCTACCTACGGGTGATGGCAAGACCGCTTTTGCTTTACGCGACGATTTAGCTGAAGCCGGAGCGCTTATTTTGAAAAATGCAGCACAGCACCAAAACAAAATCTATACGTTAGACGGACCAAAAGCGATTGATTTTAAAGCGGTAGCTGAAATCCTGAGCGATATCACGGAAGAAGAAATCAACTATGTATCTCCCGATGTAGAAACGTTTAAATCGACTATGGCTTCCTATGGCGTACCGGAAGATGCCGTAAATATGATGCTGGGATTCTCTCTGGGGATTGCGCAGGGCGAATTCAATTCTGAATCTAAAGATCTGGAGAATCTATTAGGCAGAAAGCCTAAAGCTGTGGCAACTTTGCTGGAACAGATTTATGGATAGTAAAACGAGACTGCTTGAAAAATTAGTCTTATTGTCAAACTGAGCTTGTCAAAGTTTTGAACTATTGATTTTCAAATAGTCTTCGACAGGCTCAGACAGACAATTTTTGTATTCTCTAAGAGCGCTCCTTAACCTCCGGTCCGCCTTCTTTCCCAACAATGATAAGGCTGGTGCTATCAAGGAAAAGTCCGGTTTCAACAACCCCGGGAATTTTAAGCAATTTGATCTCAAGTTCCTGAAGGTCTTCTACTTCAAATATATCAATATCCAGAATGTTGTTATTTTCGTCGGTACGGTATTCGTTTCCTTCCTTCATTCGCTGTACAGGCTTTAAACCTTCAGCTTCGAGATAGGTCTTGATTTGTTTGGTCGCAAACGGAATCACTTCCACAGGAAGTTTAAAAGCGCCCAGTTTCTTAACATCCTTGCTGCTATCGGCAATTATGATGTTGAATTTGGTATTCCACGCCAGAATCTTTTCGCGTAGCAAAGCACCGCCACCGCCTTTGATCAATTGGAAATCGCCGTCAAACTCATCGGCGCCGTCAATGGTGACATCGATATGGTCTACCTCGTGAAGCTCCACGATTTTAATGCCCAATTCTTTAGCGAGCTTTTCGGTTGCATCAGATGAAGGTACGCAGGTAAGGTTCATCCCCTCTGCTACCATCTGCCCCACAGCTTCGATCATATGTTTTGCGGTTGAGCCGGTGCCCAGACCTACAACCATATTGTTTTTAATGTATTTAACCGCTTCCAATGCGGCTTGCTTCTTTTCCTGATCTGCAGTCATGAAGAATGGTTTATGCTGGTTAGAATGCTAAATTAATTCAATTTTTAAGCAAACGACTATAATCGTCAGGCGTATCTATGTCCTGAACGCGGTCTTCTGCTATAAGTGTTAGTGGTTTTGGATTTCCCGAATTCAGCAATTGCCGGGCACCCTGATCACCGTCAAGAGTCTTTAACTGGTCAAAAAAAGATTTCGGAAATAACGCCGGTACTCCGTTTTTTGAACCGTAATCGGAAGCGATGAGGGTATTTTTATGTACAGCGGCCATTCCCATAAGTTGGGTCAGAAATACGGCATCAATACGGGGTTGATCGGCGAGCATGATTAAGGCATAATCAAAGCCTGCTTTTTCAATCTCCTGGATACCTACCGAGATGCTGCTGCCCATCCCCTGCTCCCAGTTTGGGTTAAAGATCGTCTTTACCGGTTGCCGAATCTCGTTTTTGATGTTCGCTGCGCCCGCACCCAGGACGCAATAAATCGCGTCAGCCGGAGTTTTTAAGGCCTGCTCAATCGTGTAACCCAGTAAGGTGGTATGTTTGTAGGAGAGCAGCTGTTTTACTTTGCCCATTCGTGAGGCGCTTCCGGCGGCCAGAATGAGAATTGCAATTTTATCCATTAGCTGATAGCCGAATTAATTTTACCGGTAAGTGTTTTAAGTGAAAGCGAATTGCGATTACGGGTCACTGCAAGAATTTCAGCTAAAATAGAAAGCGCAATTTCCTCAGGTGTAATAGACCCAATATTTAAACCTGCGGGACTGTAGATTTGTTCCAAAAAATCAAGATCCACATCAGGTGCATAGTCCAGAAGTTCGTGTTGTATTTTCTCGCGGCGCTTCACCGATCCCAGGATTCCCAGATAGGGAAGTTTCAAGTCTTTGAGTTTTACCAAGTACTGCAAATCCTGCGCGTAATTGTGCGTCATCAGCACAACGGCCGTCTGTGCATCGAGAGTGGCAGCGTCGAAGGTATCGGCGTTGCCACCAATTACCCGGGCCGCTCCCGGAAAATCCTTTAACTCTTTGGGATCTTTCAGCGAGGTGATTACATCTACCTCCCATCCCAGCATCGCAGCCATCGTACACAGTTTTACAGTATCGTGTTCACCGCCAACCAGAAGTAACTTAAATCTTGGATTTAGGCTTTGTTTAAACCGAAGCGCTTCGGAGGGAGCTTCAAGCGTGCTTGTATTTTGAAAGTAGACTGGATTCTTTTCGCCCACACGCAAAAAAGAACCAAAATTCCCGGTAGCCTCATCTTCCTTTTTATAAAAACTCATAATCTCAAAGCTTTCGCGCTGCGAAAGCAGATTTTCAAAAGTATGTACCAGTTGGTCTGAAGCTTCAAAACGTTCCAGCAAAATATAGAGAACGCCCTCACAACCCAGGCGGTAACGCCCATCATAGGTCATGATTTTAGATACGCCGGTCTTAAAAACCGATTCCGCGCGGCGCACCACTTCTTTCTCTACACAGCCGCCACTTACAGCCCCGGTCATCGCGCCGTTTTCGGCGATTAACATACGTACACCGGGTTTTCGATAAGACGAACCATCAAGCGCGACCACGGTTGCTAAAACACAGGAAACGCCCTGTGATTTGTAGACTTTCGCCTGATTTAAAATTTCTAAAAATTCGTGTGTCATGTGAATTTTGCTTGCGGAAGCATTAAAGATAAAACTTTGCAGTTAAAGCTTTCGGGTTTTAAAACCAGAAATCGAAAGCTGGCCAGCTTTTAGGCCACATTCACTCCAAAAAGATGACCTATTAGCGCGCTGGCAACCATGGCGAGTGTACCCCAAATGGTGATACGCATTACTGCGGTGCTCATTTTTGAACCTCCGGTACGTGCCGCAGTAGCCCCCAAAACAATCAAAAACAGAATGGCCGCCGCATATTGCACGTACTCCATTGAGTTCACAGGCGCTAAAAATGCAACCAAAACCGGCAAAGCGCCGCCCACCGTAAATGCAGCCCCACTGCTTAATGCAGCCTGCAAGGGTATGGCCTGCGTAATCTCGTGCATCCCGAGTTCGTCACGGACGTGAGCCTCCAGCGCGTTATGAGCCGTGAGCTGTTTGGCCACTTCAAGAGCCGTATCTGCTCTGAGGCCCCGTTTGATGTAGATATCCTTGAGTTCGTGCAATTCCGATTCGGGCATGTTGGCGAGTTCTTCTTCTTCGCGTTTGAGATCGGCTTTTTCGATATCGCTCTGCGAACTCACCGACACGTATTCGCCTGCGGCCATAGATAAAGCCCCGGCAACAATACCGGCCACTCCGGCAAGGATAATGGGTTCGCGGGTTGAACTGGCAGCTGCCACCCCGATTACGAGGCTCGCAGTTGAAAGAATCCCGTCGTTTGCCCCTAAAACAGCGGCCCGAAGCCAGCCACTGCGCTGTGCGTAATGTTTTTCGTCTTGCATAGGTCTAAAGTACCCTTAAAAAGTTTTGCATTCAAGACTTGCCCGGTTATTTAGGTTACTTTTAATGAATACGTATTTTAGCCATTCTGTAATAATTAATAACTTGCCTCCTTAAATCGTTCCTATGACGCTGGTTTTTGCAACCCATAACGCCAATAAACTCAAAGAAATTCAGGCTTTGATGCCGAAACACATTCAGCTGAAAAGCCTCACCGATATTGGGTGTACCGAAGAAATTGTGGAAGATGCAGACACGATTGAAGGCAATGCGCTCATTAAAGCCCGATATGTAAAGCAAAAATACGGCTATGATTGCTTTGGTGATGACACCGGGCTTGAGGTGGAAGCGCTAAATGGCGAGCCGGGAGTCTACAGCGCGCGCTATGCCGGTGAACACAAGAATGCGGCAGATAATACCGCTAAATTGCTGAACAATTTAAAGGAAAAAGATAACCGTAACGCGCGTTTCAAAACCGTAATCGCACTGTGTTTGGGTGAAAAAGAATTGGTTTTTGAAGGAATCTGCAAGGGCGTGATTACAACTTCAGTTTCGGGAGATGGCGGCTTTGGTTACGATCCTGTTTTTATGCCTGAAGGTCATGCACTTACCTTTGCCGAAATGCCATTGTCTGAAAAAAATAAAATCAGTCACCGCGGGCGCGCAACTCAAAAATTACTGGAATACCTGCAGGAACTGACCTGATTTGCTTCGGTTATCCAAATCCTAAAAGTACATGCCGAATATGTTTGGAAAAAGACGTCTTATTCGGGCTTCTATAACGATGTATTTATAAAAGCGCGCATTTCCGCATTTAAAACTCTCATTTAAAGGAATTTAAATGCTTGCCCAAACAAGTGAATTGCTAAGCTAATTAACTGTATCTTTGCGCCCTCTTAAATCGACGTTGATTTAAGATAATTATTTTATATGAATACATTTAAAGCGTTAGGACTTAATGAGGCTATTTTGCAGGCTGTATCCGACATGGGATTTACAGAACCTTCAGAAGTACAGGAGAAAGCCATCCCGGTCCTACTAAAAGAGGCAACAGACGTAGTTGCGCTCGCACAGACGGGTACAGGTAAAACAGCAGCATTTGGTTTTCCGCTTATTCAAAAAGTTGATGCTAACAATCGCAAGACTCAGGGTCTAATCATATCCCCTACCCGCGAATTGTGTTTGCAGATTACTAATGAACTTAAGAATTACTCAAAATACGTTAAAGGTTTAAACACAGTGGCTGTTTATGGAGGTGCAAACATCCAGGAGCAGGCACGCCAGATTTCCCGTGGGGCTCAGATTATTGTTGCCACTCCGGGACGTATGCAGGATATGATGCGCCGTAATCTGGTTGACATTTCAGGAATTGATTTTTGTGTGCTTGATGAAGCCGATGAAATGCTCAACATGGGCTTTTATGAAGACATCACCACCATTCTTGCTGACACCCCAAAAGGTAAACAGACCTGGTTATTTTCGGCGACTATGCCGAAAGAGGTTGCCCGTATTGCCAAGCAGTTTATGAACAGCCCGATCGAGATTACGGTAGGGACTAAAAACGAAGGTGCAGACAGCGTTTCACACGAATACTATATGGTGAACGCCCGCGACCGCTATCAGGCACTTAAGCGTCTTGCAGATGCCAATCCTGAGATTTTCTCTGTGGTTTTTTGCCGTACCAAACGCGATACGCAAAAAGTGGCTGAGCAATTGATTGAAGATGGTTACAATGCATCGGCTTTACACGGGGATTTGAGTCAAAATCAACGTGATCTGGTGATGAAAAGCTTCCGGGCGCGACAAATTCAGATGCTTGTAGCAACTGATGTGGCTGCACGGGGTATTGATGTAGATGATATCACACACGTGATCAACTACCAGTTACCTGATGAAATTGAAACCTACACCCACCGAAGCGGACGTACAGGACGTGCCGGTAAAACCGGTATTTCGATGGTGATCGTTTCGAAGAGTGAACTGCGCAAAATACGCACCCTCGAAAAAATCATCAATAAGCAATTTGTACAAAAAGATATTCCTACCGGAATGGAAATCTGCGAGGTACAGTTGATGCACCTGGCTAACGACATTCAGGGAACTAAGATAAATGAGGAAATCAATCCGTATTTATTCAGCATCAATGAAGTGCTCGAAGGTATTAGCCGTGAAGATTTGATCAAAAAAGTATTTTCGGTTGAGTTTACGCGTTTCTTCAATTATTATCAAAAAACCAAAGATCTCAATGTCGCTGTAAAAGCCGATATGAAGGAGGAGTCTGGTGAATCTACCCGTTATTTCATCAATATTGGTTCAAAAGACGGTTTTGACTGGATGAGTCTGAAAGACTTTTTAAAGGATGCTACGGGATTAGGTGAAGGTATTTACAAGGTAGATTGTAAAGATTCGTTCTCATTTTTCAATACCGACACCGAAAACAAAGACACCATTCTGGCTCTTTTTGAAGACTTTAAACTTCAGGGAAGACAGGTACACGTTGAAGTTACCAAAGACACCCGCGGTGGCGGTGGTGGCGGTGGCGGAAAACGCAAACGCAATGATCGCAAAGGCGGTGGTGGCGGAAAACGCCGTGACGACTTTGGAGACGGAGGTTTCCGCAAAAAAGGCGCATCCGCCGGAGGTAAAGAACGCCGAAGTGGCGGTGGTGAACGCAAAGGAAAGCGCAAACCAGACGGACCAAAAGAAAATAAGAGTCCGTTTTCAGGTAAACGCAGACGCCGGGACCGATAAATTTTTATTTAATGAGACGGAATTGTCACTTTTGGTATGATTTTTCCGTCTCTTTCTATAAATTGGCTTCCACTATGAAAAAGCTCTTACTACTGGTACTTTTTATTGCCCCGTTTATGCTTTCGGCTCAGGATACTGTTCTTTCTGAAACCGATCAGGAAAGCGAGGATTTTATAATAGGTACGGTACTCAATTCCTCTACAGACGAACCTTTAGAAGGTGTAAATATCATCAACCTGAATTCGGTACGGGGTACCACTACCAATGCTGAAGGTACATTCCGCCTTAGAGCTCAGGTAAACGATACCTTATTTTTCTCTTTTCTTGGGTTTAAAAGCCTTCAGGTACGTGTGACCAATGACTGGAAACGTTTTGGTGACGTAAAGGTAAAAATGACCGAAAGCGGTATCGCACTTGAAGAAGTGGTGGTTAAAGATGTCGAGCTTACCGGCTATCTGGAGATTGATGCGAAGAATGTTCCGGTTTATAAAAACGTACGTTATAGTATTTCGGGCCTAAGCTCTGCTTACGAGGCAGGTCATTCACAACCCGGTGCCATAGATAAGGTATTGAGTGCTATTTTTAATCCAGCAGATTTTCTCAACAAAGTCTTTTCTAATAAGAGTTCGCAAATGCGAAAGCTTCGCAAGATGAAAGAAGACGATAACATCAGAAACCTGTTGATTACTAAATTTGACAGAGAAACTCTTACAGCTTTGCTTCAGGTACCCAAAGAAGATATCGAAGCCATTTTAAGTCGCTGTGATTATTCGGAAAGTTTTGTAAAAACTGCCAATGATCTTCAAATACTAGATGCCCTGAGCAGTTGTTACGAAGAATACCGGGTTTTGAACCGGGATCGTTAGAAAATAAAAAACATTAGAAAAAGCTTCCCAAACCGGAAGCTTTTTTTATTGCTCCTGCTTTGTTTTCCTGTCGCGAAAGTAAACCACCAGAGCTCCGAGTGAAACCAGAGTCCAAACCGCTTCGAGGACAATAAAAGGCACATAATTGAGAAGTACACTCGCCGTGCACGCCATACCGGCGCCAATGGTATTCAATAAGATAAAAATAAGGCTGTTCTTCTTAAGCACATTAGTAACCTGCAGGATGTAGGCTAACAAAATTTGAAAAGTACCCAGCGCTCCTATCCAGTCTGTTAAATTCATTGAGCTGAAGTATTAAAGGTATTAACCAAAGCATCATAATCCTTCAGGTTGCGTTTTAACCAAAGCGTTTTAATTTCTAAAATATCTTCAGGTTTGAGCTTCCAGTCTAATTGTGAATTGCGTAAACCCTGAGTAAGTTCCTGAAGCAAAATCGCCGCACAGACCGAAATATTAAGACTTAGAGTAAAACCATAGGTTGGAATATAGATGTACGAGTCAGCGGCCTCAATAACAGTGTCTGTTAATCCATCCTTTTCGCTACCAAAGAACAAAGCAGTTGGTCTGTCCAGTTTAAAATTTTCGAGTTTATGAGCGGTATGATGGGGCGTTGTGGCAACAATTTGATAGCCCTTAGCCTTCAAACCGGCCAGTGCATTTTTAGTGGAGTCATAGCGGTGTACCGAAGTCCACTTTTGAGCCCCCATAGCAATCTCCCGGTCTATACGTTTTCCCTTGAGTTCTTCAATCACATGCACGTCCTGAACGCCAAAGGCATCGCAGCTGCGCATTACTGCGCTCGTGTTGTGTAAGTGTCCCACATCTTCAATAGCGACCGTTAGAAAGCGTGTGCGCTGTGCAATCACCTGTTTAAAAAGTTCCTGTCTGCGCGGGGTGAGAAAACCCTCGAGGTAATTAATCAATTCTGAATTCATAGGCATCGAAAATAAAAAAACCCGGCCAATTGGCCGGGTTTTCTGAATATTAAAATGCTAATTAATTAGTTTGCATTTGCACCTACATTCCCCTGAGCAACGATAGTACCCAGTTGAGTTGCGCTTAGATGCACATTAATATAACCATCTATCGCAACCATATCATCGTAAGTGATTGCTGCACCACCATTAGCAGTACCATCTTCAGCGTTGTAAGCCGTCACATTGGTCTGGCTCATTCCGGTATCACCATCAACAGACATCAACGTAATCAAGATATCTCCCGGAGCTTCAGCAACAGAACCTGCGTGAATGTGTGCAGGGTGCTCACCTCCTGCAGGAGTACCGTCAAGATCTAAAGTAACCAAAGTCTCTCCGTTAACACGCTCTTCAAATTTAGCCGTACCATTGATTCCAGGTACGTCTTTAGTATTTAAAACGTAGGTTTTAGAAGTTCCGGTTAATTCATTTTGACCTATATCGCCCTGAGCTACAATAGTACCCAGTTCAGTCGCGCTTAAATGTACATTGATGTATCCATCAAAGTCTAGTAATTCTGCGTAGGTAATAGCTTCTCCGGCATTAGGAGTTCCATCTTCACCGTTAAGAGCTTCAACCTGTACAGCACTCATTCCGGTAGTTCCATTAACAGTTCCTAAAGTGATTTCGATATCTCCACCTTCAACGGCTGTGTTTGCGTGAATATGTGCTGGATGCATTCCACCTGCCGGTGTTCCGTTTAGCGTCAATTCAACTAATGTCGTCCCGTCCATACGCTCAGAAAACAATGCAGTACCATTAATTCCGGCTACATCTTTTGTTGCAAGAACATAGGATTTCGTATTTCCGGTTAACTCATTAGCTCCTATGTCTGTTTGAGAAACTACGGTTAAGTCAGTTCCATTAAGATGAATATTGATATACCCGTCAAATTCTAAAAGATCTTCATAGCTAACTTCGGTATCGTCGTTTAAAGCAGAAACATTAGTCATACTAATTCCTGTATCACCATTAACCGCCATAAGATCTACAACAATAGCTCCGGTTTCTACAGCACTATTTTCGTGAATATGTGCAGGATGCATTGTACCTGCAATTGTATTCTCAACGTTTAAGGTTACAACTGAAGTACTGTCTGCACGCATAGCGATTGTAGCAGTACCCATCACATTAGCATCCGTTTTAGCCATTAATTCATACTCCTTAGAGTCTAATATCTCATTTTGACCTATATCTCCCTGAGCAACAATAGTTCCTAAATCATTGGCACTAGCGTGAACATTAATATAACCGTCAAATTCTAAAAGTTCTTCATAAGTCACTGGTGAACCGTCGTTAAGCGCAGATACATCAGTCATACTCATACCGGTATCACCATCAACGGTTGTAAGACTTACGACAATAGCTCCATTATCAAGAGTAGTACCTGCGTGAATATGTGCAGGGTGCATTCCACCTTCGGGTGTACCTTGTATGTCAAGAGTTATCAAAGTCTCGCCGCTAACACGCTCTTCAAATAAAGCAGTACCTTCAATACCTTCTACATCTTTAGTAAATAGCGTGTATTCTTTAGACTCTCCTGTAAGTGCATTTTCTCCTATATCTCCCTGCGCTAATAATGTTCCTAAATCACTGGCACTAGCGTGAACATTGATGTAACCGTCAAAATTGATTAAATCTTCATAACTAACGTCAGTACCATCATTTGTAGCTGTAACATTGGTAAGACTTCTTCGGGTAGCACCATCAACAGGAGTAAGATCGATAACAATATCACCTCCTTCAAGAGCAGTCCCTGCGTGGATGTGGGCCGGATGAGAACCACCGGTTGTTCCGTCCATCAAAATGCTGATGTCTGTAGAACCATCTGTTTTTTCTGTAAAAGTTACTGTACCGCTAATATCAGGGTCAGAAACTGAGCTTAAATCGTAAGTTGTAATGTTTCCGGTAGCCTCACCTGGAATGATCGCTACTCCGTCATCATCATTAGAGCATCCTGCAAAAATCAGTACCAATAATGATAATGCAAAGAAATAAATCTTTTTCATAAATTTAATTTTGATTAGAATTATCGCAATAATATAAAATTAAATAGGGCTTTTAAAGGATTTTATTGCAATTAACCTAAAATTTTGAAAAATACCGGACTTGTTCAACTAAAAGTTTAGGCTAAAAAACTGAAAGTCAGCGCTAGAGGATATAATTAATGAAAATATATAAAAACCTAAACGTATTTAATCGTTAAAATCCTAACCCATTCGATTATAAGGATCCACTAAATCCCGATAAATCTTTTTACTAACGGATCATTTGAAAAATCATTAAGTAAATATCATTTTTGAAATTAAAAAACCCGGCCAACTGGCCGGGTTTTCTGAATATTCAAATACTGTTTAATTAGTTTGCATTTGCACCTACATTCCCCTGAGCAACAATAGTACCCAGTTGAGTTGCGCTTAGATGCACATTAATATAACCATCTATTGCAACCATCTGATCGTAAGTGATTGCTGCACCGCCATTAGCAGTACCGTCTTCAGCATTGTAAGCCGTCACATTGGTCTGGCTCATTCCAGTATCACCATCAACAGACATCAACGTAATCAAGATATCACCCGGGGCTTCAGCAACAGAACCTGCGTGAATGTGTGCAGGGTGCTCACCTCCTGCAGGCGTACCCTGAATATCAAGTGTCACCAAGGTCTCGTTGTTCTTACGTTTCTCAAACTTCGCAGTACCATTTATACCTGCTACGTCTTTAGTATTGAGAGCATAGGTTTTACTGGCTCCGGTCAATTCATTTTGACCTATATCCCCCTGAGCTACGATAGTACCTAAATTTGCGGCACTTAAATGTACATTTATATAACCATCAAAGTCTAGTAAATCAGAGTACGAAACAGCAGTTTCGCCATCATCTAAAGTTTCAACCTGTACAGCACTCATTCCGGTTGTTCCGTTTACAGTTCCAAGAGTAATGGCAATTGAACCTCCCTCAACAGCAGTATTATTATGAATATGTGCTGGATGCATTCCGCCTGCTGGTGTTCCATTAATATTCAATTCAATTAATGTGGTGCCGTCCTTACGCTCTGAAAACAGCGCTGAACCGCTAATTGAAGCAACGTCTTTACTACCTAAAAGATAGGTTTTGGTATTACCGGTTAACTCATTTGCACCTATATCTCCTTGTGCTACCAGGGTTCCTAAGTCTGAAGCGCTTAAATGAAAATTGATATAGCCATCAAAATTTAAAAGGCCAGCATAACCTATTTCGGTACCATCATTTAAAGCTTCAATATGAGTAACACTCATTCCGGTTGTTCCGTTCAAAGTAGTAAGAGTCTTGGCAATTCCTCCGGTTTCGACAGCAGAATTATTGTGTATGTGACCGGGATGCATTCCGCCGGCAGGGGTACCTTCTAACATTACGGTTACCAATGCAGCACCACTCTTACGTTCAGCAAAAGTAGCAGTACCACTAATACCAGGAACATCTTTAGTATCCAAATCATAAACCTTGGTCTCGCCAGTAAGTTCATTTTCACCTATATCACCCTGAGCTACAAGTGTAGCTAAATCAGATGCACTTAAATGGAAATTTATGTATCCATCAAAATCAAGTAGATCATCATAACCTATTTCAGTGTCGTCATTTAAAGATTCAATGTGAGTAACACTCATTCCGGTTGTTCCGTTTAAAGTAGTAAGAGTCTTGGCAATTCCTCCGGTTTCAGCTGCAGAATTATTGTGAATATGACCCGGATGCATTCCACCGTCAGGTGTACCTTCTAACATTACAGTAACAAGTGCAGCGCCACTCTTACGTTTTGCAAAAGTTGCTGTTCCACTAATACCGGCAACATCTTTAGTATCCAAATCATAGACTTTTGTCTCTCCAGTAAGTTCATTTTCTCCAATATCTCCCTGGGCAACTAAAGTTCCCAACTCTTCTGCACTCAAATGAAAATTGATATAACCGTCAAAGTTTAATAAAGCATCATAACCTATGGCTGTATCGTCATCTAAAGCTTCAATATGAGTAACACTCATACCGGTTGTTCCGTTCAAAGTAGTAAGAGTCTTGGCAATTCCTCCGGTTTCAGCAGCAGAGTTGTTATGAATGTGACCAGGATGCATTCCACCTTCTGGAGTACCCTCTAACATTACGGTAACAAGCGCAGCGCCGCTCTTACGTTTTGCAAAAGTTGCGGTTCCACTTATGCCTTCGACATCCTTGGTTACCAGATCATATTCTTTCGTCTCTCCTGTTAGTTCGTTCTCGCCTATATCTCCTTGAGCAACCAATGTTCCTAATTGGTCTGCGCTTAAATGGAAGTTAATGTAACCATCAAAATTAAGTAGACCTTCAAAATCAATTGGAGTATTGTCATCTAATGCAGTAATATTAGTTCTACTTATTCCAGTCGTTCCATCTAATGGGGTCAGGGTAAGTGCTATACCTCCTGTTTCAGCAGCAGAATTATTATGAATATGACCGGGGTGTACACCACCATTTGGTGTTCCCTCGAGAATAACCTCTAAAAGAACATCTCCACTTTCACGTTCAGTAAAAGTAGCTGTACCACTTATCCCCTCAACATCTTTTGTCACTAAATTATAAGTCTTGCTATTAGACGTAAGAACATTTGGCCCTATATCACCCTGCAATAACAAAGTACCCAAATCATCTGCACTTTGATGAATATTAATATAACCGTCAAATGCAATTAATTCTTCATAAGAAATTGGAGTGCCATCATCAAGGGCTGTCACATTTCTCGTAACACTTAGCTTTTCCCCATCGCCTATAGATTCAAGTGTAAGAGCTATTTCACCTCCTTCAGCAGCTGAATTATAGTGAATGTGCGCAGGATTTACTCCTGCAAGCGGACTATCAAGCACTAAAGCTATATTCACTGAGCCATCAGCATTTTCAGTAAATTGCACCATCCCACTAGTAGATGCGTTAACTGCATTTAAATCAAATGAAGTTCTTAGTCCTAATTCATTAACAACCTCAGATGGTGAATCATCTTCACTACACGAAAAAAGCATAAATAAGGACAATGCTAAAAAATAGATTTTTTTCATAATAATTTGTTTGTTTGAGTTTAATTACGAACTATAGGGATATTCTTTTGTTTATAATTACGCGTAATTTACCGCCTTGGTTTTGCATAGATAGTTAAATAAATGTTAATGAAAAAAATAATAGTCTTATCAGGTGCAGGAATAAGCGCTGAAAGTGGTTTAAAAACCTTTAGAGATTCTAATGGACTTTGGGAAGGACACGATGTTATGGAGGTCGCAAGCCCCGAAGGTTGGTTTAAAAACAGGGCGCTAGTCCTCGATTTTTACAATCAGCGGCGACGCCAATTAAAAACCGTAAAACCCAATGCAGCTCATCAAGCCCTTGTAGATCTTGAAAAACAATTTGACGTCCATATTATTACGCAAAATGTTGACGATTTACACGAACGGGCAGGCAGCACAAAAGTTTTGCATCTTCACGGCGAACTCTTAAAAGCACGTAGTACTTCAGACGAGGAGTTAGTGCTTGATTGGCACGAAGATATTTGCGAGGGAGATTTGTGTGCTAAAGGCAGCCAGTTGAGACCGCATATCGTGTGGTTTGGCGAGCTGGTTCCACTATTAGAACCGGCTATCGAGCTTACAGCAAAAGCTGATTACATTATAATAGTAGGAACTTCTATGCAGGTGTACCCTGCAGCCGGTCTTATTAATTATGCAAAACCGGAAGCAGCAATTTATTTTATAGATCCCCACCCAAATATTACTTCCCAAAAGAATCTGAAAGTAATTTCCGAAAAGGCTTCTAAAGGTATCCCTATTGTGGTTGAAGATCTTCTGAGTAAATAAGCCGAGCCGCTTTTGCCCAGTTGATTAAGGCCTCGGTTTGCTCTGCGGAAAGCTCTGCGTCTGCGTGGATCAAGGTGTAAGACTCCAAAGGCATTTCGCCGTGCTCTACTTCTTCGATAAGTTCGTCAAGTTTGTGATCCTTTCGCTTTGCGGAATAACTTTCCCAATTGGCGAAATTAAGATGCTCCTTCCCCTCTTCTATATGATCTGCCAGAAAAAAACTTGCCGGCGCCAAATTGGAATACCAGGGATATTGGGTTTGGTTACTGTGGCAATCGTAGCAGGAAGATTTTAAAATGCCGGCCACTTCTTCAGAAGGCCTGGTTTCCTGTAAAAAATTGTCTAAAGATGCATAGCCTCCCTCATTTTTCTCAACAGGAATAAATTGAATAACTATAAGAGCAACCAATGCCAACATTAAAATACGCTTTACCCAAACCATAATTTTCTAATTTTAATGGGCGAAAAATACTAAATACAAATGACTGAAGCGGTCTGGACTGCCAAAATTTTGAAGATTTCCTCCAGTCTCGCAGATCGCAGGGCAATGGGATACGAACTGCTCAAATTTCCGGATGGGGTGATCTATTGCCTTCATTTTATTTTTGAGGCTACAAATAAAGAACGGGTAACTAAATCTGCATTTGCGCTTGATCAGGCTGTTCGCAGTGATCTTGACATCCTCAAACCTCATAAGACACGTTTCTTTAAAGCGCTTTGTGTAATTGAAACAGACCCCGTAAAACGAATCTTCGCCAAAACTTTAGAGCTTATCTCTTTTTCTTTTCTAAAAGGCTCCTTTCCCCTACACAAACCGGAACAGGAACTAATGGTGTCGACCTGTTTTGACTGGCTTATTGCACCTGAAAAAGTAGCGGTAAAAGTTTTTGCGATGCAATGCCTCTACAACCTTAGGAATGCCCAAAACTGGATCATACCCGAGCTGACCGCTCAACTGGAACAGCACTTTTCCGAAGCCGGGCCGGCTTTTCAATCACGGGCACGTCACATTTTGAAAAAGCTAAAAAACTGAGTTTTATATCGGGTTAATGCTTGTTACCCGCTTCTGGCTGTGTATCTTTGCAGCTTTAAACCAAAAGCAATTATGTCTTTAACTTCATTAGAAGCTGTTTCCCCTATTGATGGCCGCTACGCAGCTAAAACCGCAGCACTCGCTGCATTTTTTTCTGAAAAAGCACTTATAAAATACCGTGTTAAAGTAGAAATAGAATATTTTATCGCGCTTTGTGAAATCCCGTTACCTCAATTAACAGACTTTCCTAAAGAAAAATACTCTAAGCTTCGCGCCATTTACGAGGACTTTTCCCTCGAAGACGCAAAAAAAGTAAAAGAAATTGAAAAAGTTACCAATCACGATGTTAAGGCGGTTGAATATTTTATCAAAGAAAAATTTGACGCCCTCAACCTCAAGCAGTCCAAAGAGTTCATCCATTTTGGTCTGACTTCTCAGGACATTAATAACACCGCAATTCCTTTAAGTCTAAAAGATGCTGTAAACCAGGTATATCTCACCGAACTTTTAGAGGTTGTAGATCATCTTAAACAATTGGCTGATGAGTGGGAAAGTGTTTCTATGCTTGCCCGCACCCACGGACAACCGGCTTCTCCTACCCGTTTAGGCAAAGAAATTGAAGTATTTGTTGTGCGTATTGAGGAGCAGATAAAACTCCTTAAGGCCATACCAAACGCTGCAAAATTTGGTGGCGCAACCGGAAATTTTAACGCGCACCACGTTGCATACCCTAATATCGACTGGAAAAAGTTTGGGAAGTCTTTTGTAACCGGTACTTTAAAATTACACCATTCCTTCCCTACCACACAAATTGAGCATTACGATCATATGGCCGCGCTTTTTGACAATATGAAGCGTATCAATACCATTTTGCTGGATTTAAACCGTGATTTCTGGAGCTATATCTCTATGGATTATTTCAAGCAAAAAATCAAGGAAGGTGAAGTGGGCTCATCGGCTATGCCGCATAAAGTGAACCCAATTGATTTTGAAAACAGTGAAGGAAATCTGGGTATTGCCAATGCGCTTTTTGAACATCTTTCGGCAAAATTACCGGTTTCCAGACTGCAGCGGGATCTTACTGACAGTACCGTACTGCGTAACATAGGCGTACCTTTTGGCCATACGCTTATCGGCTTGCAAAGCACTCAGAAAGGTTTAAATAAATTATTGCTTAACGAAGGTAAATTCAATCAGGATCTCGAGAATAACTGGGCGGTTGTGGCCGAAGCTATTCAGACCATCTTAAGACGTGAAGGCTACGCAAACCCATACGAAGCACTTAAAGGTCTTACCCGAACCAATGAAGCCATTACCGAAAAGTCGATGCATAGTTTTATAGACACCCTCGACGTAAGCAGTGCAATAAAAACCGAGTTAAAAGCGGTAACTCCGGCTAACTATACCGGAATCTAATGAATACCAAAGTTTCGCTAAATCTGTTTCTGGTAATCCTGCTTTACAGTAGCATACTGGTTTGCGGACTACTTAATATTTTGGCACGTGCCGAAGTATTAACAGGTTTAGCGCTTATTTTTACACTTTTACTAGTCAATTTGATTCGTGGGCAAAGACAACGGTCGATCAACTAATTTAGTCTTCAACCAGATTATAGACCTGATTTGCAATTTCTAACTCCTCGTTGGTAGGAATGACCAGAATTTTTACTGCTGCATCAGGCGACTGAATTTCACGAATGCCCTTTTTGCGTTGCAGATTTTCATCCCTGTCGATCCTGATTCCCAAAAAGTCCATATCCTCACAAACCAATTCTCTGATAGTGCTGCTGTTTTCGCCTATCCCGGCTGTAAAAACGATGGCATCCACTCCGTTTAGGGCTGCGGCATAAGCGCCGATGTATTTACGTATGCGATATGCATTCATTTCTAAAGCGAGCTTGCAAACGGGATCGCCGGCTTCCGCTTTTGCTTCAATATCGCGCAGATCGCTGTGACCTGTTAGCCCCAGCATTCCGCTTTCTTTGTTTAATAAGGTATTGACTTCTTCAACCGTATAACCCAGTTTTTCCTGAAGATAAAACACAACGCTCTGATCAATATCCCCTGCCCGGGTGCCCATTATGAGTCCGTTAGCGGGACCAAATCCCAGTGAGGTATCAATGGGTTTTCCATTTTTAAGAGCGGTTATACTACAGCCATTTCCCAGGTGAATGGTGATCAATTTTAGGTTTTCGGTATTTAAATATTCATTAGCTTTTGCACTCACGTATTTGTGACTGGTTCCATGAAAACCGTATAATCGAATATGATCCTGATCTAAAAACTTTTTGGGTATGGCATACTGAAAAGCCTTTTGTGGGATGCTGCTAAAAAACGCCGTATCAAAAACACACACCTGTTCAGCATTCGGAAAAAGCTCCTCCGCAACCTCAATCCCGGTTAAATTTGCAGGATTATGCAATGGTGCAAGCGAAAACAGCCGTTTAATATTTGCTTTTACTTCCTCATTTACGCGAATGGTCTCGGTAAACTTCTGTCCGCCGTGTACCACGCGATGCCCTACGGCCGCCACCTCGTCTGCACTGTCAATCACTCCTGAGTTGGGATTCATCAGCACCGTTGCGATTTTTTTAAGACCGGCATTGTGATTTTCAAAATCTTCCTCAAGCTTAAGGGTACCGCGTTCTGATTTATACTGAATGCCTCCGCCCTCAATACCGATACGCTCAACCATTCCGGAGGCTAAAACCCGGGCTATGGGCATTTCTATCAATTGAAACTTTATCGAAGAGCTTCCGCTGTTGATCACAAGTATGTTCATCTGTCTAAATCGTATTAGGTTGACTAAATTTTTGAATGCATCTTTTGACTTTTCGCTTTGCGTATTAAATACCCTGCGCCTGAATAGCCGTGATAATTACGGTATTAAAAATATCTTCTACCGTGCAACCGCGGCTTAAATCATTAACCGGCTTGTTCAGCCCCTGTAGCATCGGGCCTATTGCCAATGCTCCGGTCTCCCGCTGTACGGCCTTATAGGTATTATTCCCGGTATTTAAATCTGGAAAAATCAAAACACTGGCCTGACCGGCAACCTCTGAGTCTGGCAATTTGCTTTTCCCAATGGCTGCATCAACAGCAGCATCGTATTGTATAGGACCTTCAATCTTGAGATCGGGGCGTTTAGATTTCACTATTTCGGTAGCCTCACGTACTCTGTCTACATCTTCTCCTTTACCGCTGGTCCCTGAGGAATAGGAGAGCATGGCTATTTTAGGTTCAATACCAAATGCCAGACTGCTTTCTGCGGAAGAAATAGCGATTTCTGCCAGTTCGCCTGCCGAAGGATTCGGGTTAATGGCACAATCTCCAAAAACCGAGACCCGGTCTTCCAGACACATAAAAAATACGGAAGAAACCACCGAAACACCCGGTTTGGTCTTGATAAACTGAAGCGCCGGTTTTATGGTATGCGCGGTGGTATGCGCAGCACCGCTTACCATCCCATCTGCATGACCTTTGTAGATCATCATCGTCCCGTAATAGGAAACATCGGCCATCCAGTCGCGGGCGATGTCCATATTCACATTTTTGTGTTTACGCAACTCGTAAAAGGTGTTGACGTAATCTTCAAAATGCTCTGAAGTTATGGGATTGATCACCCGAACTTTTTCGAGATTCAGCGGAATACTGTGCTGTACCGCTACTTCTTTAATTTTATCCAGCTCGCCTAAAAGACTTATCTGTACAATATCGAGTTCCACCAGCTGTACGGCAGCGTTTAGAATCCGCGGATCTGTACCTTCGGGCAGTACGATGTGCTTCTTAGCCGTTGCGGCACGCTTCATCAAACCATACTGAAACATGCGCGGGGTAATGCCTTTGGGTTCCAGATTGATGAGGCGCTCAATAAGCTGATCGAAAGAAACTTCCTTCTCAAAAACGGTCAGCGAAGTTTCAATCTTCGACTTACTGGTGGCGTATATTTTAGACTTGATATTTCCTACACGGTTAGTTACCGAAAACGTACCGTCGTCAACCGAAACAATAGGAACGATCTGTGACAAACCTTCTATCAATTTTAAAATGGGTTCTTCCGGAACCAGTCCGCCGGTTAAAATTATACCCGAAATACGTGGGTAATTAGTCGAAATATTGGCCTGCAAAGCACCCAGAATAATATCTGCACGGTCACCGGGCGTGATCACCAGGCTGTCCTGCTTTAAATGGGTGAGGTAGTTGCGCAACTGCATCGCACCCACGCCAAAATTACCGGTCTGGTTGTCTAAAAATTCGTTTCCGAAAAGCACTTTCCCGTCCAGTTCCTGTACGATTTCTTTAATGGTAGGATGCGCGAGTTTTTCGGTAAAGGGGATCGCAAAAACCTCGACATGATCAGGGAGGAAATTCCTAAGTCCCTTCTTGGCTATCTGTAAATTTTCGGGCTGCACCTTGTTGGCCACCACACCCATCACCGAAACATCGCGTTCGGTAAAGGAGGTATAGGCAATTTGCAAACTTCCCAGCAGTTCGTCTTCGGTCTTCCCTACTCCGCTGCCAACCAAAATAACCGGAAGCCCCAGGTTTTTAGCAATAAGCACATTGGTATCAAATTCAAACACACTGCCCTCGCCCGTAAAATCGGAGCCTTCAACCAGTACAAAATCAAACTGATCTTCCAGATTTTTATATTTGGTTATGATGGTATCCAGAATTTCGCCGGACTTCCCTTTGTTGCGTTTTTTAATGAGTTGGCTGGTTGTAAAAGCATAGGCGTCCTCATAGTCGAGCGGTATGTCGAAGAAAGACAGCACGGTGCTGATGTGGTTGTCTTTAGTATCCCCTTTACTATCGTCTATCACGGGCCTGAAATAACCCACTTTTGCCGTTTTTCCCAGCAGCGTTCGCATAAGCCCAAGGGATACGATAGACTTACCACTGTTAGGCTCTAAAGTCGCAATATATATGCCTTTATTCATAACCAATTGTTTGGTGCAAAAATACGACATTAAGACCTGAAACCCGAGCTTTCGCGCAACCGGTATGAAGCCTTTTAAAACAAAAAAGAGAGCCGAAGCTCTCTTTAATTTTTAGGATTCCCTATTATTTGAAGACATCCATAATCCCTTCAAAGCCACCGGTATTGAGTGTAGCGCTGCTGGTATCCATCGTTTCGGCGAAGCGCACCATATCGGCAACGTTCATATCCTCACCCAGAACACGAGCTACCAGAAAGCCTTTATTTTCGTCCTGAGCAAAGAGCACCACCTCATCAATGGCATCTTCATCGCCTTTGATAAAAATACGCATACGTTGCCCGCTATTGCCTACTTTCATCAACTCATCGTAATCATCGTTTTTAAGGATGTCTTTAAGCTTAGTCGTTTCGGTATTGTAAAAACCCGTATCCTTCAGAGAATAAGCCAGCAGATTGATTTTTTTAACTGAATTCACCACTTTTTGTTGATCTGCCGAAAGCTTTTCGCTTGCCGGGGCAAGAAGGCTTGTGGGCACATCGAGCGAGATAAACGCATCATTCTCCTTGCTGTCGATATAGTATTCCTGTAGCGATTGCTCATTATTACAGCCTATTAGGCTGAAAATAGCCAGAGCAAGTACGCCTGATTTTAGAAAGTTCATCTTAGTTTACTTTTACGTTCTTAAGTTCTTCGCTGCCTTCAAAATTGATGCTGCTCGCGATCTTACCTATTTCTTTAAGGTCAATGTCTCCGGTTATTTTGATGATAACGGTATCTTCATCA
Organism: Leeuwenhoekiella parthenopeia; assembly: GCF_020782115.1. Classification (GTDB taxonomy): domain Bacteria; phylum Bacteroidota; class Bacteroidia; order Flavobacteriales; family Flavobacteriaceae; genus Leeuwenhoekiella; species Leeuwenhoekiella parthenopeia. The sequence goes on along the minus strand of NZ_JAJGMW010000012.1, from coordinate 15,270 downwards.
CCTGTGCCGTTTAAAAACATCAGAAACTCGCTTACGAAATCTTCGCTTTTACCGGGCTTGTAGTAAAAATTCACGTTTTTACCATCGTCCTTAACGCGCATCAACTGCTCTAACTTTTGGGATGACCTGTACGCATTAAACTCACTCTTCATCATACCCGCGGCAGAGGGATTCTTTGTTGCATATACCTGAATTTCCTTAAGGCTGTTAACCATATTGATGTAATTTTTCATCTCCGGATCTTTAGAGTCGAGATCCATCTTGCCGAGGAGCTTGAACATTTTTTGATTCATAACCATTGCGGTTACATCTTTCATATCTTCAAACTTCTCGAAGCTTTGTGAAAAACCGGTAAGACTCACGCTTACCAAAAGGATTGTAATTACTAATTTTCTCATCGTTTTTTGATTTTGATTATTTTAAAATTTGATTGGTGGTTTCTTCAAAAGCATCAAGCTTATTGAGGTTACCGGTACTTTTGTTTACAAAGTTGCCCATCATAAACAGGGCCTGCTTGGTTTTTAAAGCTGCTACCTCCGGGTCTTTATAAGTACCCAGATCCTGCTCTGATGCAGATTGCTTATTGAAGGTCAAAAACAGGCCTACACAAAGCAAAATACTCGCTGCAATGGGTATCCAATAGCGTCTGGGTTTATCCTCGGGCAGTTCTAAGGTTCGGTTAAAACTACCTTCCCGGGCAACGGCAAAGGCTGCAAACAAAGGCTTGTATTCTTCCAGATGCGCGGCTACCTTGTCACTAGTAAAGTAGTTCTGCAACTGGGCTTCCTGCTCCAAAGAAGTCTCCCCTTCAAAATAAAGCTGGAGCAGGTTTTCGATTTTATCTAATTCCATAGTTGTGTTTTTTTAGCAATTGTTCGCGTATGGTTTTTCGGGCTCTCGAAAGCGTCACACGCACCGCTGTTTCATTTAAATTTAATTCTTCGGCAATCTCACTGTTACTGTACTGCTCTATGTCACGCATATGCAAAACCACTCGTTGCTGTTCGGGTAGGTCATTCATCAATTTTAATACCCAATTTACGCTGTCCTGATTTTCGGTATGTTTTACCGTATTATAATGCTCATCTTCATAATTGGTGTGTACCAGTTGCAAATTGCTGCTGCTTTTCAGCTTCAGCTTATCGTAACAATGATTCTTGGTTATGGTTACTGCAAAGGCTTCCACACTTTTGAGCTTTTTAAACTTTTTGCGATACGACCATAATTTTATAAGAACCTCTTGTGTAGCGTCCTGAGCCTCGTCTTCAGAAACCAGCAACCGCTTTGCAAGGCGGTACAGCCGGTCCTGTACGGGAGTCACGTGAGCTAAAAATTCCTTTTGGTTCATTTCTTCTTGTGGTTAGTTATCAGGATGACGACTCAGTATAAATTTTGTTACAGCAAACCTTTTTTAAGGTAATAAACCTTTAAATTTAACGTTCAAAAAAAATACGTTGTTAATGAAAAAGATAGCCTCAAGTCTTCTCATCCTGTTTTTTGCGCTTTTTAGTCTCTCTTGCAGTACCGATAGGGATGACGAACTAGGCCCGGTTTCGTTTCTCGAAATTAAAAATTTTATTTACGACGGGATGCAGCTTTACTACCTGTACAAGCCCGAAGTACCGGAACTCGCCAATGACTTTTTTGAATCGCGTGAAGATCGCAATGACTTTTTAAACAGCTTTGACACTCCGGAAAATTTCTTTTACAATGGTTTAGTGACTCCCGGAGACCGTTTTAGCTTTATAACAGACGATTATCGTGAACTTGAGCGCAGTTTTGCCGGGATTTCAAAAACTTCTGGGATTGAATACGGTTTATCGCTGGACCGTAACGATCCCAATTTTGCTTTTGCCTGGGTGCGCTATGTGTTGCCCGACACGCCTGCATCTGCAGCCGGTGTTGAACGCGGAATGTTATTCAACAGCGTTAATGGAGAGCGATTGACCACCACGGCTAATGCTGATGGCACCTATTCGCTTAGCGCAGGTTCCCGTGAATTGCTCAATCTGGATGTGTTTAGTATTGACCTGGCCGAATTTGATACCAATGACGATTTACAACCCACGGGAGCAAGCATTGACCTCACTCAGGTAGAATATACCGAGAACCCGGTTTATATCGCCAAAACACTCACCATCAATAACCGGAAAATAGGCTATTTGATGTATAACGCCTACCGGCGGAATTTTGACGTGCAACTCAATAATGCTTTTGCGCAGTTTAAGGCAGATGGCATCGAAGACCTCGTGCTTGACCTGCGTTATAACGGTGGTGGCTCTGTAGAAACAGCTATTGACCTAACTTCGATGATCACCGGGCAATTTAACGGTCAGGTAATTACCAAACAACGTTGGAACCCGGAGGTACAGGCAGTTTTTGAAGCTGGGAATCCCGAAAATCTGCTCGACCGTTTTGACAATAGTATTTCAAACAAAGATGCAATAAATAGCCTCAATCTGACCCGCCTTTTTGTAATAACTACCGGCAGCACCGCCTCGGCGAGTGAACTCACCATTATCGGTCTTAAGCCCTACATTGAGGTTAAAACAATAGGCACCACTACGGTTGGTAAATTTGAGGCCTCTATTACCCTATACGATTCGGATAATTTTAGCAGAAACGACGACAGCTTAAATCCACGGCATTTTTATGCCATTCAGCCTTTGGTTTACACCTATGAAAATTCAGCAGGCACGGTAGGTCCACCTACCGGAATTATCCCGGATTTTGAACTTCGGGAAAATTTGACCAATCTTGGTGTGCTGGGCGATGAAAACGAACCCCTGCTCAGCCTGGCTTTAGATCAGATCCTGGGAAGAAGCCCTTCCGGAAAGTCCAGAAGTGGTATGAAATTTGAACATTTCACAGCGGTTGAAAACCAAAGCCCTGACTTTCAGCGTATGTATATTGACAACCTGCCGGAAGCCTTGCACAACAAAAGATAAATAACCCCTTAAAGATGACTATGAAAAAGAATTTTTTAATACTGCTACTGGGATTGCTTGTATTCTCAGGCTGTTCTAAGGATGATGACACGCCACCTGTTGTAGAAGAAACCCCCGAAGAAGAAACCCCGGCACTTACTCGTGCCGATTTCCCGGTTCAGGATTTTATGTACCAGGCGATGAATGAAGTTTATTTATACAAATCAAGAGTTCCCGTTCTTGCAAATAATAGATTTAATTCTGAAGCAGCATACGTTGATTTTTTAGCAAGTGAAGATGACCCTCTCGATTTTTTCGAAAAACTTGAAGCAGACATAGACCGTTTCAGCTTTGCAACAGAAAATTATGTCGCATTGGAAAATGCCTTTTCAGGCATTTCAAAGTCTGATGGTTTAGAGCTTTCATTTGTAGCCTACACACTTGATGGTGTACGATACGCTGCAGGGATAATTCGCTATGTAGTTCCTAACTCTCCGGGTGCAAACGCGGGCTTATCTAGAGGTCAGGCTCTTATAACCATAAACGGTAATAGACTTACTATTGCAGGTAGTTCTCTTAGCTCTCAGGCAATCGACCTGTTAAACTTAGATAATTATACATTAGGTATTTCTCCAGGATTTGAGAATTCTCAAACCTTATCAATTGCAACTTCAGATGTAAGTATTTCAAAAATACAGCTTACTGAAAACCCTATTTTAGTTAGCAAAACCCTTGATGTAAATGGTACTAAAATTGGGTATTTAATGTATAACTCATTTGTCTCTCAATTTGATGATGAATTAAATGCTGCTTTCGCAGATTTTGAAGCAGATGGAATACAAGAACTTGTACTTGATCTCAGATATAATGGTGGAGGCTCAGTTGCTTCAGCAATCGATTTATGTTCTATGATTACCGGTCAGTTTAATGGCGAAATCCTCATCAAACAACGCTGGAACGATGAATATCAGGCATTCTTTGAATCTCAGGGTCCGGAAAGTCTATTAAACAGATTTAACGCTACAATTTTTACAGGTACACCCCAACAAGAACCTATAAACAGTTTAAACCTTTCACGCATTTATGTTATTGGTTTGAAATCCTATACAGCCTCAGCAAGCGAACTTACGGCTATAGGTCTTGAGCCTTACATCGATGTGCAGCTTATTGGGAATGGTACTGTTGGTAAATTTGAAGCCTCTGCAACCCTATATGATAGCCAAAATTTTGGAAGAGAAAATGCGAATCCCAATCATACCTATGCAGTACAGCCTCTGATATTTACCTATGCAAACGCAAATGATGTTGTTGGACCTCCCTCCGGACTGACACCTGATTTTAATGCGACTGAATCGCTTGACAATCTGGGGATTTTAGGAGATCCGGAAGAACCTTTATTGAAAATAGCTTTAGATCAAATTATAGGACGATCTTATAGTGGAAAAAGTTCTAGTCAGAAAAGTAACCTACTTGAAATACAAGGTTTGAAAGATCAATCACCTATTTACCAAAAAATGTATATTGATAATTTACCTCTTATCAAAAAGTAAGATGTTGTGATAAACTAAAAACCCGGCTTTTGAAGATTCAAAAGCCGGGTTTTTTTATGTGCTTTGGTTAAGTTACAGCGAAAGATTCAATCCAAATCGAATGTTTCTTCCACGCGTGGTATAGCCTACCAACTCTACGTAATCGGTATTGAATACATTGTTGAGGCCCACAAAAAGATTGACCTGATTCTTCAGAATCTTTTGGCTCAAATACAGGTCAAACAACCCATAAGCATCAAGACTTACCTGCTCTCCGGTAGTAAAATCACTGTCACTTCGCTCGCCCCGGTATTGATAACTGGCCGAGAAAAAGGTTCCGCTATTCAGATTGAGACCCAGCTGACCAAAAGCCGTATGCTTTGGTAAACGCAGCAATTGTCGGTCTTTTGGCTCGGTAAACGTATAATTGGCACGCAAATCAATAAGTTTAAAAAGTTTACCTTCCAGTTCAAATTCAGCACCCTGTACCGTAAAATCTTCATTCACATTCTGGTATTCCCCTTCAAAAGTTACCGGATCTATGGTCACATAATCAATAAAGTTTTCCTCCAGACGGTTAAAATAGGTTCCGCTTACGCGAAAAGTACCTGCCTTCCACTCTATCCCGCCTTCCAGAGTTCGGTCTTCTTCAGGCTGCAAATCGGGGTTGGCGCCAAAATCTCCATACAATTGCGAAAGCGAAGGCGCGATAAATGAAGTTGCATAGCTTCCAAAAAACTTCAAATAGCCTTCCTGCTGCTCTAAAGAAAACGAGGGGTTGAGACTATAGGTCAGGTGGCTTCCGTACTCGCTGTGATTATTAAGACGTGCACCGGCGTTTACATTCAGTCCAAAATCAGACACATACACCACATTGGCATACGGATCGGTGATTTGAGAGGTTTCCTGCTCCCCAAAATAGGTGCGGCTGTTGATGTGGTTCAGTCCCAAAACCGTATAAAATTTCTCATTAAACGTATAGCGGTTAAAGACATCCAAAATATAGCTGTCTGAATCATACGCATTGGGAAAAGCCGATTGAAACTCGCGCTCAATGCTGTTATAGGCAGCATTTAAGGTAATGCTTCCCTTATTATAGTTGAATTCGGAATTGACCCCACCACGATACTGCTTGCTGAACGAGCGGTAAGCTGCATCTTCCAGAGGGAACGAATTGTCGTAATCCACATCCATCTTATCGTAGTTTCCATAAGCGGTAAGACTGAAACGTTCACCAAAGTCATACCCAAACTTCACCTGCGTGCTGTAGCGCGAAAACGGGTCTTTCTCGTTGCTGTCTGCGTCAATCACAGCCGAAAGTCCGTCTGTATACTGCTGTGCAAAACCTACCAGATAGGTAAATTTATCGAGTGTACCGTTTACCGAAACCCGGTTTTGGAAATCATTAAAACTAAAATCCCGGTCATTTTGAGACTCATTGGTCCCGGCAACAGAAGTGGCTTCAAAAGCGATTTTGTCTTTGGAAGCCTTGCGCGTAATGATGTTGATCACCGCTGTAGCCGCGCCGCTTCCGTAAAGGGTACTGGCCGCGCCTTTGATAATCTCAATACGCTCAATGCTATTTACATCAAGTAAACGCAAATCGTAATCGGAAGCGATGTTTGAAGGATCATTAAGCTGCACCCCGTCAATAAGTACGAGCACCTGCCGGTTGTTACCCCCGCGTGCAAAAATACTGATGTTTTGCCCCGCATTGCTCTGTGCACCGTTAATGCTGATGCCGCTTACGGTACTCAGGATCTCGGCAACCGATTTCCCTTCCTGTTTTTCGAGTTCGTCGCGGGTGATGCGGGTCACTACTTTACCGCTGTTTTCGCGTTTCAATTCAAATTTGGAGTCGGTCACCACGACCTCTTCCAGTTTTTGTGGTTCTTCCTGTTGAGCAAAAACCGACAGGGACGCCAATAATGCGCCGCCCAAAACATACTTTTTGGTAATCATTTAAAATAAAATTGTACGAGAAAAGGTATGAAGTCACCTTCATACAAACCTTTATCCCGAAGGTTTGACAAAAGTGAATAAAGGCAGGTCTCCTGGCTCGCGTATAAAGATCAACCTTCCCGCCTAATACAGGCAGTGGTATTAAAGAGCAATCTTTACCTTCCGCTGATGCGGAACAAGCTTACAGTTGCGGGAACAGCTCAGGACTTCGTCAATTCAGAATTCTGAATTATGAATTCTGAATTTTGGTCACCTGATTCCCTTTTAAGGCATTTTTCAGACTGAAAATTGCCACCAAAATTCGGGCACGAAGTTAATCAAATCCATAAGCCTGCACGCCTTTTTTTAATTAATCTTACTTTTGAGGCGGTGTTTAAGAATTCCAAATCCCGTATTATTTTGAAAGCAAAAAACTTAGCCTCCCTTTTAGTCCTGTTCCTGCTCGTTTTTAGCGGCTGTAAAAATGAAAAAGCAAACGATCCCGCTTCCGCGAAAGCATCACAGGAGCAAAAGATGAAGTATGCTAAAGGCTTCAACATTCTGGATTATGAAGCGTATACGCTGCTCACAGTCACTCAGGCCTGGCCCGGAAGCGATAAAACCTTTCGTTATGCCTTACTCAAACAAGGTCAAAAACTTCCGGACAGTGTAAAGACCGATGCCGTGATCAACATTCCGGTACAAAGCATTGTGGTCACCTCTACCACACACATTCCCGCTTTGGAATTGTTGCGTGTGGAAGCCAGCCTGAAAGGTTTCCCGAATCTCGATTACATTTCGTCTCCTAAAACCCGCGCCCGCATCAAAAACGGCGAAGTACAGGAATTGGGTCAAAACGAATCGATCAACACCGAAAGCGCCATCAACCTCAACCCGGATGCGGTCATAACCTTTGGTGTGGAAGGTGAAAACAAAACCATCAATTCCCTGCAACGGGCCGGGATTCCGGTTTTGTATAATGGCGACTGGACCGAAACCACACCCTTAGGCCAGGCCGAATGGATCAAATTCTTTGCAGCGCTATATGACAAGCAGGATATGGCCGACTCGATATTTAACGGTATCGAAAAACGCTATCTCGATCTCAAACAAAAAGCTGCGACCGCTCCGCAAGAACCCACGGTAATCAGCGGTGCGATGTTTAAAGACGTTTGGTATTTGCCTAAAGGCGACAGCTGGGCCGCAACTTTAGTTGCAGACGCACACGGAGATTACCTGTACAAAGACACCGAAGGAACCGGCAGCGCCGCCCTGAGTATCGAAGAGGTGCTCAACACCGCCCAGAATGCCGATTTCTGGATCGCACCCAATGCCTTTGAACGCTTCAGCGATCTGGCAGAGGCCAACGAAGCCTATACCCGTTTTAAAGCTTTCAACGAACAAAACATCTACAGTTTTGCCGCCGCAAAAGGCGAAACCGGCGGGATGTTGTATTATGAACTCGCCTCGTCACGACCCGATTGGGTGCTGGAAGATCTTGTAGCGATTTTACACCCGCAACTCCTAACCGATCATCAATTTCATTTTTACTCCCGCCTTGAAGACTAGATCAGGTCATAGCACCAAATTTACACTGCTGGGCGTAGGCGTACTGCTCCTGTTGCTGCTCAATATCGCATTGGGATCGGTGTACATCCCGTTGTCTGCAATTTTTAAAGTGATTGCAGGCGACGACAGCATTCGGGAAGCCTGGACGTATATTATACTCGATTACCGCATTCCCAAAGCGCTGGCGGCTGTGATGACCGGTAGCGGACTAGCCGTCGCGGGGCTTATGATGCAAACGCTTTTTAAGAATCCGCTGGCGGGGCCTTTTGTTTTGGGAATAAGCAGTGGCGCCAGTCTGGGCGTGGCTTTCTTTATTTTGGGCGGAAGCGCTCTGGGCCTTACCGCAATACTTCAGGTACACGGTTGGGGCACCATCATCGCCGCCAGTCTGGGCAGTTTTACGGTGCTTAGTGTGGTGATTGCCGTTGCTTCACGGGTGCGGGATGCGATGGCCCTGCTTATCATTGGCTTAATGTTTGGCAGCCTCACTTCGGCGGTGGTGAGTATTCTCGCCTATTTCAGTCCGGCGGAAGAACTGCAGCGCTATATGTTCTGGTCTTTCGGTAGTCTGGGCGATATTTCGTGGGCCGCGCTGGGAATCCTTTCGCTTTGCTATTGTATTGGAATCGGTTTAGCCTTTAGCATTACCAAAAACCTCAACAGTTTGCTTTTGGGCGATCACTACGCGCAAACACTGGGAGTTTCCCTGCAGCGCAGCCGTTTTGTAATTCTGATTTCAACCAGTATTCTGGCCGGCAGCCTTACCGCTTTTGTAGGCCCTATCGCTTTTGTTGGCCTTGCTGTACCGCACCTCATCAGGCAATGGTTTACCGCCTCTAATCATTGGACGCTAATCCCCGCCTGTATTTTGGGCGGTGCGGTGCTGATGCTGCTCTGCGATATTCTGGCCCAATTACCGGGCTTGCCCATCACCCTGCCCATCAACGCGATCACTTCGCTTATAGGCGCGCCCATTGTGATTTGGTTATTAATACGAAAGAAAAAACTCCTGTTTTAAGCGATGTCCTCTACTCAAAAACATAGCGTTTTAGCTACCAAAAATCTCGCAGTAGGTTACGGCAAAGCCGAAAAGGAAACTGTGGTGAATACCATCAACCTCGAGTTAAAGGCCGGAAGCTTTGTGACCATGGTGGGCATCAACGGTTCGGGTAAATCTACCCTGTTGCGTACCCTCGCAGGCTTACAGGAACCGCTTGAAGGGGAAATTTTTCTGGAAGGAAAACCCCTGAATAAACTGGATGCCGCAACCAAATCCCTAAATATCAGCGTGGTGCTTACGAGTCAGGTGATTTCAAAAAACCTTACCGTACTCGAACTCGTTTCTTTGGGACGCCAGCCCTATACCAACTGGCTGGGCAAACTCACCGAAGAAGATAAAGCCGAAATACAGGCTGCCCTTGCAGCGACCGAGCTCGAAAACCTCAAACACAAAGCCTGCTATGCCCTGAGTGACGGGCAGTTGCAGCGGGCGCTGATCGCACGGGCTTTGGCACAAAACACCGAAGTCATTCTGCTCGACGAGCCCACCACCCATCTCGATTTACACCATAAAGCTTCGATCTTCTCCCTGCTTAAAAAGATCGCGCGGCAGCAGCAAAAAACCATTTTGTGTACCACACACGATATTGAATTGGTGCTTTCGCTTTGCGATGAACTCATCGTACTGCACAACAACACCGCTATTCAAAACACGCCCGAAGCCCTGATTGAACAGGGGATTTTTGAAAACCTCTTCCCCGGGACCAATGTGTATTTTGACAAAACCTCCCGCCGCTTTTTAATTTGTTAAGACCCCGGCGTTAGCTATCTTTGAGAAAATTCTCCCCCAAATGGATCAAACGCTGTTGCTCATTCTTGCTCTGCTTGCCGGCCTTTTAACAGGTGCCGTGATCGCCTATCTGATTACTTCCCTGCGTAAAAATGCACGTTACGCACAGGTTTCTGAACGCCTGAGCAATGCCGAAATACAACGCGGGCAATTGCTAAAACAGGAGGCTGTGTTGCAGCAAAAAATCGAGCAATTGCAGGAAGACAAGGAGTTTTATCAAAACGAACTCACCGCCCGCAATACCGCCTTTGAACATTTAGAAGAACGCATCCGCGAAAAAACCGGCGAGCTGGAGCAGCTTCAGGAAAAGTTTACAAAAGACTTTGAACTGGTTGCCAACAAATTGCTGGACGAAAAATCGAGCAAGTTTACCCTGCAAAACAAAGAGAATCTGGATACCATCTTAAAACCCCTGCAGGAAAAGATCAACAGTTTTGAGAAAAAAGTCGAAGAAACCAATAAGGAAAGTCTGGGGCGCCACAGCGAACTGCGCGAGCAAATTAAAGGTCTGGCGGCTTTAAACCTGCAAATGAGTAAGGATGCAGACAACCTTACCAAAGCGCTGAAGGGCGATGCCAAGATGCAGGGGAATTGGGGCGAACTCATCCTAACCCGAATTCTGGAAAAATCGGGTCTCGAGAACGGCCGCGAGTACACCTTACAGGACGCGCATACCGATGAAAACGGCAAACGACTCGTCACCGATGTGCTCATTCATTTGCCCGACGGCAAAAAGATGATCATTGACAGCAAGGTCTCGCTGGTGGCTTTTGAACGTTACGTTTCAGAAACCGATGAGGCGCTGCGAGCTACGTATTTAAAGCAACATATCCAGTCGGTAAAGAATCACATCAACAATTTGGCTTCCAAAAAATACGAGCAGTTGGTTGCCCAAAGCCCTGATACGGTTTTTCTATTTGTACCCATTGAGCCTGCATTTGCACTGGCTTCGGCACACGAACCGCGATTGTACGAAGAGGCTTTTTCTAAAAATGTTATCATCGTTACCCCTTCTACCCTGCTAGCGGCACTTAAGTTGGTCGAAAACCTCTGGCAAAATGACCGGCAAAAACGCAACGCCATAGAGATCGCTACCCAGGCCGGCAGGTTGTACGACTCGTTTACCCTGCTTACCGAAGAACTGGCGAAAATAGGCAGTCAGCTAGGAACGGTACAAAACACCTGGGAGCGTACGATGACCAAACTCACCGGCAAGGGCAACCTTGTAAGCCGGGTTGAAAAACTACGCAAACTGGGTGCCAAAACCGGGAAACAACTCGATCAAAAGTTGCTTAACAGCGCCAGTGATGATACGTTAGAAAACTAAAAAGTTATTCCGAATCATACCAATTTTTGGTATTTTTAAGCAAATTTTAAAGTCATGAGTAAAAACACATCGGTTTCATTAGGAACCTATTTTGACGATTTTGTAAACAATCAGATTTCGGCAGGGCGGTATAGAAACGTTAGTGAAGTGATCAGGGCCGGACTTCGGCTTTTGGAAGATGAGGAAACTAAAACCCTGGCTTTACGAAAAGCGATTCAGGAAGGAATAGATAGCGGTATTGCTTCAGATTTTGATCCTGAAAAACACCTGCAAGCGCTTAAAGCAAGACCTAAAGTAAATGGCTAGTTATGAATTGACCAATAAGGCCGTTCAGGATTTGACTGAAATTTGGGAATACACGGTTGAAAAATGGTCTGAAAAACCGGCTGACCAATATTATAATTTGCTCATTCAAAGCTGTCAGGAAATTGCCAATAACCCTAAATTGGGCAAAAATTATAAAGGAATAATCCATGAATTGTTCGGACTAAAAACCGGCCGACACATTATCTTTTACCGAAATCGAATTAACAAACCCATTGAGATTACTCGAATTTTACACGGACGAATGGATTTGACAAAACAAATCTTTGAAAAATAATCACACCTTAACTAGACTACGAATTAGATTTCGCATAAACCGAAAACCCATGAAAAAACTCTTAGCCCTTGTCTTAACCGGAATAATCGCCTTTGCGGTGCTCTTCTATGCTTTCGTCTATTTTGTGCCTTACAGTGAAGGTACACGAGCCGGCGAACTCATTAAATTCAGTAAAAAGGGCGTGCTGGTTAAAACCTGGGAAGGCCAGATCAGTCAGGGCATTAGCGGTGCGCAGATCTTTGACTTTTCGGTAATGGGCAGCAAGCAGGACGTGATTGATAAGCTCAAGGAATATCAGGGCAGTTATGTAAAACTCACTTACGAGGAGCGCTATGCCACCTTTTTCTTTTGGGGCGACACCAAGTATTTTATCACCGACATCAGTAGAGAACAATCCCCGCATTTTAACCGTGAGTAACGCGATACATTAAGAACTTCTCAGCTTTGTTATGCCAACCATCGCCTAATCCTTAAAACCAAAAACTTTGGATTCATTTAAAACCATAGAACAATCACAGGTAACCATCAGCGAACTGATGCTGCCTTCACATACCAATTTTAGCGGAAAAATACACGGCGGCTACATCCTCTCGCTGATGGACCAGATCGCCTTTGCCTGTGCGTCTAAACACAGCGGCAATTATTGCGTAACCGCCAGTGTAGACACCGTAGATTTTTTAAGACCTATTGAGGTGGGCGAACTCGTGGTGATGAAAGCCTCGGTCAATTTTGTGGGCCGCACCTCGATGGTGGTAGGCATACGTGTAGAGGCGGAAGACATTCACAGCGGCACAATCAAACACTGCAACTCCAGCTATTTTACGATGGTGGCCAAAGATAAAAACGGCGACTCGGTACCCGTGCCCGGGCTTATTTTGCAAAACGAAAAGCAGATGCGCCGCTTCTTAAAAAGCCTGAACCGCCAGGAACTCAAGAAAAAACACCGAAAAGAATCCTCAGCCAAACACGAGATCAACAACGAAGATCTCGAGATTCTTAAAAATTCGCATAAGGTGCAGTTGAAATATTAATCAAAAAGGGGGCAATTGTCCCCTTTTTTAATGTTTTTACGGGATTCAGTAAAATATTTGTGAGGTGTAAGTCTATATTTACACCAAGTTAAATTCAAGTGATTCAACCGGTTGTACCAGCACTTTAGTGGCTCTCATTTAATCTAAAAAACCAAATGAAGAAATTTTTAAAAAAAATCAGGTTATTGATTCCAAAAACCACAAAATACTTTTTCGACTTTTTTGTGGTGTTTATTGGCGTCTTCTTAGCGTTTTGGTTAAATGCCCGAAAAGAAACCCAGGATAAGAAAGAAGAAGAGGTTCAGATTTATCGTGCCGTTTACGAAGATTTGAATGCCTTCTATGTGTCAGGCCGGGAAGAAAATGAAAGAGGCTTTATTAATTTATTTCAGAATTATAAAAAGGATTTAGACAGCCTTATTTCTATAAAAAAGATACCCGCTAACAAGTTTCTTTACGGTGATTATTGGCATCTCGAGATCATCAATTCCTTATCGAACAGCGATAAGTTAGCAAATATAAATGCGGAGTTATTTAAAGGATTGGCCAATTTCAATACTTCTCATCAAATGTTTCTGCATGAAATTGAGGGCTTCAATACGAAATATGAAAACTACGTTACAGCCGATTACGAAAAAGGGATGGATTATTTTTATAAACCCGATTCTAATGAGCCAAAGGAAAAAATAAAAATCATACAGAATCGGCTAGATCGCATCATTTCACTTGCAAAAATGCTTGTTGAAAATACAGAAACTGCCAAAAACGGACTTCAGGAAGAATTTGATTTTAAATAAACAGGGATCGACAACGAAAATTTAAGGTTCTTAAAAATTCGCATTAGGTGCTGTTGGAGTATTCATCAGAGTGCTAAACCAGCTGGAAAAAGTATCAATATCCCATAAATCCTTTTATAAACGGTTATTATTGGGTTGATATAACAAGTTGTAGTGTATTTGAAAAAAAAACGAATGGGGAAATTGAAATGTAAATGTGGGTACATAATAGTTGACCAAACTGACAATTTGGAATACAAAGGTTACATTCTTCCTGACGTTTTTGTTAATGAAGTTTCTCTAAAATTGACCGACAATATTGATTCTTTAATTGAGGCTCTGAAAAGTGGAAAGAAAAGTGAATGGATTAAAAAGCATTTTAACGTTCCTCCTTACCCAACTGATTTAAAAGAATCCTCAATGATTCACGATTTAATCAAATTGTCAGATAAAACTCAAGACATTTTTGAGTGTGAAAATTGTGGAAGAATTGCAATCGAAATCGGAAAGACAAATAAATTTAAATTCTTTCGCCCAGAATCTGATCATAATAAAGGAATCTTAAATGGAAATTAAATATTGTTGGAGATGTAAAATGGAAGTTCCTTTACTTGATAAAGAAGAACACGCAATTGCATCTAAACTTTATGCAAAAGGATTTAAAGTTTTAAAAAAAGACACACAAGAACGTTTCAAAGAATTATTAGATTACTATAATGATTTGACAGGATTTGGAGAAACTGAACCTAATGCAATTATGCATCACGCCATAGGAATGTTTGGATCTGACTGCGAAAATTGTGGAAAACCATACAGAACACCAAAAGCAAAATTATGTGCTGCTTGTGGTAACAAAAGAATTATAACTGAATAAAAACGCACTAGAACAATGGCTAAGTAATTACTTGTTCTTGCCTACTTCTGAAAATCCCTGCGGATTTTGTATTTGGACCGTATTTGCTAAATTGGTTGCTAAAACACGCAACTAGTCCTAGCCGAGACAGTTGTATGCAAGCAAATTTTAAGCAAAAAATGAACTTAAACAGGGAAAAATGTATTGCGTTTGGTAAAGATCCAGATTACATAATTGAAAAATTAAAACCAATTGACAAGAATCTGTCTCGGAAAATTTTAAAAAGATTTAATAGAGAAAGAGACAGAAATAACTTCATTTCCACTCTTTCAGAACTTAAGTTCATACATCTTTTTGATGATTTAAATTTTGTGATCGAATACGAGAAAAGCTACAAAAGAGGAGACCAAGAAAAAACTCCTGATTTAACTATTGATCTTCGAGGTAATAAGGTAATCGGAGAGATTTATAGATTAGGTAGCAGTCAAAAAGACGATTTTGCTATACAATTTATTGATAAAATATTTGATTTGTTATCAGAGATTGAAAGCGATAAAGCATTATTCGTGAAATTTAAAAACGACCAAATAAACTTCAGTGAATTTGACTTTACTCATTTAAAAGAAAGAGTCGAAAATTGGATAAAAACTAAACCCGAAATAAATTCCATTTTAAGTTATAATGAAGATTGAGCATCCCCCCATTTGTAGGGCAGTTTTCAGCTTAAATTAAGTTCCGGCTATATTGACTAAGCTGCTTTTTGTTGTTTGTTTAAATACTTTACCAGCGGTATTTCGTTTTCTATTCCCTGATGCCTTCTTTTTGTATTGTAATAACTAAAATACGTTTTTAATTGTTGGTATAGAT
>NZ_JAJGMW010000011.1 GCF_020782115.1 Leeuwenhoekiella parthenopeia | reverse complement strand
ATCTATACCAACAATTAAAAACGTATTTTAGTTATTACAATACAAAAAGAAGGCATCAGGGAATAGAAAACGAAATACCGCTGGTAAAGTATTTAAACAAACAACAAAAAGCAGCTTAGTCAATATAGCCGGAACTTAATTTAAGCTGAAAACTGCCCTACAAATGGGGGGATGCTCAGTACCCTTGCCCTCAATATAATCTAAACCCGAAAGATTTGGGATTTCAATGCGGGTAGCCAGTCCCACTCCGCCCTGTACATAACTCATGCCACCGGCTTCAGTCGAGGAGACTACATTTTCCTGATCCTTTAAGGTTTCAAAATAGGTCCCTGTACGATCGCTGCTTATAGCATGAAAACTATAACTGCTGTTAAAATCCATGTCAAAGTAGTTTAGAGTGTCATCTTCCAGCTCATCGGGCAGGGAGTAGTACAGACGTACGGAACTTGTGGGTAGAAAACCTAAAATGACCGTGTTGTTGGCTCCCGGACTTAGAAGCAGACCACGGTGGGCATTTAGAAACTCATCAGAATTATTGATTTCGTTATCTCTAAGCTCCGAAAAGAGCAAGCGCCCGTAAGAGTCGTTAAGGCGCAAATGCAACGAATCTTCGCGGGTTGGTTGCGGTATAAAAACTAACTTACCTACAGGGTTTTCATCATAATCGAAAGAGGTAGTCGTATAAAAAGACCCGTCATCACTGGGTTTTATGCTCTGAAGTAACTCATAAACCTTCAGGCTTTGTACCTGGGTAGTATCATTGTAATAATAGTCATCATAATGGAGTATTAAAGCGATAGAGTCAAAAACGGCATCACGGTCAAGCGTATAGGTGCTGTTAGCTAATTGAGTGAATATCTTACTTTCGGTCTTACCAAAAATGGGATCTTGATAGGATCCCAAAAGTAAACGGTCTGTTGAAGAAACGGCAAGCGAGTCAAATTTAAACGTACTGCTGTTTACTTCTATAGTGTCAATATAAATGACCCGCGTATCACTTTGTATCCAATCTTCCCCCACTGTAATACTCGCATCTTCTTCAGAACACGACATAAACAGAAGTAGTGCTATTACAATGGCAGTAAGAAGTGTCGACTTATTTCTAGACATAGCTTTTAAATTTTGAGCAAACCTAAAAGCCAGCACGCTGCTGTTCAAATGCGATAGACAAAACCTGAAATAAAGCCCACTAAAGCTCATTTTTAATCTACCAGTCCAATAAGGCCCTGTTTATAGATAAAAATCAGCTATAGGCAGACATAAATGCACTACCTATCTAATCAATTTGGAATGCATAGGCATCCAAATCTAGTTTTGGCTCAAATTAAAAGCGCATAATGTTCAGGTTTATAAGTATGATTATTTTTTTAGGGCTTGGTACTGTGGTTTTCGCTCAGGATAGCACACTGGTGGGAACATTGGATTATCAGCTCATTCCTGCCTCAAAAGAGGTTGGCTCCACCAGTCAGCTTCAGGTAGCTTTAAATGTACCTGTTAATTTGGGAAACCTAAAGCTCGCATTCACTCCGGGATTACGCCATTATAATTTTGACTACTGGGATAACGCACCTTTCGATTTCACCCTTTTTGAACAGGTAAATAATGCATTTGTAAGTATGACGGCAGGCTATTCCTTCAATTCCAATTTAAAACTGCAAACAACTGCCGAAGCATCCTGGGCTTCCGGAATCAATGTAGAAGAAATGGTTGTTACGGGTAGCTCATCACTGATTTATAAATGGGGTCTGGTGAATCCTGCACGATTGCGTTTTGGACTTCAGTATGACTCGCCTTTGGGTAACCTAAGTTTGCTCCCTTTGATTGAAATAGCCTTTCAAACCTCTAAATTCAAGGTCAACTTAGGTTTTCCCAATAGTCAGATAAGTTATCCCCTTTCAGCCGCCGGAACCCTAAGCACTTCCTTCAGCTTTACCGGCGACTACTTCTACATACCCAAAGAGGTTGCGCTAAATGGCTATACAATGACGAAAGCCGGGCTATCCCGCCAACAGCTGGGGCTGGACTATACCTATAGGGTAGACGATTCGTGGGGTTTTTCACTGGGCGGCGGCTATTTGTTTACAAACGATTTAAGGCTTTATGGAAGTCAAAGCGATACAGATTATAAGCTAAATATGGGTGCCGGCCCCATTTTCTCAGCCGGAATTAAATTCAATTTTCCAAAATATAAATTATGAAACGAATGACTTACAATCAATTAGGTTTAACCTTGATCATCCTGCTTTTTGTGACAAGCAGTTGTAGTTCAGATGATGATGACAGCGATCGGGGAAACTGGCAGGAACGATCGGTTTTTGATGGTGTGCCGCGTAGTAATGCTGCTGCATTTACCATTGGGGATTATGGTTATATGGGTACAGGTTATGATGGGGATGATTATCTGTCCGATTTCTGGCAATATAATATTGACGGGGATTACTGGGTTCAAAAGGCAGATTTTCCGGGAACAGCCAGAAGTTCGGCAAAGGCCTTTACCCTTAATGGATTGGGGTATCTGGGTACCGGTTATGACGGGGACAATGAACTGGCAGATTTTTGGTCTTACGACCCCGATACCAATCAATGGATCCAAAAGTCTGATTTTGGCGGAGGTGTGCGCAGGGCAGCCACAGCCTTTAGCGGCAATGGTTATGGATAAATAGGTACGGGCTATGATGGTGATAACGACCGCAAGGACTTTTGGAAATATGATCCGGTTGCAGATACGTGGGAGGAACTTGTAGGCTTTGGCGGAGATAAGCGCCGGGATGCAACAGCTTTTGAAATTAACGGTCTTATCTATTTTGGTACAGGGGTTACAAACGGGCAATACCTTACCGATTTTTGGAGTTTTGACACCGCATCAGGAGATTGGGCGCGTCTCACAGATCTTGATGAAGAAGATGATTATGATATTACCCGATCAAATGCGGTAAGTTTTGCAGTAGATGGCCTGGGTTATATCGTTACGGGTTACAAGTCTGGGGCTTTGGCAAGTACCTGGGAATATGACCCCTTACTTGATGAATGGGAAAATATTACAGCACTTGAAGCTACAGCAAGACAGGACGCCGTAGGTTTTAGCACCGGGCTTAAAGGTATTGTCTCTTTGGGCAGAACCGGAAGTTTATACCTTGATGATACTTATGAACTTTTTCCTCAACAGGAATATGACGATGAAGATTAATAGTTGAGTTTTGTTTCCCCCGGGGTGTTTAAATATACAGATGTTCGGCATCCCGGGTTTTTTTAAAAGACGTTTAGACTGCTGAAATATGAATTATAAAGGCACAATTTTATACCTGGGGATTTCATTAAATGTAATTCTGTTAGTGATAGCCATTTGGCTTGTATATAGAGAAGATAAGGTCTATACGCATGTTTTTGAGACCGAGCAGGGCTATGGATATGCAATCGTAGATCACGGCCATATTTTAATAAAACAGGCGTTTATACCGGCTGTAACCAAAGAAAGGGCATTCTGTACAAAACAGGATGCAGAAAAGACAGCCAGGCTTGTCCTTAAAAAATTAAACGATCATCAAAACCCTGCAGTTTCAGAACCCGAGTTGAAGGCTTTGGGGATCGATTTAGATTGTCAAAAATAAAGATACAGATACCGTGACCAGAAAATTAGTATTGCACGCAGGAGTTTGGCTCCTGTTTTTATGCCTCTTTACAGTTGAGGTCTTTTGGAATACCGATAGGTTTCCGGCTCTGTCGGCTACAATTCTTTTGGTCAATCTGCTTCTTTTTTACATCAATTACCTCGTACTGGTTCCCTATCTTTTACTGAGAAAAAGAACCTGGCTTTATATATTGAGTATTCTCATCCTGCTGGTTCTTATTTTGGGACTAAGAGAATTGGTCTTGCACCAGCCCCGTGGCGGAGTCCCTAAGCCGCCCCGGGGATTTGGTCCAGAACCTCCTTTTTTCAGCATTTTAAAATACCTGTTTCCTCTTTTAATCTCTTTAAGTTTCATTGTAGTTGGCACTGCCGTAAAAGTTTATGAGCAATGGAGTCGCACGCTTGTCGAAGAAAAGGAAATAGAAGCTTTTAAAACCCGAACAGAATTGCATTACCTTAAAAATCAATTAAGTCCGCATTTTTTGTTCAATTCGTTAAACAGTATTTATTCCCTCATCAACAAAAAATCTGAAGAAGCTTCAGAAGCAGTGATCATGCTTTCAGAGCTTATGCGCTATATGCTTTATCAGGCAGACAATGAGTATGTGTCTCTCGCAGATGAGCTGGCCTATATGCAAAATTATGTGCGCCTGCAGCGCCTGCGCATCGCAAATAATGAAAATGTGTCCCTCAATATTCATGGAACGGTGACCCACCAAAAAATTAGGCCCTTGCTGCTCATTTCGTTTATAGAAAATGCATTTAAATACGGTACAGATTATAAAGGCAATACCGAGGTGCGCATTGTTATCACTGTAGAAGGGAGTGAACTTCTTTTTGTTTGCCAAAACCTTATTGGTACCCGCAAAGCAGACCTTCACAACTCGGGTATCGGACTCAAAAACACCACAGATCGTATAAAGCTGCTCTATCCGGAAAGCCATCAGCTCAAGGTTTACGAGGAAGACTCAAAATTTATAGTACATTTGAGACTAAACCTTAATTGATGCGTTGCATTATTGTAGATGACGAGCCTCTGGCATTAGATGTATTGTCTTCCTATCTCGAGAAGATTGAAGGAATCGAACTGGTCGCTCGCTGCACCAGTCCTTTAGACGCTGTCAATATCCTAAGCAGTGATGAGGTTATAGATCTGGTTTTTTTAGACATTGAAATGCCAAACCTCACGGGAATAGAACTCGTAAAATCTTTAGACCGCTTACCTCAATTTATCTTTACAACAGCATACCCGCAATACGCCCTCGAAGGCTTTGACCTCAACGCGACAGATTATCTCGTTAAACCGGTTCCATTTCATAGATTTCTAAAAGCTGTAAGCCGGGCCAGGGAGAAGTACGACTCCATAAGCAAACAAGCAGAGCCTAAATCTCAGGTTTCAGGTATTATACAGGAAAATGTGCCTGATTTTATTTTTGTCAAGTCTGAATATGAAAATATCAAAATCGATACAGCAGACATTAAATACCTGCAGGGATTGAAGGATTATATCAAAATATACACCTACAGCCAGACTAAGGCAATCTTAACGTTAAGCAGTTTTAAGGAGCTTCTTGATAAATTACCGGCAGCCAGTTTTATACGGGTACACCGAAGTTATGTTGTAAATATCAATGCTATAAGGGCTGTTCAGAAAAGCAGGGTGATTATAGGAGAAATGCGCATTCCTATTGGAGAAACCTATAAAGACGAAGTGCTCAAAAAGCTTCATATTTCAGGATAGGGAACTCAGGTTTTAGAATTCAAGCACCAGTAAATACGCGTTATTGGAAAGGGCCTCCAATTCAAGCTCTGTTTGATCCCATAAATAGATCGCTTCCCCCGCTTCCAGGAGACGTTCCTCAACTTCAAAAGCTCCCTGAATGAAATAGACAAAAAAGCTTTTGTCTGGCTTCGAACGGGTATATGCTGCTTCCGTTCGGCCTGTAAACTGTCCCAAATTTAAAATGCTGAAAGTGTCTTTATAGATTTGCTGAAGCATGTTTACGGTGGAAAAAGTATAATTTTCAGTTTGAGGCCTTTTTACAGCCTCACCTTTCCGAAAGATCATTATAAACCGAATGGAATCATCAGGATAGACGTTTTTAAATTCCATTTTAGTCCCCGCTTTTACCGGAAACGTGGCAATCTGGTTGATGTGAATAAACCCGGTTTTATTGTTTTCCCTGACTTCAAGTGCCCCAAAAAGCGGAAGGATCAACACGTTTCCGGATTCTGAAAACCAGTTGCTGCTTCTTTCGGTTTGTTTCAATACGACATCAGAAAAAAGTTCGATAGAGCCGAGGTCATTAAAATTGCCTATTGCTCGTATTTCACGTCCGGGTGTAAGATTTCCTTTTTTGGGGTAAAACTGAGCGGGTGATTGTTCTTTAATATCCATGAGAAGCATTGTTTTAAAACTGAAGGGGATATTAACAGGATAGGGGACCTTTAATGTAAAATACCCCCAACAGCTTTCTTATTGATAAAATGTAAAGGTTCTGGTTTAGGCCCTCACATTGATAATGTGATCCAGAGTATAACCATCTTCGATAGAACCACTCACTGTCGAGAGTTCATTAGCTACACCATCGCCAAATACGTTGTCATTTGCATTATACGTATAGCCAGACATCCCTTTGGTATAACCATATTCTGATGTGGCATTTACTGCGTTGACGGCGCTGTCGCTGCCTTCGGGAAAAGCGATTTGAGTCACCAGCAATGAGCTGCCGGTAGCGCTGTATACGTGAACATGTGTGTGTGTTGCCCTGCCGTTATACCATCCCGGAAAGATAGACTTGAACTTGACCACACCATTGGCGTCACTTACCTGCCTGCCTCTTAAAAAATGATAGTTTTGGTAATTGGTACTTTGCATACCGGTGCCTCCATATTCCGAATAATTACCATCAGCATCACAATGCCAAATATCTACAATGGCATTTTCAAGTACCGCACAGGCTTCATTTACATTTCTGATCACGATATTGATGGCCAGGTCAATACCCGTACGATCACCTGTGATGTCAATACGTTCATAGGAAGCCGGGTTTTTGGTAGGAAATGGGCCTTCGGTTTCAGAATTGGTTACTGCACATTCAGAACTGGTAGAATCGGGGTTAGATACAGCCGTATCCCCGTCTTCTGTTACAGAGGTTTGCGCGTCAGAGTCAACAGTACAGGCAAATAATGTTGCTCCCGTTGCAGCCAGGCCCATAAGGCCTATGCCTTTTAAAAATTCTTTACGATCCATAATTCTCTTTTTTACAGAACTAAAAGTAGTAGTACCCTGTAAATCCAAAAAAAAAGATGCGGTAAAGACAGGAAATTTTGCGGTATATACGTTTTTTAAACGGAGAATTGGCTTAAAACCTGCTCTTTATAGGTGTTCCGGATTGGTAATTCTGCACCGGCTATTTCGATGCAGCTAGCTTTAACAGCCTCAACTTTTGAATTGTTTACGATGTACGATTTGTGAATGCGGGTAAAATTTGCTTCGGGCAATTTTTCTAGAATGCCTTTCATCGTCGACCTTGCAACAACAGTAGGTTTGCCCAATCGCTTTACTTTTACATAGTCGTCCATCGCTTCAATAAAAAGGATTTGCTCCAGAGGTATTGTATACAGTTTATAATCTGCCCTTAAACTTAAATGGGTATTGAAGCGTACGTTGTTGAGCTCAAGTTGAAGCTCTTGCTTCACACGTTCTACGGCTTCTTTAAAACGTTCAAAGCTTATGGGTTTTAATATATAATCACTGGCTCTTACCTCAAAACCTTCAACAGCAAATTCGCTGTGCGCAGTGGTAAATATGACTTTGGTTTCCTGCTTTAGGGATTTGTAGAGTTCAATTCCATTTTGGCGGGGCATTTGTATATCCAAAAAAAGCAGGTCAACTTCAAATTTATTGATGTAGCGCTGAGCTTCGTTTTGGCTCGTAAACTTTTTTTCAAGCTTTAAACCGTCTATACGTTCACAGAAGGACTCGAGGATTTCAAGAGCCAGGGGTTCATCATCTATGGCAACAGCTTTGATCATACCAGTTCAAGATAAAGTTTTACCTCATAAAAGCCATCAGCCTCTTTTAGAAATAATTCGTATTTGGAAGGGTAGAGGTGATCTAAGCGCTTTTGTGTATTTCTTTGACCTTCACTGGAGTCTGCCGAAAGGGTATTTTTAGTTATCACAATACGGTTGGTAACCCGGAGTTCAACGCCCTTTTCACGCACGTCCATGTTTATATTTATTTCAGAATTCTCGTCGGGATTTATGCCGTATTTAAATGCGTTTTCAATGTAAGTGATCAGAATAAGGGGGGCAATCTCAAGGTTTTTGGGCTCCCCTTTTACTTTAAACGAAAGCTTTACGTTTGCCGCAAGTCGCAGTTTTTGTAAGGCCACATAATCGTGTAAATAATCCAGTTCCTTTTTTAAGGCTACCCTGGTGTGGTTGCTTTCAGTCACCACATAGCGCATCATCCCCGATAATTTTAAAATCGCTTCCGGTGCTTCGTCAGATTTGCGAAGGGCCAGTGCATAGAGACTGTTAAGCGTATTGAACAAAAAATGCGGATTGATCTGCGCTTTGAGGTAAGAAACTTCAGCTATCAATTTTTCCTTTTGTATTTGTTTTAAGTGCGTATTAAGGCGCATCAATAATGAAAGTCCTGTAACAAGGGCAAATTGTAAAATGTAGCTTTCCTTAAATTTAAACAAGGCCTGTTGCGAAATAAACGCATTTGCCGGTCTCTGCTGAGGTCCTTCCTGAAAGGGAGGAAAGGAAGGTGGGGGAGTATTTTCAGGCGGTTTTATCGCTGAGTTAAAATCAGGTCCGGCAGACAGGTCGAATAATAGGTTAGGTAAAAGCGATATTACCGCATAACAACCAATAAGGAGCACCAAATAGATACCGTATTTTTTAGAAATGTAAAATCTGGGGATAAGAATGTAATAGTTGCTGTAAAAAAATACGAGCAGTAAAAAATAACCGGTAAAATGATATTGAAAGGGTTTTATCTTCAGCAGTTGAAGTCCCGACTCCAAATCTGGCGAAGTGATAAACGGAATGCTTAAGAGCAGAATTCCTATAATTAACTGAATAAAGACCGTACGGAATTTCAATCGCTTCACTTTAAAAGATAGTCCAAAACTACTAAGAATTAAAGTCCTAAGCGGCATCCCAAAGGTGATTTATCTCTTAATCCCGTGCTCTGTGAGATTGGGCAGGTATTTTTTGATGATGAGTAATGAAGCCCCATTCTTTTAGTTTTCTTTAAGTTAGGATAAAATAAACTTGAGCTAACTAATGCTCAAAACACGAAGACCTCTTCCTCATTATAGATCAAATCCCGAGATTATTTACACTAGAGAGCAAGTGAAATAAGTAAAATGAAGAATTTTTTACGCGCTAAACAATTGATGACAGATTGCTAAAAGCGTTCATTTTTCTACTCTATTTTCCTGTACATTTGCGCGATTTTATTTTTCAACTGTGGAGCTAATCATAGGTTATCTGGGTTTTATTCTTTCTGCTTATTCTGTTATAGCCAATGATGTTATACAGACTCTGGGCACTTTTATAGCTTCCAATCATAAAGTGAAATGGTGGTTGCTTTGTCTTTTTGCCACAAGCATATTGGCGGTAACCCTATGTTACGGCTGGTATATAAATGAAGGAGATGTTTCCTACGGAAGGTTAGCCAATATTCCCTTACCGGAATCGATGAAATGGTGGTATCTGCTTGCCCCAATAGCGCTATTGGTTATAACCCGTTTTGGAATCCCGGTGAGCACCACCTTTATGATTTTAAGTATTTTTTCGACAGGCGTTATTATTGAAAAAATGATTTTAAAATCGGTTTATGGCTATGCTATTGCTTTTGTTTTTGCGGTGGTTATTTATATTGTCATTTCCCGAACATTTGAATCCAAAGGTTCACTTGATAAGCTGGAAAAACATAAAAGGAAAAACTACTGGCTAATCGCACAGTGGTTTAGCACCGGATTTTTATGGTCACAATGGCTTATACAGGATTTTGCCAATATCTATGTTTTTCTGCCCAGAAAGCTAAGCCCGGAGCATCTGTTACTATCTCTGGGATGTATTGTTTTAATAATGGCCTATATTTTTAGAAAAAGAGGGGGTAAAATACAGGAAATAGTCAATCAGAAATCAAATACAAAAAACATAAGATCGGCTACAATAATCGATATCATTTATGGAGTATTCCTGTTTGTTTTCGGGAATTTAAACTCGATACCCATGAGCACGACCTGGGTTTTTGTAGGGATTTTGGCAGGGCGAGAATTGGCTATAACCTACATTTTAAATAAAAGGAATATCAAATACACCTACATCATTATAGCAAAAGATTTTGGTAGAGTAAATGTGGGACTTGCGGTTAGTTTAATGATAGCCTTTTTGATTCAGTATCTTAAATAATGCACTAGAATTTTTTTCTAAAGCTTCGTTTCGTATTAGGAAATTCATATTCCCTAAGGCCTTTTAAACCAAACAATTTTTGAAGCGAAATCAGATAGGTTTGGGTTTAAGTCTGTAAAAATCGTTTATAGGCAAAGCGAAACTGATGTGTAGAAGCCCTGGTTGTAAGCCGGTATTTTTAGCTTATAAAATACACATCCGATACTGCCCCTAAATTTGTGCTTTCGTTAATAGGGGTTTATACTTATAAATTTTAATTTAACGAGATGATTAGTAACTTTCTTTTCGCAATCCTGCAATTACCTCCGGGCACTCAAAACCCCGATGATAATCTTCCCGTAAACCTGAAAGATCCCTTTGACCTGATCGTCTTTGTGATCCTGCCTGTTGTTCTCCTTGTTTTGTATGTTCTTTGGAGAATGAAACGAAGGAAACCCTAGCGTAGCTCATTTGTGAGTTATAGAACTGGATTTAGCCAAAGAAAGGCTTATTTATCCACCTTTATAGCGATTTCTACACCATCCCTTGGATAGATACAAGATCTTAGTAAAATCGGTTTTAAAAAGGCTGAATTTTAGAGTTTTTTCAGTTCAGGTATTTAATATCAGGAATACAGGGTATTGTGATTTATGCGTACATGTTTTTTTACCTTTTCCTGAAATTCTAGAGGCGTCTGCTCTTCGTGACTTTTAAAAAAACGGCTGAAGTAGGAGGGATCTTTAAACTGAAGCTGGTATGCGATTTCTTTTAGTGTTGTTTCACTGTGAATGATCATACGCTTGGCCTCGAGAATGATACGGTCATGTATGAGTTGTACCGCCGTTTTGCCTAATTTTTCTTTTAAAATTTGATTGAGGCGTTTTGAACTGATATCAAGTTTTTGAGCATAAAAGGCCGCTTTACGCTGCTCATAAAAATTTACCTCAATAAGCATCATAAACTCATAAATGCGTTTTTCATTGAGGTCCTGCATAGTAAAATGCTGCTCTTTTAATTGGATTAATTTCAATAAAAAAACTTTCAGGAGGGCTTTAATCATAATAAGGTTGCCATCTCCTTCTTTATAAGCTTCGTGCATTAACTCATAAACAGCATTCAGGCCCTTTTGACTCTCGGGGGTGATCTGAAGACACGAAAATTCACCCTGAATATTGAAAATTCTAAAAACATCCAGTAAAAACTCCTTAAGATCGTCTTCGAGCAATTCCTGCTTAAAAGAAATAAGCACCCCATTCTTACCGGCCTTGTTGAGTTGATGTACGCGGTAGGGTGGTATTAAGTAGATCCAATCACCGCGTAAGCGCTGAAAATCGTGTTTCGGCGTATGAAGGGCCTCTTCATTTCTTAACCATACAATCTCGAAAAATTCTTTTCTAGCCGGGTCTTCCAGGTAAGCAGGAGGACAGTTTGCCAGATCACGCATAAAAATAGGGGTATCGCTTAACATACAGATCAGTTTACGAGCAGCTTACGAAGCTCAAGAGCTCGCAAAGAGAATGTAATTTCCATATAGTACCACAAATCACTTCCAAATTAACAAAAGATTAGGCTTTACTGGCAAATTGTACCAGACATCTAGCACATACTAACACTGCTACACAATGCTTGCCAGTACCTTTGTAAAATAACAAAGCAAACAAATATGGAGGACAGTAAAACCGAAATAACAAATTCTACCCGGGAGGCCTTAAGCGCAATTTTAAAGGAACATATAGCCCTTCAGGAACGGGTTGATGCACAGGAATTACAGGCTTTGATTAAACCTATAAAAAACGCTAATTCAATTTTTTTAATCGGAATGGGACGCAGTGGTCTTATGATGCAGGCAGCTGCTATGCGGTTGATGCATTTGGGTTTTGAGGCTTATGTCGTGGGAGAGACGACCACTCCGGCAATTAAAAAAGGAGATCTGCTTATAGCCGGTTCAGGTTCGGGAACAACGGCCACGGTCATAAGAGCTGCAACCAAAGCTTTTGATCTGGGTGCCGAAGTAGCCTGTTTTACCACAGATAGCAATTCAGAATTAGCAGAGTTAAGCACCTATAGGGTTATTATACCTGCAGCAGAAAAGCAGGAACACAACAATAGCATTTCAGAACAATACGCAGGCAGTCTTTTTGAACAGGGGTTTCTGCTGGTTTTTGATGCTTTAATACAAAGTCTTTGGAAACTGGACGGCAGTAGTGCCGAGACCTTATACAAGCGTCATTCCAACTTAGAATAAACTAAAAATTAAAAACAGAAAATTATGATTAAGTTACAAGTAGCAATTGATTTATTAAAAACTGAAGATGCACTTGCTTTGGCAAAAAAAGTTGCACCTTATGTTGACATTATAGAATTGGGTACCCCACTTATAAAGAGCGAAGGTGTTGCCGTAATCCGTGCGATGAAAGACGCTTTTCCTGATAAAGAAGTTTTTGCCGATTTTAAAACGGCAGATACCGGAGAGCTCGAAGCAGGACTGGCTTTTGATGCAGGTGCTGATTACGTTACCATTTTAGGATCTGTAGACGATGCTACCATCGAAGGCGCTGTAAAAGCGGCTAAAGAACATGGCAGAGGAGTAGTTATAGATACCATCGGGGTGAAAGACCGCGTAAAACGTGCTAAAGAAGTTACCAAACTTGGGGTTTCATTTGTGGAGTTACACGCCGGTCTTGATGAACAGGCTCTGGAAGGTTATTCCATTCAGGTGCTTATTGATGAAGCTAAAAAAGCAGGAGTGCCGGTTTCAATAGCCGGAGGGGTAAATAAAGATAACATTGATGCGGTTAAAAACTCAGGAGCTGTTGTGGCTGTTGCAGGTGGAGCCATCTACAGTGCTGAAGATCCCGCTGCTGCCGCAAAAGAATTACACGATCTTATAAATGCCTAGGAAGTAAACCCGTTGCATTTTACAATTCGAAAGCCTGTAAATTTTAAAATTTACAGGCTTTTTTGTTTGAAACTTTTTAGGAGAGACAAGCACTCCTGTTCATCAGCTAAAAGACTTATTAGTTCATTGCAAATCACAGCATCTGGCGTTCCATAGACTAACCGAGCAGCCCTGTAAAAATGCAATTGGCGTTAATTGAACAGGTAAATCCAGATTGTTCTTGAAAGCCTGAAATTAAAGGTGCTGGTGATGAATGCGATGACCGTAAAGATTACAAATACGATTAAAGGTGAAAGATCCATCAACAGCCAGAAAAGAATCAGGCTGGCAATCATTTCAGCTACGGCAAGCGCGTAGCTAACGAACATAGCCCCAAAGAAAAATCCCGTTTCTTTTTCAAATTTAAGATTACAGGTTTTACAGCGTTCATTCATTTTAGGCATACGCAGTAAGAATATATTCCCTTTGGTTTCAAACACATCGCCCTTTTTACAATTAGGACATTTACCTTTTAGAATACCAACAACTTTACTCATGTTTTCTAGAATTTGCTGGCACAAAGTTAAAGTTACTTTGCAGGGTGAACCATAACTTATTGAGACCAGTTTTTGTACTTTTAGGACATCGCTATGAAAACACCGGTGTTAAATATAGAGGAATTTAAAACCTCAGACCTGCTGGATAAATTCTATGTAAACAGGTTTTCAGCTCATCTGAGGGCAAACAAAAACCTCATAAGTCATCCGCACAGTCATAACTTTTATCTGTGTGTGTTATTTACGGAAGGTTCCGGAACTCACGAAATAGACTTTAACAGCTATACCATTTCTCCGGGAAAAGTCTTTTTTTTAAAACCGGGTCAAACCCATTCCTGGAAGTTTGATCACAATCCTGAAGGATTTATTTTTTTTCATTCGAGGGAATTTTATGAGATGCATTATGTGATGCACCGGCTGCAAATTTTTCCTTTTTACTATTCCTATCAAAATGCGCCCGTACTCGACATCGCTCCCGAATTGGAATCGTTTTCAAACCTGTTTCAAAATCTTTATGAAGAGTATGGCAATGCAGAACCTTTAAGGGAATTGAAACTCCTTAACAACATTAATGAAATATACATCAGACTTACCCGAAACTATACTTCAACAATTGATCTTGCCAATTATTCAAATCCCACCTATTTAAAAATTCTCGGACAGTTGGAGCATCATATCGATACGTATTTTGAACAGGAAAAGTTGCCTAAATTTTATGCAAACCTGCTCAGTATTACTACCAAACACCTCAATCGGGTGGTAAACGAGACCTTAAATAAAACGACCAATCAGCTCATTTCAGAACGGGTAATTCTGGAAGCCAAACGTTTAATTGTACATTCCGCAGACTCGCTGGCCGGCATTGCCGAAAATCTGGGCTTTGCTGATTATGCCTATTTTTCCAGATATTTTAAATCAAAAACCGGAAGTACCCCATTAGACTTTAGAAAAAAATACCTCTAAAATTGATAGGCTTTGCACTTCTTGAATGAAAGTAGTAAGGCAAGTATTTTTAGTTAAATATTTGAAAATTAATAGAATAATCTACTTTATTGAAGATCTTAACCAGTTTAGTTACGCTTCTTTTTATACTTGCGGCCGTACCACAATAATACCCCGGTAACCGGAAGACTGGCCGTGATGAAACTGGCCAGAAATGCGATGATCTTTCCGGCGATACCACCTATGGCACCCACGTGAATGTCATAATTCATACGAAGCAGTTTTTCGGCAAATTCGGCATCTTCATACTTACCGTATACACCGGGTGTTTCCAGTTCTTCCAATGTGTTTTGGTCAAAAAACCGGTAATCGTTATTGTAATATACACCCTTGCTGTTTGTGATTTCAACGTAGATGCTTTCGTCCGGCGTATTGGGATAATGCAATTCGTAA
Source organism: Leeuwenhoekiella parthenopeia (assembly GCF_020782115.1). Taxonomy (GTDB): domain Bacteria; phylum Bacteroidota; class Bacteroidia; order Flavobacteriales; family Flavobacteriaceae; genus Leeuwenhoekiella; species Leeuwenhoekiella parthenopeia. The sequence continues at coordinate 127,772 of NZ_JAJGMW010000011.1, read as the reverse complement.
GCTGTAGCTTCAGGCGACTCCAGTTTGAGTTTTACCATCAGGGTGTCAATAGGAGCAAAGGTGTTTTCAGAAACCCGGTTGGGCTCCTGATTTTCCGGAATGATAAAAGCTGCCACCTTATCGCCGCCGGCCGTTTTATATACCACATATTTAAGCCAGTTGTAGGATACTACGCATCCGGTAAAGGCGAGTACCAATGCAAAGGTGCAAATGTAAAAGCCCACAACGGTGTGCAGGTCAAAATTTTTGCGTTTCCAGCGGGTGGTTTTCTTCCAGTCAAACTTTAAGCGCTGCCTGAGGTTTTTACGTTTTTTGGGTAACCAAAGAATAAAACCCGATATGATGATGAGTATAAAGAGTAAAATGGAAGTACTTACCACGTGTTCCCCAATTCCTTTTGGAAACCAAAGCCGCATATGTCCTTTAAGGATGAAAGCAAAAAAACCGCTTAGGTGATCGTTAATTTTAATGACTTCGCCCGAATAGGGATTGAGAAAAATACTCTGATAAAATTCAGGTTCTCCATCGTAAAAAATGACCTCAATTGCCTCGTCGGCTTTACCGTACACAACACCGTGAATGGTATTTTCCGGAAAAATAGCCGAAGCTTCGGTCTTAACCATTGTAGGAGTAATCATTGCCCGGTCTTGTGGTGCTATGGTCTTGTAATCGTCGTATAGACTTTCTACCTCATCCCGAAAAACCCAGCAACAGCCTGTTACCGCTACAATAAAAACGACAATACCCGTGACGAGGCCGAGTATTTTATGAAGCTGAAAAATAATTTTTTTAAAAGTCATGTATAGAAATTTTAAAACGAGACTGTCTAATAAGTCTTAGTAGCTTGAGTTGTCAGGTTGAGCCTGTCGAAACCGATCATGATAATCAGTAAGTTGAAACTATTTCGACAAGCTCAATATGACATTACCTTGGTTTTTAGACAGACTCGTCTGAGAATTTAGAAAGTATACGAAACATTGGCCAGAAGCGCTCTGGGTTGTTGTGGATTAATAGTCGTCCATCCTTTATAGTACTCTTCATTAAAAGCATTGTTCAGTTTTAATGCGATGCGGTATTTATTGGCCTGGTAAAAGACTGATGCATTGGCAACGGTGTAGGCAGGTAGCACAAATTCGGTAGAAGGACCGTAGATAATGGTAGGCCGTTCACTGGCTCCGTTAAACCCAAATCCCAGACCAAAACCGTCGAGTTTACCTTGCTGAAATTCATAATTAGCCCAAAAATTATAAAGTGTCTCAGGACCGGCTTCCAGAGGTCTTAGGTTTACAAGATTTTCAGTATCAGATTTTATGATCTTACTGTCGTTAAAGCTGTATCCACCTCTGATATTTAAACCTTTAACAGGGTTGGCATTAATTTCTACTTCAAAGCCTTTGCTGTTAACTTCACCCCCCTGAATTCGGTTAAAAGGGGATTCAGGATCGGTTATTACCCGGTCTTTTACCGTGATATCATAATAGCTCAGCGTGGCATTCAGGCGATTGTTAAAGAGATTGGTTTTTACACCAAATTCAATCTGGTTCGCCTGCTCAGGATCAAAGACTTTTAACGTTTGCTGTCCTTCTGCGGGATCACCTACCAGCTGCGGAGCCACATTGGTAAAACCATTTTGGTAATTAGCAAAAACAGAAAGCTGGTCTTTTATAGGCTGATACACGATTCCTGCCTTGGGCGAAAAGGTAGTTTGATTGTAATCATCGTCAGCAACGTTTAGGTTACCTTCATTATCAAAATGATCGAGGCGTAAACCTACCATTGCAGATAACCGGTCTGTAAAATTAATTACATCAGAAGCATAAAGACTATATATGTGGTAGGTAGATTTTATGTTGTTTACCCCGGCATTTGCCAGCGCAGCATCAACAGCTGCTGTAGAAAGTGGATAGGCCGTAGTTTCGACTTCAGGGGTAAAGGGGTTGTCACCACTGGTCTCGCCATTGGCTTTTACGTTCCCAAAAAATGCGTAACCGGTGCTGTTGTCGGTTTGGGTTTCATTAAAGTAGTCTATACCCAAAAGTACCCTATTGCGAATGCTGCCCAGTTTGAAATCCCCATTAAAATTCTGTTGAACATCGGTGGTTTGGGTATTTGCATTCTGCTTATTGATCTGTCTGGAAAACGTTGTTCCTTCTAAGCGACCATAATCAAAAAGGTACGAGTAATACCCATTAGTTGATGTATTACTTTTTGACAATAAGGTCTGCGACTGCCAGGCATCAGACAATTTGTAGTCCATTTCAAGACGGTAGTTCTGAGTAGGATTTTTGAGCGATAAATCATTACTGGTAAAGGAGAGCTTGTTGTTGTAGCCCAACTCTTCCAGATTTGCGGCTCTGGAGGGAGCGCTTCGGTTTAAGAATAAAAAGGTAGGATTGGTTTGTTCAGCCTGCGTGATTTCACCATAAAATGAAAACGACAAACGGTTATTTACCCGGTATGAAAGGGAAGGAGCCACAAAGAAAGATTTTCTAAAGCCGGCATCCTGAAAGCTTTGAGAAGTGGTATAAGCAGTATTCAGTCTAAAATAGATTTGATCCTTTTCGCTTAAAGCGGTGTTGAAATCTCCCACTAACTGATTGAATCCGTATGAGCCGGAGGTGAAGGATAGTTCCCCGCCGGTGCCTGCGTAAGGTTTTTTGGTCACCACATTGATGAGGCCGCCATACGAGCTTACCGCGTTGCCAAACAGCGTTGCAGAAGGGCCTTTAAGAACCTCGATGCGTTCGATATTTGCAGGATTAATGGTTCCGTTAGTAAGACCGGGAAGACCATTAACGAGTTGTGGCTGCACCGAAAACCCGCGTAGCGAATAGTAACCTGCGCCATCACCACCTCTTCCGGTAGAAGTCCATAATTGTTCGACGCCCGTTGCATTTTTAAGTGCATCGTCAAAATTAGTCACTACCTGAGATTGCAGTAACTCGTTGGTTATAGTGCTGTAAACCTGTGTGTTTTCAAGGTCTTTGAGTGGTAGTTTGGCAACATAAGCGGTTTCTCTTCGGGAAAACTTATTGCGGCGCTCACCGTCAATCACCACTTCATTGAGGATTTCGTTTCCTTCATATAAAACGATGCTGCCCAGATTACCCGATTGTGCATCAGTAAGCCTGATATTGAGTTCTTTGGTACGATACCCCAGATAAGACAGTACCAGTGTGTAATCTGCAGCTTTAAGGTTTGGGATGCTAAAAGTCCCATCAGTTTGGGTTTGAGTTCCGGTTGTGGTGTTTTTAAGAAATACATTCACACCAGATAGTTCTTTACCTGTGTTATCGGTAACAGCGCCCTGTAAGGTGATATTTTGAGAATAGCACCAACTGCTTAGAAAGAGCATTAAGGTTGGAAAGAAAAATTTCATTAGTTTTTATTTAGACTTGTTATAGATAATAAATTTTGGCAAATTTATCATCTACGTTTATTCAATCCAAATTATTTAGATGAATTCTAAATAGAAATTAATAAGACGGTTTAGTTTGAGGAAAGACAAGAGGTTGCAGCTTATTTGTTGTCAGGTATTTAAGCTCAACTACAAAGGCGAAAAAAATTTAAAATAATCTGACTACCGAAGGTTTTTAGTGTGCTGTTTCTCACATGCGGGTTCTATGTGAATAGTGATATGAGAAATTTCGGGGAGTTCTTCCTGTAATTTATCCTGAAGTTTATGAGCCAAAACGTGCCCGCTGTCTACGCTGATTGTACCGTCAACAATAGCGTGCAGCTCCACCAGATACTTCATACCCGCTTTGCGAACAAAACACTTTTCGGTTCCTTTAATGCCTTTGACGGTAAGTGCGACCTCACGTATGTTTTCAACCACGTCGTCATAGCGGTGTTCGTCCATAATTTCACCTAAAGCAGGCCTGAAAATCAGATAGGCATTGTACAGGATAAAAGCCGAAGCGAATAAAGCAGCCCAGTCATCTGCCGTTTCAAATCCCTTACCAAATACCAGTGCGATCGAAATACCAATAAATGCAGTAACCGAAGTAACCGCGTCGCTGCGATGATGCCAGGCATCTGCGCGAAGCGACGAACTGTTGGTCTCTTTACTCTTGCGGATTACATAGCGATAGGAAGCTTCTTTCCAAATGATGATAATCGCCAGAACAATAAGCGTCCAGGCTTCCGGCACTTTATGAGGTGTTCTGATGTTTTCAATACTCTCGTAGGCAATTACGGTTGCCGAAGTAACCAGAAACGCCACCACCAGAAAAGTGATCAGGGGTTCAATGCGGGAGTGACCGTAAGGATGATTTTCGTCAGGTGGGCGCTGGGCATATTTAAACCCAATCAGCACAAAAAAAGAAGAAAAGATATCTGCTGTAGATTCAATTCCGTCTGCAATAAGCGCATAGGAGTTGCCAAAAATACCCGAAAGAAATTTTATCGCAGCAAGAAATGCGTTACCTATAATGCTGAAATAGATAGCTTTAATAGCCGATTTTTCCGGAGTATTTGCCATAAATCCTGAAGATAAAACTGCCTGGCAAACCTATTTTATTTATTTCAGGAAGGCTCAGGAAATTTGTTAATCTATCTAAAAATACGCTCTGATTTCTAAAACGGAGATTTGAGGTCAGAGTCTAAGGCTTCCGCATAATTTTTCAAGGGCTTTGCCTTTGGCCAGTTCATCAACGAGTTTATCCAGATAACGCACCTTTTGGCTTAATGGGTTTTCAATAGATTCTACGCGGTAGCCGCAAATGACACCGGTAATTAAATGAGCATTTGGGTTCAAACTCGCCTGATCAAAAAACATTCGGAAATTAGACTTTTGGTTGATGTGATGGCTTATTGCCGCCTCATCATATCCCGTCAGCCAGCTAATCACAGCATGCAGATCTTCACGGGTTCTTCCCTTTTTTTCTACTTTGGTCAAATAGTGCGGGTATACCGATGCAAAAGACATATTGGCTATGCGCTCATCGGTTTTTGTGGGCTGATTCATCGTTTTACTTTAAACTCTAAAGAACAATTATTCGGTATAAAGGTCTTGAGCTAAATAATTAGTAATCAGGATTTAGATCTTTCATTCGCTTTTTGATCATACCGGTCATTTTTTCAACGGTTTCGGGCTTATCAGCAGCTCTATTTTTAGATTCTTCTTCAGGTGAATTCATAGCGTACAATTCTTTAAAACCATCTTTGTGAATGATAAGGCGATACTCCTCTGTGCGCAGGCTTAAGTTTCCGTTGAAATAGGCAATCGCAGGATGACCTTTCTTCTTCGGTTTACTTAAGATGGAATAAAAAGAATGACCCTGAGCAAATTGTGGAATGCTCAGATTAGTGAGTTGGCAAAGGGTAGGGAAGAGGTCAATACTTTCGACAAGGGCTTCCGTTTTGATCCCGGCTGCTAGAACACCCGGATATTTTACAATTAGTGGGGAATGTAAGGCCTCCTCAAAAAGCGTATGTTTTCCCCAAACACCATGTTCGCCTAAATGCCAGCCGTGATCTCCCCAAAGCACAACTATGGTGTTCTGGTCAAGACCAGATTCTTTGAGCGCTTCCAGAATTTTGCCAACCTGGGCATCTGCATAACTTACACATGCGGCGTAATGTTTACGTACTTCGGTTGCAAAGCTTGGGTCTGTCACAGGATCTTTTCCCCAAAGATTGTATTGCCTAAATTCGCTGAACTCGTGCCAGGTTGTTCTGCCTTCCGGTTTCTGTGGATTTTTCACATGAGGCAGGTTGGCATCTGCGTTTAAATCGTAGTATTTTTTTGGAGCACCAAAAGGCAAATGGGGTTTCAAAAGTCCTACCGCCATAAAAAAGGGTTCCTTTTGATTTTTAAGGTTTTTCAGTTGAGTAACCGCTTCTGAAGCGATAAGACCATCGGGATAAATACTATCATTTCCTGTGGCAGACTGGTAAACGTCCATTTCTGAAGCCTTTTCACGTATTTCACCATGTGCAAGTCCGTGCATAATTCCTCGGGGATGCTGCCATTCTCCCGTAGGAATCAATTGCCGGCTCCATGCTCCGGGCATCTCTACCTGAGCTGGATCGTTCCAGTCCGGTCCTCCCAAACCGCCGGGATGATGGGAGACCTTACCTATTGCAATAGTAGTGTAACCCTGGCTTTTAAAAAAGCCGGGCATACTGGAGACCTCAGGATTTTCATCCTTTAGTTGAGCAGCACGTTTAAACAAAGCGTCGTTTGTTGAAGGTCCGTACTTACCTGTGAGGAGCGTATACCTTGACGGACCGCAACTGGGAGCGTTTACATAATGCCGGGTGAACATCACACCGCCTTTGGCCAGATTATCTATATGGGGACTGTGTATATAATCTTTACCAAAACCATTGAGCTCAGGCCTTAAATCGTCTATGCATAACAGCAGTATATTCGGTTTTTGAGTGGAATTGTTCTGGGCAATCAAGGGATTCAAGCCAACTAACAAAAGACAAAAGTTTATCAGAATCTGATTTATAAACCGAATAGATTTCATTTGCGGCGATATTAAACTTAGGTACTGAATTCTTAAAATTACAGTCAAAAACCCGATTTTGAAGAATTTATTTTCTCAATGTGTGGGTTAATTCAGTCAATAAAAGCTTTATGATCATTTATTTAGTTTTTTGAAAACCGAATAGCTAGTAATAAAATCCCGATTTAGTTAGATAAATCACTAAACTTGTCTTTTTTCCTTACGTATGAGTATTGCCTTACCTATCGCTCTTGTTTTAATTGTTTTCGTGATTTACGCTTTTACCCGCACACGATCCCGAAAAAAAGAAGCTATTCCTGCAAATTGGCATCAACTTCTACTTGAACATGTACATTTTTATAAACAACTGTCTGAGACCGAACAAAAGCGTTTTCAACAACGCGTGATGACTTTTTTGAGTGAAACCTATATTGAAGGTGTTGATTTTGAGCCGGATGGGCTGGATACCGTTTTGGTTGCTGCCAGTGCCGTTATACCGGTATTTGCATTTAGTGAATGGCATTATACCAATCTAAGCACCGTGTTGATTTATCCCGATCATTTTAATGAAGATTTGGATTTTGACGCCGATCACAAAGAGCGTTTTATAGCCGGTATGATTGGGACAGGTCGCTTTGAACATCAGATGATTTTATCCCGAAAAGCCCTGCACGAGGGTTTTGACCGCAAACGCGATATGCAAAATACGGGAATTCACGAGTTTGTACATCTTATCGATAAGGTTGATGGGGTTACAGATGGAATTCCCGAGCGTTTAATAGAACATAGCTATGTTGTGCCCTGGTTAAAACGCATTCACAAAGAGATGGAAGAAATTAACGCCGATCAGTCTGATATACGAAGTTATGGAGGCACTAATGAAGCTGAATTTTTTGCAGTGGCGTCTGAGTATTTTTTTGAGCAACCTAACCGAATGCGGGTTCAGCATCCTGAGCTGTATAAAATGCTCACGGCGTGTTTTCATTTAAAACAGAAGTAAATTAAGGGCTTTTATCTTGTTGAACATAGTGCGTACAGCAAAAAAACCTTTTTGACTAGATTTGTCATTTGTACATTTCGGCTGTAAATTCTTGCATTGTTTTTATCCTGGGTGTGCAATACATCCTATTTTTTAAATACCTAAAACCTAAACGCATACTATGCTTTTCAATAAAAACAGACTTGTTCAAAGCGTTTTAATCTGTGTTATTCTGGTATGTTTTTCGTGCAAGAATGAGCGTAAAGATGCTAACACCTCAGAAGAAATTTCAGAAACTCCACAGAAAGTGGGGCATGAGCTAGTTGTGGAGCAGCCCGATTCGATACCCACTCCCGAAGGCATGGTTTGGATTTCGGGGATTCGGTTTACGCAGGGAGCCGGTACTGGAGACGAGCTTGCTTTGCCTCGTGAGAAACCGGCACATCCGGTTGCTGTAGATGGTTTTTTTATAGATAAGACCGAAGTAACCAATGCTCAATTCAGGCAATTTACTGCCGAAACCGGTTACGTAACCGTAGCAGAACGTCTTATAGATTGGGAAGAAATGAAAAAGGATTTACCGCCGGGAACACCAAAGCCCGCAGATAGCATTTTGCAACCCGGATCACTCATTTTTAACCGCAAAGCGGAAGATATTACCGATTTAAGAAATTATGCGCAATGGTGGGAATGGAAAACGGGAGCGAACTGGCGACATCCTCAGGGACCGCAGTCTACTATTGAAGGAAAAGACAATTATCCTGTGGTGCACATTGCTTATGAAGATGCTCTGGCCTATTGTGAGTGGGCCAATCGCAAACTGCCTACCGAAGCTCAATGGGAGGCTGCAGCCCACGGAAAAATGCACGGCGGGGTCTATACCTGGGGCGACGATGAGTCTCAACTGACTCAAAAAGCCAATACCTGGCAGGGAAATTTCCCCAATACCAATCTCGCAGAAGATGGCTTCTCGTATGTGGCTCCTGTAGCTTCGTTTGAACCCAACTCACTGGGAATTTACGATATGGCCGGAAATGTATGGGAACTTACTCAGGACTGGTTTTCTGTAAATTATTACGAGAGTCTGGCCGGTAATGAAACGCTCAATCCACAAGGTCCCGCCCAATCTTATAACCCTGAAAATCCATACCAACAAGAAAAGGTTATAAAAGGAGGCTCATTCTTATGTGACAAATCGTATTGCGCCAGTTACCGCATTTCTGCCCGAATGGGACAAACTCTGGATTCCTCTTCAGATCATACCGGCTTTAGAACCATAGCAACACCTGACCAACTTTCAAAATGAATTTTGATACGAATTGAAAATATGAAACTGCCTAAATCCTGAACTATGATTAGAAATCTGATACTTATATTAATTATAGTGGCGATGCTTCTCACTGTTTTTAATTTTGATTTGGCCGGTTTTGATTTGAAATCTAATCAAACCCTGATATTTCTGAGTGCCGTGGTAATTGCCGTTATTGCTTTTGTTTTAGTGGTATGCAATACCCTAAAAACCTCCAATTAGGCTAGAGAAGTTTAATAAACACACTAGAAACCTGCGATTCCAACAGGCTTAAGAAGATTTAAAATAAGTCTTAAGCAATTGGGATCTACAAAACCAGTTATCCCGTAAATACTTCCCATACAGAAAAGTGTACGCAGGATTTCCGGTACAGATATGAAGTAGTAAAATAAATTTGAATGCCGCCTTAACTCAGCGCTTTTGCTATGTCAACCTGGATTATCTGTTTTCGTAACACATAAACCAGTTGCATGTTTGTTGCGCAGCCTTGGCTTTTGCGCATCGCTTTAAGCTTTTTCTCAATACTTCCCATCGAGTGGGCACTAAATCCAAAATAGCCAAGAATAGCAGGTAAATCTGAAACTTTGGCTCCGTGAGCTAAAGCACTAATAAGGTATAGCTCGTAATCTGCGAGTGCTTTTAATTTTTCTGACATTATTATTTGTATAGGGATACAACAAATATAGGTTAAGCAGTAGTCAATCAGACATTAACATAAAGGATTTTTCAATCATTTCAATTAAAAGGGGATAATCTGCTTTTTAAAATAGCCTTTCTCTAGTTGTCAGTAACCAAAACTTCATAGCTTCCGCTGCCTAGCTCGTAGACTTCGTTTCCTGAAGTATTTCCGATATAGGTCACTCCGGTTTTATCAGAAAAATGAACACTATCTTTATTCCCTTTGATCTTGAAGGTCGCAGAGGTATTTGCAGGGATAGTGAACGCGTATTTGGTTCCCTTATCACTATGGGCCCAATCACTTTCAATCTTTCCGTACATAGAATTATAAAAGCCTTTGGCATAAGTCATCTGCCCTGTAGGATCTGGCTTAGGTTGTAGTATAAAATGCTGGAAGCCCGGATGCTCTTCATCCCGTTGTATTCCCAGTGAGTGGGTGTACATCCACGCACCAACAGCACCAAATGAATAGTGATTAAATGAATTCATGCGATTATTACCGCCAAAACCATCCTCTTTGGTGTACGAATTTAAACGTTCCCAAATGGTAGTAGCGCCTTGTTCTACAGGGTAGAGCCAGGATGGATAACTGGTCTGCTGTAAAAGCGTATAAGCCATATCGGTATGACCTGCGTCAGACAATGCATCGTTAACCCAGGCAGTACCTATAAAGCCTGTCATTAATGAAAACGGGGGAGCTGTTTTTCCCTCATCAGTAAGGCTTTCATTTTGAATACTTTTGACAAAGTTTGCGATAAAGTCTGATTTATAGGACTCCTTAACGGTATTGAATGAAAGGGGAAGTACATACGAGGTCTGTGTATTGATAACTGTACCTTCTTTTCCGGTAAAAGAGGAGTGTATGGTTTCTTTTGAACCGGGATCAATATAAACAGCATTAAACAGGTTAAAGCGCTCGTTATATAACTGATTAAAACCTTGCTGATCTTCTTCCTTGTCCAAAACTGCTGCTATTTTTTGCATAAGACTTAGGTCATAAAGAAAGTACGCTTCCCAAAGTAAGGATTTATCATTTTTGCTTTGTTCCGGCGCCAACCAATCACCCAGATCAGACCATGCCCTGTTTTGCACAATAAGATTGGACTGGGGATCGATGTAGTTTTTCTGTACAAAACGGATGTAATTTTTCATTGCGTCGTAGTGCTCTTCAAGCAGGCGCAAATCGTGATATTGCAGGTAGCTTTCCCAGGCTACCGTTATACCTGCACTTCCCCATAAAAGCCCACCAAATCCGTAACCTGTAGGGGCAACATCAGGAAATCTCCCGTTTTGATCCTGAACATCCCGCATCGCAAACATATGCTTGCGTAAAAATTGAGGCATATTTGAAAGATAAGATGCAGTTTTAGCAAAAACCGAAATATCACCGCTCCAGCCTAAACGTTCATTACGCTGCGGACAGTCTGTAGGTAAGGAAAGGAAATTGCCATACGTCGACCAGGTGATGTTTTCCCACAGCTTGTTAACCTTAGGGTTAGACGTTTCATAATAAGAGTCCAGAGCGTCTATAGAACTCAATACCGTAGCTTTTACTTTTTCTAAAGGTAAAGGCTTGTCCAGACCTGTTATTTCGAGATAACGAAAGCCATGAAAGGTAAACCTTGGGGCAATTAAATCATTCTGGCCTTTTGTGATATAAATATCCTGAGCCATAGCCGCCCTGATGTTTTCTAACATCAACATCCCTATCATTCCTTTATATTCGGGAAGATCAGGATATTTTACTTCGGCATATCTCAACATAATGGTCTTGCCGGGATTCATCTCGGGTAGGTTAATGTGAGGTACACCTACCATATTTTGGCTCATATCATAAATAAAAACACCGGGTCTTATTTCTTCCACACCTATAGCCTGAAGCTCTGTGAGTTTTTTAACGGGGTCTTCCAATTGACTCAGGAGGGCATAATCTTCATTTTCCCATACCGGACCGGATTGAGATGACAGTTTTTGTTCTTTAGCTTTCTTCCAGTCTTTAGGGTTAAAGTCAGGTGTACTCCAACCTTCAATAGCCTGTTGTTCGAGGGCATTGTACACCTCTCCCTGAAAAAAACTTCCATAACGTAATGGACCCTGGTCATAATACTGCCAGGTATCCGGTTTGGTCACAATAGTTTCTGTAGAACCATCTTCATAGGTTATGACCAGTTTTGCCAAAAAGGATTGACGGTCTCCAAAGAAATTCCAGTTTTCCCCACTAAAGGTGGCTGCGCCGCTCCACCAGCCTTCTCCAAGAATTGCACCGAGGGCATTTTCACCAGAGCTTATAAGGGAGGTAACATCGAAGGTTTGGTAAAAATGTGTTTTGTTATATTGGGACGAACCCGGGTTAAAATAGGCCTCATTTACCCGTTTTCCATTGAGATAAACGTCATAAACACCTCTAGCCGTCGCGTATAATCTTGCTTTTTTGACTGTGCTTTTTTTAGTGGGAAATGTGGTGCGCAGCATAGGCATAGCAGAACCTTTTGGCTTTGCCACATTAAAAAAACCTTCCTTGCCTGCTTTTATAGAAAATGTTCCGTTTTTTAACTTTAACCCCGGTGTTTCAGAAAAGGTATCCCGAAAATTCAATTCGTTTACACTTTCAGAAAAAATAGGGTTTGACGGGCTGCGAAAATGAGAGATTGTTAAATCGGAAAATGATGCGTCTGTTTTCTTAGGGACCTTAAAACCGATACTTCCTACAACCGGAAATGCGATAAAATCACCTCCTGCGCCTAATGGGTTGATGGTGAAATCTGCGATCTTATTCTCTGAAGATTCAGATTTTATGAAAATTTGCGTAATGCCCAGATTTGAGCTTAAAAAAAGCGCATGTGCGTCCAGAAAGTTAGATTTATTGATAAGTTTTTGGGGTATTTCAAATACTTTAAAAGGTATTTCAGGATTGTCATCGGGATGATAGCCCGCTCTGAAAACACGCAGCACGGCATTTTTACCCTTGGAAATTGGGGTAATATCAAGCTCGATGGCGATGTAAGATTCCCCTGGGTCACTTTTTATCTGGTACAGGTTTTTATACGGGTTCATCAATCGTGGATCATCTGCACCATAGACAAACGCCGCTCTACTCTTGGTTTTGATCTTGTAGCTAAGTTTAAAAACCGGCAGGTAGTCGGGGTAGAAGACCATGGTATCACCGGCGCCTATCCATTTAGCACCTTCCCAGGATGCAATGGATGAGCTCAGAAGAGCGGTTTCAAACCAGGACTTTGAAGTGTAGCTTGCATCAGTAGTATCCCAGACTTCTACTTGCCAGTCATAATGCTTTTCGGGCTGAAGCGGCTTTCCCGCATATACGATGTTTAAAGAAACTTCAGAATTCACTTTTCCGGAATCCCAAATGGCTACTCCGTCTTCATCCCAAACCTGTATTCTGTAAGCGGTCTGTTTCTGGCCACGTGAGTGGTTTGGATCATACATTTTCCAGCTGAAACGGGGTTTTTGAATATCTATGCCTAATGCTTCAGATTGGTATTCAACCATCAAATCTGTAATTTCAACAGAAGATCCGGCAGAAGCCGCCAGCAGTGTAAATAAATTAAAGAAAAATAGAGGAAGGAGTGTTTTCATTTTTAGAGGGTATTCTGGTTTTAACTTTAAAAAAAATCCAAATGAGAGGAAAACTTAATATAAATGTAGGTAATTGAAAATTTGTAATTAAACCTATTCTATAATCAACTACATGCAGTTGTGATTGCGCAATATTTATGTTTTGCGGGATACTTATCATTATCTCATTTCATCTCAAATGTATTTAATGAATGTGCGGCTAGCTGGACATTTAAGTAGTTTTTATCCAGTTTTACAGAAAGGTCTTGAATGGTATCACTAAAATTTCCAGCCAGTACGATTAATTTACCCTCAGGATTCTTGGCAATCATAACAGGATTCTTTTTTGATTGATCATTAGTACTTGCTATAATTTTGCTACCCGGACTTATAAAATGCGTATAATGCTTAACGGTATAGTGTTCAGGGGTATATGTAACTGTATTGTTTTTAGAATCAACCTGAATCAATGCATTTTGTTTCCATCCCCATCCACTAACACCATTATCGGCTAAAATGGCGTTCCGAAACGTATATTCTTCGCATCCATTACCTAAATAATGATTGATCAGTTGAAAAGTATGTTCTGCAGCACTCCAGTCAAAAGCACCCCAGCCACATTCACTTTCGGTTTGAACATATTTATAATTAGGATATTTTTCACGTAGTTCGGGCAATATTTGCCCACCTTCCCATTGAAAGCTAAGTCCCTTGATACTTTGAGACATTAGAGGGTCGCTGAGTACTTCATCGATAACATCAAACCGATTGGTATTTATTGTCCCAAGATATATATCTACATCGGGATGTTCCTGATTGATTACCGGGGCCAGATATTCTGTATTGAAGAGAACGATACCCTCTGGGGTCCAGGCGCAACCAGGATATGGGGTATAGCTCCATGCTTCATTCTGAAACATCACCATGTTTATCTGGATACCTTCATTTTTATATGCGTCTATAAATTTTGAAAAATAGTTGGCATAGGTTTTTAGATATCTGGGGTCTTGAATGAAGTAGTCGTTTACCGCGAGCCTTTTCGGAAAAAGGTCTTCGTTGACTTGATTCGTTCCCTCAAACAATAAATAATCAAGCCGGGGGTCAAGATTATTATATTCCTTGTTACTCACTACCGAATAATAGTTGTTTATCTTCATCCATGATGGTGGCGACCAGGGAGAAATCCAGAATTTTAAGTCTGGATTGTACTTTTGTGAGGTTTTTATATAAGGAATTAACGTTGTTTTATCCCTTTCGATGTTGAAATATTTGAGTTCAAAATCACCGGCTACTTCATCACTACTATACCAATCCCGTGCATAGTCATTTGCATTCATAGAGAATCTACCCATAGTAAAACGCAGATCTCCATTAGCCGAAAAGAGTTTTTCGAAGATCGCGTCTTGTTGTTCTTTAGGTACCAGTTGTATTGCATCCCAGCCTAGTTCGTTAAAACAGGTTCCCCAGGCTTTAAAAGTTACAATAGGCTCATTCCCGGCAAAGGTCAAAACAGGGGCTATGAAGGGGACTTTTGATAGTATAACTTTTGATTGTTTCCAAGGGCTTTGTTCAGTTGTGGAAGTCCAGACAAATTCTTGCGCAAAAGAACTGGATGCTAGTAGCATCAGCAAAAGAGTTGATATGAATATTTTTATTTTTCCAGCCATAATTTAACTAACAATATTGCGGATTATGAATTCGCTATAGAGGTTGCTCACGATGAAATTATAGGGTACTAATCGTTCAGAATATGATTTATGTAGCATTTTATTCTTAGAAAATAAAAGCTTTGGTTATTCGCTTAATAAATGCGGTGACCATTTTGATGGTTGGTTTACGATTTTTTGATGAGCACTAATGATAACCTACCAATAAAGCGTAATGAATAGTATGACTTAATTTTAATTGTTATTCTAAAAGCGGCATTGCTTAGTACAGGATACATTATTTGGAGGAGGAAACGCCGGAAAACTAAATAATTTCAGCTAATTCTAATTGGAAAGCAACAGAAATTTGTGGGTAAACTACAATAGGGTTTTGTCTTGAAATCAGCCAAAATCAAGGTAAATGCGACCCAACTCCCAGTCAAAGCCTACTCAAAGCCTGGGATAGAGCATCAGAGTGTATGAAAGTCGACCTAAAAAAGACAGGATTTAAGAATTTCCTGTCTGTGCGAGAATTCTATATTTAGATAACCAATATCCAGATTTAGCCAATAGCAATTATTAAGACCCCTATAGCTTATTAAACTAGTTGTTTTTAATAATTTCCTTAAGCCTTACCGGAGTGATAGGTTTGATAACGTATTCTTTCACCGCCTCGGCATATTCTTTAGCTTTTTGCTTATCAAAGTTGCTAATTGAAGAGGTAACGATATAAACTTTCATGATTTTTGGAGGGTCAATTTTGGTGAACTCATCCAGAAAACCCCAACCGTCCAATACCGGCATATTTAAATCCAGAAAGATCAAATCTGGAATCGTGTCTAAATTTTTAGACTCCATAAGCGGTTTCAAATGATCTAATGCCTCCCTGCCGTTGGTGTAGACAACAATAGACTCACTAAAATCATATTGCTTCATAAGACGCGTAGCGCCAAAAACAAAGATGGGATCATCATCTATGATGCAAACTGTTTTAAATTTTTTATTCATAAGGAAAAAGTATATCGAAAGTAGTACCTTTTCCTACAGTACTGCTAACTTTTATATGACCGCCCATGGCTTCAATTTGATTTTTTGTTATAAAAAGGCCAATGCCTCTGGCATCTTTATGACTGTGAAAAGTATTATACATGCCAAACAATTTATCACCGTACTTATTAAGATCTATTCCCAAACCGTTATCTTCAATAGACAAAAGGATTTCGCCATTTACCTTTTTCGTTGTAAATCGTATGTAAGAGGCTCTGTCAGGAGATCTGTACTTAATGGCGTTTGTGGTGAAGTTAAGCAATATACTTTCCAGATACGCAGGAATAGCATGTATGATTATTCCGGGTTGGGTATTATCAATGACATTCACTTTTGTTTCCTTTATGAGGGCAGCCAGAGTATTTTCTGTAAATTTAATATAGTCTTTCAGCCTTACGGGCTTTAATTCAGCGTCATCGTTGATTTGAAGTTCGGTTACCTCATTTAAATGATCTATAGTTTCAGCAAGCTGACTTGAGGCAGAGTCCAACATCGCGATGAGTTCTCCTTGTCCTCCTTTCAGTTCTTCTTTAAGAAAAGAGACCAGCATACTTAAGTTACCCGAATGCGACCTGAGATTATGAGAAACAATGTGTGAAAAATTCTTTAGGCGTTCATTTTGATTTTTGGTCAATTTTAAAACCCTGTTTAAGTCTTCTTCAGATTGCCGTTGCTTAGTAATATCTGTTATCTGTTTGATCAAAAACAAAGGGGTATCCTGTTCGTCCTGTACAATACTTACTGAAAGAATTCCCATTACCAGACTTCCATTTTTGTGAAAATAACGTCTTTCTACCTGATGATTAACTTTTTTGTTTTGAAGTAGCTTATCGAGTAAAATCGAATCAGGCTCAAAATCATCCGGATGAACAATGTCCTGAAGTTTCAAAGCGACTAGTTCTTCTTTGGTATAGCCTAATATTTCTGAAATGCGATGATTAATTTGAAGCCATTTACCTTCAGGTGAAACCAGTGCCATCCCAATAGGAGCGTTCTCAAAGCTCGATTTAAAGATGGTCTCGCTTATAATTTTCTCCTTATTTGATTTAATAATTCCTGATATATCGTGCATGGCCACCACAGCACCAATCAAATTATTCTTTTCGTCAAAAAGTTGATTGCCGGTTACCCTCACGTATCTATCCCGATCAGAAGTTTTTATTACGATAATTTCATTATCACCCAATTGCCGACCCTCTAAAACTTTTAAAAGAGGAATATCCTTTTCAGGTAGCAGCGTTTTGGCATTTGCCTGATACAAGCTGTAATATTTAGAAAGCTGAGATGCAGGCACAGGTTCAGACGGCAATCCATGCCATTCGCGACTGGTATTATTAAAATAGGTCAATTCCTTTTTTTCATTGCAGGCAACAATACCTACATCTATGGCATTGAAAACGGTTTCCTGAAAACGACTCTGTCTCAGACGCTCTATCTGCAGCTTCTTAAAAGTGGTCAGGTTGGAGGTTTGCATCAGCAGTCCCCCAACTTCACCATTGCGATACCAGGGTTTTACCTGCCACCTGAGGTAAAATGGATTTCCGGTACGGTCAAAGAACTCGTCTTCTTCTGCCTGATGGGTTTCACCGGCAAGACATTTTTTGTGAATTTCCTTCCAGCGCTCGGGGATATCAAAGAGATCGTAGTGATTTTGGCCCTCAATGTCTTCCGGTAGGTTATAATCAATTATCCATTGTTTGGAGGCAGCCAGATAGTTGAGTTGAGTATCAAACATGGCAATGGCACCCGGAGCCTGATCAATAAAAGTGCGTTTGATTTCAGCATCAATTTTTGCCAGAGTCGTTTCCTTATGAAAACCGGTCATCCATTCGGGATTACCGTCTTTCCAGCTTACTACTTTCCCCTGATCTTTAACCCAGATATAACGCCCATCTTTATGTCGCATACGCACTTCGCTCTCATAAAATGAACTTTCCCCCTGAAGGTGCATTTCAAGCAATTGTTGAGATTTTTGATAATCCTCAGGATGGCACAGGTCTTCCCAAAGCGTTTCAGTATGCGTAATCTCATCTGCTGTGTAGCCAAGAACTTTAGCCCATTCTTCACTAAAGATCACCTCTTTGGTAAGGATATTCCATTCCCAAAGTCCAATTGCGGTTCCTTTTAAAATATGTGCGTAGCGTTGTCCGGTCATGTTGGTTCTTTATACATAGCTGAGACAAATTAGGTAAAAAGGAGCAATATAAAATAGAGATTAGGGCTTATTTGCAATTGAAATTGAAAAAAGCATTTCACAGCAAAACTTGAAAAAATAAGTCTTTCAGCTAATTTTGTTGGTTTTTACTAAACATAGCACATATGAAGCCCTGGAGTTATTTGCCCGAACTCGGATCTTTAATTTGGGTGGACGTAGCTATACAAACAGCTTCAATTTATATTGAAAGTCAAGCGTTTGATCATCAGGATATCTTAGTATGAAAAAATGATCACTTCCATTTTGAAATAGGAAAAGAATTGACCAAAGGTCATTTAAAGATTTTTACTACAAAAGTATTTGAATTTTAGGTATTTAAAGTCGCTTTTAAATCCCATAAGTGCGTAGACTAATTGTTAAAAATGAAGGTTTTATTTCAAAATTGAGCTAAAATGATTTGATTTTTAACTCAGATCTTTGGTGGGTGCTGGGCTTTTGTTTCCGCCCGTTACGTTTTTAATTAAATGACCGTCTAAACTCCAAAGGCGAAATATCCATTTTCTTTTTGAAAAGTTTGCTGAACGATTGTGAATGTTCAAAGCCTAATTTGTAAGCAATTTCTGATACGGAAAGATTTGTTGTAGATAATTTTTCTTTTGCTTTTTCTATGATAGCGTTCTGAATGTATTGTTGTGTGTTTAGTCCCGTCAGTGAATGCAACATATCACTCAAATAACGTCGCGATAGTTTTAATTCCGTGCTGATATATTTCACGGACGGCAATCCGTTTTTAAAGCTTTCTTCTCCTTCAAAATAAATGTCTAAAAGTTTGTCTAAAGAGGTTATAATATCGTGATTGATTGCTTTTCTTGTAAGGAATTGTCTGTTGTAAAACCTATTGCTATAATTCAATAACAATTCTATTTGAGACACCAAAACATCCTTGCTGAAGCTGTCAATATTATTATTCAGTTCGTTGGCTATTGAAGCAAATAGATTGGATATAGTTTCCTTTTCTTTTGCTGATAAAAACAAGGCTTCTAAAACATCGTAAGAGAAAAAACCATATTGATTTATAGTGTTTCCTAATGGATGATTTTGGATTAAATCAGAATGAAAATACAAGGCAAAACCTTCATAATTTTCTATATTTTCAGGTGAGACAACAATTTGTTTGGGTTTTAAAAATGCCAATCCGCCTTCTTCAAAATCGTAATATCCTTGCCCGTATTTTGTTTTCCCTTTAAAAGTAAGCTTAAAGGAAATTTTGTAAAAGTCCATACTGATTTTTTGTCCTTTCGGAAGCATTTCAGCCGTCACATTATTGTAATCAACCAATTCAATCATTGGGTGCAAAGGTGCAGGAAGTCCCAATTCCCGCAGCAATTGCGATATGCTTTTAATGTGATTTATGTTCGATTGGTGTTGCATTCTTTCGTAAACTAATCTAATCAATTTTGTTTCGACGGACGAATAACAATGTCGCCAATTTCAACATCTTTTGGCTGACTGATTGCGTATATTACTGCATTTGCAATAGTTTCGGGACTTATCGCTATTGCTTCAACCGCTTTAGATGCGGCATCTTTCTTCTCTTTAGTATTTACACTTTTTACTGCAAAATCCGTTTTGATATATCCGGGCGAAATACTTGTTATTCGTATGCTTCCGTCCGATTCCTGCCGAAACGCTTCCGAAATAGTGCGGATGGCATTTTTTGTACCTGCATAAACGCCTTGTGTTGGAACAATTTTTATTCCCGAAGTCGAAATGATATTGATGATGTGACCCGATTGTTGTTGCTTAAAAACAGGAATTGCGGCTGCTATTCCGTACTATGTTCCTTTGATGTTGCTGTTAATCATTTCATCCCAAGCGTCAATGTCTAATTCGTCTATACGACTAAGTCGGGCGACACCTGCATTATTTACAATAACGTCCATTTTTCCGAATTGCTCAACAGCAACATTTACTGTAAGCTTCCCCTAAAACCGAACTGTTTAGAAGTATAATAATTCTTAATTTTAAACAGTTAGAACAAGGAGTTAATTTCTTAATTTTGGCTTTATACATATATCCAACATCAGCAAATCTATCCGATAGTTTAGCAGAAGCATATTTTCATAATGAGGACTACCAAAACGCAATTTTGAATTACAAAAAGTCTTTGAAATTAAACCCTGAAAATCAAAATGCAATTAACCGGTTAAAACAATTAAAAGAATAGAGCCCGCAGGTAAGAATGAACTTAAAGAATAGGCGTAATAGTACTAAAGACAGGAATTGTGCATCGTATCAAAGGTTGTGCTTAACCGAAAGTTTAATGATTCGTAATCGCCTGCTTCTAATAATCCTCGAGCATTTTCCAAAGCAGTTATTATCGGTAAAGTTCCGTGCATAGACATTACATATCTCGTATATATACCAGGGCAGGCAAGCTAAAATAGGAAATCAATAAACACTAACGAACTATTATGAAAGTACAAACCATTTATGTCAACTTACCTGTGACTGACATAGAAAAAACAAGAGCTTTTTGGACAAAACTTGGGTTTCAGTTTAATGAAGACTTTTGTGATGAAAACACATTAGCCCTGGAATTGAACGCGGGGACAATTTATGCGATGCTCTTAAAAAAAGACAAATTCTCAACATTCACAGACAGACCGATTGCAGATCAATCAACAACTCAAGTATTGATTGCTATTCAAGTTGAGAGCAAGGACAAAGTGCTTGAACTCGTTAAACTGGCAATAGAAAATGGTGGGACCAGTTACAAGGAACCTGCTGACCTTGGATGGATGTACTATGACACATTCGCTGATTTAGACGGACATCAATGGGAACTGATGTTTACGGATATGTCAAAAATGGAAAATTAAAAAGCTCGTGTACCCTTGAATAGACAGCCTTGAGCGATAGCGCACTACGTGATTACGGGAGCTCGGTTGAATCTGATACATGAACCGAAAAACCAACAGAAGTCCTGGTTTATCAGTAATTCGTGTAGATATTCTTTCCTGATCAATAATGCTGTAGGAGCTTTCACGTTTTGTATTTCCTGGTTAACGGGAGTATAATTTTGGGATCAATCTAATTTGTCAATTTATAAAACCCGTTTTAAACCCTGTTCAACAAAAAAAACCGGGGTAGAGTGGGATAAGAGTGTAGCTGCACTTAATAGCACTTGGAGGGTGCTTGCGCGTAAACTGCTCTTTTAGTAAGGACCAAAACAGACTTGATTAAGGGAGTAACAGGTATAAAATCTCAGGTCTTTTGAGGGACCTAGTTTCATTTGAAAGGATGGAAGCAACGAAGGATTTGATGGGCCTAAACTTTTGTGGAGATATGCATATAGTTAGCGATACTATAAAGAGGGAATTCAACCGGTTGTGTAATTCTTATGTTGTTGGAAATTTGAAAAAACGTAGTGACCTTATAGACTTCAAAAGTATATTGATTTTAACTGGAGATGTATAGATTTAATACGTTTTGCAGCAACCTTTGCTTTCCTGAAAATATCTTGTAAACATTCAAATCGAAAAGTAAATAAAGATATTTCAAGTAAAAATTTTGTAGCTAAAATAATTCAATTGAAAATTGTGAAATTATGATTAATCAAAAAATAACACCTTCAATCTGGGTCGAAACAACAGACGCTAAAACAGTTGCTAACTATTATCTTTCTATTTTTAAAGATGGCAAACTAAAAGAACATCACAAATACCAAAACCCACCAGAAGCTGGAGGCGGAAACTTTGAAACAGCGATTATTGAAATGGCAGGTATGGAATTTAGCATTTTGGCAGCAGGGCCATTTCAAAAATTTAATGAGTCAGTTTCCTTTGTAATTAATACAAAAGATCAAGCCGAAACAGATTATTATTGGGAAGCACTTACTGTCAATGGGGGAGAAGAAAGTTCTTGTGGATGGTGTAAAGACAAGTATGGCTTATCTTGGCAAGTGGTTCCTGCGGAATATTTTGACCTAATAAATAGTGCTGACCCAAAGATTAAAGAGAAAGCAGTGAGGAACACTTTAAAGCAAAAGAAAATAATTCTATCAAAACTTAAATAAAACTACACGCAAATGGTAATCGATTCACAAGACTCTAATTCTTATAAAGCGATACCATTTAAACCTACCGAAGCCTCGGGATTAAGCCGTTCTCTAGTCTCAAACCATTGATGAATTAATAGTTTATGTTTGTTAGGATTAATTTATGCGCTTCTTCCAGGGCTGATTTAATCTAAAAAAAACAAGTCGAGCATTCCTGCTCCGTTTTTGGCGTTTACAAATAAATTGTGGTAGAGGCCTTGTGCAAGGATTGTGTAATTGAAAATACATTTTACCTAATTGTAATTTTTTTAATAATCAACTATACTAATTTGGTAGTATGAATGAACTTGAAACTTTTTTACTGCAATTTGGGAATTTGAACTCAAAACAACTCGATCTTGTTAAAAGCAAAACCAACCCATTAGAACTTAAAAAAGACGCTTATTTCATAGAAGCAGGACAACTATTTGACCAGGTAGCTTTTATTTTACACGGTATTTTACGTATCTGTTATTACAATAACAAGGGTGAAGAGATTACAAAGTATTTTCTTCACGAAAACCGTTTTCTTGCAAACCCATACAAAGGAGAACCGATGACTGAGTATATTCAGGCTGTTACCGATTGTAAACTTTTGGTATTTCACAAGAAAGACTGGAACGAGCTTTCACAAACAATTGATAGTTGGGACAGCATGACCAGCAAAATAGTTCAACAAGCTTTAGTAGAAAAATTAGACCGAAGAAGTTCATTGGTAACAGAAGATGCTACAACGCGTTACATAACATTTTTAGAGAAATTTCCTAATATGGTCAATCAGGTGCCGCTATCTTATGTTGCTTCTTACCTTGGTATTACCCAACAATCCCTAAGTAGAATACGGAAAAACATCCATTAAAATCGCTTTTTACCAAATGGTAAACGATTTCATTTTTCATTCAAGCAACTTTGTACTTTAAAAACTAGCGAAGATGAAAATCAAGAAAACAATTACTATTGGTGCAGATACTAAAAACCCCTTAACTGTAAAGCGTTTGGGTTATGGAACGATGCGACTTACCGGAGAACACGTGTGGGGAGAACCCGAAAATAGAGTAGAAGCCTTAGAAATATTAAAAGCAACTTCCGAAAATGGTATTCAATTTCTGGATACTGCTGATTATTATGGAGCGGATGTGACCAACCGACTGATTGCAGAAGCACTGCATCCTTATAAGAACGATTTGGTCATATGTACCAAGGTTGGTGCTGATAGAGGTGCTGATAAAAGCTGGAGAGCTTTCGATAAACCGGAAAATTTAAGAACCAGTATTGATACCAACCTAAAGACCTTAAAAATAGAGCAAATGCAATTGGTGCATTTTCGGGTAATGCCTGATAGCGTTACGCCTTTTGAAGAGTCTCTGAACACGATGTTCGAAATACAAAAGGAGGGTAAAATTTTACACGTAGGATTGAGTAATGTAAATGAAGAAGAATTGAATACAGCTCTTAATATGGGGAGTATTGCAAGTGTGGAAAATGCTTTTGGTTATGAACAACGTACCACCTTTTCCGTGTACGGTCAAGAAGTAAGGGGGATGCAGGAGGTAATGGAAATCTGTAATGAAAATAGGATTCCAATGATTCCTTTCTTCTCACTTCAAAGCTCTTTACCCAACACGGAAAATAAAATAGCCGAAGTTGCGAAGAAATACAACACTACAGCAGCACAACTCAATTTAGCGTGGTTGTTGCATTACAATGATTTGATTTTACCCATTCCCGGAACTTCGAAATTGAGTCATTTTAAAGAAAACAGTGAAGCCTTTAACATTGCACTCTCAGAGGAAGACATGGCATTTTTGGGGTAAATTAGAAATTACAGCTGGCGGAGTTCCTCAAGAATAGAAAACAAAAACGAAGTCTTAAAAAAACACAACTCTAATCAGGTATAATCTCTATTGCGGTTTGAGTTGACACTCAAACCGCAATTGTGTTTAAGTTAATATCGAGTTTATGAGAGGGCAGCATCAATACCCGAACGATAATAAGATTGGGATATTAGATCAAATTATGCTAATAATTTCGGTCGGTTAGAGCATACCTCTGTTAAATTGGGTCGCTTCTAAAGATCAGGAAAATAACATTGTTGTATATTCAGCGCTTTGCTGTCCCGTTTGGTAATTCAAATAAGCCGGGAGATAAGATTATAGCAGCCTATGTTAACCCCTAATTAACTTAGTTTATGACTGATCATTATGGTATGATGCTTCTCCAAATGTCTGTATGGGATTTATCTAAACCTCTTAACCTGTTTTAATTCACAAAAACAGGAAATTACAAGTGTAATTTTTTCAACTGTTTTTATTCCATATCGATAGGATAAAGCCCAATCAGATTACTATAAAACTTATGAAGTCTTGTAAATTGCAGCACATAATCACTATAGGCGCAACTCAAATAAATAGGACTCAAGCCCAAACCGGCTATAACTTTAAAACCAAATTCCTGCTCAAACTCTTGAAATCCTTCATTTCGTGTATCAAAATACCGCATTTTATCATGAAGCTGGCGACCATTTTTGATAATAAAATCATCAAATTGTATTTCGAGTTCTTGCCTCCTGGATATTAGTTTTTCTAGATAATCCCGGTACCGTTGTTCATCCTCCATAATTTACAATCCTTTTATTTTAAATGTGTTTATGATGATAATGTGATTTTTAAGGAATCCCTCCTAGTTTTTGAATTGCCTAAAAATAGCCTGATCTTTTTATCTTCATTTGCGTCAAATGAATCAAGGCAGAATGCTTAAAATCTAAAATTCAGGTCCAATTCTAACCAATTTTCAAGGGCATAGTGTAGACCATCAGAGCGTATGCTGAACGGTCTTTGACTGACGCAATTAAAGAGTTCTTTAAGTATGTTGTAGTGCAGCATTACTGCAATACAAACAATAAGAAAATCAGATGTTCTACTTACTAGAAATATTCAAACTTAATTTTCTTTTTTGAGAGGTCTCAAACCATTTCCCATACTGGTAGTAAGCTTTTTGCCCGAAATCTTTAAATAATTCGTTTTAGTATTGCAAAATAGAATATTATTGTTTTAAATTATAAAATATTTAAAAATTTAGTGTGGTTGATTCCTTCCCCTTTAATCATTCTGCATCTAATTTTTCAGCCAAAATAGATAGCACTCAATAAGTCCTTCCCAATTGTTGACGAATCTTAGAGTAGCATCCGTTTTAAAGAAATACCTATAAAAACCTCCAATGATGTACGCTATCTGCTACGTAAGCGATGAACGTAAAGAGTTAAACAAAGAAGATTTAATCTTGCTCTATGAACAGACGGTATATAATAACTACCGAGAACAAATAACCGGTGTTCTTATCTATAAGGATGGTAGTTTTTTTCAGGTTCTTGAAGGAGAGCATCAAATAATAACTTCTTTATTTGACAAAATAAAAAAGGATAAAAGACACATGAATGTGATCACGCTTTTTAAAAGGGAGAGTGATCGCGTTTTTGACGATTATCTAACCGGTTTTAGTATTGTTGACAATTATCAGGGACTAGAAAGTCTCAGAATTTTTCTGGCTGATAAAAGAGCGGTTTCTACTACCTCCGCTTGCGTTGAGAGTATTATAAAATCGTATTTAAAAGCTTAATTTAAAAAACGCATAATTCCGGATTGGGTATGCCACTAAAAATTTTAAGAAATTGATTTAAGCACGGGATTGAGCTAGGTTTTTTTGTTTAAACCGCTCAAGGAATGGATAACACTAACCCTTAACTGGATAAATGGCAACTATGAAGTCTCCTTCCTGAGCTTTGATAATTTTCAGTGGCCTCTTTTTTTAAACGGAAAAAAAGAGGCCTATTGAATAAATTCTAAGCATTAGTCATTCCGGTAATTCGTTCTTAACTTATTATAAAATCTAATTTTCCCCTCCTTAGTTACACTTCCTGAATACGGATAGCTGTGTCATTAATCAGTCTGGTCTCTGCTGGGGTAAAACCGCATTTAAGCCTGATTCAACCCCAAAAGGTATAGTTAATGGTAATTGTCCTGTGGTAGCATCTGAAGGATGCCTGCACGTAAACTGCTTGTTAATGAGGAGTAAAACGGGATTCTTTAAAAGATTGAAGGGCTTACATTTTTCTGGGATCTAACGGGACTGACAATTTATTTAAATGGGCTCCCTGTCAAAAGGGGTGAGATCCATATATTTGGCATTGATTAATGAACTGCGTGCCGTATAAGAAAATTTATAAAAGGGCGTTTACGATTTAAGGTGTTAAGAAAAATAGGAAATAGCGTATTTACTAAAATCCTTTGGGGACTAATGGGACTGTATTTGCTCAACATCAGTGTTGACCCAATAGACCCTAATCCTGAACATATTGCAGAAGATTTATCAATCAACGATCAGGAAAGTATTATTGAAATAGTTTTTGAGAAAGTATTGGGTTATGAAGATGCCATCAAAGAATATGATGACCACGATACAGAAGACCACACTAAAAAAGCACATGTAAAGATTGATTTAACCACGCATTCCGTGCTTCACAATAACCTCAATAAATCCTTCATTGACACAGCCAAAAAGAAATTCCCGAACTATACCGTCAATTTGAAAAACGGTTTTCAAAAGCTGGATATTCCACCACCCAAAATTTGATTTGTTTAATGACTTGACTAATTCTCATCTATTTTCTTAGTGGGAAAGTTTCATAATACTTATAAAACAAATCAAAAATGAATTTTAAAAAATCAGTAGTGCTAATTTTTCTATTGGCATATTCAACATATTCAATTGCCCAAATTACAAATACAAAAAAAGACAGTATTTATATTCAACAAGTAGAAGACCATAAGGAGCCTGACAAAGTATTACACGCTGAACCTCTTTATATTGATCTTATCCGAGATTTGGGAGCAAGAAAAGGAGAAAAAGAGTGGAATTTAGGTTTAGGGCTAACCGACAACTTAAAATTTGATGCCTATGAGGCACTTATAGAGTATGAGTGGGCTCCAATTGACAGATTAGGATTTGAAGTCGAGCTGCCATTTACTTTTTATTCTCCTCAAAGTGGTGTAAATCGGGATTCAATTCCCTCTAATAGTTTAAATAGTATCAAAATAGCGACACAATGGTCATTTTTTGTTAATGAGCAAATGGCCACATCAATGGCAATTGGATATATCAACGAGTTCGAACTTTCAGATTTTAGAGAATTTGGAAGTCCCTTTATTAAAGGAAATATTTACAACCCTTTTTTTATCGTTGCAAAACGCTGGGGAAACAACTTCCATTCATTGGTTTATACAGGTCCAATGATTGAACAGAACTTCAGCACCAATACCTTTCATACTACGTATGACATTAACACCAGTTTCCATTATATGATTACAGGTACAAGAAATTTTATTGGTGTCGAATTCAATAAAACCTTTGATTATGGTGCATTTGATATGACGATACGTCCACAAATGCGTTTAGGAATCGTCGAAAACTTATTGATTGGAATTGTGGCAGGAATTCCCGTGAGCAAAGAAAATGAAAGATTGAGCTCATTCGTCAGATTAATATGGGAGCCTAAGCATAAAGAGAACTAAAAAATACCATTTGCTAATACGTATTGAAAAGATAGCGGTTCAGGTGCAAACCTGAACCGTATTTTCTCAAGTAAGCTCATTAATGGTTTAAAAGAATAAATAGCATTATTTTAAATTAGTTCTCATAAAACTCCTGTCAAAGAGAGCATTTCAAAAAAAATGAGAAATTAAGGAAAAGGATATTTTCATGCAGATCTAAAGCCTTTTGACCAGGCGTTTTTTTGTTTCCAACCTAAGTTAGAACTCAGCCTGGCATCCTCGAGCTAATGATTAGATGGAACTTGATATAACCCAATAGAGACAATAAAGAATTGTTCCTGAAGCAGTAACGGTAATACTGTAAATTGGAAACCAGGCAAAGCATTATTAAAATCGAAGTAATCAGTCTATTTCAAACGCCAAGGTTTTTTTAAAAATTACAGCTATTCAGATCGATTACATTTCATATATTAAACCCTGATAGCTACTTAAAAACGACGAAATGTCAATAACAAAGGAATCTGAATTAATAGGAATGCAAAAAATTAGTGAAGTTGTAGGTACTACACTAAAGTTAATGAGAGCATATGCTAAAGTGGGAATGACAACAAAAGAATTAGACCTCTATGGAGCAAGTCTTTTAAAAAGTTATGGAGCTAAATCAGCACCTTACGAAACTTATGGTTTTCCAGGATTCACCTGCATTAGTGTAAATGAAGAAGCCGCTCACGGAATACCATCTGAGAAAAAAATACTACAGGAAGGAGATTTAATCAATATTGATGTTTCAGCAGAACTCAATGGCTTTTGGTCTGATAATGGAGGTTCTTTTATTCTTGGTAAAGACCTTTATAACCATCAGCCGCTTGTAGATGCTTCTAAAAACATTTTACGTAAAGCAATTCATAACATAACAGGCGGAGTGAAAATTTCCGAAATAGGCTATTTAATAGAAACAGAAGCCAGAAAGTCGGGATTTAAGGTCATTAAAAATTTAGCTGGTCACGGAGTTGGTAGAAGCTTACACGAGGAGCCTGATAATATTTTAAATTACAGGGTAAAAAGCAACAGAGAACGATTCAAGAAAAATACAACGGTCGCAATAGAGACTTTTATCTCAACAAACTCTAGTGTTGCAGTCGAGCTTAATGATGGCTGGACTTTAGTGGGAAACAAAGGTGGGTTTGTTACTCAACACGAACACACAATTCTAGTAACTGATAATTATCCCATTATTTTGACCGCATCAAATGAAATTTGGAATTAGATCATGGAATACGATTTAGTTTAGTGTCATTGAAAAGAGCAACTTATTTTATATTTCTAAAGAATTTCTAAAACTACAGGTTTTTATGGTTCTGCTGTTCCAGAATGTGATTTGAGGCTTAAAGGGTAAATGCTTTGTTGTTGATCTGATATTGCACTAGATTACAGATTACATTTTGAATGCTATATAATCTTTTTGCTCGCGTTTTATACGTTACTGATAAGTATTGAGATAGTACTGTGAAAGCCGAGCAGGATTGCAGTTCGATATAGAGGTGAATTGTATATGGGTTAAATTGTTTTAAACCAGTCCTATTTAAATTTCAGGACTTCTATTTTGTAATAATTACAAATACAAAACTTTGGCCCTGTACTCAACCGGGGAACATAAGAATTTTTACGGATGTACTCCTGCTGGCTTGGGCGTATGTTTTAACCAAAATAACCAAAACATGAAACAAATCTTTAATGTTGTCTTACTCCTTTTAAGTGCATTTGTATATGCTCAAAATGATGGTTGGCACATAACCACTCAGAATAACGAAGATCCCTATACCGGGATCGCGATGTCTAATGGGAGAATTGGGATTCTGACATCCGCCGAACCCTTTAAAATTAAGCATACCGTTTTGAATAATGTGTATGACGTAGATCCGGTGCTTAAAGTTAGTCAGATAGTACATGGGATGGATTTTGGCAATTTGGATGTATTCATAGATGGCGAACAGGTAACTTCTGAAAATATTGTCAATTGGAGTCAAACGATTGATATGAAAGAAGCCGCATTTACTACTCATTTTGATTTTAAAGGAAAAGCAAAAATATCCTGTACGATTTATGCGCTTCGCAATCTTCAGTATACAGGTTATATTGACGTAAAGATTTCCGCATTAGAGGATATCTACTTAAAAGTGATAGGAAAGATTACTACACCAAAACAGTATCAGGATCCACAGAATACCTATGAAGTACTGCGCGATGTAGAAACGACCATGCCCATTTTACAATCTATAGCAAAGACCCCCTTTGGCAAACATGTGGTTGCGACATCGGGTACCTTTGTTTGGCATCACATTAATTCTTCCCGGGAGCAACAACGTCCGGAATTAACGCATAAAGTTGCCTCCCCATACGAAAACACCCTTTCATTTGAATATGAAATCAAAAAGACTAAGAACCTGGAATTTGCCTGGACAGGTGCAGAATGTACTACCGCTAATTTTTCTGACCCAAAGTCGGAATCAGAACGTATGGTGATTTTCAACTTATTAAACAGCCGCGAAGTACTTTTAGGCGGTCACAAAGCTTTATGGGAAAAGCTTTGGGAAGGCGATATCCTAATTGAAGGAGATTTAAAATCCCAGCAGGATGTTCGATTGGCATTGTATCATTTATATGCTTTTGGTAGAGGAGATTCAGATTTGAGTATCGCTCCTATGGGGCTTTCTCTTCAGGTTCCTTACAATGGTCATATCTTTTGGGATACCGAATTATGGATGTTTCCACCACTACTATTACTGAATCAGGATATTGCGCGCTCTCTGGTTAATTATCGTTCAGATCGGCTGGAGCCTGCCAAAGAAAGAGCCGTAAACTATGGGTTTAAAGGAGCAATGTTTCCCTGGGAGAGTGACGATACCGGGGAGGAAGCCACACCTCCTTTTGCCTTAACAGGACCTTTTGAGCATCATATTACTGCAGATATCGGAATAGCGTTTTGGAATTATTTCCGCGTGACGAAAAATATAAAATGGCTGGAAGATAAGGGATATCCTGTAATGAAAGCAGTCGCTGATTTCTGGGTGAGCAGGGTAAGCAAAAATGACGACGGATCCTACTCCATAAATAATGTAGTTGGGGCCAATGAATTTGCTCCAAATGTTAACGATAATGCCTTTACCAACGGTGCAGCAATAACCGCCCTAAACTTTGCTACCCGAGCCGCAAAAGAATTGGGTATTATTCCAAATGCAGAATGGGAGCAAGTGGCCAATACTATAAGAATCTTAAAATTCCCTGACGGCGTAACGAAAGAACATGCTGATTATGATGGTGAGCGTATTAAACAGGCAGATGTAAATTTATTAGCGTATCCCTTAAACATAATTAACAAGGAAGAGACGATTTTAAAGGATTTGCAATACTACGAACCCAAATTGGCCAGGGAAGGGCCTGCTATGGGGAAGTCTATTTTTGCAGTACTTTATGCCCGTCAGGGAGATGCAGATAATGCGTTTAGGCTGTTTAAGGAAAGTTATGTGCCTAACCAACAGAAGCCTTTTGGGGCACTTTCGGAAACAGCTACAGCCAATCATTCCTACTTTGCGACAGGAGCAGGCGGAATGTTGCAAACCGTTTTGTTTGGTTTTGGAGGCTTAGAAATTTCAGAAGAAGGTATTACGCAAAAAAATCCAATACTCCCCAAGCAATGGAAATCCTTAACTCTTAAAGGTATTGGGTTAGATAAAAAAACCTATAAAATTGAAAGATAAACTTCAAAGCTCAATGGAGTAGGGAACCCTATGCGTCAAGCACCGGCTTTAGGCTTAGCCCCCGGAACCAGTTCGCTGAATTTTATAGTATTTGATAAGGCTTTTTCTAAAGCATGCCTATCTTCCCAACAGAAGACCAGGACCAGCAATTTAGGCCTAGGTGATATCAAATAGTACTTTAAAACAAAAAATTCGAGATAGGCTTATATCCTGTTGTTGTAAACGATTTTCACCAATTAAGCTAACCAGAATTGTGCTTTTGACTACCGAAAAACCTAAATACAGGCCGAGCTATATTCCAGACATAAGCCTCAGGATAAATAAGCAATAAAACGCATTCCTATCCCGCTAATTATGGAGAGATATTGATATATTTAGAGTAGATATAATAAGTTTGCAATAAGGCAATCCCACCAGCATATAGCATCGAAAATTTAATAGCCCATATAAGCGATTTCATTTCGGTTTCAAGAACATTAAAAGATAGACTTGAGAACATCAGCACAATCCATGTCTTACCCAAAAATCATTTTCTACACAAACCCAACAAAATTTGTTCACACACCTATTTTATAAATAGCGGATTGATTAGGACGTATTATCTGAAGGATGCTAAGGAAATAACAGACAACTTTTCTGCAGAGAACGAATGGATCACTTCCATTTATAGCTTTCTTCAAAACGTTCCAGACTGTTTTCACATACAAACTTTGGAAGAAACTGAATTGGTAAAAATTTCATTATCCGATCTTGAAAAATGCTTTGAAGATTTCCCGGAAATGGAGCGTTTTGGGCGAATGTTGATCTCAAAATACTTTTTGGAACAATCTGAGCGCATCATTTCGCTTCAATTCAATTCTGCAAAGGAACGCTATCAGTTTTTTGAGCGGTCTTCAAAGAACAAATTATCAAGAGTGCCTCTCGGGATGTTGGCTTCTCATTTGGGTATGACACCCGAAACCTTGAGCAGGGTGAGAGCTTCTTAATGACTTTTTGATTTACATCAAATTTTGGTACAAGGGGTTTCGGTAAACTTGTAAAAAATATCGAATGACAAACAAATCTTATGGTATTATAGGCATTGTGGCACCCATTTTATTTTGTATCACTTACATCGTGATGTCTTCTATTAGATCTGAATATTCGATGCTCACAAAAGCAATAAGCGAATTAGGTTCCGTAGATGCACCAAATAAACATATTTGGAATTTCATCGGCTATTTCCTTACCGGTATATTGATAGCTTTTTATTCAATAGGTCTTTATAAAAATGTAACTGTTACCAAATCGAGCCAATTACCCCTTTATGGTATTTTATTAAGTGGCATTTTTATGTCCATTTCTGGAATATTTGCAGGCGATTTTGACAATCCCCAATCAACCACAATGGTAATCCACACCATTGGAAGTATTGGGAGCTATATTTTCTTCCTCATTGGGGCTTTTACCTATCCAAAAGTGATGAGCCAAACCGAGTATTGGATATCTGCAAAGAAGCCAACCCTGTTATTTACCCTTTTAACTATTGTGTTTGGAACCTGGTTTATCGCCTTTCCGAATATTCCTGCGTTGGGACAGCGTATCGTTTTCCTCTTCTATTTTTTATGGATATTCTATACTGGAATTAAACTTTATCGACAACCGGAAAAAGCCCGGTTGATTGTGGAATGACGGCTCTTGCCCCTAAGCAGTAAAGTACTGCGCCTAAAAGTAGGCAGGTCTCAGACCACTACCGAAGCGTAGGAATACGAGTTTTCCCAATACAAAACCTGGACAGGCGGTTCGTTTAATCAAAACCTTACTTTTAAGTAATATAAAATGGTTAAAACCTATGATTGTGACAACTGATACCGTTACAGTAGACAAAGCGCCACAAGTTAATTTAAATACATACATTTAAAATTTATTAAGCTGATAGAGATTCTTAATCTTTAAATTTTAGATTTGTTTAGCTTTCAATCTACGGGTCGTATCTTTACGCCCGTAACCACCGCCACAGCTCATGAAACTCAAACGTCGAAGAAAGCTAATCACTTATTTAAATCTTTTAGACCAGCCTGTTAAATTTAATCCGTTCGTTTTCAGTCGAAACTTCATATTATGGGCTTTATTGGGATTGATAGGAGGCGTGATTGCAGGAGTTTATTGGTTAGGGCTTGAATTTTTGACGCACCAGTTACATTTTTTTAAGGGATGGCAGGTAATCCCGGTAATGGCAATTTGTGGATTTTTAGCAGGACTGATTATACACTTCATTGGAGATCCCGGAGAAATACATCTGATTGTCGATAATATTCGATTCAACAAAGGAAAACTTGACCCAAAAAATAACCCTTCAATGATACTTTCTTCCCTGCTCTGTGTAGCTTCCGGAGGCAGCCTGGGCCCAGAGGCTCCCTTGGTTCAAGTGACAGGCTCAACAGGTACATGGTTGGGAAAATTATTTCGCCTAAAAGGTGAAGAACTGCGATCATTGAGCATCGCAGGAATGGCTTCAGGATTTACTACCTTGTTTGGTGCTCCTTTGGGGGGAAGTTTATTCTCTTTAGAAATACTTCACCATAAACATGCGGTTGAGTATTACAAGGCAATTATACCTGCATTCGTTGCAAGTTGCTTTAGCTATTTAATTTTTGCCTTAATCATTCATTTGGGACTGGGTCCAGTATGGGATCTTTCGGCCTATCAATATTCAGGAATTTTCGATTTTGCTTATGCCTTTGTGTTTGCTATTGTAGGAACTGCTTTTGGATGGATATTTATTCTGTGTACTAAATTCTTTAAATCCATATTTGAGAAAAGACCCCTACCCATATACTATAAAACCTTAGTTGGTGGACTAGTGCTTGGAACAATAGCATTTTATCTCCCCATAACACGCTATTTTGGGCATCATGAAATCAATATCTTACTATCTGAAAATTTTCCCGTTACCCTATTGCTGACAATTCTAGGCTTTAAGATTATAGCGATTTCTATAACCGTAGTTTCAGGTTGGAGGGGCGGCTTTATCATTCCGCTATTTTTTGTGGGAGCCACCCTGGGTCTGATTCTGCACCAACTTTTTCCTGAATTAAATTTGACACTGGCTGTAGTGAGTTGTATGGCTGCTATAAATGCCTGCGTAACCCGCACACCAATGAGTACAACCATACTCCTTGCAACCCTGACTGGTTTTGGTCATATTATTCCGATCTTTTTTGCAAGCTTAACAGGCTATTTCCTAGCACCGAGAATCCCTTTTATCAGTTCACAGAAATAAAAAGTAATTCAATTTATATTCAATCAATTATAATTAGGAAATTTACATTTTAAGCACATATTTTATATAATACATCCAGTAAGAATAAGATTTTTTAAATGTCTAAAAAACGTGTAAATCGTACGTATAGAATTACAAGATATATTATCTACAGAGAAACTTTAATTGATTATAAAGAGCATTTCTGGACCTTTATTGGGGCTTTCGTAGGTATAGGATTAATTGCATTTTTTCAATCTTTCTTTTTAGAAAAAATGGAAAATGTTTTTTTGATCGGGTCTTTTGGAGCTTCCAGCGTTCTGGTGTATGGAGCTATTCAAAGCCCTTTTGCTCAACCGCGAAATTTAATAGGTGGGCACGTCATTTCTGCACTCATTGGTGTTACCATTTACAAAGCAATGCCCGATATAATTTGGTTAACAGCTCCCTTAGCAGTAGCATTGGCTATAGTTGCTATGCAATTTACGAAGACCCTGCACCCTCCAGGAGGAGCTACGGCACTTATTGCAATAATAGGCACAGAAAAAATTAAAGTTCTGGGATATTTTTATATTTTTTCTCCGGTATTAACCGGAGCTGTAATTTTATTAGTGGTGGCATTAATTTTTAATAATTTAACCAAGAACCGCTTTTACCCTTCAACACTTCGTAGGATACGTAGACCAGAATCTAAGTAGAGAATTGTAATGTCTTAATATAAAAGCTATTTGTTATCCTAATTCATGATATTAAATGAATTTTGGAGACCGAAAACGTTCCTCTGGAGGTGACTCTATTTTGAGATGGACGGCCAGGAGAACATCTATGAAGTAACAAAAACACCTTTCACGCGTCGATATAGAAAATCCGAATTCCTCCAATGGATAAACTAAAACACAGATTAATTCCACAACTAGGTATTATTTACACCAGATACCTCATTGGCGGCGCCTTTGTTTTTGCAAGTTTGATAAAGATAAAGGGAATGCGTTTTACAACGGAAAGTGGAGCAATGCATCCTATAGATTCTGCGTGGCATCTTTTTGAAACGCTGTACCAATCCGGATTGTATTGGAAATTCCTAGGAACAGCACAGGTACTTGCAGGCTTTCTTTTAATGACGCAAAGGTATGCAAAGCTTGGAGCAATAATCAACCTTCCCATCATATTGAATATTTTCATAATTACATTGTCTTATTATTTTGCCTTAACACCCGTCGTTACCGGACTGATTTTACTGGCAAATATGTTGCTCCTCCTTTGGGAATGGAATGAACTTAAAATCCTGTTCAATTTAAGGCCTCAGTTTGATACCGGCTTCAGGTTGGAGAACGATAAGATTTGGCAACTAATGGGATTGCTATTATTTGTGTTCACCTTTGGTTACAGACTAGTGATTAACAACTATAACATTGCATTTTGGGCTGTAACCTGTCTTAGCATTGGAGCCATAGGCCTAATTATTGGATTACAGAGAGAACGAAAAAGAAAGCAATACCTATCCTAAAAACAACCCGGGTAAATTCATTCTATTTTCAAGTAGAATGGCATTACGATTTTGAAAAAAAAGACTGCGGATTGCTTTTTGTAATTGTTAACCAATAAACTTCCATTAACCTAATTGCCTTGAGCATTTTTTACGCGAATAGCATTATATTTAGAGTTGGTGTAACTAATTTAGTTCGATTTGAAAAAATTTACCATAGAACAAATTAAAGCTGCTCACCATAAAGTAAAATCGGGAGCAGACTTTCCAGCTTACATCCAGGATATTAAAAATCTGGGTGTAACTTATTATGAGACTTTTGTTGCTGATGGCCATACCGATTATTATGGCGGCAAGGAGTATAAAAGATCATCACCTGCAAAATACAATATGCTGAAGGTTGCAGACTCTTCAAACAAAGAGCAGTTTAAAGTAGACCTCAAAGCGCATCAGGACGGCAAAACAGATTATCAAACATTTTGTAAGGATTGTGCCAAATCGGGCATTAAAAAATGGGCGGTTAGTATGGGAGAAATGACCTGCACCTATTTTGACAAATCAGAAACTGAAATCCTGGTAGAACGAATACCACCGTATTAAATACCTAATATCTAAGCAAAAGAACAAGCGGGTGCTCCGTCACCTGACAATTGGCTCTAATAACTCTAATTAGTGTATCCTATACCGGACAGGCCTCACCACTCTTACGGATAGATGATCGTATGAGTTAATGCATTTAATTGACAAACCTATAAAAGAAAGAAAATGGATCAAGCAGCACAGACCATGATTGAAAACCTGTACAGGAACACAGGTAAAACCTTAGAGCAATGGATAGACATTGTAAGTCATGAAAATTTTACTAAACACGGTGAAATCATCAGGTTTCTCAAAGAAAATCACGGCTTAACTCATGGTTTTGCAAATCTAATCGCCCATAAATCCAAAGGCTCTGACTCCGGATCGGCAGAAAATAGTGAAGACTTAATCACAGCTCAATACAAAGGAAAAGAAGTCCTTAAAATAATTTACGATAAGCTTATCGCAGAGATTCAAACTTTTGGAAACGATATTGAAATCGCACCCAAAAAGGTCTACGTGAGTTTACGACGAAAAAAGCAATTTGCAACGCTACAACCTGCGACAAAAACGAGATTTGAAATTGGTATTAATCTCAAAGGGCAGGAACCAAAAGGAAAATTGGAAGCAGAAAAACCAAATTCCATGTGTTCCCATAAAATTAAAATTTCTGATATCAACCAAATTGATTCTGAAGTTATGAATTGGATAAAAATCGCTTACGATAACGCTAACTAACATGGCTATGAAATTTATCAGGATTGAGATCAAATGGGCAATCATTTTTTCAATAGTTGTATTAATATGGATGGTTTTAGAAAAATTAGCTGGACTACATGGAAAGTTCATCGATTATCATCTTTACCTAACCAACCTTTTTGCAATTCCGGCAATCATCGTAATGGTAATAGCATTGAAAGACAAGAAGAAAAGTGTTTATGATGGAAAAATGGACTATAAACAAGGACTAATTTCAGGAATCGTACTTTCGGTACTAATTGCTTTAATCAGTCCGCTAACGCAATGGATAACCTCTTATATCATAAGTCCGGAATATTTCCCAAACGTAATAAAGCGTTCTGTAGAATTAGGCTATTTTAAGTCAACAGCTGAAGCGGAAGCGAATTTCAATTATCAAAACTATGCAGTGCAAGGTGCAATAGGGGCTTTGGTTATGGGAATTGTAACGACTGCTATCTCAATGCTTTTTATTCGCACCAAAAAAGAAAAGAAAATAGAGCCGATGGGTCATCTATAAATTGACGTACGGTACCCCTTAAACCTTCTTAACCTGGCCTCCTCTTTTAAAAAAACTTGCCGAGGGATCTCTAAGAATATGCAAAACAGTTCGGAGAGAAAAGTTTATTAAATCAAAAGCAGTATCTAAGAGTTCTTAAAAACACCACTAAACAAAGGTAGCTTTTGCCTTTTTAGATCGGTAAATACTATACGTCTATTTTTGGTTGAGAGAAAAATTTCACCATCCGTCTATCTGAAAAGGAACAGTAGTTTTTTTATCCAAATAAAAGGCTATAATGGTATTCCTTAAATCGGGATTAGATGCGATCCATTTGTAGAAACGATCATTTTGTTTCTGAACAGCGTCAATTCTATCAAGACTTTTAAGTTCTGAATAGAGCGCATTGAAGAAATTTTGCATCAATTTAGTTCTATGGACCATTGCTTGAAACAGAGCGTCGAATATAAAAATTTCCAATTGACTCATATCCTTTTCAGTACTGGTTAAGCTCTGAACTACTCCAGTACAAAAACGTAATTTCAAAGTTGATGTATCGCGTTCTAAAATAAAAAAGCGTGCAGCTACCCACATCAGTTCAGATTCGCTAAACGCTATCTTCTCAAATTTTACAAGCATTTTTATATAAATGTATGTAAAAAGATCAATCCTAATCAACACAGATTTAAAAATAAATTTTACAAAAAGTGGGAGATCACAGTGCTGAATTTCTGGATATAATTATTCTGCTAAATGACATTGATAGTCTCAGTCACTTTTAAAATAGTGACCTGAAATAAGTTGGTTAAGCTTTTATTGGAGTTTTATTAAATTTGAACGCAATGGATTCTCAGAATAGCGTATCCTATGTAGTGTAATCACAGATTTTGTTTAATTCACTTTTCTATAACTGCACCAATTTCATGTGTAGTTTATAGGGTACGAGGCATTTCTTAAATAAGAAATTAGTAGTGATCCCAATGTTTCGGATATCTGGAAAGACGGAGCCCCTAAACCGTAGGTTTTAGTATTCGAATATTGGGATTTTTCCTTTTTATAAAGCAGGCAGTTCTATATTAATATCCCTTAAGATTACCCTGTTCCCTTAATAAAATGCCTATAAAGTGTTTAGGAGATAACGATCAAAGGTACTAAGATTGAGCTCCTGCGAAGAAATTTTTAGCACAACAGGAGTGTAAAACATGTATAATGACAATTCATAAATCCCAGGCTTTATCATAATAACGCTAAAACAAGTCTTACGCAAAAATAATCTCAATTATCGGGCTGGTAAGCAGCCCAACTTTAGGGAGTTGGCCCGTTATTTAATTCCTTACCACAGGCGCCAGTTTGAAGTATAACACCGGTTTAAAATGAAAAAAGCCGTTCAGGTTGCCGGTAGCGGCGATAAGGATATCTTCTGTATCAGGGGCGTGCATATCTGTAAGTACACGAATACAAAATGAGGCGGATTCGTTCTTGCCCAGTGATAGACCATTATCCTTAATAAAAGTCTATAACCTTGGTGTAGAGCGGCACAATAACGTTCCTAATACCGTCAAAATAGTACCGTGCCTGGGCTCAATTATACAGTTGAAACTGGCATCCCTATATCTGGGAATAGCAATCTGCAATAACCCGAATGAAGTATGCCTTTTTTTGAAGCATATCTATTTAGGGTGAAACAGGTCTTGGATTTTGAGGTACAGAATATAAGAGATTGCGCTAATCAGACTTAAAGAGTCTGCACCAGTTAAAAATACCAGGCCTTCAATGCAGAATACAGCGAAGTAATTATTATCACGATTCCTACCACAATCATTAAATTTTTAGCTGAAATACGCTTGGTCATATAGGCTCCAAGAGGAGCAGCCAATGTTCCACCCAAAATTAGACCCAGAATTATCTGCCAGCTTTGTATTCCGGTAAAATATATCAATATACCAGCGCTAAAGAAGGTTACAAAGAATTCAACGGTATTAACGGTACCTATAATAATCTTAGGAGTATTGCCTTGTCGAATAAGATTAGATGTTACTATAGGACCCCAACCGCCACCGCCAATGGAGTCTAAAAAACCTCCTATGGCTGCATAGATTGTGGCATATTTCAAATTACCTTTTTTATTGGCATTTTGCTTAAATGCTTTTAATAAAATAATTATTCCCAGCCCCATCAGATAAAGGTTGATGTAAGGCTTGATAAGGTTTCCATCAATAATATTACCTAAAAGATAGGCCCCTATAGAAGCACTTATTACCCCGGGAATTAACAACTTAAGAAAAAGAGTTCTGTCAAAATTTCCAAACTTGATATGAGACAAACCTGAAATACCTGTTGTGAATATTTCTGAAGCATGTACTGCCGCTGAAGCCAGACGTGGCGAAAGGCCAAAACTTAAAAGAACCGTATTTGACGTTACACCATATGCCATGCCTAAAGCGCCATCAACTAACTGAGCCAGAAAGCCGGCTAAAAGGAACCAAAAAAAGGTATTACTAAATGCCACATCCTCTGGCGAGGCATCCGGTAAAAATTTTAGTAGTACAAAAATGATTAAGAATAACTTTAGGGATACTATGGTTATTGCGATATGATTGCTCTTAATACGATCCACAATTAGATTTTAAGTAGCAAATATATATTAATCCCTATTAATCCTACCAGTTTAATAGGGATTAATTTTAATACTATTATTAAAGGATGTCTAATCGGCTATTTAGATAATTTGGAGAGCTCTGAAATTGAGCGATTAAGTACTGGCAGCATCTCTTTTCTTAAATCTCTAAAAACTGTTTTTATTTCGCATTCGTGCTCACTCATACACTCATCGCAAGTATCGTAAAAATTCTCTGAAGTGCACGAGGTCAAAGCAATTGGCCCGTCTATTATACGCATTATTGCTGCGATAGTAACATCATCGGGACTTTTGAGAAAGCCATAGCCTCCCGAAGGTCCACGCTGGCTTTTGATAATAGCAGCCTGTTTAAGCTCCTGAAGAATTGATTCTAAAAATTTGAAAGGAATCTTTTTAGCATCAGCAATTTTTTTTGCTGACAGTGGGGTATGAGCTTTTTGCTCGTGAATATATAATAATGCGTGAATGGCATACTTTACCCGACTTGAAAGCATATTGGACGTTTTTAACGAATATATTGATTTTGCGCGTCATCATAGAATGCTTATGACATATTCCAATTAATAAATCTTACAATACTCATTAAAAGTTGATTGATTGTCTTTAGTGATAGCGAATTAATAATAAAACTATAATTCCTATAGGATTAGTAGGATATATAGAATTTTAGTTTAGTTTTGTCTTGTCAACAAAAAAATAATGGATTCTACTTTCTCTAATTCTTCTTTAAAACGCTGCTGTACAATTAGGAACATGCAGTGGGTGAGGTGTTGCTGATCAGCATCTACGCCGTACTACAAGATATCCCTCCTATAAGCGGGATTTTTATCACCACAAATTTCAAAGTCAACTTATCGTACAATCAATTCATCTAAAATGAAAAATTATATACAATTCATAAGCTCTTTATTTTTTCTCACCAGCTTTTACAGTTTTAGTCAACTAACAATTTCAGGGGAAGTATTAGACCAAACAACCCGTGAAAGTCTTATAGGGGCAACTGTTGTTATCCAGGGGAGTAGCATCGGGACAACGACAGATCTTTCAGGAAGGTTCAGTATAAATTATGACGGCAATCTACCCATAGACCTGCGGATAAGTTATGTGGGTTATGAATCTGAGGAGATTCAAATTGAAAGAGGTGGGGAATATATTATAGGTTTACAATCTTCGCCCTCTTCGCTCAATGAGGTCATTGTAACTGCAAGGCGAAAAAGTGAGGAAGCGCAGGAAATTCCGATTCCCATCGCTGTTGTGGGGGCTAAGGAGCTCGATAATTCTGTTTCTTTTAATGTAAATAGAGTAAAGGAACTGGTACCTTCAGTACAACTCTATTCTTCTAATCCCAGGAATACTACTTTGAATATCCGGGGGATTGGTTCCACCTTTGGGCTTACTAATGACGGCATTGATCCGGGTGTAGGTTTTTACGTTGACGGGGTATATTATGCCCGTCCGGCGGCGGCCACACTTGATTTTATTGATATTCGGCAGATTGAAGTGCTACGGGGACCTCAGGGAACACTTTTTGGAAAAAATACAACTGCTGGAACTTTTAACATTACAAGCCGCAAACCCACCTTTTCAACATCGGGAATATTTGAACAATCTTTTGGGAATTTTGGATTTATCCAAACTAAGGGTTCTATTTCTGGCCCGATTTTGAAAGATAAACTCGCAGCGCGATTATCTTTTACAGGCACTCAACGGGAAGGTACTATTTACAATATAGCTACAGAAGATTATACCAATACGTTAAACAATCAGGGTTTTAGGGCACAGTTTCTTTATCTTCCAGCTGAAAATATTAGCCTCAACCTTACCGGAGATTACACGCGTCAACGACCGGATGGTTATGCGCAGGTATATGCAGGTACCGCCCCAACACAGCGAGCGCCATTCAGACAATTTGAACAAATTATTTCAGACTTAAATTATACGTTGCCCAGCAGGAATCCATTTGATAGAATAATTGATACGAATACTCCCTGGCGCTCTAATCAGGATATGGGGGGAATTTCACTAAACGCAGAAATCGAACTCGCAAAAGGGACTCTCACTTCAACATCAGCCTGGAGAACCTGGGAGTGGGATCCTTCAAGTGACCGTGATTTTACGGGTCTGGACGCTATTAATAAATCTCAGGCACCTTCTATACACCATCAGTTTTCTCAGGAAATAAGATATACAGGACAAATAAATGAAAAATTGAATGGTACTATAGGGCTTTTTACTTTTTATCAAAAGCTTGATCCTGATGGGGCACATACTCTTGAAGCAGGAAGCGACCAATGGCGTTTTGTACAAAACAATCAAAATCCACTTTGGGAAACCCCCGGGCTTCTCGATGGGTTAAAACAGGAAACCAAACCCCGTTTCCGCAATTTTAGTGGGGCACTTTTTGCGCAGGTAGATTGGAAAATTACCAATAAACTCATTGCAAACCCAGGTATTCGATTGAATTATGATCAGAAAGAAGTCGATTTTGAGCGTACAGTTTCAGGAGGCCTTGAAACGACTGATCCAGAGCTTATAGCATTAAAAAATCGTGTTTTTACACCGCTTGAGTTTCAGACCCGTATTGATGACTGGAATATTTCCGGGCAGTTGGGACT
Organism: Leeuwenhoekiella parthenopeia; assembly: GCF_020782115.1. Taxonomy (GTDB): domain Bacteria; phylum Bacteroidota; class Bacteroidia; order Flavobacteriales; family Flavobacteriaceae; genus Leeuwenhoekiella; species Leeuwenhoekiella parthenopeia. Next base: position 84,725 of record NZ_JAJGMW010000011.1, on the reverse strand, counting down.
GAGGTATTTGTTTAATCCTAGTTTTATGGCTTATGCCAATTATTCCTGCGGCTTTAAACCGGTAGGGTTAAACCTGGGAGGTATACCAACTGAAAATGGAGAACCTCTGTTGGATTTGGCTGTTGTGGATCCTGAACGCGTAAGTCATTTTGAAGCGGGAGTTAAAACACAGCCTTTGAAAAACGGAACACTTAATGTAACCTTTTTTAATACTGATATTTTTGACTACCAAACCACCGTACGTTCAGCTGAAATTGGAGTTATCAGGGGGTATCTGGCTAACGCAGAGCATGTAAGGACTTCGGGTGCAGAACTTGAAGCGGGATACTTTACAAAACACTTTAGTTTCAATACTTCCATAAGTTATACAGGTGGAAAATACATCGATTTTAGAAATGCACCGGTTCCGTTAGAAGAGACCGGAAGTGGAGGAAATGAACTAAAAGATGTTTCAGGAGGGGTATTGCCCGGTGTCTCGAAATGGTCTTTTGCTTCAGGAGCTGAAGCTTTTGCTAAAGGATTTTTTATAGGTCAGAATGGGGAATATTTTGTAGGATCAGATGTGTTTTACCGCTCTTCCTTTTCATCTAATCCCACACCATCAGCCTATCTAAATATTGACGGCTATGCGTTGTTAAATGCACGAATAGGTTTTAGAACACAAAAGGGAATCAGCCTATATGTTTGGAGCCGAAATTTAGGTAATACCGATTATTTCGAACAACTTTTAGCAGCCGGTGGTAATGCGGGTCATTATGCAGGGGTATTGGGTGATCCGCGCACTTATGGGGTTACAGCACGATATACGTTTTAAATTTAGCTTTGGAATTGTTTTCCGTACTCAAAAATGAAATTTAGGTTCCGGTTTAAGGTGTAAATGTTGGTTAGATTAGATTTTGAATAATTTATAGGAAATCGGAAAGAAATTGCTGAAATAAGATAGTAAAAAAGGAAATTTGCCGATTTAAATTAAAAAACTGCTTTTGATTTGACTGTAAGTTAAATAGCAGAGGATTTAAATCACAAATACCTAAACCGAATCTACGGTATGAGAATTCCCTTTATAATAATTGCGCTAATGGTTCATTGGTTTCATTACCAGCGGCTCTGTAAGGCGACAGGTTTAGAGGTACAAAAGCCTATGGCAATTATATTCGTGGGAGACCTGCTCATTTGTTTGTAATTATCGTTAACGTTTTGTCCTATCAAATAAAGATTCAAAACCAAAATCGAATATGAGATTAAAGCTTGACCCCTTTGTTAGTGCTATATTTTTAATAGTGGCAATTGCTTACTTCTTTCCACAATTCGGAATAGATAATATGGAACCTTTTCTTAATAAGATTACTACCGTGGGAATCGGGTTGATCTTCTTTTTTTACGGTTTAAAATTAAGTCCAGCTAAACTTAAAGCTGGTTTAAGCAACTGGAAACTTCACTTGTTGATACAGGGCAGCACATTTTTTTTGTTTCCGGTTTTGGTATTGTTGTTCAGGCCTCTGCTGCATAATGCAGAGCAGGAGATTATATGGTTAGCGTTTTTCTTCCTTGCAGCTTTACCCTCAACCGTAAGCACTTCTGTGGTAATGGTGTCTATTGCTGAGGGTAACTTACCATCAGCAATATTCAATGCGAGTATTTCTGGTATTATCGGGATTCTGGTCACACCGTTGTGGATTGGTCTTTTTATAAACACTGATCAGGTAGTATTTGATTTTTCAGATATTTATGTCAGTCTGATATTACAGGTTTTACTACCACTTCTTCTGGGTATTTTTCTTCAGCTGATAGTAGGATCGTTTGTGCAACAATACAGCAAACAATTGGCGCTGTTTGACAAAAGTATTATACTACTCATTATTTATAAAAGCTTCGCAAAATCATTTTCAGATCATCTTTTTAGCCATATTTCCCTCACAGATTTTCTTTTCATTATAATTGGTGTTCTGGTTCTATTTACACTTGTTTACAGTCTTATAAGTCTACTGTCAAGAAAGCTAGGTTTTTCCTTAGAAGATCGGATTACGGCTCAATTTTGTGGGACTAAAAAGTCGTTGGTGCACGGCACTGTTTTCTCAAAAATTATTTTTCAGAATGCAGCTTCGGTAGGTATTATACTCTTACCATTGATGCTTTTTCATATATTTCAAATAGTCATCATTAGCATGATAGCTTCCCATTATAAAAAAATGATTGAGGTGCGTGTAAAGTGAGCATACACCTTTGCAAAGGACAGTTTTTACATAAATTAAGTTTCAATTATTTTAATTAAGCTGCTATTGTTCTTGCCTATCCAAGCCGGGATCTCAAAATTTCGATATCAGAACTTATTTTTTCTTCCAAGACCCTTGCATAAATTTGAGTTGTTGTGATTTTGGTATGTCCAAGCATTTTAGACACGGTTTCAATAGGGACTCCATTGGCAAGTGTGACGCTGGTAGCAAACGTATGACGTGCCGAGTGAAAGGTCAAGTGCTTGGGGATTTTTAATAAAGTGGCTATGTCTTTTAAATACGAATTGACTTTTTGATTTGAATAAACAGGAAGCAATTTTCCATTATTCAGCTCAGCATGTAGATTGTATTTGTTTAGGAGTCGGAGGGGAGTGGGAAGCAAAGGAACTTTAACCTTCTGTTCATTTTTCGCTCTCTGAGTGAAAATCCAATCGCTACCGTCTATCCCTTTAACTATGTTATTACGATGAAGATTCTTAATATCAATGTAGGATAATCCGGTATAGCAGGCAAATATGAAAATGTCACTGACAGTTTGAAGCTTAGAATTTTTCAAATCTGTATTTTCTATAATTTTTAATTCCTCCTTAGTCAAAAATTGTTTTTCAAATTTTCTAAACTTTAACCGATATCTGGCAAAAGGATTTTTTTCTAACCATCCAAGATCTAAGGCAAAATTCATCAGTTTACGAAGGCGCTCCAAATGCTTCATTATTCCATTGTTGTTTAAAGAATTTGAATTTTGTAATGAAGAACCTTTGCGTAAATAATGCTCAAAATCAATAATGAAACTATAATTGATCTGTTTAAGTAATAGATCGGGAGTCTTCTTTTTATTAATTAAGAAGATCTTTATGGACTTCTCTGTAGTATAATAATTTTTTAATGTGCCTGGCTTGAGAATGCCTTCCATTTTCTCATTGTGATAGGAGACTAATTCCAAAAGTGTTTTATTACTTTCATCAAGACCTAAAAACCGGGCTTTAACTGATTGCGCGGTAACTACATTAAACTCATCAGATAGCTCCGTGTTGCATGTTAATAATTTAGTGTAAACCTGATCCAGATACGTATTTAAGGCTTTTCCCTCTGTGGACCTTAAATTAGTTTGTTTTAGTTTGGTATCCCAAAAGGTAACCGAAGTTTGCTTTTGTAGACTGATTTCTGCACGTTTTCCATTAACAGTAATACGTGCGTAGATAGGTGCTAAATCTCCATTTCTTTTGGAAAGATTCAGCCAAAAATGAATGTTAAATGTGTTTGAAGTGCCCATAAACTCTCGCTTTAGGTTAATAATCGATTTGTTTACGAAAGTCAAATCGAAGCGAAAGTCAAACCTGATCAGTAGTTCAGATCTTTATTAAAATCAACTTTTTTGAGGTAACCGAATTGGTCACTTTTTGGTTGATTTTAAAGCTAACTATATGAAATCAAAAAATATTAATATTACTGATTTTCATATAGTTAGCATTTTTTTGATACTATTAAGTACCCCTTTGGTCGGGATGAGAGGATTCGAACCTCCGCTCTCGCGCCCCCCAGACGCGCACTTTAACCGGACTAAGCTACATCCCGAATTTTCAGGGTGCAAATATAAATAATTAAGACAGACTGCAAAGTCTTTTAAAATTTAAGTGACTCAGATAAAATAGGGAATACTTTGAATTTGGTATGAAAACTTAAATAGTATTCATAAAATAGGGGTAATTAATGATTAATAATAAAACTATAACGTTTTCATTTTGTGATATCATATTTTTTGTAACTTAAGATTGCAAAAAAGTCTTATTAATCCTCTTTATTATGAAACTTAAACATTACACTCTCGTACTTTTATCAATAGTACTATTCAGCAGCCTCAAACTAAACAACATACGCCCTGATCATTTAATTAAAGGGACCTGGGAGTTGGAAAGCTTTTACTATTACGACAACAACGAAATTTCGGACACTTTACCTACTACTGATGGTTATAGACAAATAAAAATGTACACGTCAGATAAGGTCATGTGGACACGCTACGTGCCCAAAGACTCAGTAGAGTGGTTTGGCTATGGAAATTATAAGGTAAAAGACGGTATGCTCATCGAAACTTTAGAATACGGTTCAGAAAGTATGATGGGGGCAATAGATACCTTACGCATTTTCACCTTTGAACTTCAGATTTCTGAAGATGCATACAGCCAAATCAGTATTGACGAAGAGGGCAATCGCATTTCATCAGAAAATTACAGGCGTATCGAGTAATTTACTATTCTTTTATTGCAGCTACTTCAGCTTCTGTTACCATTTTCGGGCTTGAATTACCCCAGGAATGTAAAATATAGTTCATTACATCTGCGACTTCATTATCATAAAGTCCTGGAGCAGTCATTACACTATTGTAGGTGCTGCCGTTAACCGTTATCTCACCTTTAAGACCGTATTTTACAGCGTGAATAGCCGCTTTACGGTTTTTTAGTAAATAATCTGCCTTGGCGAGTGGAGGGTAAACACCTGCAACACCTGCGCCGGTAGGGAGGTGACACTGCATACAAAAGTCCTCATATACCGTTTCACCACGTTCGATACTTTTCTTTAGTTCATCCTGAAAATCAGCATTTTTAGGAATTATAGAGTACGATTCCTGATGGGATTTTAAAGTTGTCAAGTAACCGAATCCACCTAGTATGAAAACGGTTAATGTTGCTAAAGTTATTTTCATTTTTTGATCAGTTTTACAATTCCTACTCCTTCAACTCCTGCATAAATCATACCATCTGGTCCTTGAACCACATTGCGTACACGACCTATACCGTCAAGAAGCTTTTCGCGTTTTACAACTTCATTATTAGAATTGAGATAAAGAGCTTCTAAATACACAAATTTTAAAGATCCTACCAAGAGATTTCCTTTTAAGTCAGGATAAGAGTCCCCGGTAACCAAAGCAAACCCGCTGGGAGCTATAGAGGGAACCCAATAATAGAGGGGTTGCTCCATTCCTTGTTTTTGAGTTTCATCGGTTATAGGAGTACCGGAATAATTGATCCCGTAAGTAATTACCGGCCAGCCGTAATTGGCACCTTTTTTTATTACATTAATTTCATCACCCCCTCTTGGTCCGTGTTCGTGAACCCAGATTTCGTTTGTATTTTCATTGTAAATCATCCCCTGTGGATTGCGATGTCCATAAGACCAAATGGCTTCTTTAGCATCTTTAACACCAACAAAAGGATTATCCTGAGGTATACTGCCGTCGAGGTTAAGCCTGTAAACTTTCCCGTTATCGCGGGTAATGTCCTGCGGATTTATATCTCGTTCACCGCGTTCACCTGCTGTGAAAAATACGTGGCCGTTCTTATCAAAAACGATTCGGCTACCAAAATGCTGACCTTTAGTGGTATTTGGACTTGCTTTGTAAAGAACCTCCTGATTTGTCAATTGGTTTCCAGAAAGTTTTGCGCGCATCAAAGCGGTATTTGCCCCTTTCTCTTCACCTTCGGTAGAAGAGTACGTGATGTAAATCCATCCACTCTCCTGATAATCGGGTGCGATTTGTATGTCTAAAAGTCCGCCCTGACCTCTGCTTGAAAGTTCGGGAAGCCCTGATATTTCTGTTTTTTCACCTGCCTTAAAATGAATGAGTTTACCTTCTTTTTCGGTAATGAGAATACTTCCATCTGGCAGAAAAGCCATTCCCCAGGGATTAATCAGATCCGGGACCACTGTTTCATAGGTATAGGCCTCAGACACTGTAATAGGCACATCATTTTCTTTGACTTCCTGTTGATCCTGTCCACAGGAAGAAAGACTTACTAGGAGGAAGGTTAAGACACTTATATAGTTTTTCATAGCTTACAAATTTGCCTAAAAATAGAAAATATAGAACGATTATGGGACTTATAATCTCCAAGGCGTAAATTTTTGTTGTTAATAACGACTTATAACTGGCTTTAGGTAATTTTTAGAATGCGTTTTTATTGATGTACTTTTGCATTTCATAGAAAATGATCTAAATCCCAAAGGATTAAATTTAAATTTATGGCAGTAGAACGAATTAAATGTTTGATTATAGGGTCTGGACCCGCGGGTTATACAGCAGCAATATATGCTGCAAGAGCTGATATGAAACCTGTGCTATACACCGGTCTGGAGCCCGGAGGTCAGTTAACAACAACTACAGAGGTAGATAACTTTCCGGGGTATCCTGATGGAATTGATGGGCCCACCATGATGGTACAATTACAAAAACAGGCAGAGCGTTTTGGTACAGAAGTGCGCATAGGTATGGTGACTTCGGTAGAATTTGCCAAAGAGGCCGGAGGTATTCACAAAGCTGTGGTTGATAATAAAACGGAAATTGAGGCAGAAAGTGTAATCATAAGCACCGGGGCGACAGCAAAATATTTGGGATTGCCCAGTGAGCAGCGTCTAAGAGGCGGAGGAGTTTCTGCCTGCGCAGTTTGTGATGGTTTCTTTTATAAAAACCAAAAGGTTGCCATTGTAGGTGGTGGTGATACTGCTGCTGAAGAAGCAACCTATCTGGCTAACATTTGTGAGCACGTGACTATGCTAGTACGTAAGGATGAAATGCGTGCTTCAAAAGCCATGCAGCACCGGGTAAATTCCAGAAAAAACATTACGGTATTGTACAATACCGAAGTAGAAGAAGTAATTGGAGAACAGGTTGTAGAAGGCTTGAAGATGATTAATAATGAGACCAAAGAAACCAGTCAAATTGATATTACCGGTTTGTTTATCGCAATTGGGCATAAACCAAATACAGACATTTTCAGGGATCAGATTGATATGGACGACACAGGTTACATCATAACCGAACCCAAAACAACCAAAACCAATATTCCAGGAGTTTTTGCCTGTGGTGATGTACAGGATAAAGATTACCGCCAGGCCATAACTGCGGCCGGTACGGGTTGTATGGCGGCTTTAGATGCAGAGCGCTATCTGGCTTCAATAGAGCAGGAGGTAGAGGCTTAATGCGATAAAGATATATAAAAGCAAAAAAGCTCTCCGGTTTGGAGAGCTTTTTTTATGGGATTATTATTAATCTTCGTCTTCTTCTTCAGTGGGTTCATCAATCAGTTCATCGTCATCATCATCCGGCAATTTGCTCGGCATTTCGCTGATTGGTTCGTTTAAATCATCATCGTCGTAATCATCAACGTCATAATTCTCCATTGTATTTTCGAGTTTCTTGCTCACTTTTACCAGATAGATTGTATCAGCTGTACGAACCTCAACACATTCTATGAGTTCATTTTTTGCATTTTTAAAAGATATGATGTGATCATCATCATATCCGTAGGGGTACTTGTCCACGAGAAGTGCGAGAATCTCCGGAGTAAGTTTTTTAAAATCGACAATAACGCGACGCATAAGTATAATTTAGTTTAAGTGCAATGAGTGGTTAAATGTAAAAAAAAACGTTTTGCTTCTGCAAGGCATTTTACTTATTTATTACTTAAATTTTTATAATAATCAAATGCCTTATATATCAGTTCATTTGAAACCTCCTGATTTAAGACCGGGTTCCCAATTTCCTGAAGTAAGACAAAATATACAGTTCCGTGACTATTCTTTTTGTCATACTTGAGTAATCTGATGATTGCTTCAATATCTCGGTCTTCAAATGCAACCTTTTTGTAGTAATTCAGTATGACTTTTGAGGTATTATCACATACAGAAGCATCTAAGCCTGCGATCTCCTGAGATAAAAAGTTGGCCAAAATCATACCGATGGCAATAGCCTCCCCGTGCAGCAGGCGTGTTTTAGATTCTTCCTCCATGAAGTAAGATTCTATTGCATGACCCAGGGTATGACCGTAGTTGAGGCTTTTTCTGATGTTTTGTTCGTAAGGGTCTTCTAATACTACCTCATTTTTAATAGCTACAGATTGTCTGATTAAATCTCCCAGAGTTTCAAAGCTTGTATAGTCGGAGTCTTTCACGGCATCCCAATACGATTGCGAATGAATGAGGCCATGCTTGAGCATTTCGGCATAACCGCTTCGTAGTTCTTCAAGCGGAAGAGTTCCCAGAAAATAAGGATCAACCAATACCAGACCGGGATTGCTTATCACTCCAATCTGATTCTTTAGAGCACCCAGATCCACTCCTGTTTTTCCGCCCACAGAGGCATCAACCATTGCCAGTAGGGTAGTGGGGATATTGATAAAATCAATTCCTCTTTTAAAACAGCAGGCCACAAAGCCTCCCAAATCGGTCACCACACCTCCGCCTAAATTGATGATAAGGCTTTTACGGTCTGCATTGAGTTCAGACAAAACATTCCAAACTCCCGTACAGGTTTCCAGGTTTTTAAATTCTTCTCCCGGATCGATCTCGACGATCTCAAGAGGTCTGTTGGTTTCCAGATTTTGCAAAAAATGCGAAAGACAATACTCGTGCGTATTGCTGTCTACAAGTACAAAAATAATGCTGTGATTCTTTTCCCGGAGAAGGTTGTTTAGGGCGGTGTATCCTGAATTTCCAAATACAACCTGATAGTCCTTTGCCTGTACTGACTGCATGTTAAAACTTCTTTAAGGGAGCGAAATTAGTACCTTTTTGTTAAATTCCCGTTGCGATTCTAATTATATTTGGCGCCAAAAATTACTTTATGTTAGAGCAAAAAATATTTGACGATACCAAATGTGCATTTTCTTTAAAATCAGACAGTGAGTTAGAAAGGGCTTATTTTCTGTTTAAAATGATATCTGTACAGCCTTTGGTTAAAATTGGTACCGCCGTAACTCGATTTGCTCTAAATGCCAGTTTGCCAGTAGAAGGGCTTATCAGAGCGACTGTTTTTGATCATTTCTGCGGAGGAGTTAGCGAGAAGGATTGTGAGCCTACCATAAAGGCTATGTATAGTAAAGGGGTACATTCGGTTCTTGATTTTTCGGTCGAAGGTAAGGAAACCGAATCTCTATTTGATGAAGCTTTAGAACGGGTTCTTAGTATTATCGAGTTTGCCAAAGAAAAACCGGGAATGCCCTTTTCGGTTTTCAAACCAACGGGTTTTGGGCGCTTTGAAGTGCTTCGAAAACTTACCGAAAACGAAGCCCTTAATGAGAAAGAGCAAACGGAGTGGGAGCGTATTCAGGAACGTTTTGACCGTGCCTGCCAAAAAGCAAAAGATTGTGACATTCGTTTGTTAATAGATGCCGAAGAAAGCTGGATGCAGGGTGCTGTAGATGATCTTGTACAGCGGATGATGAAAAAATATAATACCGAATACCCTGTTGTGTATACCACCTTACAATGCTATCGCTGGGATAGGCTTAATTATCTCAAAGAAATGCACGCCGATGCACTTGAAAATGGGTATAAGCTGGGTGTAAAAATTGTGCGTGGCGCCTATATGGAGAAAGAGCGGGAGCGTGCTGAAGAGAAGGGATATGATTCACCTATTTGTAAGGACAAAGCTGAGACTGATGCCCATTTTAATGCGATGTTGGTTTATATTCTGGATAATCTGGATTCGATTTGGGCTTTTATAGGAACTCACAATGAAGAAAGTAATTACCTGGCGATCGAAATAATGGCGCAAAAAGAGATCGAAGCGAAAGATGAGCGTATTTGGTTTGGCCAGCTTTACGGAATGAGCGATCACATCAGTTTCAATCTCGCGGACCACGGCTATAATGTTGCAAAATACCTGCCTTTTGGACCTGTGAAAGACGTGATGCCCTACTTAATACGCAGAGCAGAAGAAAATACTTCGGTTGCCGGTCAAACTAACAGAGAATTAACCCTGATCAAGCAGGAACGTAAGCGCAGAAACCTTTAGACTTACAAAAGTATTGATCATTTTTTGGATACGCTAAGTACCTCAAAGGCTTCATCACAACGCTCCACTTTTGCTACAAGTGGAACCGGCATAGTTTCCTGAGATGTGATAATATAAAATCCACAGGGTTCTTTTCGGGGATCACTATTTTTGAAATCAACTTCGCCCTCTAAAAAAACCGTATTAAGATCTGTAGTGTCTAACGACAACTCTTTCAATTGCTTTTCGGCCTCTGGAGAAAGCGTGTAGCCATTATTTCGAATGGTTTTAAGAAGGCGGGCATTAGGTAGATAATCGCAGGAAGGTAATTCAACCCCACTTCCTTTGATAAAAACGGCTAACAAAATAAGACCTATAGAGAAACCTCCAAGGTAAAAGCCCAGACGATATAAAATTTTCATGAATTGCGTTTGTGTCTAAAAAAACAGCAGATTGATGTCTCTAAATGGAAGATCAAACCAATCTGCTACTGATTTACTGGTTAGAATTCCGCGGTAAAAATACAATCCGTTTTTTAAACCCTTATCCATTCTCAGGCTATTTTCAAGACCGCCGTGTTCACCAATTTCGATAAGATATGGGGTGAAAATATTGCTGATAGAGATTGAAGAGGTACGCGCATACCTGGATGGAATATTGGGTACGCAGTAATGAATAACTCCGTGTTTTACAAACGTGGGTTTATCGTGAGAAGTGACCTCGCTGGTTTCGAAACAGCCGCCCATATCGATACTTACGTCAATTATAATAGATCCCGGTTTCATATATTCGAGCATGGCTTCTGAGACAATTACAGGAGAACGCTCTTTACCCCTAACCGCACCAATAGCCACATCACACCTTCTCAGAGCTTTTAGCAGGTTTTTAGGTTGAATAGTTGAAGTATATAAGGGCTGTCCCACATTAACCTGAAGGCAGCGCAATTTGGTTAAGGAGTTGTCAAATACTTTTACATTAGCACCTAAACCCAGTGCAGATCGTGTTGCAAATTCACCCACCGTTCCGGCACCAATGATTACAACCTCAATAGGAGGTACGCCGCTAATGTTACCAAACATCAGGCCGTTGCCCTGCTCAGGTCTCGACATTATTTCAGAGGCTATAAGCACAGAGGCTGTTCCAGCAATTTCGCTCAAGGCCCGTACGGCAGGGTAGGTGCCATCAGCATCTTTTATAAACTCAAATGCCAGTGCCGTAATGCGTTTAGAGGCCAGAGCTTTAAAATATTCTTTTTTCTGTGTTTTGAGCTGAATAGCAGAAATGATTACGGTCTGCGGATTGATCATTTCAAGCTCCTGCATAGAAGGCGGTTCTACTTTGAGTACCATAGGGCAACCAAAAACACGTGCACGATCGGCAGTTATTTCGGCACCGGCCTCAGAATAGTCGTGGTCCGAAAATCGTGCATCTGCTCCCGCATTAGATTCAATCAACACCCGATGACCATGCGCAGTAAGGGCGCCTACAGCATCCGGAGTAAGACATACACGCTTCTCCTGAAAGTGATTTTCTTTTGGAATTCCTATAAACAGGGATCCTTTTTTCTGTTTTATTTCGAGTTTCTCTTCTTGTGGAAGCAGTTCTTCGCGCGAAAACGGACTGTTTGAAATCATATACTAGGTTTCAAGTGCTAGACTTCAAAGTACGTATAAAATATATAATGAAAAAAGTAAGAAGGGACATTAATGATTAACCCATAAATAAAGGCTCTTCATCATCGTCATCGTGGCTGTCGGAATAAAGTTTCTTGGACTTCTCATCCTCATCCTTGATTTCACCTTTTAAAGTAACACGCTCCAGTTCAGATAAGTCAATATTATGGATGCGATCAAAAATTTTCATCCGAATGGTATACAAAAATATAAAAGCAACGAGTACAATAGGAGCTAAGTAATAAATTTCAACACTATCCTTGTAATAAACATCTTCCGAAAAAAGACTATATATTTGAAAAATATACATACATATCGGAACCAAAATAGCATGGTACCACCAGTGTTTACAAGTGAAAAACCAAATTAATAAAAGCACGAATGGAATTAGTTTACTAAATAACATCCAACCTACAACATTTACACTTTGGTAAAAGCCACTTTCATATCTTATGTCGAAACCAAAAAAAGAGGTTTCCCAAATTTTTATATCTGGAAAACCTTCATATAAATAAAAAAAATACGGCGTAGCAGTAATAAATGCTGCTATGACACTACCCGTTAGTAGGGACTCTGATCTTCGCCGGGTCAACTTTTTTTGCTGCATAATCTGCATTATCTTCTTGAACAGATGTGTAAGTAACCGCGGTTGCACCTGCAATTAAAAGGCCTAGGAGTAAAGCTTTGATTTTCATAATGTTAATTGTTTTTGAGTATTATTAATGATTTGTTGAAACAAAGATCAAAAACATTAAACAAAAACCACTATTTCATGAAATTCCTACATTTGCATTCCTTCTAAATTTCTTAACGCGTTTTAACGACATCTTATTAAGAGCACAATTTAAGAATAATTAACTTACTCGTTTAATTTAAATCTATAACTTTTATTTCGACTTTAATTTGTAGGATATTTCTTCAAATATAATTTTTGTATTTAACATAATGTTAACAAATTTAGTTGAATTCTAAGTGGCGAAAATTTTCCTTAGTCGAGATTATTGTCGCTGAATGGTAATCTGTCCCTAGTAAACTGTTAATTTTATCAGGCCACTCAATAAATTTCCAGGAGTCATTCTCTAAAATTTCTTCCAAACCCATATCAAAAGCTTCAATTTCATTTTTTAAACGGTACAAATCCATATGATATATAGTTTCTCCATCTTCTGTTTTGTATTCATTTAAAAGAGAAAATGTAGGACTTGACACATAATCTTCTGAGCCTAAACTTTTAACCAGGGCTTTAATAAGCGTGGTTTTTCCAGATCCCAAATCTCCTTGGAAAAGAATAGTTTTATAATTAGATAATTCCAGAATTTGTTGAGCAATCTGGTCTACTTCCTTTAAGCGGTACTCTACTGTCATCTTTTTTATCGCCTTTTTTACTATCGCGGATTTAAAACTACAAAAGGAATAATCATTTCTTCAAGGGATACTCCTCCATGCTGGTAGGTATTCCTGAAATAACTCACATAGTGATTGTAATTATTAGGATATGCAAAAAACAAATCTCCTTTGGCAAAAATAAAGGAGCTGCTCATATTTATAGTCGGCAGGTGTATACTCTTAGGATCTTTTGCTGCCAGCACATCTTTATCTTCATAGGTTAAGCTTCTTCCGGTTTTATAGCGCAGATTAAGGCTTGTATTTTTATCACCTATTACCTTCGAAGGATTTTTTACATTGATGGTGCCATGGTCTGTTGTAAGAATGATTTTAAAACCCAGTTGCTGCGATTTTTGAATCATTTCCAATAGCGGTGAATTTTTAAACCAGCTTTCTGTAAGTGAGCGATAGGATTTGTCATTAGATGCCAGTTCCTTAATGACTTCCATCTCGGTTTTAGAATGACTAAGCATATCTACAAAGTTGTAAACCAATACTGTCAGGTCATTATTTTTAAGTGAATTAAAATTTTCCACCAGTTTTTTGCCGCTCTTTAAATTGGTAATCTTATGGTATTCCCATTTTAAATTAAGCCCCAGTCGTTTTAATTGGGCTTCCAGAAATTTATCTTCATTCAGGTTTTTACCTCCGTCATCGGTGTCATTAAGCCATAAGTCGGGATGCTTTTTCTCCATATCGCTGGGCATCAACCCCGAAAAAATCGCATTTCGCGCGTACTGTGTCGCGGTTGGCAGAATACTGTAATAAGGTGTTTCGCTTTCCTTTTTATAATAGTTGCTTATAATTGGCTCAAAGGATTTCCATTGATCATAGCGCAGATTGTCAATAACTACCAGTAGCACAGGAGCATCCTTGCTTAAGTGGGGTACCACTTTATCTCTGAACAAGGTATGGGACATGACAGGTTTTTCATCCTCAGAAAACCAGTCTTCATAATTGCGCTCTATAAATTTGAAGAACTGATTATTAGCCTCAGTTTTTTGAGATTCCAGTATTTCCTGCATACTTTGATCTTCAATATTCTCAAGCTCAAGTTCCCAGTAGATAAGTTTTTGATACAATTCGGCCCATTCTTCAAATGAATTAACCTGAGCCATATCCATCGCAATTTTGCGAAACTCCTGTTGATAATTCAACGTTGTTTTTTCAGAAATAAGTCTGCTGGTATCCAGATTTTTCTTCAGGCTAAGGAGAATTTGATTGGGATTTACCGGTTTTATAAGATAATCGGCTATTTTGGAGCCTATGGCTTCTTCCATTATATATTCTTCCTCACTTTTGGTGATCATAATCACGGGCAGGGTATCCCGTTTAGATTTTATTTCACTTAGCGTATCCAAACCGGTTAATCCCGGCATGTTTTCATCTAAAAAAACCACATCAAAATTTTCCTTTTCAACCAGTTCGATGGCTTCAGTTCCACTTTGACATGTAGACACTTCATAATTTTTTTTCTCTAAAAAGAGTATATGGGGTTTTAATAAATCGATTTCATCATCTACCCAAAGTATTTTAATAGCACTCATATATAGTATATTTGTTTATCGGCAGGCATAAGCCCGCGACTATGCTTAAGCATATTTTAATTCAAAAAGATTTCTTGTTTGAAGATTCCTCACAAACTTACGATAATTAACGACCCTATTTATGGCTTTATTACCATCCCAAAGGGGCTCATTTTCGATTTAATACAGCATAATTATTTTCAGCGACTAAGGCGCATCTCTCAAATGGGAATGTCGTATCTGGTTTATCCCGGTGCACATCATACGCGTTTTCATCATGCCATAGGTTGTTTGCATATCATGCAAAAAGCTTTAGAAAAGCTTGAACAGAAAGGTGTTATGGTGAGTCTGCAGGAAAAAGAAGCGGCGATGGCTGCAATCTTGTTGCACGATATTGGTCACGGGCCTTTTTCGCATGCGATGGAAAATAGCATTGTAGAGCACATTAATCACGAGCAAATAGGTTTGCTGTTTATCGAAAAACTGAATGAGGAGTTTAACGGAAGTTTAACCCTGGCCATTAAAATTTTTAAGGGAACCTATCACCGTCCTTTTTTGCATCAATTGGTTTCCGGGCAATTGGATATGGACCGAACAGATTATCTTAAGCGCGACAGCTTTTACACGGGAATGGCTGAAGGAAATATCAATACCGATCGTATTCTGGCTATGCTTAATGTAAAGGACGATCAGCTTATGGTTGAAGAAAAAGGGATTTATACCATTGAAAAATTTCTCGTCGCACGCAGATTGATGTACTGGCAGGTTTATCTTCATAAGACCAGTCTGGTTGCAGAACAGGTTTTAGTACGTGTTTTGATGCGGGCCAAAGAGCTGACACATAAGGGAGTTGAATTGCCAGCCAGCAGACCTCTTGGGTTTTTTCTTAAAAAGACCAATTCAGAAGGTAAATTTGACGATCACGCGCTGGAGGTGTTTGCTCAACTGGATGACTATGATGTAATCTCGGCTATGAAATCCTGGTGTGATCACGACGATTTTGTTTTGAGGAAACTTTCTCAAATTATTATAAACCGAAAACTTCCGCGTATAAAAATCAAGAAAAAGCCATTTGCTTCAGACTTTATACAAGGGCAAAAAGAGGCTGTTAAAAAGCTCCTGAATCTTTCTGATGATGAAGCAGATTATTTTGTTTTTACCGGAACAATTACCAATCAGGCCTATACTTTAAAAAAGGAGGCGATAAATATTTTGACGAAAAAAGGAAAAGTTGTTGACGTTGTTTCGGCCAGTGATCAATTGAGCCTCAAGGCTTTATCCAAGGTTGTCACCAAAAACTATATCTGTTATCCAAAGCATTTGATTTAAGGCTTTTTTGCTATTTTTGCCAAGATGAAATTTACAGCCGAACAGATTGCTGGGATTTTAGATGGTACTGTTGACGGCAATCCCGAAGCAGAAGTATCTAAACTTTCAAAAATTGAAGAGGGAACAGAAGGCTCCTTAACCTTTCTTTCCAATCCTAAGTACACGCCTTATATCTATAAAACCGGTGCTTCAATTGCTATTGTTGACAAAGGTTTTAAACCCGAGAAAGAGCTAAATATAACGCTTATTCGCGTTGAAGATGCTTATAAATCCTTTTCCAAACTTCTGGAATATTACAATCAGGTCAAGCTAAATAAGACAGGGGTCGAAAACCCGGTTTTTATATCAGAGTCGGCCAGTTATGGTGACAATGTCTATATTGGGGCCTTTTCCTATTTGGGCAATAACGTAAAAATTGGCAACAACGTCAAGATTTACCCCAATGTTTACATAGGAGACAATTGCAGTATTGGAGATGATTCGGTTATCTTTCAGGGAGCAAAAATATATTCAGATTCTGTAATTGGTAAAACCGTATACGTACATAGCGGCGTTATCATTGGAGCCGATGGTTTTGGTTTTGCACCAGATGAGAAAGGCGAATATACACGCATACCCCAAACGGGAAATGTGATTATCGAAGATAATGTAGATATTGGTGCAGGAACTACTATAGACAGAGCAACTTTAGGCTCTACCATTATCAGAAGAGGGGTGAAGCTCGACAATCAAATACAGATTGCCCATAATGTAGAAATAGGCGAGCATACAGCAATCGCTGCTCAAACCGGTATTGCAGGCTCTACCAAAATAGGCCGAAACTGCCTTATAGGAGGCCAGGTGGGAATAGTAGGGCATCTTACCATTGGTGACCGGGTGCGTATTCAGGCACAATCCGGTATTGGTCGTAATCTTAAAGATGATGAGGCGGTTCAGGGTTCTCCGGCTATCTCTTACAGTGACTACAATAAGTCTTATGTACATTTTAAAAACCTTCCCGATTTAGTCAAACAAATAAATAATTTGGAAAAACAAAAATCCAATGATAAGTAAAGCTGAAGGAAAGCAATATACAATCGCCGGTGAGGTTTCCTTAACCGGCGTTGGTTTACATACAGGTAAGAATGTTACTCTTACTTTTAAACCTGCCGATGAAAATACAGGGCACTTTTTTAAGCGCGTAGACCTTGAAGGTCAGCCTATTATTGAGGCAAATGCAGATTATGTGGAAAATACCCAGCGAGGTACCAACCTTGAAAAAATGGGTGTTTATATCCAGACCAGTGAGCATGTTCTCGCTGCCTGCGTTGGCCTTGGGATAGATAATATTTGTATTGAACTCAATGCCTCTGAGCCTCCTATAATGGATGGTTCTTCTAAGTTTTTTGTGGAAGCCCTCGAAAAAGTCGGACTTAAAGAGCAGGAAGCACAGCGTGAAGAATACGTTGTAACTGAGGTTATCAGCTATCTTGATGAAAAAACCGGGAGTGAGATCATTCTTATGCCGGCAGACAACTACCAGTTGACTACTATGGTCGACTTTGGCACAAAAATTCTGGGAACTCAAAACGCCAGTATTAAAGATATTTCAGAGTTTAAAGACGAAATTTCAGATTCGAGAACCTTCAGTTTTCTACATGAAATTGAAATGTTGCTGGAGAATGGTTTAATAAAAGGAGGAGATCTTAATAACGCTATTGTTTACGTAGATAAGGAATTGTCTCCTGAAACGATGAAAAAATTGCGTTCGGCTTTTAATAAAGATTCGATTTCGGTTAAACCAAACGGAATTCTTGATAATCTTACCCTACATCATCCTAATGAAGCAGCCAGACACAAACTGCTTGACGTTATAGGTGATCTTGCTCTGGTAGGAATGCCCATACGCGGTAAAGTGATCGCCAATAAACCCGGGCACTATGTGAATACCCAGTTTGCCAAAAAACTGAAGAAAATAATCAAGCTTGAGAAACGCAACAACGTTCCCACTTTCGATTTGTCAAAACCCCCGGTAAAAGACATTAATCAGATTATGGCGATGCTGCCGCACAGACCTCCGTTTTTGCTGGTCGATAAAATTCTTGAAATTTCAGATACCGGAGTAGTTGGGCTTAAAAACGTAACGATGAATGAGCCTTTTTTTGTAGGCCATTTTCCGGGAGCTCCCGTTATGCCTGGAGTTTTACAGGTTGAAGCGATGGCGCAAACAGGAGGTATACTGGTATTAAGTACCGTACCCGATCCTGAAAATTATTTGACGTATTTTATGAAAATTGATAATGTACGCTTTAAACAACAGGTTTTACCGGGAGACACACTTATTTTTAAACTAGATTTGTTGTCCCCAATACGCCGGGGAATATGCCATATGCAGGGAAGCGCTTACGTTAACGGCAAGCTGGTTTCTGAAGCAGAACTTATGGCCCAAATCGTAAAAGTTAAGAAAGACTAGATTTATGAATCAACCTTTAGCATACGTACACCCCGGAGCAAAAATTGCCAAGAATGTGGTAATTGAGCCTTTTACAACCATCAACAACAATGTAGTCATTGGAGAAGGAAGCTGGATAGGCTCAAATGTAACCATCATGGAAGGTGCACGCATCGGTAAAAATGTAAATATTTTTCCCGGAGCAGTAATTTCTGCAATTCCACAGGACAAGAAATTTGACGATGAAGATACAGTAACCATTATAGGAGACAACACCACCATCAGAGAGTGTGTAACTATAAACCGTGGTACTTCAGACCGCATGAAAACTCAGATTGGTCAAAATTGCTGGATTATGGCTTACAGCCATATCGCCCATGACTGTATTGTAGGAGATCATTGTATCTTTTCAAATAACAGCACACTGGCCGGTCACATTGTGGTAGGAGATTATGTTGTTTTGGCCGGAATGGCCGCAGTACAGCAATTTTGTACCATAGGCAGTCACGCTTTTGTTACCGGTGGTTCTCTGGTGCGTAAAGACGTACCCCCTTATGTAAAAGCAGGTCGTGAACCCCTTTCGTATGTGGGTATAAACTCCATTGGATTAAGACGTCGCGGTTTTACTACCGAAAAAATCAGGGAAATACAGGATATTTACCGCATCTTGTACCAAAAGAATTACAACAATACTCAGGCAGTAAATATCATTGAAGCCGAGATGGAAGCAACTCCCGAACGCGATGAAATCCTTCAGTTTATACGTAATTCTCAGCGCGGAATTATGAAAGGATATTTTACTACCAACTAACAGATTTTTTTAAAAGCATTATCTAAAGATTATAACTTAATAGTATGGCAACTACTTCAGACATCCGCAACGGGATGTGTATTCATTACAATCACGATATTTATAAAATTATTGAATTTTTACACGTTAAGCCGGGTAAAGGTCCCGCTTTTGTTAGAACAAAATTAAAAAGTGTCACCAACGGAAAAGTTTTAGATAACACCTTTTCAGCCGGACATAAAATTGACGAGGTACGTGTAGAAACCAAAGGATATCAATTTTTATATAACGATGGTGAATGGTATCACTTTATGAATACCGAAGATTACACTCAAATACGATTGATGGAGTCTGCTCTTGACCAACCCGGTTTATTAAAGGAAGGCGAAGTGGTAACCATTGCAATAAATACCGAGGATAATATGCCCCTTTCTGTAGATATGCCGGCACACGTTATTCTTACGGTTACGGCCACAGAGCCCGGTGTAAAAGGAAACACTGCAACTAACGCAACCAAACCGGCAACTGTTGAAACCGGTGCGGAAGTAAACGTACCCTTGTTTATCAATGAAGGGGATAAAATTAAAATAGAGACCGAAAAGGGGACCTATAAAGAGCGTATAAAAGAATAAGCGTTTGAAATTTCCGCAAAAACATACTCTGGCTCAGATAGCTGCATTGCTCAATGATATTGAGTATGTAGGTGATGCTGATTTTCCGGTAACCGGAATGAATGAGATTCACGTGGTTGAACCCGGAGATATCGTTTTTGTTGACCATCCCAAATATTACGATAAAGCCCTGGAGTCTGCTGCTACCGTTGTATTGATAAACAAAAAGGTAGCCTGTCCTGACGGAAAGGCACTTCTCATTTCAGATGATCCGTTTCGGGATTTTAATAAGTTAACGCGCTATTTTAAACCTTTTCAAAAAGCAAATGCGTCAATCGCAGAAACGGCCGTTATAGGTGAGCACACCATAATTCAGCCTAATTGCTTTATTGGCAATAATGTGAAAATTGGTAAGCATTGTATCATTCATCCTAATGTCACTTTGTATGATGATACCGTGATTGGAGATCACGTGATCATTCATTCGGGTAGCATTCTGGGAGCCGATGCATTTTACTATAAAAAGCGGGAGACCGGTTTTGACCGCCTTCTTTCGGGAGGGAAAGTGGTGATAGAAGATTATGTAGAACTGGGAGCATCCTGCACTATAGACCGCGGAGTTACCGCAGATACCGTTATCGGTTGGGGTTCAAAACTCGATAATCAGGTACACGTAGGTCACGATACACGTCTTGGAAAACGGGTTCTGGTCGCTGCCCAGTCCGGTATTTCGGGCTGTGTGGTTGTTGAAGACGATGTGGTGATCTGGGGTCAGGTAGGTATCGCGAGTGGCATAACAATCAAAGAAAAGGCTGTGATTTTTGCCCAAAGTGGAGTAGGGCGTACCCTTGAAGGCGGAAAATCCTATTTAGGAAGCCCGGCAGAAGACAGCAAGAAGAAATTCAGGGAAATGGCATCAATCAGACAGATTCCTTATATTTTAGAACAAATAAAAAAATGAAATGAGTGCATCAGCTAAAGAACTTGTAAAAGGCTTATACGAATCCGATTTTTTTAATGATCCCACTGTTCTCAAAAAATACCTGCATAAAGAAGCAGAATTATATTGGAATGCTTCAACAGGCTTTTCTAAAATGACTTATGACGACATTTCTAATATGTCTAAGGAAATGGGCAAATCATTCATCTCGCTGCGCTCTTCCGTAAGTCATCTGATTGAAGAAGGAAATACGGCGAGTATACGCCTTACCTATTATATTAAGACCGTAGAAAATCCGGAAGAAGAAGTGGGTATTATTCATTTTATGGCGATGTGGGAGCTTAAAGACGGACTCCTGTATCGCGGGTATCAAATAAGCCAGCCCAGTGATGAAGACCCGCTTAATATCGATGCCCACATTCGCATAAAATCTTAATATTCCTTTAGGTTTCGTCTTTAAAAAATTACTTTTGCTTTCACAAAAATTAAACAACTCATGAGCGTTTTAGTTAATAAAGATTCCAAAATAATTGTACAAGGTTTTACCGGTAGTGAAGGTACTTTTCACGCGGGTCAAATGATAGAATACGGCACTAATGTAGTAGGCGGTGTGACTCCGGGTAAAGGAGGACAGTCCCATCTTGACAAACCGGTTTTTAACACCGTTGAGGATGCTGTAAAAGAAACCGGCGCAGATGTTTCAATAATTTTTGTACCACCAGCCTTTGCTGCTGACGCTATAATGGAAGCTGCAGATGCCGGCATTAAGGTAATCATTGCGATTACTGAAGGTATCCCTGTATCAGATATGATTAAAGCTGCAGACTATATCAAAGACAAAGATTGCAGATTAATAGGTCCTAACTGCCCCGGAGTTATTACTCCCGGCGAGGCTAAAGTGGGTATTATGCCAGGCTTTGTATTTAAAAAAGGAAAAGTAGGCATCGTTTCTAAATCAGGAACCCTTACTTATGAAGCTGCCGATCAGGTTGTAAAACAAGGTTTAGGAATAACTACTGCGATAGGAATAGGTGGAGACCCAATCATTGGGACTACCACAAAAGAAGCTGTAGAATTGCTTATAAACGATCCAGAGACCGAAGCTGTAGTAATGATCGGGGAGATAGGTGGTCAGCTTGAAGCCGACGCTGCACGATGGATTAAAGCCAGCGGCACCAAAAAGCCGGTTATCGGTTTTATCGCTGGAGAGACTGCCCCGGCAGGAAGAACAATGGGTCACGCAGGTGCTATTGTTTCCGGAGAGGGTGAGTCTGCCGCAGATAAAAAGAAGATTTTAAGAGAAAACGGAGTACACGTTGTGGACTCTCCTGCTGAAATTGGCAAAAAAGTAGCAGAGCTTTTAGCCTAATAGGTTCAGAATAAATTTAAAAACCGACACGCCACAATGTGTCGGTTTTTTTATGCCCAAACATTTCAAGTTTCCTATATTTACCGCTCTTCAAACTAACTAATTATTGATACCCGATTAGAATGAAACTTTTAGAAGGAAAAAACACAATTATCACCGGAGCAAGCCGCGGTATAGGCCATGGTATTGCTAAAGTCTTTGCACAAAACGGAGCCAATGTGGCTTTTACATACAGTTCATCTGCCGGTCCTGCCGAAGAACTGGAAAAAGAACTAACGGCAATGGGGGTTAAAGCCAAAGCCTATAAGTCTAACGCAGCTTCATTTGAAGATTGCCAGGAACTTATTAAACAAATAAGCGAAGACTTTGATACTATCGATGTTTTGGTAAACAATGCCGGAATCACCAAAGATAATCTGCTTATGCGTATGAGTGAAGAAGATTTTGATCAGGTGATTGAGGTAAACCTGAAGTCTATTTTTAATATGACTAAAGCGGTGCAGCGTACCATGCTTAAGCAGCGTTATGGCAGTATCATCAATATGAGCTCTGTTGTTGGCGTAAAAGGAAATGCCGGGCAGGCAAACTATGCAGCTTCAAAAGCCGGTATTATTGGATTTTCAAAGTCTATGGCCTTAGAATTGGGTTCGCGTAACATACGCACCAATGTGGTGGCTCCCGGTTTTATTGAGACCGAAATGACTGCAAAACTAGACGAAAAAGTAGTTGCCGGCTGGAGAGATGCTATTCCTCTTAAACGCGGTGGTACTCCGGAAGATATTGCCAATGCCTGTGTGTTTCTTGGCAGCGATATGAGCGCCTACGTTACCGGGCAGGTATTGCAGGTTGATGGCGGAATGTTAACCTAATTTTTCAACTTAACTTATTTATGGCAGCATCCACACTACTTTATATTATCCTGTTTGGGGTAATAGCTTTGGGTGCTGCCGTATTTTTTTACTTTTACAGGCCACAGGGTTCGCTGAGACTGCGTATCCTTCTTGCAGGACTTCGGTTTGTAGCTATTTTTGCGCTTTTAATACTGCTGCTCAATCCTACCTTTAAACAGGCAACCTATACCACGCTAAAACCAAAACTGGCTCTTGCCGTAGACAATTCAGCTTCTGTAGCTCATTTAGGATATTCAGATTCTGTACGGCAAATACTTCAGGAAATTCAGAATTCAGAAGATCTGGCGAAGCGTTTCGATATTGACTTCTACACATTAGGAGCTACACTCGAGACCTATGATTCCTTAGCGTTTACAGAAAATCAAACCAATATTTCCAAAGCACTTTCGGGCCTGTATACCATTTATAAAAACGAAAATTTTGCGCCTGTTCTCATTACCGATGGGAATGCCAATTTGGGATCAAACTACGTGTACACGGCAAAGGAGCAAATTCAAATCCCACATTATTTTATAGCTGTTGGTGACACTACCAGTTATGAAGATTTAAGTATAGATCGCGTCAATGTGAATAAATACGCGTATCTCAAAAACCGTTTTCCGGTTGAAGTTTTGGTTTCCTACTCCGGAACTTCAGCAGTAAATACGACACTTTCCATCCGTAAAAACGGGGCTGTTTTGTTCCGGGAAACTATTTCACTAAGTAAAGACGAGCCAGCCCGGCGCGTAAATACGTTTTTGGAAGCTTCGGCTATAGGTGCCGAAACCTACGAGGTGATTGTTGGCGAATTAGCCGATGAAAAAAACACGGCTAATAATGCGAAACACTTTGGTATTGAAATTATAGACCAGCGCAGCCAGATTTTGATTGTATACAGCACGCTGCATCCCGATCTCGGAACACTAAAGAAAGCTTTTGAGAGTAATCAACTGCGAACCGTTACACTACAGAAAATTAGTGAAGTTAAGTCCGTCGAACTGGATGATTATAATCTGGTGGTACTTTTTGAGCCCCAGCGCTCATTTGCGGAATTGTATAGTAAACTGAATACGCTGAATAAAAACAGGTTTACGCTGGTTGGTCCGGCTGCAGACCGAAGGTTTCTCAATGGAATTCAGGATTTGTATCAATTGCCTCTTAACAATCAGACGGAAGGAGTACAACCTGTATATAACTTAAGCTTTTCCAGTTTTCAATTGGATGACGATGATTTTTCAGGTTTTCCGCCGCTGGAAGCTCCCTTTGGCGAAATCGAATTAACGGCTGCAGCCGATGTGATTCTCAATCAGCGCATAACCGGTATTGAAACAGACAATCCTTTGCTCGCAGCTGTAGAAGCCGGCGGTAGAAGAGAGCTGGTGTTATTCGGCACCGGAATCTTTAAATGGCGCAGTCAGGCATTTTTAGACACTCGAAGTTTTGAATCTTTTGATGTCTTTATCGAAAAATTAGCTCAGTTTTCGGCTTCAGATACCAAACGAAGCCGTTTGCAGGCCGAATATGAGCGTTTTTATTACGGAGGCAGTGGTATTGTCATTCGCTCTCAATTCTTTGACAAGAACTATGTTTTTGACTCTGGAGCTTCATTGCAACTTGAGCTTAAAAACGCAGACACCGGTGAGACTTATCAAAGCCCAATGGCTCTCACCAGAACAAATTATACCGCAACACTCCCGGCACTGGAGCCGGGGAGTTATACCTTTCAAATTTTGGAAAGCGGTTCTAGTATACGTATCAATGGCGCTTTTACGGTAATTGAATACAATATCGAGAATCAGGTCATACAGGCTGATTTTGTCAAAATGAAAACCGCTGCAGCAGATACAGAAGGTATGGCTGTAACAATACATGAGTTAGACCTACTTATAGAGAGCCTGGTTGAAGATGAACGATTTATTCCTGTTCAGCGGGAAACTATAAAAAACACACCGCTTCTTGAGTTCTGGTGGTTATTGCTTATTATCGCCATAGCTGCCAGCGCTGAATGGTTTATACGTAAATACAACGGTCTTATTTAAGCTTTTGCGTAAGAGCTTTAAATGTTTTAGATTATCAAATGTCACATCCTGAATACTTCAGGATGCTTTTAAATTAAATTTTAGTATCATGGATAAATTTCCTAAAATCGGAATACCCCTTATTATCGGTCTAATTATCGTTCTTATTCTCGTTTTTAAATCTGCAGTAACCATAGATTCCGGTGAGGCAGGCGTTCTGTACCGTCCCTTTGGAGGAGGTGTGGTCACCGAAGAACCACCACTGGGCGAAGGTTTTCACATAGTTGCCCCCTGGAATAAAGTATATATCTATGAAGTGCGTCGCCAGGAGCTCAAAGAAATCATGAACGTATTGTCATCTAATGGTTTAGATATTAAACTGGAGGCATCGGTGTGGTATCAGCCAGATGCATCCCAGTTGGGTAAATTGCATCAGGAAATTGGGGAAGATTATTTAAACCGTATTCTTTTACCTACCATACGCTCTGCAGCACGATCTGTAGTTGGCCGTTATACTCCGGAGCAGTTGTATTCTTCAAAACGGGATGCCATTCAGGCTGAAATTTATGACGAAACCAAAAAGATTATCAAAGATCAATATATACAGCTTGATGAAGTTTTGGTACGAGATGTAACCCTTCCGGCTACGATAAAAGAAGCTATTGAGCGAAAATTAAAGCAGGAACAGGAATCATTGGAATATGAGTTTCGCTTGATTTCTGCACAGAAAGAAGCAGAGCGTCAGGTTATAGAAGCTCAAGGTAAATCTGATGCCAACCGTATTTTAAGTCAATCCCTGAATGATCAGATCTTAAGAGACAAAGGGATTGAAGCTACCTTGCAGCTAGCTAAATCCAATAACACCAAAATAATTGTAGTAGGTTCCGGAGAGTCTGGTTTACCCATCATACTGGGCAATAACTAGTATTTCCGTAAAAAAAAGAAAGCCGGTCATATTGTTGACCGGCTTTTTTTATGCTCGCTTCATACGCGGGCCTTCCCGACGCGCCTGAGAACGCCTTTTAGATTCCGAAAGCATTTTGGCTTTACTTACCCACTGATCGTTCTTTATGCGATCCGGGAAAAATTGAATCAATTCGGTAATCAGTTCAATATCACTTTCATTAAATCGGCTTATCTGTTCAAAAGTGTATATCCCAATTGTATTGAGCTTTTCTTCTGTATACGGGCCTATTCCTATTATTTTTTGAAGGTCATCAGCCTCATCGGGATCTGCTGTACCAATACGTTCAAAATCTAAAGTACCAGATTTAGGTTTACTTTTTGATCTGTATGGCTGTTCCTCATTTTCGGCTACTACAAATTCTTCCAAATCTTCTTCCGTATCATCAAATAACAATTCCTCTTCCGTTTCGCTAAGATCGCTGCGTTTTTTGAGGAATTTTAATTTTTTAAGGTATTTCGATTTCTGTGCAAAATAGGCGAAGAAGTATCCTATAAGAAATGATGATAGCATCAAAAAAAATACTTCGATATAGATAAGCGGCACTGAAACTGCGTCGTCTGCTTTTTGTAATATGATGCTAAATACTGTCATTCAAAATAAATTTCTATACGGTGATTGAGTTCCCGGTTTTCAGAATCGCGGTCATAAATAGGCTCTGTCTCTCCGCTAGAATATGCAGAAACCTGATTATCAGGCAATTTAAGGCTTTTTATGAGAAATTCGCGTACTTTTTTTGCCTCATCTAATGCAAGCATATAGTTATCTTCCTTATCCCCAATATAATCGGTATGCCCTACCACTTTAATGTGGAGATTTGCGTCAGCAGCTAATTTTTGTTTTACAAAACTCAGAAAGCTGGTTGCTTTCTGGTCAACAACAAAGCGCGCATGTTTAAATTCCGGATAAAAAAGGGCATCAAAGGTACGCGGAGCAACAGCAGTCGCATTTGTATTCTTCTTTACATTTCGCAGTTTTTCTAGGTCTTCGGCGAGTTCTCGTTTCTTTTCCTGGATACTTCTTGTTAGATCCTCCACCAGCTGCTCGTTACCCCGGCTTAAATTATTTACCATAAAGGTATCAGCCTCTTGAAATACGGTATTGGTATCGTTTTCTCGAGGATCCTCTTCTATAAAAGGAACAAATTCTGTTGGTGTGGAATCACCGGGTGTAGTGTCGAGATCCTTGGGCTTTACCACTTTAGATGCAAAAAGGCTGCTCTGGTCTACCGCTCCTGTTGTGTTCATAAAGAGAACGCCCAGAAAAAACCAGCAGCAAAAAACTCCAAATGCAATTAAAAATCGTTTCATCTCCAGTGATATGCCTCAAAAGTAACACTTTAACTTATATTAGTTGTATTACATCGAAAAAAAACATTTGTATTATTTTGGGCACAAGAGCAATTTTTTAATTAAATTCGCTTCCGCATTATGAAAGCAACATCTTTACATCATCATCATTTTTATTTACGCGCTCAAGCGAGGTAAGAATGTTGTGTGTATAAAGCATAATTTACAATAACCCGTTTGAGTCATTCAAACGGGTTTTCTGTTTTGAATGGTTCAAGCTTAACAAACCAAAAAATGACTAAAAAAATTAGAATTGCTATTCAAAAGGCCGGAAGGCTCAATGAAGATTCCCTTCAAATCCTAAAAGACTGTGGTGTAAGTATCGACAACGGCAGAGACCAGCTTAAAGCCAGCGCAGCCAATTTTCCGCTCGAGGTTTTTTACCTGCGTAACGGCGATATCCCGCAGTATTTAAGAGATGGGGTGGTTGATATCGCTATTATTGGAGAAAATGTACTTATCGAAAAAGGTTCAGACATTGCTATTGCACAAAAACTGGGCTTTTCAAAATGTAAGGTTTCACTGGCTGTGCCAAAAGGGACTAAATACGAATCAGTTAAAGATTTTGAAGGTAAAAAAATCGCTACTTCCTATCCCAATACGGTGCTCGACTATCTTTCGAAATACGGCGTAAAAGCAGATTTACACATCATCAACGGTTCTGTAGAAATCGCGCCAAATATTGGCCTTGCAGATGGTATTTGCGATATCGTTTCCAGCGGCAGCACCTTGTTTAAGAACGGATTAAAAGAGGTGGAAGTGATGCTTAAATCTGAAGCGGTTTTGGCGGTTTCGCCAAAGATAGACAGTGAACGCCAGGAGATTCTAGACAAACTTATATTTCGTATAAAGGCGGTTTTAAAAGGACGTGATTATAAGTACGTGCTTCTAAATGCTCCAAACGACAGGCTCGACGCCATTATCGCAATGTTACCGGGTATGAAAAGCCCTACAGTGCTTCCGTTAGCAGAAGAAGGCTGGAGTAGCGTACACTCCGTTATCGATAAGAATGAGTTTTGGGAAGTAATCGATAAGCTTAAAGACTCCGGGGCTCAGGGTATTTTGGTGAGCGATATTGAAAAGATGGTTTTGTAGCGTCTGATGGATACAAAACTATTCCGAATCAGGTCGGAATCTTATGAACTTATATTTTCCGAAAGCCTACTGGTTATAGATCAAAATCAAAACGGCTCCAAAAAAAGTAAAGAATGAATAAAATAAGTAATCCGTTACGGGAAGATTGGGATCAAATCCTCAAACGACCCACGCAGACCTACGATCAGATCGAAGGTACGGTGCTCGAGGTCTTTAAGTCTATTCAGACGGAAGGCGACGCAGCTGTTGCCCGATATACCGAAAAATTTGATGGAATTGCTCTGGATAATTTGGTAGTAACTCAATCTGAAATCGACCAGGCTCTTACGAGTATTGATTCAGATTTAAAAGAAGCTATAAAGCTGGCAAAAGCGAATATTGAGCGCTTTCACCAGGCGCAGCGCACGCCGCGTGTCGAGGTGGAAACTGCTCCCGGTGTGATGTGCTGGCAGGAAAAACGTCCCATACAGAAAGTGGGACTGTATATTCCCGGAGGGACAGCACCCTTGTTTTCTACGATTTTAATGCTGGCCATTCCGGCAAAAATCGCAGGATGTAAAGAAGTCATTTTATGCACCCCACCTGATAAGCAGGGCAATATCAATCCCGCGATTTTGGTTACCGCGCAGCTTTGTGGTATTGATAAGATCTATAAAGTGGGAGGCATTCAGGCTATTGGTGCGATGACCTTTGGTACCGAAAGTATTTCGAAAGTCTATAAGATTTTTGGTCCCGGGAATCAGTTTGTAACTGTCGCCAAACAAATGGCTACCAAGTACAATGTAAGTATCGATATGCCTGCCGGTCCATCGGAACTGCTGGTAGTTGCAGACGATACCGCAGATGCAGCATTCGTCGCTTCAGACCTCTTGAGTCAGGCCGAACATGGTGTGGACAGCCAGGTGATTTTGGTTTCTACTTCAAAAGCGCTTATTGCAGCAGTGGAAGAGGAAATCGCGAGCCAGCTGGAAGCCCTTCCCCGTAAAGCTATTGCTGAAAAAGCCATCGCAAACAGCAAACTCATTTACGTGGAAACGCACGAAAAAGCTTTGGAACTCATTGATGAATATGGCCCGGAGCATTTTATTGTTGCTACTGACAGCAATGATTTTTACGTGGATAACATCGCCAATGCAGGCTCAGTTTTTATTGGGAACTATACGCCCGAGAGTGCCGGGGATTACGCTTCCGGGACAAACCATACCTTGCCGACTAACGGTTATGCCAAGCAATACAGTGGGGTGAATCTTGATAGTTTTATGAAAAGTATGACCTTTCAAAAACTCTCTGAAGAAGGCATTCAAAACATTGGTAACGCAATCGAACTTATGGCTGCCGCCGAAGGGCTTCAGGCGCATAAGAATGCAGTTACCCTACGTCTCAATAAACTCGCAAAAAAGAACTAATGCCAACAACATTTCACTTAGAAAAACTGGTGCGCGAGAATGTAGCGCGACTAAAACCCTATTCTTCGGCCCGTGATGAGTTTAAGGATTTTCACGAGGATATGGTTTTTTTAGATGCCAATGAAAACCCGTATAACAATGGCGTAAACCGCTATCCCGATCCGCAGCAAATCACGCTGAAGCAGCATTTATCAACCGTAAAGCGCGTTCCGGCAGATCAGATTCTTTTGGGTAACGGCAGCGACGAGGTGCTCGATTTGTTGTTTCGGGCGTTTTGCGAACCCAAAACCGATAATGTAATCACATTACCGCCTACTTACGGGATGTATAGTGTGCTTGCAGCAACTAACGATATTGCAAACCGCGAGGTTGTGTTGACCAAAGATTTTCAACCCGATGTACACGCTGTACTGGAGCAGATAGATCACCAGACCAAAATGATTTTTCTGTGTTCGCCAAACAATCCCACAGCAAACAGTTTTGATGCGGAGTCGATTGAAAAATTGTTGAAATCCTTCCGCGGACTCGTAATTGTGGATGAGGCGTATATCGATTTTGCTAAGGGTGAAAGTTGGTCATCACGGCTTCAGGAATATCCAAATCTGGTTATTATTCAAACCCTGTCTAAAGCTTACGGCTTAGCCGGAATCAGACTGGGAATTTGTTATGCTTCCGCAGAAATTATTGCGATACTCAACAAAATCAAACTGCCTTATAATGTGAATGAACTCACACAAAAAAGAGCATTAGAGCGGGTTTTAGACACCGAAAAAGTTGAGACTGAAATTAACTCTATTTTAGAGGAAAGGGATGCTTTATCTAAAGTGTTACTTCAAGTAAATTTTGTGCAGCACGTTTTTCCTTCTGAGGCGAATTTTATCCTTGCACGGGTAGACGATGCCAATAAACGCTACGATCAGCTCATTCAAAAAGGTATCGTGGTACGCAACCGAAGCACGCAGGCATTGTGTGAAAACACCTTGCGTTTTACGGTGGGGACACCAGAGGAAAACAAAAAATTAATAACAGCTTTGAACCATTTAAAATAATTAATTGTTCATACGAAAATAATCGCAAGGTAATTCCCCCTTTGGGGTTAGGGGGACTTTACGGTGGGGACACCAGAGGAAAACAAAAAATTAATCGCCGCTTTAAACGAATTAGACTAATGAATAGTTCAAATACAAAAAATCCTAATGCAGTTCCCCCTTCGGGGGCCAGGGGGCAGAAAGTACTTTTTATAGACCGGGACGGTACTATTATTAAAGAGCCACCGGGTTATCAGGTAGACGCTTTTGAGAAAGTCACTTTTTACCCAAAAGTATTTACGTATCTGAGTAAAATCGCGAAAGAACTCGATTACAAACTCGTGATGATTACTAATCAGGACGGTTTGGGTACCGACTCGTTCCCTGAAGATACGTTCTGGCCGGTGCATAATTTCATTATAAAATCCTTTGAAAATGAGGGGGTTGTTTTTGATCGTGTATTCATCGACAAGACCTTACCCGAAGAAAACGCCAATACGCGCAAGCCGGGAACCGGTATGTTGACCGAGTTTTTTTCGGAAGATTATGATCTCGAAAACAGTTTTGTTCTCGGTGATCGTATTACCGATATCGAACTTGCTAAAAATCTGGGCGCTAAGGGCATTTTCATAAGCGATCATACCGATTTGGGGGCAGACGAAATCACGACAAAACGGGAAGATCTTGACGCCTATATCGCGCTTGAGACTATAGACTGGCAACAGATTTACGAGTTTCTAAAACTCAACGCCCGTTCGGCTTCCATCTCTAGAAAAACCAACGAAACCGATATTGAAATCGAACTCAATCTCGACGGAACCGGCAAAAGCGACATCAAAACGGGTCTGGCGTTTTTTGACCATATGCTTGATCAGTTGGCCCGCCATGGTTCGATGGATCTAAAAATACACGTAGATGGTGATCTTGAGGTAGACGAGCACCACACCATTGAAGATACCGCTATCGCATTGGGCGAGGTGTTTGCGAAAGCTCTGGGTAACAAACTGGGTATTGAACGTTATGGCTTTTGCCTGCCGATGGATGATTGCCTGGCGCAGGTTGCTATTGACTTTGGAGGCCGCAACTGGCTGGTTTGGGAAGCCGATTTTAAACGCGAAAAAATAGGGGAGATGCCTACTGAAATGTTTTACCATTTCTTCAAATCCTTTACAGACGGGGCCCGCGCAAACTTGAATGTAAAAGCCGAAGGCACTAACGAACACCACAAGATCGAAGCCATTTTTAAAGCGTTTGCGAAAGCCATAAAAGTGGCTGTTAAAAGAGATCCGGATAAAATGGTGTTGCCCAGTACGAAAGGGATGCTCTGATCCCCCTAACCCCCGAAGGGGGAATTAAATCAATAGAAATGAACAACAATACTATAAAGGAACAAAAACACTCCCCCTTTGGGGGAGCCGGAGGGGGACTCGTAATCATAAACTACGGTGCCGGAAACATACAAAGTATCAAGTTTGCCTTCAAGCGTTTGGGGATTGATGCGGTCCTGTCTGACGATGCTGAAGAAATTAAAGCCGCAGATAAGGTGATTTTTCCCGGAGTGGGCGAGGCCAGTAGTGCGATGGCCAAGCTACGAGCTACCGGCTTAGACCAGGTAATTCCTACTCTAAAACAACCCGTATTGGGCATTTGCCTGGGGATGCAATTGATGTGCAAACACTCAACAGAAGGAGATACCACCGGACTCGGGATTTTTGATACCGATGTGATCAAGTTTTCAAATGCCGTAAAAGTTCCGCAAATCGGCTGGAATGAAATTTCAAACCTGGAAGGACCTCTATTCAAAGGAATACCCGAGAACTCCCATATGTATCTGGTGCACAGTTTTTATGCTCCCCAATGCACTGAAATGATCGCCACCACCCATTATGAAGTTGATTATGCTTCGGCTTTGCAAAAAGACAATTTTTACGGTGTGCAGTTTCATCCGGAGAAAAGTGGTAAAGTTGGACAGGAAATTTTGAAAAATTTTGTGAGCTTGTAAAATAGAAAAACTAAATTAAAAAGTAGAAATGGAAGATTTAAAGTCAAGAACGAAACGATTTACGATAGATTGCTGGAATCTTTGTTCAACACTTCCTAAATCTAGAGAGTATAACAATCTCGTTTCTCAATTACTGAAAAGTTCGAGTTCTGTTGGTGCAAATTGGAGCGCATCACAAAGACCTAAGTCAGATGCTGACTTTATAAATAAATTGAAAATTGTTGAAGAGGAAGCAGATGAATCTTGTTTTTGGCTTGAAATACTTATTGCAATTTCTGAGAGTGGTAATTTGGAAGCTGAAAGGCTATTAAAAGAAAGTTCAGAGATATTGGCAATAACTGTTGCATCT
Source organism: Leeuwenhoekiella parthenopeia (assembly GCF_020782115.1). GTDB lineage: Bacteria > Bacteroidota > Bacteroidia > Flavobacteriales > Flavobacteriaceae > Leeuwenhoekiella > Leeuwenhoekiella parthenopeia. The sequence continues at coordinate 51,564 of NZ_JAJGMW010000011.1, read as the reverse complement.
ATCAACACAATGAAAAAAAGAATAAATAAAAATAAGGAAGATTGATTTTTCGACTTTCTAATTTCTAATTTTTAAAAATGCGAATAATCCCCGCCATAGACATCATAGACGGTAAGTGTGTACGCCTTTCAAAAGGTGATTACGATACCAAAAAAATATACAACGAGCACCCGCTGGAGGTTGCAAAGGAATTTGAAGCCCACGGGATTCAATATCTGCATCTGGTTGATCTGGATGGTGCTAAGAGCAAGCATATTGTAAACCACAAGGTCTTGGAGCAAATCGCTTCGCAAACCAGCCTTAAAATTGATTTTGGGGGCGGACTCAAAACCGACGAGGATTTGCGTATCGCTTTTGAAAGTGGTGCCAGTCAAATCACCGGTGGAAGTATTGCCGTCAAGGATCCGGAAACCTTTAAGAGCTGGTTGTCTAAATTTGGTCCCGACAAGATTATTTTGGGAGCAGATGCGAAAGATGAAAAAGTAGCCGTTAGTGGATGGCTGGAAGAATCTAAAGAAGAATTGATTCCGTTTATCAAGAGCTATCAGCAGGAAGGCGTGTCGTATGTAATTTGTACAGACATCAGTAAAGACGGGATGTTAGAAGGTCCTTCTTTTGATTTGTACCGAAAAATTCTGGAAGAATGTCACCCTGAGCTTGTCGAAGGGGCAGTCGAGAACATTAAACTAATAGCTTCCGGCGGAATCTCCCATTTTGACGAATTACCAAAGCTGGCTGAACTGGGCTGCGAAGGAACCATTATTGGGAAAGCGATTTACGAAGGACGCATTTCCATGAAACAACTGGAAGGTTTTATACTTGGTCATTGAAAAATCGAATTAGCATATTAGGAGTTTACTTATTGACATTTTATTTGGTAATTATAACATTTACCGTTAGCAATTGGTCAGAACTATCTGCTTACGAAGGCTGGGGGGTTGTAGGGATGATTGGTCTTATTGTATTGGGTATTCCACTTTTAATAATTGAATCGCTGTTATTCTTAATAGATAATAAGCTGATTAAAAATGGGGTTGCATTAATAGTATGTTTAATTTTCTCCTATTTGATTTTTATTGAAATGGGGCTATTAAAATTTTAATTAGAAAAATAGTTTTCAGTTTGCTATAGAATTGAAATAACAATAGAAATTATAATAAGTTTTCCGTCTTCACGGAAAAGACAAAAAATAAAAATATGCTTACCAAACGAATCATTCCCTGTCTCGATATTAAAAACGGAAGAACCGTAAAAGGGGTCAACTTCGTAGATCTGCGCGATGCCGGTGATCCGGTCGAGCTGGCGGCTAAATATGCCGAAACGGGTGCAGACGAACTCGTTTTTCTGGATATTTCGGCAACGGAAGAGCACCGAAAAACCCTGGCTGATCTGGTTTTGCGAGTAGCCGAAAAAATAAACATTCCTTTTACCGTGGGTGGCGGAATTTCATCTGTTGAAGATGTAGATATTCTATTGCAAAACGGGGCAGATAAAGTTTCTATCAATTCGTCGGCGGTTAAAAATCCCCAACTGATTAATGATCTTGCGGCTAAATTCGGTTCGCAATGCGTTGTGGTTGCTATTGATGCCAAACAAATTGAAGGTAAATGGACTGTACACCTTGTGGGTGGTAAAGTACCTACCGAACTCGATCTGTTTGAATGGGCCATGGAAGTGGAACAACGGGGTGCAGGGGAAATCCTCTTTACCTCGATGGATCATGACGGCACTAAAAACGGCTTTGCTGATGAAGCGCTGGCAAAATTGAGCGGTATGTTGAATATTCCCATTATCGCTTCGGGCGGGGCAGGGACGATGCAGCACTTCACAGATACCTTTAAAAACGGAAAATCAGACGCAGCTCTGGCTGCCAGTGTATTTCATTTTCACGAAACAGACATCCCCGAGCTAAAACACGAATTGAAAAAACAAAATATCCCGGTCCGGATTTAATACTTTCGCAACCGCGTAAAAAAAGATACCATGACAATCAACTATAATGAACAGGGCCTGGTGCCGGCAATTATACAGGACGCTAAAACCAAAAATGTTTTGATGCTGGGCTATATGAATGAAGAAGCCTATCTCAAAACCAACGAGACCAAAAAAGTAACTTTTTACAGCCGTAGTAAGCAACGTTTGTGGACCAAAGGCGAAGAAAGCGGTAACTTTTTACACCTGGTTTCCATTAAAAATGATTGTGATAACGACACCTTATTGATCAGCGTAAATCCGCAGGGACCAACCTGCCATAAAGGAACCGACAATTGCTGGGGCGAGGATAACGAGCAGTCGTTTGGTTTCCTAACCGAATTGGAACACACCATTTCGGAACGTAAAGCCAATCAGGATAACGAAAAAAGCTATGTTGCCGATCTGTTTCGCAAAGGCATAAATAAAATCGCCCAGAAAGTGGGGGAGGAAGCGGTTGAAGTGGTTATCGAAGCTAAAGACGACAACGACGATTTATTTCTCAACGAGAGCGCAGACCTCTTATTTCACTATCTGATTTTGCTTAAAGCCAAAGGCTACGGATTACAGGATATTGAGCAGGTTTTGATAAATCGAAAGAAATAAGACTTAATTATAATTGCTAAAGCGCAATTCCAGAATATCATTGTCTTTATCCAGATAAATATAGCTGTATCCTTCTTTAAGGAATGCAGCTGATAGTTCGCTGAAGCTTCGTTTTTTTTTCAGGGATTCGGTGTAGGATTCCTGATCAATCTGTGCATAAGTAGTTTCAACTCCGGTTGCGCTTTTCAGTACGCCTGATGCATCCAAAACAAACGAGATTTCCTCATCAGAATCATAGAAAGGAGCATCCCCGGGAGCAGCCGGGCCAAATCCTGTAGGTACAGATTGCATCATTTGATTCATATTTTGCTGCATCATTTGCTGCTGCCACATCATTTGATTTTGAAACATCCAATGGTGAAACCACCAGTTGTATTGATATGCCTTTTTATCTACATAACTTAAAGTAACCAAAACTGCGCCTTCCTTTATAGCATTAGTGGTTATTGTAGTCGTATTTCGGGATCGTGATGCTTTTGAGATAAATTCATTTAAATCTGAGGAAATTTCGGCTTTAGCTAATTGCGCTCGATCATACGTTACAGATTGCTCATCTGCATTTTGAATGGGTAAAACATCTAATTTAAAAGACTCTTTACTTAACGAAATAGCCAAAAGTTGTTCTGGGTTAAGAAAGGAATTGTAATCTTTTAATTTTTGAATACCATCCTGATTAAAAACCCTGACTTCAGAGACAGGGCCGGTCTCTTCGAGGTTCACACTAACAACCGCCGTTGATGAAGCCTTTGGATCATCTTTGGTAAAAGAGATTACCTTGTCGTATAAATAAGCTTTAGCGCTTGAAATCGAGCCTTTATCTACAAAATCCATAGTCTCTATGGCCTGTAGATTATCCTTGAACAATTCTTCCAGTAAATCGGCTGTTCTTCCGGTTACGGGGCGATCCTGAGTAGTAATGTTTTTGGAATTTTCAATACTTGCGATATGAAGCGTGTTGTCTTCATAGTTGATCATATGCGTAACACCATCGCTGCGAAGTTTCAGTTTATAATCCTCAAATTTATCCTTAAGCTCCAGTTTAGCGCTTGATGAGCCGTCTAAAGCGAAATCAAGCACTTCCTGACCATCTTTTGTAGTTACCAAAAGCGTCACGAGATCATTAGAAAAGTGTAACGATTCGATTCTCGGTTCTTCACTAATCGAGAGTGCGGCTAATTTCTGTAGGTTCTGAGCCTTATCTAACAGAAAGGGCAGGACCTCATACATTTTAGTATCCTTATTTTTTAAAACTGCAATGTGAATAGATTGCTCCTGTTTCCAATCTGCGGAAAAAGTCTGAACCAATTTTTGATTATCCTGAAGTTTAATACTTAAGGGATCGATTCCGGCAACTAGAAAATTAGAAAAAAGAAGAAATACTAAGGCAAAAGAATAATGGCGAATCATTTAAAAGTTTTGCTGGCAATATAATAATTTAAATTATTTCGACTCCCAAAACAATAAAGATGCGGCAGAATGGTTATTTAATCACGTGGAAACCTAATTTCCTCCCCGCGCCGGATACTCCTCTTTTTTGATAAAATCAATTCCCTTTAAGAGTCCGTCGAGATCAGGCCGGGCAAAAGGCATGGTTTGTATTATAGAGCTGTAAAGTGTTCCGTCGGGGTTTATTAAAAAGAGTCCGGGTTCTGAAAAAACTTTGGGTTCCCCTTCTTTTATAGCGTGTGAAATATACAGTCCCCATTCGCGTGCTTTGTCTTCGGTCAACTCATAAGCGATGGGTAAATTCCCGGTTTCCCATTTTTCAGCCGAAAGCTTTGCGCGTTTTTCTGAATCCATACTAACTGCGATTACATTCACGCCGCGTTCTTCAAAATCGCTGAGTTTTGAAGTGAATTCTTTGAGTTGTTTCTTGCAGATAGGGCAGTGCAAACCTCTGTAAAATAATACCAACGTAAAACGTTCCGGTTTTTGTTTACTCAACTCCCAGCGGGTGCCATTTATAAGGTTTAAGTCTAACTGGGGTACTTCCTGATTTGGTTTCATAATTTTTGTTTTCAAGTTAAGCTTAAGGCTAGCAACAGGGACACAATAAACTGGTAAAAAAGGTTAAGGTGTTCCCAACTAGATTTTACTTGTATATAAGTCTTAAGGCTTCTCAGGCTGAATAATTTTACAAGTAAAGTTTGATTAATCGGCTAACTATCAGTGTATTTTGTCGCTTTTTTGTTTATTTCAGCGGATGAATATTTATTTTCAAAGTGCCATTCAAAACGAAATCTTCTTATGCGTTGGGTATTTTATCTCTTAGTTCCGGCTATATCCTTTGCCGGTTTTTCACAGGTAGGATTTGGGACTACAAATCCACATCCGGATGTCTTGGTTGACATTAATGGAGCATTACGTGTACGGCAATATATAGAGGGCAGCGGCACTGCAGCACGGGATTCTATTGCTGTTTTTGATGGTAGAGGTGTCGTTATGAGCGTTCCTTCACGTATTTTATTAGCCAATAGGGATAAGTCTTTAGTAAAAGCTAAGCTAACCTCAAATTTTAGTATTGCCTTATTATCTAATGTGATTGTAAAATTCAATTCGGAAGATTTTGATCTAAAGGATGAGTTTGATCCTACCACGGGATATTTTACAGCGGAATATGCGGGAATTTACAGAGTTAGTGCGCAAATAAAAACGAGCTCTTTAAGTGCCGGTGATCTGGGACTTTCCATTTATAAAACCAATGCTGCAGGAACCGTTGAGACCAAAGTTGCTGAAGAGAATTTTATAAATGTATCTATTCCTCTAGGACTGTCAACAATCAATGTATCCCCACCCACACGTTCGGTTTCTACATTAGTTCAATTAGAAGCCGGGGAAAAAATCAGTTTTAAAGTATATTCTGCTGTAGGCTTAAGCCTCTCAGCAATATAAATGGTTATGATTCCTTCTGTACCATTGAGCAGGTGCGCTAGCTGTTGTTTTCCAGTTCAATTACGGTTAAGGCCAGACGTATTTTGTGATAGGGTACTTTTTCTTCCAGAAAATCGAAGTAAGCCTTTAAGGTATCGGGACTGTTTAATTCTTTCGCGGCAATTTTAACCTGAGATACTTCGTCCTCACTCACATAATCATACAGATTTATTTTTTCACCATCAAGAGCAAGCTTTGCCAAATGCGAATACACGGTAGTATCTTTTAAATCACGCTTTCGCGAAATTTCCTCAATGCTGAGTCCGTCTTGAAGCATTTGATAGGTGACCTGATGCGTAGCTGTTTTACTGCCCTTTTTCTTGATTTTAGCAGCCTGAAACTCGAGTATTGCATCGATAAAGGCATCTCCGTAAACCTCAAGTTTGCGCTGGCCTACACCGCTTATTTCCAGGAGTTCCATCTCACTCATAGGGCGTACCCGTTCCATTTCTTTAAGGGTGGCATCGCTGAAAACCAGATAGGCCGGAATATCTTCTTCCTTAGCAATCTCGGCTCGCAATTGTCTGAGTTTTTCAAACAGATCGTTGCCCTTCTTAATTTTAGGTTCTTTGGCAACGGCTGGTTCAGGCTGAATCGCTTCGGTAGGATGCGTAAGCAAAACTTTTTTTCCATTGAATAAAACCTCCTTGCTTGACGGAGTTAAATGCAGGGCATTATTCAGATGAAAAGCAATTTCGCAATAACCCTGATTAATCAATTGCAGGACATAATGCTGCCAGTCTTTCCAGGAAGTGTCTTTGCCAATCCCAAAGGTTTTGACCTCTTCCAAACCTTTATCAATGATCATCGCGTTTTTTGCACCGCGCAGAATATCGATAATAACGCCTATGGGTTCGCTGTTTTTCACCCGGGCAATGGTAGATAATGCTTTTTGGGCAAGAATGGTTCCGTCAAAAAACTGGGGCGGATTTTTACACACATCACAGTTACCGCAGTCTTTTTCTAAAAACTCTCCAAAATAACTCAGCAGTATTTTACGCCGGCAGGTCAGGGCTTCGGTGTACTGCTTCATACGATCCAATTTGGCATTCTGCACCTCCTCATTGGCAGCACCCTGAGTAAAACGCCTCAATTGAATCACATCTGCATAGGTATGAAAAAGCAAAGCGTGCGCATCGAGACCGTCACGCCCGGCCCGACCGATTTCCTGGTAATAGCCTTCCAGATTTTTCGGCATATTGTAATGAATCACCCAACGCACGTTTGACTTATCGATCCCCATCCCAAAAGCGACCGTGGCGCAAACCACCTGGGTTTTATCGTAAATAAAATCTTCCTGTACGCGGGTGCGCTCTTCAAAACTCAGCCCCGCGTGATACGATTCGGCTTTAATACCTTTGTTTTGCAGGGATTGGGCAACAGTCTCGGTGGTTTTGCGGCTCAGACAATAAATGATTCCGCTGGAATCGGGACGTTTGGCCAGAAATTTTTTAATCTGATCGAGCCGCTTGTCTGCCGCACGCACTTCGAGAGTGATATTTTTTCGGTCAAAAGAGCTAATGAACTGCCTGGCGTGCGTGATGTTAAGCTGCTCTGCGATATCCTGTCTGGTGGCTTTATCAGCGGTTGCGGTAAGCGCAATAACCGGAACAGCGGGCAGGGATTTCTTTAAAAAACCCAGTTGCTGATACGAAGGCCTGAAATCGTGTCCCCAGGAAGAGATACAATGCGCCTCATCTATCGCGATACAACTGATGTAGTTTTCGGTAAGCAGGGGCGATAATCCCGAAAGACTCTCAGGCGCAACATAAAGTAGCTTTAATTCGCCATTTGCAGCTTTGGCCAGTATTTCCTGTTGATCTTGAGCCTGCTGACTGCTGTTGTAAAAATCGGCCTTGATCCCGTTTGCATTGAGTCCGTCAACCTGATCTTTCATTAAAGCAATCAAAGGCGAGATGACCAAGGTAAGTCCTTTAAAATGCATAGCGGGTAACTGATAGCAAATAGACTTTCCGCCACCTGTAGGCATAATAACTATGGCATCATTTCCCGAAAGTACCGTTTCTATAATTTCCTGCTGATTGCTTCTAAAACTGTCGTACCCGAAATAGGTTTTCAGGGAAGTGAGCAGTTCGGTATGATCTACAGATTGGGCCATGTTAGAAACTTTTTTGCAAAAAACGGCATTTTTAGGCAGATAGCTCAGGACCATCTTATTTTTAACCTAATTGGACGCTGCACGTGTTTTTAACATTATAAATTTTACAAAAACGGGTTTTGCTTTTTAAACATTATGCATTTTTACAATCTCAAAATGAATATTAAATAATTCTTGGTAATTCAATGAACAAAGCCCTTATTTTACTGGGTTTTGCTTAGAATTTATCTGTAAAATTGTCTCGTATGAAAGCAAGAAAATACACCATCGCAGTCCTGCAACTCAATTTAAACAACACCCCCGAAAACAATCTGGAGAAGTGTAAAAAGTGGGTGCGTGATGCCGCCGCTCAGGGAGCAGAGGTTATCTCGCTGCCCGAACTGTACAGCAGTCATTACTTTTGCCAGGATGAAGATGTAGACAATTTTAAATACGCAGAACCCCTTTATGATATTTCGTTTACCGCTTTTAGCGCCCTGGCGAAAGAGTTAGGCGTGGTGATTATTGTTCCGTTTTTTGAAAAACGTATGAGCGGTATCTATCACAACAGCGCTTACATCATCGATACAGACGGAAGCGAAGCCGGTTTATACCGAAAAATGCACATTCCGGACGATCCGCACTTCTATGAGAAATTTTACTTTACGCCGGGGGATTTAGGTTTCAAAACCATAAAAACCAAAAAAGCGAACCTGGGTACACTTATCTGCTGGGATCAGTGGTATCCCGAAGCTGCCCGTTTAACCGCTTTGCAGGGAGCCGAAGTTTTATTCTATCCCACGGCAATAGGCTGGCATCCCCAGGAGAAAGCGCAATACGGGGTTAACCAGCACGGTGCATGGATGAATGTGATGAAAGGTCACGCTGTCGCCAATGGCGTGTATGTTGCAGCTGCAAACCGTATCGGACTTGAAAAATACGTGCCCGATACCGACGGAATTGAATTTTGGGGCCAGTCTTTTATCTGCGGGCCTCAAGGTGAAATTCTCGCACAGGCCTCTGTGGATCAGGAAGAAATTTTAATGGCAGAAATCGACCTGGATTTGCAGGAAAACGTTCGCCAAAACTGGCCATTTTTCAGAGATCGACGCATCGATTTCTATGGCGAAATAACTAAACGCGCACTCGATTAATCCATGAGAAAAGAACGACGTCTACCTGCAGAATGGGAACAGCAACAAGGCATTTTACTATGCTTTCCGGGAAATGGCAACGACTGGCCGGGGAAGTACCAGACCATTCAGTTTGCGTTTGCCGAGTTTATCAAGAAAATTGCAGCGACCGAGACCGTTTTTGTTCTGGTAGGTAGCGAAAGCATTCGGGATAAGGCCATCAGCCTGCTCGAAGCGGCTCACGTAAACCTTAGTAAAGTCACATTTATCATTCAAAAGACCAATCGCAGCTGGATGCGCGATGCAGGCCCAATCATTGTAAAAACGGATGAAGGTCGTGAGGCACTTAATTTCAACTTTAACGGCTGGGCTAAATATGGAAACTTCAGGCTAGACAAACAGGTGCCAAAACGTATGGGTGATTTTCTCGGGATTCCCGTAAATCAGATAATGCACAACGGTGAATCTGTAATCCTGGAAGGCGGCGCTATTGACGTAAACGGTAAAGGCACACTACTCACTACTGAAGAATGTCTGCTCGATCCCGAGGTTCAGGTACGTAATCCCAATTTCACTAGGGAGGATTACGAACTCATTTTTAAAAAATATCTGGGTGTTATTAACACCATTTGGCTGGGTGATGGTATTGCCGGTGATGACACGCACGGTCACGTTGATGATTTATGCCGCTTTGTAAATGAAAATACCATTGTAACGGTTGTGGAAGAGGATCAAAAAGATGCCAATTACAAACCTTTACAGGATAATTTAAAACGCCTGCAACAAGCAAAGCTTGAAGATGGCAGCAGTCCGGTGATTGTGACATTGCCTATGCCAAAGGCCATCAACTACGAAGATCTGCGCGTACCCGCCAGCTATGCCAATTTTCTTATTCTGAATAAAACGGTGCTGGTTCCAACTTTTAATGATGCTAAAGACCGAATCGCATTAAATACGCTAGCCGAACTTTTCCCCGACCGCGAAGTAATAGGAATCGGGGCCATAGATCTGATTTGGGGTCTGGGAACCCTGCATTGCCTCAGTATGCAGATACCGGAGTAGTTGTGTTAGATTTTAGGTTTGAATGTGAAAAGTAAGAGGTAAGAGGTAAGAGGTAAAAGGTAAGTGGTGAGAAGTAAGAGGTGGATTTGCTAATGGCCGGAAAGACCTGATTTTCTTTACGTAATTAATCGAACACTGAAGCGCAAACTGAAAACTGCTTACTCAGACTGCCAACTGCGAACCGAACACTGCCAACTGAATTAAAAACGTACCTTTGCCGCAAATACGCGCACATGGCATCTTTTGAAGATTTTAAAATAAATAAACAATTGCGTTATGCGATTGAAGACCTGGGTTTTACTGAAGCTACCCCCATACAGGAACAGGCTTTTTCGGTTATACGTTCGGGTAGGGATGTGGTAGGTATTGCACAGACCGGTACCGGTAAAACCTTTGCTTACACCTTGCCGTTATTAGAAGGTCTTAAATTTTCAAAACAGGTTAATCCGCGTATTTTGATTTTGGTTCCTACCCGTGAACTCGTTTTGCAGGTGGTAGATCAGATCAATGAATATGGTAAATACAGCTCCATTCGTGTTTTGGGTGTTTTTGGCGGCACCAACATCAACACGCAGCGCCAGGAAGTTGCGCAGGGCTGCGACATTATTGTAGGTACTCCCGGCCGTCTTTACGATTTGGCCGTAAGCCGCACGCTTCAGCTTAAATCGATCAAGCATTTGGTTATTGACGAAGTAGATGTGATGCTCGATCTGGGCTTCCGGTTTCAACTGGTAAATATTTTTGATTTGCTTCCGCAGCGCCGTCAGAATATAATGTTTTCAGCAACCATGACAGACGAGGTTGATGAACTCATGGACACCTTTTTTACGGCTCCAGAGCGCATTCAGGTGGCTTTAAGCGGTACACCTTTAGAATCTATCGATCAAAAGTATTACCAGCTGCCTAATTTCTACACCAAGGTAAATCTGGTTATTCATCTGCTTGAGGACAAAGACACCTATCAAAAAAACCTGATTTTTGTATCCAACAAAAAGCACGCAGATCGCGTGTATGCTGAGCTTGCTGAAGTTTTTGGCGATTCGGTTGGGGTAATTCATGCCAATAAAACCCAGAATTACCGAATTAATGCCATCGAGCAGTTTGATAAAGGCACCTATCGCATTTTGGTTACTACCGATGTGATGGCGCGCGGACTCGATTTAGATCAAATCACCCACGTCTTCAATCTGGATGTACCACGTTTCCCGGAAAACTACATGCACCGTATAGGCCGTACCGGTAGGGCTGACCACAAGGGGAACAGTATCCTGATGGGTACCGAAGCCGAACTTGAAAAGAAACAGGAGATTGAAGAGTTGATGAATAAGAGCATTCCGCAGCAGGAATTGCCCGAAGGACTTGAAGTTTCTAAAAAACTACTTCCCGAAGAACAGCCCGATTACGTTGAGATCAATAACCCGATTAAACGCGATGAAGATCGAGGGGCCAGTTTCCACGAGAAAAAAGAGAAGAATAAAAAGGTTAATCTGGGAGGTAGTTACAGAAGGGAAATTGCTAAAAAGTACAAGAAGCCCAAAACCCGTGGGGATAAGGGCTATAACCGCCGTAATAAAAAATAGGACAACATTTTTCGCATCATTCCGGTAAGGCATACTGTTCGAGCAACTCAAGACGGGTATAGTTTAGCGTTTCCTGATGACAGGCCTCGAGCTTAAGTTTTGGAGCAACGCCTGCTTTTTCCGCTTCAAGCCATCTGCTCACACACAAACACCAGAAATCACCGGGTTTTAGTCCGGGGAAATTCCATTGCGGGCGGGGCGTGATCAGATCGTTTCCGCGATTAGCAGAAAAATTCAGGAATTCTTCGGTTACCTGAGCGCACACCACGTGAGTACCCGTATCTGCATCAATTGTTTTGCAAAATCCGTCTCTAAAATACCCGGTTAAAGGTTCGTAGCAGCACGCAATAAGCGGTTTTCCGTAGACATTAAGCGGATTTTTTTCCATATCAAGTATTAATTTTTAAAGAAATAGATAGCCAAAAAAAGATTCACCAGCATAAAAACAAACGCCGGGGACGATGCCAGTATGCTGTCTTTAATTCGCAAGCGTGTTAGAAACCCAAGCAACATCAGTACAGCAAGACCAGCGGCGCTCAGGGCAAGCAGATTGGTGTTAAAGAACGTGCCTGCAAGTAGGCCTGTTCCGCCCAGTAATTGTAAGTACCCGGTAGTCCTGCGCCATTCACTCAGGCCAAAGCGCGTGAATTCTTCCTTCATTTTTTGGGTAAGCAAACAACTAATGCCGTAAATGACAAAAGCAATACCGGTAAATAGAGCCAGGGCCTTTAGTAAGAGTATCAATTGAAAAATCCGTAGTGATATGCGGCTATAAATAAGCTAAGTACCAGTAAAGCCAGGGAAGGAAGGTGCTTAACAAATGGATTTTTCACCTTAAAATGTGCAAATTGCGCACAAATCATCAAAAATGCCATTAATAACGCAGGGATTGCTGCCAAACCGGGATACCAGATACTCGTAATAAGCAAGGTAGAAAGGGCGATCTTAGAAGCTCCCACAAAATTACGGGTGAGGTCTGCCAAGCCATATTCATTAAACTCCTTAACGATATTGTCCCAGCGAAAAACCCAAACAATAACAATTGAAACAGTAATAATAACTTTAGAGAGGGTAACGATTAGTTCCATAGTTTTTCTTTTCAAGTTAAGGTAATGCGGGGATTGAATGCTGCCTTGCGCCACTAATATTTAGTTAAAAAACTTTCATAAATTTTGAATGTTCACTTCAAATGGTTGTGCTAGTGGCTTAGATATTAATGTTTTCTAAAAGAAGTTATTTCCGGTTAATCCTTTTTTTCTTTTACATATATTGAACCGCGATAAGCGTTTATAATTACTATGGAATCAACTAACGACAAACCAATTTTTATTGTAGGAGCAGGGGTAAGCGGTCTGGTAGCGGCCCGCGTACTGGAGAATCACGGGTACAGCCCTATTGTTATCGAAGCCGGTGATCGCGCAGGCGGTCGCGTAAAAACCGATATTGTAGAGGGTTACCAGCTCGATCAGGGCTTTCAGGTTATGCTTGATGCCTATCCTAAAGCTCAGGAATACCTCAATTACGATAAGCTCGATCTTCAAAAACTGATTCCAGGAGCGATACTTTTTAATAACGGAAAGCGTAAAGTGCTGGGTGATCCTACCCGCGAACTTTCGATGGCATTACCCACTATGCTAAGCAGTGTGGGATCATTTTCAGATAAACTGAAGGTTTTAAAGCTCAATTTTAAACTCCGAAAAAAATCGCTTGAAGCTGTTTTTGCTTCCGAAGAAAAAACCACCTTACAGTATTTAAAAGATTACGGGTTTTCTGAAGGGATGATCAATGGCTTTTTTAAACCCTTCTTTACAGGAATTTATCTGGAAGACAGGCTTCAGACTTCAAGCCGTATGTTTGAATTCGTTTTCAAAATGTTTGGCGAAGGCGCTGCGGTCATTCCCCGTGGCGGAATTGAGGCTATTTCCAGACAACTGCAGGATCGCCTAATCCAGACCGAGTTTCGGTTTAATACACGCGTAAAACAAGTCACTCAGGACGCGGTGACCCTCGAAGACGGTAGTGTACACCAAAGCCTGGGTACGATTATCGCAACAGAAGCCGGTGATTTGGTCGCCAATCTAAATCAACAACAACTTCCATGGAAATCAGTTGACAATCTGTATTTTGAAGTGAAGGGTGCGCCGGTTTACAACAAGCCTATCATCGGACTTTTTAATGCGAAAGACACTTTGGTCAATAACATTCATTACGCTACAAATATCGCCACGCACAGCGAAGGGCGCTATGGTTTGCTTTCGGTTTCGGTGGTAAAAGAACACGAATACAGCGAAGAAAAACTCGTAGAACGGGTACAGGAAGAACTGGCAAAACACGCTAAGATTAAAAATACCCGCTTTTTAAAAAGGTATCGAATTAAAAAAGCATTGCCTCAACTGGATAATCTGCGTTATGAGATGGCACCTTCTGAAACCCAGCTCATCAACGGAATTTTCCTGGCCGGGGATCAGCAATTAAACGGTTCGCTTAACGCCGCAATGATGGCCGGCGAGCGCGCAGCTCTGGGACTTATTCAGACGATTGAGGGTGGGGTTGTTAGATGAATTTTTTGATGATATTCTTTTAATTTTCCAAATCCATATTTTATTTAAACCTTTGATTCTTAAAAAATGTTAAATTTAAAAACCTAAAAATTAAACATATGAATAAATCAAAAATTGTATTAACCCTCGTAAATAGTGTACTTTTTGCAGGGATAATTTTGTATTTTACTGATATTATAAAATCAGAATTAACTATTAAAGCCTTTATGATTCCGGCATTTTTGATTTTAGCAAGTCAATTTCCAATAAGTGCGTTGTTTAATAAAAGTAAGGCGTAAATTTTTAATTGTTTAGCAATAAACACTAAACCTCCCCATCCCATTCTACAACCGCTCCGGGTTGCAGGTTATCCAATTTCAAATTTCCAACCCGTACCCGAACCAGTCGAAGGGTAGGGCAATTGATGGCGGATGTCATCTTACGCACCTGTCGGAATTTCCCCTCTTCAATCGTAATACTCAGCCAGGTTACCGGCCCATGCCGCGCATCCCGTATTTTTTTAGTCCGTTCCGGTAAATCCGGAGAAGTTTCCAATCGTTGTATTCGCGCGGGTTTGGTTTCGTATTTGGCTCCATTAAGCCCAATTTTGATACCCTCCCTCAGTTGATCGAGTTCGTTTTCGGTGGGATCTCCATCTACCAGCGCATAATATTCCTTTTCGATACCGCTCCGGTTGATGAGATCGCTCAGCTTTCCATCGGTAGTCAGTAGCAGCAGACCTTCAGACTTTTCGTCCAGACGGCCTATGGGCATAATACCTTCGGGCCAGTCGTAGAGTTCGTCCAGAAATTTTTTCTTCCGCCTTTGGCGCAAATCATTACTGCCCAGCTGGCTGATGTAGCCGTAGGGTTTGTAAAGCAGAAAATGCCGGTGTGTAGTCAAACTGTGTCTTTTTCGCCTGGCGAAAATACTAAAATCAAACCGCCTTCAGACAAAAGCTTTAACAGCAGCACAAGCAGCCATTTGCCGGAATACTTTATTTTTGGGCGTTTAAACGCTTTTACCAGTAATGTCCACGCAAACCAAACGAAAAAAACAAGCCAAAATCCTAAGACAATTTCGCAGCATACACCGGGCAATGGGTGCTGTGTTGTTTGTGTTTTTCTTTGTGATTTCAATTTCAGGGGCATTGCTGGGGCTAAAAAAGAACAGTGGCGATTTGCTGTTGCCCAAAACCCGGGAGGGCACCACCAGCGATTTGTCTGAGTGGCTGCCGTTACCTACGCTTCAGGACAAGGCCATCGCCGTTTTGCGCGACTCGGTCTCTGCAGATCTTTCGCCCAGGCTAGACCGCATCGATGTACGCCAGGAAAAGGGAAGTGTCAAGTTTATTTTTGCCGACCATTACTACGGCATTCAGCTCGATGGTGCTACCGGTAAAGTGCTTCATTTAGGGAAACGCCGCTCTGATGTGGTCGAAAACATACACGACGGTTCTATTATCGATACCTATCTGGGAACCGAAGGTTATTTTAAGCTGATTTACACGGTTATTATGGGAGTGGCCCTGCTATTGTTTACGATAACCGGTTTTTGGCTGTGGTACGGGCCGAAACGTATGCGAAAAAACCGCGACTAACGCAAAAATGAAAATCTATGTTCAAGCAATTTGGCGGTAAAATCACTCCCCAACTTAAAAAACGCTATGCACAATCGCCCAACTGGAAGGATGGGAAGTTTGAAAATAGTATGGAAACCGGAATGGATTTTAGTTTTAAAGACCTTCCGGGGATGCTTTATAAACTTTTTTTTCAAAAAGGAAATACCCTACCCAATGAGGATTTAGCCATCCTTCCGCTTGATGTTGAAGCTTTTTTAGAACCGTCAAAGTCTATCAAATACGTTTGGTACGGTCACGGCGTATTTTTAATGCGCGTCAATGGCAGGACTTTGCTCATTGACCCGATGTTTGGCCCTGATGCAGCACCCATTTCGCCTTTTGGCTCCAAACGTTTCTCTAAAAATACGCTCGATCTAATCGATACCCTGCCACCCATTGATCTGATGCTGCTAACCCACGATCATTACGACCATCTGGACCTTACCAGTATTCAAAAATTAATTCCGAAAATCAAGAATTGTTATGTGGCTCTGGGAGCCGGCAGACATCTGGAAGCCTGGGGTGTTGATGCCGGTGATATTACAGAATTTGACTGGTGGGACAGCACCAACTTTGAAGGTATTGAAATCACGTTTACGCCAAGCCGGCATTTTTCGGGACGGGGTTTGGGTGACCGGGCCAAATCGCTTTGGGGCGGCTGGGTTTTTAAAACAAAAACCGAATCTTTATACCTCACCGGCGATGGCGGGTACGGTCCTCATTTTAAAGAAATAGGGGAGCGGCTGGGGCCTTTTGACTTTGGCTTTATTGAATGTGGACAGTATGGTGAAAAATGGCGGCAGATTCATATGTTTCCTGACGAAAGCATCACAGCAGCCCAGGATGCTCAGATTAAAACTGGAATGCCGTACCACTGGGCTGGTTTTAAACTTGCGCTTCACGACTGGACAGAACCCGCTGAAGAATTTGTGAAGTATGCAACCCAAATGGGCTTTGACTATACACTGCCCGGGCTGGGCGAACTCAACAGCCTGCAGGACTCCCTAAATAAACAGAAATGGTGGATTGCCCTTTCTTGATTTCCTGCTTTTTATAATCCCAAAAGTTTCTATATTGCCGGTTTACCCCAAATCTGCTGATGCTATGCGCCCATTCTTTTCCTGCCTGCTTCTGTTTCTTTGCCTAACCACGGCTGGTCTTGCTCAGGACGATACCTACGGTATTGTAATGCCCAATAATGCAAGTACGCGAGCCAACTGCCAGCGCTGTCTGCAGCTATTTCGGCAAAAACCGAAAGAAGTCCAGTTTTCGGTTGAAAAAGATGAAAACAATATTTTGTGGTTTGTCATAACCGATAAACGCTGGTTTGAGCAGATGTTTCAGCAATCTGGAGACGGCATCGCCCTCGATATTGTGAATAAGAAGCGCTACGACTGCAAGGCTACGCCAACAGAAGCCAAACAAATACGGGGACTTTTACAAAAACCGGTTTATGCTGATGTACTGCGACGGGGTTTAAAACCTTACGAAAATAGCTTTCGGGTACGTCTAGGGCAGCTTCCTGATGAACTTCAGGGTCAAACGCTTGAGTACAATGTTTTGTTTTTAAATAACCGGCACTTGTGTATGTACTACACCGTGTACAACCTGGAAGCCTACAACTGGAAACTCCTCGATATGGGGGTTTATCTGGACACCATCACTTTCGAAAAAGCGGAAAAAGCAGGGCAGGAGCTGGTTTCCAAATCCTACAAAACCCTCAATTTCAGGATTCCTTTTGAGAAAAATAAGTCTGAATATCTGGCGGAAGACATCAGACCCGTTTACGATTCGTTACGGCTTACCGATTTCGATATCAAAGCTATAGAAATTCAGGCTTACAGCAGCGTTGAGGGCAATCTGGAACGCAATATTGAATTGCAGGAACAGCGCGCAGCCAGTATTGTAAGGGCTTTACAGAGTTTTCAGGAGCCTCAGATAGAAACCAGGGTAAATTCGGCTGAAAACTGGGTCGAATTTCTAAAGGATATTCAGGGCACTCCCTATGCATCCTACAGGGATTTGAGCAAAGCCGAAGTAAAAAATAGACTGGCCGGCCCCGATGGTACAAAGCTTGAACCCATTTTAAAAAACCACCGCAAAGCGCTGATCAGGCTTTCGCTCGAAAAGAAGAGCAGCTATAAAATCATGACTACCCAAAGCCTCATTCGTGAATTCAACGCTGCGCTGCAAAACGAAGAGGTCATCAAAGCTCAGGAAATTCAAAACCTGCTGCTGGGGCGGGTGCGCGACAAATTAGCGGATCCTAATTCGCTTAAAGAACTTCAAATACCTCGGCAGGAGAACTATGCCGATTTTTTAAACAACAATGCCGCTGTACGCTATCTGGTGGATCAGGCTTATTTGATAATTGCCTATAACGAACTCGAGAAACTGCAAGATCTTGATCCCGATAACTACAAAATCAAATACAATCTGGCCGCTCTCAAATTTGTGATATGGAAGTTTGATTTACAACCGGTAGATCCTGCGGCGTTTTTAACGCAAATCAGGACTTTGAGATCCTACGACATTGAAGAAAGTCTCATTGGCCGAATGCTTACTAATTATTACATCATTCAAAGCGAAAAGTATGCAAGGGCTCGCGATTATGCCCGAAAAGACGGCGCTGTACGACAGGTCTTATCGCTTTTAAAAAGTGTAGCCCTGCGCGATGAAGATTATTTGAGTATGGCGCAATACCTTACCTATTATTCAGATATGGAGCAGGCTACTGCCTTGATCGAAGACCGGGTAAACCGAATTGATGTAGACGAAGATTTACTGTTTTACTACCTCAATCTTACCATTATAGACGATGAACTTACTCAGACACCGGAGTATCGAAGTATTATGTTAAACGCCTTCAACCGGAATAAAACCCGTTATTGCCGGCTGTTTAATGCTTCAAATGACGGAGGTGTGACTTTTCAGCTGCTGGAAGATGATTATTTACGGGATTCCTATTGCGAGAACTGTGAGAATGGGGAATAACCGGAATCTGTGATAAAATACTTCGTTCTCGTAATTAGCAGCTTTCAGACTGCAAACTGGAAGCCACATCAGGATTAAATTCAGGCGGCTCGATGTCCATAGCCTCTTTGAGTGTGCTGATATTTTTCTGGGTTTCCTTAATTTTTTGGCGGGTTGATTCTATCAAAAACCGGGATTCGTTGCGTTCAAAACGTTTCAGGGAGCGCTTAAGCAGATTGAGTTTTTCTTCAAACATGCGCAATGCGATCCACAGGCTTTCTTCAACCTTTTTCTTTTTAGCTTCAATAAGCGCATCCTCGGTAAACCCGTGGCCGGTATGACACCGATAGCGATCCTGATTTTCATCATTTTTCATAAGCCAAAGCGGCCCTCCACAATCGGGACAGCCGTAGGGTACTTTTTCGCCCAGATCGTTTTCAAGATCAACCCGGCTTCCCATAGTTTTAGAAAGTAAAGCTTCGGTCTTGATATACTGCGGTATTTCGCCTGCAGGCGGAATTTCAGTATTTACGAGACGGGTGATTTCTGAAGCCATATCTTCCATTCCACAGCAAAAATCGGGTTGCAGCGAACTCAGGGCAAAACCGGGCATTTCGGGATAACTGGCCTCTGCAGGATCCTGAATACCTATAAGACCCTTGCATGCCTTGATGGCGTGTAAACCGCTGGTTCCGTCGCTCAGCATTCCACTCAAAACCACACCAATTAGCCTGTTTGAATAAGTGGCCGCCGCAGAGCGAAATAACGGATCGATAGCCGGGCGCGCCATATTTTCGCGTGGCCCGCGGGTAAGCAACATAACTCCCTCGTCTATAAGTAAATGATGGTCTGGCACCGCGAGGTACACAACCCCGGGTTCTATGGGCGCAGCATGCCGGGCATACTTAAACTCGAGTGTGGAGTTTTGTTTTAAACCGGAAGCATAATCTATATGCAAATGAGACTGCATATGTTGCACCACAAAAAACGCGGCGTTTATTTCTTTATCAAAACCCTTCAAAAGCTTGCGCAATGCGTCAAAACCGCCTGCGGATGCACCAATTACTACGATTCGGGTCTGCTCATTGAAGGTTTTCAAAATAGAAAGGCTTTTAAAGATTTTTAAAATTATAAAACACAAGTATTTAGCCTTCACAAGAAATCCCTAAAATAAACAGACATGCTGCAGCTAAAAAGGAAATCCATTTTCAGGGAACTTGGTGAAAACGCCGGGAGTGTTTGCTTAAGTTGAAGGTTCAAGCTGTTATAAATCAGATATTAACCAATTCGTAATCTGATACTTATGCAGATTTAGAATAAAAGCTGCTTTCAGGTTTTTGGTAGCCAAAATAACCTAACTTCGCGCCTTCTTAAAAAAACGCTATGAAACGTATTACCGCTTACCGCAAACTGTTTAATACCGATAAAGATGCAGACCTGAAGCAGCTTAAATCGGCTTACCGCAATCTGGTTAAAGAATGGCATCCGGATAAGTTTCAGGAAGGAGATGCGCGTAAAGAGGAAGCCGAACTGAAAAGTCGCGAGATCATAGACGCCTATCATTTTCTGGTAAGTATTGCTCCAGAGACTCACGCGGCAAACAAAGAGGTGTATACAGAGACCATCACACAATCGGGTATCGCAGATTACCAGCACAAGGGTTTGGTTCTTGAAATCACCTTTACCGACGGCAGCACCTATGAATATTTTGGTATCGCAAAACCTGTATTTCTAAAATTCCACAATGCGGGGAATCAGGTGCGTTTCGCAAAGCGAAATATTTACAACTCCTTCTTATACCGAAAATCAAAGCGTTATTTGCAGGAAGCCTAACAGATTGTAATGGCTAAAAAAGCGATTTATGCGGTTATTCTGGCTGCTTGCATAGCCGGGCTTAACGGTATTTTGATCAAAAAAATGCCTGCTTTGTCTACCGGAGCGATCGGCTGGTTTAGAGCGGGTATTCCGGTGCTGTTTTTGCTTCCGGGTCTTATAAGGGCTAATGATTTTAAGGTTAAGGGCAATTACAAAATGCTCCTTTTAGCTTCGGGTATCAATGCCTTGCGGATGTACTTTTACCTTATCGCTTTTATTTACACCTCTATAGGCAATGCGGTCGTACTGTTCTACATCTATCCGCTTTTTATAACCCTGATAGAATCGCTAATCTATAAAGCACCCATCAAAAAGGCTCAGATTTACCTGATGCTTCTTGCTTTTACGGGTATTGTATTTACCTACTTAAACAAGCCCTTCAGTTTTGAATCTAAAGATTTTATTGGGATGCTCGCCGCTCTTGCAGCCGCTGTGGGTTACGCATTTTTTGTAAGCCTGTTTAAGAGACAAACTGTGCACTGCAACCGCAATCAATTGCTGTTTTATCAAAATATAGCAGGAGCCGTTGTGTTTCTTCCATTTTTGTTTGGTATTGAAAATCCGGTACCAGAACAATTGGGCATTGCGGTGTTTTACGCACTTTTGATTGGGATTGTGGTATTCAGCCTGTTCTTTTTCGGCTTAAAACATCTTAACGCAACCACGGCTGCCTCGCTGATGTATCTGGAGATTTTGAGTGCCATTATCTACAGCTATTTTTTGCTGGGCGAAAAACTAACCTGGAATACCTATCTGGGCGGAAGCCTGATCCTCATCAGCAGCTTTTTCATCTCAAGGATCAATAAAACGGTGACTTCAAAATCTTGAGCTTTTAATACTTCGTCTTTAAAAAATTAACCTGAGTGAATCTTCCGCGTTAAACTTAGTTTAAAACCCCCGTTGCTACTTGCCAAGGCTTTAATATAAGCGTAATTTAATGCTCAAAGTAAAAATAATTATGAGCGAAGTAAAAGCATACGGGGCAGCAGATCCCAAAGCAGATTTAAAACAAATAAATATTGAACGCCGCGAGGTTAAGCCGCGTGACGTCAAAATTAAAATTACCTATTGCGGTGTATGCCATAGTGATATTCACACGGTACGCAACGACTGGGGCAACTCTAAATATCCGGTAGTTCCTGGACACGAAATCATAGGTGAAGTGCTAGAAGTGGGTAGCGAGGTAAGCAATTTTAAAGTTGGTCAAACCGTAGGTGTAGGCTGTATGGTAGATTCCTGCCGCGAGTGTGAGCCTTGTAAGCACGATCTGGAGCAATTTTGTGAAGAAGGAATGGTAGGTACTTATAACGGTAAAGATAAACATCTGGGAGGTCATACTTTTGGTGGTTATTCCGAAGAAATTATTGTAGATCACTATTACGTGTTAAGTGTACCGGACAATCTGGATACTAAAGCAGTAGCTCCCTTACTTTGTGCCGGTATTACCACGTTTTCTCCGTTAAACCACTGGAAAGTAAGTAAAGGCGATAAAGTAGGCGTGATTGGTCTTGGCGGACTAGGGCATATGGGAATCAAATTTGCTCACGCGATGGGAGCTCACGTGGTGATGATCACCACCAGCCCTGAGAAAGCCGAAGATGCCAAGCGTTTAGGTGCAGACGAGGTATTGATTTCTAAAGATAAGGATGCCATGAAAAAACATCAGGGCAGTTTTGACTTTTTGCTGAATACCGTTCCGGTTGGGCACGACATTAATCCGTATTTACAATTGTTGAAAATAGATTCAACGATGTGTATGGTGGGAGCAATAGAGCCTTTACCTGATGTTCACGGCGGTAACCTGATTATGGGACGTAAAAATGTAGCAGGATCCCTTATTGGTGGTATCAAGGAAACTCAGGAAATGCTTGACTTCTGTGGAAAGCATGACGTGGTTAGTGATATCGAACTGATTGACATCAACACCATAAACGAGGCTTACGAACGTGTGGTTGACGGCGACGTTAAATACCGTTTTGTGATTGATATGGAATCCTTACGCAACGCAAACTAAAAGAAGGTTTATATCCATTAAAAAACCCCGTAAATCAACTGATTTACGGGGTTTTTTCTATTTAGATGTGAAATTTATTTGCAGGCATCCAACACCGCCTGAATACCACGCAGGGGCACCAGCGACCAGTGCGGACGGTTATTGAGCTCGTAATTGAGTTCCATAATGGCTTTTTCAAGCATAAAGGTTTCCAAAAGAACGGTAAAATCACGCGTATTTGAAGGAATCAAATTTGAATTCTCAAGCGTATCGCAATAGCCTTTCAAAAAGAAACGGGTCATATAATAAAACCAGAGTTCGGCCCATTTTTCCAGCTCAGACTCACGGTATTCATCGGCATAATTGATTTGCATAAACGGCGTATAAGCCGCATAATGAAGGGATCTTATCATCGAGGCCACATCCCGCAGACCTGACCGTAGAATACGCCGCTCGCTAAAGGGTCGGGTAGGCTCACCTTCAAAGTTAATGATGATATAATCTTTACCCGTCCACAGCAATTGCTCCAGATGGTAATCGCCGTGTGTGCGTATTTTAAGCGTATCAAGCTTGTGATCAAATACCCGTTTAAAGCAGGCTGAAATCTCACTTTTTCGCTTTAAAACAGCTTCAGCTTCCTGCTGAATGCCTTCGGGAAGACTGGGTATTGATTTCTTTAGATTTTCAAAAGTCTCCCGGGTAAGACTTTGTAACGATGAGTAGAGCGAGCGCTGATAGTGCAGCGAAAACTCTTCGTGTTCAAAGCCCTTTTGATTTTTATTACTGGCCAAAGCCTGATGCATTTCGGCACTACGCTGGCCCAAAAGGCTAATGCGTTCGGGCAATAGACTGTCTACCAGTTCCTGATCGCGCTCGTTCAATTCCTCAAAAGTGAGTTTCTCGAGTCGGGATTCGATCTTAAACTCAGGTTCGTCTTCCACAGCCGTGGTTTCTACACGTTCCATATAGCGATGGGCTGCATCTTTGGCATTTTCCCAGGCAGTACCGGTGTTGGTTACCAAATCCTGCATCATACCCAAAACCGGATCGCTGTTACGCGGTGTTTTGTACCGAATACTGCCCATATATAAAGGCGTATTGTCAAATTGTACGGTTTCGGTCAGGAATTTTGAAATCTCCGCATCGGGATTGATCGTGCTGTCTAATCTGCGGTATAATTTTAAAAAGTACCGGTGATCATAAATGATCGAAGTATTGCTGCGGCGGCTTTCGATCAAACGCGAGGCAACCTCTTTGATATCAGAGTCCGGTGCGGTTTTGCCCTTATCAAAAATCATTGCTTCCTTACCGGATTTCAGGGTTTTACCCTGTTGCAGACTGTAAAACAAGAACTCGCGATAGGCAGGTACGTGAACGGCATCGACTAAGAACCCTTCCTCTTTACCCAGTTTTAATTGGGCGACCCGGCCTTTTTCAGGAATTTCTTCAAGTATTTTCTCGTGCGAACTCGCCACAAAAGCCAGTGGAAACTGGTAAATTTCCGGCAGACCTTCATTATAAGTAACGTCTACGATTAAATTTTTAACCGGAATTTCGTCTACATCCAGATCTATTCTATTGGCAACGCTAATGCCCTGAATGATGCGGTTGCGGTCTGTAAACCAATATTTTCCTTTAAAATAACGCGGGAAAACTTTAGTCTCAAGTGCCTGAAGCACTTTGGTCTCAAACAACTGCTCCCAGCTGTTGGCTTTTATTTCGGGCAAGGGCCCATCCTGAATTTGCACATCTGCCTTGGTTAGCGAAAACCAGTAATAACCGTGTGGCGCCAGGGTGAAGAGATACGGTCTTGAGCTTATACGCGGAAATTTATTATGGCTAAAGACTTCCATCGGAATATAATCTTTAAACTCATCGAGTTCCAGTTCTACCGCTTGTGAAAAACGCGAGAGGTTTGCGATTACCAGAATGTTTTCGTCCCCATAACTACGCGTAAAAGCCAGAATCTTGGAGTTGGAAGGAGAGAAGAACTTGATATCACCCCGCCCGAAGGCTTTAAAACTCTTACGCATATTTAAGATACGCTTCATCCACCACAATAGCGAGGATGGATTGATTTGCTGAGATTCTACGTTAACCG
Source organism: Leeuwenhoekiella parthenopeia (assembly GCF_020782115.1). Taxonomy (GTDB): domain Bacteria; phylum Bacteroidota; class Bacteroidia; order Flavobacteriales; family Flavobacteriaceae; genus Leeuwenhoekiella; species Leeuwenhoekiella parthenopeia. The sequence continues at coordinate 27,080 of NZ_JAJGMW010000011.1, read as the reverse complement.
TTTGGGAATTGTACTGCGGGTCTATGATTGTAGGCAGGTACAGCTTTTGCGGGTTTGCCATTGAGAAACCGGCATTGCGGTCTGCCGTCCACTGCATAGGTGTGCGTACCCCGTCACGGTCACCCAGATAAAAATTATCACCCATCCCGATCTCATCCCCGTAATACATCACGGGTGTTCCCGGAAGGGAGAAAAGCAAAACATTCATCAGCTCGATCTTGCTACGGTTGTTATCGAGCAGGGGAGCCAGACGGCGTCTGATACCCACGTTGATTTTTGCCTTGGGATCCTGAGAATACACTTTGTACATATAATCCCGTTCCTCATCGGTGACCATCTCAAGGGTGAGTTCGTCGTGATTTCTCAGGAAAATCGCCCACTGGCAACTCTCTGGAATATCGGGAGTCTGGTCTATGATATCGATAATGGGATAGCGGTCTTCCATTTTTACCGCCATAAACATACGCGGCATAATGGGGAAGTGGTAGTTCATATGACACTCGTCACCTTCTCCAAAGTAGGCCGCAGAATCTTCGGGCCACATATTGGCTTCTGCCAGAAGAAGCTTATTGTCGTATTTATCGTCAATGCGCTTGCGCAATTTTTTTAGGAAATCGTGTGTTTCCGGCAGGTTTTCACAATTGGTGCCATCGCGTTCAAAGAGATAGGGCACGGCATCAAGCCTAAACCCGTCAACGCCCAGATCGCACCAGAAATCCATTATATTAAAGACTTCTTCCTGCACATCGGGATTGTCAAAATTCAAATCGGGCTGGTGGGCAAAAAAGCGGTGCCAGTAATACTCGCCTGCAACCGGGTCCCAACTCCAGTTTGAAGGTTCGGTGTCTGTAAAAATAATTCGGGCATCCTTGTATTTTTCAACACTGTCACTCCACACGTAATAGTTGCGGTATTTAGAACCTGCCGGAGCTTTTCGCGCCCGCTGAAACCACTCGTGCTGGTCTGAAGTATGATTGATTACCAGTTCGGTAATAACTTTAAGACCGCGATTGTGCGCCTCCTCAACTAAACGTTTAAAATCTTCAATCTCGCCGTAAGAGGGATTGATGCTGTAATAGTCTGCGATGTCATACCCGTCATCACGCAGGGGTGAGGGGTAGAAGGGAAGCAGCCAGATGGCCGTAATACCCAGTTCTTCGAGATAATCTAATTTTTGAAGCAAGCCTTCAAAATCCCCAATTCCGTCGCCATTACTATCAAAAAATGCCTTAATGTGCAGTTCGTAAATTACTGCGTCTTTATACCAGTTTTTCTGATCGTGCGGAAGAATAGGGTGTGTCATAAGTTTAGATTGTATTTAATTATTAAAAAATATGCGAAAGCAAAAAAGCTGCAACAACTTTAAATTTAACAAACAGGAGGCAAAAAGGTCGTTAAATAAAGAATAAAGCTTTGCGGGGGATAGTGCGAGGGGCTCTTTTTAGGCTGTTTTTAAGATATTTAAAAGATAATTAGGTATTTTGACGCTAAGACCAATAATTAGTCTACCTTTACCCCAGTAAACGCAGATAGGTTTTCTGTGTATTCTATAAGTTCAGTACTTTTTTTAAGTTATTACCGCTCTCGAGGCAAGTTTCCATTCTGAAACAGGTGAATTTTTTCACACTATTCTTCACAATACTACTTCTTCTTTAACTGTATTCTAAGATTCTTATCAAGTACCTGTAAACCCGGTTTCAGGACTGTTTTGCCTGAAGTCTAATAAGATGATATGAATAAAATAAAACGCTTTTTAAATAAATTAATTAATAATAGAGTAACTACAATGAAAGAAGGAACAGTAAAATTTTTCAATAATTCAAAAGGATTTGGATTTATCAATCCTGAGGGGTCTAACGAAGATATTTTCGTACATTCAAGCGGCTTAATTGACGAAGTACGTGAAAATGACCGCGTAGAATTTGAAACTGAAAGAGGTAAAAAAGGAATCAATGCAATCAACGTTCGCGTTATTGACTAAGTCCATATTTTATAAATTTATGAAAGCCTTCCTTGTGAGGGCTTTTTTTATGCGCTATTTTAACCCTTCAACAACACCGGTTGTTAACCGGGCAACAGGCAGACCGTGATTCCGCAATTTTTAAAAAGACTTCAGGAATTTTCTCCCCTTAGTGAGGCCACTCAGGCCGAACTACAGCAATACCTTTCGGTCGTAGAAATTCCTAAAGGCGAATTCATTTTAAAGCATCACGAAGTTTGCCGGTATATTTTTTATATCGAAAAGGGATTTGCACGTCAATATTATTTTAGGGACGGAAAGGAAATCACCGAATGGTTTGCAGGCACACACGAGTTTTGTTTTTCAATAAGCAGCTATTTTGACGCTACGCCCAGCAACCTGCTTATCGAAGCCGTTGAAGAAAGTACCGTAATACGCCTGCATCGCGATGGAATTTTGCAACTGAGCAAGACCAATCCCGAAATCGCGCAGTTAGCTTTGGGTATGTTTGCCCGGTCGCTTAAATTCTCCCAGCTACGCACCGAAAGTATTCTTTTTCAATCGGCACGCGATCGCTATTTACATCTTTTAGAAACCAAACCCTACGTGATTCAGAAGGTTTCACTTGCGCACATCGCTTCTTTTTTGGGTATTTCGCAGGAAACCCTGAGCCGCATCCGTGCAAAAATTTAAGTTTTATCCTGAGAATTCCACATTTTAAGAGCTTCATTTTGATTATTTGACAAATGTCAAAGGATTCCTAGTATTAGAATTTCATATTTGGTTTAAAATATACCTCTTATGAAAAAACACCTTTTATACCTCCTGCTTTTGAGTTGTGCAGCACTTTCTGCTCAAAAGAACACGCAGGAACTTATTGATGAACTCACCCTCGACGAAAAAATCTATTTCTTAATTGGAACCGGCATGGAAGTTCCGGGGCTCCCGGAAGACTCAAAACCGGCAATGGCCGTAGTAGGTGCTACAAAAAACGAAGTTGCCGGTGCTGCCGGAACGAGTTATGCTGTGCCCCGATTAGCTATTCCGGCAGTGGTATTTGCCGACGGTCCTGCGGGAATTCGCATCAGTCCGCAGCGCGATACCAATCCCGGGCAAACCTTTTATGCCACTGCCTTCCCAACAGCGAGCAGCCTCTCATCAACCTGGAATACCGGTCTTGCCGCTCAGGTAGGCGAAGCTTTTGGTATTGAAGGCCGCGATTATGGTGTCGATTTCCTCCTGGCACCTGCGCTTAATATTCACCGGAATCCGTTAGGCGGACGTAATTTTGAATATTATTCTGAAGATCCCGTGCTTGGCGGAATGATCACAGCCGGATTTGTAAACGGCGTACAAGCAACAGGCCTGGGTGCGACCATCAAGCATTTTGTGGCAAACAATTCGGAAACCAATCGTACGGCTCTTAACACCGTAGTAAGCGAGCGAGCCTTGCGGGAAATATACCTGCGTGGATTCAAGATTGCTCTGGATCACAGCGATCCCTGGGCGGTTATGTCTTCCTATAACAAGATCAACGGAACCTACGCTTCTGAAAATGAAGAACTGCTTACCCAATTACTTCGCGAAGAATGGGGTTACCAGGGCTTTGTAATGACCGATTGGTTTGCAGGTACAGACGCTGTGGCTCAGGTAAAAGCAGGTAACGATCTGCTGATGCCGGGAACGGGCGCTCAGTTTAAAGCCCTAAAAGCTGCTGTTGAAGCCGGCGAACTGGATGAAGCCATTATAGACCGTAATCTTACGGCCATCTTAAATACCTATCAAAAGACTTTTGCCTTTAAAGGATATGAACCTTCGGGAATTACAGATCTGGAAGGACATAAAGCCATTGCCCGCCAGGCAGCAACTGAAGGTATGGTTTTACTGAAGAATGAAAAGGAAAGTCTTCCGCTGGTAACCGGACGCAAGGTGGCTCTTTTTGGATCGGCCTCTTACGAAACCATCGCCGGAGGAACCGGTAGCGGGGATGTGAATAAAGCCTATAGTATTTCGGTATTGGAAGGCTTAAAGGCTGCAAATGTGAAATTAGATGAACAACTGCTTTCTGATTATGAGATTTATATGAAAGCCGAACGTGCAAAAATTCCACCTAAGGCGCTATTTTTTCTGAAAGACGAGCTGGTTCCTGAAAAATCCTTTTCGGCAGCAGAGCTTAACAAGCTGGCCGAAACCAATGATGTGGCAGTATTCACGCTTGGCAGAACCTCAGGCGAGTTTCAGGATCGTGCAGAAGCAGATGATTTTCTGCTTACCGAAACTGAAAAAGAACTGCTCACCAATTTGAAACGCGCTTTCTCCGGGCCCGGGAAAAGTCTTGTTGTGGTTCTCAATATTGGCGGGGTCATCGAGACCGAATTTTTAAAAGAAACAGCAGACGCAATCCTGCTGGCCTGGCAACCGGGACAGGAAGGCGGTAACGCGATCGCAGATGTACTTACCGGTACGGTTAATCCTTCCGGGAAATTGCCGGTGACTTTTCCTGTACAACTGGCCGATGTGGCTTCATCAAAGAACTTTCCGGGTAGCGTGCTCGATCCCGATGCCGAAAAACCTGCTAATCCGCTACAGGGTGTGCCTTCCGAAGAAATCTATGAAGAAGGGATTTACGTGGGTTACCGCTATTTCGACTCCTTTGAGGTGCCGGTTTCGTATCCTTTTGGTTATGGACTTTCGTACACCAGCTTCGCGTATGCTGATTTAAAGGTTACAGAAACTGCTGAAGGTGTACAATTACAATTTAGCATCACCAATACAGGAAAAACAGCCGGAAAGGAAATCGCGCAGGTTTATGTTGCAGCTCCGCAAACCGGTCTGGAAAAACCTGCAAAAGAATTAAAAGCTTTTGCGAAAACAGATTTACTCAATCCTGCGGAATCAGAAACGGTGACACTTACAATCAACAGGGGTGACCTGGCTTCATACGATGACGAGGCTCACGCCTGGATTCTGGAAGCAGGTGACTACACCTTTAACATCGCGGCATCGGTAACCGATTTAAAACTGCAGACCACAGTAAACCAACCCGAAAAAGTGCTTAGAAAAACAAAAGCCCTTCTCACTCCTAAAGTGTCAATACCTGTTTTTTCTAAGAACTAGACATCTGTTTCAAAAAACGATTGTCGTTTTTAGTGAACCGGTTTTGTGCAAAAAGCAACTCGTATCGAGTTGCTTTTTTAATTTTGGCTCATTTTCAACTTTTTATATTTACCTTTCGCGCACTTCAAACGGGTTAGCACCTGCTTTTAGACAACACTGGTTATCTACCTTGAGCAGATTTGCAAGGCACTTAGCTTCAATTTTGAACTACCGCTTAAACCCTTTAATCATGAAAAGTTTTTCACTAAACCAGCTTGCAGCTTTGCTCAACGCCGAAATTTCTGAAAACAGCACGCAACAATTTACCGGTTTAAACCATCTGGATGCTGCCACATCAGACCAGGTCAGTTTTATCGGTTCGTCTAAATACTCGAAGAATTACGCGGCCTCAGGAGCGGGAGCGGTGGTAATCAACGAGAATCTGAAACATTTGGTTTCCGGTGCTATTCCGCTTTTGGTGGTAAAGAATGCTGATTTGGCAATGGCCAAATTACTAAGCCTTTATGAACCCGATGCTCCCGAATTTGAAACCGAAATCAGCGACCGGGCTTACATTCATCCCACAGCACAAGTCGGATCCGGTTGTAAAATAGGCCCCGGTTGTTACGTGGGTGCGCGTACCGTGCTTGCCGAAGGTGTAACACTCTATCCAAACGTCACGATTCTTGATGACTGCAGCATTGGTACCAGGACTACCATTTGGTCCGGAACTGTAATCCGGGAACGTTCGGTCGTTGGTGCCTTTTGTATTTTTCACAACAACGTGAGTATCGGGGCAGACGGTTTTGGATACCGCCCGGCAGATGACGGCAGCGGTCTGGTCAAGATTGTTCATATTGGTAATGTGATCATTGGGAATGGAGTAGAAATTGGTGCCAACTCGTGTGTAGATCGCGCAAAATTTGCTTCAACCATTGTGGGTGACGGTTGTAAGATTGACAATCTGGTACAGATTGCGCACAACTGTATTCTGGGAAGGTGCTGCATTATGGCAGGTCATAGCGGACTCGCCGGTTCGGTAACGCTGGGGGATGGTGTTGTTATAGGCGGAAGCGCTTCGATAAAAGATCATACCACCATTCACAGCGGGGCAGTGGTAGCAGCAGGCTCGGGAGTGATGGGCGATGTGGCAGCCGGAAAAACGGTTTTGGGATATCCGGCGACAGATTCACGAGATAAACTTCGCGAATGGGCTGCCGTACGGAAACTGGGTAAAGCTTAAAGCGGAAAACGATACAGCAATTCCAGCTTAAACAAAGCCCCTTTAGCAAGAGGCGTATTCAACTGATTGCGATCATCACCCAAAAAGAACAGACTCAATCCCAAATCAACCTGATCATCTTCTTCAAAAGCTTTATACGTTCGCGTAATGCTATACCCGGCTTTGGCTTTTAAAAACAGATTTTTGGCCACCGGATAGCGCAGGTAGGCAAAAAATTCCGTGGTGTTTTTGACGAAATAAACGTTTTCGGTATTGAAAACAGGATCACCCAGGGCGTAACTGGAGGTAAGGCCGTTTACATCTCCGCCAATATTCAATTTATCGCTCAGCATATAGTTCATATCCCCGTTTATGGTCGTGATATAGGCTTCAAAGCGCTTGCTGGGGCTCAGATAATAAAAACCAGCATAAGGGACCAGAAACGGACCAAATTCTTCGGTATTGGCATACAAACCAAACTTCCAGCTGAAGTTTTCATTCTTCTTTAAAGTAGCCAGTGCGAGCCCGCCCAACTGAAAACCTCTGCCTGTCATCGCATCGAGTTGCGTTGCCAGTTTTGGAATAACCAGATAGGTAATGGCAAGCCGGTCTGAATACCGGTGATTAAAGCCTAAAGCAAGTCCCAGAGAGGCAAATGTGTATTCCTGTGGAATTGTAGGGTCTATGCGAAGCGTATTCGATTCCACTAAAAGCGTGCTGATAAAGGTATTTTTTTCGTCTAAAACCCTGGGAAAGGTAAACTGAAACTCCAGTTCGCTCACCGCTGTAGACTGGTTGCTGTTTTCAAAATCGTTTTGCGGCGTGATGCTGTAAGACAGATTGGCGATATCCACATAGTTTTGCGCGTAGCTCGTAAACGAAGCGGCAAGTAGCAAAGCAAACGGAAGGTGTTTTCTCATTTGACGAATATAACTAAAAATAAAAACGGCTGACTAAAAAGTACAGGCTAGATATCAAACTGCCCACATGCTTCAGGAATCGAAGTTTGTGAGGGTAATTATCAAACCGTCTTCGACAGGCTCAGACTGACAGTCAAACAGCTTTCAACTTCTAGAAAATCATTAAAATAATTATCAATCCAAATCAGTGTTCTACTTCACCCGAATAGCACCAATCCCGGCCTCCCAGAGACTGGTATTATATTGTGGTATACGCGTATTAAGTAGCGTATTTCCTGCTGCTTTCAGTTCCTGCCATTCGGCATTTAAGAGTTTTAGTTGTTCCAGATTTGAGGCGTTTACGCGGGGAATACTGCTTTCGGTTTGATTGAGTAAAAACATATAATTTGCGGTAAACTTGTTTTCGAAATTCTCCACATCATCGTAAGCTTTTGACTTGCGTTGCACCATTTTTTCATCCCATTCCTCCAGATCGGCGATCAGCTTTTTACCGGTTTCCTGAACTTCCTCAGGAAGGCTTTCTCTGGTTTTAAGCAAAGCGGAAAGTTGATCCTGAGCGCTTTTCAGCCTATTCACCAGTTCGTGCATTTCAGTGACCTTAGCTTCCATTTCGTTCATTACGCGGTCGTATTCGGCAAATTGTGCCGCAGGAATATCGAGATTGGGATTCGGCTGAATCACCGCAGCAACAGTTTCGGTTTGACCACCATAGTCTAAAGTGATGTTATACGTACCCGGCGCTACCTTGTGCCCCGAATAACCGGCTTCGATATACACCTCTTCAACACCCGGAAGACCTGAATGTCTTCCATCCCAGACAAAGCGATTCAATCCTTTATGCTTGCTAAGAGTTGGGACGGGTGAAGGGCCGCCTGCATAGGATTTAAAGTTTTCGTCCGCTTCCGAAGAAAAACGCGTGATAAGTTTGCCCTGAGCATCGCGTATGCTCAATTGCAGTGCTGTAGTATCGGTCACTTTAGGCAGGTTGTAATACAATACCACTCCGTTTGCAGGATTTACTCCGGCGTCATCGGCGGTTCCGTCAAAGTCCGGAATACTCCCGTTTAAAGCGCTGTACCAGCTTCCGTAAACCGATGCTTCGGGTTCGTAAAGCTGAAAGTCAGCCTTTTTGTTTTCATAGTTGGCTAAAAGCTTGAGGTCATCGAGTATCCAGAACGAGCGGCCTGAAGTGGCAACAATCAAATCTCCACGATGCACTTTCAAATCGGTAACAGGCGTCATCGGAAGGTTTAACTGCAGGGATTTCCAGGTTTTCCCGGCGTCAAAAGATACGTAAACACCCTGTTCAGTCCCGGCATAAAGCAGGCCTTTGCGGTCTGCATCTTCGCGCACCACTCGGGTGTATGCCCCATAGGGAATCCCGCTGCTGATGTTTGACCAGCTTTTACCGTAATCTGTGGTTTTATAAATCGCCGGGGTATAATCATTAAACTTGTAGCGGGTAGTGGCGATATAGGCGGTAGCAGGATCGTGTGGCGACACCTCAATTGCGTTAATCAGGGTTTCCTCAAGGCCTTTGGGCGTAATATTCTGCCAGCTTTTGCCATTATCCCGTGTGAGGTGCACCAGACCGTCATCACTTCCGGTATAGAAAACACCTGCTTCGTGAGGCGATTCGATCAGGTAGCTGATGGTCCCGTAATTTTCGGCACCAACGGCTTCAACCGTGTAAGGACCTCCGCCTTTCCCTTGTTTAGCGTCGATATTTCGGGTAAGATCAGGTGAAAATTCAGTCCAGGTTTTTCCCATATCGCTGGTTTTTAAAACCAGTTGGGCGGCGTGGTAAACGGTTCCGGGTTCGTGCTGTGACCAGATGATGGGGGCATTCCAGTTGTACAGGTATTTCATATCGTGCGCGGCTTTCCCCAAATACTGAATAGGAGCCGCCATGATGTTTGTACTCATTTTGGTTTCGGTATCCAAAACTTCAATGGTTCCCAGATAGCTTCCACCATACACATATCGCGGATCATCGGGATCGAAAGCCAAAAAGGCGCTCTCACCACCCGCTGAAGCCGACCAGTTTTCGCGACCAATGCCTCCGCTTCCCGGAGCCATACTGGCAATTTTTACCGAAGAATTATCCTGCTGCCCGGCATAAATATTATAAGGATACAGGTTATCGGTATTGATGCGGTAAAACTGCGCGGTAGGCATATTGTCCTGAGTCGACCAGCTTTCACCGTAGTTATAGGAGATCGCAGCGCCACCGTCGTTACCAATCACCATATTTTTAGAATTTGCCGGGTTGATCCACAAATCGTGATAGTCGCCGTGGGTACCGGAGAGGCTTTCCCAGGTTTTTCCGCCATCGGTTGAACGTAAGGCAGGAGCACTCAACACATACACGGTGTTTTCTGCGGAAGGATCTGCAAAAACCTCAGTATAATACCAGGCGCGCTGGGTAAGACGGTTATCGCCGCTAACCATATTCCAGCTTTTACCGGCATCATTTGAAACGAAAAGTCCGCCTTTATCCTGCTGGCTGTCGCTTTCAATAAGCGCATATACCTTATCGGGATTGGCCCGGCTTACTGCAATCGCCATTTTCCCTTTTTCCTCAGGAAGGCCGTTGTGATTGGTATCCCAGGTTTTTCCGGCATCGGTAGATTTGTAAAGTGCGCTGCCCGGGCCACCGCTGATCATTTTCCAGGGTGTGCGCTGATGCTCCCACATCGAGGCATACAACACATTGGGATTGTGAATATCCATAGAAAGTTCGTTAGCTCCCGTTTGCTCATTTACAAACAGAATTTGTTCCCAGCTTTCGCCGCCGTTTGTGCTTTTGTAAACCCCGCGTTCGGCCGTTGGGCCCTGCATAGCGCCCTGAGCAGCCACGTAAACCACATCCGGATTTTTAGGATCTATTACAATTCGCGCGATTTGCTGGGTTTTGGTAAGACCAATGTGCTTCCAGGATTTTCCGGCATCGGTTGATTTATAAACCCCATCCCCGTAGGATGTCATCACCCCTCGAATGGCGTGTTCGCCCATTCCCACATAAATCACATTAGGATCAGACTCCGATACCGCCACGGCACCCACCGAACCGGTCTTAAAGAACCCGTCTGAGATGTTGTACCAGTGCTGCCCGGCATCGGTGGTTTTCCACAAACCGCCACCGGTGGTTCCCATATAATAGGTGAGGGGATCGCCCACCACACCGCTAACCGAATTGCTGCGCCCGCCTCTGAATGGACCTATGCTTCGGTATTTTACGGGTTTAAAATAATCGTTAAGTTCCTGCGCTGCCGCGCTAAAGCCAATGAGAAGGAGTAGGGAGAAATAGTATTTGATTTTCATAAGATCAACCGGTTAAGGATTAGTATTTAAAAATAGAATTTATTAAAGTTCCTAAAGGTTGCATCCATAAAAAAAGCGACCCAAGTGGATCGCTTTTAAAAATGCTGTGAAAAAAGAGGTCTTAGTTTGCGATTTTCTCAACTTCGCGCTCTACGTCTTTCTTAAATTTCTTGGTATCATTACCGGTAATTTTATGCTCTACTTCATCGTAAGCTTCTTTTACCTTGATTTCAGCGTCGGTATAGGTTTCTTTTAATTTGCTGCCCAAATCATTGATCTTTCCTTTGATTTTAGCTTTTTCTTCTTCGCTTGCGTTTTTATATTTCCACCATGCAAAAAGTCCACCGGCTAAACCTAAAACTGCTGCTGCTATTCCTGTATTCTGTTTTCTAGTTGTCATAATCAAGTGTTTTAATGTTACACACTAAAATAGGCAAAGCTTGTTCCAACCGCCTAGTTGTCAGTCAACTTTACAATAACTTTAATAGTTGCATCCCTCAATTCAATGATTCTCTTAAATTTTTAAGATTCGATTTCAGGACTAGTGTCATTTTAGGTACTGACACCTCGTTTTAAGACAGGTTCTTGCTGCCTGGCCTGTATACAGGCATTTTCTTTGGTAATTTCAGGAAATTTCCCCTGTAGGAAAGGGTTAAGTAGCCGCTGTTTTCATCAACATAAGCCCGTATTTTTAATTCCTTTAGAAATAACCTGACCAACTAACAACTTAAAAACTCCTTATGAAGACTTGCTTAACACTTTTCCTGCTGATTCTGGCAACTGTGACCCTTCAGGCACAAACTCAGATGTATTTAGAAATTCCCGGTATTGAGGGAGAATCTTCGGTGAACCGCTTTGAAGATCAAATTGTGATTGATGCCTTTGTTTTTTCGGCTGAAAGCCCAAAATCAAAAGTAGTGTCGGGCAGAACGCGCAGTACGGTGCAATTTTCAGGAATGAATATCGCCAAGAAAACCGATGCAGCTACAAATCCTATGCTTCAGGCGCTTACCCGCAATCAGCGATTTGACGAGATGGTACTAAGCCTCATCAATACATCCGGTGCTCAGGGTGCGGCTCCGTATTTGGTCTATACCTTATCTAACGTGGTGATTTCATCTTATGATGTAGAAGTTACTCTGGAAGACTCAAAACCCCGTGAATCCTGGATTTTAGAATATGAAACCCTCAACGCCGTTTACACAAAAATGGAACGGGATGGCTCGGCGGGAGACACTAACGAGTTTGAATACAAAATCAAAACCGCACAAAATTAGTCCTAAACCGAAGACGCTGATTGAGAATCCCTGACAGAAACCTGACAGGGATTTTTTAGTTTTTAAGACAGGAATGGGTGCGATGACCGACAACCCTTTTAAAACCCGTAGTTTTGCATAAAACCTTCGCAATGGATTTTAAACTCAACAATCGCTTTTCACAAAAACTTCCGGCTGATCCCAATACCGAAAATTCACGACGTCAGGTAACTGAAGGCTTTTACTCCTTTGTAAACCCAAGGAAAACCGGCAAGCCACAATTACTGCATGTTTCTGAAGAAATGCGGGAAGAATTGGGCCTTTTACAATCTGATGTTCAGTCTGATGAATTTTTAAATCTGATGACCGGTAACAGCGTTTTGCCCGAAACCAAACCCTATGCGATGCTTTATGGCGGACATCAGTTTGGGAACTGGGCCGGCCAGTTGGGAGACGGGCGAGCCATTAATCTTTTTGAAACGGAAGGTAAGACCGGTCACTGGGCGCTACAGCTCAAAGGAGCAGGGGAGACGCCTTACTCGCGCAGTGCAGACGGTCTGGCGGTTTTACGCTCTTCTATACGCGAATATTTGATGAGTGAAGCGATGTATCATCTGGGCGTTCCTACCACGCGGGCTTTGTCGCTGGCACTTACCGGTGACCCGGTACTCCGCGATGTGATGTACGACGGAAATCCCGCTTACGAAAAAGGGGCGGTCGTTTGCCGCGTGGCAGAATCCTTTTTGCGCTTTGGCAATTATCAAATCTTTACCGCCCGAAATAATATAAAAGGTCTTCAACAGTTGGTCGACTACACCATCGAAGCGCATTTTCCGCATTTGGGTAAACCTTCTAAAGACGTGTACCTTCAGTTTTTTGATGAAGTAACCCGGCGCACGCTCGATTTGATGATACACTGGCAGCGTGTGGGTTTTGTTCACGGCGTTATGAATACCGATAATATGAGCATTTTGGGACTGACGATAGATTACGGACCCTACGGCTGGCTCGAAGGTTTTGACTGGGGCTGGACGCCCAATACGACAGACCGGCAGCATAAGCGGTATCGTTATGGCAACCAGCCGAATATAGGGTTGTGGAATTTATACCAACTCGCCAATGCGCTCTATCCGCTGGTGGATGAATCTGAAGGTTTTGAGGAAATCCTTGACCGTTATAAAAGCGGTTACGCCACAAAATCGCTCGAAATGATGGCCGGTAAACTAGGATTGCAAAACGCCGGGGAAGCCGATTTAGAACTCATTGCCGATCTGGAAGCCTGTCTGCAGCTTACCGAAACTGATATGACGATCTTCTTCCGCAAACTGGGTGATTTTGAAAAGGATGCTTCCGTAAATGGATTTGACCTGATTTCCGATGCTTTTTATAATGCCGAAGAGCTTACCGGAGCTGTCAAAACGCAATGGAACGCCTGGTTTTCCGCCTACGCGAAAAGAATTCAAAATCAAAACCTTACCGATGAAGCCCGAAGTGCGGCCATGAACCGGGTGAATCCCAAATACGTGCTGCGCAACTACATGGCTCAGCTTGCGATTGATGCCGCAGATGAGGGCGATTACAGGCTGATTGATGAATTGTATGAGCTGCTTAAAAAGCCCTACGACGAACAGCCCGAAAACGGAAAATGGTTTGCCAAAAGACCCGAATGGGCGCGGGATAAGGTAGGTTGTTCCATGCTTTCGTGCAGTTCGTAATGAAGCTTAAATCCCTGATATCCCTTATTCCTGAAGGTTATTCGGAAGGCAGCTATAACGGCCGGAAATACGGCATTACCCGTACCGGCTTCAATGCCGGAAAAAGCTTTAAAGTCTATGCGGAAGAGTTGGGCGGCACCGATTTTATAAGTCTAAATTTTTATGAAACTAAAAGCGGCGAACTGCTTAAACCCTGCGAAATGCCCGAGGCTAAAGTGATCGCGTTTTTAAAGGAAGTAAAATGGAATGACTGACTCTCTGCAAAAAATAGCCCTTGGTGGTGGATGCCACTGGTGTACTGAAGCGGTATTTCAGTCCCTGCTTGGTGTAAGCCGGGTAGAGCAAGGCTACGTAGCAGCCACAGAGGATGAAGCCTGGTTTTCGGAAGGGGTGATCGTGCATTTTGATGCCGAAAAGCTTCCTCTTCCGGTTTTGCTGGAAGTGCACTTGCGTACGCACAAAAGCACTTCGGCACACAGTTTTAGAGACCGGTACCGCTCTGCGATTTATACATTTTCGGCTATACAAAAAACGAAAGCACAAGGTATTCTGGAAGAACTGCAGCAGCATTTTGAAGCCCCGCTTGTAACCCGGGTTTTGGATTTTTCGGCCTTTAAAGCATCGCGGGAAAGTCTGCACAACTATTACCGTTCTGATCCCGATAAACCTTTTTGTATCAATTACATAAACCCGAAACTTAAACTGTTGCTTCAAGAGTTTAGCACGTACTTTAATGCTTCGTATCTGCGCTAAGATGGATTATGCTTTTGGTAAAATTTTAACGCAGACATTAAGAAAACCTTGGTAGTCAGGCCCGCTTTGAGTGTGTATTTTTAAGGAAAAACCAAACTATGAGCACTGTAAAAATCAAGGAAATTCATTTTATAAATCACGATGTCCTGCACATCGCAACCGAAAAACCTGAGAATTTTAGTTTTGAGCCGGGGCAGGCAACCGAGGTAGCCATAAATAAACCCGATTGGAAAGATGAAAAGCGCCCGTTTACATTTACCAATCTTCCCGAAAACGAAAATCTGGAATTTACCATTAAAACCTATCCCGAGCATTATGGTGTAACCGAACAACTGGGCAAACTTATTCCGGGAGACGAGTTGATTATTGGCGATTCCTGGGGAGCCATAAATTATGAGGGGCCGGGTGTGTTTCTTGCCGGCGGAGCAGGTATTACGCCTTTTTTGTCCATTTTCAAAAAGCTGGATAAAGAGCAGAAACTAGCCGGAAACAAGCTGATTTTCGGCAATAAAAAGAAAGAGGATATCATTTACGCAGCAGAACTCGAGAAAATGCTGGGCGATGATTTTATCAATATTCTTTCAGATGAAAAAGATTCCCGCTATGCCAGCGGTTATATCGATAAGGAGTTTATCAAAAAGCACATCAATACCACCACGCTCAAGAAATTTTATGTGTGCGGACCGCCACCGATGATGGATGCGGTTCTCGAAGATTTAAAAGCTCTGGGAGTCACAGAAGAGCGCATCGTGATGGAGGCCATGGAATAAGGATTTTCTTAGTTTCACAGCGAAAATCTGCCTCATTTTATCAAAAGAAGGCAGATTTTTTTGGTTTAAAACCGAATAGTACCGATTTACGTAAATTTCAAAAATTATATATACCCCTATGAAACGAATACTTCTACTGCTAAGCCTTTTAGCAATGACTGCCTGTGATAAGATTGATGACCTCACCAAATTTGATTTAGATTACAACAGCAGTGTCACCATCGAGTCCGGAACCCTGATTAACCTTCCGTTTGTGGTGCAGACGCCGCCTGTGCAAACCAATAGCGAGTCTGAATTTGAATCAAACAATACCCAAAAAGACCTCATTGAGTCCATCAAACTCAGTCGTATGCGCCTCATTATTACGAGTCCTACTGATGCAGATTTTAGCTTTTTAGAATCTATTGAAGTTTTTATCAAGGCAGAAGGTCTTGAAGAAATACCTTTAGCTTCCTTAAATCCGGTCGCAGGAGACGCTTCGGGTACGATAGAGCTTAATACCAGCAATGCAGAATTGAAAGAATACATCAAAAAAGACCGCTATACCCTGCGTGTTGAAAGTATTACCGATGAGGCCATTGACCGCGATATTGAACTAGATATCAGGAGCGTTTTTCGGGTAGATGCGCGTATTCTCGGTTTGTAAATTATACGGAGTAAGCAGCAGATTAGTAACCAAAAACTGACGCGATTTCGCCCAAAAAGCAGAGCTTTGCCTCCGCTAATTTTTTTGCCGTGCTATCCCGAAAGAAAACCTTTATCATCCTGTCATTTATTGCCATTTACGTCTTTTGGGGGTCTACTTTCCTCTGGAATAAAATAGCGGTTACCAAGCTTCCTCCGTTTATGATAGGCGGAATGCGGTTTTGCACGGCAGGTCTGCTCATTTTTGCTTTAGCAGCTGCCCTGGGACACTCCCTGCGTATCAGCTGGAAGCAATTGGGAAATTCTATTTTAGCCGGAATTCTGTTTTTATCTGTGGGCAACGGAGTCTTTGTATGGGCGCTGAAATACATCGACAGTGGTTTTGGCTCGCTCATAGCCTCGATGTATCCCTTATTTACCATTTTGATTATGATGCTCGTGCAGAAGCGTAAGCTGAAAAAGATGACTGTTTTTGGCGTTATTTTAGGCTTATGCGGAATGATTTTGCTGATCAGTCAGCGGGAATTGGCGGTAGAGCCCAATTTCTGGTTGGGCGTGGGGCTGGCGGTGACGGCTATTTTTAGCTGGAGCTGCGGCAGCCTTATGGTGGCACAGGTAGATACACCCAAAAATCACTTTGTAAGCACGGCGTATCAGATGACCGCTGCCGGTCTCATTTTAATCCTGGCCAGTCTGGTGATCGGCGAGGAGTGGAGCAGTCCGCTAAACTGGCAATCCCGTACGCAAATCGCGATGCTTTGTCTGGTATTCTTTGGGAGTATCGCAGCATTTTCGGCCTTTAATTATCTGCTAAAAAATGTGGCTACCGAAAAAGTGACCACTTCAGCCTATGTAAACCCGGTTATTGCACTGTTTCTGGGCTGGTATTTTTTGGGCGAAAAACTCACGACGCAGTCGGCTGTTGCTGCAGCCATCCTGATCACCGGCGTCTACTTCATCAACACCGGAAGAAGTAAAAATAAAGCTGAAAATATGCGGTCTGGGAAGTGATTTCTTGATTTCCTGATTTTTTGTTTCTTATTTATTATTCCATGTTTCTGATTCCTGATTTTGTCATAACGATAAACGGTAAACGGCAAACCGTAAACCAACAGAAAACCGAAAACGGCGAACCACAAACCCACAAATACGTCAATTGCCCTATTGATTGCAGGTGCTGTCTGACCCTACTTTTAGATCGTAAAAACCGCACGATCTATGAGAATTCTAGTTTTACTGGTACTGCTTTGCAGTGCGCTCAGGGCACAACAGCCTTTTTCCAGAAAAATAGAGGAAAATTTGCTTTATACCGAGGCAATTAATGCAGCCGGTAAAGATTTGAACAGATTATTTAATATATCTGAATTTCTTCTTAACCAATACCCCTTCCCATACAGGATACCGGCTATTACCGGATATAATCTGATCGCGACGCCATCCTCAGATCAGGCTCTTTTTTATACTTCAATGGCTGTTTACCTTGCTCCGCTAGATGAATATTCGGCAAAACTGAATTATATAGCCGCGTTGATAACAGGATCTGATTTTCAGCGAAATGAAGCCTTTTACAATTATGTATTCACGTCTCAGCTAAATCAAAACGAAACTGAGGTTTCCAAAAGTTTAATGGCTTATCTGGACTTCTATAAAAACCAGCCGGATCTGCTGTCTAAAATAGAAACAGACCTGGCCGCTATATCTGCTTTAAAAACCAGATTTCAAGGCGGGATAGAAACTGCAAATACAGCTTTTAAATATGCAGAGCTGAATACTGATGTTTCCGCTACACAAATCGAAAGTCTGAATGTTGAGTTGCAAAATGCACGAAAAAATGGAGCCATCCCAAATCTGGCATATTCCTGTTTACTTTCAAAACTCGGCGATGCACTCTGGTATCACGATTTAAAAAGTACTGCCGTTCGCTCAACTTTTGAAAGGTATTTAACAGAGCAAAACCTGAATCCATTTACGGGGTTTTTATTGGTACATAGTTTCGGTAATACCTATTCAAGCCAGGAAAATCAAAGGCTAATAGAAATTCTAGATGTTTTACTAAGCAGAAGAGGTGATTTATTCAAACCTCAGATTACCTGGCTATAAATAAAAAAGCTAAAGCGCTGCGAGAACTGAATAACTATGCAGCCTATACAAACGTGTTAAACGAAATCACCCCACTTATTAAAGATCTTCAAAATCCGGATTTGCTGATCGATTCCTATCTGGTTTTGACACCTCCCGAGATTGCTAAGAAAACCGAAACCGGCACAAATTACCTCCAAAAAATGCAACGACTTATTGATTTAAATCCCCATTTGAGCGGTGGATACCAAAAAGTCGTTACTGAACTGATGATTTTAGCCGGACTCAAAAGCGTTGAGGAATCTGTTGCAATAAGACCGGCAGATTATTTTAACAGAGCTATGTTGGCTTTACAGGAAATGGATTATGAGGGTATGATAGGCTCATTAGTTCAGGCTAAAAACCTTCTGGATGCCGAAAGAAAACAAGCTGATGCAGCCGTTCGAAAAGAAACAGAACTGGTTTATACAAAAGTACTTACCAATTTGGCGGGTGCTTATATCAAAACGGGACGTCCTGCAGAAGCTCTGGAAACAGCAGAGCTAATTAAAAACGCTGAGCTCAACACACTTTTAAATTCCAATTCAACCAGTTCAAGAACGGTTAGGGAAATACAGGCAAGTCTCGCAACTGATGAGGCCATTATCTACTATTTATCTCCGGGTTCATTAGATGACACGGGATATTTCAATTTTTTGGTTACTAAAAACAATGTAGAAGCTACATTTTTTGACTTTACCAAAATTGTAGCCGATCTGTTTACCGAAAATCCGTCGATTACGAGTTACGTGGAATCAAAACTGGCAAAAAAAGAATTGCGACGGCCAAATAATACAGAGCGCCCTGCATTTTCTGCAAACTATATGGCACAACCGGGTGATGCACGTATCTTTTTTGAAACGTACCGCACTTATCTGGAAGCTGCTAAAGAAGACAGGCCGTTTTTAAAAGCCGGAGAATTTGCCAGACTTTCTGCCAATATTTGGTATGTATTATTCCCCAACCTAAACTTTTTGCGTGATATAAAAAAATCACAATCGTACCTACCGGTGAGTTAAGCTTTATTCCGTTTGAAACATTGATTAACCCGGTCACTAAACGCTATCTCATTGAGGATTTTGAAATAGGCTATGCTCCCAGTGCAAGTGTGCTTGTATCCTTAAGACAAAAACAAAAGACAAGTTATAAAAAGAATGTGCTGGCTTTTGGGGATGCCAAATACAGCCTTAGAAACAACACCCATTCTAAAATAGCTTCTATAGCAGATATCAAACGGCTGCAATTAGAAGTAAATGAAGCCATTGAATCAGGAAAAGATCTGGATTTTGCCTATGGGGCTTTTCAAACCGACGAACCTATGAAATATCTGATAGGTACAAAAAATGAAGTGGAAGCCATAAAGCAAATCGTTCCCCTGACTGATGTGCGGCTAGATAAGCAAATGACCGAAAATGAAATAAAAAGTATGTCTGACGCAGGTTTACTGAAGGATTATAAGGTGATTCATCTGGCCAGCCATGCTTCGGTAAATCCTTACATATTTGAAATGAGTGCCATTGCTATGAGTGTTCTTCCAAGTCCTGTAAACGGAGAAGATGGTATGCTCACCGTAAACGAAATCAAAGCATTAAAAATGAATCCGGACCTGGTTATGCTTAGTGCCTGCCAGACCGGCCTGGGGCGCATTACTACGGGAGATGCCGTTCAGTGGTTAAACAACTCCCTGTTTCAGGCCGGTGCTAATGCCAGCCTGACATCACTTTGGTCTGTAAATGATTACACGACCAGCATTTTCCTTCAGGAGTTTTACAAAAAAGTCTTTCAGTCAAATATACCTTATGTAACAGCGGCGACTGAGATTAAACGTGCCTTTATAGCCGGAGCCTATGGCGATGAATTTAAGCATCCCACGTATTGGGCTCCATTTATCTATTACGGCAAATAAACAACGCTATTAAACTTTAATATAAACCTTAAATCAGATCATTATGAAACGAATAGTTCTAATTACCTTTTTGTCATTACTAAGTTTATTTGCCAAAGCTCAGGAAGGAGATTCCTGCCAGGCAGGAGATTGTAAAAATGGATATGGATATAGTTTTAATGTAAATTCAAAAGACATGTATCACGGTTTTTATAAAGATGCCGTGTTTGAAGGAATAGGATATCACCAGCTACCCGGAGGGAACTGGTACTTTTCAAACTTTAAATCAGGAATGCCAAATGGATTTACGGTATATAACGAAGGGGAAGGTACAGTTTGCGGTGTTTTTGAAAACAATCAGAAAATCGGGCCACATATAAAAATTCTAAATTCTGCAGATAAGGTTGAAAGAGAACTGCTTATTTATACTAAAGGTCAGCTTACCGCAAGTAAACTTTTTGTCGGTGAGGCAAACACAGAAAACCCTTGCCTTGCAGGGAACTGTGATACGGGTTTTGGAATACTTAAAAGCGACGATACCCTAATGTCAGGGATTTTTAAAGACGGTTTATTTGTGCAGGGTGAGGTTCAGCTTCTTGCCTATAACGTTAGTGAATATTATAAACCACCAACACTAGACCAGTCGCTGGAGCCTTATTTTAAATACTTCAAAAGGTTGACGCCAAATGGTGTCGAAGAAGCTGCACATATGACCAGGGGTTCGCGAGCAGATGGTCAGTTTATATTAATTAATGCCAGTACAAATGCTTTAAAAGCTGCCCTTTTTGAAGATGGAGAACCCGTAAAAATCTTTTAAAATCAGGTCTGTTGGCAAACACTGTTTTGGGTTAATCGTTAATTGGGTTTTTGCAGAAACGGTAAACGGAAAACCGTAAACAGAAAACGCCAAACCCATAAATACGTCAATTGCCCTATTGATTGCAGGTGCTGTGTGGCCCTACTTTTAGATCGTAAAAACCGCACGATCTATGAGAATTCTAGTACTTTGGCTGTTCTTTGGCGCTTCGCTATGGGCACAACAGCAGGCCGTACCTGTTGACATCAACAGAAATCAAAATTTCCAGAAATTTAATGCTCTTAAAAAGGCAGGCAATAATCTGGAAGCATTTAAACTGGGCTACGAACTCCTGGACGCGTATTATACCCATACCGATCTGTATTTCGATTTGGGTCTAGCCCGCGCGGCTTTGCCTAATGCACCCCAGGAAGGTGCCGCAATGGTACAAAAGGCTTACGATCTGGAGCCCATTTACGACCGTTTGGCTCAGGCGGCTATTTCGTATGCCTTTTATACCAAAGATTTAGCACGGGCCAAACAGTTGTTATGGGAATACAGTTTTTATCCGCGTCCACCCGAAGATTTTACTGCCGCGATGAATTACCTTACGGGCTCACTGGAGTATTACAAATCTTCCTTTACCGCTGATCAGGCCAATACCGCGCAGCAACTGCTTAATATGCACCGCAGCGAGGCCACACAAAATATGAAGTATTTCTGGGAACATTTCAATCCCGTCTACAGCGCTTCTCCTGAAGAAATGGTTCAAAAGGGCCCGGCCCACTATCTCAACCTCCTTGCACCCGTCAAAAAGCAGATGCAGGCTGGGGCATTTCCGGTGAGTTATTACAATCAAAGCCTCGAAACCCTTGCCACACGCACGTTTTGGAACAACTGGAAACAGGCAGCAATCCTGATTCCCGAGCTTAAAGAGCAATTTTCAAATGTGCGTACCACACCGATGATGAAGCTTAAGATTTACGATATCCTTTCAAAAATCAATGAAGTAAACCGTAATTATGAAGATAACCTTAGCCTTGCAACCATAATGCTTGACGAGTTGCCGAAATACTCCTATTCCAATTCGGCAATAATGCTCGCTGCAAACAATTATTTGTTTTCCCTTATTCAGCGCGAGCAATTTAAAGAGGCTTATGCCTTTGCTAAACAGGTAGAAAGCCTTTTCGGGAAAGTAACCCAGCCCGAAGTCAAAATGAACGGGTACTACAACCTGTCACGGGCTTACGCCTATGGAGGGGATAAAGTCAAAGGAATACAGCTGGCCGAGGCCGGAGTCGCGTATATGAAAAACACCGGCAATGAATCGCATCCGCAGTTTGGCAAGACCTTACCGGAAAATCTTCAGGCTTTGAACGTGTTTCAGGATAAAAGCACCCTTGTTGAAACATATCTTAATTCAAATGACGTGATTGAGCTCTACGACTATGGGCAACAATTGGGAATGCAGAAAAAATATGCCGAAGCGGTTCCATTTTATGAAAAAGCCTTTCAGCTTTATAAACCCAAAGTAAAAGCCGCAACCGGCAGTGAACGCAGCAATTTGCTGGATCTGTATACCAAAATAGGAGGGAACCTGATTGCCTGCCTTTTTGAAAGTAAGCAAACCGATAAGATTTTTTCGGTGATGGAAGAACTCAAAGCCAACGGCTTACTCACCTCTAAATCTGGCGCAACACCGGTAAGCCTGCCTGCACTACAAAAAAGCCTTAAGCCGGACGAAGCACTCATTTATTATAGTGACGTTATGCGTGGTAATACCCATGAAGGGGTTTATATGGCCGCTGTGATTACAAATAATACCATCAATTACCGCTATGTTAACGCTGCAGGTGCTCTGATGCGGGTGTATGTAGACCGCAATGCAGACATCGGTGAGATCGAAAAGAAAATGGCACAGCGAGAGCTGCGACAGCCACACTATACCGTTTATCGAAATCTGGAAGAAGCCGGCTATAATCAATATAAAAAAGGGGATTTTGTTCTGCTGGCCGAATTGTACCGAAGTTTTCTCAATCCTTCTGAAGGCGGCGAGGTACAGCAACAGTTTACCGATTCAGCTTATAGAGATTACATAGCCGGCGCTTTTTATACCGATCTGGTAAGCCGACTCGAACCCTGGTTTGAAGGTAAGAAGCGCTTATATATAAGCGCAGACGGCATACTTAATTTTTTGCCTTTTGAAAGTTTTAAAAACCCCTTAAATCGGTATTTGGTAGAAGATTATGAGATAGGCTATGTGCCCAGCGGCAGTCTGCTGGTTGATCTGCGCAAGCGTACCGCTCCGGCCTATGAGAAGAACGTGCTCGCTTTTGGTGATGCCAAATATGAAAAGTATGCCAGTGCGGGTCGCGAACTGAAATCAGGAGCAGACATCAAACGCCTGGAACTTGATGTAGAAAAATCACTACAGCTTAACGAACCGCTCGATTATGCGTTTGCCACCTTTTCTAAAGAAGCTATGAAGTATTTAAAAGGCGCCAAAGCCGAAGTTCTGGCGATAAACGAACTCGTGCCCAAAACCGATTTGTTTCTGGATACCCAAATGACCGAAAACCAGTTTAAAAAACTTCATGCAACAGGAGCGCTTCACACGTATAAAACCATTCATTTGTCGAGCCATGCTTCTGTACATCCCTATGTTTTCGATTTAAGCGGTATCGCATTCTCGGTCTATGCCAATCCGCGCGAAGGGGAAGACGGGATTCTAACTGTAGCAGAAATGGGCGCTTTAGACATTGAGACCGACTTTATGTTCCTCAGCGCCTGTCAGACCGGCCTGGGCAAACTGGTGCCGGGAGAAGGCGTACAGGGGCTTAATCAGGCGATGTTAATGGCGGGTGCCAATTCGACCCTCACGACTTTATGGTCGGTAAACGATTACGGTACCATGATCTACACCACCCAATTGTATAATAAGATTTTTAACGAGAATAAAGAGTATCTAACTGCCAGTACCGAAGTAAAACGGGCCTTCATCCGTGGCGATTTCAGCAAGCAGCTCGATTTATCCCATCCGCAGTTTTGGGCACCTTTTATTTATACCGGCAAATAGATCTTGATTATGACACGGGTTTTGAGGACACAGCTGATTTTTCTGTTTTTGTTCGGTTACGATTTCGCGAAAGCGCAATGCCTTCAGGGAAATTGTGAAAATGGTTTTGGAGAATACAAGACCGAAAGCGAAGCCTATAGCGGTTTTTTTAAAGATGGAAAGTTTAACGGAAGCGGAATGCTTCAAAGTACACTTGGCGTGTATTGGGGTGATTTTAAATGCCAATAACTGGTTCATCGGGATGTTTAATAACACGAGTGCTAAAGACGGCGCGGGAGCCGAATACGCGAACGGGCAGCTTAAACAGGCAGGAATCTATGCTAATGGCAAGATTCAGGAAGTAATGCTCAAAGAATAGGGCAATTGCCCTATGGACTCCAAAAGCCCTGTCCGCTAATTTTGATAATGTAAAAAAACCTCAATTATGAAAACACTTCTATTCAGCAGCTTCTTGCTTTTCGGTGCGCTTAGTTTTGCACAGACCAATCCTTGTTCCAAAGGCGACTGCCAAAACGGCTATGGCTTTTATTACAACAATGAAACCGGTGACCTCTACCACGGCTTTTATAAAAACGGAGCTTACAACGGCGTTGGATATACCCAGAATGCCAAAAATGACTATTACTGGTCTCAGTTCAAAGACGGAAAAGTAAATGGTTTTACGGTCTATGATGAGGGCCAGGGCAGAACCTGGGGTACTTTTGTAAATGGAGTCAAAACCGGCGATCACGTGCGTGAGATTCGAAAAAAAGGCGGGATACAACGCGAATTAATCACTTATGAAAACGGTGCCGAAATATCCCGAAAAATGCATTCCCCTGCAGAAATAACCGAAGCAACCTGCATCAGCGGTGATTGTACTAACGGCTACGGAATTTATTATCAAAACCGGACGCTGATATCGGGCAAGTTTGAAGACGGATCTTTTAGAGCCGGGGAAATGGTACATATAGACACCAACACCTCAGACTTCTTTATGCCTCCCGTCGAGACCACCTATACCAATTCCTACTTTAAATATTCCATCACCGGAACCGATAACGGAACCAACGAAGCCGGCTATATGTCAATCGGTCCCAAAGCAAATGGAGAATATGTAATGCTCAACCTGAAGCAAAACCTATTTGCAGCGGCTCTTTTTAAAGACAATCAAATGATCGAAAGGTTTTAAATAAGGGGATAAAACCATTTTTGATCAAAACCTGCATTCCAAAGGAGTGCGGGTTTTTTGTTTTCCTTCCACGGATTTTTTGTTTCTGGTTTCTTATTTGGTATTCCTTGTTTCTGATTCCTGATTTTGTCATAACGGTAAACCGCAAACCGCAAACCGTAAACCAACAGAAAACAGAAAACGCCAAACGGCGAACCGAAAAGAAATAACAAATCATAAATAACGAATAGCCCACATACATTAATAACATTTTAACCTCTTTCCTTCTGCAAGCTTGCTGCGAAGCCCGTAACTTTAGCAAAAAACAAACAGACACTATGAAAGCAATCGGATTTAAAAAATCACTCCCCATAAGCGAACCCAACAGTTTTATCGCCTTTGAAACCGAAAAACCAAAGCCTGAAGGTCACGATCTTTTGGTACAGATTCAGGCGATTTCGGTTAATCCTGTAGATTATAAAATACGCCAGAATGCTGCGAAAGATCAGGAACTGGACACCCCTAAAATCATCGGCTGGGATGCCGTGGGTATTGTAGAGGAAGTAGGCGAGGAGGTAAGCCTGTTTAAAGCCGGGGACGCTGTGTATTACGCAGGGGATTTAACTCGTAGCGGTTGTAATGCAGAATACCAACTCATAGATGAACGCATTGTAGGCCGTAAACCTAAAAATTTGAGCCTGGCTGAGGCCGCAGCAATGCCCCTGACGACTTTAACGGCCTGGGAAAGTATCTTCGACCGCATTAAGTATAACGAAGCAACAGATAAGGGTAAGAGCATTTTATTCCTAAACGGAGCCGGTGGTGTGGGTTCTATCGCGATTCAGTTGGCTAAAAAACTCACCGGTTTTACCGTGATCGCCACCGCTTCGAGTGACGAGACCCGGGACTGGTGTAAAAAAATGGGAGCCGATTTCGTAGTAAATCATCACAATCTAAAAGAAGAACTCGAAGGCATTGGCCATACTCAGATTGACTACATCCTCGATTTTGTTGATTTAAAGGAATACTGGCAACAGCTGGCTGACCTGATCAAGCCTCAGGGCCATATACTTTCAATCACCGGAAGCAGCGATCCCCTCAATCTCAATCTGCTCAAAAATAAGAGTGTCACGTTTTCCTGGGAGTTGATGTACACCCGCTCGATGCATCAAACACCCGATATGCAGCGGCAGCATGATATTTTAAACCGGGCTGCAGATTTATTTGAAGACGGAACCCTGCAACCCACCGTCACCACCGTATTTGAAGGCTTTAGTGTAGAAAATCTCAAAAAAGCCCACGAACTTCAGGAAAGCGGAACCAGTATCGGGAAGAATGTGATTGTGTATTAAAAAACTATAAAAGGAAAACCGATGCGTAGTACAACTCCCTCCCTTATAAAATTCCTTCAAGCCCTTGTTGTAATGCTTCTGCTATTTCAAGTGACAAGCTGCAAAGGCCAGAATACCGAAAGCAAGCAGGAGGGAAGTGACACTGCTGCTTACACCTACAGGCCGGGAAGTATAAACGGAATTGGAAAATGGTTTATGGGGCGTGAGATTGCCCACGTTATGGGTTTTCAGGGGATGGAATGGCTCAACCGACCTGAACGTGAACAGGAAGAAAACGTTTCGCTCCTGCTTAAAAATATGAATATTCAGGCTGATGATATCATTGCCGATATTGGAGCAGGCTCCGGCTATCACGTGTTTAAAATGGCAACACAGGCACCCGAAGGAATGGTGTATGGCGTAGATATTCAGGAGGAAATGCTTGCCGAAATGAAACGCGTGCAGCTAATAAACGGCATTACCCATGTTACTCTGGTCAAAGGAAGCGTGCAAAGCGTCAATCTTCCCGAAAATAAAGTAGATAAAGTACTGATGGTAGATGTGTACCACGAGTTTGAATTTCCGCTGGAAATGCTGGCATCCATTAAAAAGGCGATGAAAGCCGATGCTAAACTTTACCTGATCGAATACCGCGGGGAAGATCCCAACATTCCTATCAAAACCATTCATAAAATGACCGAGGCCCAGGCCGTTAAAGAGCTTCGCGCTGCCGGTTTTACCTTGGTTGAAAACATAGCTAATCTGCCCTGGCAGCATTGCATGGTATTTCAGAAAGGAAGTTAAATGTTAATCGTTAATTGGAATTTAAAAAACGGTGTACGTCCCTGATATAGGTTGACCACTTAAACGTGATTAACAATGAAATCCAACGTACAAATCATCCAAAAGAGGCGTGTTTATTCTGAGAGTTTTAAGCGTCAGATCGTCGAAGATTTTGAATCCGGTAAGTATAGTGCTAGCCAACTATCGATGTTGCACAACATACCTTGTGTTAGTATTTACCGATGGATTTATAAATTTTCTAACTTTAATGAGAAAGGAT
>NZ_JAJGMW010000010.1 GCF_020782115.1 Leeuwenhoekiella parthenopeia | reverse complement strand
CTCTTTGAGAGCTTCTAAAACCACTTTGGTCTTGAACTTGGGTGTGAATTTTCTTCGTGTCATAAAACAGTAAATTTAAAGTTATTTTGGAACTTAAATTACTGTCCTAATTTTTGGGGGATGCTCATATATCAAAAGTCAGCAATACTTTTTTTACATCTTCTACACTAAGTAAGGAGACGATAATGTTTCGGAAATCGTTGTTTTTATACTTGCTTAGTTCAGCATCGTATTTTAAATCTTCACTTCTAGAAGATATTATAATACGTACATTCTTTTCATTAAGGAGCTCATTAATTAATCTATTATATGTGTGTAAGAATTCTCTGTTTGATGATAAGGAAAGAGATAATGCATCTATTTGGTCAATTAAAACAACCAGCTTTATGTTTTGTGAGTTTACAAGTTTTAAAATTTTTTCTAAAGTAACCTCTTCATTGGCAAATATTTTATTCTCTAATTCTTTTGGTGTGGAGGCATAGTATTTATCAGCTTTAATTCCTAATGTCAAATAACCTTCGTTATTCAGAAAATTGTATATATCTTTAATTACTACTGATTTACCTATGCCTTTAACCCCCTCAATAACAAGTAAGTTTTTATTTGGATTAACTAAATCTTCTTCAATCCATTTTGTGATAGTTTTAAATTCTTTCCTAATAATATGTGTTGAGGGTACATTTTCAAAATAATTCCGAGTCTGCTCTATGAAAAGTGAAGCTTTTTTAAAACACTTTTTTAAATCATTTATATCTATTGAGTTTGTGATTTTATCATAAACGTGCTTTCCGCAAAAGGCGTTTAACCAAACTGGTCCAAAAAAATCTAAAACGAGTTTTGGATGCGACTTAAGCATTAAATTAATTTTAGAAGAATCCCATATTTTCAAATTAACTCCTCGTTGTTTTAGGTCAAGTCTATGTTTCTCAATTTCATTTTGAAGCTTTATATCATCAAAAGATACACTTGTACAAAGCGTAAATGAATTAGATTTAATAAACCATTTACCTATTTTAAATTCTGCAATTAATCTATCAATATTGGAAGTTGATAGTTTCTTATATCTTTTACATTGATAAACTTCATAGTTTCCTTTTTTAGTAACCGCATATATATCGATACCCTCTTGTTTCTGACCTCCTCTTCCTAATATTTGAGAATCCTGAATTGAAAATTTATCTATCTCTTGAACCATCCTTAGACAGAGTTTTTCGAATTCTTTCCAAGGCATTTCCGAAATAGGTAATTCTTGATGATTTGAACTTATAGGAGGTAAGTAATTTGGGTTAGGAGATTGCCTTAGGTAGTTGAGCTTCATTGATAAATAATCTAGATTCTAAATATACCCATTAAATTTTATGCTTCGAAGAAACAATGGAATTCACCCCATTTCCCTCCATTCCGCGAAAGGCTTCATTTCGGGAAAAGAGGTTCATTCCAAAATCTTGAACCCAATCCGAAAAAGGATTGCGTTCGCCTGATCCTGCTGACTTCAAGTTTGCGTTTATTCAAGAAACCTTTTAATCAACTTCAAACCGGTAGCTCAACATCCTGCACAGCACCCGTTTCCTTTTCGTTTAAGAACTAAAATTTAGCCGGAGCCGCTTTGCATAACCAGGCTCCCCTGTCGCACTTTTTATAAAAGCTCTTCCTTGCTAAATTTTAAATAGGGTAGGGTCGAAAAGGAAACGTGATGGCGCTATGGGAAGTAAATGGAACTGTATTTGGGATTGCATTTTTCGTTGGCCTGATATTAAAATACCCGGTAGTTGATGCGTTCTGCGCTGATATGTACAGTAAGAAAAACGCTCCGGATATAATAAGTAAATGGGTTTGCTTCTCATTTAATTTACAGGCATTTGCAATCAAAATTAATGGGAATTTTTTTATCTAAATTGGAGTAGAAAAAGTAACATTTTAGGGAGCGAAGCGAAGGAAAATGTATAGCAAGAGGGTAACCCGCTGCGCGAGGTTACGGAATACATTTTCCAATATAAAAAACTGATTAACAATCCTTTAAAAGGGGTGAGGCTTGATGCATTTGAGTGTAGACGTCTGATTTTTTATGAAAAAAGCTGCTGCGCCCGGTGAAACCACTTAATTTTTTATGAAAAAATGGATAAAGGATATGAAAAAGAGGGGTTTGAAGGCTTGAAAATCAAGGCTTCAGTCGCCCAAAGATTTAGGGTGTTTTGCAAGCGTTTGTCAAAGTCCCAATCGATGACGTTAATGGCGATGATGGACTTTTTTGAGATCAACGAAATCTCACCTGATGAACGCCTGGGGCCCTCTCATAGAACGCTGGAGCGGAAGCTCAATAAACGTTTCAATGCCATCATAGCAATAATTAAAAGCATCGAGAAAAGTCAAACCAAACCTACTCAGGCGATGCTCGAAGCGCTGTTTACCCAAACAGAACCGAAGGAGGAAAAGCCATTAGTTGTAAAGCGCGAAGATGAACTGGATGATGCTCGTTTTGAGGATTGGGATGGGAAGGATTTTTAGATATTAAAATTTGTAAATCACTCACGTCCGCTGTATATGCTTTTGCATTTAGTGAGTGTTTAATGACCTCACCTTCCGGGTGTACAGGCACCCTCTTATTAAGTTTAAATCCAGAGTTAGGAGTGCAACGTGTACGTATACCGTAGGGTATTGAAATAGAATGAACCTTCGCGTTGTATATGCTCCGTAGCACTTAGTGAGTATCTTCGACCTCACTATATGGGTGTACAAGCACCCTCCAATCAAATTCCATATTCAAGGTTTTTTATTCATAAGGCTATAGCCAAAAGCTTTAAACCTATAAGCTCATCGTATCCGGTTTTAAATAAGTAAGCTCACGCGTTGTATGTGCCCGTTGCACTTAGTGAGTATTAGTAAATCTCACCTTAGGGATGTACAAGCACCCCCTTATTTAGTTTAAAGTTTTGAGTCAGGAGTTCAGAGTCAATATAGATTCGGTTAATTTACCTGGCCTTATTTTTTCTTTCATCAGCCTATATTCATTTTAAAGCGGATGGTCACGCGCTGTATATGCCTTTCGACATTCAGTGAGTATCTGTGATCTCACCTTATGGGTGTACAGGCTCCGCTTATTTAGTTCAAAGTTTTGAGTTATGAGTTCAGATGTAAGGCGTACGTCAGGAATTACTATACGATTTGCCCGCGCTTTGTATGTGCCCACTGCACTTAGTGAGTATCTGTGATCTCACCTTATGGATGTACAAGCATCCTCCTTATAAATTCAATATTCAATGTTTCGGATTCAAAGTCAAGTTTTTTCTTTTAAGTCAGATGTCACGCGCTGTATATGTCTCAGGACACTTAGTGAGTATTATTAATCTCACCTTGTGGTTGTACAGGCACCCTCTATTTAAGTTTAAAGTTCAAAAGTTTTGAGTTCAAAAGTTTTGAGTTCAAAGTTATCTTCCAGATTAAAACCAAAGAACTATCCTACCACCAGCTCAATCCCCGCTTTTTCTGCTTTGTATTTGATTTTGGTCATGAGTTCGTAGTAATTCCAGTTTCGGAGTACAAACTCGTTTTCCTGTGCGGCTTCTATTTTGGCTTCCTGATTGACCAGGATAAGGGTGCCGGCCTGATGCTTGACACAAAAGTCTATGAGTTTCCGGCTGTACACGTGCAGACGCTGATTCACGTAATTGGCTTCCTTCTTCTTAAACTTTTCAACGGCTTTAAGCTTGCGCTTGCGCCCGTGACCACCCCGGGAATGCACCGATCCGGCCATCGCCCGTTTACGCGCAGCCTGAATCGCCAGCCTGCGGTATAAAAACTCTTCTTTGGTGCCGATATGGAGCCTGTGGCTGCCCAGTTTAACCGTGATGGGATATTCTAAAGACAGGGAAGCCTCTGCCACCACATTAGGCTTTAAGACATAATGTTCCTGTTCGATGTCAAAGACCGCCAGCCAGAAGATCTTGCCGTCTTTTAATTTGATCTGGGAGGTACGTAAGCGGGTTTCGCCTTTGAGTACCCGGTGCAACAATACCCGCTTATCGGAGAAGTCCCGGCCCAGATAGGTGCAAAAGGGAATTTTAAAGAGCCGGAAACAAAAACAATTGCGCTCTTCATCGTATTTAAAGCAATACATGCTATAAGGACCAAAGGGAAAGCCATTATCCCGTTTGAAGTTTTGAAGGGAGCGCTCCCCGCTCCAATACTCCGGTGCATTCTTTTTAAATGCGCTTTCCAGATTCCGGTTAAGGCTCGATAAGATCTCGGTGGGGATTTTACCTTTAAACCGGTCTGAGATCACCCGGTAGGTGGTGTTGATTCGCGAACGGTTTAGAATGCCATTTTCGTCTTTTTTTTGATCTGCCAGCTTATACTGAATGTCCTCGGTAAGGTAGAAGAACTCTTTGATCATTTCCTGCACGTAGAGATGGCTTACGATAATATTGGAAGCTTTAAAACAGCAGTATTGCCAGTCGTAAAGCTTTGCCATCGCGGCTTTACGCTCCTCATAATCGGGCAGGTCTATATTGAGTTGGATTTTACGGGTAAGGCTGAGGGTTTTGGTTTTCATAATCAGGCAGATTGTAATTGATTATCGTGTTGCTCCTGTAGAAACTGATAGGCCGTGGTAAAAGCACGATGCACTTCTTTTTGAGAAAGCTTGAGTTCGTTTGCAATCTGGGCAAAGGAATACTGCTGCTCGCAGCGCAGGGCCAGTACCCGGGCTTCCTGCTCGGTTAGCGCTTTAGGTTGAGAGGCATTCTCCGAAGCCGAATTCGTATTCACCACCAGAGCTCCCTGTTGCAGGATGTTTCTGATCTGCTCGATGGAATCCTTCATCAGGTTGCTGGCTTCCTTAATGCTGATACCCATCTGCTCCGAAATGCTTTTGTATTTAAAGCCGTGCTCCAAAGCCAGTTCAATAAGGCGTTTGGACTGATTACCCAGCAGGGGTAAGATGGTGATGATCTGCTCATAGTCTTTTTGCCTGTTTTGCTGCTCTTTTAGATGCGTATCTACTTCTTCGGGATCATAGCCCCATCGGTAGTCGGGATAGTTCGGGTAATCATCAAAAGAATATAAACTACGCTGAAACTGATTCCCCGGTCGTACATAAAACCATTTACAGTCGTTGTTCATGACCGCATATAGGAAATTAACCAGATGTTGGGGCGACTCAATGTCGTCGCGTTTGTGCCAAAGCCTTAAAAAGGCATCCTGTACCAGGGTCTCCACAACAAACACATCTTTTATTAAGGTTCTGCCCGTCCAATAGATAGGCCGGTAATAGTGTTTATACAGGGCATTAAATGCCTGGCTGCAGCCCGCTTTAAAAGACTCAAAATGGATTTCACTGGGATAGTGCTTCATAACCGTACCCGTTTTTGGTTCTACAAATGCTGTTTTAGGGGTATTGTTGATTAGGCCGCAAAAGCGGACTACTAACTGGTGTAGGGGGAGGTTGTAGAAACTTTTTAGGAAGGAAACAAAGGCTTTGAAAGCTGAAGTAAAGGCCCAATACAAAAAGGCGCAGGTCTCAACTTATTGAATCAAGGTACTGGTATACCGCGCAACAATAAGCGAGAGCCCACGCCCGGGTCGTGAGCATCCCTGCTTATCCTCTCGTTGCTAAAAATTACCAGTTTTTGATTCGAGATTCAAAGCGAATGCTTCTAATATGTTATGCTAAGAAGTTTCGCAAATATATAATTATGAGTCAAATATAATATTCTTTTATTTAATGCGGAAGTTCTTCCGCATTAAATTTTAATTGATATTCTTCCTTTGTTCTGTATGAATATCAACGTTCTCATATCTAATGCCATCTCAGAATGGATAGAGGATGCTAAATCAAATCGTGATTTTGCACTGAATCATAACATTGACGAGAAAATTGTTAGAAGAATACTTGACGAAAAAGAGTACCGTATTCCTGTTGAGACTCTAAAAAAAATTTGTGATGCTCGACAAATAAAATTGTCTGAATTTTTTAAACTTGTTGAAGATAAATTTCCTGATCTGATGATCTGAGAAACAGGCCAAATTTCCTAAACTAACCTCTAGCTTAATCCAAGCATTCTTTCAAAGAGATGAACTCTATTTCCTAAAATTATCCTCTTGAATGATTACTCTAAATAAGTACTTTTTCCCAGAGCATATAGTTAAAAGTTAAGGAAATCTTAATTTTCCACTTTTCCAAAGGCGTTTTCATACACTCTTCATACTCTATCCTAGGCTTTGAGTAGGCTTTGCCTAGGGATGACCCGTCCTAAATTAGCTATACAGATTAGTAAATAAATCCTGTTATAGCTATACATTTTTTGGAGAATTACGGGATTCTGTAAAATACTTTTAAAATGATTAGCTATTTTTATAAACATCACTTTAAAATGTTGATATCCAGTAAATTTTAAGGGGAGGTGTATGTTTGGTGTTGATATAATACGTTAGGGCAAATACAAGAAACAACCATATGGCAAAGAAAAATTACGGAAAATCATTAGCACTTCAACACTTCTATAAATCAATTGAAGCGGAAATCCGAAATTATTGGCAAATAAATACCTCTTTGATTTATTCTGAAAGATGGTGGAAAACAATCCCAGAAATTGATTTACCTGCAAGAATCACATTATATCCAGGAGATAATAAAATACCTTTTACAAGTATTGATTTACCACCAAAAACATATTTAGAAAATCATAACAGCGTTTTACAAATTACCAGAGAAAATTCAATAGTTAATTTCATTACAGTTTTTGAAGTTTATCTTTTTAACATCGTGAAACGAATGATGTATTTACAACCTACTTTAATCGGAGAGTCTGGAATGCCATTTGAAGCAAAAGAAATAGCTGATGAAATGGAAAATGATAATGTGAGAGAATGGTTCGCTGAAAAAGTAACTCAAAAATATATTAGAAATAAATCGCATTTAATGATGGTTAAGCGTTTAGAGAGTATGCTTAAATATCAATTAAATGACCCTAGTGATGGGCTTGTAGAAGATTGGAATAAATGGACTTATGTCAGAAACGCAATAATTCATAATGGAAGAGAAACTTCTGATGATCTTTCTAGAGTTTGGAATGAAAGATTTACTTCAGTTGGAGCACCCTTAAATATGACAGATGCTGATATTATCAAACTTCCTTACATAGCTATCGAATTAGCGAAAAAAGTAGATAAAATAATTATGGAAAGTGTCATTCAAAATGAAGATGCTGGATTATTAGTTAGAGAATTATTTGTCCGAAACGGAATTGAAGAATCCCAAGATTTAGCTAAATCTGTTTGGAATATTTTGAATAGTCGATTAGGAAAACCATTAGTGCAAAAATATTTAGCATATCAAAAAAGAACTGGGGCAAAAATAAATGGGTGGAGATTTACTCACTACAACTTTATGGAATAAATACTACGGCTTGGTCTGTACTTACTTGGAAAATTCTGCAGATCTTCCAAAGCCATTTTTTATCAGGAAAGGTCTGTGCCGAGACACGCCACAGCTCATATACAATCACGTTCTCTGCCAGCTAAACCAAACCCGCAAAAGCAAAGAGTGCTATCGCAAACATTGCTTTTTACCCAAGGCAAAAATGTCAAAAAAATTGAATGAATAAACAGGAAAACCAAATCATACTAAAAACAATCACCGAGTTATTGGGGCTTCATTTTTACATACCCGATTACCAACGTGGTTACAGATGGACCAGCCACAATGTTAGCCAATTGCTCAATGATATTTGGGAATACAGGCAAGACCCTGCTAAGGTCAATTCCTTTTACTGCCTTCAACCCATAGTGGTACGTAAAAAAACGTGGCTTTCAGAAAATGGAGATACCATTGATGGTTATGAGTTAATTGATGGACAGCAGCGATTAACCACCATTCACAGAATCCTAACTTATTTGCGTATAGAACACTTACGGATAGATAAATTCAGTGATGAATATAAAGAGGACATCTATACTATAGAATACCAAACTCGTCCAGAAACACGCCAATTCTTAAATCAAACAGAAAGTAATCTCACTAAGCCCGATTTGTATTATCTAAGTAAAGCCTATGACACTGTTAAAGATTGGTTTGAAAATAGTGGTAAGATTGAAGGGCGTTCTGATAAAAACAACTTTTTAGATACACTACTACCAAGTGTAAAGAAAGATGAAGATGGTGCTACCATTATGCCTGAATGGAGTACACAGATTATTTGGTACGAAATAAATGATAATACACAAAAAAGTGAAGAACTATTTACCCGTCTTAATAGAGGTAAAATTCCATTGAATAGTGCAGAACTAATCAAGGCAAAGTTTGTAAATCAAGAAAGCTTCAAAGAGTTTGGAGAGCAAGAAAAGGTAAAAAGACGTACCCAACTAATACAGTTATGGGATGAGATTGAAAACCACCTCAACAACCCTAAATTCTGGGCATTCATATCCAATAAGAAGATGGATAGTTATGCTTCCAAAATAGAATACTTGTTCGATATAGCTACTCAGAAAAAAGATAGTAGCAAAGACAATCTATACAGCTTCATTCACTTCTTTGATGATAAAGAGAATGCAGAATCTCTTTGGGAAAAGTGGTTAAGTATAGAAGAAATTTACCGCTCATTAAGTTACTGGTACACCCATAAAAATTACTATCACAAGGTAGGTTATCTCATTGCCATCGGCACTAACATTATGGATATTATCCAACTCAAAAAAGAAAATGATAAAGACCTTTTTGAGCAAGAAATAAACCGTTTAATAGCAGAGAGTATTCCTAATGATTGGGATGATTTAAGCTATGACAACCGTAACGACCACAAAAAGCTGATAGAAATTCTATTATTGGTAAATACGGAGCTTACGAGAAAGAATAATAACAACAACGATTTCTTCCCTTTTGAAATCTACAAAAACATTAATAAGAGTTTAGAGCACATTCACGCTCAAAATATCATAGGTATTAATGAGAACAAAAGGGAGCAATGGTTCTCTTGGTTAGATATGCACTTAAACGTGCTTCCCTCGATAACTACCAACACTAAAAAGGCAGCTGAAATCATTGAGAAAGCCAAAACTATTGATAGAGAAAAATACACCTATGCTCAGTTTCAGGATTTAAGTGCTTCAATAATAGAGATACTTCCAAAAGATGATGAAGATGAAAATCTTTATCTACACAATATTAAAAACTTAGCTCTCTTAGGGCTAACAGAAAATATCTCATTGAGTAATTCCATTTTCGAAATAAAGCGAAGAAAAGTTATAGAGATGGATAAGAAAGGAGCATTTATTCCTATTGCTACCAAGAGGGTATTTCTAAACTATTATCAAAAAGAATCTTATGCTCAATCATCTATCTGGACAAAAGTGGAAAGAGAAAACCACTTAGAAGAAATTGGCGAGTGCTTAAACCATTATTTAAACAAAACACCAGTACTCAATGAAGCTTAAATTCACAAACATACTTGCCGATAAAGTTGAAATACCAATCATTCAACGAGATTTTGCCCAAGGCAGAACAGATAAAAACACCAGTAAAATAAGAAGAGATTTCTTAGATGCCATTTTTGATACAATTATTAAAAATAAAGAAAAAGTCACCCATAAAAATTTAGAGTTAGACTTTATCTACGGTAATAAAACACAAGGTGATAAACCAATCTTCTCACCTATTGATGGGCAACAACGGCTTACTGTATTGTGGTTGTTATATTGGTTTGTAACATCAAAGGAAAGTGTACCTAAAGAGGAAAAAGAGGCGCTTCAAAACTTTGTTTACGAGACAAGGCACAGTACCACCATATTTTGTAAAAAACTTATTGCTTTTAACCCTCAATTCACAAGTAGCTGTATTTCAGACGAAATTAAAAACCAGTCTTGGTACTTTGAAACTTGGGATTTTGACCCAAGCATTCAAGCGATGCTTGTCGTGTTAGATGATATTGAATTTCGATATGATGATTATGGTTTGGAAGATATTTGGCAAGTTCTAAAAGGCGAAAACTGTCCTTTTGAAATGTATCAGCTGGTATTAAGTGAGTTCAAGTTATCGGATGATTTATACATCAAAATGAACTCAAGAGGTAAACCTCTTACAGAGTTTGAATACTTCAAAGCAAACTTTTCTGAGATTATTACAGATGAAGAACTAAAGCAAAAATTTGAAAAGCAAATAGACCAAGATTGGTTTGATTGTATTTGGAATCTACTCTTAGAAACAGAGGAAGCTAAGAATGTGAAAGATATTGCCTTATTAGTAGACAATAGCTTCTTAAACCTCTTCAACTTCATTACCTACGTTATTGGTCTTAAAAACGATATACCATACTCTGATACTGTAGAATCATCTAAAGAGCTAAAAAACATCTACGGCAACATAGATAATGTAAAAGAACTCTTTTCAATATTAGATAACTTGGTAATTAGCAATGAGACAAATCCTGATTTTTGGAGAAATACTTTTTATTTCGATAAAGCTAGTTTTCATAAGGATAAAACAAGATTATTTTTCCCTCACCAAGTGAATAACTTATTAGTTCGCTGTTTACTGTATTTTGATAAGGATAGAGGTTTTAGCTTACCAGAGCAACTGTTATTGCATAGCTATTTATTCCAAAACATTCATCAAACAGAGGACTTTGAGAGGAAACTAAGAATTGTAAGGAATCTTGTTGTAAATTCAGAATTTGAATTACGTAGAGAAACCTTGGTAGAAAGCATCACAGAATTAGAAACCTTCTTATTGAGTTTTGATTTTGATGCCCTAAAGAGATTTAAAACCGACCAAATACAAGAGGAAAAAGAGAAAGAAGCGTTTTACCAAACCCAAGAAGCTCTTGATACTTTTTACCGTTTAGAGGATAGCGACATTTTTAGAGGAAATATATCCATATTTGAATTTGACGACAATGCAGAGCATAGAGCTTCTCAGTTCTTAAAATACTTCGATG
Source organism: Leeuwenhoekiella parthenopeia (assembly GCF_020782115.1). Lineage (GTDB taxonomy): Bacteria > Bacteroidota > Bacteroidia > Flavobacteriales > Flavobacteriaceae > Leeuwenhoekiella > Leeuwenhoekiella parthenopeia. The sequence goes on along the minus strand of NZ_JAJGMW010000010.1, from coordinate 135,428 downwards.
AAGATGTACTAATTCAAGACTTCTCTAATAGAGCTAACTTCTTACTCTGTTTTGGTGATTACACCCAACACGATAGCGGTAATGGAGAAAGAAAAGAAGGCTGGTACAATATTCTTTCCTCAAATAAAAAGGTCATTAGAAAGTTTTTCACGACACCAGGTTACGGAAAGAAGAAAGATATTTTTTCACATACTCGACCAGTACTGATGAAGTGCTTAGACTTCTTAGCAGAAAAACCTAACACAGATATTAAAGAACACATTAACACAGTGCTTGAATCTTACGAAGCAAAGCCTAAGGATTGGAAATATTATTTTATCAAATACCCTTCATTTCGCTGGGAATGTTCCAGAGGTTATTACTATTCGTTTGACTATTATGTATTTAATAAGATGCGTCAGAAGCAATTCAACGGTTTTAACTGGTGTCCGTTTTTTTATGAAGTAAATCGGCAGGTAAAGAGCAAAAAGCTAATTCTTGGTGATTACAACGACCTACTTTTTATGAAAATCAAGAAAAACACCATAAGTGTCAATATAGCCAGCAATCATTTCCTTTTTGAGAACCAAAATGCAGAAGGAGTTAAAAACCCAATTTATGATGAGCTTATAGCTTACGAAGTGATTGATGAAGAAGGCATACTTTATATAGAGCAAAATGCAAAAGGATTGGATACAGAAGACAGGGTTGTAAAATTGGTTGACTACATTAATTCAATACTTCAAAAGAAATGAATCAGAAATTTACATAACCAAAATTTAAACAAGAATAGTTATAAAAAACCATTGAAGAAAAGCCAGCACTTAAAGGCATACGCATTTACAATTCGCACAAGCCAACGCTGCAACCAAAAATTGAAAAAGAGTATGGCTTTGCAACACTGATTGACAAACTGAACGGAATAAAGCCAACATAGAACATTGTATAAACGTAATGCGGGCTAAAGTGCTAAATTTAAAGGAATTGAATACAAACAAAAATAGTGGGAAACCGAAAGTAAAGTGCTTCTTATCCCGCACTACACTTATATGTTACCGTAGTGATCAATTTATACCAACTTATGAGCAAAGGCGATAAAAAGAGAGAATTCCTCTTTAACAAATTTTCCGAGAACCTCTATTTTCTTGAAGAGAATGGAATATTGCCAAAAGAAATTGAAATTGAAAAAGGAGATTACATCTGCCCTATTTGCCTTGATAAGTTCACAAAAGAAGACTTAAATCAAGAAGTCGAAAATCCATTGAGTCTTGAGGATGCGCCACCTAAATCATTAGGAGGCTCTCAAATTTTATTAACCTGCGAAAGATGCAATAATAGAATGGGTAAAGATATTGATTGGCATTTGACAGAAAGATTAAAGGAGATGGACTTTCACGAGCGAATTTCAGGAGCGGAAATGAAAGGAAAATTCACTTTAAATGTAACTGTGAATGGAAAAATAATTGTTGAGGAAAATGGCATTACTAAAGCGCATTTATCCGAGAAAAACAATAATCCGGAAACACTCGAAAAGTATATTAACATCATAAAGGGTAAAGGAGTTAAAGAGCCATATTGGGAACCAAACCCTACGAGAGTGGATTCCAAAAAATTACAAATAGCAATAATCAAGAATGCTTACCTTCTGATGTTTGAAAGATTTGGATACGCATTTATATTCGATAAAGAATATGACAGAATTAGAGAGCAACTATTGAATCCTGAATCTGATATTTATCCTCTGGATTGTTGGTTTAAAGGACCTTTTCCAGAAGAGAGGATTGGCGTTCCTTTTTTAACAGAAAATAATATGGAATCCATTTTTGCTCTATTTAGACTTTCAACAAAATTAAGTCATAGATTATTTGGAGTTGTCCTTCCGCTTTCAGGGGCGAAAATTGAAAGAACAATTTTAGAACTTAAGAATAGATTTGAAAAAGAAAAAAAGTTTTCTGTAGAAATGATGTCATTTGACGATAATTATTTGACAAGTTTAGAATCGGTACATTTATTATTAAATTATATGAATAACCGAAATTAAAAACTGCTCACAAATATGGCGATAAGTAATTGCTTGTTCTCTTCTATTTCTAAAAATCCTCGCGTCCCGAAGCTTCGGGATTCGGTTTGGTGTGTACTTTCACAGTTAAGTGCTAAACCACGCAACTACTCATAGACGAGCCGTTACCCATCATTTGAAAACCAAAATAACAAAACCAAACTTGAACAAAAATGAAACCAACCTTAGCCGAACTAACACTCAAACTCGAAGAAAAATTTGGAAAACTAAACTCACAAGCCGAACATTGTACAGAAGATTTTTACGAAAATTATCATGAATTTATCAACTCTATACGTTCAGAAAAAATAATAATTATTGCTTCACCCAATATGCTTGCGAATAAATTACAGGAGTCAAAATACACAAGATATCGGACTTTTAGAGGCTTGTCTATATTGCTGATCATCGCAGGATTGGTTACAATATTTTTTAACTGGAAAATCGGATTAGGATTAATTGTAGGTTCTATAATCCTCAAAATTATATCCTCAAATTTAAAAAAAAGAGTGAGTAGAAATTTCGCTTTTGAACTTACCTCAAAAATCAGCACAAACTCGGATGAGGGAATGTTCGATATATGCCAATATTATATTGCGGGAATTTTACAATTAGCAAGTTCAAAAGGCCGAGCTCATCTTCCGCTTATTCCATCGTATTCATTAACCGGAATAGAAGAATTCGCAAGGAGGAGCTAAGAACAGTTCAATTAAGGAATATTGAAGTTTGTGTAACCATAAAAAGCTATTTTGTGTTTGTTTGGTTAATAACATTGTGAAAAACCATAAATAATAAAAATCAATAGAAAATAACTTTTCGATAGATTTGTACTATAAAAAACATATTATGAAACTAAGGAAATTAAAATCTATTAAAGAGGCATCCGATAGGGATATGTTAGAATATATTTTTGCTTCTCAATTACATATCTTAAGAAGACTGGACTTTCTTGAGAATAAATTAACTAAAAGCGAGATTCGATCTCATTTCCAAGCGACCAAGGAAATGATCAATAAAGTGGATTCATCTTTAGATAGAATAAATGATTATTTGGAATTGGAAGATTTGGAAAAAGGGGAATTGAATTTATAGAGCGGAAAAAACGGTGGGAAATAACTAGCGTTCGTGCGGTCGGTATGACCTAGCGTGAATGCCGTGTTGACTGAAGAGGTTGGTTGTCGGTCAGCCTACTATGGTATTAGTTTGTTTTGGGGTGGGTAATTTTAGATGGTCGTTGGTAAGTTTTTCGCAAAAAAGAACAGTTGTTTATTGAAAATTTTGAATAACTATAACTAAAAGTTAACCACACTATTTAAAGCTTTATCGGTAGTGGCACTTGCAAAATAGGATTGATACATCATCGTAGTAGTTACCGAGGAATGTCTGTATAACTGCTGTAGCATTTGAACCGGGATTTTATCTCCTGCGATATTGCCAAAACTGTGTCGAGAGATGTGCATCGTAAGTTTCTTGGTAAAGCCTGCCTTTTCTGCAATGGTTTTAAGTTGTTTATTGAGGTGCTTGTTGGCGACCTTAGACCTGGCGTAAATGGCTTTATCGTCCGCACTATCAATTTCTTTTAATTCGGGGAATACATAATCACCAGGGCTTCTTTTATCTGCCAGATAACAGTTTAAAATGGGCTTTACTTTTTCGGGTAGTTCCAAAGAGACCAGTTTTGAGTTTTTATTCATGGTGTAATGAATACGGTTGTCGTAGATATCACTCCACCGTACTTTTAAGACATCCCCAACACGGATACCGGCTAAATAGAAACTAAACAGCCATACGTTTTTTGCGTGCACTTCTTTCTGGGTCAAGCCTTCCAGTTTCTCCAAATTTTGTATTTCCTTTACGGATAAGCCCACCTTATGAGATTCCGGAAATTTGATTTTGATTTTTCCGGCGCCAAACGGATAGAATTTACGGTCTATCATTCCTTTACGAATGGCCTTGTTGAAAATTAGGCGTATATATACTAAAACATTGGCAATCGTACGATCTGACAGCTTAGGTGTTTTCTTAAGATAGATCATAAGATTTTTAAGAAAGTCCTCATTTATATCCTGAAAGGGGAGATCCTCGGTTTTCGCAAAATTGGCTATATGATTTTTATAAGCCTTATCAACTGCAACCCTCGAAAACTGCCTGGTGTTAACGATCTCTTCCTGATGATCATTAGCAAAATCAAAGAAGTTTTTGTTGCTTTTTATAAAAGCGATATCGTTTTTGATTTGGAGAGGTGTAAAGTCTTTGTTTTCGGATTGAAGGTCGATTAAATATTTATTGATCTCCGTAAGTTTAATCAGTAAAAGGTTGTTTAAACGCGTGGCATTTGGATGGGCTGTTTTCACACAGCATTTTTTTGAATCCCAATATTTCAAGTCAATATGATGACCCAAATAGATGTAACTAGATTTTCGGTTCTTGGTTATGCGAATGGCTAGTGGAAATTCTCCTTTTTGATTTGCCTTTTTACGTAGCGTTATGGCTGCTTTGGAATTCATACTGAAGATTTAAATACCTAATAAAGGTACTTAAAATTTGGTACAACATAGGTACAACAAAAATTGAAATGCCTTGATATCAGATGATTACAGAAAATAGCAAATATTATGTAACTAATTATATTTCAAATGATTAAGTGTTTTTTAAAGGGTTTTAGGGGCAACTTAGGATCTAGTGCCGCAAGGTGTGAGAGTTCGAGTCTCTCCGCCTGTACAAAGAAAATACCTCTGACGAAAGTCAGAGGTTTTTTTGTTTCCGGAATTTTGAATTAGCGGAAACATAGTTGAGAGTCGAGTCTGGATGGTTTGGCATATCCTGATTGATGCCAGAGGAAGTTTTTCACCTTATAGACATACCCTTCTCTTCAAATAACAACCAGTCATCAATTTTTACAAAATCTTTATAGAATCTAGGGTATTTTCGTAGAAACAGAAATTTCATGTCTGCGTTGATCTATAGAAAATCCAATCAGTATTTGATAAGTGGCTTGCTCATCGCCTTAGCAACCTTGACTTCTCAACTCTCTCTGAAGTACATAGGCTACCAGGGCGCGGCTTTAATCTATTTGCTTGTCGTCTCGATAAGCGCTATGCTTTTTGATATTTTACCGGTTCTTCTTACCGCCTTATTGAGCGCGATACTGCTCAATTTCTTTTTTATCTCTCCACTTTACACCTTTAAAATAGTTAGTACCGAAGATGTGCTGATGTTTTTTATGTATTTAATTCTGGCTTTGGTAAATACAGTGCTTACTTATAAAATAAGAGATTATAACAGTAAACGTAGAGATGAAGCGGAGAAAACCAAAACCATCAATTTATATAACATCCTTTTAAATTCTCTCTCTCACGAGTTAAGAACTCCTATTGCAACGATAATTGGCTCTATTGATACCATTCAGGATGGTAATGCCAGGATTTCTGAAACGCATAAGCAGGAGTTGTATAATGAAATTTCGATTGCAGGTGCCCGGCTAAACAGGCAGGTTGATAATCTGTTAAATATGAGTCGGCTGGAGGCAGGTATTCTCAAGCCTTCCTTTGACTGGTGCGATGTAAATGAGTCTATTTTTAATGTGCTTCAGCAAAATCAGGAACAGGCCACAAAACATCAGTTGGTTTTCACCCCTCAGAAAAATTTAGATTTAGTCTGGACCGATGGGGGTTTTTTGGAGACCATTCTTCAAAACCTTGTTTATAACGCCTTGCAGCATACTCCTGAGCATACCACAGTTTTGATAGATGTACGACTTGAAGGTCAGCTATTGGAAATTCGCGTTTCAGATAATGGCATCGGTTTTCCTAAAGAAAGTATTGCTTTTGCATTTGATAAATTTTATAAGCTTAACAATCAGGCTACCGGAGGTACCGGGCTTGGCCTGTCTATCGCCAAAGGATTTACCGAAGCTTTGGCCGGAAGTATTTCGTTAGAAAATAAGAAAACAGGCGGTGCCCTTTTTACAGTAAAAATTCCATCTAAAACAGTTGCGATAAAAGATTTTGAATATGAATAAAGCTGAGATTCTCATTATTGATGATGAACCACAGATTCGCAAATTGCTTCAGATTAATCTGGAAAGCAACGACTATAAAGTGGTACAGGCAGCTACTGCCAGAGAAGGTGTTCTGATGGCTGCAAATCATCCTCCTGATCTGATCATTCTGGATATAGGACTGCCCGATAAGAGTGGTCATGAGGTTTTGCTGGAACTACGTCAATGGTACGGCAAGCCTATTATCATACTCTCTGTTCTTGATAACGAAAAAGATATCGTGTCTGCTTTAGATGCCGGGGCGACAGATTATCTCACCAAACCATTTAGAACCGGTGAACTTCTGGCACGCATTAGAGCTGCCATTCGCAGAAGTCAGACCGCGGTTAACGCATCGGTAATTACAGCAAATGAACTGGAGATTGATCTTGTGGCACGGGTTGTAAAGCGCAAGAACGAAATCGTAAAACTCACGGCCACCGAATATACCTTACTGGCACTTTTTGCTAAAAATGAAAGTAAGGTTTTGACGCATCAATATATCCTGAAAGAAGTTTGGGGCTATGGCTATCAAACCGAAACACAATACCTGCGGGTGTTTGTAGGATCGCTGCGGAAGAAAATAGAAGAAAACCCAAATAATCCCCAACACCTCATTACCGAAAGTGGCGTAGGCTATCGTTTTCAATAGTCTTTATAAAATCTTTATACCATCTGCCACTTCTTTGATTTTATACATATTCTTTTCGCTTCAACTTTGTAAAGTCTTAGAAGCTAAGGTCGTTTGAGGAGTTGAAGAAGCTGTGTGTTATGATTTACACATAGCGTTTATCCTTAAAAACCGTACTTCTTGATTTAGGGTAGGACGCCTCTGTCTCACCTTTTAAATTTCATTAGGATGGTACAATCAGAAGCAAATGTACTGGTCGCTGTTTTATTTCAAATGCGAGCTCTAGACAATCTGCTTAAAGCAAAGCTTTCAGTGTCCGGGTTTAGTGTGGAGCAGGTTGATGCACAATTGAAAGGTTTAATGGCAGAAGCCCTCAGATCTGACCGGGAACCTGATTTTTGGGAGAACCTGATTGCGCTCCGGGATTGTGTAAAGACCACAAGGCAAAATCTGGAAATTTTTGAAGAGCTCAACAGCATATTACTTCAAATAGAAACTTTAGTAAATCAATCTGGTATTAAACTGAATTCCCATGTATAAAACAATTGTCAAACAAATCTCGAGCCTTCTTATTATCCTGGGGATTGTTATGCTTGCCCCCTGTCTTGTAGCTGTTGTTTATAAAGAATGGTATTCGCTTCTCGGGTTTGCTACTTCCGGAATTTTCACTTCGGGTCTTGGGTATTTAATTTATAAGCTACTAAGCGAAGCTCAGGAACCAAAATACCAGCAATCCCTAATAATTGCGGCATTGGGCTGGCTTAGTATTATCATTATGGGAGCCTTGCCCTATTATGTCATAGCACATGTTACTCCTACAGATATAATGGAGCAATTTATCCCTGCCGGAGCCGCGTATACCGAATCGAGTTTGCTCAATTTTAAAAACATCCTGCACTGTATTTTTGAAAGTACCAGTGCATTTACAACCACAGGTTTAACCATGGCTTATCATGAGCCCTCGGTAGGTAAGGCGATTCTTTTTTACCGCTCTTTTTCGCAATGGGTGGGTGGCGCCGGTTTTATCGTGATGGCTTTGGCGGTGTTTAAACATATTCCCGGGCAGTCTGCCATTCTGCTCTATGGTTCTGAAGCAAGTGGAACCAAGTTAAAAACAAATGTAATTGAGACGGCGCGATCTATCTGGAAGGTTTATTTCATCGTTACCATACTCATGTTTTTTTACATCGCTCTGGGGACTTATTTTATTTTGCCCGATTATCCCATAACTGAAAATCTTTTTGATGCCATCAACCACGCGATGGCCGGGCAATCTACAGGAGGATTTAGCACTCTTGATGACAGTATTGCGGGTTATAATTCGCAGCAAATGGAAATGCTTTTTTTGCTTCCGATGCTGCTGGGCGGACTTTCAATTCCCTTTTTATACCGTTTTATTATTCTGAAAAAAATGAGTGAAGTATGGCAAGACGTTCAAACACGTGCAATACTCATAGCCTCAGTAGCGGGAGGTGTTGTATTATCACTGTTACTGATGCAATCCGGTACAGCTGCGGCGCCTTTCAGAGAAGGAGTCTTTCAATTTATAAGCGCGTTATCTACGACCGGCTGGCAAACGGCATCAATAGGCGATTGGAGCGATCTCTCTATACTTTTTATCGTTTCAGCAGCAATGTTCGTGGGTGGATCTGCAGGGGGGACAGTTGGCGGGATTAAAATCATTCGGGCTTTATTATTACAGAAAGGCCTGCGCTGGCACATCAACAAGATTTTCCTGTCTGAAAACACCATCAAAAGCGTAAAATTTAACAACCGGTATATGATGCCTGCAGAGATGAATCAGGAGCTGGCCCGGGCAGGAATTTTCACGTTGATCTATTTATTGTTTGTCGTTAGCTCAACTATGCTAACGGTTTATTTTATGAATAGCGATTTTACCCTGGCTGATGCCTTGTTTGAAGCTGCGTCTGCACAGGGAACGGTAGGCCTTTCTACCGGAATATCAGATCCTTCCATGTCGCCGGTATTGGAAACCGTTTACATCCTGCAAATGTGGGCCGGCAGAATCGAAATCATCCCGGTGCTGGTGCTCGTTAGAATACTCTTTTACGGAACCAAAGCGCGAAAACTATAATCTTAATCTAAAAAACTACAGCTATGCATATTATTATTGTAGGTTCTGGCAGAACCGGAAAGCACATCATCGAAGCCGCCATAAACGACCGTCAGGATGTTTATGTGATTGAAAAGGATAAGGAAGTAGCCAACCGGGTAGCTACAAATTTTGACTGTGTGGTCATTCACGGTGATGCCACACGATGCGAAATCTTAAAAGAGGCAAAAGCTGAGCAGGCCGATGCCATTATTGTAACAACTCACGATGATGCTGTAAATGCTCTGGTTATACTTCTTGCCAAAGATCTGGGAATTAAACGCCTCGTAAGCTCGGTGAACAATGATGACCTTTTGCCGGTTTTTGAACAGTTGGGGATTGATACGGTTGAGAGCCCGCATCGTTTAAACGGAAGGTATTTGTACAGAGCAGTGCAAGGTCCTAACGTAAAAGAATTTCTCGATTTAGGAGATGGTTTTGAGCTTTTGGAAATTATCGTTGAGCACCAGTCTTCCGTTGCAAACAAATTAATCAAAGACCTTAATCGGGAGAAAATTTTGCCGGCAGATACGCTGATTAACCTTATTAAAAGGAACAATCAGATTATCATTCCGGAAGGGGAGACCCGAATTTTCGTAAATGATATTGTGGTGGTTTTATCCCGTAAAAATCAGATTGCTTCAATATCTAAAGTATTTGGCGCATAAATCAAAATTGAGATAACGAATTGAGACTGCCGGTACGCCTGTTTAAGAACGATTATCGGAGGAGCTAGTCAAGTGTTTTGAAGCATTTGCGCTTACATAAACCAGCATCAGGGATTTTGGGATAGGGGGGGCGGATCAAAATCGTTAAGCTCAATTTTTTTCAACTAAAGCAAAAAATCGAATAGCCGACTTTTAGGAGTCGGCTTTTTTTATTGCAGTTAAAAATTACAAGATCTGGAGTCAGGCATTTAAGAATTATCAAAAGCATTTTGAAACAGAAGTTGGTCCTTATTTAGAGTTTTAATAGCCGAATAAGAGTGTTTTTAGTGCAACTCAAATATTAAAACTGATACGAAATCGGTCATAGCTAATTCAGGCTGGGTAATTACATTAATTAATTTTTACGATAGGCTCAAAAGATAACGTTTCAGCTTTTTCGCTTTTTAAAGGGAAGCAAGGCACACAATATTAAAGGCAATACTACTATTTATGATAGTAATACTACTAAATATTTGTTAAGCGCTGTTATTGTTGACTTTAAGCCGGTTATTTTTGCTTTATCAAACGTAAAAAAGTTAAACATTATGAAAAAATTGCTTTGTTTTTCGATCCTCCTGATGACTACATTAACTTTTGGTCAATCGGAAAAAGTAGATCAGCTTCTTCAGCTGGAAAAAGGCATGTATTTTGCCGATCGTGATACCGCGTATGCCGATCCATACTACGGTCTCAAAAAATTAATTTATGGTAATAAGCGATTTTCTGAAAACAAGAGTATTAATCCCAGACAAACGGAACAAGACCTTAAAAATGCAGAGTTGGGGCAAAAACCTTTTGCGGTTATCATCGGTTGTGCCGATAGTCGTGTTCCAAATGAAATTATTTTTGATCAGGGTGTAGGAGACCTTTTTATCACGCGTACTGCCGGCCAGGTTATGGCAGAAGCTTCCTTTGGTACCATTGAGTATGCAGCAGCAGCATTAAATACAAAATTGATTGTCGTATTGGGTCATCAAAGCTGCGGCGCAGTAGATGCAGCTATGAAATTACCGGAAAATCCACCGGGACATATTGTTACGCTCATCAACGCCATCAAACCGGCATCTTTAAAGGCCAAGCAGAGCACTAATTCTGATGAGACTAAACTGGAACTGGCAGTTCGTGAAAATGTTCTCGTTCAGGTAGAAATGCTGAGAAATTTGGAACCACTTTTAAGTCGTAAATTCGATTCAGGTGAGCTACTAATTGTTGGTGCTGTCTATAATATGCAGTCTGGCAAAGTTGAGTTCATTGAAGAAACCATAACAAGTCTTCCGAAATTTAGGAATTCTAACTAACGATAGTTTTGATGAGACAGTATGTTGTTTTATTAGGTTTGTGTCTTGGCTTCATTCAAAATTCTCAGGCACAGGGTATAGATGAAAATCAACTCGGTGCGTGGTATATGTATTTTTGGAATACCACTATCGGAGAATCTGGTTTAGGTTTTCAGGGTGATTACCAATATCGCGATTGGAGAGGCCTTGGTGACCGCGAACAACTATTGCTTAGAAGCGGAATCACCTATGAGCCAAAAGAGTCAGGGGTAAAATTCACTCTGGGATATGCACATATTACAACCGGGCAGTACGGTCAGGATCGGGATGCGCCAATTTCAGAAAGCAGAATTTATCAAGAGGCACTTTTTGGACAGGTTGTATTAAAAAGACTCTTAGTTACACATCGCTTTCGTTACGAACAACGTTTTGTTGAGGATGAAGATCTTAGGACGAGATACCGCTTTAACTTATTTGTAAACATTCCCTTTGAGGGAACTAAGCTTGACCAGGGAACTCCTTACTTTGCTTTTTACAATGAAATTTTTATCAATGGTGAGCGTAACATCGGTTTAGACCGAAATGTGCAATTTTTTGATCGTAATCGTACTTATCTAGGTTTGGGATATGCCTTTAGGGACAGTATTCGCTTTCAGATAGGTTGGATGGAGCAGACTACAGTAAACTGGCAAAAGGGGCAGCTGCAGTTTAGCATGCATCACACGTTTTAGGGTTGATTTGTAAACTTTAGCATAGATCTGTTTGGTGGGCAGAGGATAAGGCTCTAGTTATTATGTGGCTGGCTGAAAGAGACAGAAATAAATAGTGTTCCATAAGCTATTATCAATTCCAGACAATCAGCTGTTACTAAGTTTATGTTTTACTGAAAAAGGGATTTTTGATTATTTTAGAAGCAACCCGGATACTTTTTATAAAGGTTTCCGGGTTTGTTCTTTTAAAATTTTTCCCGAGGTATTTTCGATTTTGATTGGGCCCCTGTTTGAAATAGCATTGTATCCTTTAGCGTCTTTATTTAGGTGCCAAACTCCGTGCTGTATTTAGCTAAATGAATAAATTTCGCAGGTCTTTAATTTGCCTAAAGATATAGAGGCGAAAGATTTCCGTTTCCAATTTTGTTTTAACTCGGAAATGAATCTGTAAATAATTTAGATAAGAAAGCAATTTTAAACTTTCTATAAACGTATAGCAATAGCTGAAGGTTTAAGATGTTGATATCCCAATAGTCTACTTCGGGCTCAGACTTCCAATTGAATACTGACTAATTTTAAGAGTATCTTTTCTCGTCTGTAATCAAATAAAATCGGAGTTCTTCCTATTCCAAATGCTCTTTAAAAAAAGCAATTGTACGCTCCCAGGCCAACTCGGCAGCTTCTTTGTCATAGCGTGGTGTCGTGGTATTGTGAAAGCCGTGATTGACATCCGGGTACATAAACATCCCGTACTCTTTACTGAATTCTTTCAGCTTGGCTTCGTAAGCAGGCCAGCCGGCATTTATACGCTCGTCAAGACCGGCGTATTGCAGCAAAAGCGGAGCTTGTATCTGGTCTATATCTTCGCTCGGCTGCCCGCCGTAAAAGGGCACTGAAGCTGCAAGATCAGGAACTTTAACCGCCATCATATTGGAGATCGAGCCGCCAAAGCAAAAGCCCACAACACCTACTTTGCCGTTACAGTCGGGATGCGCTTTGAGGTATTCAAACGCGGCTATAAAATCTTCCAGCATTTCTTTACTATCCCGCTTGCGCTGCATCTCGCGTCCTTCGTCATCATTACCGGGATAGCCGCCCAGCGGAGTAAGGGCATCGGGTGCGATGGTGATAAAGCCTGCAAGCGCTGCCTGTCGGGCTGTGTCTTCGATATACGGGTTGAGTCCGCGATTTTCGTGGACCACCACAATGCCGCCTAGTTTTTCTGTAGCATTTTTAGGTTTTGAAAGTAAAGCTTTGATTTCACCGCCTCCTTTGGGAGAATTATAGGTCATGTAGTCTGACTCCAGATCGGGATGATTGGGGTCAACCAACATCGTATTCTTATAATCGGGCATCAGGAAACTCAGCAAAGCAGGCACGGTAACACTTCCTGCAGCAAATAGCGAAAGCTTTTCAACAAACTCCCGGCGTTCGAGTTTGTTATGCGCATAGGCATCATAAAGATTGAAAACTTCCTGACTGATATCTTCTTTTTTAAGCTTTTTCATAGCGCTATTTTTTACGACTTATTGCGTGATATACATGACTTCTGAGTCTTCGATATATTTTGAAGGATTGAAAACTGCATTAAAATTGGAATCCACCTGATCGATACTGCTCTGAAGCCCTGTTAATTTACTGCGAAATTCTTCAGCAAAAACGGTATTTTGAGAAAAGAGTTTGATCAGTTCCCGGTATTTTGAAATATTGCTCTTCATACGCAGGGTTAATTGTCCAAATCGCTGGCGAAGCGACTGGGTTTTTACCATAAAACGTTCCACTTCCGTTAGCCATTCCTGACGGTGCTCAAGCTCCTTTTGGGTGATTTTGGCACTGATAACTTTTCTAAAGTCATTTTTAAGGGTTTCCCGTTCACTGTCAAGAGTCGCGTTTTGATATTGTTTAAGCCTGCCTGATTCAATACCGTAATAATTAGACTGTTCCTGAAGTAAACGCTGGTATTCATCCTCCAGTTTATTGAGTTCCTCATTGATGCTCTGCCATTCATTATCTATAATACTCTGTTGCTGGCTAAACTGGCTTGCGGTATTCAAAACCTGAAGCATGACGGGGGTTTTGTCACGCAAATCCTTGCCGGCACCGCCTACCAGGTCAATCGCTGAAGAAATTCCGGTAGAAAAGCTTTGGTACAGTGACCCATATAAAGGTACCTGGCTGGCAGGCGTGTTGAGAATATTGAGACTGTTGTTGATGAGGTCGAGCCAATTGTCTTTGCCTTTTTTTCGCTCATACCACTCCTCGTATTCTTTAAACCATTCGGTGTAGGCCTTGTATTGAGTAGGGTTATTTATCGCCGCGATTTTGCTGAAAAAATCCTGAGAAGAAAGCAACAGGTTGCTGGGCTTAATATCCCGCTGAATGCTCATCAACTCGGTAAACGCGAGTTGCCCGTTTAATTTAAGCTGAATCTTTCTGGAATTTTCAAGCAGGCTGATGCGATTTTCCTGCTTTGAAATAATACTGTCTAAGCGTTCTAATCGCTGACTGCCCCGGTTAGGATTCAGATCAGAAAATTCATTTTGCAGCATTTTTAGCTTTACTGCGTTTTCTTCCAATTGCTTGTTTAGGTTGAGTAATAGCGAGTCGCGCTCCTTAATAATTTGGGCCGAAACCTGATCCTGGGCTACAGCGCTAATGCTTAGAAATAAACAGCTTATGAAGCAATATAATCGTGTCATCGAGAACGAAAATTTAGGTATAATCCAAAAATAGGAAATAAAGCCCTCGGTTTTCCAGAGGTTTATTTTGAGCTATTAATCCCGCTCTGCCTGTCTGAAATTTGGGAATCCGTTCTCATCCCATTCGATGATCCGGGCGCGGGCATGGCGGTTAAAATCATAAAGGGAGTTGCCGCGCACCTGCTCATAAACCCGGGCATGGTAGATTAGTACATCATTCTTGCCGTCTTCAGATTTTGTGAAGGAATTATGGCCGGGGCCAAAACGCCGTACTTCAGCATTGGTATAAAAAACGGGAGTTTCAGATTTATTCCAGGATTCGGGGTTCATCAAATCTGAATCTACATCGACCCAGAGCAGACCTAATGCGTAGTTGGCATCTGTAGCACTGGCAGAATACGTAATAAAAATTTTATCAGCGTGTTTGAGTACCGCCGGTCCCTCATTTACCTTGTAGCCTTTAAGCTCCCAGTCGTATTTGGGATAAGTGATGATGAGCTCTTTTCCGGTAATGCTGGTAGGGGAGTCCATCTCAGCTAAAACGAGTGAAGTGCCTTCATAAGGACTTTTGGCCTGTGCCCAAATTAAATAACGTTTCCCCTTATGTTCAAACGGAGTGGCGTCTAAAGAGAATGAATCCTGTTCGGTGGTCATCTGGCCTTCTTCTTTCCAGGTTCCTTCGGTAGGATCTGCCGCATCTGTAGAAAGCGCAAACATGCGTATCTTCCATACATCTTCTACTTCGCCTGCCGCAAAATAGACATACCATTTACCATCTATTTTATGAAGCTCAGGAGCCCAAATGTGAGCGCCCATTTTACCGGTTTCGTGCTTGGTCCAGATTACTTTCGGCTCTGCCGTACCCAAACCATTTAGGGTGTTTGATTTTCTGATTTCGATACGATCATACTCCGGTGCCGTAGCGATAAAATAATAAGTGCCATCACTGTCTTTGTAAACAAAAGGGTCTGCGCGTTGCGGAACGATGGGGTTTATATAAGGCAGTTCTTCGCAGTTATCAGCGGTGTTGGCTGAAGCTACAGCCTTTGTTTGAGCGGTTGCACAAGAGGTAAATGTCAGGATACCTGCAGCTAGCATAAATGCTTTGCGGTAAATTGAAGTAAAAGGAAGCATAATTCTGTTTTAGTTTTTATAAATGTACTAAAAACGTTTATAATTTTAGCAAGCGCCCATGAGATCAAAAATGGAGGGCTTCTTCAGTTTGATACCAGTCGGGCTTTTGCTTTGGGATTTCGCCCCTGCTTCATGAGATATTTGGAGCAGAACTAGCTGATAAAGTTGTTTCAGGACAGGAAAAGCCGGGTAAGCGGTCTTGTGAGAACTTCTTTGGCGAGTTGGTTTTAAGGGATTTTGAAAAAAGTATTGTTGCTTCTAAACAGGCGTCAAGGGCCGGTTTTTGAAACGTAAACTTTTGGTACAAACCCAAATAAATGCTGTAATTGCGTGCTTTTTTTGAATCCCGCGGAGAGCTCAGACCAGATGGGGAATTCAATGTTCCTGATAGAATACCTGCCGAAACCTCAATGAAATACCTTGTTTAAATACCGGATTTGAGCCTTGCTTCCGGGGAATAGCTATTTATACCAGAGTTAATTTTATTCCCAGCTCCTGGATGCGGTCTGCCAGGTTTTCGGAAAGATCTTTATCTGTAATGATCTCGTCTATCTCATCCAGGTTGCAAATTTTAGCGAGACTGCGTTTTCCAAATTTACTTGAATCGGCCAGAATTATGGTTTTTTGTGCTGCCTGCATCATTTTTTGATTGAGAATGGCTTCTTCAATATTTGTTGTGGTACAGCCAAAATCGAGATCTATCCCATCAACTCCCATAAATAATTGGTTGGAAGAGATGTGATTTAAGATGTGTTCTGCATAGTGTCCGGTAACCGAGGCAGAGCGGTGTCTTATGTTTCCACCCAGCTGTATGATATCGATATCCCGGTGATTGAGCAGCTCAATCGTCACCTGAAGTGAAGAGGTGATGATATTCAGTTTTCCTTTGGGTACAATGACTTTTGCAAGCTGTTGCACGGTTGTACCACTGGCAATGATAATCGAATCGTTTTCCTGAATACGGGTTGCGGCCATATCTGCAATTAGGGATTTTTCGGTGGCAGAGATTGCGGCCTTTTCGGTAATATCCCGTTCATTTATGTAGGGATTTTCTAATGAAGCTCCTCCGTGCGTGCGAAAAAGCAATCCTTTATCTTCTAATAATTTCAGGTCCTTTCGTATGGTTACGGCAGAAACATTTAATCGTTCGCAAAGCGTAGTAACTTTAATATGCTTTTCGGTCTTTAATTGATCGAGTATTTTCTGATGTCTTTCCATAGTGCTGAAGGGCGCGCGTAAAATTTTAGTTAAGCATCACAAATATAAGCGGTTCGTATCGGATTAAAAACTAAGTTTCTTTTAGTTTCGTTTTTAATCGAAATACGTGTAATTTAAATTTAAACGAAAATTTAACTTTCGTTTATAATCGTTTAATTTCATTTTTTATAAGTTTGTGTGTAATTAGTAATACTTGAAAACCAAATGAAAACCAATATTTTTAATAGAGAGCAACTTATCAGTCAGCTTCCCGGCGTAAAAAAATGGGATGTAATTGTAATAGGTGGTGGTGCCAGTGGACTTGGTGTTGCTGTTGACAGCGCAACCCGTGGCTATAAAACCTTATTGCTGGAACAGGTAGACTACGCCAAGGGTACTTCGAGCCGTAGTACAAAATTAGTGCACGGTGGGGTGCGTTACCTGGCTCAGGGAAATATTGATCTGGTACGCGAAGCGCTGCACGAACGTGGTTTGCTTGAGAAAAACGCACCGCATTTGGTTAAAAATCAAAGTTTTGTGATTCCTAACTACCGCTGGTGGGAAGGTATTTATTACACAATTGGTTTAAAGGCTTATGATTTTTTAGCCGGAAAATTAAGTTTGGGTAAATCTACCCACATCAATAAAACCAATACGGTTGAGCGACTCTCTACGCTGCGCCAGAAAGGTTTATACGGTGGTGTGGTTTATAAAGATGGTCAGTTTGATGATTCCAGACTGGCAGTGAACCTTGCACAAACCGCTATAGAACAGGGGGCAACCTTGCTCAATCATTTTAAGGTTACAGATTTAGCCCAGGATACTTCCGGAAAAATCACCGGAGTAGAGGCCCTCGATGCCGAGACGAATACCAGTTATTCATTTGACGCCAATCTGGTTATTAACGCAACCGGAGTATTTTCTGATGAAATTTTAAAAATGCAGAATAAAGATGCACGTAAATCTATTGTTCCCAGTCAGGGTGTGCATCTGGTTTTTGATAAATCCTTTTTGCCCGGCGAAGATGCCATAATGATTCCTAAGACAGACGACGGCAGGGTATTATTTGCTGTCCCCTGGCACGATAAAGTAATCGTAGGTACGACAGATACCAATCTGGATGATCACAGTCTGGAACCTCAGGCTCAGGAACAGGAGATTGAATTCATTCTGCAAACCTTCAATAATTATCTGGATAAAAAAGTAACGCGTGCAGATGTACGTAGTATCTATGCCGGATTACGCCCGCTGGCAGCGCCAAAAGATTCTTCAGAAAAGACCAAAGAAATCTCGCGTAGTCATAAAGTAATCGTTTCAGAATCAGGATTGCTAACCATCACAGGTGGTAAGTGGACGACCTACAGACGGATGGCTCAAGACACTATAGACAAAGCAATTTCTTTAAAAAGACTTCCGAAGCAACCCTGCAGGACCAAAGATTTAAAAATTCACGGAGCAAAACCCACGGAAGACCGCAACGATCACAAATACATTTACGGTACAGATCAAAAAGGTATCGCAGATCTGATTAAAGAAGATGCCTCACTCGGTGAAAAATTACACCCAAGATTGCCATTTCTAAAAGCAGAGGTGGTTTGGGCAGCCCGATATGAGATGGCCCGTACGGTAGATGATGTGTTGGCGAGACGGGTAAGAGCCTTGTTTTTAGATGCTCACGCAGCAATAGATATGACCCCGGAAGTAGCACAGATTTTAGCCAAAGAATTAAATCGTGACGAAGCCTGGAGGATAGAACAGGTAGATAAATTCACAAAATTGGCCAACCACTATTGTATTGAAAGCAATACCGTAACCGCATAAATAAAACCAATATATGAGGTTGTCTAAAAAGTAAGGCCATGTCAAGTTGAGCTTGTCGAAATATATTCAACTTACTGATTGTCAGAATCAGTTTCGACAGGTTAAATCTGAAAACTCAAGTTGCTAAGACTTTTTAGACAGCCTCTTTAACCTAAAAACCTAATTAAATGGACCAGTATATTTTAGCCTTAGATCAGGGAACTACAAGTTCTCGCGCAATCGTTTTCGATAAAAGCGGAAGCATTGTTTCAATTGCTCAAAAGGAGTTTAAACAGTATTTCCCGAAACCGGGCTGGGTAGAACACGATCCTCAGGAAATTTGGTCCACACAGGCAGGGGTAGCCGCAGAAGCAACGGTTTCTGAAGGTTTAAATGGAAAAAATATAGCCGGGATTGGGATTACCAATCAGCGGGAAACGGTGGTAGTTTGGGACCGAAACACCGGCAAAGCGATTTATAATGCGATTGTATGGCAGGATAAACGTACAGCAGATTATTGCGATGAACTGAAGGAAAGCGGCAAAGCCGAAATGATCCAGGAGAAAACAGGGCTGGTAATTGATTCTTATTTTTCGGGAACCAAAGTAAAATGGATTCTGGATAATGTAGAAGGTGCCCGCGAAAAAGCGGAAGCCGGAGATCTGGTTCTGGGAACCATTGATACCTGGTTGATTTGGAATTTCACCAAAGGTGAATTGCACGTTACAGACGTTACCAATGCGTGTAGAACTTTGTTGTATAACATCAATACGATGGACTGGGATGATGAACTTCTCGAACTTTTTGATATCCCAAAAAGCATGCTTCCCGAGGTGAAGGATTCCAGTGAAATATACGGTCATACAAAAACTACGGTGTTTGCTTCCAAAATCCCAATTGCAGGTATCGCAGGAGACCAGATGGCCGCTCTTTTTGGTCAGATGTGTACCAAAAAAGGTATGGTAAAAAGCACCTACGGCACCGGTTGCTTTATGCTTATGAATATTGGTGACAAGCCTATCTTATCTAAAAATAACCTGCTTACAACAGTTGCATGGCGTATTAACGGTAAAACCGAATATGCTCTGGAAGGAAGTATTTTCATTGGAGGGGCGGTTGTACAGTGGTTGCGTGATGGTCTTGGGATTATTAAAAAATCGAATCACGTCGAAAAATTAGCGGCTTCGGTAGATTCTACAGATGGCGTTTATTTTATTCCGGCATTTGCGGGATTGGGAGCGCCCTATTGGAACCAAAAAGGAAAAGGAACCATCTTTGGGATTACCCGCGGCACAACAGACGCGCACATTGCCAGAGCTTCTATTGAGGCAATCGCTTACCAGACGATGGACATTCTTAAAGCCATGCACGCCGATTCGGATATAGAAATTAAAGAATTGCGCGTTGACGGTGGTGCTTCTATCAACGATACCCTGATGCAGTTTCAGGCAGATGTTTTAGACTCTATTACCATACGACCTAAAATTACAGAAACCACTGCATTAGGTGCGGCCTATCTTGCAGGACTCGCAGTGGGATTCTGGAAAAGCCAGGAAGAAATTGAAGAAATGTGGCAGGAAGAAAAACGTTTCAACCCGGAGAAAGACAGGTCTGCTGTCGAGGAAGGTATTAAAGGATGGTATCGCGCAATTAAGGCGTTAGAATATTGGACAACCCTATAATACCCGAGTTTATGACACCTTTCGTAGCAGAAATTATTGGCACAGGCTTACTCATTCTTTTAGGAGGAGGAATTGTTGCAAACGATATTTTAAGTAAAACCAAAGGACACGGCGGTGGCTGGATGACAATTACCACGGCCTGGGGCCTTGCTGTTTTTGTAGGCGTGGTGGTTGCCGGGCCTTACAGCGGGGCACATTTAAATCCGGCAGTTACTCTGGGGTTAGCAATTGGAGGGCTCTTTCCGTGGGAAGATGTTCCTGCTTATATCGCTGCAGAATTTATAGGAGCCATGATCGGGTCTGCATTGGTTTACCTGATGTATAAAGACCATTTTGACGCCACCGAAGATGCGGGGCTTAAGCGCGCTGTATTCTGTACAGATCCCGCAATCCCCAATAACTTTAGAAACATCATCAGTGAGATCATTGGTACTTTCGTACTTATATTTTGTGTTTTCTATTTCTCTGGTGCCGAAATTAACGATGGTACAGGGACAAAAGTGGGATTGGGTTCTATAGGAGCCATCCCGGTAGCCTTTGTCGTATGGGGAATAGGTCTCTCTTTAGGAGGAACTACAGGATATGCGATCAATCCCGCACGGGATTTGGGACCTCGTATTGTACACGCATTATTGCCCATTAAAGGCAAAACAGACAGCGGCTGGAGTTATGCCTGGATTCCTCTTTTAGGCCCCATAATAGGTGCCGTCCTGGCGGCCCTGCTTTACCTCGCTTTAAATTAAATAATCGAAAACACCATTATGAAATTTTTAAACACAGCCCTCGCGCTGGTGTGCTTTATGGCATTCCAGCAGCTGGAGGCTCAGGAAGACGTACGCTCATCTCAACTGGAAATCGCAGATTCAACGGCTCAGGAACAGCAGGCTTTTGACTTTAACGTCCGGGTAAAAACCATGCATTTATGGAAAGGTCTGCGGGTAACCGATGCGCCTGTAGTTGATGTCGATCTCAACTATACGTCAAAAGACGGTCGTTTTAAAGCAGGCTTATGGGGTGGTGCAGGTGTGACCGGATACTATACCGAGTTTGATTATTATGCGTCGTACTCGTATCGGGGTTTTTCACTTTCGGTCTGGGATATTAACAATTCCAGTGATTTTCCTGATGCAGACATTTTTGACTACGATCGAAGCACTACCTCTCATTTTATAGATGTAACCCTGGGTTATCAGTTTAAGTCTGTACCGCTCAAACTTTCGTGGAGTACCATCGTTCAGGGTAGGGATATTTATGTAACAGATTCCGGAAACCTACGGAATGCTTTTTCCAATTACGTAGAGGCCAGCTATAAACTCATTCAGAAGAGGTACTGGTCAATCAGTGCGTTTGCGGGTGGTGCATTCTCGTTTAAAAGCGCGTCTCATTTCTATGGGGACAAACCCAATGTGACCAATCTTGGAGTAATTTATACCAAAGAAGTTATGGTGCTTAAGAAATTCAGCTTACCCTTTGCCGCAACAGCGATGTGGAATCCCGAGCAGGAATACGGTGCGATTGAAGTGGCTGTAACCTTGTTTTAATCTAAGAGGCGCTTATGAATTTTTTAATATCCTTATTAGACCCGTACAAGACTAAAATATCGTCTTTTTCGAGCAGCAGATGAGGCGTGGCAACACTTTGCACATCTACGATGGTTTTGGTTTTGCCTACATTGGTATCAACCTGCGCATTTTTGAGCGTGGTAAGTACCAGCAGGTTATAACGTTCTCTAAATTGAACATCTTCAACCGTCTTATTCTCATACTTTCTGGGCAGTTTTACTTCAACAATACTGAAATAATCATTTAGCTCAAACGAGTCTACCACGCCGTGCATACATAACTTTTTGGCCCAGCGCTCGGCACTTTCCTGCTCCGGGTGCACGATTTCATCAACCCCAATGGCATTCAGTACATTTTCGTGCAGGTTGTTTACGGCCCGGCTGATGAGTTTTTTCACTTTCAGGTTTTTGAGCAGGGCACTTACCATTACATTGGTTCCCTGATTTTCGCCAATCGCCACAATTACAATGTCGGTATCTTTAAGAGGCAATCCGTTTACGGTATGTTCGTCTGTCGCATCGAGGCAAATGGTATGGGATATTTTTTCTTTCATCGCCTCTACCTTCTGCATATTGATGTCAATACCTATAACTTCATTGCCCTGTGCTGTGAGTTTTTCGGCCAAAGAGGCTCCAAAACTACCAAGTCCTATAATGATGTATTTCATAAACGAATGTCTTAATTGATTAAAATTTCTTCGGTAGGATAGCGGTATGCCTGTTGTTTTACTTTTCTAAATAATGCGATCATCAGGGTAAGCATACTTACTCTTCCTATAAACATAACCGCAATAATCACTCCTTTGCTTGCTGCCGAAAGACTTGAAGTAATACCCAGACTGAGTCCTACCGTACTGTAAGCCGAAAAGCATTCAAAAGCAATGCTGAGCAGCGTTTTTTGGGAATCGAAACTCGAAATCGCGATCACCGCAAACCCGATGACAACCAAAGAAAGCGAAATAATAGCAAACGCCCGGCGTACCGAAATTTCTGCAATCTCGCGGCGGTACACCTCGATGCGGGTTTTTCCTTTAGCAAGGCTGAAAAAGTTAAGAGTCGCGATGGCAAAGGTGCTGGTTTTAATACCCCCTCCGGTTGAAGCGGGTGAGGCTCCCACCCACATCAATAAAAAGATAAGCATCAGGGTAGAAAAGTGAAGCTGATTCATATCTACCGTATTGAAACCTGCTGTACGCGGGGTCGCGGCACCAAATAGCGCAGTTACCACTTTCCCAAAACCGTTGTGCTCTGCAAGCGTGTTGGAGTATTCGTTGATGTAGACCAAAACGGTACCGATAAGCAAAAGACTGCTGGTGGTTATAAGCGTTATGCGACTGCTTAGACTAAGCAACCATGGCTTGTAAACAATCTCGTGATCCCGGTCTGAAAGGGGTTTGATGATTTTATATTTCAAATACCGCAAAACGTTGATCACAATGGGGAAACCGAGTCCGCCAAAGACAAACAGCGCGATTAACGTGAGCTGCAAGCCGTAGTTATAGCGGTAGTTGATGTCGTAAATACCGTTTGATAAGGTTGAAAACCCGGCGTTGCAAAAAGCGGAAACCGAGTGGAAAATAGAAAAAGCGATGCGGTCACCCAATTCGGGAAGCACTTTCGCCTTTAGGCTTAAAAAAATGAGAAATGCGCCTACAATTTCGATAGAAAAAGTAATGGCCAGAATGCGTTTCAGCGTTGAAAAAACCTCGCCAATTTTCTTGGAATTGTTCATATCACTCAGCATCACCTGATTCTCAAAGGAAGAAACGCCTTTAAAAAAGTAGCTGAAGTAACTGGCAAAAGTAAGAATGCCCAGTCCGCCAAGCTGAATAAGAAAAACGATGATATTTTGACCAAAGGCTGTAAAATAGCTTCCGGTATCTACCACAATCAAACCGGTTACGCAAACGGCACTGGTTGAGGTAAACAAGGCATCCAGAAAACTGATTCCCTCGTAGGTAGCATTGGGAAGCATCAGTAAAAATGCACCCAGTACAATGATTCCCAAAAAGCTTACAATAAAGAGCTGAGCCGGGTTTAGCGCACTTTTTTTATAGGAAACTTTTTGCTCGGCAAATTCCCGTATAAACGTGAGTAAAATCGCTACTTTGATCCAGTTGTCGTTGTATAGGAAATCGAGATGCCGGTTAGCTTCCTGGCCCAGAAAATGTATGGCAATGATGTAGATGGTAACAGCAATACTGGCATAATCAAACAAGACCACCTGCCTGCTGCGTTTGATGTGTTCGGCAAAATACCGCGTAAGTGTGGCCCCAATACCAATAAACAGAATAATCAGGTAAAAAGCATTGAGCGCCCGCTGTATGGTTGAAGACTGTTCGTAACCAAAGTCGATGATAAAAGCAAAAACACCAATCAGGCTCAGTATAAAAGCTGTACGGTAAATCGTTTTGAGGAACTTAGATTTTGCTGAAGTGTCGTTCAAATCCCAAACATTAAGAATATGCGCAAAGGTATTGCAAATCTAAATTCTGTTGAGATTTGGGTCTTAAAGTATTCTAAAATTTGGTTTTAAAGCGTTAAATGAAATGACTACTGGTGTTGAGCATTGCGCTATGGTATTTTAAAAACTTAATTTTGCCAAAAACCGAAAGATGAAAGCAAAAACAGAGGCTCGTTTGGAGTTGACCGAAGCTCAAATGCGTGAATATGGCTATAAGGTGGTAGATGCCTTAGTCGCCCATCACGCGGGGCAGGAATCTAAAAAACCTGTGGCTGTGGCCAGCAGAGCCGAGATGGATGAGCTGTTAACCGAAAACGCACCCGAAGAGGCTACTTCTTTTGAAACGGTGATGCAGGGCGTGATGGAAAAAGTGATTCCGCATATCAATCTCTTGAGCCATCCCAAGTTTTTCTCCTTTGTCCCGGGACCCAGCAATTTTGTAAGTGTTTTGGCCGATACCCTGGCGACCGGTTTTAATGTCTTTTCAGGAGGCTGGGCTGCTTCTCCGGCAGCTGCCGAACTGGAGATCATTACCATCAACTGGCTGCTTAATCTGTATGGCTTCCCTAAAAAGCGGGGTGGCGGTATTTTTACCAGCGGAGGTTCTATGGCCAACCTCACGGCTTTGGTTACCGCCCGTAATGTAAAATGCGGCGATGATTTTTCGAAAGCGGTTATCTATCTTTCAGATCAGGCGCATTCCTCTAATGTAAAAGCGATACGGGTGATGGGTTTTACCAAAGAGCAAATACGCATCATCCCAACCGATATGGAGTTTAAATTTGCCATTAACAAGCTTAAAAACGCGATTAATAAAGACCGATTGGAAGGCTGGAAACCTTTTTGCCTGTTGGCTTCAGCCGGGACGACCAATACGGGAACGGTTGATCAGCTCACCGAACTTTCTGAAATCGCAAAGGCCGAAGATCTTTGGTTTCACATTGACGGGGCTTATGGCGGAGCGGCTATTTTGGCGAAAGACGGAAAACAATTGCTGAAAGGTGTTGATAAAGCCGATTCCTTAACCGTTGATCCGCACAAGTGGTTTTACCAGCCCTATGAGATGGGCTGTTTACTGGTGCGCAATCACAAATGGCTGAGCGGTACGTTTACCGAAAAGCCCGAATATCTTAAAGATGTAGAAGGAAACAGTTCTGAAATCAATTTTTACGATCACGGCATCCAACTTACGCGCAGATTCCGGGCGCTTAAATTTTACATGAGTATCAAAACTTTTGGACTGAAAGCTTTTCGCGAAGCCATAGATTACAATTTTAAACTTTGTGATGCGACCGAAAGTCTTTTACGTAAGAGCAAAAAATGGGAAGTAGTCTCGCCATCAACGCTTGCGATCATCAATTTTAGGTACAATCCTATTGATAAAAAATATTCTGAAGCTGAACTCGATAAGCTCAATTCAAAAATATCGGAAGCGGTAGTACAATCGCGTGAGGCGATGCTGGTAACCACGATTCTAAATGGACAAATCGTATTGCGTATGTGTTTGATAAATCCGCGTACTACCTTTGATCACGTCAAAGAGACCATTGATTTGTGTGAAGCCGTTGCGGAAAAAATTTAAAGTTCAAGATTCAAAGGTTCAAAATTTCAAATCTGAACCTTGAATCTTAAGTTTTGAACCTTGAATTATTCCTCCATCTTATCTAAAATCTCGTCTTTGGTGATTTTGGGGTTGGCACCTTTTTTACCGGCGACCATAGCCCCCAAAGCACAGGCAAAGCCCAGCGCATATTCGGGTTCCGATTCTTCTTTAAAAAGTTGGTAAAGCAGTCCGCCCAAAAACGAATCTCCCGCCCCAACGGTATCAACCACAGTGGTGGGATAACCGGGATGTGAGTATAATTTTCCGTCTTTGTAGAGTACAGCGCCCGCTTTCCCCAGCGTGACGCAGATCAGTGAAGTGTTGGTTTCTTTGCTTAACTGAGCCAGTTGATCTTCAATAGCACCGCTTTTTATACCGAAATGCTCCGCAAGTATCTCCAGTTCCTCGTCATTCATTTTAACCATTTGCGCCTGTTTCATAAACTGCACCAAATGCTCCATTTTATAGTGCGGTGCCCGAAGGTTTACATCAAAAACGGCATATTTACTTTGCGGAAGCAGTTCTTTTAAAGTTGCACGTGACGTTTCACACCGGGCTGCCAGAGAGCCAAACACAAACAAATCGGCATGAGAGACCGCTTTCATGTTTTCGTTAGAGATGGAAATAGCATCCCAGGCAACGGGCTCTTTAATCTCGTAAGAAGCACTACCGGAATCGTCAAGTGTAACCAGTACCTGCCCGGTTTCGAGTTCATCGTCCTCCTGAATGAGGCTTTGGTTTAAATCAAGCACATCTAGTTTAGCCCGGGTTTCTTCAGCCAGAGCATCGGTTCCCAGACGGCTGATCATGGTTGTGGAAACTCCAAGACTTTTTAGGCGAAGACAAAGATTAAGCGGGGCACCGCCCAGTTTTTTTCCGTCAGGAAATACATCCCAAAGGATTTCACCATAGCTTACTGCTTTTAAGGAGTCTTTCATAGCATTACGGGTTTACAGATCTTACTAGTTAGTTTGATTTAGAGTGATTTACTTTAATAGTTTTTCTTCCAGCTCTTCGAGCGAAATACCTTTGGTTTCAGGCATCATGAATTTAGTGAACAGCAATTGCAGCACCATCATAAAGGCAAAAAACGCAAAAATAGGCCAGGGATTGTCTTTAAAGATGCCGTCGTCACCGTCTAAAAATACAGGGGTGAGTAAGGTTATTAAGGCTGCGAAAACCCAGTGGGTTCCGGTTCCCCAGGATTGCCCGTAGGCACGTACTTTGTTCGGGAAAATTTCAGAAATAAAAACCCAGATCACGGCGCCCTGTCCCACAGCGTGCGAGGCAATGAACACCAAAATAAACGCGAGCAGCAAGGTAGGGCTTGCCGAAGCGTAAAAACACCAGGCTACAGTCGAAAGGCTTATAATGTAACCCAGCGAACCGATGTACATCAGGGTTCTGCGGCCCAGTTTGTCAATCAGACCCACACCCACAAAGGTGAAAATCAGGTTCACAAAACCTATGGAGATCGAGTTGAACAACGAATCTTCAGTCGCTAAACCGGCTTTTACCAAAATTTCAGGAGCATAATATAAAATGAAATTGATACCCGAAATCTGATTGAAAAAGGCGATCAAAAATGCCAGAATGAGCGGTTTTTTATAGCGTTTGGTAAACAAGGTGACCTCGTCTGAAGTTTTGGCAAGTTCGGTTTTAATAGCGTCAATTTTTTGCTGTACTTCCGCTTTTGGGTACACCCGGTTGAGAATTTCAAAAGCTGATTTTTCGTCTTTCTTTTTATGTAAAAGCCAGCGCGGACTTTCAGGCACGCTCAAAACCAGTATTACATAAAGAATAGCAGGAATGCCTTCTACGCCGAGCATCCAGCGCCAGTCGTTTGCACCCTGAAAACCTTCAAGCAGATAATTGGAGAAAAACGCGATCAGGATCCCAAAAACAATATTGAATTGGTACAACGCCACCAGTTTACCACGGTTTGAGGCTGTTGAAATTTCAGAAATATAGGTAGGTGCTGCTACCGAAGAAGCGCCTACGCCCACCCCGCCAATAAACCGGAAGAACGAGAACAGATAAGGATCTGGCGATAAAGCCGAACCTATCGCAGATACAAAATACAGCACCCCAATCCAGAACAGGGTTTTTTTGCGTCCAAAACGATCACAGGGTATGCCGCCGGTGAGTGAGCCTAGAACCGTACCCCAAAGCGCCATAGACATGATAAAGAGTCCATGAAACCAGGGCGATAAATTCCAGAGTTCGCGTACCGGTAAGTTAGCTCCCGAAATTACTACGGTATCAAAACCGAAGAGAAATCCGGCAAGCGCTACGGTTATTGACCATTTTTGTACTGCTTTCATAATAAATTAGGTTGTGTTTTTTTATTGGTTTTCGGTATTCCAGATTGACGGGATAGGGGTCAGGCTCAGTTCAGAAACCGGGGCGTCGGTCTTCAATTGAAAATGGGTATAGGGTTTTTTAGGGAAAAATACGGCTGTGAGTGCATTTGCTCCACCATCGGCAAAAAATTCTATGGATGAGGTATCCAAAAAGATCGAAAAAGGTACGGAATCCCCCGCTGTGAACCGGGCCGGGGCTTTCATAACGGGTTTGGCAAAACTATCGGCAAAATCGGTGAGTCCGCTTAGGGAACGGTCAAGACTATACGTGTTTTGCGCAGCGTTATAGCTAATGCTTAAACGCTCCCCGTCATCATTGCTCAGCATAATTTCAAAGTCAGTCACGGGTGATGGCAGACTAAAAGAAATTTCGGCTTGATTGAGTTTAGGATTTTTAAAATGAAGGATTCCGTCTTCCTTTATCGTTTCGGGTTTTTGCTTTTCTAATTGGTCAGTTATCGCAGCAACCGGGAAGTTGCTTAAAAAATACCCGTTGTTGTTATGCAAGTTCAGCTTTCGCGGAAGCGTCATCGCGCTGCGCCATTTTTCGGTAGGTACCTGCTGGCCGTATTCCCAGTTGCTCATCCAGCCTATAAAGATGCGATCCTCCCCGGGCAGGTTGTTGTAGGTAATTCCGGCGTAATTATCACGTCCCAGATCAATCCAAAGCTCTTCGGTTTGTGAAGTGGTAAAGTGTTCACCGTCAAATTCGCCCACAAAGTATTGCGTTCCCGAGCCGCTGTTTGGTGCACCCGGATTGATGCTGATGAGTAATACCCATTTGGTCTCGCCGGTCTCTGCGACTTTCAGCGGAAAGAGATCAGGACATTCCCAGACGCCGCCATGAGCGCCGGTGTCTTTTCCAAATTCGCTCAAATAATTCCAGTCTTTAAGATTTTCTGAATTGTAAAATAAAGCGCGGTCACCCGCCACCAGTATTAAAATCCATTTTTGGGAAGCTTCGTGCCAAAATACTTTAGGATCTCTGAAGTCGATAAAACCTTCGGTATTGGGTACTACGGGATTGCCTTCATATTTGGTAAAGGTTTTGCCGTTATCGAGGCTGTAGGCGATTCCCTGATACTGGTAATCGTTTGTTTTGGCCTGCGCACCGTTAGGCTCGTGATAGGTGAACATGGCAACCAGCGGCGGGTTTTCTTCAGTCCCAAAACCGGAAGTGTTTTGATGATCAATCACCGCACTGCCCGAAAAGATATATCCCAGCGAATCCGGCTCAAGCGCAATGGGCTGGTGTTTCCAGTCTCTGAGATTATCACTGGTTGCGTGACCCCAGTGCATGGGTCCCCATACGGTCGAATCGGGGTAAAACTGATAATATAAATGATAGGTGCCCTTGTGATAAACCAGCCCGTTTGGGTCGTTCATCCAGTGTGATTTTGGGCTAAAGTGGTATTTTGGACGAAAATTTTCGTGATATAACATATCTGCTGTATCTTTAGGGTTTAAATTTTGAGACGGGTCTGTTTTACAGGACCAGAATAGAGACAGTAATGCGCAGGTTATGCCTAGATTTTTGAACATAATCAACATTGTTTGATTAAAATAGCATCGAAAGTTAGCATAATTCAAGTAAACTTAATCGATTTAGTTGGTTAAATTTGCACGCGTAATGGATAAAATTATACGTAAACCTACAGAATTATACTAGAATACCCATGAAAAGGAAATTAACCCTTAAATCAATCGCTAAAGAGATGGATGTTTCCATCTCTACAGTGTCTAAAGCGCTGAGAGATAGCCCCGAAATCAGCGAAGAAACCCGCGAGAAAATCAAAGCTTATGCAAAGCTTTACAATTATAAGCCGAACAACATTGCCTTGAGTCTTAAAAACCGTAAGACCAATACCATCGGTGTTATCATTCCTCAGATTGTGCATCACTTTTTTACCACGGTAATACGCGGTATTGAGGCTGAAGCGCGTGAGAATAATTACAATGTTATTATTTGCCTTTCCAATAACGATTTCGATAAGGAAGTTCTTAATATGGAGCTTTTGGCAAATGGCAGTACAGATGGTTTTATTCTTTCGGTATCAAAGGAAACCATGCAAAAAGAAGATTATCATCATTTAAATGAAGTCATTGAGCAGGGGATGCCCGTGGTGATGTTTGACCGTGTGGTAGAAGGTATTGCCTGTGATCGTGTACTTATAAATGATACACAGGGGGCCAAAAAAGGCGTAAGCCACTTAATACGCTCCGGTTGCCGTAAAATAGGAATTATCACCAGCGAAGATTACGTGAGCGTAGGACGCCTGCGTACCGAAGGTTACCTGGATGCACATGATGATTTTGGTATTGAAGTAGATGAAAACCGCATCTTAAAACTGGATAATATTGACGATTTGGGCGAAGGTTCTAAAAAGCGTATCAAAGAGTTTATCCTGAACAACGATTTGGATGGCTTGTTTACCGTTAATGAACTTTTTGCCGTTTACGCGGCACGGGTAATTGCTCAGTCAGGCAAGAGTATTCCTGACGATATTTCTATTGTTTGTTTTACAGATGGTGAACTTTCAGAGCACATGGTACCCAGTATCACAGCCGTGAGTCAGCATGGTGAGGAAATGGGACGCAAGGCAGCTTCTATACTTATTAATAAGCTCGAACGTCCTGAGGATGAGACCGAAGAATACGGAACCACGTATATCGAAACCAGTCTTATTGAACGCGAATCAACCCGAAAACTCCTGAGATAAAATGGCAAAAAAAGGATTTATTTTTGACCTCGATGGGGTAATCGTAGACACCGCAGGTTTTCATTACCTGGCCTGGAAAAGTCTGGCAAATGAGCTGGGCTTTGAGTTTACCGAAGAGCAAAACGAACAATTTAAAGGTGTAAGCCGGGTACGTTCATTAGATATTCTTTTAGAAATTGGGGATATTAATGCCACGCAGGACCAAAAAGACAAATGGCTGGTTTCTAAAAATGAAGAATACCTGAGCTATATTGAGAAAATGACCGATGCAGATATACTGCCGGGCGTATTGAAAACACTCAATTATTTGAAGTCTAAGAACATCCCGATGGCTCTGGGTTCTGCCAGCAAAAACGCGCAGCCTATTTTAAAACGGGTGGGTTTGTTTGATATGTTTGACACCATTGTAGATGGTAATCATGTTCAGAAAGCAAAACCTGATCCGGAAGTGTTTACCATTGGAGCAGATGAGCTTGGCGTAAGCTATAGCGATGCAATCGTTTTTGAAGATTCTATTGCCGGAATTCAGGCCGCTAACTCGGTAGATATGGTGAGTATAGGTATAGGTGATCCCGGTATTTTGCACGAAGCAGATCATAACTTTAGAGACTTTACAGAAATAAATAGTACATTTCTAGACCAACTAATCAACGCTTAATAGTATGAATCAGGATTATATAGTGCCAGCACCCTGGGCCATTATTGAAGAAGGGTTTGAGAAAGATCGCGTAAAATCATCAGAGAGTTTGTTCAGTATCGGTAACGGTGCTATGGGACAGCGTGCCAATTTTGAAGAAGAATACAGCGGCAAAACCTTTCAGGGAAGCTACATTGGCGGAGTTTACTATCCCGATAAAACCCGTGTAGGCTGGTGGAAAAACGGTTATCCCGAGTATTTTGCAAAAGTGCTTAATGCACCCAGCTGGATAGGCATTAAGGTGAAAGTTGATGGCGAATCTCTGGATTTGAACACCGCTAAACGTGTTTCTAATTTCCGCAGAGAGCTCAATATGAAAGAAGGCTGGCTGGGCCGCAGTTTTGAAGCAGAACTGCAAAATGGCGTAAAGCTTAAAGTTGAGTCTAAACGTTTTCTGAGCCTGGCGCACGATGAGATCGGAGCGATACATTATGAGGTAACCCCGCTCAACAAAGACGTTAGCATCAGTTATGAACCTTATCTGGATAGCGGAATCACCAACGAAGACACCAACTGGGACGATAAATTCTGGAATACTCTGAGTGTTGAGGAAGATGGTAACAAAGCCTACATCACCGCGCATACGATGAAAACCTTTTTCTACGTGTGTACAGCGATGGCCAATACCTTTACCGTAGATGGTAAAGAGATTTCACTTACCCTTAGTACAAATAAAAGCGATACCTACATTGGTCACGTTTACGAGACCGATATTCGCGAAGGCGAGACTTTTGGCATTCAAAAATATGCCGGATATATTACCTCTTTCAACCACGATCAAAACGAGCTGAAACAGGCAGCTCAAAAGGTTCTTGACACGGCTCTAGATGCCGGTTTTGATAATTTGTTGGCAAAACAAAAAGAAGACTGGGCAGAAATCTGGTCAATGGCTGATATCGTGATAGAAGGTGACGTACGTGCTCAGCAAGGTATCCGTTTCAATATTTTTCATCTCAACCAAACGTATCTGGGTAAAGATTCCCGTTTAAATATTGGGCCAAAAGGCTTTACCGGTGAGAAATACGGAGGTTCTACCTATTGGGATACCGAAGCTTACTGTCTGCACTTTTATATGGCGACCAAAAATCAGGATGTTGCCCGCAGCCTCCTGACCTATCGTTACAATCATTTGACTAAAGCGATTGAGAACGCCGCTAAGCTTGGTTTTAAAGATGGAGCAGCCTTGTACCCCATGGTAACTATGAACGGCGAAGAATGCCATAATGAGTGGGAAATTACGTTTGAAGAAATACACCGTAATGGTGCGATGATTTTTGCCATTCGCGATTACGTGAAGTATACCGGTGATTACAGCTACATTCCTGAGAAAGGACTTGAAGTGATGATAGGCGTTGCCCGTTTCTGGAAACAACGCGCCACCTGGTCTGCTCAAAAAGAAAACTATGTAATTCTTGGTGTGACCGGTCCCAATGAATACGAAAACAACGTAAACAATAACTTTTATACCAATTATCTGGCTAAATGGTGTCTGGAATACGCTGTTGAGCATTGTAAAAATGTAGCAAAAGAATTCGGGTCAGATTACAAGCGTATTGTGGGTCAAACCGAATTAAAAGACGAAGAATTAAAAACCTGGGCTGAAGTTGCCGAAAAAATGTATCTGCCTTATTCAGAAGAGAAGGGCGTATACCTGCAGCAGGACGGCTTCTTAGATAAAGAATTGGTTACTGTGGCCGATTTGCCAAAATCAGAGCGACCCATTAACCAGAAATGGAGTTGGGACCGTATTCTACGTTCACCTTACATCAAACAGGCCGATACTTTGCAGGCGTTTTATGTGTTTGAAGACGATTTCAGCGAGGAGCAATTGAAGAAACATTTTGACTTTTATGAGCCGTTTACGGTACATGAATCTTCCCTAAGCCCTTGTGTACATGCCATACAGGCTGCAAAACTGGGGCAGATGGATCAGGCTTATGCGTTTTACCTGCGTACCTCACGTCTGGATCTGGATGATTATAACAAAGAAGTTCACGAAGGCTTGCACATCACGAGTATGGCCGGTACCTGGATGAGTGTGGTAGAAGGTTTTGGCGGAATGCGTATTAAAGACAATACCCTGTCATTTGATCCTAAAATGCCGGATGCCTGGGATGGATTTTCCTTTAAACTGAATTATAGAGATCAAATCTTGAAAGTAGCCGTGGGTAAAAATAAAACCGTTTTTACGCTCAACGAAGGCGACGACCTTAATCTTTTGATACACGGAAAAGGGGTGACTGTGAAAGCGGGCAGCTCAGTTGAGGTTTAGTCTTTAGAAAATGAATAAAACCAAATACTCCTAATACGTAAGTTATTAGGAGTATTTTTTTACTATGAAACGAAATACATTCTCTCTTATCAAGGTTTCTGAATCCAGGTTAGATAATTCTTGGCTAAAGTTTCATCTGGAAAGTTTTCAAAACCTTATAAAATCTCTTGAATCAGAGCAACTCAAGCCGGAAACTGTAGCATATATCAATACTGAAATTGAGCGTGTTAATATGGAGTTCAAAAATGAAAAACGCTTTAAAAAGCAACTGGTAAAAGCTAAGTCAGACCTATTGATATTTCTTGAAAAAAATGAAAATCTGGTAGCAAAAAATCATTACCGTAGGTTATGGATGGTCGTTGGGCTTTCGGCATTTGGAATGCCTATAGGCATCATAATAGGTTTGCTTGTAGGAAATATAGCTCTCTTAGGGGTGGGATTACCCTTAGGAATGGTTGCGGGCACTATTTTAGGCACCCGGTTAGACAAAAAAGCTGCCGCAGAAAACCGACAGTTAGATTTCACCCGTTAGTTTATCTTCACCGGACTTTCCTGCTTTAGTGGCATATAAATGTCTGCTTTCCATTCCAGCTCATTGCCTCCCATATTTGGGTTGTTAAAAAAAACCTCTAAAGGCTTGGCATCAACTTCGATATTATTTTGCTTTGCGTAAGCTAATAAAGCGTACCAGGCGCGGTCTGAAGTGATATAATTTCCATTATATACTGCGTGAATTGCTTCTTTTTCAAACAGGCGTTTGTATTTGATTCCGTCTGTTATAGGTAAATTTTCGGAGCGTATAATTGGGAAGCAAAAGTTGTATGAGATGCTGTCTGTTTCCTGATTCCACTCAGTTACCTCTACAAATGGAGGTCCGTTCATTTCTACATTATTACGTGCCAACACATCGCCTATATACCCGTAATTACGCATCATTCCCAGCGCTTTGGCTTCCTGCATACTTTTAAGCGGAATGTAGGCGCAATAGGTTGAAGGTGTTTTCTCAATGCCCGTTATTTCGATTTTTATTTGCTTGAGGTGTTCATTCAGCGTCTCAAAAAACTCCATCACATTTGCGGTACTACGCTCCTTAAAAAGTGTATTGGCAAAAGGCACCGTTAGCCGGTTTTTTAGGCTGTGCTCTGCATCTTTGATACCTACACTTACCTTGGTAATTGAATCGTTAAGGGCATAAGCGTGATAGGTATAGGTAACCGTAGAATCTCCAAACTGCCTTTTCTGAACAATAGCCGAAGTTCCGTGCTGCTCGGTAATTGTACTCGCCGTTAAATTGCTATTCCAGCTTTTTACAGACTGAACAACCGTACCCGGCGTGGTTTTTACTTTGAAATTGATGATGTAATCACTGGGTTTTACAAAAAGATACCAGGCGAGTGCAACAAAGAGCAGGGTAGCCACTACAAAACCAATTTTCTTGATCATAGATTCTAATTTAAATCGGGGTGTGATTTAGTATTTAATAAATTGAAAAGATCTAGTTTCCGCTGTGCGAAAGGGCTTCGCCGTCGTTTTTCATGTGGAGGTTATTAACGATATGCTGCCCCAGCTGGCGACCTTGTTTTAAGCCTTCCTCTATGGCCGCACGGTAATGAATACCACCATATAATCTGCTTAAAGCAGCTTCTGATGATGCTGCTCTAAATGAAGTAAAGCTGCGCACCGGTAAGCCATAAGCGGTCTCCGTGTCGTCATCAAACTGAAAATTATCCCCATAAATTTCGGTAAGTACTTCTGAGGCAGCACCGGAAACTACCGAATGACCGCTGCTGTATTCAGGAAATGGCGGGGTTTGTAATACCGGCGCCCAGCTGTCATCGATATATTGGTTGATCAGGGTCTCCGGACGAATGAGGTTACTGCGGTATTTTTCATCCCAGCAGCTGATAAAGCCATCAAACAGGGCGATTGAAGTTTTGGTATACGCATAAACCGTTTCCATCAGGTCTGCATTGTTCTTTTTGGTAGCGATCTTTACAATCCCAATCCAGTGCCCGCCCGGAGTGATTTTTTTGGTTGCAAACATCAGATGGCCTTTGTGGGTTGACACATAAGGGTTACAATCCCAGAATTTTGCGATTTGCGCTTCCTCAGAGTCATCACCCTTAGCCGTCATCTCGTTGCGTACGTTATAGACTTCCATCAATTGCTTGTGGAACTCGCTGCCTTCTTCCATCGAAAAGGCCGGTGGAGGCAGAGGCTTAAACTGTGAAGCCGAGTCGAGCACAAAAGGACGAATCTTCATCCAGTGTGGTTCAATCCCGTCCATATAAGCAGGAGGAGTGGGTTGCCAGCGTGAAGGATTATCAGCATTTACCGAAAATTTGGGCATCGTACGGGTTTGTTTGTAATTGTCGCCATCCATCCAGCTTTTGATGTGGTCGGCAACCTGAAGTCCGTATGCTTTTGACGCCGCGAGTTCGTCAGCGTTTTGATCTTCCCAGGTTTTATACAGACTGTCGCGAACCTCGGTGATTCGATCTTCACTAAAAATAAGGCTTTTAGCCATCTCCATTTGTGCGATCAAAGCCGCTACGTCATAGTTTACAGCAGGATTTTCAGCCTTTGGCGTTTCGCCCAGACCATTTAATTTACCGGCCAGCGAATTATACTCGGGATGGTTTTGGGCCAAAACTTCATAGGCCGCAATATTGGAATAGGCATAAATACGACTCGCCACCGGAGGTGAAAAAATATCGTGAATAATAACCTCGGTAACTTTATCTACGGCATTGTTGTAGTCATCGGGCGTAACGCTAAGAGGCTTCTGCTCGGTGTTACACGAGATAAAAACACATATACTGAAAGTCAGGATTGAAATATTCTTAAACATAATTCTAAACTTCTTGTTTCTAAAATCAGGGTTGTAAAGCATAAAGCTGAACAGGCGCGTCATTTACAGTTGCCATCAAATAAGCTTTCCCGTTTAAACGAATTACAGACAAATCACGTATGGACTTCCCGGCAAACTTTAACCCGAGTTTTTCACCCGAAATGATGTTGCTTTCACTGTTAATTAAAGCCCCCGTAAAACTGTCGAGCCTTCCGTGAAAGGGTTGTACGCCAAAATAATTTCCACCTGCGAGCACCTCTTCCTTACCATCGCCATCAAAGTCAAACAGGCAAAAAGCCATAACAGGAGCAACCTGTAAATCGCGCGCTAAAGGTACAAAATCAAATGAATTTCCATTATTTTGTAAGTATCCGGTTTTCAGGGTGCTTACGTTTAAAATTTTGGAATTCTTTAACTGTTCGGCGCTAAGAATTTCCTCGATGCTCTGACCTGCAAAATCCCGGTAACTTTGATACTTTTTACGGAGGCTTACCACCTGTGACGCCAGCGCATCGAGACCCATAAGCGGATAGTATTTACCGTCTTTTGCTGTGGTTACGATGGTTTCAGTTTGCCCGTTAGTGTCAAAATCGCTGTAGTACATTTTCATAGGCGATGCTGCCGAAGCCTGAAACTTGCTGTTTTCGCCCCAATTTCCCACAATATAATCGGTATCACCATCATCATCTATATCAAACGGAATGATGCTTTGCCAAAGCCCTTCGAGGTCTTTTTCGGTTTTAGAAACCCGTTTGAGTTTGGTGCCTTCGTTTTTTAGAAAGGTTGGCGCCATCCACTCGCCCACCGCGATCAAATCGGCTTTGCCGTCTGCGTCAAAATCATCCCAAACCGCAGCCGTGACCATACCCAGTTCTTTGAATTCCTGCGCTACGCGAAAAGTACCCTGATTGTTTTCGAGCAAATAGGAGGAAGGCAACTTCCCAAAACTTGCCGTGACGCTCTGTGAACCCGCAAATACGTCAAGATCGCCGTCGCCGTCGTAATCGTAGGTCGCTAAAACCGAAGTGTTTTCAAACAATTCCGGCAGGGCCGAAGCTTTAAAACTAGCTCCCTCGTTAAGATACAACACATCAAGCAAGGGTTTCGAGCGGTTGTAAAAATCACCTCCGCCGGTACCGGTCATCAAATCGTTTTTACCATCGTTGTTGAAATCGGCAATCACAGCAACCACTTCTTCGTTAATCGAATCGTTTTGGATTCCTGGATATTTCGTTTCTACAAAAGTTGAATCGCTTTGGAGATAGATTTTGCTGGAAATATACTTAGAGCCGCCAAAGAACAAATCGGTTTTGCCGTCGCCGTTTAAGTC
This sequence comes from Leeuwenhoekiella parthenopeia, assembly GCF_020782115.1. Classification (GTDB taxonomy): domain Bacteria; phylum Bacteroidota; class Bacteroidia; order Flavobacteriales; family Flavobacteriaceae; genus Leeuwenhoekiella; species Leeuwenhoekiella parthenopeia. Next base: position 97,540 of record NZ_JAJGMW010000010.1, on the reverse strand, counting down.
GCCCTGAGCCACAGCAGGTCCGCGATCTCCCACCAGATAGGGAATTAATTTCTCGCGGTCAAAATCAGAATAGGCATCCTCGCGATGCACAAAATCAAGACCCAGCGAGTCGGTTACCGGTTTGAAAAGCAGTTGTCGCTTCGGTCTAAGTGCAGCATAGTCAAAGGGCGAAGTGTTTTCCTGTTTGACCTGCAACGTCTGATTTGTAGCAATATTGGTTAGCATCTGGCTCGTACGATCTGGCCAAATAATACGTATCGAATCTACCTGTTTTTGGTTTGCAAAGCCAAAATGAATCACCGGCTCAGACGATGCCTGAAAACCGCGTACCGGATACAGTTCTTTAAATTGCTGTACACCCTTTGCGTAGGCATAGACTTTCGCGCCCAGCGCAAAATCATTTCGCGAAGCCGACTTCAAATAGATTTTAAGATAACTGGCTTTGTCGTTGGTCTGATTGATATAAAGGGTAGGAGCGGTGTTGATGTTATTAGTGACCAAATCAAGATCTCCATCATTGTCGAGGTCAGCATAAGCTGTAGCGCCCGACACGAGCGTGTCGTTTGCGATCCAGGTTTCACTTCGGTCTTTAAACTGAAGGTCTTCACTGCCCTCATAAACATAGTTGCGGGTAACGCCGCCGGGCATAAGCTCCAGGGCTTTTTGATCTATCAGTGCCGTGTTGTTTATTTTATTCTGAATCTGATCGCTCGAAACAAACTTGATGTAATCCAGATCGTTAGGTCTTTTGGGGATTCCGTTTGAGATAAACAAATCCTGCTGCATATCCTGATTGTAATCGCCAAAAAGCGCACTCCAGCTCCAGTCGGTCGCAGCAACCCCACTTAATAATGCGGTTTCCTGATAATCGCCACCCTCACGGTTTATAAACAGCATATTGCGGGTAAACTGATAATGATAGCCGTAGCGGTCTGTGCGCAAACGCTGTGTTTGAATGTTGTCATCGCCTTCCGTTGACTTGAGTACGTTTTCATCCTGCGGCAACATATCAAGCGAAATCAAATCGGGCCAGCCGTCGTGATTGAGATCAGCCACATCGCTTCCCATAGAAAACCTGCTGGTATGCCCAAAATGGCCTTTTAAATCTTCGGTAAAAGTACCGTCGCCGTTGTTGATGTAATAGTAATCATCCTCGTGAAAATCGTTACCAATGTACAAATCGGGAAAGCCGTCCAGGTTAAAATCAGACACCGCGATGCCCAGGCCATACGAATTGATTCCGCCGTAAATACCGGCTTCTTCGCTCACGTCTGTAAAATGCCCATCGTCGTTGCGCATCAGGCGGTCTCCGGTTTGCGGATTTCGCTCGTAGCGCAATTCGGCTTTGCCAAAAGAACTCTGCGTATGCACCGCGTGATTGAGAATGTACATATCCAGATCGCCATCCAGATCGTAGTCTAAAAAAGCAGCAGAAGAGGAGAAGGTGTCAAGGTCCAGGCCGTATTGCGCAGCGCTTTCGGTAAAGGTGCCGTCGCCGTTGTTGATAAACAGTTCGTTGTAGCCATCCAGACCGTTGAGGCCTACCACGGCGCACACGTAAATATCCAGAAAGCCGTCACCGTTAACATCGCCCATCACTGCTCCGGTATTCCAGTCGCTGTTTCCGGCCACACCGGCGGTTTTGGTTATGTCTTCAAATTGCAAATTGCCCTTGTTGAGGTACAACTGGTTTTTTACCTGATTTCCTGAGAAATAAATATCCGGTAATCCATCGTTGTTGATGTCGCCTATCGCGAGTCCGCCCCCGTTGTAGAAATAGAGGTAGTCGAGGATGTTCATGTCCTCGTTGGCGGTCAGTGTATTCTGAAAGCTGATACCGGCCTTTTGCGTATCGGGATTGGTAAACAACTTGGGCTTATCTGAGCACGAGTAGCTAAGCATCCCAAGCAGGGCCAGCAGGCTTATTTTAGTTATTGAGTTCAAAAATCTTCGGTTTTTTATCGTTTATGGCAGCTATGACAAAGGTGTTTCCGTTTTTATCGCTAAAGGTCGCCAGTTGCTTCACTTCATCTTTTACAAAAAATCCGCTTTTGCTGTAATTCTGCCAGTCAAAATTATCGCCGCCCGTGTTGAGCAAAACGTTACCATAGTTGGCATCCAATTGCGAATATTGCGGTTTAAATTCAAAATTGTTGCCCGCCATAATAAGGTCTGCAAGGCCATCTTTATTTAGATCTGTGGCCAAAATATCACACACGCAGGACAATTGCGTCTGGTAAGGCAGGGCTTTAAAGCTGAAATTCCCCTTGCCGTCATTAATCGCGATCACTGATTGGGAGTAACTCACTTCCTTTTTGATCGCGTTTTTAAGGCTCTCGGGTGAAACGATCTCGTCAATAAAACGGCTTGCGTAGTCTGAAGCTTTCAGGTTTTGCTTTTTAAGCGAAGTCATTTGCGCCGTGATCTCTTTCTTCTGATGCAGCGGATAATCCTTTCCTTTTTTACGCATTGTGGTGATCTGCTCGATGGTGCCGTTGTTGTCAAAATCGTTGATGTACATCACCATCGGGTTTTCGACCGTGGGCAGGTAATGCAGGTTTTCGCCCTCGTTACCCAAAACCAGATCCATGTCGCCGTCGTTGTCAATATCGGTTGCCGCAAGCGTATTCCACCAGCCTGTTTTATCGCTCAGATTGCTTTCCTTTTCGGAAAGTCTGCGGCCCGAATTGCGGTAAATGTGTGGCGTGCCCCATTCGGAAACAGTGATCAAATCGTCAAAACCGTTGCCATCAATATCAAGCCAAAGCGCATCGGTGACCATTCCGGCATCTTTGAGATCGTAAGCCAGACGCTCAGTCGCATCTACAAAAATGCCGTTGCCGGTATTTTCTAAAAACAACTGCTGCGGATCAACCCCGTAAACGCCCACCACACTTCGGGAACCAATAAACACATCCATATCGCCATCGCCGTCAAAATCATTTGGTGCTACCACGCTCATATTCTGAAAGGCCGAAGGCAGTTCGTTAGGTGATTTGGTGAAATTCCCTTTGCCGTCGTTGAGGTATAATCGCGGTCGGAAAAGTTCTTTTTTATCTACCTCGTTTCCGCCCGAAGCTACCAATAAATCGAGGTCTCCGTCACCGTCTGCGTCAAAAAGCGCAGCGGCGGTATCTTCGAAATAGTCGTCAGTCGTAAAAACGGCCTGATTTTTAGGAGTCAGTTTTCCGTCACCGGAATGCAGATAGAGTGTAGCCACGCTTCCGCTAGGGGCACCCACAAATACATCGTCGTTTCCATCTCCATTAACATCGCCCACGGCAAGAGCCGGACCCTCCTGCGAAAGTTTTTTGGCGATCAAACCTTCATAATCAAAGTCGTTGTAGGCGTTCTCCGGATTGGCTTTGAGACTGCCATTGCTAAGCTCCGTGAGTAACTGGGGCCCTGTGTTTTGCTTGCGCGGAATAAAAGTTTCGGTGGCTTCTGCCTGACTAAGGTTTAGGGTTTGATTGGTGGCAACATCAGTCAGCAATTGGGTTTTGTCATTAGGCCAAAGTACGCGTAGCGAGTCGAGCTTTTGCGTTTGCCCCAGACCTATAGTCATCTCATAATCCATAGAAGACTGAAAACCGCGCACGGGATACAATTCCTGATAAATCTGCTGATTGTCAAAATACAGTCGTACCGAAGCACCCACGGCAAACGGATTTTTCTCGCCGCCTTTAAGGCTGATGTTGAGGTAGCGCTTTTGGGTTTGCTCTTCGGCCTCATTGCGGTACACAAAAGCCTGCATATTCACATTATTAACCACCAGATCCAGATCGCCGTCATTATCAAGGTCCCCGTAGGCCGAACCGTTTGACATACCCGGCTGGTCAAGTCCCCAGAGCGTGGCTGCATTTTCAAATTTCAGGTCTTTTTTGTTTCGGTAAACCGCATTCACCAAAGGTTTTTTCGGCATTTTATTGATGATAGAATCAATAGCCTGGCGTTTGCCGGTTAAAGCCATATTTTGAATGATTTCGTTGGCGAAAAAATCAACGAAATCCAGGTCAGTCAGATCGTGATTGATACCGTTTGTGACGTAAATATCGCGGTAGCCGTCATTGTCCAGGTCAACTAGCAAGCCCGCCCAGCTCCAGTCGGTCGCATCAACGCCACTGTAATAAGCGGTTTCTGAAAAACTGCCGTTACCGTTGTTGATCTGTAGCGTATTCTGAATGAACTGTTGGTAAAAGTCTTTGCTCTGCTTGAGTTTGTACACATTGTAGCTGTCAAACTCCATCACCGATTTTACACGCTCTTCCGGCTCGGGAAGCATATCGGTGATAAAAATATCCTGCAAGCCATCGTTGTTGACGTCTGAGATGTCAACGCCCATCGCCGAAAGCGAAAGGTGCGAGGTCCAGTCTTTAATCTCTTCGCTAAACGTACCATCCTGCTGGTTGATGTACAGGTAATCGCGCTCGTAAAAGTCGTTTGAAATGTAGATGTCGGGCCAGAGGTCGTTGTTGATGTCTGTGACCATCACGCCCAGGCCAAAGCCAATAAGACTGCCGTAAATGCCTGCTTCCTCGCTCACATCGGTAAAGGTGTCTCCGTCGTTACGCATCAAGAGATCGCCCACACCTTTAAAAATATCGGGTACATTTTCCCAGTTTTCAGCACGGGTATCGCGTTGCTCGGCATAGCCCAAACCACTTACAGGCACGTTGCTGTTGTTTAGGATATACACGTCGAGATCGCCGTCTTTATCGTAGTCAAAAAAGCTTGCTTGAGTGGAGAAGCCGGTTTTTGCAAGATTGTATTGTTCTGCTTTTTCGGTAAAAGTAAGGTCGCCGTTGTTGATGTACAGGTCGTTATCGTGGTTGTCGCCTTCCATATTCCCTGCGTTGCTGACGTAAATATCAAGCAGGCCGTCTGCATTTACATCGGCCATCACCACACCGGTAGACCAGGGTTTATCACCAGCTAAACCGGCTTTTTCGGTAATGTCTTCAAACTTGAAATCGCCCTTGTTGAGGTAGAGTTTGTTTTGGCCCATATTGGCAGTCAAATAGATGTCTGCAAGTCCATCGTTATTGATATCGCCAATAGCCACGCCACCGCCGTTGTAGAAATTGCGGTATTTGAAAATATTGAAATCTTTTTCGTTCTGGATGGCATTTACAAAATCGATACCTGTGGTTTCAGGCCCCAAAAGACTAAAAAGTTTGGGTTCCTGAGGCCCGGTTTCCTGGGTTTCTGAACTGTCTTTGCCGCAGGCTGCAAAAAGAAGGCATAAGCCGAAAAAGGTAATTTGCTTTAAGCTATTCATAAACACATTTTTCATCAATTATATTTTTTAAGCACAGGTGCGCTATGCTATAATCAGGTTTTCGGATATTAATTATTACAAGCCCATTTTGGGCTTTTTTATAAAAATAGGTTTGTCGTTGTTGCGCCCCAAAATAAGATAGGGTTCGCTGTTTAAATTAAAAAATGCACTGCTGCGCACCGCTCCGGTAATGTTAATTTTCGGTGCATCTGCGTACTCAAATGTTGTGCCTTTATTGAGTAAAAATACACCGTGAGAAGCGTCGAGTCTGCCCAGTTGGGTGCTGATTTCACTATCGTTGCCAAGCAAAAGCAGATCTTCACGTCCGTCTTCATTAAAATCGTAAGCCACGATGTTTTTCACGCTGGTAATTTGAGCCATAAAAGGAAGCTGATGTGCTTTAAAACTGAAATTACCGGTGTTTTCAAAATACGTACTTGCGAGAGTAAATACCTGTTTTTTTTCGGCTTTTTTCAGTTTCTCTGCGGAAAGTAAATCGGTAATGCTCGCTTTCGCGAAAGCTTTATAACTCAGAAAACGTTTGTTGAGATAGGGCAGCTGTTTTACGAGTTCGTCTTTAGTAGCCAAAACCGTTTCGGTTCCTTTATAAAAATAAGTAGTCACCGGATCAATTTTTCCGTTAGCGTCAAAATCGAAACGGTACAGGTTCAGCGGCTCTTCAACCGAAGCATTAAGGCGGGTATTCAGGCCCCAGTTTCCGGCAACGATATCTAAGTCTCCGTCTCCGTCAAAATCGGCCACCTGAAGGCTGTTCCAAAGTCCGTTTGTGTAGTGCAAACTTTCCGAATCCACCGGTTTTAATTGCTTTCCGTCATTAGTAAAGATGGAAATCGGCATCCAATGGCCGCATACGATAGCGTCGGGATAACCATTTTGATCGAGGTCTGCCCAAATGATGTCTTTTACGTTGCCGATGCTTTCAAATTCAGGAGCATAGCTTGAGGTAATATCTGTAAAATTACCGGAGCCGTCGTTTTTCAACAGGTACTGTTGTGGTGTGGCGCCAAATTCCTGCGGAACCAAATCAGCTGTAATCGAAAGATCGAGACTTCCATCCCCATTGAGATCTACCGCCTTAATCTGAGATGCATTAAGATTAATACCTTCAAATGCGTTTTCCGACTTCTGAAAGCTTCCGTTTGTGTTGAGGTAGAGGCGGGGAGTAAGTGCTTTTCCCTGAGTGAACTCGTTGCCACCGCTGGCGATGACAATGTCGGGAGTGCCGTTTCCGTCTGCATCAAAAATCGCGACCGCAGTATCTTCGTTGATGGCATCGTCATCGGCTTCGGGTAAAAAAGACTCGGTTAAGCTTCCGTCTTTATTTTGAAGGAAAAGTGACGTTTTTTGAGCTTTGGCACCGAGAATGATAAGGTCATCCAATCCGTCCTGGTTAAAATCGGCCCTTTCAATTTGCGGACCCGTATTAGTACCGGCGTAAGGCACGAGCGGATCGCGGCTAAATTCGATGGAAGAACCGTCTTTATGCGTGAAATTGAGGTTCAGAGAATCCTGAATCCAGTTGATTTCGGGCTTTATCAAAGTTCTTGTCAGGGGTTTTACCTGAGCATTTTTTTCTTCTAAAACCAAACCGGTTTTGATGTTTTTCAAAGACTGGGTTTTCCCAGAAGGCCAAAGGACCTGAAGTGAGTCAATTTTGGAAGCTTTACCCAAACCGATTACTACCGAAGGCGGTACGGCAGACATAAAACCGGTTGTGGTATAATTCTCAAAAAACTGAATGGTATCGCCAGAGAAGGTGGTGAGTTTTGTGCCGATTCCGAAGGTGTTTTCTTTTTCTCCCTTAAACTGAATCTGAATCCCGGGGTTTGTGGTTTTATTCTCCAGGATAAAAGCTTTCGCGTTGATGTTATTCACCACTATATCGAGGTCGCCATCATTATCCAGATCGGCATACGAAGCTCCGTTGCTAAACGAGGGAATGTTTGCGGTCCAGCTCTGGGTTACATCGGTAAAGCTGCCGTCAGCGTTGTTTTTGTAGGCGTAATTGGGCACATAGGTTTGGGGTAATTGCTTGATGAATTCGAGTTCGGCTTCAGACATGTTTTTGCCCAATCGCTTCTGAATAGATTCGTTTGAGATAAAACTCACGAAGTCCATATCATTGGTTGCGCCCAGAATCCCGTTGGCAATGTATAAATCTTTAAAGCCGTCGTTGTCAAAATCAGCCGCCAGCGGACTCCATGACCATTCGGTTGCGGCGATACCGCTTTGAAAGGCGGTTTCGGCAAAGCGGTTGTTGCTCAGATTGAGTTGCAACGCATTTTGCATAAACTGATAATCGTAACCGTTGCGCAATTGATTTTGATAGATGGGGTAAGTGTATTCGGTACCTGAAGCTTTCAATACTTCGAGATCTTCGGGTAGCATATCAAGGCTCAAAATATCGGGATGACTATCGTTATTGAGGTCTGCAATGGCGCTTCCCATTGAAAAGTGGGATGTGTGTCCTAACAAATCCTCGGAAGTATTTACCTCTGTAAAGCTTCCATCCTGATTGTTGAGATAAACGTAGTCGTTTTCAAAGAAGTCATTGGCAATATAGAGATCCGGGTAGTTGTCATTGTTTAAATCAGATACCGAAACCCCAAGGCCGTAGCCTATTTTGCTGCTTAAAATCCCGGCGGCAGAAGTAACATCTGTAAAATAGCCGTTGTTGTTTTGGAAGAGTTTATCGCCGCGCAGGCTGTCTGAAACCGTGCGTATTGCTGCCCGGCCGTAGTTTGAATTGGGATGAACCGAGTGGTTGAGCAGGTACATATCGAGATCACCGTCCAGATCGTAGTCAAAAAAAGCAGCTTGAGTTGAAAGCCCCGCATAGTCGAGACCGTAATCTGCGGCAGCTTCTTTGAAGGTAGGAACTCCGTTTTTTACGCCCTGATTGACATACAGTTTGTTGCGACCTTGAAGATCCAGATGTCCACTTACCGTACACACATAAATATCAAGAAGGCCGTCTGCATTTATGTCGACTGAGGTAACACCGGTATTCCAATCGGTATTTGTTATTCCGGCTTCTTTGCTGATGTCTTTAAATTTTAAGTTGCCCTGATTGAGATAGAGCTTATCGTTAACCAGATTTCCGGTAAAGTAAATGTCTTGCAGTCCGTCATTATTAAAATCTGCAATTGCGGTACCGGCGCCATTGTAGAAGTACAGGTAATTGAGAATGTTGAGTTGCGTTGTAGTGGTCAGGTCATTGCTAAAATCAATGCCGGTATCTTCAAGAGCCGTCAGCATAACAGACTCTCGGCTTTGTTTCGTACAGGATGCTACTAGCAACAGAGCAATTAATAAATAAAGACAACTTCGGGACATGAAGACTTGTTCTAAAATTTGGGGAAATATAGGCACAATGTGCCCAATTTTAAAAGGCTGGAGTGACTTAATACGTATTCTTTAAATGTGTTTGCTACTCTAAATACGTGCGTTCTTAAATTTAAAAAGAGGATCATTTAAAAAATGACCCTCTTTTCATATTTGGCAAATTCTAGAAATTAGTAGCCCGGGTTTTGAACTAAATTAGGGTTGAGAATAACCTGAGTGTTAGGTATTGGGAACAAATTCTTGTCTGTATTACCTACTGCAGAAGGATCTTTAAACGCCCAGTCTTTGGTGTATTGACCAAAACGAATTAAGTCATTACGTCTCCAAAATTCAGTGTATAATTCACGACCTCTTTCATCAATAATATCCTGATCGGTTAAACTTGTTAAAGGGGTTGCATCTCTTAATGTTCTCAACGCATTCATAAGAGTTAATGCATTATCTGAACTGGTTCCACCATTGTGAATGGCCTCAATTTTCATCAAATAAGCATCAGAATAACGGAAGAAAATTTCGTGCTCTCTAAAGGCACCGTTTCTCGGGTTGTATTTAATTACACGAATCCCCGTTTGCTCGCCGTTTTCTACAAGACTAGGTTGGCCGGTACTGGCGTCAACAAAATCACGTTTAAATTGTAAGGGCACATTACCTCTATCTGTAAGAGGAGCTCCATTTAGGGCGTATTGCTGGCCAATTAAGAATCCATAACCAACGTTTGAAGCATCAGCAAAGCCATCGTTATCAGCGTCAGTCATAAATTCCTGTCCAGTAAAAGCTACACCACGTTGTGCCACATAACCTCTGCGCTCTTCCTGTCCTTCACCTGGGTTGTTACTGTTAGCGGGACCTTCAAAAAGATCGTAATATTCAGCAAGTGTGGCAAAACCATTCCAACCACCACCTGTGTTATCAGGGTGGGTGAAGTTATAGTGCAGCGTATTCCAGATACGGTTACCGGTAGAGGTGTTGATATACCAGATGGTTTCAGTATCAGCTGTAGGCTCAAATAGTTCAAAGTAGCCATCGTGCAATGCGTATCCATCTTCTTCAATTTCTTCAACTAAAGAAATCACTTCATTCATATCTGAAGCAGCAGGACTTCCTGTTCCTTCATATATATGTCTATTCAAATGAAGTTTAGCCAATAGATAACGAGCCGCTGCTTGTGTTGCGCGTGGGTTGTCGTCTCCTGCAGAAGAACTCGGTAAGCCTGAAATAGCATTTTGTAAATCAGAAGCGATAAAAGCTACTGCATCTGCACCGGTAAGAACTTCGGGATTTTCACGTGGATCGGCTGTGGTATCTCTGTACGGAACCTGACCGAAATTATCTAATATCACAAACATACCTAAAGCTCTTAAGAAAGAGGCTTGTGCCCTTGAGTCAGATGAAGAAGCAGAGCGTTCGTCAAGTACTGTACTTGCGGTCAATTGCAACTCGTTCCACTGATCGAATACGGTTCTGATATATTGATGGTCTGCAGTCCAGGTGTGCTGGTGAAGCTGCCTCCAGATTCCGTTATCCCCCCAGTCAGATCCTCGGGTAGGTACTAATTGAGCATCGGTAGTAACTTCACTAAGAGCATACAGGTTTGCCTGATCACCAACATATCCTCTAATATTATTGTACATACCACTAACGGTACTAGCCGCTTCCTCAGCTGTAGGAATACCAGTAAAACCGTCAGTAAGTATTGAATCTGTCTCCTCAATTTCTAGATCGGTACAGGCACTAAAAGCTGTAACCGTTAGGACACTGAGAAAAACCAATTTAAATTTGTTTAGTCTTTTCATTTTATCAATTTTTTTAAGATTAAAATCTTGCATTTAAGCCAACTGTAACTGTAGTAGGTCTTGGGAATGACGTATAGTCAATACCTGCACTAGGAATACCACTACCAAAGTCACCGGTTGAAGAGGAAACTTCAGGATCCAAACCACTATACCCCGTGATCAGTAATAAGTTTTGACCAGTTACATTTACGCGCATCGATTGAATTGCAGAGCCCTCACGCATAGGAATGTTGTAACCTACAGAAGCGTTTTGAAGTCGTACAAAATCTCCGTTCTCTAAATAGAGAGTAGAAACTTCCTGTGAAACCAAAGCCAAACCATCAGATGTACTGTTTCTTGAAGTTAAGAATGTAGGTCTGTTTAAGAATGCGTTTGCAGTGTTGTTGTACACATAAAAACCGAACTGACCGGTAAAGAACGTAGAAAAATCCCAGTTTTTAACGCTCAGGTTAAGAGACAAACCGGTGTTCCAGTCTGGTAATGCATCTTTGCCAACAAAAACTTTGTCATCTGCAGAGAAATCAGGATTACCACTAGCATCTTCTGCATATTCAGCCATATAGTAGGAGAATAAGGATCTGCCTTCACCAAGTCTTTGAACAAACGCCCCGGTAAGACCAGGTCCATTTACTTCACCAAAATTTGCAACAGCACCATTTAATCCCGTTACCTCGTTATGGTTGTAAGAAATATTGAAAGAAGCTGAGAAGTTTACATCTTCAGTCTGTATAAGATCGTAGTTAAGAGCTAATTCCACACCTTTATTTATTACTTCTCCATCTTCAAGGTTAACAAATCGGAACGGATCAAATGCAGGAGCAGGAGCTGGTGATCTAAAAAGTAAGTCTCTTGTGGCTTTGCGATAAAGGTCAAGTGATCCATTAAAACGGTCATTATTAAATCCAAAATCAATACCAAAGTTTAGGTCTATTGTTGATTCCCATTTAAGATCAGGGTTTTGTACCGCAACAGTTTCGAGACCTGGTCTGTTAACAGTACCATCATCAGTAATACCAGGACCTCCAAAGCGCTGTCTGTTTAAATACTGAGCATAACCTAAACCTTCCTGGTTACCGGTAGAACCTGCACCAACTCTTAATTTAAGGGTTGAGAATGCATCGCCTATAAAATCTTCATCACCCAATTGCCAAGCGAATGCAGCAGAAGGGAAATATCCATATTTATTGTTTTCTCCAAAACGAGAAGAACCATCAGCTCTCATTGTGGCTGTAAGTAGATATTTTTCAGAAAATGTAAACTGTAATCGAGCAAAATAGGATTGTAATTCGTCTGTGTTATCAAAAGTGTCTAACCAAAGAGTTTCATAAACTCCGGTAAAAGATGGTAATACACCGCTGTCGTCAAAAGGTACAAGAGAATTTAAGAATGAATTAGCACCATTACTGTCATAACCAAATTGTTGATAAGGTACATTGATTCTTCCGCGAAGATCACTTACAGCACCTCTAAGAGCATCCTGCATATCTAACAGATTTGTTACAGGAGAACCATAACCTTGCGCATTGAATCCCTGACGTCTGAAATCCTGAAATGAATACCCTGCAAGTGCATCAATTTTGAAATTGTCAAATTCTTTAGCATAACGAAGGGTTGCTTCTAATAATTTGCTGGTGTTCTCCAGTGTATTGAAAGATGCCTGCCCATTATCAGTTACACGGTTAAAGTTATTGATGTTCGGAGATACCGAAGCTTGTGCCTCAGCGTCTGAGTTATCATAACCTAAACTTACTTTACCGGTAATGGCATCAGTAAATTTATATTCTGTAGATAAATTGATTAGATACCTGTTGGTATTTGTATTTGCATTGTAGTTGTTCAAATAGTTTGCGGGGTTCAAAAGGTTTCCCGCAAAAAAGAACTCAGGGTCAGCCGGCCAGGTAGGGTTAGCTGAGTAAGCAGCACCAATAAGGTTACCACTGGCTCCACCCTGCCCACTGATAGGTGGTGCTTCATCATTTACACGTGAATACGATGCCTGCAACGCAAAACTTAATTTATCATCAAAGAAACGCTGATTGGCGTTAAGACGCGTAGTGATACGCTCTTGAGAAGAGTTTTGGATAACCCCTTCTATATTACCATAACTTACGGTTGCACGTATATTACCTGAGTTGTAGTTATTCGAATAAGATAGGTTGTTGTTTGTAGATATTGTTGAACGGGTTATATAATCCTGCCAATCTGTATTAAAACCAAAGTCCAAATCATTAGCAATATCCTGCCCTCTTAACTCTTCAGTATTTGCAAGGAATTGTTGAGCATTAAATAAGTCATAGTTTTGAGCAGGAGCAGAAAAACTCATGTTTGAAGAAAATTCGAACACACCTCCCTGTGCACCGCGACCGCTTTTTGTGGTTACAATTACAACCCCATTAGCACCACGAGAACCGTAGATTGCTGTAGCAGAAGCATCCTTTAAGATAGAAATGCTCTCGATATCGTTAGGGTTGATAAAGTTTAACGGGTTTCTTGTAGCATTAGCACCATTGATGATATCACCTCCTGATGGTGTTGTTGACTCACCGGAAAGTGGAATACCATCCACTACGAAAAGAGGATTGTTGTTCGAGCGAATAGAGTTGGAACCACGGATACGAATATTATTACCAGCTCCTGGCTCACCACTATTTTGAGAAATGTTGACCCCCGCAGTTTTACCTTGAATAAGTTGTTCCGGAGATGCGATAGCACCCTGATTAAACTCTTCTGCGGTGACCGAAGAAACAGAACCGGTTGCATCACGTACGGTCGTAGTACCGTAACCAATTACCACCACTTCCTCAAGTGCCGCAGCATCTTCTTCTAGTGTTACATTTACGGTAGATCTTCCGTTAACAGCAACTTCCTGCTGTGCAAAACCTACATAACTGAAAACAAGTGTTGCATTTGAGGGAACATTATTTAAAGTATAGTTACCGTCAAAATCTGTTGTAGTACCATTGGTGGTTCCCTTAACAAGGACGTTAGCACCTGGTAATGGGCCGTTAGGCTCCGATACTGTCCCGGATACTGTTTGTGCATTCGCCATACCTGCCAGTAAAAGCGAAGCTAAAAACAACATACCTCTAAGTATTACATGCTTCATAAGTTTGAAATTTTTAATTGAATTATTTGGTTTTCCAAAAGTGTTTCTTGGTGATCAAATTTATATAAATAATTATTTAAAAATGGGCACTACAACGTTTAAGTAACGAAATCGATATCGTAATGAAAAATGTAAATTATACGTTTATCGACATTTTTTTATTGATAAATTAATAAGTTGATAAAATATACTCATAATTTTATCAAAAATTCAAAGCTTTTTGGAATAGGTTGAAAATGACCGTGTTGGTCTTCAAGCTTCAAAAAGGCTAATATTTTTATCTTAAAAATGTTAAATTTTATGAATTTTCGACTTAAAATGATAAATCGGACGCTAACAAAAAGCATAAAACGTCAGATTTGCGATTTTTGAGCATTTAGAAAATCAAGAAACCTTTATAGATAAAGAGCCTAAATCGATTAAGTATTTTTCTGTTTTAATGTAAAACTTACATTCGTTTTTAGCAGACTATATTTGCATTATGAAAGTTGATGTACTTGTACTTGGAGGAGGAGCGGCAGGTTTTTTTTCCGCAATTAATTGTTCCCAATTAAGCCCCGATTTATCTGTTGCCATTTTAGAACGCGGTGCCGAAGTTTTAGAAAAAGTGCGGATCTCCGGAGGAGGGCGCTGTAACCTCACCCACGCAGTTTTTGAGCCGAAACCCCTTACCGAATATTATCCGCGGGGCAAGCGCGAACTGTTAGGACCCTTTCATTCTTTTATGACGGGAGATACGATGCAATGGTTTGAAAATCTTGGAGTTGATCTTAAGATTGAAGATGACGGACGCGTTTTTCCGGTATCTAACAGCTCACAAACTGTAATTGATTGTTTTCTGAATCAGGCTGAGCAATTGGGTATTGCTATTTTTAAAAAGGCCACTGTTTTAAAAATCGAAAAGCAGGGCCTGTTATGGAGGGTAACGACAAAAAATCAATCTTTTGAGGCGCGGGTCGTAATCGTGGCTACCGGAAGCAATCCTAAAATACTTCAAATGCTTGGCGTTATGGGTTTTGATATTGTACCTCAGGTTCCTTCCTTATTTACGTTTAATATAACGGATACACGTATAAAAGATCTTGCCGGACTAAGTACAGATGCGGTTGTTTCTCTACTTGATTTGGATGAAAAGTATTTGGATATAGAAAATTCTGCCGTAGGTAAGGAAGGTGCCCGGGGTCCTGTTCTTGTCACACACTGGGGGCTTAGTGGTCCCGGTATTTTGAAGCTTTCTGCCTGGGGCGCGCGTAGCCTTAAAAATTTAAATTATGAATTTAAGATTAAAATTAACTGGCTGCCCGATTTTTCAAAGCAACAGGTTTTTGATTTGTTAAACCGCTATCGCCTGAAACTTGCAAAGCAAAACTTGTTTAAATACACTCCATTTAATTTGCCTAAACGTCTTTGGCAACGATTGATGACAGCTGCAGGTATTTCGGAAACGCAAAAATGGGCCGATCTTACTTCAGCTGAAATTTCAGCCCTCTCTGAGCAATTGTGTTCCGGGATTTTTCGCGTAAGCGGAAAAAGTACGTTTAAAGAAGAATTTGTGACAGCCGGAGGGGTTGATCTTAAGGAAGTTGATTTTAGAACTTATGAGTCTAAAAAGTTTGAAGGTCTTTATCTTGTAGGAGAAGTTTTGAATATTGATGCTGTAACCGGAGGCTTTAATTTTCAAAATGCATGGACCGGTGGGTTTATTGCTGCGCGGGACATAGCCGGCAAGTTGGTAGATGTTGAAACTAGTTGAGTCTCCAGATTTCAAAATTGAGGGCTGTGGCAAATCCCACCCAAATTATATAGGGTATGAGCAGGTAAGCAGCAACAGGATTTACAACTTTAAACCATTTGTACGTAAAGAGTAAGACGATAAAAAGTGTTACAATTATAAGTAATGCCGGTAGTATTAATCGCCCGCCAAAAAAGAAAATAGACCAGGAGGCATTTAAAATGAGCTGAAAACCAAAATGATACAAAGCGGTTTTCACCCATTTGTGATAGAAGCCCCTGTCCCAAACCAGTCCGGCAGCAATTCCCATTAATACGTACAACACAATCCATACCGGTGCAAAAAGCCAGGATGGTGGCGTAAAGAACGGCTTTTCGAGCGTTACGTACCACGTATTCACACTGGTCTGCGTTGCAATGGCAGCCAGAAAGGCCACCAGCAGGCAGATTGCGATGGGAATTAATATATGTAACGTTTTTCTGGTTGCCATGGTTAGTAGCTTGAGCCCAATTTATGAAATAATTGCAAGTTTAAGAGCTTTAAAATTGAGTAAGATACTTTCAAAAGTTGACAGAGGCTTTATATTTGCAGTATGACAATTACAAAATTTTTACCCGTCAAATCTGATGGTGTACTTCAGATGCAGTCGGTTAGCTATCAGTCTCCCAGCAATATTGCCCTTATTAAATACTGGGGGAAACACGGTTTGCAAATACCAAAGAATCCTTCTATAAGTTTTACCCTTAATACGTGCAGGACAACCACCACCCTGAGCTGGAACGAGCGTACTCAGCATAAAGATGATTACGAGGTAAAGGTTATTCTTGACGGTAAGCACAAACCGGGGTTTGAACCTAAAATTCATCAATTTTTTGGTCGCGTTGCCGAATATTTGCCCTTCATAAAGGATTATGCTTTTACAGTAGATACCAGTAATAGTTTTCCGCACAGCTCGGGTATCGCATCATCGGCGAGTGGTTTTAGCGCTCTGGCGCTTTGTTTGATGGAGATGGAACGGGAAATGAATCCGCAGATGAGTCAAAAGGCTTTTGATCAAAAAGCTTCGTTTATAGCCCGTTTGGGTTCCGGAAGTGGTTGCCGCTCTCTGAAAGGACCTTTGGTTGTTTGGGGTGAGCATCCCGAGATTAAGGGTAGCAGCGATATTTATGGAATAGAATATCCCTATCAGGTTAACCCGGTGTTTGATAATTATCAGGATGCTATTTTGCTGGTTGATCAGGGTGAAAAGCAGGTGAGTAGTACCGTAGGCCATAATCTGATGCATAATCACGCCTATGCTCCCAGTCGTTTTAGTCAGGCTATTGAAAACCTTTCGAGTCTCATCCCGGTTTTGGAAAGTGGGGATTTAGACCAATTCATAAATATTGTTGAGAGTGAAGCCTTAACGCTTCACGCCATGATGCTTACGAGTAATCCGTATTTCATTTTAATGAAACCCAATACGTTAAAAATTATTGAAAACCTTTGGCAATACCGCAGGGAAACTAAAATTCCGGTTTGTTTTACGCTTGATGCCGGGGCTAATGTTCACGTTTTATTCCCGCAGGAATACCGCGAAGATGTACAAGATTTTGTTAAAACTGAATTAAGCACGTATTGTCAGGATAATCGTTATATTTTTGACACCGTGGGCAATGGTGCTTTAAAATTGTAACTTTGCCTGTATTAATCTGTTAAGCTCGATGAAAGGACCTTTATTTTATTCAAAGATTTTATTGTTTGGTGAGTATGGCATCATCAAAAACTCTAAGGGTTTGTCAATACCTTATAACTTTTATAATGGAGCCTTAAAGGTTGATGAAAATCCGGACGAGGCCGCAAAGGCTTCAAACAGAAGTCTGGCTCGCTTTGCAGATTATCTGGCAACTCTTGAGCAGGAGAAACCCGAATTGGTGCGTTTTGATCTGGCAGAACTTAAGAAAGACATAGCTGCGGGAATGTATTTTGATTCAACCATTCCGCAGGGATACGGTGTAGGTAGCAGCGGAGCGCTCGTTGCCTCAATTTACGATAAATATGCTTTTGATAAGATTACGGTTCTTGAAAATCTAACCCGCGAAAAATTGCTGAAACTTAAAGCTGTTTTTGGCGAAATGGAGTCCTTCTTTCACGGTAAATCTTCAGGTCTTGACCCGCTAAACAGTTATCTGAGCCTTCCTATTTTAATAAACAGTAAAGACGATATAGAGCCTGCCGGCATACCTTCACAAACCCTTGATGGCAAAGGGGCCGTATTTTTATTGGACAGCGGAAGCGTGGGTGAAACAGCTCCTATGGTACAGATTTTCATGGAAAATATGAAGCAGGAAGGTTTCCGGAAAATGATAAAAAATCAGTTTGTAAAACATACCGATGCCTGCGTTGAAGATTTTCTTAAGGGCGATGTTAAGTCGTTATTCGGAAATGTAAAACAACTGTCAAAAACCGTCTTGCGTAACTTTAAGCCTATGATTCCTGCCAGTTTTCACGACTTGTGGAAACAAGGTCTGGATACAAACGACTATTACCTGAAACTTTGCGGCTCAGGTGGTGGTGGTTATATTTTGGGTTTTACCGAAGATATTGACAAGGCACGCGAAGCCCTAAAAGAGTATAAGCTGGAAGTGGTTTACAATTTTTAGATTCGGTTACTGAATTTTCCGGCTCGCTCAATTCCTTCAGATCTGAAGGTGTAATTACACTACTATGTCACATCTAAGCCGTAAAAACAAACTCTTACTTTTAAAATTCCTGAGTTTGTTTTCGGTTGTACGCGGCTATAATATTCTCATTATAGTAATCGCTCAATATCTGGCGTCCCTGTTTATTCTTTCTCCAGACCTTCCGCTTAAGGCTGTTATTTTTGATCTAAATCTTTTTTTGATTGTTCTGGCCACAGCTTTAGTCATTGCCGGCGGGTATATCATAAACAGTTTTTACGACAGTGAAAAAGATTTAATCAACAGGCCTCATAAAACCCGCTTAGATCATTTAGTGAGTCAAAAAAAAATATTGACCCTTTATTTTGTGCTTAACTTTTTGGCCATTATAGTAGCCAGTTATGTTTCCTTTTTTGCGGTGTTGTTTTTTTCGGGGTATATTTTCGGGATTTGGTTTTATTCCCATAAACTGAAGAAAATCGCTTTTTTAGGCAATTTGGTTTCTGCATCACTCGCACTTATCCCTTTCTTTGCGGTGTTTATTTACTACCGAAATTTTGAAACCGTAATCTTTGTTCACGCAACATTTTTGGGTCTTATCATTATGATACGCGAACTGGTGAAAGACCTTGAAAATTTAAAAGGCGATCTGGCACTGGGCTATCATACCATTCCGGTAGCTTACGGGGAACGTTGTGCAAAATCTTTAATCACCCTCCTGGGCGGACTTACCGTTATACCCACGTATTTTTTGATCAACAAGTTTGATGTGGGTCTCATGAATTATTATTTCTACGGCAGTCTGGTGCTTTTGGTGACTTTTCTATTTTGGCTCTGGCAATCAAAGGCAAAACCCCATTATGTGTTGCTGCATAATATCCTGAAATTGATTTTGGTTCTGGGGGTTTTTAGTATTTTACTCATAGATCCGGGACTTATAATCAAGCGATTTATATAAAAAAAAGCCATCGTTGAGATGGCTGTGGCTAAATTCAAAAAGCAGTTTAGTTATGCTTCGGGTTTCTTCACTTTATAGGTGAAGCTGTAAAAACGCATTTTGGTCAAGTCAGAGCCGCAGGACTTATAATTTAACCGGTCTTTAATATACTTCTCCATTACCTCATTTTTCGTTTTTACATCCAGGACAATTACAGTGCCTTTTTGTGTGATCATAAAATGAATGGTGTTTTCAATAAGTTCTTCTTCAAACTCGATTTGTGGCACGCCTAATAACTCAATGATCTTTTCCCGTATTTTTTGGCTCTCTGTTACGGGCTTAGGATCTGTTGCTGCTTGTAAAGCATTAAAACTTGATACAAACAAAAGGCTTAGAATAATGATTGCTTTTTTCATGGCTTTTTAGTTTTCGATTACAGGTCAAAGATATTGGGCTCGGGCGTCTCCGGGCTGATTTTCAGATTATGTAATTGTGTTTAAAAAGGGTTAAAGCGTAAAATGAAGCAGGCGTAACGATTTATAAACAATTGTAAATTCTTCAGGAACTCCCGGCTTTTTGTTTCAGTTTTAGTTGACTTTATGAGTTTTTGATAGTTAGGATTTGGTCTTGGATACTAATCAATTTGTTTTTAATAAAGCCAATTCGCTCTTACGTAAAGCAGAGGTTACGTTGGGATGAGCGACAGATGACGCAAAAGTATGCAGAGGTGTCTGTGCTTGGATGCCAAATGCTTTATTAAATATGTATCTTTGCCCAAAATTTTAACTATGAGCAGACATCAGGAAAGGAACAAGGGCGGAAAAGCGTCTGGTCGCGGTACTAATAATTCTAAAGGTAAAAGTCAGGCGCGAGGCAATGCACCTATACAGAAGGCAGCGCCTCAGGCAAGCCGTAATACTACACCTAACCCAAATAAAGGAGGAATCAGACTCAATAAATATATTGCCAACAGCGGTATATGCTCACGCCGGGAGGCTGATATGTATATTTCTACCGGGCAGGTCTCTGTTAATGGCGAAATCATCAATGAGATGGGATATAAAGTCAATCTTGATGATGATGTGCGTTTTGACGGGCGTCGCATAAATCCGGAAGCTAAAGCTTATGTGTTACTGAATAAACCCAAAGGTTTTTCGGTAACCACCAGCAATTCTAAAGGGATGACCGTGATGGATCTCGTGGCACCTGCCACAAAATCACGTATTCAGCCGGTGGGAAGATTGGGGCGCAATGCTACAGGCCTTATTCTTTTTACCAATGATGACAAAATGATGCAGAAGCTTACCAACTCTAAAGTGGGGATGCCGCGCCTTTTTCATATAGAATTAGATAAAAACCTTAAAGCCGAAGATTTAGAAAAAATCAAAAAAGGGCTTACGGTTCAGGGAAAAAAATATGAGGTAGAAGATATTAGCTATGTAGATGGAGCGCCTAAAAAAGAAATAGGACTCAAAATTCGCAACATCGGCAGCGGAATAATTCGTACCATTTTTGAACATTTGGAGTATCAGGTGGTGCGTGTTGACTGTGTTACACTGGGGCCTTTAACCAAAAAAGACCTGCCAAGAGGTAAATATAAACACCTGAGTCAGCAGGAAATTAACAACCTGATGATGCTTTAAGCTTTCCGTTTATTAAGTTGATACCTAAAAATACCGCGTTTAAAGCTTTATTTGTGAAAGAATTCATTCTTTCACAATACCTTAATAAAATGAGTTTGCGCTATATCATTTTCTTTTTTTATTTTTCAATTTCATAATCAATTAATGAATACTAAGTACATCGATCTTATAGATCAATCGTTTTACTTTCCACAGGAAGATTTTAAACTTGAAAACAATCAGCTTGAGTTTCACGACATCAATCTGATGGAGCTGGTAGAAAAATATGGAGCTCCGTTAAAGTTCAGTTACCTTCCTAAAATATCAGATAATATCAACAGGGCAAAAACCTGGTTTGCAGATGCAATAGCCAAGCATAATTATAAGGGAACTTATAGTTATTGTTATTGTACCAAAAGTTCTCATTTTAAGCATGTGCTTGACGAAGCGCTTAAAAATGATATACATATCGAGACCTCTTCTGCTTTTGATATCAATATTGTCAATAAACTGAAGGATAACGGTAAAATCGGAAACGATACCTATGTAATTTGTAACGGTTTTAAACGCGATCAATACATAGATAATATCGCAGATCTCGTCAATGGCGGGCATCAGAACTGTATTCCTATCATAGATAATTATGAGGAAATCAATCTCCTTACCGAAAGCATTAAAGGCGATTTTAGAATAGGGATCCGTATCGCTTCAGAAGAGGAGCCTAAGTTTGAATTCTATACGTCACGACTTGGTATAGGTTACAAGAACATTGTTCCGTTTTACGAAGACCAGATTAAAAACAACGATCAGGTTGAGCTTAAAATGCTGCATTTCTTCATCAACACCGGCATACGTGATAATGCCTATTATTGGAATGAGCTCAACAAATGTCTTAAAGTCTACATCAGGCTTAAAAAGATTTGCCCCACGCTTGACAGCCTGAACATTGGAGGAGGCTTTCCTATCAAAAATTCGCTGGCTTTCGATTATGATTATGCCTATATGGTAGATGAAATCATCAATCAGATTAAAATAACCTGCGATGAGGCCGAAGTGCCTGTTCCCAATATCTTTACCGAGTTTGGAAGCTTTACGGTTGGAGAGAGCGGTGGTGCTATTTATGAAGTATTGTACCAAAAGCAACAAAACGACCGTGAGAAGTGGAATATGATCAACTCCTCATTCATCACCACATTGCCCGATACCTGGGCGATTAGTAAGCGTTTTATCATGTTGCCTATCAATCGTTGGGACGATGAGTATGAGCGCGTGCTTCTGGGCGGTCTCACCTGCGACAGCGATGATTATTACAACAGCGAGCAGCACAGTAACGCGATTTACCTGCCGCGCTATAAAAAAGACAAACCTTTATACATAGGCTTCTTTAACACCGGTGCCTATCAGGAAACCATAGGTGGTTATGGAGGTTTACAACACTGTTTAATCCCTCAGCCTAAACACATTCTGATAGATAGGGATGAAAATGGTAACTTAACAACCCGTATATTTAATGAACAACAAAAGGCAGAACAACTGCTTAAGATTTTAGGTTATGAGTACAACTAAAAATTATGCCGGCATTCCTGATGAGTTTGCCAAGCTTGAGACTTCAAAGATTGTATTGATCCCTGTGCCTTATGACGGTACCAGCACCTGGGGTAAGGGAGCTGACAAAGGACCGCAAGCTTTTCTGGAAGCCTCTGAGAACATGGAAACCTACGATATCGAGACCGATACCGAGGTTTTTAAACAGGGCATTTATTTGGCTCCGGCGATTACTCAAAACAGCTCACCCGAAGCCATGGTTGCCGAAGTTCATAAGACCACAAAAGACTTCATAAAGCGCAATAAATTTGTCACCCTTTTTGGAGGTGAACATTCGGTTTCTATAGGTGCCATTAGAGCATTTAATGAGCTCTATGACAACCTTACAGTAATCCAGATCGATGCGCATGCAGATCTGCGTGAAGAATATATGGGCAGCAAATGCAATCACGCCTGTGCGATGTATGAAGCCAGCCAGAATACTAATTTGATTCAGGTAGGCATTCGCAGTATGGATGTGCTTGAAAAAACCGTAATGGATGAGGACAAAACCTTTTTTGCTCACCAAATGGTTCAGGACGAGTACTGGTTAGATAATGTAATAGATCTGTGTACCGAAAATGTATTTATAACCTTTGATCTGGATGGTCTTGACCCTTCAATTCTGCCTTCAACAGGAACTCCTGAGCCGGGCGGATTGTTCTGGTACGAGACTATGGACTTCCTGAAACGCGTTTTCGCAGAATGCAATGTGGTGGGGTTTGATATTATGGAGCTTTGCCCTAATCCTAATGATAAATCTTCAGACTTTTTAGCAGCAAAACTTTATTACAAGATGTTGAGCTATAAGTTTGAAGGAGAAGACGCAGAAGAAGAATATGATAACACGTATACCGCAAAAACTGGAAAAGGCGGTGTCAATAAATTCGATTTAGATGACGATGAAGACTAAGGGAGCAATCTCTCAATTTATAGAAAAATACTATTTACACTTCAATGCAGCTTCGGTTGTAGACGCTGCAAAAGCCTATGAAGCACAACTGGAGAACGGGGCCAAAATGCTCGTTTCTCTTGCAGGTGCAATGAGTACCGCAGAGTTGGGTAAGATTTTTGCCGAAATGATCCGTCAGGATAAAGTGCAAATCATTTCCTGTACCGGTGCAAACCTTGAGGAAGATATCATGAACCTTGTGGCGCATTCGCACTACAAGCGCGTGCCTAACTACCGTGATTTAACGCCGCAGGAAGAGTGGGATCTTTTAGAAAAAGGTCTTAATCGGGTGACCGATACCTGTATTCCTGAAGAAGAAGCTTTCCGCAGACTGCAACAACATATTTTCAAAATCTGGAAAGATGCAGATGATGCCGGTGAGCGTTATCTACCGCACGAATTCATGTATAAAATGTTGTTGAGCGGAGTGCTTGAAGAATACTACGAGATCGACCTGAAGGATTCCTGGATGTACGCAGCAGCCGAGAAAAACCTGCCTATTGTCTGCCCGGGATGGGAAGATAGTACAATGGGTAACATCTTTGCTTCCTATGTGTTGAAAGGAGAGCTTAAAGCATCTACGATGAAGTCGGGTATTGAGTATATGACCTTCCTTGCAGACTGGTACACAAATAACAGCGAGAATGGAATTGGATTCTTCCAGATAGGTGGTGGTATCGCAGGGGATTTCCCAATCTGTGTGGTGCCTATGCTGTATCAGGATATGGAACGAGAAGACACGCCTTTCTGGAGTTATTTCTGTCAGATTTCAGACTCAACAACCAGTTACGGTTCGTATTCCGGAGCAGTGCCTAACGAAAAAATTACCTGGGGTAAACTGGATATCAATACTCCAAAATTTATTATAGAGAGTGATGCAACCATAGTTGCTCCTCTTGTTTTTGCGTATTTGCTTGATATGTAAAGCAAATCTGCCAAAAGATTTAAAGCCTCATAAGCCTCGTGTTTATGAGGCTTTTTTCTGTTTTGTGTTTATAGGAGCATTAACAAAACTCATCAATCTTTAGATGTGCCTTAGAAGTATTGCTTATTTTCGCGTACTCATTTTTTACTATGACCTATCAACTAACAGTAGTCGTGCCGGTGTACAACGAAGAAGATAATTTGCTTCGTGTAGAACAGGTCTTTAAGGATTACTTCAAAATAGCAGACGTTCCCACACAGGTTTTATTTGTCAATGACGGCTCAAAAGATAACAGTCGGCAGCTTATTGAAGAAATTTGTACGCGCAGCAACGGTTTTCAGTATATATCCTTTCAAAAGAATTGTGGGCTGAGTGCCGCGATCAAAGCCGGGTTTGACTATACCAAAACGCCCTTGGTAGGTTATATTGACAGCGATTTACAAACCACTCCTGAAGATTTTAATATACTGCTCAAATACATTGGCGAGTACGATTTGGTTACCGGCCACCGTGCCGACCGTAAAGATTCTTTCGTAAAAAATATGTCGAGTACGATTGCCAATAAAATTCGCCGCGCCTTTACCCACGATGGGATGGACGACACCGGTTGTCCGCTTAAAATAATCAAGACAGACTATGCCCAGCGCATCCCTATGTTTAAAGGTTTGCATCGGTTTTTACCGGCGATGATTATGCTTCAGAATGGCAAAACCATTCAGGTCCCTATTCGTCACTTTCCACGTATTGCAGGCACAGCCAAGTTTGGCTTGTGGAACCGCCTCATAGGCCCGCTCATCGATTGTTTTGCCTATCTGTGGATGAAGAAAAAGTATATTAATTACCAAGTGGGCAAGAAGTCAGATGCATAGTCCGTTCTGGATATATACCATCGGGTTTTTGGCCCAGCTGATGTTCAGTGGGCGGCTCATTATACAGTGGTTTTTATCTGAAAAGCAAAAGCGCGTGCTTACGCCTTCAACTTTTTGGTGGCTGAGTCTGGGTGCTTCCTTTTTGCTTTTCGTTTACGGCTATTTGCGGGATGATTTTGCGATTATGCTGGGGCAAACGCTGACCTATTTTATTTACATCCGCAATCTGCAACTGCAGGGACAATGGGTAAAATCGCCCAAAGCCATCCGCTGGTTTTTATGGATTTTCCCCGTGCTCATAGTTATTTACGGTTATAATAACGGCGATTATGACGTGGATAAACTGTTTAGAAATGAGAATATTCCGCTTTGGCTTCTGCTTTTAGGCAGTATAGCTCAGGTGATTTTTACCCTTCGGTTTATTTATCAATGGATTTATTCCGAACGAAAGAAAAAATCAAGTCTGCCTCTAGGGTTCTGGTTGTTGAGCCTCGTAGGCGGACTCCTGATTTTAACCTACGCCATTTTACGCCGCGACCCGGTGCTTTTCGTAGGGCATTTAATGGGTGTTTTTATTTATTTTAGAAATATGCGACTCTCAATAGGAATTGATAAATCATGAACATTCCTGAAAAATATTATCCCGTTCTCCTCGTAGCGGTTTGCCTGCTGCTGTTTTTCCCGCATCTTGATGTGCTGTACGCAAACATTATGGAAGCGCGCAACTTCAACACTGCTCGCGAAATGCTGCATTTTGACAACTGGGTGTTTACCACGATGAATGGCGATGCGCGCTATGAAAAGCCTCCATTGCCCACCTGGCTCGCCGCTTTTTCGGCAGCTGTTTTTGGGTTGACTAAACTTTGGGCATTACGTCTGCCATCGGCTCTAATTACCACAGTTTTGGTTTTATTTAGTTATATGCTTTCGCGAAAGCGTCTCGGTCTCACGGCAAAGCAAAGCTTATATGCAGCACTTATTTTAGCGACCTCCTATTATGTGCTTTTTGCAGGGCGAAATGGTACCTGGGATATTTTTGCTCACGGCTTTATGCTGGGAGGTATCTACTTTTTGTTCGCGTTTTTCACCGAAACTAGCCGCAAGTATAAAAATGCCATCCTTGCCGGAATTTTTATAGGCCTGTCGTTTATGAGCAAAGGTCCTGTAAGCCATTTTGCGCTGCTTTTACCGTTTTTGATTGCCTATGCCTGGGTTTATAAATTCAGGAGTTTTAAGAGCAGGATAGTCCCATTTGCGGCACTGTTGATTATTGCTCTGGCACTTAGTGCCTGGTGGGCGTTGGCGATCTATTTTGGGGATTCAGACACCGCACAGGCTATTGCAGATAAGGAGTCTGCTGCCTGGGCCAATCACAATACCCGCGCTTTTTACTATTACTGGAGTTTTTTCACGCAAAGCGGAATCTGGACGGTTCCTGCATTTGTAGCCCTGTTATATCCCTATTTAAAATCCCGGGTTTCAGATCTCAAGGTGTATCGCTTCAGTCTGATCTGGACGCTGGCGGCTGTGGTTTTGCTTTCATGTATTCCGGAGAAAAAATCAAGATATCTGCTTCCTGTGCTCATTCCGCTGGCGCTTAATACGTCGTTTTACATCGAATATCTGGTGCGCTGCTTCAAAGCGTTTACCGATAAGCGCGAGACGTTTGCGGTTTATTTTTATTTCGGTCTGCTAACGCTTATAAATTTACTTGCAGGGCCTGCGGTATTGTATCTTTTTGCTTCAGATATGCAAACTACAGACTGGATTTGGTTTGCTCTTTTTCAGCTGAGTATGATTGCCATCGCATTCGTTTTTATTCGAAGCTTAAAAAGCAAAAGGATTGAGCCTGCGTTCTATTCGGTGGTTGCTATGTGTTGTGCCATCATCACTTTTGCCTTTCCGCTGGTGCGTTTGACCTATACCAATCCCGATTATCGCGAGATTGCTCCCGTAATTCGGCTTTATAAGGAAAGTGGAAAACCACTTTATTATCTGCAAACCAGCTCACCGGAGTTGATTTGGGATTTTGGAGAGCGGGTACCGGTTTTAATTTCTGAAGACGAAAGAGAATTGCCCAAAGCCGGCAGTTTTTATGTGGTAGTCGAGAAAGATCGGGTTGATGTTTTAGAGGAGCAACTTCCGGAATACAACCTGGAGCTCACCGAATGTTACGATGGTAACATCACTTCAAAAGCAGATCGCAATTACAAATCGCGGCGTATAGGCTGTATTTATAAAGCTACTAAGCGCTAGAAGGCCGCTGCTTTTTGGTTTTTTACAAACTCCCAAATCATAAAACCTGTCAGGATGAGATACTCCGTGGTAACAAGCCACAGGTTTTCTTCCACACCTTCAGGTTTGTAGGCCGAATAGCTCAGGATTACCACAAAACTCCATAAAATCGCAAAGCGAAAGCGTGTAAATACCGAGAGCAGGAGGGGTGTGGCGATGTACCAGGGATGCACGGTGGTTGAGAGCATAAAATAAGCCGTGCTGCCCAAAAGTAAGACGCCAAATACGCGTAGCGTAGTGTCGTTTTTTCTCAAAAAACCGAGCAATGCCAGGATGCCGATAACCACGAGCGGCAAAATTTTACCGGCAGTCTCAATAATATTATAACCCTTTACCTGAAATCCTACCCACCGAACGAGATAGTAGATGCTGGCGTTAAACTCAAATTTTTGAAACCAAAGCGCAATCGTTGCGGTGAAATGTTCCAGCAAAGCTGAATTTAAAAAAGGAAGAAAGCTTAGGGCGAAGACCAAAAGCACCACAACGTAATAGCGGCTCAGTCGCCACAGGGATTGAGTAAAGTTATTTTTTAAGTAGAGCCAAAAGTTTTGCGATTCGCTTGAAGGTCTAGCAGGCTTTATTAAAAATTGAAACAACAGCGGAAGCATCAGAAGCGGCAACAACTTTACCGAAATAGAGAGCGCCAGTAAAACGGCAGAAAAGAACCATTTCCCGGAATGCAGTAAATAAAGGGCTGCCAATAAAAAAAACAACATGACCCCTTCAAAATGCAGGTTGCCGGTGAGTTCGATCACAATAAAGGGATTGAGCATATACCAAAAAATCTGATGCTGTGGAAGCTTTAGTGCTTTGAGCAGCTTGCGGCCAAGCCATAAAACACCCAAATCTGCTGCGATGATGCACAGGCGTAAAACCAGTACCCCGCCAAAAATCGATTTGCCGGCAAACAAACCGGCCAGAGCAAAGAAAAACTGGTTTACCGGCGGATAGTTTGAATAATGCTGCCGGCTCAAAGAACCCATTCCGTTGAGGAGTTCGTTTGCCTGTGCTACGGGCAGGTTTCCTGTTTGTACCCACGCGTCAGGAGTTAATAGATATGGACTGAGGCCCTGAGCGATGAGTCGGCCGTCCCATAAAAAACGGTAGAAATCCTGGGATAAATTGGGTATGACAACCAGAAATACCAGTCGTACCAGAATTGCTAAAATCAGCAAGATTTTAAAATCAACCTTCAACAGTTGAATGAGCTTAAAGCTTATAAAAAATGAACCTGCGTAAAGTGTGATGAGTTTTATAAAATCACTGCGTTCCAGATCGTAAGCAAAAGCCGCGTAAAAAGCCAGAAGACTCAAAACGAGCAGAAGCTGAATTTTATAGGCTTTTAAAAGTTGAAGCATACGTATGGCACATGAATGTTCAAAAATAGGATTTTAATGCCTGCGCCAGCGATTGCAGCGGCATCCTTTAGGGCTGTGAAGCCCTAAAGATAGAGCGGAAAGCGCGGTGTTTGCGGGCCAAAAGCCCGAAAACAGGCGCCCATATACTTAAACCCGTGAAAAAATAGACTTAAAAGCGACAAAACCAAAGCCTGCAAATAA
The DNA here is from genome assembly GCF_020782115.1 of Leeuwenhoekiella parthenopeia. Lineage (GTDB taxonomy): Bacteria > Bacteroidota > Bacteroidia > Flavobacteriales > Flavobacteriaceae > Leeuwenhoekiella > Leeuwenhoekiella parthenopeia. The sequence continues at coordinate 68,862 of NZ_JAJGMW010000010.1, read as the reverse complement.
CATCAGATGGAACAGGATGAGTCCAAAATCATTCAATTGAACAGCACTGTAAATGGCAAAGCCAAAATAAAGGAATAGTAAAGTCTCCAGCAGCGTGTTGAGTGAAAGGCTTTTTTTGAGGTAGATGTTTGATTTCCAGTTGTCGCCCAGTTTGCTGATGTTGAATTTCGGCGTACGTATAAACTCTGATTTTTTTCCGAAATGCCCCTCTAAAACAGCCAGCGAGTTGTGCACACTAAAGCCCATCGCAATCGAGAAAAAGGTAAAAAACATCCCGATGTAGTTGATGAAATTCTTGAAACCGCCCCCGTGTATGCGCTTGTAGGTCACCCAGTAGCAACCAAAGAAAATAAGCGTACTCAAGGCAAAACCTGCGATCACGTTGAAGTAGCCACTGTATGCAGGATTGTTGTTTTTGATATAGAGCACCGGGACGCTCAGGATTGCGACCAGTAAGACCAGCAAAAACATACTGCTGTTGAGCAGGTGGAAAAAACTGTGAAATTTAGTCTTCAAAGAAACCGAAGGGTCTTTGAGCAAACGGCCGTACAGCTTCTGAAAATTTTCTGCAGCGCCTTTGTTCCAGCGGAATTGTTGAGAACGCGCCGCACTAATGGCAACCGGAAGTTCGGCGGGTGTTTCTACATCAACCAGGTATTTAAAATCCCATTTTTTGAGCTGGGCGCGGTAGCTGAGATCGAGATCTTCGGTAAGGGTGTCGCCCTGCCAGTTTCCGGCATCAAGAATACAGGTTTTGCGCCAAATGCCCGCAGTACCGTTGAAGTTGATGAAGTGATGCCCAAAATTGCGGCCTACCTGCTCCAGCACAAAATGAAAGTCTAATGCAAATGCCTGAATGCGGGTTAGCAAGGAGTAATCGCGATTTAAGTGAGCCCAGCGGGTTTGTACCACACCGATGTTTTCACTTTTAAAATAAGGCACGGTTTTACGCAGCCAGTCTGCATTGGGCACAAAATCAGAATCAAAAATGGCGATAAATTCGCCTTTTGCGATGTCAAGCCCTTCTTTGAGCGCGCCGGCTTTAAAACCGCTACGGTTGGTGCGGGTGATGTGGGTTATGGGGATTCCGGCATTTTTTAAAACTTCTATTTTGGCGCGGGTGGTTTCGAGACTGGTATCGGTAGAGTCGTCAAGGACCTGAATTTCAAGTTTGTCTTTGGGATAATCCAGTTTCGCGATGTTGTCGAGCAGACGCTCTACGACGTAGAGTTCGTTATAAAGCGGGAGCTGTACGGTCACAAAAGGAACTTCCCCGGGATTATTCAAATCAAAAACCGGAGCATTTTCTGTTTTTTTGCTGGCCTTGAGGTAGTTGATGAGCAGGTTGAGCTGTGCCAGACTGTACAGAAAAATAACTGCCAGCGCAAGGGTATAGATAATGATGATTGCGGTTTCCATTATTTAAAACTGTACTTAAAAATCCAACCCAGAATTTTTATACCGGCAAATATAGCACCTTTAACGGTTCCCGAAACTTTAGAGACGCCTATACGATTGCGGTATTTTACAGGGATTTCTACATAACTGTAGTTTTTGCGCAGGGCTTTGAGCTGCATCTCGACCGTCCAGCCGTAGGTCTTGTCTTCCATATTTAAAGCCAAAAGCCTGTCGTATTTGATGGCGCGAAAGGGTCCCAGGTCCGTAAAACGGGAATTGAAAAACCAGCGCATCAGGGTAGTTGCAAGCTTGTTGCCGAAGCGCTGCGGGAAAGTCATACTGCCATTTTCGCGCAGGTGTTTTACCCGGGCGCCAATGACAAAATCTAGGTCTTTTTCAATAATAGGAGCCACCAGTTCCTTGAGTTGCTCGGGATAGTCGCTGTAATCCCCGTCCAGAAAGACCACGATGTCTGGCTTTTCAGATTTGGCGGCGATATAGTCCATTCCCTTGAGGCAGGCATAGCCATAGCCGGGTCTGGTTTCTGCCAGCACAGTGGCACCTGCCTCAGTTGCTACGGTTTCGGTGGCGTCTGTAGAATTGTTACTCACTACGATGACTTCGCTTACGATGTCTTGAATATCGCCCACAACCAGGCCTATGGAGTCTTCCTCGTTAAAGGCCGGTATGATTACGTTGATGTTATACATTAAAATCGGGCGTTAGGGTTATCTTTTTTAAATTGCGAAACACTGGTCCAGGAGCCGATACGAATATCATTTTTATACCGTTCTGCCTTAAAAAGTGTCCCATTTTTATAGATTAAGGCATAACCCTGACGGCTGCCGTATTTAAATTGTACTTTTTCTGAAATGCCGCCCGGTCTGTGGAAAATCCACCAGTCTGCAGCCTCATCATTTTTATAATGCCCTTCTTTAAGCAGTTGCTCGTCTGCTGCGTAAAAATACCAATATCCATTCTTTTTATTATCAATATAAGATCCTTTGGCATTAAGGTTTCCATCCCTGTTGTAAAAATACCAGTAATCGGTTTTTGATTCATTGAGCAACCAGCCTTCGGCTTTGAGGTTTCCGTTTTCATAATAGGTTTTGCTGTAGTGTTTTCCGCTTTGCGAAAAACCTACCGCACACACTAAAAGAATTATCAGTCGTAAAATCATTTGCCGTCTTTAAGTTGAATGAATAAAAGTACCTGACACCGGGTGTGAGGCATTAAGTATACGAGAATAAAGTGCTTTTGGTTCTTTAACAAAAAATTGGGAAAACCGCGCAGGAGATTCCAGCGTATGTGTTGCTGTAAACCAAAAACAAAAAAGATGAACTTAAATTTACGATTGCTGGCAGGTGCGCTTTTAATGCTTCCTGTTACGATGCTTGCCCAGAGTCCGGTAAGCGGCTTTATGAAGGCGAAGGGAGAAGGGAGCATTACAGCCTCTTTTTCTTCGGAAAAATACGATGAGGTATTTCTGGTACCGCAAAAGGTAGACGGTGTGCCGGTTTTTAACGAGGTGCAGACCACCAGTTATTCCTTATATGCTGAATATGGAATTTCAGATAACTTCAATCTGGTATTTAACCTTCCTTATATTAAGTCAGAAGGAGAAGCTACACCCGAAACCTTAGATAATCTAGGTTATGAAAACGAACGCAAAGGCGTACAGGACGTGAGTCTGTATGCAAAATACCGTTTTGCTTCTACTGCCACTCCTAATGGGATGATCAATTTTATCGCTGCGGCGGGTATTGAAACTCCTTTAGGTGATTACCGGGCAGATGAAGGCCTACAGTCGATTATCGCGATAGGTAACCGTTCTACAGACATCGCCGGTCTTGCGATTGCAAACTACAAGCACAACAACGGGATTTTTGCCACCGGGCAAATAGGCTACAGCCTGCGCAGCAACAGCGTTCCTAACGCGTTGTTAAGCGAACTCAAGCTGGGTTATGCTGCTTCTAAATTTTATCTGGATGCGTATATCGCCAATCAATTGTCTGACGACAGCGGCGTGGATATTTTAGGAGAGGGCTTTAACGGATTCTTTCCTGCGACCCGTGTAAACTATACCCGTATCGGCTTTAATGCGTATGTACCTGTTTATAAGGGCATTGGTGTTTCCGGCGGATATGCTAACTACATTGAAGGGCGTAACCTGGGAGATGCAGACGGCTTTAACTGGGGTGTAACCTATTCGTTCTAAGATCGATACCGATAATTAATTTCAATAAAACATAAAATATCATGAAAAATTTATATAAATATACCGGTATCGCGCTTGCGTTTTTAGGTACCGTTTTGACCACTTCGTGTGAGACCGACTCAGCTTATGAAGATGAGCCGGCGTCAATTGCAGCTATCGCTGTAGCGAATCCCGCTTTTACAACGCTTGAAGCTGCGGCCATTTTGGGTGATGTTGCGGTAACTTTGAGCAATAGCAATGCAGGGGATCCTTCAGGAGACTTTACGGTTTTTGCACCTACAGACGATGCTTTTGCACGTTTGGGATTAGAAGAAACCACTTTAGGTGTTTTACAACAACCCTTTTTAAAGAACACCTTATTGTATCACGTTTCTGATGGAAACTTATTGAGTGGTTCTATAATGGATGGTGGTACAGCTTCTTCATTGTTAGGACCTACACGACGCTTTATCAACCGTGACGGCACTTTATACATCAATGGTTCAGAGATTTTGGCTACCGATATTTCGGCTTCAAACGGAACGGTTCACGTGATCGATAAGGTGATGATTGCCTCGGGTGCTGATGTCGTACAGACAGCTTTAGCATTAAATGACGGAAATGTATTTAAGAATCCAGAGCTTACTTTTCTAGTGGCAGCAGTAGTTCACGCCGGTTTAGTTGAAACATTAAGTAATCCTGCTGCTAGCTATACTGTTTTTGCGCCAACTGACGCAGCATTTAAAACCCTTCTTGGTGGTGATCCGGCTGTTGCTGATGACGGTTTATTAGGAGCAGATTATACAGGTATGCCTTCTGATATAACAAAACTTCCAGTAGATTTAGTTACCACAGTACTAGCTTATCACGTTTTTGCAGATACCGCAAATGAGAAATTCACGCCGGAAATGAATCAAGGTCCTGTGGCGACTTTTCAAGGTGAAAATGTAACTCTTGGAGCGTTTACTGACGGAGTTTTAACTGTAAAAGGAATTAGTAATGCAACTCCCGCAAATATGGTAATCCCCGATGTACAAACTACTAACGGAATTGTACACGTAATTGATCAGGTATTATTGCCCACCTTATAATGTTGTTTAAATTTTGATTAGGGGAAAAAGCAGGGACTTCGGTTTCTGCTTTTTCTTTTGGGCTCAATTTAACAGGGATTAGAAAACCGGGACGGCAATTCGTCCGTATGTATGGTAATTAATGTTTGTTTAGTATTGATTTGTTAGCTGAGGCGCGGGTGGAGATCTGCGCCTTATTTTTTGCGCTTTCGCGAAAGCTTTTCAGCACTAAACCCGTTGCTTTCTGCCCATAGCGAAATACAGCATAGATCCGATGATGTTGAAGAATAAAACAACCAGCACCCAAATGATCTTATCGTTATTACCCTTAAAGTCGTTCCGCAAAATATCGATCAGCGCGATAAGGGGTAAGATGAGCCCGAAAACTCCTAAAATGAGGATTAATAAAATTTGCCAGGGGCCTACCATTCCTAATATCATAATTCGTGTTTTAGGTTATCAAAGTTAACCGATTTGTTTTAAACTAGTTTTGGTTAACATAATCCATTAAATCCACATCGTTGCCCAGAAGGATCTCGCGACTGTTGATGCGTTTATCCGCTGCTCCGTTCTCAAGCTTTAAAACGCCACGTGGACAAACGGCAGAGCAGATCCCACAACCCACACAACTGGCGCGTACAATGTTTTCGCCTTTTTGAGCATAGGCGCGTACATCAATACCCATCTCACAATAGCTCGAGCAGTTTCCGCAGGAAATACACTGACCGCCGTTTGTGGTAATTCGGAATTTTGAAAACAAGCGCTGTTGCAATCCTAAAATCGCTGCCATAGGGCATCCAAAACGGCACCACACGCGGTTGCCAAAAATGGGGTAGAAGCCTGTGCCAATTACCCCGCTAAAAATACTACCTATTAAAAAACCATAGGAGTCGCGAAGCGTTTCAGCAGGAATTAGAAAAAGAGTGCTTCCGCTGGAATAGTGAATACCGCTTAATGCCAAAACAATTACCAGATACCCAATAGCCCCGTAACGGGCATCCTGTTTTAATTCTTCCTTTTTAAAAAACCATATTCCGGCAAAAAGCAGGGTGAGAAAAACTGCTACGCCAATAAGGAATACATCTTTAGTCAGCCAGTATTTATCAGCATCGTAACCCAGATAGGTTGAAACCACCGCAGTGGTCATCACCACCACAAAAACCAAAACGCTGTGCACCACCCAGCGCTCTACTTTCCAGGCAAAAGTGCTTTTGTCGCTGAGGTGTCTAAAGGAATCTCCGGCAGTTTCGGCTAGTCCGCCACAACCGCAAACCCAGCTGCAATACCAGCGTTTTCCGTATTTATAGGTGAGAATAGGGGTAATGACAAAGATGGAAGCGATCCCGAAAAGCAAAAGAGCAAGACCTACATTTCCGGCAGAGATAAAATCGTTGACGCGGTACTGCTCAAAATTGTAGTAATTGAGCGGCCAGATATTCTTTAAATCATAATACGGCAGATTGAAATTCTCTGAATTGAGCCTCGCCATAAACTCGGGAATCAGAAAGGCAAAAGCGGTCTGAAAAAACATCACGCTCAGCGTGCGCAGCCTTTCATAACGGTTGTGGCGGTATTTCCAGATAAATTTGATCCCAAAAGCCAGTATAGCGATGGTATAGAGCGTACCGTACACAAACCATTGGCTTGCAGGGTTACCGCTCAATAATCTGCTCAGCGGATCAAAAAGCGCGATGAGTCCGGTATTGTCACCTTCAGTATTAAGACCTAACCATCCTGCCTTAAAATAAAGGATGATGTAAAATCCTGTCAAAGCCAGACCTGCAACCCAGGCTAAAAATCCCCTGCTGGAAACCGACTTAAACCAGACACCGTCATTCTTAATGCCTTCGTGCTTGCCGGAGTAAGCGCCGTAAGTAAAGATTAGGATTCCGCCAAACAGACTGCCGAGCGCAATACTAAGCCAAAGCGGTTTTTCCGGAAAATTGATGTTAAAGGCCGCCAGAAGCAGAATTAATAAGCCCACCACTCCAAGAGCAGTGCCCAGTTTTTGAATGGCGTTTATAGAAGCCGGCGGCTGGCCGGTAAGAGACATATCGCGTTGTATGGTGCTCATAAAGCTATTGTTATTTTTATTGCTATTATTATTTAGACCTCACAGGTTTTTAAAACCTGCGAGGTCTTGGCTAGACTTTAAATTCTTTTTGAATTTCAGATTCGTAACGCCTGTAAAACTCGGGGTTAAAATTGGCTTCTTTCAGGTTTTTGATAACGTACCGCACGTCCCGTTTTTCATTTAGCCAGCGGTCAAGTACCTCGTGGCGTAAGCGAATGCCAAAGCTGTTAATGCCTAAAAATTCGCGGGTGTCTTTATGAAAAGCGATAGTCATGCATTTGGTATCATCGGGATGTTTCCAGTGCAGGTGCTGCTCGTAATCTTTTTTGTTTTTGGTACTAAAAACCCAACCGTAGGTCTGGTATTCAATGTCAAAAAATTTGGCGCTGTTAAACCAATTTCCGGGATTGTACTCGAAAGGCTTACCGCAAATGGTCTGAGCAACCGTTTCGCCCATCATTCGGCCGGTGTACCACACGGCTTCGACCGGTTTCCGCAATCCTATGGCCTCGCGCTGTTGCGCACAATCTCCAATGGCATAGACGTTTTTAATATTGGTTTCAAGCATTCGGTTGACCAGAATGCCCCGGTCTGTCTCTATTTTGGAGTCTTTGAGAAATTCAATCTGAGGTTTTACCCCGGTAGTAACGCCGACCAGCTTACAATCGATCTGCTCTCCTTTTTTGGTGATTATCCCGCTTACATTCCCCCGGCCGTCATCCAGAATTTTATCAAGTTCTGCTCCGCATCTTAAATCAATTCCATGATTTTTAATGTGTCTGCTGATCATTTCGGCTTCTCCATCAGGTAAAACACCCGACCAAAATGCGTGTTCACGCACGAGCATAGTTACTTCAATCTTTCGGGTGTGCAGCATTTCGGCGAGTTCTACACCTATGAGGCCGCCGCCTACGATGACCGCTTTGGGACAGACTTCGTTATTGGGTGCATTTTTTTCGAGCAGTTCTAAATCCTGTTTGGAAACCAGACCCTGAACGCCGTTTAAATCCTGACCTTCCCAGCCGTATTTTGCAGGGATCGACCCCGTTGCAAGAATAAGTGTGTCGTAGGTGATGGTTTCGCCCTGTGCCAAATGCAGGGTTTGCGTATCGGTATCAACCCGTTCAACAAAAGCATTTTTAAGGTTGATGTTGTTTTTTGACCAAAACTGGTCTTCGTAAGGTTTAAGGTCTTTAAAGCGCATATGCCCCATATAGACATACATCAGTGCGGTGCGGGAGAAAAAATGATCACTTTCGGCAGAAATGATGGTAATTTTTTTATCTGAATTTTTCCGGATGTGCCGGGCAGCCGTAACTCCGGCGATGCCATTGCCTACAATGACCACATGTTCCATAAAAAAGCTGTTGCGTTGAGGTTGTTTCTAAAGATAATAACTTAGAATGTTGCCACCTTCAATTTGGTTGTTTTTTTCAACAAAATGACAACAGAGGAGTAATTATTTCAACTATTTTTAGTGGTATGAAATACACCTATTCATTCCTGTTGCTGGTACTAGGTTGCCTCGTGCTTGGAGGTTGCTCTGCCACGCCTTATGTAAGCCAAAAAATTGATGGTGTGAGTTTTGTTGCTTCGGGCGATACGCTGGTGCAAAAGGATATCGATCCGGTTTTGCGCGTGGGAGCTAATCACGCTGCCATAATGCCTTTCGGTTTTGTGCGCGATCTCGACAATCCGCAGTTGTATTTTAATGCGGAACGCCAATGGTACGGCGAGCGCTATGAAGGAGCGAAGCAATACATCGAAGCCTTACATCAAAACGGAATCAAAGTCATGGTCAAGCCCCATATCTGGATTGGCCGCGGCACGTTTACGGGCGATATGCAGATGAAGTCTGATGCAGACTGGGTTGCATTTGAAAAATCCTACAGGGAGTTTATTCTGTTGTATGCAAAGCTGGCTCAGGAAACCGGAGCCGAACTCTTTTGCATAGGTACGGAACTTTACAATTTTGTGAACGAGAGACCTGATTTTTGGAACAGCCTGATTGCCGAGGTGCGTGAGGTTTATACGGGGAAGCTTACCTATGCGGAAAACTGGGATAAGGTAGACAAAGTGAATTTTTGGTCTCAGCTCGATTATATTGGAGCTGATGCCTATTATCCGGTTTCAGAAGCCGAAACACCAACGATTGCCGAAGCCAAAGCGGGTTGGCAGCCGCATAAACAAATGTTTGTTGCGCTTTCGCGAAAGCATAACAAACCTGTTTTATTTACAGAGTTTGGGTACCGCAGTGCCGATTATGCGGGAAAAGAACCCTGGGTAAGCGATCGTCACGAAGGGAAGATGAATGCCGCGGCCCAGGTGAATCTATATGAAGCCTTGTTTGAAGAGTTTTGGAATGAGCCCTGGTTTGCGGGTGGTTTTGTCTGGAAATGGTTTCCCAATCACGAGCGCACTAGTTCGCAGGAAAATAATCGTTTTACACCTCAGGGAAAACCGGCTGAAGAAGTGCTTAAAAAGTGGTTTCAAAAAACGTGAAACTTATCTCAATTGGCAAAGTGTTAAGGCATTAGAAGAGGCAGGCTCCATACTTTTAGCCTGTACACTAACCAAAAATTTTTACAATGGGAATTATTTCAATTATCATAACCATATTGCTACCACCTCTTGCTGTTGCAATGAACAAAGGTCTGGGCAAAGATTTTATCATCAATGTAATCCTGACGCTTTTAGGATGGTTGCCGGGAGTTATTCACGGTTTCTATGTGCAGAGCAGATAAACGATAACGAATTGACGAAAGAAGGGTTTTGTAAAGTATCTTTACTAAAACCCTTTTTTTATGCGCCATCGTGTACTTCTTTTGCTAGCTCTTTTCGGTTTTGCTCTGGTTTCAAAAGCCCAGGAATCCAACTTTAAACCCGGAGCACTTACCGTTGCTGTGGTCGCGAGCGATGAACAGCAATCCTTACATTTCTACAAAGATATTTTAGGACTTCACGAAGTGGGGAGCTTTACGGTTGATGCTCCGTTTGCAACCCGTTTAGGGCTGTCGCAAGACCTTCCTTTTAAAGTTACCCGATTAGCCTTTGACACCATCCCCGGGAGTTCGCAGCTAAAAATTGCATCATTTGATTTGCCTAAAGCGGAAGTCGATTCGGTTAAAGCCGGAATTCAGCAGCAACTGGGATTGCAATACCTGACCCTGCAGGTGTATACGCTTGACGGTATTATGGAAGCAATCAAAAAAGAAGGCGTACAGCCCGAAGCCGATACGCCTATTAAACTTGGAGAACATAATTATTTGCTGTTACTGCGCGATCCCGATGGCGTTTTTATTGAAGTCATAGGAGATTACAGCAACGGCAATTAGCGATTCGCTTTCATTTCTTTTTGATATTCAGTAGCGATTTCGGTTTTTTGCTTTTCGGTGAAGACTTTTCCGGCCAGCTGAAAAAAGGTGTGTTCCTCATCTTCGAGATGATGCTCTACTTTTTCGCATAATTGCTTGGCATAAACCAGCCAGGCAGGGGAGTCCATCTCAGTCTCGTCAATTTTTTCAATGAGTTCGTCCATTTCGTGATGTTCGGCGATTCCGTGACGGGCGTGTTGCTGCATCATATCATTGTGAATAAGCGGGGAGTAGAAGGTGCGCTCTTCGGCATCAGCGTGGATTTGCAATTCTTTTTTAAGGTCTTCCCACATCTGCTTGCGACCTTTAGACTCACCACTGGTTGAGGTAAGCATTCGGCAGAGTTCGCGTTGTTTATCGTGGTCTTTACGTATGGCTTCAAAAATTGTCATGGTTGGTGTTTTTAAATTCAGTTTGAAATTACACCGAAGCCCGGGCGATTGTTGTTAAGAAACTATGAAAATTTAGTATTGAAAATAATATTTCAATTTCAACGCTAATTTTTTAGCAAAGCCAAAGATTGATTTGGTAAGTTTTTGAACTGCTACTTTTTAAGCACTTTGCAGTAATAGGCGTGAAGTTCTTCGGCCGAAGCACCCATCCATTTTTTGACGTAAATACTCCAGAAGTGGTATTGCACGTACCAGACTCCGTATTTTTCATACATACGGGCAGAAGATTTTAACGGCTGTTGAATGACCACAAATTTATTACGGGCATAAAGCTCATTGATGAGGATGTTGTCTTCGTAGATCACATAGCTTTCATTGTAACCGCCTATTTCATCAAAAAGTTCGCGGGTGATAAACTGACTTTGATCACCGCCACGACTGGCTCTCCAGCTGAATCTAGTGAGATAACTGGCCAGACGCAGCCACCAATGCTTGCTGTCAAACTGCATTCTGAAGCATCCGGCAGGATTGCCATTTTCAACTTCAACACGTATATACCGGTCAAAATGTTTAGGTGGAAAAGAATCGGCATGTAAAAAATAAAGAATGCTTCCGCGGGCAGCCCGAGCCCCGGTATTCATCTGTTTGGCCCTGCCTTTTCCGGATTGTAAAAGTTGAAGATTTACGTGGTTAGCGGCTTTAAATTTTTCGCCCAAAGCCCGGGTGTCATCAGTACTACCGCCGTCAACCACCAGAATTTCCATAAGATCTGGGGCTTTTGCACTGCACAGGAGATGCTCCAGCAACACCGGTAGATTTTCAGACTCGTTGTAAACGGGAATAATGATACTCAGCATAAAAGGGAATTCGGCGGGGGCAGAATAAGCATTCAAATCTAAACTAATTCGTCAGGACATAAAATTAAATATCCCGCATGGAGCGGGATATTGCTATATTAAGGGAGAAATCTATTGTTTATTAAGATTCCAATCGTAGTTTTTGTACGTCAGCGTAGCACCTTTATTGATTTTTGTCTTGCTGTATTGATTGATGTAATCAATTACGGTTGGCGTTTTGTCTGTGATAAAATCGCTCTTATACCAGTCAAAAATCGAAGATACTTTAGGATTTGAAGCCGTGATTTCATTTTTGTTTGAATTCACAAACTCTTTGGTCACTTTATCAAGCTGCTCATTAATTTTGCCTGCGGTATAGGCTTCATTTAACAATTTAGGGCAGGAAATCGAAGCGCAGTTGATGGCAAAATGAATACGAGGTTCGTTCATTTTACGCAATACGCCATTTTCAATTCCGCCTAAAGAAAGTTCGCGATTTCCTACAGGAACAATAGCTTTTGTCCAGGCACCGTTGATGTCTTTAATGCTTTTAACGGGGTAATTATCAAGAATCAACTCAACCGTATACGCATTGTATAAATTGATGTAATAGGCCAAAAGTTCCTGTACCGACCAGTCGTCACCCGGATTATAAGATGATAATTTCTTCAGGTAGGCATCCAGCTTTGCACGGTCTTTCTGAAAACCTTCGTAATCTACCATTCCGGCGGCGTTTACGTGTTTTTTAAGCAAGGCGTCCCAGGCGCTGTGGTCTACATTTTCGGCAGAATTTGCAGTGGTTGAGGTGAGATCCCCGCTTACTTCTTTTGTGGGTTGCCCGGCGCTGCTGAGTCCGGCTGCTGTAAGAAGATTGCAGCTATACAGGGTGAAAGCGGCAAAAAGGCATACTATAATACGTTTCATAATGCGATACATAACTTGTGTTGTTTGCTAATAGATACGTAAGGTACCTGTCTACGGATTTTTCATAGCGTGAATTAACATCAGTCTTAACAGTATTTAGTTAAAATTTAGTATTTCAGCCCTCCGGCAGACTAAAAACGAAAGCGTGACAGATGTGCAGGTATTTATCGTAATTTTGCAGCGCTTTTCAAGCACAAAGTATAACATATGAGTATTGTAGCTATTGTAGGGAGACCTAATGTGGGTAAATCAACCCTTTTTAACCGATTGATTCAGCGCCGGGAGGCGATTGTTGACTCGGTAAGTGGGGTAACCCGTGACCGTCATTACGGAAAAACCGACTGGAATGGAAAAGAATTTTCAGTCATTGATACCGGTGGGTATGTAAAAGGAAGTGATGACGTTTTTGAAGAACAAATTGATAAACAGGTAGAACTGGCCATAGATGAGGCAGACGCCATCATTTTTATGGTTGATGTGGAAGCCGGTGTGACCGGGATGGATGAGGATGTGGCCAACTTGCTGCGTCGCCAGAATAAACCCGTTTTTTTGGTAGTAAATAAGGTAGACAACGCGATGCGCGAGGAAAATGCTGTAGAATTTTACAGCCTGGGTCTTGGCGATTACTATACCATTGCCAGTATAAGCGGTAGCGGTACCGGAGACTTGCTGGATGCCCTTGTTAAGATTTTACCGGACAAACCCGAGGTTGAAGAAAATATTTTACCACGTTTTGCCGTGGTAGGCCGTCCCAATGCCGGTAAATCGTCTTTCATCAACGCCCTGATCGGTCAGGAGCGTTATATCGTGACTGATGTCGCAGGTACGACACGTGATGCTATAGATACCAAATACAACCGTTTCGGTTTTGAATTTAATCTGGTTGACACCGCGGGGATACGCCGTAAGTCAAAGGTTAGGGAGGATCTGGAGTTTTATTCGGTGATGCGCTCGGTACGTGCGATAGAACATTGTGATGTATGTCTGGTTGTTCTGGATGCCACCCGTGGTTTTGACGGGCAGGTGCAAAATATTTTTTGGCTCGCAGAGCGAAACCGAAAAGGGATTGTGATTCTGGTGAACAAATGGGATCTGGTCGAAAAGGAAAACAAAACCATGCGAGAGTTTGAGAAGCAAATTCGCCAGGAAATGGAACCCTTTACCGATGTGCCTATTGTATTTATTTCAGCTTTAACCAAACAACGGGTGTATAAAGCGATTGAGACCGCTGTTCAGGTTTTTGAAAACCGAAGCAGACGCGTTAAGACCAGCGAGCTCAACGAACTTATGTTGCCGGTTATAGAAGCCTACCCGCCACCGGCAAATAAAGGAAAATACATCAAGATCAAATATTGTATGCAGTTGCCTACACCGCATCCGCAGTTTGCGTTTTTCTGTAATTTACCCCAGTACGTTAAAGAGCCGTACAAGCGTTTTATCGAAAACAAACTTCGTGAACAATTTGATTTTCAGGGTGTGCCTATTTCGGTATACTTTAGAAAAAAATAATTTTTTTACAGCCTTAAGCCTTTAAAAGCCCGCTTTTTTCAAAAAAGTGGGCTTTTGGTTTTAAACCATTGTTAGAAATCAGCGTCTTATCAATAAATGTATTCAATACATATATTTATTTTATGAAGTATGCTCTACTGTTTTTCCTAACATTTTTAGGTACCACGACTCTTTTTGCTCAGGAATTCAAAATTAGTGGTCTTATAATCGATACTGGTACTAAAGAACCGCTTGAAGCGGCGACCGTATTTGCTGAGGCGGTTAAAGACAGTTCACTGGTGGTGTATTCGATTACAGATGCAAAAGGAAGGTTTGAGCTTGAAGGAAAAACAGCTTTAAAAAAGATCAATTTAATAGTTTCCTTCGTTGGCTTTAAATCCTATACCCAGGTTATAGATTTGAGTTCACAGCGTGAATACGATCTAAAAGAAATTGCTTTGAGTTCTGCAACAGAAAACTTAAATGAGGTTTTAGTGGTAGGCAGAACTCCTCCCATACGTTTTAAGCAGGACACCACCGAATTTAACGTAGCCTCCTTTGACACGAAAAAAGATGCGAATGTAGAGGATTTACTGAAAAAATTACCCGGGTTTGAAGTAGATGCGAATGGTGCTGTTACCGTAAATGGAATACCGGTAGATAAAGTGCTGGTTAACGGGAAGCCCTTTTTTGGCAACGACCCTACTATTGCCACCCGCAATTTGACCAAAGATATTGTTGAAAAAATTCAGGTGGTAGACAGCCGTACGCGAACACAGGCTTTTACCGGGGAGCAAAGTGACGGTGAGAATAAAACGGTTAACATTAAAATCGCAAAAGATAAAAACCGGGGGACTTTTGGGCGTGTTGCTGCCGGAGCGGGTACAGACGAACGCTTTGAGTATGCAGGTATTGCTAATTATTTTGATAATGATCTGCGCCTTAGTGTCCTGGGTGGCGGAAATAACATTAACCGCGCCGGGTTTAATTTTGGAGAAGTAAGCTCCACATTTGGTCGGGGAGCTGCCTGGTCGATAACAGGAGGAGGTAATGATGGCGGGATCACTAACTCGAGAGTTGGAGGCGCCAATTATGCTGATGACTGGGGTAAGAGCACCAATCAGGCCACTGCAAATTACATCTATCAGGCATCAAATACTACTCAGGATAGACGGTCCAGTGCCAAAAGTGATATTCCCGAGCGCGATCCGGATACAGATGAACTTGTGTATAGGACTCAATTTAGTGAGAGCATGAGTAATTCCTATAGTACTAACGACCGGCATAGATTCAATCCCGAATATGAAACAGTTATTGACTCAGCGTATTATATAGAGATACGTCCGGATTTTTCCTATAATGAGAGCTTTAATACCAGTAATTCTGAGGAAGACACTTTTGATGAGAATCGGGAAGTTCTTAACGAGAGTGAGGGCTTCAGCAGTAGAACTAGTTTTAGTCGTGATTTTAGGAATAGGTTAAGCGTAACCCGAAGGTATGGAAGCGGAGGAGGCTACATTAGGTTAGATTTGAACAATTCCTATTCAAAAGACGAAAGCAATTCGTCAAACCAAAATGAGGTTATTGCATACGTTCCCGGCACTCAGGGGCAGGTTATTGATGAAGAAAACAGCTTAATCCGGGATCAAATTATTGAAGGGAATCAACAAAATAACAATTTATATACCCGCCTACGCTGGAAAGCTCCTATCGTGAAGGATTTATTTTTCTTCTCTGCAGAATATAGTTACAATCAGGACTTGAGGGAGGATGAAAATTTTGTTTTCGATCAAAACCGGGATGGTGCTTTAGATACCGAGCAAAGTGCCGATTTTTCAAATGAAAACGTTGCGCACAGGCCAGAACTGGGTCTTGAGTATAGAGACAAAAAACTAAATATTGAAGTGGAAGGAGCCTTTATTTTTAGAGAGCTCGCCAGTAATGAAACAATCACAGATGTTGCTTTTGATAATTATTTTGAAGCACTTGAGATTGAGGTGGATCTGAGGTATCAATTTACCAAGAATACCCGCTTGCGTTTTGGTTATGATCTTGAAAACGACATACCCAATATTAATCAACTTTCCCCTTACGTAGATATAAGTAATCCAACATTTATTAGAACGGGTAATCCGGACCTGGATCCTACCACACAAAACCGTTTTAATTTAAATTTTAATACCTACGATGTAAATAAGGAAGCTAATTTTTATGTGTATTCTAATTATAGTGCCAGTAATAATGAGATCATCTCTAATACGATAAATGAAAACGGTTTTCGAAGGTCAACATTCGCTAACGTTGACGGTAATTATACGTTTTCATCCGGATCGGGATATGGTAAAAATTTTAAGCTTGATAGTCTTAATAGTGTACGTTTAAATTTGGCTATGAATTACAACCTGCGTCAAAGACAAAATCTTGTAAACGGTACACAATTTTCAGCCTTAAATGAATCGTATGGGCCCAGAGTTGATTTCAATTATACGTATTCAGAAAAGGTATCTGCCCGCATTGGATATAACCCCAATTTTGAGTACAATAAATTTGAAAATGAAAATCAGAATGATATTTATATTTTACGTCATGAGGCATCAGCAGACCTGCGTTTTACCTTTGGGAATCTTGAATTTGAGAATGTATTGAATTATAATTACAATTCAAACATTCAGGAGGGATTTCAGAAAGGGTCCCTTTTCTGGAACAGTTCTATACAATACAGCATACTTAAAGATAACGGCCTGATTACCCTAAGAGGATATGATGTGCTTAAACAAAATAACAACGCCAGACGAATCGTTCAGGGGCAGGGTTATGTAGATGTTCAGTCCTTAATTTTACAACGGTATTTTATGCTTGGGTTTAGTTATAAATTCAACACCCTGGGTGATAAACCTCCCGGATATGACCGGGGTGATGGTGGGCGGCGTTACCGGGGTCGCAGGTATTAAATCATTCCGCACCAAAAGCTTATAGTTGCTGGTTTTTAATACCAGGCTGTGTGATCAATTTCTGGACGAAAAAGCTAGGCTAAAAATTAAGGTCTATGATTTACCGGATCAGGTGGTTGATACCCGAAGGATTACCGGTGAAGATTTTGTACAGGACACAAATAGCCTGATTCTTACTCAATATGCGATGTTGAGTTTTACGTATAGGCTTAAGAGTTTTGTAGGAGCTAGTCAAAATAGAGGCAGGGGCGGTTACCGAAGATAGTTCATATTCAACACTTTTAGATTTGTTAATTATTTCTTAAAATATTAAACTAATTTTATAGTTTTAGAAATAATGATGTTATTCGCATATCAATCAATCAATCAAAAAACAAAATGAACATCCGTTTTCTCCTTAGCCTGATTTTGGGCCTGCTCTCCTTTTTTTCGTATTCACAGGATTTTACAATCACCGGCCGCCTGGTAGATCAGGAGCAAAAGACTCCACTTGAAGCAGCAACAGTTGTTCTCGAAACGCTTAAAGATTCCACAATGATTACCTATACGATTACAGATCGTAAAGGGGAATTTAAATTAAATAGTAAGGTAAACCTTAATCAGGCCAATTTGTTTGTAACCTTTGTAGGTTACCAATCTTACGAGCAAAGAATAGACCTGAGTAAAAATCGCACGCAAAACCTGGGTGATATAGCTTTAGAATTTCAGGTAGAGTCCCTGGGCGATGTCGTGGTCAAGGGCCGTGCAGCACCGGTTGTCATCAAGCAGGATACGCTTGAGTTTAATGCCGCCTCGTTTAAAACCAATCCGGATGCCACCTTAGAAGATTTACTTAAAGAATTACCCGGCGCAGAGGTTGATGCTGACGGTAATATACGTATCAACGGGAAGCCGGTAAGTAATATTCTCGTAAACGGAAAACCCTTTTTTGGTGATGATCCTACTATTGCCACCCGAAATCTTACCAAAGAACTGATCAATAAAATTCAGGTAGTAGATACCAAAACAGAGTCTGAAGAATTTACCGGTGAAGCCGGGGATAGTGAGAACAAAACGATTAACATCACTATAGACGAGGATAAAAACAAGGGTATGTTTGGTCGGGTTGCTGCCGGTGGGGGTACCGATGATCGTTTTGAATATGCAGGTATTGGCAACTACTTTGATAATGATTTGCGATTTAGTCTGTTAGGAAGTGGTAATAACATCAATTCGCCCGGTTTTAGTTTTGGTGAAATCGAAAAAATGTTTGGTAACGCCAGTTATATCTCAATCAGCGATAATGGAGGATTTAATGTAGGCGGAAGAAGTTTTGGCATGGGAGATGGTATTGTGAACTCTCGCAACGCCGGGATGAATTTCGCCAATGATTTTGGTGAAAAAATTGAAACTTCAGCAGACTATTTTTATTCGGGAGCAAATAGCTTTGAGGAAACCGAAAGGGTTCGGGAAAATATTCTACCTCAAAATCGCTTCCTCTCTACTAGCAATTCCCGTAGGGATGCTGAAACCGACAACCATACCGCTAACCTAAGATTCCAAACTAAAATTGATTCGACATTAATGGTTGAAATTTTACCCTCTTTTGAGTATTCGGAAGGATTAAATCAAAGTTCGGGAAGTTCATTAACGCGTAATGCAAGTGGCGATCTGGTTAATGAAAGCAGTTACGATAACAGCAATGACCGGCAGAGCCGCAATTTTGGTAACCGGCTTACGGCTACCAAACGTTACGGAAACAAAGGTGGTTTTATCCGCTTAAATGGAAACCTGCAATTAGATGAAACACAAAGCGCAGATTTTACCGATTCGGAAACTGAAGTTTACGGGGACGAACCTAATACAATTCTGCGGAACCAGTTTACGGATGGCGATAACAATAATAATAGTATAACGACAAACCTAACCTGGCGTATTCCGCTAATCGCGAAAAAACTTTTTATAGAGTCTGAATATGAGTTTGTAAATCAAAACCGAACCAATACGCAGTTGGTTTATGATTTTGATGGAAATACACAATCTTACGATCAGCTCGTTGAAATCCAAAGTACCGATTTTGAAAGTACCAACCGCAGTCATAAACCTCAACTTGGGCTTACCTATAATTCAAAAAAAATACGAGCCAGTGTAAGGGCCGCATATGTAAACCGAAAGTTAACCGGTGAAGATTTGCTGACAGATATTAACGAAAACCGGGTGCGCGATATCGATTTTGAGAATGATTTTGACGCTCTAGAAGCATCAAGCTATATCAATTTTAATATTTCTCAAAAGTTTAGCTTTTGGACTTCCTATAATTTAAGAAATGACGCTCCGGATGTACGACAACTTTCGCCCTATCTGGATGTTTCAGATCCCATAAATACGCTTCAGGGAAATCCAAACCTGAGCCCTACAAACAGTCATCGAGTAGGACTTGGTGCTAATAATTACGACTGGGAAAAAAGAACCGGATTCTATGTTTATGCGGGTGTTACAATGACTAACGATCAGATTGTAAACCGTACAACAGTTGATGATAATTTTGTGCGTGAAACTACTTTTGTGAATGTTGATGGAGTTTACGATGCTTACGCCAATATGAGTTATAATAAAGATTTTAAATTAGATAGTCTTAAAACTTTAAAAGTTGAAACACGTGTTTACGGTAGGATCGATCGTTTTGTCAACTTCTTTAATGAAGATCAATACGCCAGTATTACGAAAAGAATTGGACCTAGCCTGGGTTTGCGTTTTACCTGGACTGATTGGTTTGAGTTGCGGCCCGAGTATAGTATCGAGTTCAACAGAACAAATTTTAACCGGGATTTCTTCGATGGGCAGCGCTTTACGCAGCATAATGCAAGGTTGCGTACCACGACTTTTTTTCCGGAATGGCTGACCTGGGAAAATGACATACGTTACATCTATAACCCTAATGTGGGAGCCGGTTTCCAGGGCAATGCCGTCTTCTGGAACTCATCTTTGGCTTATTCCTTCATCAACGATAAGGCGCTCATAACCTTTAAGGTTTATGACCTGCTTGATCAAAACACCAATGCCAGGCGTAACGCCACCCAATCGTATATAGAAGATGTGCAGAGCACCGTATTACAGCAGTATTTTATGTTGAGCTTCAGCTATAAGTTTAATACCCTGGGTAAAAAAGGTGAGGTTAGTGAGAATGGCTGGTGGGACTAACCAATTCTAAAGTGGTCGTGTAAAGTGGCTTGCTTTCCATTTTTGATTTAAGCCACGCATAAAAACTCATTGCAAACAGGTCTTCGCGTTCAAATCCAAGCCATTTGAATGCCTGGTCAACACGGGATTCAAAGTGGGGTGTTGAGGCTTGTTTTGGATTTTCGTAATACGCTGATGCCAGTTTGAGAAATTGTTGCAGCTGCTCTTCCTGAGATGAATTGATTTTGTCACTAAACCTCCTTTTAATACTTGTTATCTTGCCTGAAATGAGATCCAGCTTATCCAGTTCAATCAACAGTAAGAGCCCTATGAGCTCCTTTTTAATTACCCAAAGTAAACCATTTTTTTGCTCGTAGTACTTATCGCTTTTTCGAAAACCTTTAAAGAGATCATAGGCTTCACGGATCTGATCTTGCTGAAAGCGAAACGTCACTAAAAGCAGTTTTAAGTTTTCTGAATCTTCAGCGTATAGCTCTGCGATACGAATAGCCTCTTTATAATTTCCCGAATAATTAAAAGCAAGTGCTCTGAGTGTTTCGATTTTGTGATTGAATAGCTCGCGATACTTCTCAGGGAGTGCGTTGTCAAGTTCATCGAGAATTTCGATGCAGGATCTGAAATCTTTGTTTCGCAAATTGACATCAGCGAGTAGATATCGTATCTGAAAATAATAGTACAGGTGCTTATTCGGGTTGCTTTTTTCCAATACAAACGCGTATGCTTCTTCAATGGTGTTGGCAATGCTGTAATAAGCTCCGGATAGCGCTGCAGCATCGGTAAGCAGCTCCATAAATTGATACACGGATTTGTAGGTGAAATGTTGGGATAGCTTTAATTCAAACTGATCTAAAGTTTCGTGAAGAAGCTCGATCGGATTTTTAGGATTAGATTTTAAGTTCAATTTTAAAGAAGCATAAGCCTGTTGAAGATGAAGTTCGTTTTGAACGTTTTTCATATTAACCGTGCTCACCTGTAAAACACGTTTTAGGAATTGATCATTCTTGAGGTGCGCGTATTGCAATTGCGTCTGGTAAATCTCCAGTAGCGCCGAGTAGAAATCAAAACTCTGGGCTATGGTTTCTGCCTTTGCCAAAGTTTTCCGCGCTAATTTATCCTGTTGTTTTTCGAATAGTAGTCTGCCGGCTAAAATCAATTTTAAAACGCGCATTTCATCACTGGCTTCTGTAGCAAAGCTTTTTGAAGCCAAAAAATCAATCAGTGTATCCTGTAAACGTTTGCTCAACGCATGATAGGCATTGCGACTTTTGGTGCCATAAAGTTTGTGTTGAATGTGGTCTGTTTTGTCTTGACACAATTGATCAAATAAAATCAGGTTTTTTACATCTCCCCGGCGATTGCGATTCTCAATAAATGCTCTTGCCTCCTTTTGTTCTGTTGCAGAAAAGCTTTGAACTAAAGAGAATACTGCCTTCATAAATCGTAAGTTTTAGTAAAGATAAGTTACTATTTTAATAGTTATTGATGGCATAAGTACAAGAATTAAATCGTAAGTTTTTTGAGAATTTGGTTTTTAAAATGTCTGTGGTGTTACCAATCTTTGTTTCAACAAAACAATCAAATTATGGAAACGAATTTTGAAAAATCAAAAAGCGAAACAACTGATTTTAAGACCAAAAGAAAAGAAGATTATCAATTTAAACCCACTGCCGCTTTTGTTTCAGCTGCCTGGACTGCGTTGCTGATTGGGATGGTTTCTTTTTGTGTCGGATTATGGAATGCCGATATGTGGCTAAGTGAAAAGGGCTATTACTTTACTCTTTTGCTTTTCGGCCTATTCTCGGTGGTTTCTGTGCAAAAGAGCGTGCGTGATCGCCAGGAAGGCATCGAGGTAACTGATATGTATTACGGAATCAGCTGGTTTACAACCCTGGCATCTATTTTACTACTCATAATAGGGTTGTGGAATGCCGATATGCTTTTAAGCGAAAAGGGTTTTTACGGAATGTCATTTCTTCTCAGTTTATTTGCAGCAGTAACCGTACAAAAGAATACGAGAGATCTCAAGTGGATCGAAAAAAATGAAAAATAGGCTTATTGGTATCAAATAGAAAAACAGGAGTTGCTGAAACTCCTGTTTTTAATTTTTATTATCCTCCAAAGCTTTTAAATACCCCAATAAATTAAGCAGGTGCTCTTCGGAGTGTATACGCATCAAGGTGTTGAAGTACCAAAGCGCATCGTCAAGACTGGTATTTTGCAATCTCCAGGCTACTTCGCTGAGGTCAATAATGAGGTCAGAAAGATCGTCTATCGCGTCGCCTGTGAGAATTTCGGGAGTTTTATAAAATTCAAAGATCTCATCTATTTGATGATACTCCATCAACTCCGGGAAATTTACTTTGACATGCGCGTAAACGAGTCCGTAATCCAGACGTTCAATCTCTTCGTACAAACGTTCGTCAAAAGAAGGTTCCAGATTCACATAGAGGGCATATAAATCTACCAATGCTTTTTTTAAGGCCAGCGGCTTATCTGGGTCTACAATGGTTTCGGTGCCGTATTGTGTAATGCGTTGAATGAGATTGAGAAAAGCTTCCAAAAGAGTTTATTAGGTTATTCGATTATTGAGTTATTGGTTTCTTTTGCTTCGCTAAAGCTTTGAGAAATATATTCAGCTACCGCTTAGAGAATTCTGAATTAAAAAACATCCCTCCATACCTCCCTTCAAAGGGAGGTTTTTCATTCTAATCATATTAAAAGCCCCCTTTCTTCGAAGAGGTTTCCTGAGTGATGCGACTAGAGGAGCATTGTATCGAAGGAAATGGATGTAATCTCCAAATTGGTTAGCAATAACAATAACAATAACAATAACAATAACAATAACAATAACAATAACAATAATTGTTGTTTTACCAACCCCCGGAAGCCCCACCGCCACCAAAGCCACCACCGCCGAAGCCGCCACCAAAGCCACCGCCTCCGCCAAATCCTCCACCGGAAGATCCGCCTCCAAAGCCACCGCCGCCCAGGCCGCCACGGCCCATACTGCTCAGGATGATGACGTCAAGCAGACTGCCTGCGCCGCCGCCTCTTCCGCCATTGCGGCCACCTCCACGCGAGCGGCTCAGGATAAAGATGATCACAATAAAAATGATAAGAACCGGCAGAATATTAAAGCCTTTGGAGTCGCTTTGACGCGTTCCCTGATATTCGCCTTGCAGCATTTGAAACAGCGCGTCTGCACCCTGATCGAGCCCCGCGTAATAGTCTCCTTTTTTAAACTGCGGAATCATAATGCGGTTGATGACCTGCTCGGCCATGCGGTCTGTGATGATGGTTTCAATCCCATAACCGGTATTGATATCTACCTTGCGGTCTTGCGTAGCCAGAGTGATGAGAATACCGTTGTCTTTGTCTTTCTGACCAATTCCCCATTTCTGGCCCCATTTGGCTCCCAGAAAACTGATGTCTTCGCCTTTGGTGCTGGGTATAATCACCACCACGATTTGGGTGGAAGTCGTGTCGCTGTATTTGACCAGTTTGTTTTCCAGAGCAGCTTTTTGCCCCGTGCTCAATAAACCGGCATAATCATAAACGCTGGTTTGTTTTTCAGGAACGGGAGGAATATCGTATTGCGCAAAACTTTTCGCCGTTAGGCAAAAAAGAAATGCCACGAGCAAAAAGTTACGGAATTGATATCGTTGAGTTATATAGGTCAAGAGGTTGATATTTCGTCTGAAAGTTCGTTGACATCATCAGCATCCCACGGAAAAAACTTCGCGAGCTGCTCCCCGGCAGAATTGATTCCCTTTACCAGACCGTCTTTGAACTTTCGGTTTTTAAATTCGGTTTGCATAAGGTCTTTGGTGCTTTGCCAGAAGTTTTCGGGAACCACTTTGTTAATGCCGCGATCTCCACAAATGGCGAACTTTTTAGCGTCGACGGCCACGTAAATGAGTACGCCGTTTTCAGCCTTGGTGTTATCCATCTTCAGAAAGTGAAACAATTCCTTTGCACGTTCAAAGGCGTCTATCTCACACTTGCGTTCGAGGTGCACCCGTATCTCTCCGGAAGTTTTCAGCTCTGCCTGGCGAATGGCTTCTACAACTTCCCCTTCTTCTTTGGCGTTTAGAAAATCTTCTACGACAGATGCCATTAGGCTGCATCGTTATTGAAGTCGAAGTTGACTTCAGGTGCATTTTCGGCGCCGTCATTGGCTTCAAAATAACCCATTTCTTCAAAGTTGCCTATGAAGTTGTTGACGATGTTATTTGGGAAGGTTTTGATGTGCTTGTTGTAAGGTCTAATCGCCTCGTTGTAGCGGTTACGTTCTACATTGATGCGGTTTTCGGTACGCTCCAGCTCGTTGATGAGTTCTTTAAAATTCTCATTAGCCTTAAGATCGGGATAACGCTCTACGGTAACCAAAAGTCTGGATAAAGCCGAACTCACCCCACTTTGAGCCTGTTGAAACTGCGCCAGCTGCTCGGGTGTGATGTTGGCCGGGTCGATATTAACACCGGTTGCTTTAGAACGGGCTTCTATTACGTCAGTCAGTGTTTTTTGCTCAAACTCGGCGTAGCCTTTTGCGGTATTTACAATATTTGGGATGAGGTCTGCGCGGCGCTGGTAGGCACTTTCTACATTACCCCATTGCGCGGTGGCATCTTCTTTTAACGTGATCGCAGTATTGTAAAAACCTTTAAAGAATGAATATCCTATAAAGACTAAAATAACCACAACTATAATTGCAATAATTCCTTTTTTCATGATTTTGATTGATTAGAGTTGATCTTTTAAATCCTGCAGTTGGGCCTTTATGGCTTCCAGCTTGCGGATGAGATCAAATTTATTGAGTGTTTGGTGTTTGTTTTCCTTTAAATGCGTTTTGGCGCCTTCCAGCGTAAAGCCCCGCTCCTTGACCAAATGGTAAATAAGCTCGAGATTTTTAATGTCTTCGGGCGTGAACTTACGATTGCCTTT
The DNA here is from genome assembly GCF_020782115.1 of Leeuwenhoekiella parthenopeia. Lineage (GTDB taxonomy): Bacteria > Bacteroidota > Bacteroidia > Flavobacteriales > Flavobacteriaceae > Leeuwenhoekiella > Leeuwenhoekiella parthenopeia. The sequence goes on along the minus strand of NZ_JAJGMW010000010.1, from coordinate 44,034 downwards.
CGCGTTTTTTTTGGGCTTTAATACATCAAATTCTTTTTCCCAAAAGCGCACCAGCGAGGTGTTGACGCCAAAGGCATCAGCAACTTCGCCTATGCTGTAGTATAATTTTTCGGGCAGGTCAACGTGCATTAATCCAGCGATTGGTTTTCGAGTTGTGCTTTCTGTAAAATTACGTCAAACTCTTCAGGCGATAGGTTTCCGTAGTAGAAATTTATCGGATTGATGCGCTCGCCATCCTTAAAGATTTCATAATGCAAATGCGGTGCTTCAGAACGCCCGGTACTGCCTACAAAACCTATGAGATCACCGCGTTTCACCTTTTGTCCCGGTCTCACATTGTACTTGTACAGGTGGGCATACAGGCTTACATAGCCATAGCCATGATCTACACGGATGTGATTACCATAACCTGTGGCATTATTATCGGCGCGTTCAACTACACCATCACCTGTCGCATAAACCGGAGTTCCTCGAGGCGCGGTAAAATCCATCCCATAGTGAAACTTACGTTCCTTGGTAAACGGGTCTGAACGATACCCATAACCCGAAGCGATGCGCGTAAGATTTTCATTAGATACCGGTTGAATGGCAGGGATTGCAGCCAGTAATTTCTCTTTTTCTTCGGCCAAAACTGCGATTTCATCAAGCGATTTGCTTTGTACAACGAGTTGTTTGGTCAAAATGTCCAGACGCTTATTCGTTTCAATAATCATTTTAGAGTTATCAAAACCTTCAAGGTCTTTGTAGCGGTTAACCCCTCCAAAACCGGCCTTGCGTTGCTCATCAGGAATGGGATTGGCCTCAAAATAAAGCCGGTAAATGGTATTGTCGCGTTCTTCGATTTCGCTCAGAACGGTCTGCACCTGATCCAGTTTTTTATTGAGAACCCCGTATTGCATTTTCATATTTTGCAATTCGCGTGCGAGTGCTTTTTCGCGGGGCGTTTCCAGATCGGGAATATTGAGATAAATGATTAGTAAAATAAAACCTGCAAGAAACGAGGCAACAATAGATAAAGCTACATAACCCAGTTTACGACCCTTGCGCTTCTCTATCTTTTTATAGGAAAGCGTCTCTTTGTCGTAATAATATTTAACCTTAGACATTGTTTAAATTATTCTATTTTTGCGTTAATGAAAACCCGCGAATCGTGGGTGAATCTTGAGTAAAACCTCAGGATTTAACGTAAGATTTTTAATGCTGAAACCAGTTTAAAATCCTCAAAAATCCCTCCTGAATCAGAAGGGTAACGAACAAATATAAAAAATAGTTTGCCGGTAAACTCATTTTGGCAAAAACCAGTCTAAAATTTACTCATGAAATCCCAGGAAATTCGCGATACTTTTCTTTCATTTTTTAAGTCCAAAAACCATTCCATCGTCGCTTCAGCACCTATGGTGATCAAAAACGATCCTACGCTGATGTTTACAAACGCCGGGATGAATCAGTTTAAAGAATACTTTTTGGGGAATGGAGTGCCCAAAGATACCCGGGTGACCGATACGCAAAAATGTCTTCGCGTTAGCGGAAAGCATAACGATCTGGAAGAAGTGGGTAAAGATACCTACCATCACACGATGTTTGAGATGCTGGGTAACTGGAGTTTTGGCGATTACTTTAAGCAGGAAGCCATAGATTGGGCCTGGGAGTTGCTTACCGAAGTGTTCAAAATGGATAAAAACAACTTGTATGTGACCATTTTTGAAGGGGATAGCAGTGAAAATCTGGAGCGCGATACCGAGGCGTATGACATTTGGAGCAAGCACGTGCCTGCAGACCGTATCTTAAACGGAAACAAAAAAGACAACTTCTGGGAAATGGGCGATCAGGGACCCTGCGGACCCTGTTCTGAAATTCACGTCGATTTGCGTTCTGAAGAAGAAAAGGCAAAAACACCGGGAGCCCAACTCGTAAATGCAGACCATCCTCAGGTGGTTGAAATCTGGAACCTGGTTTTCATTCAGTACAACCGAAAAGCAAACGGTTCGCTTGAAAATCTACCCGCAAAACATATTGATACCGGGATGGGCTTTGAGCGTCTCTGTATGGCGCTACAAGGCAAAAAATCAAATTACGATACCGATGTGTTTACACCGCTTATCCGCGAGATTGAAACCATCACCAATTCTAAATACGGAAATAAAGAAGAAACCGATATCGCGATTCGGGTGATTGCAGATCACGTGCGCGCGGTTGCTTTCTCCATCGCAGACGGACAGTTGCCCAGCAACACCGGTGCCGGGTATGTGATACGCCGTATTTTACGACGCGCGGTACGTTACGGTTTTACCTTTCTGGATACCAAAGAACCGTTCATTTACAAGTTGGTTGGCGTATTGACTGATGAGATGGGCAAAGCGTTCCCTGAGCTTAAAAAACAACAAAACCTCATTTATAACGTAATCAAGGAGGAGGAGCACAGTTTCCTGCGAACTTTGGATCAGGGCTTGATTTTGCTCGATTCGATCATTGCAGAGACACAAGGTAAAGAGGTTTCGGGTACCAAAGCTTTTGAGCTGTACGACACCTATGGTTTTCCTATAGATTTGACCGCTTTGATTTTGGGCGAAAAGGGGTACAGCCTCGACGAAAAAGGATTTCAATCCGAATTGCAAAAACAAAAAGACCGTTCACGTGCTGCCGGAAAAATTGAAGCCGGGGACTGGACGGTACTTGAGGATGATGCCGAAGAAGAATTTGTAGGTTATGACACGCTCGAAACGCCTGTGCGCATTACCCGCTACCGAAAAATAAATACCAAAAAAGAAGGCGACCAGTATCAACTCGTTTTTAATCTGACTCCGTTTTACGCAGAAGGTGGCGGTCAGGTGGGCGATAAAGGCTATCTCGAAGCGCCCAATGGCGATGTGATCTACATCACCGATACCAAAAAGGAAAACAACCTGATTATTCATTTGGCTAAAAACCTTCCGAAAAATTTAGAAGAGACCTTTACCGCGGTGGTAGATGCCAGGCAACGCAATCGTACGCAGGCAAACCATACCGCGACACACTTGTTGCATCAGGCCCTACGCGCTGTTTTAGGAACGCACGTAGAGCAAAAAGGTTCTATGGTGCACAGCGGTTATTTGCGCTTTGACTTTTCGCACTTCTCAAAAGTAACTATTGAAGAATTGAAAGAAGTAGAGCAGTTTGTAAACGCCCGTATTCAGGAGCAGTTGCCACTTGAAGAGCAACGCGGTATTCCTTACGATCAGGCGATTGCGGAAGGTGCGATTGCGCTATTTGGTGAAAAATACGGGGATGCGGTGCGTACCATACGTTTTGGCAAGTCTATGGAATTGTGTGGGGGTACCCACGCAGACAATACCGGTGACATCTGGTATTTTAAAATCAAATCAGAGGGAGCGGTTGCTTCGGGAATTCGTCGTATTGAAGCGATTACCGGCGACGCGGTGATGCAGTATTTTGAAGAACAGGACGAAACGCTTGAATCTGTACGCTGCCTGCTTAACAACACCAAAGAACCTGCAAAAGCCATTGAAAATCTGCAGGAAGAAAACAACGAACTCAAAAAGCAGCTCGAGTCTTTACTGGCTGAGAAAGCCAAGAATGTAAAAGGCGAACTCAAAGCAGATCTGGAAGAAATAAACGGAATTCAGTTTCTCGCCCGTGAGGTGGATCTGGATGCAAACGGCATCAAAGATTTGTCTTTCCAGTTGGGTGGTGAAGTAGAAAATCTCTTTTTGGTGCTGGCTTCGCGTCAGGGCGATAAGGCTTTGTTAAGTTGTTATATTGATAAAGATTTAGCTAAAGCGAAAGACTTAAACGCGGGTACTATTGTACGCGAACTGGGTAAATACATTCAGGGAGGTGGTGGCGGCCAGCCGTTTTTCGCTACTGCCGGAGGTAAAAATCCCGATGGGATTGTAGCTGCTTTGGGAGCGGTGAAGGAGTACCTGGGGTGATAGTTTGATGTTAATGGTTATTAGTTAATTGGTTTTTTGTTAGAAGTAAAAAGTGGGCAGTCTCAGTAGACAGTTAGGAAATACGAAATACAAAATCAGAAATTATAAATAACCCGATGTTGTCAGGTCGAGCGTGTCACACTGAGCTTGTCGAAGTGCAGTCGAGACCCATCCGCTCCCGCGCGATTGTATCACGCGTTGATAGTTTGATGTTAATAGTTATTAGTTAATTGGGTTTTGATTACAAGCAAAAAGTTGGCAGTCTCAGTAAGCAGTTGGCAAATACGAAATACAAAATCAGAAATTAGAAATAGCCCAGTTGTCAGGTCGAGCGTGTCACACTGAGCTTGTCGAAGTGCAGTCGAGACCCATACGCTCCTGCGCGATTATATCGCGCATTGTTTTTTGTCAGTTCAACAATAAATAAGAAATCATAAATACTGGACGCTTTTCAAATAACCCAATAATCAATAACTCTTAACCAAACAGCACCCAATTCCAATAATAGCAATACCAATAAAAATAAGTGCAACTCCAAACCAAAATCCCGCTACAGCCCACTGCCAATCCTATTGATTACGATTCGCAGATTATGCTGGTGGGCAGTTGTTTTGTAGAGAATATTGGGGCGAAATTTGAGTATTATAAGTTTAGGAATACCATAAATCCGTTTGGGATTTTGTTTCACCCGGAAGCTATTGCCCGGTTTTTTGAGCAGGTGGCTGAGCGCAGGGAATTTAAAGAAAGCGATTTTGAAGAAATAAACGGAAATTTTGTCTCGTTTGATGCGCATTCGAAACTTAGTGCAACTTCTGCAAAAGCTGCGACAGAGCAGCTCAATACAGCCCTGGCTGATGCCTATGACCAACTCCAAAAAGCCACTCATATCTTTATCACGCTGGGCACGGCCTGGGGATATCGCCATAAAACTCAAAATAAGATCGTAGCCAATTGCCATAAAATCCCACAGCGGGAGTTTAAGAAAGAACTGGCTTCGGTAGCTGAGGTTGAGGCGGCTTTGCAGCGCACGTTGACAGCTATAGCAAAACGTAATTCCAATGCTTCGGTAACCTTTACCGTTTCTCCTGTGCGCCATATTAAGGATGGTTTTGTCGAAAACCAGCGCAGTAAGGCACATCTTATTGCCGCGGTACATTCGGTAGTACAGCGGAGTGATCCTGCTTTTTACTTTCCAGCCTATGAAATTGTTATGGACGAGCTGCGGGATTACCGCTTTTACGACCGCGACCTCATACATCCTAACGCCCTTGCGGTTGATTACATCTGGGAAGCTTTTGAGTCGGTTTACCTTTCGCCGCAGGCTCAAGCTTTAAAAAAACAGGTTGAAGAAATTCAGCGTGGTTTAGAGCATCGGGCATTTAACCCAAATTCAGATCAGCATCAGCAATTCCTTAAAAAACTGCAGCAAAAAATAGCACAGCTGCAGCGGGAAATTCCTCATATTCAATTCTAAATACGGCAATTGCCTTATGGATTGGTGTTTTGATTAACAGGAGATTTGTCTTGTAATCAAAAACCAAAACCATGAACACAATTATCAAATTCACATCCATTTTTTTTCTGGGTCTTTCCCTAAGTCTCACGTCCTGCTCCACAGATGATGACGGGGGGGACAGCGCCGCAGGTGAAGGCAATCTTACCGCAAAAGTTGACGGAAAGGCCTACAAGTCTATGCCTGCTGCGACTACTGCTCAGGAGAGTTCTTCCGCCAATATCGAAATCATTACCATTAGCGGCGGTAGTGCAGATTCTGAAAACATTCAGATTACCATTATTGGCTTTGAAGGCGTTGGTACCTATACCCTGAACGCGGTAAGTCTGGGCACCTACACCTATCTTAAGGACAAATCTGATTTTATGAGCGCTCAGATTTTTTCTACTGCGACGGGCGCATCATCTAATGGCGAGATTAAAATCGCGGAGTATACCAAAGGTGAAAGCGTTAAGGGAACCTTCAGTTTTACGGGGTATCTTACCAGTGATACCACCAAAAAGGTGGTTGTGAGCGAAGGCGATTTCAACTTAAAAATTAAGTAAGTATTACTATCGAAAATCTCAAGTGTTGAGGTTTTTACACGAAGCCGGAAGTAGGAGCAATTCTGTTTTCGGCTTTATTATTTGCAGCGGAGGCCATATTTATTTAAAAGAGGTATTTAAACGCTGTTTTATCTCGAGCATCAGCTCTTGTTTTCTCTTGTACTACGTCAAAATATACGGCAATTGCCCTATTGATTAGCGGTTGATTTTCAGGGATTTTTGAAGTGTAAAAACTTTATAAACCGAAGACTTATGAAAATTCAATTACACCATTTAAGCAGCATCGTATGCTTGTTGCTTTTTACCGGAGGCCTTTTTGCTCAAAAAGCTGAAACTCCAGATTATACCTACGATGTAGGCGGAAATATCAATAATATGACTCTGACTTTGGCCGGAACGATGGTCGTCTCAACCAGTGATGGTCTCGTGGGTATTAAGCCGGGTTCTAACGAGCTGGTATTTAAGTTTACAGATTACGGTAGCGTAAAGCCTGAAGAGGTGACGTATATTCCTGCTTCACCTTATCTTATCGTAGATCAGGGAGGCGTTGGGGGTCTTAAAGCTTTGTCGGCTTTATCGAGCAAAAAAGCGGTCATTGATTACATTTCAGGTAAAGTGATTTTCACTACCGAAAGTAAAGGCTTGAAGACCGTTCAAACAGCAGATGTGATTATGCCCGATAACAAGCTGGTTATTAGTGGACTTCAAAAGGAGGGATCGATGGCTGAGAAAAACACAGCTAAACTGGCTGTTTATGATCTCATTACCGGCAATCTCGATTATTCCTTTTTCCTGAACGAGCCGGGTAAAACAACAGCTAAATATTTTGCCGTAACTGGGACGCCTTTATTATTAAAAGACAAACTATTGGTACCTACAACTCAGGGTATTTATGCGAAAAGTCATTCGGGGCAAACGCTTTGGGAAAATGACGTAAAAGATGTGAACTGGATGACCTCAAGCGCAGATGAGAAAGAAATTTATGCTTTTGACGTAAACGACACCGGGAGTAAAACCGAAATCATAAAAGTGAAGCCCGATGGCGGTGAAGCCTGGGGAGACAAGGTAAAAGTTGACGGGGTGGTAAGCAATTTTCAAATTGTACCCCAGGGTCTGATTGTAGTGAGTGATAAAGACACTTCCGGAAAAAGCGTACTTGCCGGTCGGTCTGAGTCAAAAATCAATCTTCTGAGCGCAGCTAATGGTGAGGACCTTTGGGATAAAGCACCTAAAACCGGTGGTTTTGTGCAGCATTTCTATGTGATGGAAGATGGGATTCTATTCGGTATTTATGAAGGTGGAATCAATAAAGTCGCTTTTGACGGTACTCCGTTGTTCAAAAAGCCGCTCAAAACCGGAGAAAACATTCAGATAATGGCCGAAACGCCAAAGGGATTGATCTACATCACCTCTGAAGATGCCAATATTGTAGATCTCAAAACCGGGGAATCGGTTTGGAATAAACCTTTAAAATTCAAGAAGGCTGAAAGTGTTACTTCGGCTTTTGATGAGGCACACAGCCGGTATTTAATCAATGCGGATGATGAGTTATTTGCTGTAGACGCAGCAAGTGGAGATGTATCAACTCTGGCGAATGTAAAGTTTGATGAAAAGGAAAATCCAACCACACTGGCAGTGCGCGATAATGGTATTTTCTTAGGGAGTGATCAAAACATGACCTTACTTGACTTTGACGGAAACGAAAAGTACCATGAGTATTATAAATCTCCGGGCCGAAGCACGTTTGGTAAAATTATGGGCGGTATTACAGCGGTAGCCACTACAACACTTACAGTTGCAATGGCAGCTAAAGCAGGTGCAAACCGTAATGGGATGGATATGAATAATCTGGATAGCTATAATGAAACCGGAAAGGAAGCCAAGCGCGCCCAGGATATGTTTGCATCGATGGCAGGAGCTTCATTTGAATACCTCAGCAAACGCTTCAAAGCTTCTGCGGCGACCGAAGATTCTCAGTTCATCCTTTCTAATCTGGATGACGGTGTAGGACTGGTAAAATTGAGTAAAGCTGACGGGAGTGTGAAAAAAGAAATTCTGCTTAAAGACAAAAAGCCGGAGTATGAGGTAGATGATTTTGGAGGCGTATTGTATTACAAAGCCGATAACAAAACCATTTATGCATACAATTTGAGGTAATCTCAAGCTATTAATTAATATTAGAAACTGCCTGAAGCTGCTTCGGGCAGTTTTGATTAAAAGGGATGTATTATTTTTTGATTTTAAGTTCTGTAAGCCTGGTAATTGGGCTGAGTTATTTTGGCTTCCGCTTTATAGAGCACCGCACCGGCGGGAGTTTTTCGCAGTCAAAAATTGCCTTCTTTTATGGTTACGCAGCTTTGGTTTACGCGCTGGCAGCGCTGGTGGTGAGTTGGATGTGGATGTTTTACATCAACGTGTTGATAGGCGTGCCTTGTTTGATTACAGGTTACTTCTGCGCTCGCAAATACCGCAGTTTGCAGGCGGGCAAAAAAAGGTATAAGCTGTATTTAGTCTTGGCTTCAATTGCGCTGCTTTTAGCCCTACTGAGTTTAATTGCATTTTTAAATCGCTAACTATTTCGTTTAAATCTATGAAAACCCTGGTTTTTGAATTGCTGAAGCCCAACACCAAAAATTACATGGTGTTTGTAAATGCTCTGTTTTTATTGGTTTTGTTGAGTGTGGGTTTTGTGAGTCCGTTGACTGTGGTGATGGCCTATTTTGTCGAAAGTATCATTATTGGGATTTTTAATGTCCTTAAAATGGGTTGGTGTGTGAGGCACACCAATAAACAGGATGGAGGGGGTTTAGGTAATTACAGCATCCTGATTTTCTTTGTCTTTCACTACGGATTTTTTATTGCCATACAGAGCATATTTGCATTTACTTTTTTTGAAATTGAAGGTTCTTCATTTTTTACCGATGGTTTTGCATTGCTGAAAAATTATAAGGCGTTATTGAGATTAGAAGGGATGTGGTTGCTTATCGCCAGCATTGTGTTTACAAACCTGCTGGCTTTTGTGATGAATTTTTTAGCCGAAAAGCGCTACACAGAGTTCACAGCAAACGAACTGATGTCCAAACCCTACTTGCGCATTTTTGTGCAGCAGTTTGTAGTCATACTCTCCGGTTTTTTTCTGGTGTTTCTCAAAGCCGGAATGATAGCTGCGGTGCTTCTGATCCTGTTTAGATTGGCGCTCGATCTGTTTTTGATAGGCTTACGCGAAAATACAGAAGCGCTAGACCGCTTCGCGTCCTGGTATGCTGAGAAGAACAGTCAAATGAGTTTTGACAAAATCAAAAAGCAATTGCTGCTGTTTACCGAATAAATTTTAAGTAATGGATGCGATTTCGGGATCTGTATGGTTGGTTTTTATGGTGGCTGGCTACACCTTGCTGTATTATGTGGCTTATAAATTCGTGTTGTGGATAGCGGGCAAATACGTTTTTGCGACCGAACCAGGCTATTTGAAGGGCATCCTGGCGGTACTGCTTCTCATTCCTATGCTTATTCTGGTTTGGGATTTTACGTTTACAGGTACCGTATTTACGGCTTTGCCCCCATACCTAACCGGACTTCTGGTTCTGGTTTCGGTAATAAAAAGCAATTTGAAGCCAAGGCTTAAAAGTATTCTTGCGGGTTTCTACGTTATAATAGGGATTGTATTTATCGGGCAGGCTATGATTTAAAACTGAATGGAAATGAGCAGTATTTTTTCAATACCGGGAGCATTAGTTGTAGCGGCTGTATTACTGCTGTTTGTGATGCTAGTGCTGTATTTTCAGAGGTTAAAACGGAAAGATCAAAAAGCTGCCGAAATGCGATTGCACTATCTAAATGAAAACATTCAGCGCAACCGGGAGCAACTGGCAAAGCGGAAGCAGCTCCTGAATACCTACAATCTTTTAGCCTATAACCTTAGCGAAGCGCTAATCATTCAGCCTGAAATCGCAGTGAGATAAAATTATTCCGGCCGATTTTTAAAAGAAATCTATTGTGGTATTTTTATATATTAGCTTGTAAAAAGCAAACAATCAGATTTTTATGAAACACTATTACGTTTGGATTACTTTTCTTTTTTTTAGTAGCGGGTTTCTTTCTGCGCAGAATATTCAACAAATTGATTCCATCAACGCGATATTGGTTCAAAACTCTTCCCTAAAGACAGATTCCCTATTGGTTATTTTTAAGAATAACCTTAAAGCTGCAGAGCAGATTGATTATAAAAAGGGTATTGGAGAGGCTTATAAAAACATCGCCACCATTTACGGTTATGAAGCCGACAGTAAAAAACGGGTAGAGTATAATCTGAAGGCCATACGTATTTTTGAAGAGAATGATCTCAAACCGCAGGCAGCCAACCTGTATGGAGAAATGGGCTATGGGATGAAGCGTGACAATATGGAGCGTGCTCAATATTATATGAACAAGGGCCTGAAAATGGCCGAAGAAGGAAACTATAAAGAAGTTTTAGACCGTACTTATAATAACTACGGTGTGCTAAAAGAAATGCAGGGTCAACTGGATAGCGCGCTTTATTTTTATAAAAAGGGTCTTGCTATTGTTGAAGAACGAAACTATACCGAAGGTTTGCCCTACAGTTACAGCAATCTTGCAGGGGTTTACGGGCAGATGGGCAACTACGATCTTTCACGCGAATATTTTTATAAGGCGAAAGCTATACGTGAAAAGATTAATGACCGCAAGGGTATCGCAGAAAATTATACGCAGATTGGAGAGGTGTATTTAGCTGAAGGTAAACCTGCTGAAGCGATACCTTTTTTCGAAAAATCGTTGCCTATCGCACGTAAGGAGGACTACCGCTTCCTGATGCAATATACCTATCAGCAACTTTCGGAAGCATTTAAGCAAATGAAACAGACCGATTCTGCTTTGTACTATTTTGAAAAATATGCGGTTTTCAAGGACAGTATAAGCAGTTTGGAAACCAGTAAACAAATTGCGGCCTTAGAAGTTGAATTTGAAACCGAACAAAAAGAAAATCAGATTTTAAAACAACGGGCACAGCTGGCAGAAAAGGATCTGGAGGTTAGGCGTAAAAATCTGTACATCTATGGAAGTCTGGGGCTTGCAATTGTTTTAGGCTTGCTGGGTTACCTGATTTACAGCCGTCAAAAATTAAAAAATAAGCAGTTGCAAAAAGAAAGCGAACTTCAGATCGCTCTGGCAAAAATCGAGACTCAAAACCGGCTTGAAGAGCAGCGTCTTCGTATTTCGCGTGATTTGCATGATAATATAGGTTCGCAGCTTACTTTTATTATTATGAGTCTTGACAATCTGAGTTATTTGCTGGGAGATGCAGGACAACAGGTTAAAGAGCGTATTGCCGCCATAAGTACCTTTACATCGGTTACCATTAATGAATTGCGCGACACGATCTGGGCCATGAATAAAGAAAGTATAAGCCTTGAGGATTTGCAGGCCCGTGTTGCCGGTATTATTGATAAGGCCGAAAGCACCGGAACCGAAACTCAGTTCAGGGTTGAGGTTGATAGCATTCAGGAAGATTTTGAATTTACCGCTTTAGAAGGAATCAATATCTACCGCATCATACAGGAGGCAGTAAACAACGCCATCAAATATGCCCAGGCAAACCGGGTAGATGTGATGATGCAGGTTGACCGGGATGTTTTTGACGTGCGCATAACTGATGACGGGCGGGGTTTTGAAGAGGCGCAGATTTTATCAGGTAACGGGCTTAATAATATGCGGAAACGTGCAGCAGACTTAAATGCAAATCTGCAAATACACAGCAATCCCGGAGCAGGCACAAGCATTCATCTTAGAAAACCCTTAAGCTGAATGCCTACAAATCTACCCGGTTTGAGTTAGGCATCAGTTGTGGTGAAAAGTTTACAAAGATTTCGCTTTACGAATAAAAAGCGTATTTTAAACGCTTAAAATCGAAACTATGACTCCCAGTTCTGCCAGCACGGCACAAGCTCCCAATAATGATTTTTATGCAGCTCACGATAAATTATACGTAGCTACAGACTGCATTATTTTTGGCTTTGATGACGGTGATCTTAAGCTGTTAATCTTTAAAAGAAGGGTAGAGCCAGACTCGGGAATCTGGTCATTAATAGGAAGCTTTGTCAAGATCGATGAGGATGTAGATGAAGCGGCACGCCGGGTTTTAAAAGAAATCACAGGTCTTGAAGCAATCTATATGGAACAGTCAAAAACCTATGGTAAAGCCGAAAGAGACCCCGGTTATCGCTGTATTTCAGTAGCGCATTACGCCTTAATGCGTATTAATGATCACGATCGCGAACTTACCCAGAGCCACGGCGCGTTCTGGTACACGCTGCAGGAAATCCCCAAACTTGCACTCGATCATACCGAAATGGTTAGCGATGCTCTTGATAAATTACGCAGAAGAGCGCGTTACCAGCCTATAGGCTTTGAACTTTTACCCGAAAAGTTTACCATTCCTCAACTGCAAAAGCTTTACGAATCAATTTACCAGCGAGAGCTTGATCCCCGTAATTTCAGAAAAAAGGTGCTGTCTCTCAAAGTTTTGGTTAAACTGGACGAAAAAGATAAATCAGGAAGTAAGCGCGGTGCTTATCTCTACCGTTTTGATTCTGAAAAATACCAGGAGCTGCTTGAAAGTGGCTATAACTTCGAAATTTGATCCCCCATCAATAGTTGTAAAAGATGCCTGTACGCATTGCCATAGCCGAGGATAAATTCTTTTTAGCCCAGTCGCTTAAAGAAAAACTCTCCTTTTTTAAGGATTTTGATTTGCGCTTAACTGCAGAGAATGGGCAGGTTTTGATAGAAAAGCTTCAGGAACAGCCTAACATAGACCTCATCTTAATGGATATTGAAATGCCCGTGCTTAATGGTATTGAAGCTACGTCGCAGGTTAAAGAGCAGTTTCCGCATATCAAGGTGATTATGCTAACGGTTTTTGATGACGACATTCACGTTTTTAAGGCTATTCAGGCCGGTGCAGACGGGTATTTGTTAAAAGAAACTCCACCCGAAGCACTAAAATCAGGAATTGAAGAAACCCTTGCCGGTGGGGCTGCAATGAATCCCACTATCGCTATGCGAACTTTAAAATTATTGCGCAATCCCGATGCGGTAAGCCATTTGGAGCAGCAGGAGCAAATAGCGCTTTCGCAGCGCGAAATTGAAGTTTTAGAGCAGCTGGCGAAAGGGTTGAGTTATACAAAAATCTCCGAAAATTTAGTGGTCTCTCCCAGCACGGTGCGCAAACACATCGAAAATATCTATAAAAAGCTGCAGGTGCATAACAAGCTTGAAGCTGTTAAAAAAGCCCGTAAAAACAATTTAATCTAGTATTACCAGAGATAATTTTGTAATATTAGATTCAAAGCGAAACCGGGAATGCCCGCCCTGTTTCACCACTTAAACTTAACCTCATCCTCTTAGCAGTGCGTAAACTTTTAATTATTTTACTTCTGGTAGTTCTGGGCATTTTCACCTATAACTATTTCGCTGAACGCAATGAATCGCGGCAACGTCTTATCGAGAGTTCTTCTTTAATTCAAAAAGAGGTTCGCAATGTGGGTAAGCTCATCGTGACCGAAGGAACCTTTGCTCAGGTTTTTACCTATAACGATTCTAAACGTATGTATTTTGACCTGCTTACCGCCAGTAAAAAGGCGCTTGTTGTGGTCAATGCAAAAGTGAATATTTCATACGATTTGCGCGCTATGGAGACCCAGGTCGATGAAGAAAACAGGACCATAACCATACTGAGTATCCCAAAACCGGAGATCAATATCAATCCCGATATTGAATATTACGACGTTACTCAGGATTACCTGAATCAATTTGAAGCTTCAGATTACAATACCATCAAAAAAAGGGTAACCGCAAGCATCCGCAAAAAAGTAGAGACATCCGGGCTTCCCGAGCAGGCCGAGCAGCGTCTCATTTCAGAACTCGCCAGTATCTACGCCGTTACTAACGCTCTTGGCTGGGAATTGAGATACAATAAGACGGTGATTAAGAGTAATGATGAACTTCAGAAAGTGATTGTAGATTAATGCGGGTATGGCAGCAGTGAAAACATCTCAGATTTTAATTGAGGCGATACGCGAAATGCCCGGCGTTTTTGCGATAGTCGATAAAGAGTTGGCCTTAATCTCAAAAAGCAAAGAATGGGATGCGGGCTTGCTTTCAAACTTTTCGACTGTGACTGAAGACATGACAAAGCTTCAGCTTAAGTTTAAAACAGCATTTGAGAAGGCAATTCAGGGAGAGAATTCCTATTTTATTCAAAATATTCCACAGAAACAGGTACGCTATAAGTATAAATTCAGCCGGATAGATCCAGAGCCGTGTTTGATACTGATTCAGCAGGTTTTGCTCACACGACCTCAGGATTACCGAAAAGAATTATTGCTACAGGAAACCAATAAGGTTGCAGAAATCGGGTTTTGGGAGTATAATAGTGTAACAGGTAAAATTTATTGGTCTGAAGTAACCCGAAAAATTCACGAGGTACCTGAGGATTTTGTCCCAAACCTGGAAACCGGGGTTAGTTTTTATAAAGAAGGGGAGAATAGAGAGCGCATAAGCCGTGCAGTACAAAATGGGGTTGAAACCGGTGAACCTTGGAATGGAGACTACACTATCATTACCCATAAGGGTAGGGAAGTTCACGTAAATGCCCGAGGTAAGGCTGAGTTTGAAAACGGGAAGTGCGTGCGCCTTTTGGGAACATTTCAGGATATTACAGAGCGTACAGAACGCAATATCCGGCTTAAAAAGAGTGAAGAGCAGTTTAGGCTGGCTTTTGAAAATTCTCCGATTGGGTTTTTGATTATTAGTGTTGATGGTTTTCATTTATTGAGATGTAACAGGGCTTTTCAAAATCTAATTGGGCTTGGAGAGAAAGAGCTTGTCAATAAAAAGTTTACTGATTTTTTCGCCCCTGAAGAAGCTAACCGCTATTACCTGAATTTCTTGAAATTAATTGACGGCAAGTTAGCCGAAATTCGAGGAGAACATTTCCTCAGGAATACAAATGGAGTGATTTTAACCTGTAGTGTGTTTGCATCTGTTATCTATGATCCCGACGCTAAGCCGAAAGAAATCATAGTTCAAATACAGGATGTTACAGAACTCAGGAGAAAGAGCCAGGAAATTGATCGTTTTGTTGAAGTCACTACCGAGCAGAATACACGTCTGATCAATTTTGCGCATATTGTTTCTCACAATCTACGTTCTCATACCAGTAACATAGCAATGCTCCTTAACTTTTTAAAAGAAGAAAAGGATTTAGATGAACGTGAGCTACAGTTAGATATGCTCAATCAGGCGTCAGATATGTTGACAGAAACGATTAAGCATCTCAATGAGGTGGTTTCTGTAGATATCGATATTAAGGATAAAGAAGAATTAGTGCTGAAAGATTTTGTGAAAAACACAGAACGTTCGTTAAGAGGCCTGCTTGTAAACGCAAACTTTAAAATTTATAATTATGTTCCTGAAGATTTAAAGGTTTACGCGGTACCGGCGTATTTAGAAAGTGTTTTGCTGAATTTATTTTCGAATAGCATAAAATATAGAGATCCCAGGAAAAAATCGTGGTTGCAGGTTACTGCCGAAACTGTAAATGGTTACACCGTAATCAGTGTGAGTGATAACGGTTTGGGGATTAATATGGAGCGTTATGGCGATCGTATTTTCGGTTTGTATAAAACCTTTCACGAGCATTCTGAAGCCCGTGGTCTTGGATTGTATATGACCCAATCACAAATTCAGGTAATGGGGGGTTCAATAGATGTAAAAAGTAAAGTAGGAGAAGGCACCACCTTTATAATTAAACTTCATGAAAAAGATAAAACTGGCATGTCTGGTAGATGATGATCCAATTGTTGTTTTTGGATTAAAGAAAATGATGAAGCTCGTTAAGTTTTGCGAGAATTTTTTGGTTTACAGCAACGGGCAGGAAGCTTTAAATGCACTCACGGCAATTTTTAAGACCGGTGATGAGATCCCCGATTTGATATTATTAGATCTAAACATGCCGGTTATGGATGGTTGGGAGTTTCTTGAAGCTTTTACCAAATATGATCCCCCAAAGAAAATTACCATTTATATTTTAACCTCGTCAATAGATCCCCGCGATCAGGAACGCGCGTTGCAATTTAGCAGTGTTTCTAACTATGTGGTTAAACCCGTAACACTTGAGCAGCTCGAAGCTATACGGGATACTTTCAGTGATGAAGATTAGATTTTAGCAGCACGTATAAGTTCAAGGCCGTCTTCAATAAGGTGACTTAAGTTGGGTCGTTGTTCTGAGATTTGATTAAGGTGTTCCTCGATTTCCCGGCAAAATTCACTTAAGTTTTCATCAACCGCGAGTTCGTAGAGCTCTACCGGTAACAGCCAATCCTCGGGATGGTATTTTTTAAGCAGATCAAAAACAGCCTGTGGTGAAAAGCGGGTGTCTTTGCCTTCCCGATACTTACGCACTGCGAGATAGAGGCTTTCGAGCTCCTGGCGCTTCTCACTTTTTGAAGCTTTAATGGTTTCAGAGCCGGGTTTGTGATGTATCAGATCAAAAGACCTAAAATCTGCCGGACCCGAGAATGCAGAAGTGATTTTTTTGCCTACACCCAGATGATAAACTCCCCATTCCGGTTTAAAAAGCATGCGCTCCTTGTGTGTTACGGTGCAGTCTTCAAAGCTGATGAGTATAATTTTTCCCTGTAAATTGCGCGTTCCCGTAATTATTTTTCCGGTTACAACAATATCGCCTTCAAATTCCAGGGTAATTTTTTCGCCTTCATAAATTTTATAAGCCTTAAGATCTTTGGGACTCATATCTTCAATCGCGAGATTGATTCCTTTAAGTTTGCCTATTGCGGTACCATAACCCCTGTTGTGATTCAAGGTGCCGTGTCCTACGAGTTCTTTTTCATGGTACGCCAGAGCAGTTGGTCCCTGCGTTTGTAAGTAGATTACCTTGCCTTTGTGTGTGATCATTTCATCAAAAACCCCGGAAATCTGTAGACCGGTACTCAACTGGGCTGTACCCAGATTGTTGCTTTCGATTAGCTTTTGCAATCCTTCAGGTCCGCCGGTGCGCAATGCCATCGTATTAGCAAATTCTTCGAGTACCTCGCTTAAAAAGGCAAAGTCCGGAGTCACATACAATTGAGGCTGCGGTTTTGTGATATCAAATTCCTTGTGCGCCGCTTCGGGGCCGTAGGGGATTTTTTCAACCGCGTCGGTCATACACCAGGCGCTCTCGCCTATAGATGATAGTAAGCCGGCGCCGTAAATTTTCGGATTTTCGGGAGTGCCTATAAGTCCGTATTCTACCGTCCACCAGTGCAAATTGCGTATCAGGGCCATCTCGCTGGTTTTTCCGATATTTTTCTGAAGATAATCAACCTGTTCCTCAATTTCCTGTATGACTTTTTCCGGAGTATTTTCGGCTTCTTTGAGAATGGAAAGCTTTCGCACCGCTTCATAAAGCTCATAGTCCTTAGCAGACGATATCGCTTTGCAGCCTATTT
Organism: Leeuwenhoekiella parthenopeia; assembly: GCF_020782115.1. Lineage (GTDB taxonomy): Bacteria > Bacteroidota > Bacteroidia > Flavobacteriales > Flavobacteriaceae > Leeuwenhoekiella > Leeuwenhoekiella parthenopeia. The sequence continues at coordinate 26,516 of NZ_JAJGMW010000010.1, read as the reverse complement.
CGCCAAAACGTCTGAGGTATTCGGCATACTCGGGGTTTGCGATTATAGGGGCGTGGCCTGCGCCTTCGTGAATAATATCGGGAGCGGGAGTGTATTCAATATGCTCAAGCTGGCGTATGTCTGAAGCGATAACCAAAACATTATAGGCCTGAAACTCCATAAAGGCTGCGGGAGGAATAAAACCGTCAACTGCGACTGCTGCCCAGCCGATTTCTTTTAAAATGCGGTTCATCCCATACATATTGGGAATATGGTCAATAGAAATCCCGGTTTGTTTGAGTCCGTCGAGATACGATTTATGAGCCACTTTACTGAGGTAGCTCACGTTTTTACGCATTACATAACGCCATACCGCCTGATTAATCGGCGTATAATCCTCGTAGTTTTGAGGTTTTATATACTGTTTTAAATGCGGTGGCAGGCGGTCTATAAGTGGATTACTTTCAATATTTTTATCTAGAATCTCTGACATGCGTTATATTTTTTAAGCGGAATTTCCTCAATTCTTTCTCAACGGAGAAACAATACGTAATTTAGAGCTAAATTTGAAGATTATCCAATAAGAACCCACTTTTACTGAATAAAATTTATGCAAGAATCATTTGTTAATCTTGATATTAATGATACTATAGCTTCGGTTACTTTTTTTACACCGCATCACAATGCTTTGCCTACGGCAATATTAAATCGTCTTGAGACGGTGCTTGATGAAGTGGCAGATAATAGGGACGTTAATGTAGTTATTTTGCAAAGTGGGGGAGATCGTACATTTTGTGCAGGAGCCAGTTTTAACGAATTGATTGCGATTGACAACGAAAGCAAGGGCAAAGATTTCTTTATGGGTTTTGCTAAAGTGATCCTGGCCATGCGCAATTGCCCGCAGCCGGTTATTGTTCGCGTACAGGGTAAAACTGTTGGTGGCGGAGTAGGTATTGCCGCTGCAGCAGATTATTGTTTAGCAAGTACGTATGCGAGTATTAAACTAAGCGAACTGAGTATAGGTATTGGTCCGTTTGTGATAGGGCCTGCTGTAGAACGTAAAATGGGCCTTTCAGCATTCTCACAAATGACCTTAAACGCGCAGGAATTTTACACACCCGAATGGGCGAAAGCTAACGGACTTTTTGCAGAGGTTCTGGAATCGAATGAAGCCCTTGATGAGCGTGTAGCGGAATTAGCAAAGCATCTGGCTGGTTACAATCCTGAAGCTTTAAAAGCAGCTAAAAAGATTTTTTGGGAGGGTACAGAGGCCTGGCAGGACATTCTGAAAGCTCGTGCAGAGACGAGTGGGAAATTAGTCCTCTCTGCGTTTACCAAAGAGAAACTACAATCCTATAAATAAGAAAAGCCCTCATTTGAGGGCTTTTTAAAGTTTTGGCACTTCTGTTTTAGTTAGAAGCCATTTTCTTAGGAGGATACTCTTGCATAATTTCTCCTACAATCTCGTTGATGCGTTCTTGTTTGCGCTCTACATCACGGGCCAGATAACCTGTTCCCTGACCTTGCCATACCAGTTCTTTCTTTTGAGCGTCAATAAGATCTATGTACAAAGTGCCCTCGGTAGTGCGTGACACGGTATTGCCAAAACCACCGCCCCATGGACCCCAAGGACCCCAGGCGCCCCAAGCACCCCAGCCCCAGCCGTAATTATTAAAAACATCTACACGCTCCTGAGCGGTAGTAAAGATGCTTACCAGCATAGAAGGATTTTCAGATTTCACAAATCCCTTTGCGAGAAGGTTATCTTCAATTGCACGTAAGATTCGTTTTTTATCAAGGTCAGAAATTTCAGCCTTGTCAATACCGGGTTTGAAGAAGGCAAAGGTTTTATATTCGTTAAAATTGGCTGATTGATCATAGTCTGAAGATACGCGGACCGTGCTGCAGGAAGCCAGCATTGCGAAAAGCGCTAAAAGCAAAAAGGGTCTAAAATTTTTCATAAGTATATTTTTTTAATTCGACAGAAAAGCAATTTTAAAGGCACAATAATTGTACCAATGGCAGATTATTCTTTGGTTTTATCAAAACCATAAGGACAGTGCCTGCAACCGCTCTTGCAACAGTAGCCTCTTTTTAGATGATACTGCTCCGTAAAGCATCGATATCCTTCGGGTGTTAGATAATAATCTCCTTCTTCTATAGAAACTTTATTTTTAAAAAGTGTCATGATTTAAATTTACGAAAGAAAAGGTATAAGTTTTGTACCTCTGCGTAAAACTAGGTTAATGATTTGTATCACCGCTCCAAAACTTTTTAAGCGATTTTCAGGTTGTGCGTTCTGGCCTTTTATTTTGATAAGGGAAGAACGCTTAAAGCGGGATCTGGTTTTTATAAACCATGAACGCATTCATCTGAGGCAGCAGGCAGAATTGCTGGTGGTTCCTTTTTATATTTGGTATGCAACCGAATACTTGTATTACCTGCTAAAAGGCTATTCCAAACAAAAAGCCTATCGCTCCGTATGTTTTGAACGAGAGGCTTATAAGTTTGAAGCCGATTTTACGTATTTAGAAAAGCGAAGATTTTGGGGTTTTCTGAAGTCTTAAATTAACGCTGAACAATGATTTGAAAATGTTCATAGTCTGTTCCACCAAATAAGATCTGATAGTCAAAATTACCCCCGTAACCCAAGCCGAATAGTCTAACTGTATGAGTACCTGCAGGTAGTTGCACGTAAGTAGATCCGCTTAGATAATAAAAGCCATTTGCGTAAGTTCCACTACTGTCTGGACGGTTAGCATATGTGCCGGTGTCATACGCCAACGGCCTGTTGGTGTCTCCATTGACCTCAACCCAACCTCTAAATAGTCTTGGCTTACCATCGGTGATTGCGCCTCCTCCATTTCTAAAAAGTTGTGCGCTAAATTGATAATTTATAAAAACGAGAGATTGCTGTGTCAATGTAAAGGTGCTCGTATATAGGGTTGTAGTTACGCCACCTCCATTACTTGAGCTTATCGTGTTGCCAGTAGTAAAATTATAGACATCAACTGGCATATAGGTTTGCACCAAAGAAGGTCGTAGCACCATTGTCCCGTTATCATCTACATAAACAGGCATAGGATCGCCAACAACGTTTGTGGTATTGTTTGTAGTGTTCAAACCATCTACTCTGATAGTCGAGGTGTTTCCAGAAATATGTAATTTCTCTTTTGGAGCAGTATTGCTGATGCCAACATTTCCTGTAGAGGCGATATTGATGTCATCCTGATAGAGTCCCGGGGTGTCATTTTGAATGCCCAATTCGAGTAGGCTATTTTCGGCTGTACTTCCGTTTCCGCTACCATCATCAGAATATTTGAGATACCCGTAGTCACTGTTGTTATTAGACTGGCTTTTGAAAATTATAGAAGATTCTCCTCCTGCGTTACCATGTTCTAAAACTATGGTTCCGGTGCTGGGAGAAGCTATTGTGCCTGTTGTCTCATAGATATGTAGACTGGCGTTAGGATTAACCAGACCTATACCCACCTGCTTTTCTGAGTCAAGAGTTAAAACCGGTAAATTATCTATGTCAAAGCGTAAAGAATTGTCAGTAGTAAATAAGAACGGAGCATTATTATCAGAAATTAGGGCTCCTTCTAAATTGAGATAGCGTCCCACGCCATTATCAAATCTTAAGGTGTTTTCATCGAGATTAACTGTTCGTGTTTCGGTTAGTGTACCATCAGTATTGTAAATGTTAGTGTCATCATCACCAATGGTCATTTTCACCCACTTAGTACCATCCCAATAATAAAAACCTTGAGATACGGCAGTTGAACCTGTGGTCGTAGCAGTATTAAAGACAAGTAAGCCTGTGGTCGCCGCCGGGGTAACGGTAGTGGTGTCATTTGTTCCGGTAAGGGCCACTCGGGGAATCATCAGTCCTTTATCTGTTGCAGAAATATCTAATAAAGCACCTGAAACCGGATTAGTTGTGCCTATCCCCACTTGCGCGTGGACAGCGTAACTGGCGCTCAATAATGCGCCTGTTAAAATTAAAGAGCGTAGATTCATAGGGCTTTGAATTACTCATTCACAAATCAGATTAAATGCATTATTTTATCCTTAAAGCGAATGTGTTTTGTTATGAGCAACTAATATATGTGCTTTTATCGATATATAATAATTCTTTGTCGGTGTTTTTTGTTTTTGTGAGTTTTAAAGATGTCTAACTTTGATTAAGTTAATGATGTTAAGATTAGTCTGCTAGAAGTAGCACTTAGTTAAGTTTTACCCTTCAATTTCAATTCTTAGCCAAATGCGGTAATTTGCACCTATGCAAATCTGGAGCGCTACTACATTTCCCGAAACACCCGTAAACTCAATTTTAAACACAGTTTACTATGATAATCGTGTTGAAGTTGATCTCAAAAGGGAAGATCTGATTGATGCTGAAGTCTCCGGTAATAAGTTTAGAAAGCTCAAATACAACATGCTTCAGGCTCTTGAAGAGGGGCATTACTCAATACTAACCTATGGAGGCGCTTTTTCAAATCATATAGCCGCCGTTGCAAAAGCCGGAGGGCTTTTTGGTTTAAAAACCATTGGAGTGATCCGGGGGGAAGAGCTGGGTCATAATTTAGGCGAAACCCTTCAGAAGAATTCTACCTTGAGATTTGCACACGATTGCGGGATGCAGTTTGAGTTTGTAAACCGAACCGCCTACCACGAAAAACACACGGAATCCTTTCGCGTAAGCTTAAAAACTAAATACGGCACCTTTTACGAGATTCCTGAAGGTGGTACGAATGAACTCGCTATTAAAGGTTGCCGCGAAATACTTGATGAAACAACAGCTAATTACGATTACATCACCTGCGCAGTGGGCACGGGTGGCACAATCGCCGGTATTATTGAGGCCAGTTTGCCGCATCAAAAGGTTCTGGGTTTTCCGGCTTTGAAAGGAGATTTTTTAGAGACTGAAATCAAAAAATACACCTCAAAAACCAACTGGCAGCTGATATCTGATTACCATTTTGGGGGTTACGCAAAAACTTCTGAAGAATTAATTGATTTCGTCAATAGGTTTAAAGAAGAACAAAGCATTCAGCTTGATCCTGTTTATACGGGCAAAATGATGTATGGTTTGACAGATCTTATCCGCAATGGGTATTTCTCTAAAAATACCCGTATTTTTGCCGTTCATACCGGAGGCCTGCAAGGTATTCAGGGAATGAATGAAAGGCTTAAAAAACAGGGACGATCTACAATTAGTATCTAGAATGATCAAAAAAATAATTACACTTTTAGTATTAAGTATTTTACTGGCGGGTTGCGGCGGAAGCAAAAGAGCGTCAAAACGTAAAGTAACTGTCAGATCATCCAGAGCTACAGAACGGCCTGTTACCAAGAAAGAAAGCGCACCTGCAGCGGTAACCGAAGAAACAGAAAGGGCTTATGAATATGCGCCTTTCAATAAAGTAGAAGATTATATCGAGCATTTTGCACCCATAGCAAAAGAAGAAATGCGCCTGTATAAAATTCCCGCAAGCATCACGATGGCCCAGGCGGTTTTAGAAAGTGGTGCCGGTAATGGTAATCTTACCAAAAAAGCCAACAATCATTTTGGCATTAAATGCCATAACTGGACCGGTGCAGTGGTCTATCACGATGATGATGAAAAGGGGGAATGCTTCCGGAAGTATCGCGACCCTAAATATTCTTTTCGCGATCATTCGTTGTTTTTAACCGGAAGAAGTCGGTATGCAGATTTGTTCAAACTTGATCCCGACGATTATAAAGGCTGGGCCCGTGGTTTGCGTAAGGCCGGTTACGCCACAGATCCCAAATACCCGGAAAAACTTATCGCTATTATAGAACGTTATGCGATGTATAATTACGACGCCGAAGTTTTAGGCAGAAAGATTAAAGAATTTAAACCTGAACCGTCTGATAAGGTGGTTCTACATACAGTCAAAAAAGGGGAAACGCTTTACAGTATTTCCAGAATGTATAACCTGACTGTAGACGAATTGAAAAAGAATAACGGCTTGCGTGATAATACGATAAGCATCGGGCAACAATTGAATGTTACCCCACAGTATAACGGATTTTAATGATGATTTATAAAAGAAGCAGCGCACTTTTTGCAGAAGCACAACAGGTAATTCCCGGCGGAGTAAACTCTCCGGTACGGGCTTTTAAGGCCGTGGGAGGCGATCCCATCTTTGTGAAAGAAGCTAAAGGTGCTTATTTATATGATGAAGACGGTAACCGCCTTATCGATTATATCAACTCCTGGGGGCCTATGATTTTAGGTCACGCCTATAAACCTGTAGTAGATGCGGTGGTTGAAAAGGCTCAGAAGGGAACCTCTTTTGGTATGCCCACGCAAATCGAGACCGAAATTGCACAGCTTGCCGTAAAAATGGTGCCGGGTATTGATAAAATACGTTTTGTAAATAGCGGTACCGAAGCCTGTATGAGCGCCGTACGCCTTGCACGCGGGTTTACCGGTCGCGATAAGATCATCAAGTTTGCCGGGTGTTATCATGGGCATTCCGATTCATTTTTGATTCAGGCGGGTAGTGGTGCGGTGACTTTTGGTACCCCAAATAGTCCCGGAGTAACTGCTGGTACGGCAAAAGATACGTTGCTTGCACCGTATAATAACCTGGCGGAAGTTCAAAAGCTTTTTGAGGCTAATGAACATGAAATAGCAGCAATCATTATTGAGCCCGTTGCCGGAAACATGGGCTGTATTCCTCCCTCCGAAGGATTTCTGGAAGGGTTAAGGGTACTCTGCGATACGCACGACAACCTGCTCATTTTTGATGAGGTGATGACCGGTTTTAGACTGGCCGCGGGAGGTGTGCAGGAATTGATGGGTGTGCAAGCTGATATTGTAACCTTCGGGAAAGTTATAGGTGGCGGTTTGCCTGTGGGAGCCTTTGCAGCTCGCAACGAAATTATGGACTACCTGGCGCCTGTTGGTCCCGTGTATCAGGCGGGGACTTTAAGCGGAAATCCGCTGGCGATGGCCGCCGGTCTGGCAATGTTGAAAGAATTAGACTCCGATCCTCAGATTTTCAAACGTCTTGAAGAAAAAACCGAATACCTGCGCAAAGGAATGGCAAAAGTACTCACCGAAAATGGTGTGGTGCATACCATAAACCGATTGGGTTCTATGATATCCGTTCATTTTGCTGAAAAACCTGTAATTGATTTTGCTAGTGCTGCAAACGCGGCTACAGATACTTTTAAAAAATTCTTTCACGGCATGCTGGCAGAAGGTATTTATATCGCACCCAGTGCTTATGAAACCTGGTTTATCACCGATGCCTTGACCTACCAGGATCTGGACGAAACCATCAATGCGGTAGCTAAAGTGGCTCCCGGTCTGAAGTAATTTTATAGCTTTGAATAAACTAAAAATCCCCTTCGATCAAACCGAAGGGGATTCTTTTTTGACATAAAACCGGGGTTATTTGCCTTCGCGGTGATTTCTTTTGCGGCCATCAGGTCGCTCGCCATCTTTACCATCACGCATACTCATACGCTGTTTCTGCTTTGCTTTCATTTTGCGCCATTGGTCAAATTGCTCTTCGTTTAAGATTTTCTGCATTTTTTCCTGATGTGCAATCTGTTTGTCGAGCATTGCAGCGTAGCGATCTTTACGTGCTTCGCGCATTGCTGCGCGTTCTTCTTCGCCTGGTTTTTCACCGTTTTTCATTTGCTCGGCACGTTCCTGCCAATGCGCCTTGCGTTCTTTGGCTGCGGCCAACTCCAGATCGTAAATTGCTTTCTGCTGTTTGTCGTCAAGAACGAGAGCCAGAGTAAGACGCTTGGTTTGAATATCGGCCATTTCCTCGGGGCTGGCTTCCATCATTTTTTTCATACGATCCTGTCGCCCGTCTCGCTGTGCAAAAACCGAGCAGCTTACCAAAATCGTAAGGATTAAAGCTAATTTTTTCATACTTCTAAATGTTTAAGTTATGTTCTTATGACTTTTGTATTTTAAAAAGGTTTAAATCTGAAAATTCGTAATATTTGTAACGTTTACCTGATTGGGCTTACTTATAGATAAATACCTAATCTTATGAATCAAATCTATTCACAACCCAACAACAATCTGGGAGCTAAGCGCTGGGCGCTTTATATCTTTATTTCAAGCATTCCCATTATCGGTTTTATAATGCTTCTGGTTTGGGTATTTAGCAGTAGTGAAAATCTGCATTTACAGGAATGGGCAAAAGGTAAATTGCTTATTTCCTTAATCGTACTCCTAATCGTTCTTGGGTTTTTATTTCTGGCAGGCGGCATTGGGATTTTAACCGCTATCTTTAATCAATAAAAAAAGCCTTTCAGGTTGACTGAAAGGCTTTAGTTGTTTTGCTTTTTTTAAACATATTCAATCACAGAGACGGCAAGATTATCACCTTCTTTCTCTACTTTGGCAAGTTTATTTTTGGTAAGGCCTTTAATGCCTTTATCCCATTTCTTATTGCTGAGACCACTTGCGTCTTTAAGCTGATCAAGTGCCATAGATTTTTCCTTTTTAAGGATCGCGAAAATGGTTTTTTCTTCTTCGCTAAGCTCTACTTTCTTACGTTCGGGTTTCATTTGCGGGAAGAACAGAACTTCCTGAATAGACTGATTGTTGGTCAAAAACATAATCAGACGGTCCATTCCTATACCCAGCCCCGAAGTAGGTGGCATACCGTATTCAAGTGCTCTTAAGAAATCCTGATCGATAAACTCGGTAGCTTCATCATCTCCTTTTTCAGCCAGTTTAAGCTGCTCTTCAAAACGCTGGCGCTGGTCTATAGGATCATTTAATTCTGAATACGCGTTTGCGATTTCCTTACCACAAACCATCAGCTCAAAACGTTCCGTTAATTCCGGGTTTTCGCGATGCTCTTTACACAGCGGACTCATCTCTTTGGGATAGTCAGTTATAAACGTAGGCTGAATAAAATTACCTTCGCATTTTTCACCGAAAATCTCATCAATAAGCTTGCCTTTACCCATCGTCTCATCAACTTCAAGACCCATGCCAAGAGCAGCTTCGCGCAGCTCCTTTTCGTTCTTTCCGGTGATGTCATAGCCTGTGAATTGCTTAATGGCATCGGTCATCGTAACTCGTGCATACGGAGCCTTAAAATCTACTTTATGTTGCCCGAAGGTAGCTTCGGTAGTACCATTAACCTCCATCGCGCAATGCTCGAGCAGGGTTTCGGTAAAGTTCATCATCCAGTTGTAATCTTTGTAGGCCACGTAGATTTCCATTGCCGTAAACTCCGGGTTGTGGGTACGGTCCATCCCTTCATTTCTGAAGTTTTTAGAAAACTCATAAACCCCGTCAAAACCTCCTACGATAAGACGTTTTAGATAGAGTTCATTCGCAATACGCAGGTAAAGCGGAATATCTAAAGCATTATGGTGTGTGATGAATGGACGTGCAGCTGCACCTCCTGGAATAGACTGAAGAATTGGCGTTTCTACTTCAAAATAGCCCTTATCGTTGAAGAAATTTCGCATCGCGGCAAAAAGCTTGGTGCGCTTTACAAAAACTTCTTTCACTTTAGGATTAACTACGAGGTCTGCATACCGCTGGCGGTAACGCATCTCAGGATCGTTAAATTTATCAAACTCGTTCCCGTCCTTGTCAACTTTAGGCAGAGGAAGAGGCTTTAGGGCTTTACTAAGCAAGGTGAATTTTTTAACCATTACAGTTTTTTCGCCCACCTGAGTGGTAAAAAGATCGCCCTCAACACCAATAAAATCGCCTATGTCCAGCAATTTTTTGTAAACGTCGTTGTAATGGGTTTTATCCTCACCGGGACAAATTTCATCACGGTTAAAATACACCTGAATACGACCCGTAGAATCCTGCAACTCGGCAAAGGATGCTTTGCCCTGAATTCTGCGCGACATTAATCTACCGGCAATTACCACCTTTTTACCTTCCTCAAAATTCTTTTTAATTTGGGTAGCGGTATGATCTACAGGGAATAAATCTGCAGGATAAGGGTTGATGTTTAGTTTGCGTAATTCGGCAAGTTTTTCGCGGCGTATTTGTTCCTGTTCTGAAAGTTGCATATTTCGTTCTTTGTTAAGCAATTAAAATAAATGCTCGCATCGTTTATTGGCAGCGCTAAAGGGCAAAATGCCCACAAGTTTGACCCGAAATTAAAAGTTTGTTTTCAAATGAATGTTCCGGGGACTTGTTTCTAGCTAGTTTATTAGGCTGGCAAATATAGCAACTCAGGGTCTAGAAATCAATGATTGTAACGAAAGCTTATAATTTTACACTTATAGGAACATCAATCATCATCAATCAAATTTAAAATGAGTTTTTTTAGAGCTTTAATCGCAATTTTTTTACCACCTCTTGCTGTGTTGGACAAGGGTTGTGGTTCTATTCTTATCGTTACGGTTTTATGGTTTTGCGGCTGGATTCCGGGAGTTATCGCGGCTTTGGTCATTGTCAATAAAAAGTAAAGCAGGTCTCTTTCCAGGAATCGTATCTTTGCAGTATGAATAAGCAGATACAACTTGAAGATTTAGGAAACAAGGACTATAAAGAAGTTTGGGATTACCAGGAAACGCTTTTTAAGTCTATTCTGGATTTGAAGATCAAAAATCGAAGGGAAGAGACCAATCATCCCACGCCCAATTACTTTTTGTTTGTAGAGCATCCCCACGTTTATACTCTGGGTAAAAGCGGAGATATAAGTAATCTGCTTATTAGCGAGGAACAGCTCGCGGCTAAAAAGGCTACCTTCTATAAGATCAATCGGGGAGGGGATATTACCTATCACGGACCCGGGCAGATTGTGGGATATCCTATTCTGGATCTGGAAAATTTCTTTACAGATATTCATAAATACCTGCGTCTGCTTGAGGAAATGATCATTCTTACTCTGGCTGACTATGGCATTAAAGCCGAAAGGTCTCCGGGAGAAACCGGGGTTTGGCTTGATGTAGGCACTCCTTTCGCCCGCAAAATCTGCGCGATGGGTGTCAGGGCAAGCAGATGGGTAACTATGCACGGCTTTGCGTTTAATGTAAATGCAAATCTGGGTTATTTTGATAATATCGTTCCTTGTGGGATTAAAGAGAAAGCGGTTACCTCACTTAATGTTGAGTTGGGTAAAGCGCAGGTGGACGAGGCAGAGGTGAAGCAAAAATTGCTTGAGCATTTTAAAATTCTATTTGAAGCCGAATTCGTAAATCTTAATTCTGTACAAAACCCGAATTAGTTTCAGAAGTATTGATTCCTGTTAAAAGAGTCAATCCGGTCATTTCGCCATTTTTAGTATAATGCATTTGTTTAACAAGACCGATGCCGGGAGCAAACCATTGTTTTAGTCTGCCGTCTTCATCACTTTGAGGAGTTATATGAGTTATAGATTCTACAACAAAACATTCGAAAGTGCCCGCTGAAGTGTTCAGAACCTCCCTTTTTGTAAAACGTCTGTTCTTAAGCGTGTATTCTAAAGTGTGTACAATAGGCACAACCCTTAGACTTATAGTAAGTTGTGCATCAGGCAACTGCTGACCGGGATAAAAATCAACTGGTATTTCAAAAGTTCCCGATTCTATGTTCAGTTGCATGTTGCTATAGGAATCAAACATATAGCCCGGCAGTATGTTTTTAATGCCCAGTGTCATACACTGTGAGTTCTGTTCTAGGTAATTATAAGTTGAATGTGAAGGATCCTCTAAGGGTTTTACGTCAGCGAGTAGCATAATCTTTTTGCCTGTTAATGTGTTGAAGCTTGAAGTGACCCGGTAAAAGGTTTCCGAAGTAATTTGGTTTTCGGCATTGTAGGTGGTGTAGCTAAGGTTTGAAATATTTGAAAATACATCAGTAGTAAGGTCCTGTGATTGTCCTTTAGCTAATAGAGGAATCAATACGAAAGCAAGCAGGTTAAAAATAGTTTTCATAATTGGCTGTATTTCTTTTTAAACAAAAAGGGAATTACAGCATATCTGAAAAAAGCTTTAGGGGAAGAAAATAGCTTTTAAATCAGAAAAGGGGAAATGCTTGTACGTATCGAAAATACAATATTATTTCTAACTATACCTGTGGAAATTTTAAATTTAACAGATTAACTTTCAGTAAGTTGTATTTACAGGTTGATTTGGTAAATAAGTACGCTGTCTGACTCACCTTTGCAAGTAAGCAGAAGATTTTTAGCGTTTCCGGAATGTGCGAGATCAACATTTGAGGCTGCATAAACAGGAAAATTTGGAAGAAGATTAGCTTTTGCGTCGTACAAATAGACTCTATTAGTTTGTAAGTCTGTTAATGCAACATACGAGGAGGTTCCGTAGGTAAATACGTGAAGTCCGCTGTAGATGCCTAGGTCAAGCTCTTTTTTCTCATTATTTATGGTAAGCACGTTTCCTTCCAGTTTGGCTGTTATGCTTCCGCCCCGATCGAAGAGGGTTTCGGTATCTGAATTTGATTTTTTTCGTGTGACTTTTCCGCTTTGCGAAATAGAAACGCTGCTTCCGTCTGCTTCGATAAGAACAAAGTCAGATTTTTCAGTAGCGATAGGATTTCCTGAAAAATTGAATTTCTCAGCAACATTTACCCTTAAGTCACCTGTTCTACTCAGAATCTTTAGTTTTCCATTTTCTAAGGGAAAAATGAGATAATCTTTTGAGCCTATGCGCAGATGTTGTGGTTTTGCGTTTACTGCGGCTTCAGCTTTCTCGTATTTAAAGCCTTTTACATTTTTACCTTCCCGGTCGAGCATACTCACCACGTTATCCTGGATGATTACAAAACGGTAATCCCGGTTTCCATCGTAATCAAATACTGCAAGAGGTTGAGTGAGGGTGTTTTTGTAGTTGATGTCAAAGGGTTGTACAATGACGCCGTCACTTGCAATCACATAGAAGTGGTGTGGTGTTACAAAAGCGTATTGCAGTCTTCCGTTTTTATAGAGGTCCACCTGCTCAATTGCGCCAAGAATAGGTCCGTCAAGCTCTTTTTTCCAGTCGATTTTTCCGCTTTGATTTATTTGATATAAGGTGTTTGAAACATCCTGGACTAAAATATTTTGACCTTTGGTACGGTAGTTTTTAAGAAGCTGAGGATTGTTAAGCAAATCGTTGTCCAGTTTTATACTTGCGATTTGAACAACCTGTGATTTCTTTTGAGAAACGGGTGTCTCGTAAATCCCCCCGTTTATATAAACATAATCATCAGAGGCACTCAACTGCAGGGCAGCATGCGGATAGGTCTTGAGGTCGATATGTTTTAGGCCTTTAGCGTGCTCTTTACTGAGTTTTTGATCCAGGTATTGAGCGGTTTTACCGGTGTTTGTATAGTATTCTAAAGTGTAGGTGTCGCTAAGGTTTTTTCTAAATTGTTTATAGGTCTGGTCATTATTTAGAACAGCGCCATTTTGATAATTAGCGGTTAGATCTTTAAGCTGATTTATTGATTTAGCAAAGAAAAAATGAGCATCCAGAGCAATATAGTACTCAAGCGCGGGTAGATTAAGCAGTTCTCTGAATGCGGTTTGAAAAAGTGTAGAGTCATTGAGCTTGCGTATGGGGTATTCTCTAAATATTTCGGCTTCGCCGGAAATGGTCTGGAGCGAAATACCGGCTTGTTCTGCATCTGTAACTTCAGAAAAAACAATTACATCATCTTCCTGCTGAAGGCTTCCTACTCCTGTAGCATATTGCATATAGTCGTCTAGCGGAAGTTTGAAATCTTTAAGTAATGCACCGCGGTATTCTGCCAGATTCGATTTATAAACCTCCCAATCCTGAAAATTAAAATAGGAATATCCTCTCGCTGAAATTGGGATAAGGCCTCCAAAATTTGTTGTAGCCGGACTTAAGCCTTCAAAAAGGCGTGCGTTTTGATCGGAGTCTTTAGAATATTGAAGCACTCCACTGAATTCTATAGCATCGGTTTCTATATCCAGATCTACGGCCAACCAGTCAAAAGACTTTTTAGAGCTTTGAAAACGGTGATGATCAAAAATATCTCTGAATAACGACTTATAATAAAAGCCATTAATAAGGAGGTTGGGGCTTTGGGCAGAACTGGTTTTTAGAATATTCTTAAGTGAAATGTCTTCGGGGTCTCGACCGGAATTAGCCTGAAGCACCGCGTTTTCGAGAATTAGTTTTGATGTACTCGCCAGAAGATACGTATCATTGGTTATAAAGTAAATCTCCTGATCGTCGATCTTGAGGTAATTTATAGCTACCCCTTCATAATCATAGTTGTTGAGCTGTTTTGTAAAAGAAGAATCTTTGGGCAGCAGGTTTTTGTGCGCTTCAGTTATAAAGGCAAGGTCATAATCATCATCCCCAAGAGCAATCCAGGCTATATAGGATTCCTTTTCGGGGTTGAAATAATTTAGAAGGTTTCGTTTTTGGTCGAGTTCTTCATATAAACGCGTTTCAGAGACAGATTTTAAAAATTTTGCACTTTGCAGGCTGTTTTTCAAATCCTGCCACTTAGGAACCCGCAGAATCGCTGCAGTTTTTTGAGGAATGAGATGTATGAGATCTGTTTCGGTCTCCGGGTGGCTGGTGCAACTTTGTAAAACGCTTAAAATGATAATTACCCAAATACTATTCCTCATTTCTTGAAAATTGTGCTTTTGTGAGACGCAGGTAAAATTAAAAAGTAAATTGGAGCGGCGGTGATTCTAATGACATTAAATGTAAGTGTAAAGTACGATAGGTTTATAAATCAAGACTCAGTTGTTCGGGCAAAAGCCTGAAAGACTTTCTATGGAAGGGAGTTGTACCATATTCCTTTATGGCCTGGCGGTGTTCTTTTGTAGGATAGCCTTTGTTCTTTTTCCAGTTATATTGAGGAAATTTTTTATGCATATCAGTTAGGTAGCGGTCGCGTTCTGTTTTTGCTAGAATAGAAGCAGCTGCGATAGACAGGTACTTTTGATCTCCTTTGATGATGCATTCGTGTGAGGAAGATTTGTAGGGTTTGAATTTATTGCCGTCAACGAGAATGTGTTCTGGTTGAGGATTTAGCTTTTCGATAGCCTTATGCATTGCCAGAATAGAAGCGTTTAGAATATTGATTTTATCAATCTCTTCTGGAAAAACGTGGGCAATGGCATAGGAGACAGCTTCATTTTCAATCAATTCCTTTAGTTGTTCTCTGGATTTTGCAGAGAGTAACTTAGAGTCATTAATAAACATATTGTTGAAATCTGCTGGCAGAATTACCGCTGCAGCAGTGACAGGGCCTGCTAAACATCCTCTTCCGGCTTCATCTGTACCGCATTCGGTTAGCAATTTTTGGGATAATAGTGTTAAAGGCATCGGATTAAATATAATCATTAATTCTAAAATAGGATTTTTAGTCTGAGACCAGTCAATGAATTTTTTTTAGAGTTCCTGTAAAAACCTTGGTTTTTCAGTAAAATAAAACGGCGTTGTGGTAAAATTTTACAGATTTGCTATGTTAAATTAAGATAGCATTAAGATTATTGTTGCATTTCATTAAAAGTTTTAAGATGTTTGCGACGGCTAATTCAAATAAATAAATTTATGAAATCAAAAATTACATGGTGTTTTGCATTGGTATTTCTGCTTATGATGCAGTTTGCCTTTGCGCAGCAAAAAACAATTACGGGTACGATTGTAGACTCAGAAGGTCTTGCTCTACCTGGAGTTAATGTTCTTGTAGAAGGTACAAGCACAGGTACTCAGACAGACTTTGATGGAAATTATTCGATTTCCGCAAATGTGGGGGATAATTTAATCTTTTCTTATGTAGGTTTTCAGCGCCAAGCTATTACAATAGGTGCGGCTGATTCCTATAATGTAACAATGCAGGCAGGAGAATCTCTTGACGAAGTAGTAGTAGTAGGATACGGTACTTCTACCAAACAGGCCTTTACAGGTTCTGCCTCCACAATTGAGGCTAAGAATATTGAACTTAAGAACTTTTCCAACGTTTCGCAGGCCCTTGCGGGTGAGGCTGCAGGTGTTCAGGTAATTAATACCTCCGGACAGCCGGGTACAGTTTCTACTATTCGTATTAGAGGTTTTGGTTCAATAAATGGTAATAGAGATCCGCTTTATGTAGTGGATGGTGTTCCTTTTACTGGTGGTCTAAACTCTATTAACCCTTCAGATATCGCTTCAACTACAATATTAAAAGATGCTACAGCAACTGCCATTTATGGTTCGAGAGGTGCGAATGGTGTTGTTTTGATTACTACAAAAAGCGGAACATCAACAGAAACATATATTGAGGTTGATGTTAAAACAGGTGTTAACGCCTCTATAATTCCGCGTTATAGTGTAATTACTTCTCCAGAAGAATCAATAGGTTTGATGTGGGAAGCAAAAGTTAACAGACAAGTTTTAAACGGTTCGACAAGGGCTGAAGCAATTAATTTTGTTAATACAAATCTTTTCGGAGGTGGTACTGCTGGTAATCAAATTTTGGCTCCGGGTTATAACATGTGGAATGTTGCAGATGGAGGGGAGCTTATAGATCCCGCTACAGCAATGGTAAGACCGGGTGTGACAAGACGATATACTCCGGAACGATATGAAGATGCTGCATTTGATTCAGCTATTAGAACTGAAGCCAACCTACGTATGGGTGGTGGTACCGACAAGTCAAGATATTATTTTTCTGTTGGTTATTTAGATGATGATGGTTATGCTATCAACACAGGGTATAAACGTTATACAACGCGTTTAAATGTTTCTTCCCAAATTAAGCCTTGGGCTAATATAGGTGCGAATATAGGATATGCCTATTCTGAGACTATTGCAAATGGTCAAACTGACGGAGCTGAAAACTTATTTGAATTTGCAGATAAAATCCCACCGATTTATCCGGTTTTTCTAAGAGACGATAATTATCAATTAGTCCCTGATCCTATTTTTGGTGGTTTCCAGTATGATTATGGATCGGAGTCTGGATTCAGACCTAGACCTAATGCAGATAACCTTAACCCTATAGCATCAGCTAAGTATGACTATAATGGTGCAATTCGAAATGAGATCAATGCGAATGTTAATGCGACTATCGATATTCTTGAAGGTTTGACATTTGAAACGCGCTTTGGTTTGCAATACTTTAATAATATTGATGATGAGTTAGGTAACCAGTTTTATGGTGTGGCATCTGGTAGCGGAGGGACGCTAGATCAAGACGTTACAGAGCGCACTGTGACTAACTTCTTACAATTACTTAGGTACAAAAGAAATTTTGGTTTACACTCTTTTGAAGCCTTTGCTGCTCACGAGAGCAACGAATATAGACAAAACGTTACATCTACATTTAAGACCAAAGCCATCATTCCCGGAGGAAGAGAGTTAAGTAACTATATTGTTTTCCCTACAGCACCAACAGGAACTGAAGCTGGAAATACTCTAGAATCTTATTTTGGTCAAATTAATTATGATTTTGATAATAAGTACTTTATCACTGGTTCTTTACGAAGAGATGGTTCGTCAAGATTCTACCGCGATAAGTGGGATACCTTCGGTTCTGTAGGTGCAGCTTGGGTAGTTTCCAATGAAAATTTTCTGAATTCTAACGACTTAATTAGATTCTTAAAGTTAAAAGCATCTTACGGTTTAACAGGAGATCAGGGTGGAGTAGGCTTTTTCTCAGGAATTAACCTATTTGGTGTGACTAATGTAAACGGAGGATTTGCTGTAGCTCCAGATACTTTTGCTAATGCTGATTTAACCTGGGAAACGGCTAAACAGTATCAGGCAGGTCTTGAATTGGATTTAGGTAGCTGGTTAGATTTAAGTGTAGATTATTTTGTTAAGGATACAGAAAACTTAATCTTTGAAAGACGTATTGCGCCATCAACAGGTATTGCTATCATAGATGTTAACGATGGAGTTTTAAGAAACTCTGGTCTTGAATTCGATTTAACAGGACATCTTGTTAAAACGGCAAACTACTCGTTAGATCTATCCATTAACGGTTCTTTGCCAAATAATGAGATCACTACGATGCCACTAGATAATCAAACTCAGGAGCCAGCGGTATTTCAAAATGTTGGCGCTTATGGTTATGCCAATGGTAGATCTATTTACGATTTCTATATGAGAGATTATGCAGGTGTTGATCCAGCAGACGGTTATCCTATGTGGTATCAATATTTTAACGATGCTAATAATAATGGGGCTTTTGATGATGGTGAAGATCCTATTGCATCTCTTACACCGTTTCTAGATGAAAACCCTGATGCAACAGTAGCACGCCAAACTACAAAAGCTTATGCTGATGCTACTCAGTTGTTTATTGAGAAAAAGGGTATCCCTGTGGTTTATGGTGCATTTAGACTTTCAGCTCAGGCATATAATTTCAGCCTTTCAACTCAATTTACCTACTCTCTTGGTGGTTATGCTTATGATTCACAATATGCTGAACTTATGCACGACAATAATGGTGGTATTATTGGTACTAATCGTCACACTGATGTGAGAAACAGATGGAGACAACCTGGAGATATAACAAGTGTCCCATTAATTGCAGATAATGTTATACCTAACGTAAACTCTCAGTCGTCTAGATTTATCACAAGTACAGACTTTATAGCTTTAAACAATGTTTTATTAAGTTATGCTTTCAATAATAAGAGTTTGTCAAGTATGGGCCTTTCAGGTTTAAGTTTGTTTGCCTCAGGAGATAATTTAATGTATAAAACAGCGCGTCAGGGCTTTTTACCTACAACCAGTCAAAGTGGTAATTCAGGAAGAGCACTATATGCACCATTAACTACCTTTACAGTTGGGGTACGAGCTAAATTTTAAAAAAAAGAAATATGAAAAATTTTATTAAAAACTCAATTAGACTTACGGTTCTCGCAGTGCTGTGTGTGGGCTGTAGTGATGATTTTTTGGTCGAGGAGCCTACTGGTTCTGTGATCAACGCAGATCAATTAGGTGATGCTATAGCCTTAAATCCAGAATTAGGAGAGGCAACAATGACAGGTATTTACGCAACTATGTTTGATACTGGAAGCGGTGGAACAACCGGGCACGATGACTATGGACATAAAGGTTATGATGTCTTTGCTGATATGCTTTGCGGTGATATGGCTTTATCGCTGAGTACTTTTGGTTGGTACCGTTCAAGTATTACTGAATTTCAGGGTACTCAAGATTTCACTTTCTTAGACAACTATCAGGTTTGGAGATATTATTACAGAATAGTAAACTTATCAAATCTGGTTATTGAAAGTTTGGGAGGAAATGATGTAGTTCCCGAAAGTGCTGATGAGGGGTATGTTTACGGTCAGGCTTTAGCGATGAGAGCGCACTCTTATTTTTATCTTACTCAGTACATGATTAATGATGTTGAAGCTAGCTGGACACAACCAACACTACCTTTATATACTGAGCCTTTAATTTCTGGTAAAGAAAAATCTACAACTGAAGAAGTGTATATTCAGATGGAGAATGATCTAAATAGAGCTATAGATTTGCTTGATGGTTATGAAAGACCAGCTGGCTCAAAATTGCAGGTCGATAAACCCATTGCTCAAACTATTTTAGCATATGTTTTAGGTTCCAGAAGAGATCGTTGGAATGATGTAGTTACACTTACTAATGAAGCTCTTGCAGGTACTAATGCTAGTTTGATGGATAATAGCAGAACTGCAAATGGTGTTCTTGGTGGTTTTAACGATGTTAGCTCTCAAGGTTGGATGTGGGGTGTTGATATCAATGCAGAAATTGGTTTAGGTTTGATTTCTTGGTGGGGTCAAATAGATACCTTCTCGTATAGTTACGCAGCATACGGAGATTATAAGGCGATGGACGCAGCTCTTTATAGTAGTATGCCTGCAGATGATATTAGAAGAACTCAGTTTTTAAGTAACCAGTCTTCAGGTAGATATCTTCAACCTATAAATAAGTTCTATGATAGTGACAGAGTTGTTACAGGAACCTCCCAAATTGTAAAAGCCGACTATTGGTACATGAGGTATGCTGAAGTTTTACTTTTAAATGCGGAAGCAAAAGCAAGAGCGGGTCAAACTGGTCCTGCACGTACCGCTCTTAAGACTTTAGTTGCTGCACGTGTTACAGATCCTTCATTTGTAGATGGACTTAGTGGCCAGGCTCTTATCGATGAGATTTACAAACAAACACGTTTGGAACTTTGGGGTGAAGGAAAAAGTTATCTTGCTATGAAACGTAATGAGGCTACGGTAACACGTGGTAGTAACCACTTGTCTTTCGTTGGAGTGCCTATTCGTTTTGATGATGAGCGCATGTCTTTCGAAATTCCTCAACAAGAGATTCAGGATAATAATTTCATTGATTCTCAGAATTAGTAAATAATTTATTTTAATTTAAAGCCTCTGATATTCAGTTATCAGAGGCTTTTTATTTTTCCCTAAAAATAGATTAAGTTCATGCGGTTTTTTTTTGGTGCCAGTTTCAGTCTTTTTTTAATAATTGCTTGCTCTGAAAAGGGCGAAGATTTTAAAAAGGAATCTTATTTATTTGAAAAATTAGATCCCAAATTTTCATCTGTTGATTTTGTAAATCAAATACGCGAAGATCAGGATCATTCGATTTTAAATTATATCTACTATTATAACGGCGGTGGTGTTGCTGCAGGGGATTTAAATAACGATGGTTTGCCTGATCTTTATTTTGTTTCCAATCAGGGACCGAATCAATTGTTTTTAAATAAGGACGATTTAAAATTTGATAATATAACAGATTCTGCAGGAGTGTCTGGTGAAGGGAGTTGGAGTACAGGTGTTTCAATCGTAGACATTAATGCAGACGGGTGGCTCGATATCTACGTTTGTAATGTTTCAGGGCTTCTCGATTTTAAAGGGCACAACGAGCTCTTTATTAATAATGGAGATGGAACTTTTAGCGAGAGATCAAAGGAATTCGGACTCGATTTTCAAGGCTATTCAACCCAAAGTTATTTTTTTGATTACGATAAGGATGGTGATTTGGATATGTATTTAGTTAATCATGCAATACATACGACTTTATCACACGCAAATGCTATTCTTCGGGAAGAGCTAGTTCCATTAGTAGGAGATGTTCTATTCCGAAATAAGGGAGGTAAATTTGAAGACGTGAGCGAGGAAGCAAATATATATGGAGGAGTAAATAGTTATGGCCTCAGTGCTGCCATTGCTGACTTCAATGGAGATGGTTGGGATGATATATATGTGTGCAATGATTTCCAAGAAGACGACTATTTATATATAAATAATCAGGATGGTACTTTTTCAGAAAGACTGGCTGAGTATTTTTCTACCATAAGCAGATTTTCAATGGGTAGTGATGTTTCAGATGTTAACAATGATGGTCTTGTTGATTTGATGACTTTAGACATGCTACCTAAAGATGAGTTTGTTATAAAGGAAACTGAAGGTGATGAAGTTATGTATAATATGAGAGAGAACCTTCGAAATTTAGGCTATAAAGACCAATTTTCTAGAAATATGCTTCAACTTAATCATAATGGGCAATTTTTTGTAGAAGCAGCAATAATGAACAATGTTGCAAATACAGACTGGAGTTGGGCACCCTTATTCGCGGATTTTAATAATGATGGAAACCAAGACCTTTTTATCACTAATGGAATTTTGCGCAGGCCAAATGGGCTTGATTTTAAAAATTATGTTGCAAATTCATTTGCAGGAAGAGATCAAAAGCAAGGTGTTAAGTGGTTATACAACTCAATAAATGAAATGCCTGGTGGAAGCGCGATAAATCAAATTTTTTCAGGAAATCAAACAGGCTTCAAAAATGAAACAGGAAAGTGGATTAGGAATAATTCATCACTTTCAAATGGGAGCGTTTACGTAGATTTGGATCTTGATGGAGATTTGGATCTTGTGGTAAATAATCTTAATGCGCCTGCAAGTATTTATGAAAACAAATGTAAATCTTCAAACTTTATACAGTTTGGGCTAAAATATAAAGGTAAAAATATAGAAGGTATAGGCTCTAAAATTTCTATTTATAGCTCATCAGGCGCGCAAACTAAATGGGTTTATAAGTCTAGAGGTTTTCTTTCTTCGGTGGACTCTAAAATACACTTTGGTTTAAATGACGTCCAGAATATTGATTCTGTTAAAATTGTATGGCCAGACTTAAAAAGTCAGACACTTTACAATTTAGAGGTCAATGGAGATATTTAAATTTCATACCAGCCTAATCTATTAAAGGAAGAAAATAATTCAGCTAAAACAACGTCTAAAGTCTTTAAGAAGATTGCAGCAATAGATTATGAGCATCTTGAAAAATCTAGATATGACTTCTTAAATGAGCGTCTTATGCCCTACCGAGTATCTATGGATGATCCTGCATTAGCTGTTGGGAATTTTGATGGAAATGGCTTGAAAGACGTTTATATAGGTAATTCCTCTGGTAATGCGGCAAAATTTTTTTTAAATAACAGGTATGAGTTTAAGGAAAAAAGTATTGAATGCTTCGAGCAAGATGCAGTTTTTGAAGATAATGCAGCTCTTTTCTTTGATGCAGATAATGATGGTGATTTAGATCTTTATGTTGGATCAGGAGTTCCTCTGATTCAAGAGGAGAAGTTTTTTGTTGACAGATTATATATAAATTATGAAGGTGATTTTAAAAAATCTGATAATAAAATTCCACTAAATTTTTACAATACATCTGTAGTTCTGTCTTTTGATTATGATTTTGATGGTGATTTAGATCTATTTGTTGGAAATCGCTCCAAACCATATCATTTTGGGGAGCCTGTAAAATCTCATATTTTAAGAAATGACGGTTATGGGAATTTTACAATATCTGAGGATTTTATAATTGAAGGTAATGTTAGCGATGCTATAATTAAAGATGTTAACGGTGATGAGATTTTAGATCTTTTAATAGCGTTAGAATGGGATGCACCAAAGATTTATCTTGGGACGGGAAAAAAATTTAAATCTGTAAATTTCAACTCAGAATTAAAAGGTCTTTGGCAGGCTATCGAAGCTTTTGATGTTGATCGTGATGGGGATTTAGATATAGTTCTAGGAAATTGGGGCTTAAATACTAAGTTTAGCCTCAATGAAACCCCAATAACGATGTATTATTCAGATTTTGATCGTAATGGTGAGAGTGAAATAATAACTACTTATAGTATTAATGGGGAAGAATATCCACTAAATTCTTTGGGAGAGTTAAAATCTCAAATGACACAAATAGGTAGATATTTTACAACTAACGCATCTTTTGCGGGTAAGTCCATTGATGAGATTTTTGATAGTTCCGTGTTTGAAAAATCGATATCATACAGTATAAATCAATTAGCATCTGGTTACATACGCAATGATGACGGTATGTTTTTATATTTCGAGCCATTTGATAAAAGTTTGCAAACTGCTCCAATACGCGTTTTTTTACCTATTACGATCAAGAACGATAAAGGTTTGCTGGTTTTTGGTAATGCTTTAGATGTAAATACTTATCACGGGGGTTATTCTTCTTTAAAGGGAAGTTGGCTTAAATCGGCTAACGAATTTATAATGTTATCAGATTTGGGTATTGATCCTTTAAGCGAGCAAGTCAAGGCAGCAGCATTGGTGAATTTTAATAATCAGGATATGCTAATTATTGTGTCAAATAATTCTGAAATTAAAACGTTTATATTTAATTAAGGGAAGGGTTGACTATATATTAGTATTGACTTACAAGTAGTGAATCTTGATTAGGTTGGTTTTAATTACTAAAGGGATATTGCCTCATTTCAATTTGTGTTGCTGAGGGGGTTAATTATATTTCCAAAAATTCAGGCAATAACAGTTTCTTTTAAATATTTTCGCAGTAAAGTTTAAAGTAGATGCGCTTAAAGAATCTGTTTTTTTGTTATTTTTTGTTATTTCTTGGGTTTAATCACGTCCAAGCCCAGCGTAAATTAGGTAGTGGTGGCTTTGTGAAAACAGAAGAGGATAAGGAATTAGAATCACAGGGTCTTGGCAATTCAGGGAGTAGACCTCGAGTCGAACGCCCCCCCATCAATCTCTATAAAATCATTTCCGTTGAAAATGATACTACCCTGGTAGATACTTCGCTCACGATAAAGAAATTCTACAAGTTTAATTACCTGCGTAAAGATAATTTTGAGTTGCTACCCTTTTCTAACGAGGGGCAATCTTATAACTCGTTGATGCGTGACTTTTCCAATTCACAGATATTACCTGTATTTGGCGCTCGGGCGCGGCATTTCAATTATATGGAAGTAGATGACATCTATTATTATAATGTGCCAACTCCACTCACAGAACTATACTATAAGAGTGTATTTCAACAGGGGCAGAATTTGGATGCATTTTTTACAATGAATAAGTCAAAGCGCTTCAACTTTTCAATAGCTTATAAGGGTTTACGCAGTTTGGGCAATTATCAGAACATTCTCACCAGCACCGGTAATTTTCGATTCACAGTAAATTATCAGAATAAGAGTGGTCGTTACGATCTTAAAGCGCATTATGTAGCTCAGGATTTACTCAATCAGGAAAATGGCGGACTCACAGAACAAGGTCTGATAAACTTTAGAAGTGACGACTCCCAGTTTGATGATAGAGCTGTACTCTCTGTGAATTTTGAAAATGCCGAAAGTATATTAGATGGCTCACGGTTTTACCTTAATCATAAATACGATTTGATCCGGCAGGATACCCTTTCCAAAAACCGGATTGAGCTAGGGCATATTTCAAATTACGAAACCAAATTTTACAAGTACGACCAGACCAGTCCTGCGACAAGTCTATTTGGCAACTCGTTTGTAACACAAAACATTTCAGATAAAACAGATCTTAAAACATTCGACAATACAGCCTACGTGGCTTATACCAATAATATCCTGGGAAGATTGAGTTTTCAGATTTCTCACTCCTATTATAAGTACGGTTATAATTCAGTATTGATACAAGAATCAGGTCGTATTCCAAACCAAATTGTAGGCAATAACATAGCTGCAGGCGCTTCCTATAAAAAAGAATACAAAGGTTTTCAGCTTTCGGGTAAAGCCGCGCTAAATGTAGCCGGAGATTTTGCAGGCTACAATCTCGATGCAGAAGCCGGGTATGCGTATAAAGACAAGGCAACATTTACAGGAGGTCTACATATCAATGCCTCTCCCGCAAATTATAATCACCTGCTCTATCAAAGTAGTTACGAGAATTACAATTGGTACAACTTAGAAGCCTATCAAACCGTTAAAACACAATCGCTGGATTTTAATATGAAGTCCGATACCTGGTTAAATGCATCAGTCAGTCTGGTTAATATGTCTGATTACGCCTATTTTGGCAGAAGCACTCAGGATACTTTAGTTCAGTCCTTTCAAACAGGCGATAACATTACTTATCTAAAAGCAAAAGTAAATAAGGAGTTTCGCCTGGGTAAATTTGCGCTAGATAATACCATAGCCTATCAAAAAGTAACCGGTGGGGAGCAATACCTCAATGTGCCGGAGTTCATTACGCGAAACACACTTTATTTTTCGGATGAATGGTTTAAAAAGGCACTCTTTATTCAGACGGGTTTAAGCTTAAAGTACTTCACCTCTTATGCGATGGATGCTTATGATCCGGTTTTGGCTGAGTTCTACGTTCAAAATCAAGAGGAAATAGGAGATTTTCCGTTGATCGATTTATTTTTCAATATGAAAGTGCGTCAAACCCGTATCTTTTTCATTGGTGAGCACATCAATGCTTTAGTGGCTCCTAACGACTATTTCAGCGCTCCGGGTTATCCGTATAGGGACTTTACGTTTCGTTTTGGCTTGGTGTGGAATTTCTTTCTCTAATTTTTATGGAGCTTTGATTGCTTTTTGCAATCACCGCGCTGTCGCTACTCGCTTTTTTCACTTCCTTCGGTCGTAAAAAAGAGCTCACACAGGCCGCTCCATCGCTAAGCCGTATTTCGGGCAGATGGGTTTTAAAAGCAAACAGTCTTATCTAGTAAGTTTTTTATTTCTTTTGAATAACCCAATAACCCAATAACCCAATAACCCAATAACCCTCATTTCAGCTTTTCGATAATAAAGAACTTTTGATTTAAAATAGGCAGAACCTGCATTTCAACGTTTTTTTTAGGGAATATCAGTGGATTCGCGGTTTTTAAGTTTTTTGTTTCAGGAGTAATTTGAGATTGAGAGTCGGGTTTTTAGAAAACTTTAAAAAAACTTTTGGGTGTAAGTGATTGGCAATTAGGCTTTGGTAAAAAAGATTTCAAAAAGTGGAGTAAAGCTGTTGCAGGGTTAGATAATCGTTCTATATTTGCGCCTCAAAAATCGGGTATAAAAAACGGTTTTACGTTCATTAAAAGGCTTCAAAAAATAAACTTAAAAAAAGTTTGTTAGTAAAGGGAAAAGGGTAGTATCTTTGCCCTCCGCTTTTTCGGCAACGAAGGCGGTGAAGTTCTTAAAAAATGTGCATTTGTCGGGCTAAAAATTTTAACATTTTTATTCTTGTTTGGCAAAGAAAAAAGGTTGTATATTTGCAGCCGCTTTCGCAGAGAGCAACGCACGATGAAATAGAGTGATTTGGTGATTTAGAAATAGGGTTCGATTCCCTTACACTTAGCAAGAAAAT
>NZ_JAJGMW010000001.1 GCF_020782115.1 Leeuwenhoekiella parthenopeia | reverse complement strand
CTCTTTGAGAGCTTCTAAAACCACTTTGGTCTTGAACTTGGGTGTGAATTTTCTTCGTGTCATAAAACAGTAAATTTAAAGTTATTTTGGAACTTAAATTACTGTCCTAATTTTTGGGGGATGCTCAATCTTTCTCTTTTAAAGTTTAGCTATTTATACTTCGGCTTAGTTTACCACGCCACCGGTCACAGACTGGCGGGAGCTTGGAGTTTTTACTCAATTTTTATACACCCTTTTTTATCTCTGGGTCTTTTACTTTTTAATAAATAACAATAACTATTATCTTGAGGGATAGCTATATAGTTTGAACTATTCTCGTTTAATAATTTTTCTTCCTTAATTAATCTCAGTTTCCAATTAGGGAAATTGTTTTCAGGATTAAAATTATCAGCTATTTCCTTCAAATTGTTGGTTTTAAGTTTATGAATTAAAATTTTGAAATATTCGCTAAATTCAGAATGAATCAAATATTCAATCTCACGATATTTGTCTATCAATCTTCTCTTATCACTATCTACAACATTCCAAAATGACCACCAGTAGTGATAAAATTCATATCTACCATTAACCGATATAGTCAATAAAGCTCTTCTTAAATCATTTGTTAAGCATGCGTCAGAACTTAAGTTGCTTAAGAATACTGTTTTAATTTCTTCTAAAAATTTAGTGTCAATATTGTCTTGTTGTTTGTTAATATCTAAACAGTAAAAAATAAAATCAATTCTTCCCCTTAGTAAGTCTGTATCCTCTAACTCAAAAAGTGTTTTTTTAGTGTCAGGGTTTTTGAAAATGATTTTAGCTTTAAATTTCTCCTCTTCAACTTGTTCTTTGGCAAATGTTGAATTTAGATTTCTAATTTCTGACAAATGGCCATAAATATCGTTACAACCTTTTGACAATTCAGATATTAAATAAATAACTCCATCAAATGTTGCAGGACTCCTTACGATGTCTGGTCTCTTACCGCTTTTTTCTATGTCACCTCGAGAAACAATGTTTCTTACTACCCTCATCCATTCCAGGTATTTTTGAGTATCTACATTTTTTACTTTTCTGAAATACTCTAGTTGAGCAAATAGAAGTACCTTCTGAGTATATGAGGCATCTGATTCAAGAGTAATAGTTTTTACTAAACTTTCTTTTGGTTCATGTCTAAAAAGTGGAAAGTTGAATTTAATTGCTTCTATTTCAATAAAGTGATCATTTATAAGGTTAAGACATTCAACTAGATATTGGAAATCATCAAGTGAAAAAAGTTTTGGAGATATATTATTTGAATCCTCTTGTAACTTTGAGATGATTCTCAATCTTTCTTCTGTTTTTTTATTTCTTTCAACGGATTGTCTAACCATTAATAGGGTAGAAATGAAGTTTACAAACGAAGCATCAACTGTATTATCTTTTCTGAAATGCTTCCAAAATAAATCCGTCCAAGCAGTATCTATCCTAAACGCAAATGATTTTGTGAAGTCCGAATATGACTCCCATTTTTCATCTCTAATTCTTTTCTCAAATCCAGCTTTAAAGTTTTCAAATGTTGAAAGCAATTTCCCTCTAGCATTCATTTTGATGTAGAGATCATCGGTTAAGCCAATATTTTCTAATTCAACGTGATAAAATTGTATTAAATCAAATTCTTTAGAGGTTAATTTATACCAAAGATTAGGTATGTTATAGAATTGATGATGAATATCGTCTATTGTTCTAAGCATTGCATCAATTGTAGGGTCATTCTTCCATGATAAATAAAACCAAGGTGAATCGATGATGACTTCACTCGGAGATATGTCTCTTGATAAGTTAAAACTGTTATCGATTAAGGAATTGCAAAAATCTCGCGAAGAAATTCTTGTTTCATATGTGAACTTTATTAAGATGTTTTTTTCATCGACTAACTTATTATCTTTTTGTGCTGCGTACCAATGTAAAAGAAATAGAGTTGTTAATCTTTGTTGTCCATCTAATGGTTGAAATGAATCGTCTGTATTACTACCATAAACGAAGTCAAGCATTATTTTTTCTTCTTTGTCAATGCTTTCATACAAAGCCTCTAAAAAATTCTGTCTTATTTTCTTTTTATCTTTTCTTCCTTGTGCATAATCACGCTGGATGATAGGGATTTCGATTTTAGTTGATGCAAGTAGTTCATAAAAACTGAAGATTTTACCTTTATACTTTTCGTTTTGCATAGAATTTAAGATAAGTAAGAATTTAATACTTTATTCAAATCATTCTCGTAATTTTCACGGTCTTCTTGGGACCAAAATGAAATTTTGGGAGGATATTCACTAAAATATTTTAAAAAAACATTCTTTGTGCAGATAGGAATAAAAACGCCTTCCTTATCACGATTTATAATTGTTTTTCTCTTGAAGGGAAACACTGCATTTTTGTAGCTTCTGTTTGTTCCAGCATCTAGCAATGTAAGGTTTGACAAATCATTAATGTCATCATCCTCTCTTAACTCAGAATTAAAATATGTAATAACTTCCTCGAATAAAGATTTAAATCCTTCGTCATCTTCTTCTTTCCAATTGTTTATCTTTTTTCTTAGACCCTTTTCTATTTTACTTTCATTACCAATAAATACAATAGCATCATCAATCCATTGCTTTTTATTTTTTTCAGGTAATTTATCCTTGACAGAGGTAATATGTTCAATATCCCATTTTTCATTTTTATATAAGTCGAAGGGAAAGTAGGAGTTGTCTTTTGAACTGGCTAGCATAGTTAGGATATTGTAAAGCAAAAGTATTTTTCTAACCTCATTTCCGTCAGAGTATTGAAGTTCATTGATGTCAACATTTTTTAGATCCTTCTTGATAAGTTTATCTAAATAGTCCTTAAACTCAGATTTACTTATGTCATCAGACTTGTTATAAAGTTCTTTGATACTTGTAGATTCTGTGCTAATTAGAAAACCAATTTTATGATAAAGTTCCCTTTCATTAAACCATTCACTAAATCGTTGAAAATACCTTTTTACTTCATTCCAGTTTTGTGTCAACTCTTCATTACTACCTTTTGAAAATTTCTTACTGAAATATCTAAAAGTATCATAATTGTCATTAGGGTCTGGGTCTTCATTCATTAAGTTGAAAATGAATTCTATTCTGTTTGTCGCAACGTAGTTTTGATTTAAAAAGAACCAAAATTTGTCATTTTGTAATGAGCTTTCAATGTTATCCCATTCAGTTGCGATTTCTAATTGCCGTAACCTGAGCTTATTTTCCTGATTTTTAAAATTTGAACTATTAAGAAAAAGTGCTTTTATTAATTCAGAATTTGTTAATGGAATCTTTCCAATATTAATTCTTGTGAAAATTGAAATAGAATCAGTCTCATTACTTAAATACCAGATGACTTTAGAGTTAAATTTAAATTTTGAGCGAAAATCACCTGTGTCAAAATTTAAACTTCCTTTGTTTTCAAACCATTCAGTAATTGCCCTGAAAGCATTTGAGATATAATAATAGTCAATATTCGAATTGTTATCGATACCGTCTTCTAATCGGCTTAAAAAGACTTTTGAACCACTCCTCGTTTGGTAATCTAATTGAAATAACTTATCTCTTTTTTTCTCAACAAAGTCTTGATTTAAGTAATAGAGTATCAAGTATATAGTTGTAAGTCTTTGTTGTCCATCTATTACTTCATATTTGTCATGCTCAAGTTTCTTTACAACAATTGGTTGAAGACAATACCAAGTTTTTTCATCACTATGCTCATCTATTAATCTAGGTGTGAAATTTGAAATATCATTTAATAACTCCACAACTTCTTTAGGACTCCATCTATAACCTCTTTGGTATGATGGTATGAAGAAATTGAATTCTTGAAGTTCACTTATCGTTTTTAACTCTAATATATTATCCATTTCAGTTTCATTTTGGGCATTATCCACAACTCATTATTTAAACACTTAATACGTACATATCCCTTCAAAATATAGAGAATATCAACACTTTAGAGTTGGATCTATAAAAATAGACTTTTGTCTTTGAAGTAGTCTACAGAATCCTGTAATCCCTTTGATTAAAATTAAAAAAAGGGGAATAACCCCCTTAGAACACCTCTTTATTATTCTGTTTTCAGTTTCCTTTGGTTTTTGTTCGAGAAACTCCCCCTTTTACCGAAGCCCTCTTGAAGGAGACCGTAACGAAACTCGAAGAGATCATTACCCTATAAATGCCACTTTTTTCTTAAGCGTGGCTTACAATAGTGGGCCACCAGTCACAGACTCGCGGGAACGAGGGATACGGGCAAGTCATAACATTGGTTTTTCCATTGTGCCTTAAAATCGCCCGGCAACTATGATATTTTATATTGGTTTAGAAAGAATATTTTTAACAGTCGTATTAATGTTAGAATATTCTGTATATCTTTAAGAGATATAAGTCCAATATATAATTTATAGAACTTACCTTTAACTTTTTGTAAAAAAGTTAAAATGAGCGAAACTATTTCGGTAGTAAAATCAGAAGAATTTAAAAAAGTCCCCCATTTATTGAAGTATATGGGGTCAAAGCGTGAAATAATTGATTTCGTTATAAATTCTATTGAATCCATTGATTCTGATAGTGAATGGCTATGTGATTTATTTAGTGGTACTGGTGTAGTAGGGGGCTCCTTAAAAGATAAATATAAGGTTCATGCAAACGATGTTCAGGAATATTCGTCTATTATGTCTAATACCTATTTGCGTAATTTGAAAGGACAAATATCTATTTCCTGTCTAGTTGAAATAAAAGAGAAGGTATTACATTTCGTAGACGAATTTAAAAATAAATTTCCTTACCATAATTTTGACTATTCTAACATAGATTCATTTAGTGACCTTGAGTTATTAGAAAAAAAACAGCAAACCTTAATAAATAATAATTTTGATTTTGGTTTTCATTTGTTTACAAAATACTATTCAGGTACATATTGGTCATACAATCAATGTGTTTGGATTGATTCAATAAGAGCTGTTGCAGAGTTATATAAATCTAAGCCACAATATTATCCAATTCTTTCCTCTCTAATATTTGCAATGTCCTATGTATCACAAAGTACAGGCCATTATGCACAATATAGAGATGTGACTGAAGATAATATGAAAGATATTTTAAGCTATAGAAATAGGGAATTGTGGCCGTATTTTCAAAAAAAGTTTAAAGAGCTAATTAAAACAGTAAATGGAAACTCAAATGAGTTTCGAGTTACAACTTTAGACTATACGGATTGTTTGCGGATTATAGATGAAGGCTCAATTATTTACGCAGATCCTCCTTATCAATCCGTGCATTATTCACGATTTTATCATGCTCTCGAAACTCTAGTAAAATACGATTATCCCTCTATTAAATTTAAAGGAAGATATAGAGAAGATAGACATCAATCTCCTTTTTGTAAAAAAACTACTGTAAATAAAGCTTTTAAGTTATTGTTCGAAGGAGCTTTTTCAAAGAAGGCAAATCTTGTTTTAAGTTACTCGGATACTGGTATGATAAGTTTAGATACAATACTTAATGTTGCTAACAATAGTTTTACCAATTATAAAACAGAAGTACTTATCAAAGATCATGTGCACAGTAATATGGGTAGAAGTGAACAAAGATCTCAAGATGTAAAAGAATATATCATATTATTTAAATATAATTAATATGTGTGCATTTAATAATGTGAAAACCTCGTGGACAAAGTATGATATAGTCTTGGTCATGGATGTTATTTCAAGTGTCGAAAAGATAAAGGCATACTTGGCTAAGGAAATTGTTATTGATGAACCTATTTTACGATCTTTTCTGGGAATAAATAAACTAACAGATCCTATTCCAAATCATTGGATAGATATTCAAAAATATCCGAATGAAAAAAAATTATTTGCTCTATTAAGTGTGCTATTCACACATGGAGATATAATTGAAATGTTTGCCGATAAATTTTCCAATGTTAAAATGGGAGGTGTATTTATTATTTCTAAAGGTAAAATTTATACTAACATTAGAAGTGCTTTAGTAGAATCTGGTGCTTCATTATCCAACTATAGAAGAGAAAATCGAGTTCCATATGATTTTTCATTATTATTTAAAAATGGGGATGTAGGTAAATTATTTAAAAATGTACTAAAAGAAAGGATCAGTAGAGTAAGTAGATCAAAAGATTTAAAAGACATAGAGTTTTATAAATTTTGTTTTGATAATAAATTTAATAAAGCTGTTGGTTTATCTCGCGAAGAGCTCCAAAGATGGTTAGAAGGAAGTCCAATTTATTCTATTGGTGAGGGCGCTAAATATATAAAAAATGTTCAGATAAGAGATTTTTATTCTATAAAAGAGGTTAACTTAAAGTTTGAAAATTCAAAAGAGATATATTTTCTAGGTGAAAATGGAGATGGAAAATCTCTGATTTTAATGGCTCTTTATTTGACTTTTAGAATGAACTTCATAAATGGAGTTAATAATATAGAAAATATTGCTAGGGTAATTAATATCATTAAAGAAAATCAGAAATTTTCTCCCTTAGGTTTTGATAACATAAATAAACAATATGGTATAGGAAATAATACCTTTTTAGATAATGTGTTTGCATATGGCACCCATCGTGGCCGTTTTTCAACTGATGAAGCAGAAGAGTTAGGATTTATGTCTTTATTTGATGAAGACCAAACTCTCCTCAATCCAGTTACTTGGCTTTCTCGCCAAAAAGCAATAGAATTAGAAAAATCAAATGAATCTCCGGGTTATACTGATGATTCATTTTTATTGGGACTTTCTATTAATGGCTTAGAAAAAATGCTAAATGAATTACTGGAAAGAGAGGTTATAATTAAAGTATATACTGATAGAGTAGAATTCACAGAAAAGGGAGCACGGCCAATATCGTTTTATCAATTGTCTGAAGGCTATAAAGGGGTAATTATATTTGTGTGTGACTTAATATTCAGATTATCTAAGAATATGAAGTCGAGTGAATCCATAACTAATTCTAGTGGCGTAGTTCTTGTTGATGAAATCGACCTTCACTTACACCCTAAATGGCAACGAGTATTAATCGGAAAATTGCGTAAGGTTTTTCCTAACATTCAATTTATTTTCACTACTCATAGTCCTACTATAATTCAGGGGGCATCTGAAGAAGCTATAATTTATAGGGTATTCAGAGATTTAAAAACTGGAGAAACAAAAGTTAGTGATCCATATTTCAGGAAAAACCTAGATCATTTAATGATAAATACCCTTTTGACTTCTCAATTATTTGGGCTTTCTGATTCTAGAATGAATGAAGATAATGATTTTGCAGATACCAGTGAAACTTATCTAATATATCGGATAAATAAAGTGCTTGAAAATGAATTAAATAAACAAAAGGCTGAGGGAAAAGAATTTTTTAAAGACGAAGAAATAGATAATATTATTGAGGAAATATTAAAAGAGGATTTAAATAAAAATGATAAAAATTAAAAAAAACTTAGAAGAAGTACCAATTTCATTAATTCCTGCTTTTAACGATTTATTTTTAAAGACGGGCCAAATCCCTCAAACTACTTTTACTACTCATCAGAAGCGAATGGACATTATAAAAAATAAAACATATAATGATAAGTATAGTGAGAGATACAAATTAGACGATGTTCGTGATTCACTTATTGCTATTTATAAATATAAATGCGCTTACTGTGAACAAAAAATGGAACGATATAACGTAGAGCATTATAGACCCAAAAAAATCTATTATTGGCTAGCTTTTTCATGGGATAATTTAATTATGGCTTGTCCAACTTGTAATGGATATAAAGGTACCCATTTTGATTTACCCATAGGTAATACAAGAATATCTTTTAAGAATACTGAAGCTAATATTCGTTTAATTAATTTGAGCTCTAGTAAATATGATGCAATTGAAAAACCTAAACTGGTAAATCCTGAGGTAACAGACCCGTCTGGATTAATTAGGTTTCAAATATCAGGAAGGATAGAATCACAAGATGAGCGATTTAAATATACTATTGCTAAATGTCAAATTGATAGAAAGTATTTAAATGATGATAGGCGAAAGATTTTAAATGTATTTAAAAGAGATATTTGTAGTGCAATGCTTATTTCTGATTCAAATGAACGATTACTTTGTATAAAAATGATCGTTTCTAAATTCATCAATGATTCTAGAGATGAAGAGCTACCTTTTTTGGCGTTTAGGAGATTTGCTATTGAAAATATGTGGTTAAATAATTTTATAAAAGAAATGAATTGAGAAAATAGTAAGAATTGAAAGAAAATAATTTTAGGTAAAATTACTTAGTATCATAAGTATCATCTAATTTACTTCCATACAACCGCTCCACTTCTTTGAAGAATTGAGAGAGTTTAACTCCTTTATAGAAGCATATTGTACTTAGAGTGTAGAGTGGGATATGATATCCTTCTGGTCGTGTCATTATTTTTTCAACTGTATGATAATGAATACCAAATTCATCAGCGATTTTTTTTGGCTTTTCATCAAGAAGACCAGAAAACCAATTTTCTCTAATAAACTTGCAAACGAATTTGTCAACGTTATAAACTCGCCTATTTTCCTTATTAGAATTATTATCTGACATCTCTACAAAAGAAAAGACATTTTAAAATTATTTACAGCACGGTCGTGCTATATAAAAAGTTTTTCTTTATATTTACTTCATAATTATATATTTGCGAAACTTCTGAAAGTAACATATTAGAAGCATTCGCTTTGAATCTCGACTTGAAAACTGGTAATTTAATACGTACGAGAGGATAAGCAGGGATGCTCACAACCCGGGTGTGAGTGTGCCGCTTATTGTACGTAGGTATACCAGTACCCCAAGTCGATAAGTTGAGCCCTCGCACCTTTTTTGTTTTAAGGTTTTGCAAAACTTCAACTTATTTCTTCAAAGTCGTTTTCTTCTCTATATAAAGCTTCGCACCCCTAAACTCCCCCTACATTAATTTAGGCCAAAATGGTCAACATCCCGCACAGGGTGAGGTGTTTAATTTTTTAAAGTGATTTTGCCTATGGTATATACGAGGTGTTGTATTTGTTTTTCACGATAGCATTAGCTTGATCTGAGGAGATTTTTAGGTACTATAGCATGTTTTGTTCATTTTCTTTAGCTCGCTGTAGCTTATTGGTTTTGAAGCTCGTGAATCTCCTATCGTCGATTTGCATTGTCCAAAGAAAAGTAACAAAAGAAAGGACACTTTTTAATCTGTATCGCTTATTGGTTTTGGACAGATAGAATGTGCCTATAGTAATTGGAGTTCTGTAGGATCATTTAGATTGGGCACATTTCTTAGGTATTTTTCGCCTCAGGGCGAAAACCGCAAGAAGTCCCCTAAATTTTTTCCAAGGCTTCGAAAATTTTTAACGGGTCCTTCTTACTATACTGAAGAAAAAGGACACTAAAGAATGATATTCTTAGTACCAATTTTGGAAATGGCCTACAAGAAGGTATCGTCAAATTTAGGGCAGAGCGTTAAAGAATAGTCCGGTGGACTATTCTAGCGAATGAGCCAGCTTGCCGCGTTGGGCTGTTTTAGTTAGAAACAATGCAGTGCAGCGAACGATAAATTTAGATACCGTCTTGTGAGCCTTGTCCCGACGCTTCGGGATTGGTTCTTTTGTATCAAGACAAAAGAACAGTAACAAGCATAGAAGTAAGAATCTTTTTTCTATAGTTCGAATCCCACAAATCTTATTAGATGGATTTGTAGAGCTCCAGGACTATTCTGAACCGAGGGGGATTTAAAGAATGCTATTCTTAGTTTCAATTTCAAATACGGCCTACAAGAAGGTATCGTAAAATTTGAAGTGAGCGGAACGTAGCAGGCGGTTTTGTTTGAGGCCGCCAGAGCGGCCGAGTTAAGCGCATGCAGTGCAGCAAACGATAAATTTAGATACCGTCTTGTGAGCCTTGATCTTTTGTTTCTTTTGCATCAAGGCAAAAGAAAGGAATCAAGCATAGAAGTAAGAATCTCGATTGAATAACACCACTATAATTGAAACTTAAAACAATACATAAACCATTAAAAATAAATTTATTGTATGAAGCACGTGTTTACGGGTACACGTCATAATCCGCTAATGCACCCGTGGGTTATGGGGTATCTCCCTACGAGGTAACCTGTTGTGGGTGGGTAACGCCGGTTTGCATTGTGCAGGCGGCCTGGGCTTATACCGGGTAGGTTTAAGCACACCGGTGAATTAGCGAAGGTTTTATAAGATGTTTTGTTTGTTTTCTTAAGCTTGAGAATTTTTTTAATGGGAATAGACTGTTTAAGGATAATCATTTGGATTTGAATGTTTAGAGGTTCTATTGAGTGTTCCTTACTTTTCTTTGATTGTCCAAAGAAAAGTAACAAAAGAAAGGACACTTTTTCTTAGGTATTTTTCGCCTCAGGGCGAAAACCGCAAGAAGTCCCCTAAATTTTCTCCAAGGCTTCGAAAATTTTTAACGGGTCCTTCTTGCTATACTGAAGAAAAAGAAGGATAAAGAATGATATTCCTTAATCTTAAAGCAACTTTCCAGTTAGGGATAGGCTCCCTTCTCCAGTGGGAGAAGGGCGGGGGGATGAGGATAGGATTATTCTCTTAACTCATTCTTTCTTTTAGAGTTCGGATCCCGCAAATCTCATTAAGTGGATTTGTAGAGCTCCGGGACTATTCTGAACCGGGGAAGAAGGGTTGGGGATGAGGACAACGGAAACATCCTGCTATACTGAGAAAAAGAAAGTTTAAGAAGCAAACTTAGAACATTGCTATAGACCGTTTGAATTAGCCATAATAAAAAAGAGCTGCAGACCTTGCGGTCTGTGAAGAAGAGAAGCTTTTAAGCTCCAGACCTTCCCCTAAGAGTGGTATCAGGTGGGGAAGGCGTGAGCTTAAACAAATTAATTGTTTAATTAACACGACGAAGTTATGAAAAATAAGACTACGCGCCTTACGGGGGCTGCGTTGCCGGGGCTATTATGCCTTTTTATGAGCCTGAGTGCCCTGTGGGCCAGTGCCTCACCCTTACAATCACGGGTAACGGGAAGCGTTACCGACACGAATGACAACCCCATCCCCGGGGTAAGTATTTCCCTTACAAACACGAATACCGGTACCCAGACCGATCTGGACGGGAACTTTGAACTGGTGGCCTCGCCTCAGGATACGTTGCGTATCAGCTATATCGGGTTTAAGACCTTATTGTTGCCGGTAGGGAATCAAACCAGGTTTACTATCACCCTGCAACAGGACATCACAGACCTAGGCGAAGTCACCATCAATGCCGGGTATTACAATACCACACGCCGGGAGCAAACGGGGAGTATCGCCCGGGTGACCGCCGAAGAAATCGAGCGGCAGCCGGTGACCAATCCGCTAGCCGCCCTGCAAGGCCGGATGGCAGGGGTCTCTATCGTGCAGCGCAGTGGGGTGCCAGGTAATGCGCCCAGTATTCAAATCCGTGGTCAGAATAGTCTGCGCAGCGGCTTCGGGAATTCGGGAAATCTGCCGCTGTATATCATAGATGGCGTACCTATAGACAGCGCACCACTTAATAGTTCAAGCGGGCTTACATCACCTAACCTGGGAGGGATAGACCCACTCAATACCTTGAACCCTGCGAATATTGAAAGCATCGAAGTGCTTAAAGATGCCGATGCTACCGCGATATACGGTTCGCGTGGGGCCAATGGCGTAATCCTGATCACCACCAAACAAGGTACAGGCGGGAAGCAAAAAACCCGGTTTAACGCACAGATCTATACCGGTGCCGGTGTGGTACCCCGCAAACTGGATTTGGTTACCACAGCTGATTACATCAGCCTAAGGCAGGAAGCCTTTGCCAATGACGGCACAACCCCTACGGAATCGAATTCCCCAGATTTGCTTTTGTGGGACCCGGACCGCTATACAGACTGGCAGGAGACTCTTTTTGGGGGGACTGCGGAAACCACCGGAGTGAATCTGGGCGTGAGTGGTGGGAGCGAACGTACGTATTACAACCTGGGTGTGGGCTATCAACGTGAGACTTCGGTGTTTCCTGGTGATTTTAAGTATACCAAACTCACTGCAAACCTGAGCCTCAATCACCGCAGCAGTGACGAGCGTTTTAAGTTGCAATTGAGCACCTCCTTTGGCAGTGACAACAACCGGCAGTTTGACGGGAGCAGCTTTGTAAGTACCGCCCTATCTCTGGCGCCTAATGCACCGGCATTATACTCCGATGACGGAGCGTTAAACTGGGAAGACTCGAGTTGGAATAACCCGCTTGCCACTTTATACCGGGAGAGTGAAGCCCGGGTGCAGCAGCTTATTAGCAACCTGAGTTTAAACTATGCCATAACCCCACAACTGGAAGCACGGTTAAATACCGGCTATACCCTGCTAACTAGTGAGGAGGTCACCGAGCAACCCATCCGGTTTTATAATCCCGCTCTTTGGGCGAATGCACGCTCACGCTCCATACATCTTAGTGCAGGGCGCCAATCCTGGATTGTGGAACCGCAACTCAATTACCGCAATACCTGGGGGAAGTTTAATCTGGATGCTCTGTTAGGGAGTACCTTTCAGCATCGCCAGGGCTCAACGCTTAATATAGTGGGTATTGGGTATTCCAACGATCAGTTACTGGGAAATCTCGCAGCTGCAGAGCAGGTGGTGGTGGCCGATAACAGCACAAGTGAATATGCCTATGCAGCAGCTTTTGGGCGTATCGGTCTTAATTACGCCCGTAAATACTATTTGAATCTAACCGGAAGACGGGACGGCAGCAGCCGTTTTGGTCCGTCCCGGCGTTTTGCCAGTTTTGGGGCTGTTGGTGGAGCGTGGATTTTGAGTGAAGAAAGCTGGATGCAAGGTCTAAAGCCCTTTTTATCGTTTACCAAATTGCGCGGCAGTTATGGTTCAGCCGGAAGCGATCAAATAGGGGATTACGGTTACCTCGATACCTATTCGACCACCCCGGGAGGGGGAGGTTTGTATCCCACCCAACTCACGAACCCCATTTATTCGTGGGAGCGCAACCGCAAACTGGAATTGGCTTTAGAACTGGGTTTCCTGAAGGATCAATTACGTCTGAATACGAGTTGGTATCGCAATCGCTCTTCCAATCAGCTGGTGGGCTATAACCTGCCTGCTATCACGGGTTTTACCAGTGTACAGGCCAATCTGGATGCTACCGTTGAAAATACCGGTTGGGAGTTTGAAGCCTCCACAAATCTAAACTCAGGGCGCTTTAGCTGGCAGGCTTCGCTGAATGTGAGTATTCCTCAAAACCGCCTGGTGTCTTTTCCCGGAATAGAAGAGAGTTCGTATGCCAATACCTACAAAGTAGGGGAGTCCCTTAACATTCAGTTTCTCTATGACCATACCGGGGTAGACCCCGAGACGGGGTTGTACACGTTTGTGGATGTCAATGAAGATGGGGTGTATAATTTCGATGACCGCGTGGTGGTTAAAGATCTTAACCGAACGCTCTTTGGCGGGTTTCGTAACCAGTTTAGCTATGGGCGGGTGAGCCTGGATTTTTTATGGGAGTTCGTCGTACAGGACGGCCAGCAGTATTATTCCTCAGGAGTTCCCGGCAGATTGGGCCCTATACTGCAGGAAGATTACGAACGGCGCTGGCAAAGTCCGGGAGATATGGCATCGTTTCAAAAACTCTCTCAGGGACTGGATGCCTTACGAACTTATTTCAGATTTCAGACCAGTGACGGCATTTATACCAATACCTCTTTTTTAAGACTGCGAACGCTTGGGCTTAACTATGAGCTCCCTACTGAAAAACTAGGAATAAACTCGTGCATCTTGTTCTTGCAAGGGCAAAACCTGTTAACTCTGACTTCATACCGCGGATTAGACCCTCAGTCCCCCGGAACCACCTTACCCGCTTTACGCACGCTAACTGCGGGGCTTAAACTTAATTTTTAACGATATGAAACATTTTAGAAATTACCATCTACACCTGCTATGCTTACCGGTGCTGTTGTTCCTATACGCCTGTGAATCTTTTGTAGAGGTAGACGTACCCAATGACCGTATCACCAGTGTGACGGTGTTTAGCGATGATGCCACCGCACGTGAGGCGATGGATGGGGTGTACATTCAGTTGTTTAATACGGCCTTTGCAGCAGGAGGGAACCAAAGTGTCAGTTTTTTAGGCGGGCTCTCTGCTGATACCTATACCGTAACCAATGCGGTACCTGAGATGGAAGCCTTTGCAGCGCATCAACCGGAAGCAACCAACAGCCTGAATCTGGCCTTATGGTCTGGCGCTTACAACACGATTTATATGTGTAATGCGATTCTGGAGGGGGTTGTAGATAACAGTGGTTTAAGTCGGGAAACCCGTGCTGCTTTGGAAGGGGAATCCCGATTTATACGGGCGTTTGCGTATTTCTACCTGACCAATTTATACGGGGATGTGCCTTTAGTCACCCAAACCGATTATACCGTTAATGCCTTAAAAGCCCGAAGTCCACAAACTGAGGTTTACGATCTGATTTTGGAAGATTTAAACCGGGCAGCCGAACTATTGGATACCGGCTACCCTGATAATGATCGTACCCAGGCGAATCGTTTTACGGCTTTGGGTTTGTTGGCGCGGGTACATCTGTATCTGGAAAACTGGGAGCAGGCGGAAACCTACAGCAGTGAAGTACTGGCCGCAACGGATCTGTATGAGTTGCCT
Source organism: Leeuwenhoekiella parthenopeia (assembly GCF_020782115.1). GTDB lineage: Bacteria > Bacteroidota > Bacteroidia > Flavobacteriales > Flavobacteriaceae > Leeuwenhoekiella > Leeuwenhoekiella parthenopeia. The sequence goes on along the minus strand of NZ_JAJGMW010000001.1, from coordinate 329,445 downwards.
GATGATTTAAATACCGTGTTTTTAGCCAACAGCCCGGAAGCACTCTGGCAGGTGTCACCGGAAGGCTGGGGAGGCACGTTTACGCATACCCGGGATGGCAATCTGCTGATTCGCATTACCCCAACCGGGAGCCCGGTCAGTCTGAACGAAACGTTTATAACAGACCTAGAGGCCGGGGATCTGCGCCGGGACAACTGGATTGGGAGTTTTAGCAGCAGTAGTGAAACCTACTATTATCCCTATAAATACAAGATTCAATACAACGCTACAGGTTCTAACTATACCGAATACTCCATGGTAATACGCCTTGCAGAGCAGTACCTGATACGGGCAGAGGCCCGTACCCGGCAGGGCAAACTGGAAGCGGCGGTAGCTGACCTGAATGTTATACGGGAGCGTGCCGATCTGCAGCCTTTGGTTTATACCACGGCAATTACCCAGGAACAGCTGTTAGAAGAGGTGATGCAGCAGCGCTATTACGAACTTTTTAGCGAATGGGGGCATCGCTGGCTGGATTTAAAGCGCACCGGAAAGGCTTTGGAGGTACTGGAAGGAGTCTCTGAAACCGATTTGCTATACCCAATTCCTGAAGCCGAATTATTAAAAAACCCTAATCTCACTCAAAATGCAGGATATTAAACGTTTAAAATCATTAAATTTCTTTAGCCTGGTATGGATCTGTTTTCTGGTATACAGTCCTTTTATGTATGGGCAAACCGAAGCAGATACCATAGAAACCGGTATTCGTAGCGGAACCCTGGATAACGGGATGCGGTATTTGATCCATTCTAAAGCAGCCTGGGAGGGACAAAACGTATCTATGAATTTATATGTAAATACGGGTTATGAAATGGAACAGGAAGGACAAACGCACCTGGCCCATTATCTGGAGCATTTGCCCTTTGCAATTTATTTGGATGAAGCAACAGCCAAAGGCGGTGCTTTACTGGAGGCTGTTCGTAGCGGAAAATATCCCTGGCAGGGATATACCAATGTAAGACATACCTGCTACCTTTTCCTTTTTGATACAGTAGGTTCTGAAATCTATACTGCAGAGTTGGATTTGCTAAGCCGAATCATTGGAGGAAGTTTAAAACCGACTCCTGAAAATCTAGCAGCGGAACACGGCAGTTTTTATCAGGAGTACATACATAGAAATGGTCATTTAGGATACGATGAAGAGCGCCTGTTCTGGAACCTTTCAAAAGTTTATGCTCCGGCTGTACGACCGGAACACTATTTTGATCACGTTAAAGGTTTTAATAGGGATGCCGTATCCTCCTTTTATAACGACTGGTATCATCCCCAGCGGGCTACCCTGATGATGGTGGGGCCTATTACCGATCTGGATCAGGCAGCGCAGGATATTGAAGACTATTTTGGAAAATTAAAAGCTACTCCTGCTAAAAAACTGGTTTATCCAAAAATGGAGTATTTACAACGCCCCAACCAATTTATACAATTGGAACAGCTTGAAACTGATGAACAGGAGCTCTCCGAAACGAAAATCGATTTATACTGGCGTAACCGGATCCCTCCAAAAGCAGAACCTAAAGCTTTACAGCAAAAGTGGATGTATGAAATGTTGTATGCGCTTATTGGAGATCAGCTACCTCAAATACCTACGACTTATGATCTGCACTACACACTTGGTGTTGATAAATCTGGCGAACTTCCTGCACTGGGACTGAAACTAAAAACTTTTACAGGAAGGGAACGGGGAGCAGTGGAGGAAGTGGCAACCGCCCTTAATCAGCTTAAGAAACAGGGTGTTGATCAGGCTGCTTATCAGAAATACCGGCAAAGGGAATTAAACGCTATTGATCAAAGGGATAACAATACTTTGGGAGCGGTATTGAGTACTTATGATCAACGGATGCTGGCAGAGGAATCTTTGGAATTTGATCAGCTTGCTTTAAAGAAGCGCTGGTTAAATGGGCTCTCGTATGATACTGTAAATTCGGAACTCAAAGCCTTTTTAAGAGACGGGCCTCAGGATATTGGGATTTTGGCCCCCAAAGGTGCCGCTGTATTAAATTTAAATGAGGCTGAGTTCCGCAGTTGGCTGGATCAGGCTAAACTGGGGGTAGGTACGGAGGCAAATGAGGAGCTGAAAACGAAGTTGATATCCGATTCGCTCCTTGCCCGGTTGCCTCGTGTTCCTTCTAGAGATTTGGGTAATGATACTTTAGGAGGACAACTAATACAACTTGCTAATGGAGCGCGGGTCGTACTTTACCCTCAGGAGGGTGCTCCACTAAAATTACATGGCTTCCGCAATGTAGGTGCCAGTAACCTGAATAAAGAGGACTTTATAAGAGCCCAGCTTGTACCGGAGTGGGTACATACCTCGGGGGCGGGTGCTTATACCCATTTTGAAATGCAACGCATGCTTACCGATCTGGGAATGATTTACGGCAGAGCCTTGTATGTAAACCAGGAAGAATCCGGTATAAAACTGCAGGCCCCGGCCGAGCGTCTTGAAGCTTTGTTACAACTGGCTCATTTGTATTTGTCTGCACCCCGGGAGGATCCCGAAGCCTTTACCTATTGGAAGGAGGATGAATTCTTATTTTACAAGAACCCCCCTTACGGGAGGGAGGAACACGATTTAACCGTACTTAGTAAGAATGATCTTAAGGAAGTAAATCCTGGTTTAACAGCTGAGGAACGTTATAAGGCGGTACAGCTATCTACTATGACTGAATTGAAGGAAATTTATCAAAGCTTATTTCAACATCCTCAGGAGTTTTTGTTTCTGCTGAGTGGAGATTTTAGCGAAACAGAAGTCATACCGCTTTTGGAAACCTATTTGGGTAATCTGCGGGTATCTGAAAATCAGGTAAAACGGGAAGAAAAAGTTGTAAGTTATTTACCTAAAGGACCTTTAAAGAAGACGTTTAGAATTCCCGGTATACTGCCTTCCGATCTGAACCTTAGATTACAATATTCCTATCCTATAGCCCGGGATGACTGGAAAGCACAGGTTAACTTAAAACTGATGCGGGAAGTAATTAATAACCGCTTATGGGAACTGCGTCATGTTAAAAAAAGAGGCCTTTATATTGTACACGTCGTTTCTAATTCGAATATAGATATGCAACGCGGCAATTTGGTAATTACATTGCCAACGGTTGTCGGGATGGAACAGATGCTGATAAGCGATGTGGAGGAGTTGGTATCCTGGTTTAAAGAACATCCTATATCTGAGAGCGAATTAAATGCGATTAAAAGTAGATTTTATTTAATGGGAATTACGGGTAAATCCATTATAGATAAAGGATATCGCTATTATAAATGGGATTTGCAACTGCCCGATCCGGAAGCGGTTAGAGCTTATTTAGAAGTTGTAAGTCCTGGGGATATTCAGTCTTTTATACAGGAAAAACTGGTGCCTGAACATCGGTATATTTTTATGGGTAAGGGAGTCCCTGAAGTTAGTAATTAAAATAACCTCCCCATAGAAGCGGCTATGGGGAGGCATTTTACCGGGTTTAATCCTATCGGATTAAGGAGTACCCGGAATCAAATAGGGTGTATCAACACCACTTGCTTTACGGGTAGTCAATGACATATCCGTATAGACTTCAAAATTCCGTTGCTGTGGATCTTCCTCAAAACGCACTGAACAATTTTGGCTAGTACCCGTACAAGGGTCGTTGCTCAATTGTGTAGGAGTACCATCCAGGTCAATCCATCCATTTGACTGGTTTGCGGTATTGGCAAAAGCCAGGCCTACTGCCAGCCCCAGTGTCATCACCGGGATCATTATTTTAGACTTTTTCATAATAAAAAGTATTAAAAGATTATGCCTACTCGAATTCGAAGGTTTTCGGCTCTCCCTAATCGTCGTGCACACGATTCATATTTTAAATGTTGTTTATTTTAAAGTGTTTAAAACGGTAACAGCCCCAATAAGCCAAGCCAGTAAAAAACAGGTTAAATATCAGATGCTGCTGCCAGGTGAGGTGATTGATAATCCCACCACATGAGCAGGGCAGTTCCGGACTAAAACTGATCATCCCGCCTATATATACCGTAAATACGCTCATCAATACTGCAGAACCCATTAACGCGAGCCGGCGTGTTTTGGATACCAGTAGAAGAGCAGCCAGAAAATATTCCAAAAGTGGAATGAACCATACCAGAATGTCGGCCATCGGTTTTAGAAAGCTTACCTGACTCATCTGTATTTTAAACTGGTCAAACTCGAGGATTTTAGCCGTAGCTGCATACATCCAGAGCAGGCTAAGCGCCAGACATATACCCAGGTAGATACTCGTAGTGTAAGACTTTAAGGTTTGCATATCAGAACTTTACTGCAAGTTCCGAAAGAATACTTGACAATTTTGGATAATGATTTACCTCTAAGGGATTAATTCCCCGCTTTCCTCAATTCCCGGGGAGTGCTACCGAAGTGATTTTTAAAGGAGCGTGAAAAATGAGAAGAGGTTTTAAAACCCATCATGACTGCAATAGATTTTAAAGGGATGGAAGAGGATTCTACCAAAGTTTTGGCATAATTGAGGCGTTCTTCCATTTGAAATTTAAATACCGTGATTCCATAAAGTTCCTTAAATCCGTTTTTTAGTTTGAACTCATTGGTTCCAAACTCGTGAGCAAGTTCTTGTAAGGATCCCAGAGATTCAGAGATATTCTTTTCAATGTGGGCGTGAATCTGTTTGATGATGCTGATATCCTCTTCATTTTTTAAAACCGAATCCGAAAGATCAAGGAAATTTTTATAGTGATTTTCTCCTTCAGATTCAGAATACATACTGTCCAGGTGCTCCCTGATATTTACAGTACGTACGCCGGTCAATAAAAATTTAGACTTGGATTCTTTGGGATATAATTCATTCAAAAAGAACGTGATCGGTTGTTTAAGCTTCTTTTTACCTTTTAAATTTAAATTTAATTTTTTGGGGAACTTGTTGATCTCTGCAATAGCCTTAGACCAAAGATCCTGAGATTCCTTATCCAGGAGTTCTTTAAACTGCATACCAATCAGGCGGGATTTTTTAATCGGAATATAGTCCTTGTAAGAGGATGTGACCCCTTGAATATTATAATCCTCATCCAATACAAAACCTATGTCAATAAGATGTTCATAGGTTTTTCTGCTTTGTATCAGATAGAGGTTTTCAAAATATTCGGAGAGCTTGTCGGCCAGCATATTGATCAGGACCGTGATGGCTTCAATCTCATCATCATTTGTAGTGGTAGGAATACGGTAATTTAAGTTACCCCTTCCCATCTCAATAATCATTTTCTTAATTAGGGAGATTCTTTCGTCGTCATTAGTATTAAATTCTGTTTCCATACCGGTATTAATTTATTCATTACACTAAAGGTCATAGCGTTACTTAGATATAAGACTTTAAAAAGTCTAGTGCTTGTTCTTCGTTGGTAAAAATTCCGGTAGGGACCAGATGTGTATTAGATTGGACAAAAAACTCTGCCCGGGCTTTATTGTGAATAGGCTGTACCAAAAAGCTAATTGCTTTAGTCAGCAACGTGCCTTCATAGGCAAAAAAGTTCCTTGCGATGGTGTCTGCATCCAGAAGCTTACTGGCATCGCATAATACGGGATATGCGCGTCCATTTTGAAATTGAATGCGATCTGACACAATACGTCTGGCAAGCTCGATACCTCGTATCTGGGTAGGCTTGTACTCAAAAAACAGGATGGAATCTGCAATTCGCATCCTGGCATAATCGGTTTCTAAAAAATTGTGCATAATCATAATCCGCACCAAATTAATATAAATAATATGTTCAACTCATATAATTACTTGTCTCTAAGGGATTTTATGATCCTTTACAGGCTTTTGGAGTCAACTAATTGCCTTTAAGGGATTAAAAGTTGTCTCTAAGGGATAAAAAGCGCTTTGCGTAGGGGGAAAGAATAGAGGCTAGGAAATAATTATCTAGCTTCAATAACAAATTTAAAATCTATCTTCTTATGGCAAAGATTAAGCACAATAATTTTTTGGATTCGGTTGACGATGTGATGGTACGCGCCAAAGAAGAAGGGGTACTTCATTTGTATGCCAGCGGTAGTACCCTTAGTGGCAGGTATATGGAGATTGATGGGACAAAACACTATCACTTTGGTACCACCGGTTATCTAGGGCTTGAGCAGGATCCCCGCCTAAAAGAAGCAGCCATTCAGGCTATTCGGGACTGTGGGACTCAGTTTCCACTTTCCAAATCTTACATCTCGCATCCGCTGTATGAAGAACTTGAGCAGCAAATGGCTGCTATTTATAATACCCCGGTAATTATTACCAAAAACAGTACCCTGGGGCATCTGGCCGTACTACCGGCAGCGGTACGAGATGAAGATGCGGTAATTCTGGATCATCAGGTGCATTGGAGTGTACATCACGCTACAGAGGTATTGAAATCGCGCGGCATCCCGGTAGAGATGATCAGGCATAATAACCTGAATATGCTGGAGGAAAAACTCCGGGAGTTGGGGCAACGAGCAGAGAAGGTTTGGTACCTCGCAGATGGGGTATATTCCATGTACGGGGATTTTGCACCTATTGACGAACTGATGGGTCTGGTTAAGAAATACCCGCAATTGCATCTGTATTTCGACGATGTTCACGGCATGAGTTGGAAGGGTAAGCACGGTAGCGGGTATGTAATGAGTGTGCTCAAGGAATTGCCCAAACAGGTCTTGCTAATAGGTACCTTAAGCAAAACCTTTGGAGCAAGCGGGGCTACTGTGGTTACTACAGATCGCAAATTGTATTCCCGGATTAAGAACTTTGGAGGTCCGCTTACTTTTTCCGCACAATTGGAACCGGCTTCGGTGGCCGCAGCAATCGCTTCTTCAAAAATTCATTTATCGGATGAGATTTATGAGCGGCAGCAGGATTTGCAAAACCGGATAAGCCATTTTAACAGGTTGCTGTCCCAGACCGATTTGCCACTAATCGATCACAATGATTCCCCGGTACATTTTATTGGCACGGGAACACCCGCCACGGGTTATGAACTGGTTAAACTGATGATGCAGGATGGATTTTACACCAATCTGGGTATTTTTCCGGCAGTACCTGTTAAGAATACCGGAGTACGCATCACCATTTCTACCCATAACGAACTTGAGGATATAACCGGCCTGGTGGACGCCTTGTCCATAAACTACAAGCTGGCGCTCGAGCATACGCAAACTTCCCTGCAACGGGTGCGCAGGGCTTTTAAACTACCCGAGGCTAAGGCATCTGATACTCTGGATGCCTCAAAATATTCTGGCAGGTTTCAGGTCAGCCTGGAATCAAGCATAACAAAGATCGATAAGGAACTGTGGAATACCTATATGGGAGGGAAGAGCATATACGATTGGGAGGGTCTTAGATTATTGGAAGAATCCTTTAGTGGAAATGAAAAGCAGGAAAACAACTGGGAGTTTCGGTATGTAGTTATTCTACACAATCAGGAGCCTGTACTCATGACTTATCTTACGTGTGCGCTGTGGAAAGATGATATCTTTTCTAAAAAAGAGGTATCTGCATATCTGGAAAAAGAACGTAAGAGGAATCCCTATCATTTAACCTCCAGGGTCTTGAGTCTGGGATCGCTTATCACCGAAGGCGATCATCTATATATTGATTTTGATCATACCGATTGGCTGGAAGCTTTAAACGTGTTTTTCCGTGTACTGGAAGATCTCGAACGGGAGTTTCAGGCTGAAATGATTGTGCTTCGTGATTTTAGGAAAGACAACCCTTTGCATAAACATTTTAATTTACAGGGCTTTGTGCGTATGGATATGCCCGAATCTGCCCGGTTTGAACAATTTGACTGGGAGAGCAGTGCTGATTTTATAAGCAGTCTTAGTAAAAAGTCACGCGCCCATTTTAGAAAGGATATCGCAACTTTTCAAGAGCACGTTGATGTTCAAATACGCCCTTCATTAAATCGGGTGGAATTAAGACGCTGTTATAAATTATATAAGAAGGTTAAAAAAGCCAATTTGGGCCTCAATACCTTCACCTATCCCTTTCAGCTATTCCAGAATATGAACGCCCATAGTGCATATGAATTCATTGTACTCTGTAATGATGACGACGACAAATACCGATTGATCTTAGGTGTAATGTTTTGCTATAAATCGGGTAAAACCTACGTGCCGAATCTAATTGGTCTCGATTATGAATATGTCAACGAATATGGGGTCTACAGGCAATTGCTTTATCACACGATTTTAAGAGCGAAGGAATTGGGGATGAAACGTATCGATTTTGGAATGACCGCCGGTTTTGAGAAGCGGAAACTGGGAGCAGAAGTTATTGAAAATGTGAGTTATGTTCAGGTCAGGGATAATTACAAGCTGGAATCACTGGGGGTTTTACAGGGAGCTACTGATAAATTAAGCTAATACATTTGAAAGCATGTCGTCATTTGGGATTTGGATATGGATTTGTACACTTGGTTTTCCGCAGCAGGGAGTAGCTGATACCGAAAAGTTACACCACCCCGATGTGCATGCCAGCTACTACCGAAACTATCTTAAAGGTTTGAGCATCCCAGAACTGAGAGCGGCTTATGATGATGAAGCCGTAGCCTTCCGGCAGCAAAGGCTGATTGCGGAAGCCTATCTCTATAAAGCCCGATTGGCCAAAGACAGTTTTGAAGTGGCACGGGCTTTTGATTTCGCTGCCCGTTTATACGATACCGAAACCAATTTAAGCTACGCAGACAGTGTCATTCTGTATTCCCAAAACTGTGGGGATTATACCTATCCTGCATTGGGTTATATGCTAAAGGGCTATTATTATTACGAAAGCGGAGCTTATGTTAAATCGTTAAAAGCCTATTATAAAGCTTATGATTTGGCCCGATTGAATCGAAATCGAGAACAGGAGATTGAGATCAGTCAGGCTTTAGGAGCCTTTCAAAATCGATGGGGTAATTATAGTAAGGCTATTGAAATCTATGAGAATCATATCGCTTATCTACAATCACGGCCTGATTTTGAAACCGAATATCAGGAAGATTATTTAATCACCCTGCATAATCTGCAACTGGCTTATCAGCGCGCGGAAGAGTATGAAGAGGCAGACCGACTTATCGAAATCGGATTGAACAAAACCTTGAGTACTCCCGACCGGCTATTCTTTTATGATTTTCTGCATTCCAACGGGGTCAATGAATACTATCTAGGTCATTTTGAAAATGCGGAACGGCTTTTAAAGGAGGCTTTACCGGCAATCTCGGAGGACCTTTCTGTGGTCTCGGTTTCCTATTACTATCTGGGACAAATCGCTAAAAGGAATGCTCAGACCGCTTTAGCTTACGATTATTTTAAAAAGATCGATTCGGTTTACACGCTAAATCAGGAAGTATATCCGGAGCTTAAAGGAGTCTATAATTATCTGATTGATTATAACAAGAACACGCAGAATCCAGACAAGGAGCTGTATTATACACGCAGGGCATTAGCGGTTGATTCAGTCATCAACGCTAACAAGCTATTTGTAACTGACAGCTATCTCAATCAGGTAGTAAAACCCAGACTTCTGGAAGAAGTAAATTCTGCAAGGCGAGCGCTACAAAAGAAGTATCGAAAACAAATTCTGGGGTACAGTTTATTGGTGCTCGTAGTTTTAGCTGCTGGGTTATATATAAACTACAGCTTCAAGCACAAACAAACCAATTTATCTCAAGCAGCAACGTCTTTGGTAGCAAAAAAAATCAGTAACGATGAAGAAGTAACGGAGCCGGTTCTTACCGAAGAGATTAAAACCGTATTGCTGCACCGATTGCAAAAGTTTGAAGAGGGGGAAGCCTTTCTAGATCCTGAGTTAAGCCTTTTCGGACTTGCCAAAAATCTGAATACCAACTCAGCCTATCTCTCACGGGTAATCAATGAGGTTAAAGGAGTCAACTTTTCCAATTATATCAATGAATTACGGGTACAACACCTACTCAAAAAGCTGGAGGATGATCCACAACTTCAGTTTTACAAGATCCAGGCTTTGGGAGAAGAGGTTGGTTTTAAGCGCGCTTACTCCTTTTCTAAAGCTTTTGAGCGAAAAGTAGGGGAGAAACCATCAAACTATTTAAAGCAATTGCGATCTGTAGAAAGCTGAATACTATTTACTTAAGTAGAATTATTGATTAACAATTACTATTAATTAAATACCTTGTATTATGAAACAACCCAATTTAAAAGCCTTTGAGAAATTCAGGATTAAAAATCCTCAGGCCATCTTAGGTGGATTTGCAGACAAAGGTCCCATTCGCAGGGACAAGCTAAAACGACCGAAGCACGGTCTTTAAATTTAGTTTTAATCAGCCCCGGAGCTACCGGGGCTTTAACACCCAAACTGATGAAGTATTTATGGATTCTTACTTTCCTTTATTTCCCACTCCATTCGTATTCTCAAAAGCGGGTACAATCCAAGTTGCAGTATCCTGCGATACATGCTAAAGATGTTCAGGAAACTTATTTTGGAATAGAAGTAACTGACCCTTACCGGCACCTGGAACAACTGGAGCAGGAAGAAATCAAAGGCTGGTATGAAGCTCAGGCAAAGCTGGCAGATACGGTATTAAACAACATAACCGGACGTAATCTCTTATTGGATAAGTTTACAGATTATGGAAGCCGGGCTGCTGCGCATGTTTCAGACGTTAAAGTCTCGGAGAGCGGAAGGTATTTTTATTTAAAGCGCAATGCAGAAGAGCAATATGCATCTTTATACTATCGGGACTTCTATGAAGCCGAAGAAAAGCTGCTGTTTGATCCCAAAACTTATGATTATGATACTAAACATACAATAAGCTATTTTAAACCCAGTTGGAAAGGAAATAAGCTAGCTATAGCACTTACTCATTCAGGATATGAAATATCAGATATCATTATTCTTGATCTCGAAAAAAATGACCGCTATCCTGAAGTTTTACATAACGCGTGGCCTGATTCATTTTTAGGAATCAGTTGGCTGCCGGATGATACCGGCTTTCTTTTTCTTCAATTTTCTTATGATGAGGAAGGGGCTGAGCATACCGAGACGGTACTGCATAGATTAGGGAAACCTGCAGACTCTCTGATTTCCATTTTTGGAAGTAAACTAATTAATGACTTAACTATTACGGAAGATGTGTATCCCATTGCTACAATCGATTCTCAGGATGCCATATACGCTCTAGGTTATCTCGCAACCGTAGATAATTTTTGGGATGCCTACATAACGCCTATAGCCGATCTTGAAAGAGGTACACCCAATTGGGAACCTTTTTATACTAAAGAAGATCAGGTATATACTTCAGAAGGTCAGTTTTACAGAGATAATTACTACTACCGCACTAATAAGCTTAAAAACACCAATACAATTAATAAGGTACCGATCTTAAATCCGGATTTCAAAAATTCTAAGCAGTATGCGGATTCAGAATCAAATGAAATCCTAAACTCTTTTTTAGTAACCGAAAACGGGGTTTGTTATACTACCACTAAATATGGCACTCAGGCCAGTTTATATACCTCTGATGGTTATAAATCGGATTCCATAGCCTTACCTTACAAACCGGGGGCCATTAAGCTGTATCAAACTCAGGCAGGAAGTTCGCACTTATGGTTTAACCTCTCCGGCTGGACATCGGAAAGTGACCGGTATTATTTAAATTTAAAAACTCAAAAGTTTACTGATCAACCTCTTACCACACCCGTAAATTTTGACGAGTTTAATGATATAATCAATAACGAATTACTGGTAGAAGCGGATGATGGGGAGCAGATACCGGTATCTCTGATTTATAACAAAAACCTCACTCGTGATGGTACTCATCCTGCTTTATTCTACACCTATGGGGCATACGGTACTACTATTTCTCCATTCTTTTCACCGATTTTTTTAAGCTGGGTAGAATTAGGTGGTATTCTCTGTATACCTCACGTAAGAGGGGGAGGTGAAAAAGGGGAGGAGTGGCACCTGCAGGGAATGAAACTCAATAAATGCAACAGTTGGAAAGACCTGATTGCTGTTACCGAATATCTCATTGACAAGGGTTTTACAGCTCCGGACAAGACGGTAATTTATAGTTCGAGTGCAGGAGGAATAACAATTGGAGGAGCACTAAATGAAAAACCCGAGTTGTTTGCAGCAGCAATTGCTGAGGTTTCTGTGATGAATCCCTTTAGAAGTGAGAATCGGGATGATGGTGGAGGCTCTAATCAGGATGAATATGGAAGTATAAGCGATTCTTTAGGTGTTGTTGGTTTAACGCGGATGGATCCGTATCTAAACATACGTAATACTAATTATCCTGCAGTATTGTTAACCGCAGGAGACAACGATGCACGAGTGCCGTTGTGGATGCCCGGGAAGTATGTTGCCCGGCTTCAGAATAGTACCACTTCAAATGATCCGGTACTTTTTCGCATTCATAAAGAATCCGGCCATCAGGGAAGCTCAGAAATATCACAGATGTATCTGGAATATGTAGATGTTTTTTCCTTTGGATTATGGCAAACCGGTCATCCCTTATTTCAAAATCATGAATAACTTAACGGTCGAGTAATTGCTTGAATTGAATGAATAAACGCTCTAATAATCTTAAGTCTTCCGTGATGATTTCTGCGGAGCCAGGCATTTCCGGTTTGTAATCAATAGGTTTACCATAGGTGGTAACTAAGGAATCCGGGAGACTCACATCAATGATATAGTTCTGTTCTTCATCAGGTAAGGCCGAGATACTACTTATGGTTCCCTTGAGTACTCCAAATTCATTTTCGGGATAGTTTGCCAAGTTGATGTTTACAATCTGACCTGTTTTTATTTTGCCTGAATTCTGAGCCGGAGCGGTGAGTTTCGCTAAATAGCCATGCTTTTCATTGGGAATTACAGTAAAGATAACATCGCCCTGATTTGCAGTTTGATTGGTATTCCAGTAATTCATAAATGTAAGGGTTCCTGGCTGTTCTGCCTGCAACAGGTATACATATTTCCAATCTTTAATGCTCTTTTTGAGTTGATTAAAGGACTGAATCAAAGCTTTATAAAGCGATACTGATTCACGAGTGCGGTTGATGTCGGTAGATCGTGAATTTGAACTCGTAGCATTGATAGCGTCTCTAAGCTGGGAACGTAAATTGATTAGGTTTTCGTAATTGCGCTGGGCCTGAAGAAATTCAATTTGTCTGGTTTCGTATTCCTGTTCTGCAATGACACCTTTATCGAAAAGCGTATTCATGCGCTCCAAATCATTCTCTTTAAACTCCAGCTCTTTCTTGTTGATTCGTATTTGAGATTCCAAATTAGAAAACTGAAGCTTCAATTCGGATAGTTTCAGTTGCTGAGCATTGGCTTCATTAGAGTAGGGGCGCAGGTTTTTGTTTATCGAATAGGAAATATAGCTATTCTCAAAATTGGCATAGGCCTGCTCAACTTCACCCAGGAAGAGCAGCGGTAAATCATCTATTGGAAAGAAGAATTCATTTTCAGAAACTTCCATAGTGTCTAATAGGGAGTCTAGGAATACAATATCGGAATAATTAGCAGTGTTTTCCAATAAGGCTAAAGGTTGTCCTGAAAATACCTGCTGATTAGCTTCTACAAAAATACTGTCAATCCTGGCCGTTGATCTAGCATAGATTTTCTCAGCAGGGTTTTCAGTAGTTAAAAAAGCAGTAGTTTGAATAATGTCCGGGTATTTGATAAACCAGGCCATCACTAAAACTATTACGATAAGACTCAAAAATAAAGTGTTACCCCATCTAATCATCCAGTTAGGAACACGGGTAAGGATTTCCTGAACCTCTTCACTACGCAATTCAATATTTTCAAGTTTTTCCGGCATCTTATTTTCCGAGTTCGAGTTGATTTTTAACCAAATTATAATAGGACCCTTTTTGCTTAATGAGTTCGTGATGATTTCCAATCTCAATAATTTTTCCCTGATCAAGCACGACGATTTGGTCTGCATGACGAACGGTGCTTAATCGATGTGCGACCACAACTACGGTTCGATCTTCAAAAAATGAATTGAGTTTTTCGATTATTGTTTTTTCATTATTAGCATCTAATGCAGAAGTAGCCTCATCAAAAAATAAATATTTTGGATCCTTATAAACTGCCCGCGCGATTAAGAGACGTTGTTTTTGACCTGTACTTAAACCCACGCCTTCCATTCCGATCTTCGTGTTGTAAGATAAAGGTAAAGACTCAATAAAGTCTTTGATGTTGGCGATATCAACAGCTTTAGCCAGTTTATCTTTATCAATATAGTCTTCACCAATAGCTATATTATGAGCTATAGTATCGTTAAAAATATAGCCTTCCTGCATTACTACTCCGCAAACAGATCTCCAGGTTTTTTGAGAAACATTTTCCAATTTGTGCGCTCCAAGAAACACATTTCCTTCAATGGGGGAGTAGTATTTCATCAGTAGTTTGATGAGCGTAGATTTACCACTACCGCTAACCCCAACGATGGCCGTGACTTTCTTTGCGGGAATCAAAAGATCTAAATCTTCAAGAACCAACTTATCAGAGCCCGTGTATCTAAATGAGACGCCCTCCAATTTTAAGTCGGAATCGTAGTTAACATCGCTAATCTTTTGAGCAGTATTCTCTTCGTTTTCTTTATTATGGATTTCACCAAGCCGGTCGAGCGATATTTTTGCATCTTGATACTCGCGAACAAAATTGATAAGTTGAGATATGGGAGAATTGAGTTGTCCTACAATGTATGAGATGGCCAGCATCATACCCAGGGTGATCTCGCCCTTAATCACCAAAGTTGCAGATAAAACTGTAATAAGAATGTTTTTAAGCTCATTGATAAAATTTGACCCAACTTGTTGGTACTGTTCTAATGCCAGACCTTCTACCGAAATTTTAAATAATCGGGCTTGCAAAAACTCCCATCCCCAGCGTTTTTGTTTTTCAGCGTTATGCAATTTGATTTCCTGCATCCCGTTGATGAGCTCAATGGTTTTGCTTTGCTCCTGGCTAATCTGAGAAAATCGTTTATAATCCAAGTCAGCACGTTTTTTTAGGAACAGTTTTATCCATAGGAAGTATAAAATACTACCACCAAGAAAGACAACGAAAATCCAAAGATTATAATAGGCTAAAACGATACCGAATATGATCAGGTTTACAAAAGAGAAGAGTACATTTAATGAGGAAGAAGTAAGTATGCGCTCAATCCGTTTATGGTCATTAATGCGTTGTAATATATCCCCGGTCATCTTGGTGTCAAAGAATGCGATGGGTAGATTCATTAATTTGATGAAGAAATCTGAAATTAACGATATATTAAGTCGGGTACTCAAATGTAAAAGAATCCATCCCCGTATTACTTCGATGGCTGTTCTGCCCAGAAATAAAAATATCTGCGCGATTAATATCAGATAGATAAATTGTATGTCCTGATTTCGTATCCCGACATCAACAATACTTTGCGTTAGAAATGGGAAAATAAGCTGTAGTAAACTTCCCGCAATTAAGCCAATAATCAATTGGACTAAAAATCTTTTGTATTGAAGGAGATATTTTGAAATAAATCCAAAGCCAAACTTGGAATCCTCTTCAAAATCGGAATCATACAACTTTGGGGTAGGTTCGAGTAATAATGCTATACCTTCCTCGGTGTAGTCGTCTGCATTATTGCCTATCCAAGATTTTATAAAATCTGATTTTGAATATTTTAGAAGTCCGTGAGCTGGGTCAGATATGTGAAAAATATCCTTTTTTATTTTATAAAGAACGACATAATGATTTTTGTTCCAATGAAGAATACAGGGTAGGGGTGCTTGTTTAAGCTTTTCCAAATTGATACGGACACCAATAGACCGGAATCCAATTTGCTCAGCAGCTTCACTAAGAGATAAAAGGTTACTGCCAGAGCGAGTGGTTTCACTAATAATTCTTAATGACGTGATTGAAACACTTTGACCATAATGTTTGGCAATGATTTTAAGACAGGTGGGGCCACAGTCCTTGGAATCAGGTTGCCGGTATGTTGGGAACTTTTTCAAACCTTAATTATTACTATTAAATATAAGGTTTAATGTTTTGATATATAGTTAAGTACAGATTTTTAACTTGTATTCAATGGTTATTAATAACTATAAAAATTCTAAGTTGTATTTGGAAAGACAATAAAATAAACTCGGTAGATTACTTGAAACTATTTTAGTACTAATTATATTTTTTACAAAAATGCAGGATATAAAAAAAATGTACAATAGTGTTATTCGATATCTTAAATGTAATGTAGAACATATATAATTTTATTATAAACGCTTTTGAAGAGACAGAACAATTTTAAAATTTTTGTTTAAATTTTATGAATATCAGTCCAAATTCGACGATTCTGACTTTTAATTCACGCTATTAGGTTATGTTATTACTTAAAAGATTACTCTATAATCTGTGGGATCTGTTTTAATTCTAGATTTAATGGAAAATATAAAAGTGAAAAACAAGGAGTTGTATTTATAGCTATCATTTTAATCAAATGAGCAAAAATATTAATCTCATTTAGGCAAGCTTTGGAGTATTTCAAAACACTTCTGAATGCTCAAACAAATGCTTTATGCTTCAATAATTCTAAGTTACTCATTTAAGCCAAACATTGTAGTTGCCCAAAAAGCGGACAAACCCAATGTGCTCATTATTATGCTCGATGATGCAGGTCTTGATATGAGTGCTTACGGAAGTACTTATGTGCAAACACCAACTTTTGATAGAATTGCAAAAGAAGGTGTTTTGTTTAAAAAGGCATATACTCCTAATGCCAAATGTGCACCATCCAGAGCTTGTTTACTCACAGGTCGTAACAGTTGGCAGTTAGAGGCCGCTGCCAACCACTATATCTATTTTCCACCTCAATTTAAAACCTATCAGGAAGCTCTTGCTGATTTTGGATATAGTGTTGGCTATACCGGAAAAGGGTATTCTCCAGGTGTAACCCTAAAACAAGATGGTACCCCTAGAGATGTCTTGGGTACTAACTTTGGAAGACATAAACTTTTACCACCTACTCCTGAAATATCCAGAGACGATTATTTTGCAAATTTTAAAGATTTTATAGATTCTGTGCCTGATGAGAAGCCCTGGAGTTTTTGGGTTGGCATTCACGAGCCGCACCGCGCATATGCTTTTGAATCTGGTGAAAAACTCGGTAATAAAAATACAAATATGATCGGGAAATTACCCGGCTACTGGCCAGATTCCCTGACCATACGCAAAGACTTATTAGATTATGCTTACGAAATAGAGTATGCTGATGAACAGGCGGGGAAGATAGTGCAGGAACTTGAGAAGCGAGGCATATTAAATAATACGCTCATCATTTACACCTCAGACCATGGTATGCCTTTTCCAAGAGTTAAAGGAAACCAATATGAACAGGCTAATCACGTGCCTTTGGC
Organism: Leeuwenhoekiella parthenopeia; assembly: GCF_020782115.1. GTDB lineage: Bacteria > Bacteroidota > Bacteroidia > Flavobacteriales > Flavobacteriaceae > Leeuwenhoekiella > Leeuwenhoekiella parthenopeia. Next base: position 312,041 of record NZ_JAJGMW010000001.1, on the reverse strand, counting down.
GCTTTGCTGGAAGGATAGAATACTATCTACAGGAAGAGATATAAAGAATTATGTCAGCTTTATTGATCTCACACCAACCATCTTTGATGCGGTAGAGCTCCCATTTAAAGAGTCTGGTTTGCATCCCTCGCCGGGTAAGAGTTTCTTGCCCTTGCTCACTGCCGAAATACCAGAGGAGGTGCAAGCCTCTCGTGACTTTGTACTGGTTGGTAAAGAACGTCACGATACCGGAAGACCCAACGATTGGGGTTACCCCATACGTGGTATTTATAAAGATAATATGCTTTATATAAAAAATTTTGAACCCAATCGCTGGCCATCAGGAAACCCGGAGACCGGCTATCTTAATGTCGACAGCAGCCCTACAAAGAGTCTTTTACTTAATTTAAGACGAAAGGGAAATGACAAAAATTACTGGATGACAAATTTTGGCAAGAGACCTTTAGAAGAATTATACGACATTACTAGCGATCCTTATTGCATTAATAATCTGGCATTAAATGAAGAATTTTCTTCGCAAATGCAAAACCTGAAATCATTTATGATGAAAAAATTAAGTGAAGAGGGTGATCTGAGGATCGAAGGTTACGGGCATCTTTATGAACAATATGATTTATCAAAATGGCGCGGATTGTACGACGATTTTCTTGCCGGCAAAAAGCCAGCTCCACCTTGGATACTGATCTCAGACATCGAGTCGTATTTTCTTGATGGGAGGGGCAATAATTTAAAAAAAGTTCCCGATAGTATAAATATGGGGAGTTTGTCTGGCAAGAACTAAACAGTTAGAACATGAAGACTCATTTAAAAAATTTAAGCCTTTTATTGATCTTGATTATGGCTGGCTGTAAAAAAAATGTGGCAGAACAAGAAAGCTGGCAGCATCCCAATGTCCTTTTTATTAATGTAGATGATATGAATGGTTGGGGGCCAAAGGATCTCTATAAAGAGGTTAGGACTCCATATCTGGATAAATTAAGGGATCAGTCTGTCAATTTCACAAATGCGGTCTGTGCATCTCCGGTATGCGTGCCTTCTCGAGCAGCTTTCTTCAGCGGTGTGGCACCTCACAAAACAGGGGTATATTACAACGGTTCAGACCCTTGGAGACGTTCTGATATCTTGGCAAAAGTAGAGTCCATGCCAGAATGTTTCAAACGAAATGGATATGAAACTTTCGGCCGTGGCAAGATCTTTCATTCTAAATTGCAAGACGGTAGGGAAGAAGCCATGTTTGACAACCGTCCTATTTATAAAGGTGGTTTTGGACCTTTTGCTGAAGAGGGATTTTGGGTCGGAGGCAAGAGCCAATTTCAATCTGTTAAAGCTTGGGAAGGACCCGATTCTGACTTTCCTGATGTAAATAACAGTGATGCGGCAATTGAGTTTCTTCAACAAGCCCATGACTCGGCATTTTTCTGTTACTTGGGTTTCTGGCGCCAGCACACACCCTATACTGCACCTAAGCGATTTTTTGATCTTTACGATGCTTCTGATGTTCATTTGCCGGTAAGTTATAAAGAAGGTGATCTGGAAGATATCCCACTAATAGGACGCGCCTTGGTAGATTCGCTTGATCTTTTTGGCGAAAGCTTGGAAAGGCGACACGAAACTTTTAAACAGATGATACGAGGTTATCTCGCAACGACATCGTTTGCAGACTGGTCTGTAGGACGAGTGATCGATGCGCTTGATGCTTCTGCTTATTCTAAAAATACCATCGTAATCGTCGCGTCAGACAATGGTTACCATATGGGCGAAAAAGAAAAATGGCAAAAAGGGACATTGTGGGAACTTTCAGCATATTCCCCACTATTGATACGCCTACCTAATGGTAAAAGCATGGAACTTGACCAAACGGTAAGTCTGATGGACATATACCCTACCTTAATAGACTATTGCAGGCTAAGGAAGCCAGAACATAAAATTGATGGCGAAAGTCTTTTAAAATATATTGAAAACCCCAAACTAAAGAGCAGTCCCAGTATAATGACATACGGAGAGGGTTTTGTTTCTGTTGGTGACGGGCACTATCGTTACATTCAATATCCAGATGGTAGCAGCGAGCTCTATGACCATCGGGTTGATCCATTTGAGTGGGACAATGTTACAAATGACCCAAATAATCAAAAAATCATTATGAGGCTTAAAAAGGAAATCCCAAAAGAATTCGCTCGCTCGCTTGGGGGAAGAACAGAGGAGAACAATAGAATGATAAATACCCGGGAATCAGAATATAAATCAAACCCAAAAAATACCAAATACCTAGTTCAGATATGAAAAACATCCTAAAAATCTTATTTGTATCAGTTTTTTGTACCGCTGTAATAGCTTGTAAAAACGGTCAAGACAGTAACTATAGAGAAGGGTTAAAATCAAAAGAAAATAGTATCAGGCAGTCCCCTTCAGACAGCCTGATTCAAATGATCAATAAGCATGACCGTGCTATACATCTTATGAAAGATACCTGGATGCGTGATCCATTCATCGCTTTATGCCCAGACGGTAACTACTATCTTTCTGCAACCAGAATGACTGAATCTTTTCCTGATAGTATAGCTTCAATAGAGTTTTGGCGTAGCCAGGATTTAACTAATTGGGAAAAATTGGGTGTACGTTGGAGAGCAAATGATTCAGAATTTGGAAAAGCCCTTCTTAAAAAAGCAATGGACAATGATCGGCAAGCTATGATATGGGCACCAGAAATTCATTTTATTAATGGGAAATGGATAATTGTAAATACCAGTAATATGGGAATGGCTAATCTAATGATTACTGAAAGCGATGAATTAGCTCCACCCTATATTGAACCATTTGGGGCTGAACTTGGTCATCGACACGATCCTAGTATTTTTATGGATGATGATCAACCATATCTGGTTTACAAAATGGCAGCAATACAGCGCTTGAAAAAAGACTTTAGTGGTTTTGATGGGGAGGAAATCAACATAGGGCCATCAGACCGAAAGATGGGCCACGAGGGGGCATATATTATCAAAGTTCAAAATAAATATATTCTTTTTGGAACTGCCTGGAGCACCGATGAAATGCGTAAGGGAACCTATAATCTCTACTATGCCGTTTCAGATAAAGTGAATGGCCCATATGGTAAGCGACAATTTGCTGGACGATTCTTAGGGCATGGAACCCCATTTAAAGACAAAAACGGCAACTGGTGGTGCACGGCCTTTTACAATGCCAATGAGCCTACCTTAAAACCCCATGAAGTTGAAAATAAGGATATGAGCAATACCGCCTTTACCATAAATAAGCAGGGATTAACCCTGGTACCTATGGAGATTAAGATTGAAAATGATGCGGTTAAAATCAAAGCCTTAGATCCCGCATATCAGAACCCTGGTAATGAAGAGGTCCAGAATTTTCAATTTGAATAGAGGTTGATAGGTTGGGCATAGAATACTCCATTAACTAATGTAGTTGATGACATCAATTTTTTTAAAATTTAAAATGGATTTATTAAATAAAGTTTTCCGATTAACTTCAATGAAGTTTGTATCTCTATCAAGTTTCCTGTTATTACTAATGGGCTGTGATACCAACCAGCAATCCAATCAAGTCGCTAAGCCTTTGGGTAATAATAAACCTAATATCGTTTTCATCTTTTCAGATGATTTAAGTTATAAAGATATTAGTGCCTATGGACAAAGGAATTATAAAACACCTAATCTTGACGAATTACTGAGTAATTCAACACGCTTTACCCAAGCTTATACAGGTGCACCTGAGTGTGCACCATCAAGAGCAACCATGCTTACAGGATTACATGTAGGGCATGCACCAATTAGGCTTAACAGTAGTGCGCGGGGTTTTGAACCTCTGCCAGACAATACATATACTTTCGGAAAAATGCTTCAGGAAGCAGGTTATACGACTGGTGTGATCGGGAAATGGGGTCTTGGTTATAAGGATACAGCTGGGAACCCCCTCAATCAGGGATTTAATTATCATTATGGATATTTAACGCACTACGAAGCACATTCTTATTTTCCCTTGAACTTATATGAAAATAATAAGGAAATAGAATTTCCTCAAAATGAATCACTCAACATGCAGTTGCTTTATGAATTAGAGCGTAATCCGGAATCTTTAAAAAACGTTCAGTTTTACAAAGAAAATGGAGAACTGGCGCTAATGGATATGAAGACGGCTGCTTACACCCCTGACCTGATCGACACTAAGGTTTCGGAATTTATAGAACGGGAAAAAGACAACCCTTTTTTCCTGTTTTTTACAACAAATTTACCTCACGGGCCTGTAATAGTTGATGATTTACGGCAATTAAAAAATCGGGACGACATGTCTTTACTCTCGAAAAGTTGGGGAGCGATGGTGCAGCGACTGGATATATCAGTAGGAAAACTTATTAAAAAGTTAAAGGCAGAAGGTCTTTATGATAATACGATGATCATTTTTGCTTCAGACAATGGATATGCTATGCACAATTCCTATCGCAGTGAAAATGGAGAGTCAATTTGGCCTGATGATGAATTTTTAAATAATAAAGGGCCTTTTCACGGTGGCAAATTCAGTGCACTTGAGGGAGGTATGCGCGTACCTTTTAGCATACATATGCCGCAGCAGGACTATGCCGAAATAATAAGTGAACCCGTTTGGTTACTTGACTTATTTCCCACATTTAAAGATGTATCGGGTTATCAGGGAAATTTAGACGTTGATGGCTTTAGCTTATTACCCTTACTTGAAGGCGATAGAAATAGTATCCCAAAAGATCGTTTAATGTATTTCTATAAACAAAATCAGCAGGCGGCCCGAAAGGGTGGTTTTTATGCTTACCGTGATCATCCTGAACAGCCCGTTCAGTTATTTTTGTTAGAAGAAGATCAAAGGGCACAAGTTAATCTGGCCAATATTTATCCTAAGATAGCAGCAGACTTTAAGGAAATACTAGATACCATTCATCAACCCAGTCAATGGTATTGGAATCCAGGAGACACCCCACAGAATTTTAAAAAGAAACAGCATTTAGCCGAAGAAACTGATCAGATTATAAAACGCTACCGTCCCAATAATATGAAATTAATGCCTTGGGAACGTAATAAAACCAATTGATATATTATGAATCGAAATTTTAAGATACTAACTTTTTTATTTTTTGTAGTAATATTTATCTCGTGCAAGTTTGATAAGAACAGCGGAGAACCAAAAAATGTCGCTGCAGAGGCTTCTTACTTTACATACCAGAATCCTATTAGATCAGGTATTGATTCTATGGGCTTACGTGATTGTCAGGTACTCCGGGATGGAGATAATTGGTATTTGACAGGTACATCTTACCCGCACTGGCCTCGCGAAGAAGAAAACGGCAACTTTAATAAAGGGGTAGTTCTGTACAGGTCAAAAAACCTTACCGATTGGCAGCTTGTCAAATATATTGTAGAAGCAGGGGACTCAACAAAGTGGTACCACAGACGTTTTTGGGCGCCAGAGATTCAAAAAATCAACAATAAATATTATGCACTTTTTAACTGCAACAATGATCAGGCAGGATATGTAGGGCAACATAATGGATATGCTGTATCTGAAAATATAGAGGGGCCATATACTGTAGTTACAGAATCTGAACCATTAACTCGCGGAAATGACCTTACTTTTTTTCAGGAAGAAAATGGCAGTGTTTGGGCCTTTTGGAACCAAGGGCGCGAAAAGGGAATCCAGTTTGCACAGGTAGATCTGCAAAAGGGCAAACTTATTACAGATCCTGTTACGGCAATTCTTCCAGGAAAAGTTGATTACAAATACGATGGGGAAGGAAATATCGAAAAAACTCCCGGCTACAATGGCAGGCCTATAGACAAGGTGGAGAAATACTATGATTGGGATTCCATCGGAATAGAAGGTGCCTATGTGATAAAAGAAGGAGATACCTATTATTTGTTTTATTCGAGCTGGACGCGTGGTTACGAGATAGGGATTGCAAAAGCAAGGAAAATAACCGGACCTTGGGTCAAATCAAGTTCCAATCCAATATATGGTGCTCAAAGTAAAGAGGCCTGTGAAAACAATGGGATGACTTATACTGGCAATCCCGATAACCCGTTCAATCAGGTAGGGCACAATGAGATTTTTATCGGGCCTGATGGTAGACGTTGGTTATCTTGTCATGGTATCAAACCTGGTGAAAACCCTTTTTTGGTTATTGATCCTATCACAATAAGTAAAGATGGAGAGATTAAAGTAGACGGACCGACTTATACTCTTCAAAAAGTCAAAATAAATTAAGAAAATAAGACTCAGTTCAACTACTATACTCTTTTTTAATTCTAAGAGAGAATAGTTATTGAACAAAATACTTCGAAATATTCTACTCAAACTGTAAAGCCCCTATTATGAAACATATTATTAACTGGCTTATATACTCAACTTTATGTATACTTATGGTTGCCTGTAAAAGTAATTCCTCAAAACAGGATTTCAGTACCTCAGCTCTTAAAACAGAAAGTCAAAATTCTAAAAACTTAAAGTATAACATTTTGATGATTGCAGTTGATGATCTTAATGATTGGACTGGTTTTATGGGTGGACATCCACAGACATTAACTCCAAACATGGATAAGCTGGCTAAGGAGTCGATGGTATTTGACCTTGCGTATTGCGCAGCTTCAGTTTGTAATCCCTCGCGAGCGGCTATTATGTCTGGTTACAAACCTTCTACAACGGGAATTTTTCAAAATGGAGATAAAGTATTTGATGTTCCATTAATTAACAATAGTCTTATGTTGCCCCAGTATCTATCCAAATACGGATATCATACACTTTCTCGAGGAAAAATATATCATACACCTGCAACAGGCAAACATACATGGGATGAGTGGTCACCAGTTTCTGGGAATTATGGTGCTACGCAAAGCAAAAAAGGTTTATTGGACAATGGAATTCCACGGGGGGAAATGAGCGATAATATGGATTGGGCACCCACCACTGGAAAAACGGAGGAAACCCCAGATTACCTCAACGCCCAGTGGGCCGCAGAACAGCTCCAAGAAGGTTTTGACAAACCATTTTTTATGGCTGTTGGTATTTTCAGACCGCATCTGGAATGGAAAGTACCTAAGGAGTTTTATGATAAATTTCCTGTTGAGAATATGATACTTCCTGAAGTTCTCGAAAGTGATCTCGATGACACCAGAGAAAACTTTAGTCCTACTAAAGAATATACGGCAATTGAAAAATACAGTAAACAGAAAGAGGCCGTACAAGCTTATCTGGCAAGTATAAATTATGCAGATTATTGTGTGGGTGTTATTCTTGATGCTTTGGCCAAAAGCAAATATGCAGACAATACCATAGTCGTCCTCTGGGGTGATCACGGCTGGCATCTAGGAGAAAAGTTACGTTATAAAAAATTTACACTTTGGGAAGAGGCTTGCAGAGTTCCCTTCATTTTTAAAGTACCAGGAATGATTAAACCTGAAAGTCGAAGCAATCGCCCAATAAATCTTTTGGATCTTTATCCTACACTTTTAGAACTTACAGGTTTACCCGAAAATCAAAAAAATGAAGGAAATAGCTTTGTGCCGCTTTTAATAAATCCTGAACTTAAGTGGGATCGAGCCAGTCTCACCCAGATGGGTGAAGGGCGAAATACGATAAGAACTGAAAAATACAGATACATAAAATATGAGGATGGATCAGAAGAATTGTATGATCACGAGGTAGATCCGTTAGAATGGCACAATGAAATTAACAATCCTGTTTACAAAAACGTTCGAACCGATTTGAGAAATAAATTAAGCGAACTGACAAGAAAAAATAATTCATAACAATAGGGTAATTGTTCAAATGAGTTATGAAATTGAAAATGAGAGCTAAAGAAGTCTTTTAGAAATGAGTTAATTCGGTCTTTGTTCTGAGTTTCCTTAATGTGAGATATTATCCTCTAAAGGATATATGCGATTCTGAACTTTGAACTTTAATATATAAATTAAATAAGATTTAGTTCATTTTTAATCTCTTGTGTTATGCTAAAAAATTACCAAATTTTCATTTTTGTATTACTTATGAGCTTTTCAGCTCTAGGACAAATTACTACTTACCAATGGCCTAAAGAACAAGGCCAGGCTCTCATTTCTGATAAATACGAGGTTTATGTCAAAAGCGGTTCGAGCGAAGAGGTAAAACTGGAAGTGCTAATGTCACACTCCAGATTTCAGGGAGATTTTCGTGCAAATGAACTTGAGGGGAGGACATTCTCATTTGTAAATATTGATTACAATCCTGAAAATGGAGAGAGTCTTACGTTTAGGGTGGTAAAGCTTTTCGGTGATAATTCTCAATCGATTGAGTTGGTGCCTAAATCTTATAATCTACAACCTAGTATTGATAGCGGAAATGAGGTCTCATTTGATATTAATGAGTCATCTAAATATATTTCCGTGAACTTTAATGGTTTAGATAATCAAACTCCAACTTACGGTTGGATAAAGCACATGCTCTGTATTTTTATAAATCCAGGTCAAAATGAAATACCTGAATCTAGTTCAGCAGATGCAGTTATATACTCAAATTCTGTTCCTTCTGAGACTCTTAAGGAAGCTGGTCTGATCTACTTTCCAAAAGGTTATCATAATTTGAGAAATTACACTGGCGGAGATGTCATATCTGATGATGGAGTACTTTATCTTCAAGATGGTCAAAGTGTTTATTTTGAAGGAGGTGCTTTTGTAGAGGGATTAATTGATAGAAATCCTGAAGGAGCAAATAATCAGAAGATTTTTGGTCGTGGTATCCTATCCGGACGACAATACGAATGGCGCGCAAGTCCCCTTTTTGAAGGTCCTTTTCATCCTGAAATTTTAAGAGTTGGGAATAATGCGTCCATTGAAGGAATTACAGTTTTAGATTCTCCACATCACGGAATAGTAGGTAATGATAACGTTACAATTAAAAACGTAAAATTTAATGGTTGGCACGCCAACAATGATGGGATTCGGGTGAGCAGCGGATCTGAAATTTCAGAAACTTTTGTTAGAGCCGTTGATGATCATTTTTATAATTGGAATATTTATGTTCACGACTGTGTACTATGGGCGGGACATAATGGAGCGATTATGACCTATGGATGGAGTAATTTGAGAACCGGGGCCTCGCTTATGGAAAATATAGATGTCATTAATCCGGAATGGACTGGTTTAGGAAATAATAACGGTTTGATAGCTTCACAGGTAGCACTCGATTTTTCTCCTAGAGATTATGGAACTGGTAGTACTTTGACCACCCTTAGAAATATACGAATTGAAGGAAGTATTCCTGGAATTACAAATTTAAAGCCCAGATCAGAAACTAATGCTATACCCTCCGGACCAAAGGTTTTAGAAGTTCAGCTTGGATATTTGGGAGATCTACTACTTGATAATATTCAAGTTGAAAATCAGTTTAATAAAGGCCGTATTATTGGGCGCCAGGATGCAACATCAGATGGCAGTTCAAGTTTTTTGGTAAAGAATGTTACTTTGACAAATGTCGAAATTGGTGGCGTTAAACTCAATGAGGACAATGCCAACATATTCTTTGATATTGAGGAGACAACTACAAAAGACATTGTTTTTGATCCCGGTCAGGGTAAACCTATTGCTCTTACAAGGGTAGAAACATTTGATGAAGTTTCAATTTTACCTGTTACAAATAGTTCTGGTGCCGAATATAGTCTGAATCAAAATAACCTGAACGATTTACAGGCTGGCGAAGGTAACTGGTTTGGTGTTCAGGCAACTGGAAATACAGATTACAACATTTATAACGAGGGAGGAAATCCTGATGCCTATCTTGGAAGATCAAGTGATGTTGCCTTTGCCAGGGGTGTTGCTTACGTCTATAATAATAGCGATTTGGAGTTAAATGGATTGCTATCTATGTCTTTCGATTATTTCTGGAAACTTGACGGAAATCGTTTAAGCTACAGAGTTTACGGTATTAATGACAATGAAGCTAATGGTATTGACGGTCGCCTTGTTCTTACCGGTGGTTCGGGCGCTTTTGGAGATAATTTTGCCTGTGAATATAAAGGATCTGATGCCACGGAGTTAAGTTCAAATCTTGCCTTAGGAACAAGTTCAGGTTGGTCAAAGTATGATTACGATATTCTACTTTCAGATTACGAATATATAATAATAGCTTTCGCAAATACATATGGCAGTGTACAGAGCGGAAATATAGGGGGCCTTTTTGGAATCGATAATGTGACGGTACCATTTTTAATTAAAGCTCCGATATTTGACCTTCAGGCTAATCGTTCAGGAATTAATCAGGTTAATCTTAATTGGATAAATTTAAATGAATCAATTACCAAAATAAACGTTTTGCGTAAAGCTGATGATGCTGAGGAATTTACAATTATTGATGAAATTGATGCGACTTCCATATATATAGATTCTAATGCTGATCCTGCCAAATCCTATACATATAAATTAGAAGCATTTAACGAGACGCAAAGTTTAGGCTTTTCTTCAGAGGTGAGTATAACTCCAAGGTCTTTAGCTATTTATTATAAGAATTCAGATGCGAAGCCTATGAATAATCAAATAGAGCCTCATTTTGAGCTGAAAAATATTGGAGGTACAACAGAACAACTTTCGGACTACAGTTTTAGGTATTGGTTTAAAACTGAAAATTATGATGATTTAAATTCAGTTATTGATTATGCAGCTTTAGATAAAAGCAACATTAAAACATCAATACAGCAAGTGAGCAACCCAAGAATCGGGGCAACACATTATCTTCAGGTAGAATTTAGCGATGACTTGGAATCCTTATCTGCAGGTGAAGGAACAGGAATTATTCAATCAAGAATTCACAAAAAAAATTGGACAAATTTTGATGAAACAAATGACTTTAGTTATCAGGCTTCCGCTCCTGCTTTTAAGTCGTCTGAGTCTATAAGTATTTATAAAAATGGAGAGCTCATATGGGGAATGGAACCAAAAAGCGAAGAACCTAACCTTCAAATTAGTGTTAATCATAAAGTTACTAAGGGAAATAGAATAGATGACGGTCAGATTAAACCTTCTTTTGATATCATCAATGAAGGTAATACTGCTCTTGATTTGAAAGAATTAGAAGTAAGATATTGGTTTTCTTCAGAGGAGAATGATAAATTTAATTTCTATACAGACTATGCAAAATTGGGTACTTCAAATATTCAAGGTCAAATAATAGATCTGCAAGAACTTTCAACTCCTGAAACTACGCATTATTTGTCGCTGAAATTTGCTGATGCTTCTGGCAAACTTGCTCCGTTTTCATCTACAGGTGAAATACAAACTCGATTTAATGGACTTGATTATTCTAAATTTGACGAAAGTAACGACTGGTCGTTTTCACCTTCTACTGATTTTATTTTAAATGATCGAATTACTGTTTACTATAAAGGGAATCAAATCTTTGGTAGTGAACCTTCGTTAAATAGAACCATTGTTTTTCTAAATGATTATAATGATAGTTGTGGTGCTTTGGGCCCTAGAATAATCCCCACTTTAACGATCGCCAGTGATTTTGACGAAGTTTTAGTCTATCGAAATCAACAGCTTATCAATGTTGTACTTACTCCTGCTGATGGTCAAGTTTTTGGGAGATATGGCCGTTATAGATTTGCCGATGTACCTTTAGAGCCTAACACTACATATGAGTATCGTTTGGAGCTATTTTCAGATGGTAAACTTATTGGGAATGGAATTTTTGAGGCAACAACAGCAGTTAGTTGTGAAACAAAAGCCGCAAGTAATGAAAAAATTACACTGAGTAAAGAGGCGACAAACAATAATTCTTTTACAACAGTAAGTCTTTATCCAAATCCTTTTAAAGATCTTTTGAATGTTAGTTTTTCTAAAGACGAATCTCCAGAGTATTTGATCATAAGCGATATGAGTGGTAAACAAGTGTTTTATAAGAAACTGACTGCTGATACCATGTCACTACAATTACAGATTTCCGGTTTCTCGAAAGGAATATATCTTCTGACAGTATATAATAAAGCTGGCAATCAAAAGACTTTTAAATTAATCAAAGAATGATATTCAGAGCTTAATAAAGTAAAATCAAATAAAAGTATTCTTAAGAATTTTTAAGTGTGTTTTGCTTCTTTATAGGCCAGGCGTCATTTTGAGTCTGGCCTATATTTTTTAAAAAATTGTTTAAGTGTCAAATTGATTTCAATCTTCAGTAGAGCGAATCTAATTACAGCAGAAATTATTTGTTGGTGTAGATTCTTATCTAAACATAATCGAAGCCATACGGATTAAATGAGCAAAAGAATTGTGGAAAGGAGAAACAATATCTTAGAATACTCAAATAATTTAGATCTATAAATTTAAGATTTCAACATTAACTTATATTAGAATGTCAATTTTTAAAAAAGCGTCAATTTTTTGCTACTTACTGTTTTTGTGCTGCCTATTGGCTTGTAAATCTACTACGGATGGTCAAACCGCTTTGAATAGTAATCTCAAACAAACACAGGAACAATTAGAATTAGAAAGCAATTATTCGGGCCGGGTGCAATGGGACAAGGATAAGGGGCAGGTAACTTTTTTGACTTCAGGTTCCATTAATTTTGAAAATCAGGGTGTTAAATCTTTTATTTGGAATGTGCCAAAAAGTGTAAAACATATTGTTATCGAAGCTAATACAACTGTAAATGGAGCCTTTCACACTTATGCACCTTGTCTAATAGAAGGTAAGAATCGTAAAACTTCAGTCGTATATGGTACTGAAATTCAAAGTTGGCCACAAAAGCATGATGTAATAGCATATGTAATTAGTTCCTTTGAGACACATGAGGGTGAATTGGTATTGAAAAATTTGACATCATTGAACCCCAGGTCATTTCACGTAAGAGGTCTTTATGCTCCGGTTCATTTAAAATCTTGCGATTTTATTGATACCAGAGGTGGAAGTGGTAATCATAGTGACGGTATTGCTGGTGGTGATGGTAGCACTGTTGATGACTGTTACTTTGAAACTGGCGATGACGTTATTAAGGTTTATAACGACATACTTGTAACAAATACAACCATTAATATGGTTAAGAATGCAGTACCAATTCAATTGGGTTGGGGAGATTATCCGGATGGCGCAGTCGGCACTTTCCGAAATATAAAAATTATTGGAAATAGCGGACGCGGCAACCCTCAGGGAAGTAACCCGATAATTGCAGGCAGGAGCGGCGAATATACTGTAACTGTCAATATTGACGGGATGGTAATTGATAACCCCAATGCTTCGATGGTAAACCTTTGGGATGACGGAAATGACGGTGTTTATGAGAAAACTCTCAAGGGTACGCTGAAAAATGTAGAAATCATTCAGATTCAACGCTATACTAATCATTTATTAGGTAACGATGCCCTTGAAATTTTTGATAAGGAGGGCAACCTTATCGGTAAAAACTTTTAATGTAAAAAATGGGGTTTTTACATAGACTTTTTCGAAACACCTCTTTAGAATGGTTGTTTTTCGTGTATTGCTTAAACTTTTTGGCATATAATAATTATTATCCTCAGGGAGGAGATAAAGTTATGGTGTTACCCCCGTATGTAAAACAACTCACTACATTTAGTCAACGCGCTGACTGGTCTCAAGACGGTAAGCATATCCTGTTTTTAGAGAAAACCTTTGGAGATGTTTACGAAGTTGAAATTGCAACAGGAAAACTTATCCCACTAACCCATCATTACTTTCACGAAGGCTATGTAAGGGCACTTTATCTGTCTAACGGCGACATTTTATTATCAGGCGCAAAAAGTTTTGATTCTGAAAATCCATGGAAAAGTCGAAAGCCCGAAAATGCAGAACTCTGGGTACTTAAACGCAACTCAATTGAACCCCCTCATCCATTGGGTGTAAATTGTAAAGAGGGTCCTGCGGTATCAAGGACTGAAATGAGCATTGCCTGGACTATTGACGAAATCTATACGGGTAAGATTAGCTATCTGGACGGCAAGCCACAATTAGTGGAAATTGATACAGTTTTAACTCCTTCAATGCTTCCAGGAGCTCTAAAAGGATGGCGCCTTGAAACACAAAATTTTAGACCTGGTACAAATGAACTTATATTTAATGCACACTTCCCAGCTATTGAATATGAAGCCGAAGTAATGGGGATAGACCTTATTTCTAAAAAGCTTACTAATTATTCTCAACGACCAGACTGTTATGATGAGCCCGAAGGTATTTTTCCAGATGGAAAATCGATATTGGTAGAGAGTACACGTCATCATCCAAAGCGGGAAGACCGCACAACTTGGGATTATCTTGATCTATATGAGCTTAAGCTTGATGGATCGGGTACAATGAAACGTATCACTTTTTTTAATGATTCTTTAGAATATAAAGCTACAAATCCTGTAGTGAGTGATGATGGTCGATATATGGCATTTCAATATTCAAGTGTGGGCGAGACAACAGGCGTAGGGCACGGGGTTTTAATTTGGGATTTTGAAGAACAGCAACGTCTAGAACAAGAAAAAAAACAAAAACAATGAAAAAAATATTTGTTACCCTTACATATATAATATTTAGCCTGCACTTTACGGTACTAGCTCAAATTCGTTCAGAGCCTCCAAATTTCAATAACCCAATTTTGTCAGGTTTTCATCCAGATCCATCCGTTATACGTGTAGGAGAAGATTATTATTTGGTGAATTCCAGTTTTGAATGGTTTCCTGGAATACCAATATACCACAGTTTGGACTTGGTAAACTGGGAATTGATAGGATACGGGATAACACGACCTGACCAGGTCCCACTGCCAAAAGGACTGAAAGATAGTCGAGGTATCTATGCCGTTACAATTCGCTATCACGAGGGGCTTTTTTATTTAATTACTACATGTGTACAGTGTGACGGTAATTTTTATATCACTGCAAAAAATCCTGCGGGGCCGTGGTCAAATCCGATCTGGACAGGTACCCGCGGCATTGATCCATCACTTTTTTGGGACGATGACGGCAGATCATACTATGTAGGTCACGCAAATATAAGTGGTCTAAATGACTGGCCCGATAAAAATGGAGCTTGGATGCAAGAAATAAACCTTAAAACTGGTGAAATGAAAGGTGAGCCAAAGCAGCTTACCCATGGTCATGCCGCAAATGCTCGTTGGACCGAGGGCCCCCATCTTTATAAAATCAATGGGAAGTACACGCTTATGGTTGCAGAAGGGGGCACTGGCTTTCACCACGCCGTCACGGTGCACCACAGCGATAGCCTATGGGGACCTTATGTCCCTGATCATGCAAACCCTGTCTTGACGCATCGGAATTTAGGACAAAATTATCCTATTCATTCAGTAGGTCACGCAGACCTGGTACAAACCCAGAAAGGTGATTGGTGGGCTGTAGCTTTGGGAAAAAGACTAAAAGACAGCATAACTCTTTTGGCCAGGGAGACCTTTTTGGTGCCTGTAAACTTTGAAGGTCAAACACCGGTATTTAATCCTGGGGAAGGCAGATTATTACAAAGTCAAAAGCGTCCAGATTTATCCTGGCACCCTTTTAATTCTGACTCTGATCGAATTCTATTTGATAAAGGGAAATTACCTCTTCAGTTTAATTTTTTGCGAACGCCGAATACAAAATGGTATGAAATTAAAGAGGGAAAACTGAAAATTCAATTACGCCCCGAGGTAATAGATAGTCTCGTCAATCCTTCTTTTATTGCACGAAGAATCGAAGATTATAAATTTAAAGCAGCAACATCATTTGATTTTATGGCAAAAAAGGAGTCAGAGGCAGCCGGACTAGTAATTTATCGTAACAGCACCAATCATATAAAGTTTTTAAAAACAAAAGCGAACATCGTGGTGAAAATTACTGATAATGGAAGCGTAATTGAAGAGCTTCAAATTCCTTTTAAAGCTAAAAAATGTATACTACAAGTACAAGTCAATGGCCGCGAACTGAAACTATTCTATGGCAGTAAAGAAACTGATTTAATAGAAGTTGGGAATATTTTTGATTTAGAAGTTATTTCTGATGAAAATGCTGGCGGCTTCAATGGTCCATATATCGGTATGTATGCAACTTCCAGAGGAAATGAAAGCCGAAACGTAGCAAGCTTTGATTGGTTTGAATATATAAAGAATTAGGTATGAAAATTTCAGTAGCTTATTTATTAACCCTTTTCTTTTTAACAAACTCAATTGCTCAAACCGAAAAGATAAATGTCTGGATATTTACAGATATGACAGATAAAACTTTGAAGGGCACTAATCATATGGGCACTCTCAATGATCCGGATGACATTTCTGCTCTCGCCGGTTATTTATTAATGTCCAATTTATTCAACACTAAAGGAATAGTTGTTGGAAGCACGCATAGATCTGAACATAAAAATACACCCAATCAAGCCAAATGGGCTCAATCCTATTTTGGAGAGGCATATGGTAAGGATCTTAAAGGATTAAGTTCAACTTACTCCGGGTACCAGAAAGAAGTCCCGTTTATACAGTCATCGATTATGGCTAATGCTGAACATTACGATCCCACTGCAAACTATAGAAGTCTTTCTAAATACAATTCAATAAAAGCGCTTTTTAAAGAAGTCAAAAAAAGTAAGGATACGCTAAATGTTTTGATCTGGGGAAGTACTACTGAGCCTGCAATTTTCGTCAAACATATTTTTCAGACTGGACAGGAAGAACTTTTAAAACGTGTTCGATTTATTGCTCATTGGACTAATAGTGCATTACATCAGGGAACACTTGAAAATCCAGAAGCAGTTGCTAATTGTAATGAAGATCGTGCGGCTTGTACTTATATGAAAAATTTAGCATTAAAGGGCAACATTCAATACTATGAGCTTGGCGCAATTGGTCAACATGGTCTTGTTAGTGGAGCTCCATCTGGAATAGAGTATTATAGTCAGTTTAACTCAAGCCATCTAGGACAAATTTTTTTAAATGGAAAATATGTAAATGATAAGGTTGATCATTCTGACGCAGCAACTTATTGGGTTTTATTAGGTAAATACGGAGTTCATCTCAATCAGTTCAAATCAAATGGATCAAACAATCCTGTTCTAGAGAAACAAATGGAGTTAAACCTTAGAAACAATTCTCTAGAAATTCACAATGTACTTTTAGCAAGAAGTAATTCTGCAGCTAATGGTAATTTCAAATAATTCAATTTTTATTAGCTCATTTTACCAATTCCTTGTTAAGCAAATAAGCTTGATCTTAATATTGACTAACAGTCTCTAATTTAAATAGTTAACGAGTGTCTGTTTTATTTTTTTTTCGGGTTTAAACAAATGAACAAAACAAAGAAACAATTGAGTAAGTCTAATATTATGTTAACAAGCTATGTTTGGTGAACAAATTAAAAACAATCAACTAATGTTTAAACAAGTACATAATTCTTCATCAAGCTATCTACGGCGAGCAGTAGTGGTCTTGATCCTGTTTTCAACATTTGCCTTTGCGCAAGCACAAAACACAGTAACAGGTACCGTGTATGATGATGCCGGTGTACCACTTCCCGGTGTTTCCGTTTTAGTGCAAGGAACGGAAAATGGAGTAGTAACAGATTTCGATGGTAAATTTAATATCACCTTTGAAGGAACAAAAACGCTAGTAATAAGTTATGTTGGCTTTGCTACTCAATCGTTTGAAATAAGTCAGTCTCAAAATCTAGTAGTGAATCTTAAACCTGATGTAGCCGCCCTAGATGAAATAGTTGTTGTGGGATATGGAACACAAAAACGAGAAAGTGTCGTAGGAGCTATTGGTCAATTAGATGGAGAAAATTTAGTACAACGTGGTGTACAAACAAATTTGACAGATGCTTTAAGTGGACAATTGCCGGGTGTAACTGTTTTAACCAGTACAGGATTACCAGGAGGCCCTTTTGGAGGTGAGGAGTCTGCTTCTCAAATCTTAATTAGAGGAAGGTCAACTCCAAATGACGCTTCTCCGCTTGTTCTTGTTGATGGTGTAGAGCGAAATATACAGGATGTGGATCCCCTAGATGTTGCTACTATATCAGTACTCAAAGATGCTTCTGCGACAGCTGTTTATGGTGTTCGTGGTGCAAATGGGGTAATTTTAATAACTACAAAAAGAGGAAAAACAGGGGAAGCTCAATTTAGAGTAGATGCCAATTATGCTGTTAAATCGATTTCAAGACTTCCAAATGTTCTGGATTCATATACTAGTCTACAAGCTAAAAATTATGGTATTATAAATGAATTAACTCGTTCACCAAACAATTGGAACTTTTACGTTCCTCAAAGAGAACTTGAATTTTATAGGACAGGAGAATTTCCTTATGCCTATCCTAATATAGATTGGCAAGATGTTCTCACTAATGATACCGGAAGATCTTATAAGGTGAATTTGGGTGTTTCAGGAGGAACAGACTTTGTAAAATATTATGGCTCTATAGGTTATACAAATGATGGGGATATTTTAAACACTCGCGATGTTGGACAGGGATACGATCCCGATTTTAAATATGAGCGCTATAATTTTAGAACCAATTTAGATTTTAACCTTAGTTCTTCTACAAAACTTTCTGTGAATCTAAATGGTTTTTATGGGGAACAGCAAAAGTCAGGAGCACCAATATTTGGTTTTTGGTATGGTGTTTATTCCAAACCCAGTACAACACCAGTTTTACGTTATGAAGATGGTATATATGGTTTCTCTAATGACTTTGACCGCTTAGGTGAGAATGCATTTGCTCAACTAAACTTTTCAGGAATTGATGTTCAGAATAGAGCAGAGGTTAATTCCGATATCACCTTGAATCAAAAATTAGATTTTATTACCGAGGGTCTATCTTTTCAAGGAAAAATAGCTTATGATAATGCTTATGCAACACGAGGTAGAGGTGTTCAGGATGACGGAGTTTTATTAAAGTTAGTAGACCCCCTTTACTATACTTTGGAAAATCCCGGACCTATTGAACAATACACTACTTTTTTTGAACCAACTACAAACACATCAGGATTTGACTTTTCTGATGCACCACTCAACTATTTGGATGAGCTTGTTGATCAGAATACCGCCAATCAGCAATTATCTCAATTACTATATCGATTGCAATTGAATTACGATAGGACTTTTGGAAACAAACATACAATTACGGCATTATTCAATTTTCAGAGACAAGCCAACAGAAGCTACAGAACAGCGGATTTTAGAGGTATTCAAAGAAAGCGGGAAGAATATGCAGCTCGTCTTACATACGCTTATGACAGAAGGTATAATATAGAGTTGACATCTGGTTACAACGGTAGCGAGCGTTTTGGACCGGGATATAAATTTCAACTTTTTCCGTCAGTTGGTCTGGGCTGGACAGTAAGTAATGAGCGCTTTTTTGAGCCATTAAAGCCGGTGTTTTCATTACTTAAATTTAGGTATAGTGGCGGTCTGATAGGTAATGATAACGCGCCAGGTCTGGCTCCTTTTGCATATCTGGATGTTTATGAGAGACTTACCGGTAATAATTCAAGTTCTCCTTTTGGAAATGCAAATGGACAGGTGGTATTTGGACCGGATTATTATATTCAATCTTTTATTGGTAACCCGGAATTAAGATGGGAAACGGCTTTTCAACAAAACTTCGGTATAGATTTAGCCTTTTTTGAGAGTAAACTTGGTTTAACAGGGGAATTTTTCAACGAGAGAAGGGAAGATATTTTACGTACAAATCGGATTACTTCAGATATATTCGGAGCCACCCCACCACCAGCAAACGTTCAGGAAACCAAGTTAAGAGGATACGAACTTGTCTTAAACTGGAAAGATAATATAGGAGACTTTGGCTATTTTATATCTGCCAATTTTGCGCGAGCTGTCGATGAATATGTTTTTGCAGAGAACGCTCCGCTTTTGCCAGACTATCGTAAAGATGTTGGTTTTCAGATTGGCCAAAATAGAGGGCAAGTCGCATCCGGAATAATCAACACTTGGGACGAAATGTATACCGGTGTTATAGGTTTCAATAATAATCAAAATAACCTTCCTGGAGAATATCGAATTATTGACTATAACGCAGATGGTTATATCGATGCCAACGATAATATTCCTAACGGCTATCCTACGCGGCCTCAAAATACTTATGGTCTCAACATGGGTGGAGACTATAAAGGCATCAGCTTCAACTTAAATTTTTATGGTCAGTTTAATGTGACCCAAACCGTAAATCAATTGAGTGAATTTAATTTTGGGGCACCAGTAATTTATGATCTACAATTAGAAAATACCTGGCAGCCCGAGTACGGAAATACAAATCCTACTTATAGAATGCTTAATGTAGGGAATGATGGTGCTGAATCAGGCAGTGCTTCATTCTACGCCAGAGATGCCTCTTTTTTACGATTGAAATCAGCCGAGATCGCCTATTCTCTACCTAAAACTTTCATTGAAAAATTTGGTCTTAAAAACTTTAGACTATTTGTAAACGGAAGCAATCTTATTTTATGGAGTGATTTTCCCGTGGATCTGGAAGGTCAAGATTTTAATTACAGGAATTATCCCGTTACCAGACAGATAAACTTTGGTATGACTGCAAATTTTTAATTAACGAAAAGCTAAGAAGACATATGAAGAAGTATATTTTAATTTTAATAGCAAGTAGTCTGTTAATGGTGGGCTGCGAGGATTATTTAGAGATTCCAAACGATATAGCCATTGACCAAAATGATGTTTTTGGTAGTTATCAAAGCTTCCAGGGTTTTATTGATCCTCTTTATCAAAGCATTGTTGATTACAACAATCACTCGATTGTTGTTGGGCACAATTTAACAGGAGAGACTTTGGGTTCACGAGGTTTTAATACCTCTGTTGAAGCAGCAAATGGGAATTATCGTGGACTCATTTATGGACGATCTAATTTCTTTCCTTTCGCGGGTGATAAGGGTATCTATGCCTACAGTTGGGAAGGAATTCGTATCGCAAATCTTGCGATTGCAAACATTGATTTGTTAACTGATGCTACAGAACAGGAACGAAACCTAATTTTAGGACAGGCTTATTTTTTCAGAGCGTTTTTCCATTGGGAATTGGGTAGGGCATTTGGTTCTATACCTTATATAGATTTTGTTTTTGAAGGGGATCAGACCTTAGACATACCTCGTTATTACGAGTACAACGGAAAGTTTGACTATCAAGCAATGACGGAAAAAACGGTAGAAGATTTTGACCGTGCAGCAGAATTACTTCCGTTACGATGGCCGGTAAATAACGATGGTCGTGCAACAAAAGGAGCTGCATTAGGATTTAAGGCCAAAGCATTACTGTATGCCGGAAGTCCATTAATGAACGAATTTTCAAGAAATACAGCGACATTCGATAAGGAGTATATGCTACGTGCTGCTGAAGCAGCTGCTGAAGTATTAAAATTAGCGAATCAAGGCGTATATAGCCTAACGCCTTTTGAAAACTACCAGGATATGTTTGCTAAAAATGACGGAACACTTCCTGTTACCGATGAGGTTATTTTTCGTAAAGTCAATACTGATGTGGGATCAGGACAAATCTTAACTTTTTTGGGTCGTTTATATCTTCCTGAGTCGGGTGTTTTTGGGGGAAATCCTCAATGTGAAGCTGTAACGCAAAATTTTGTGGATGAGTTTGAAATGGCAGATGGAACAAAATATATACCAGGGCCAATGTCTCAGGGTGGATACGACGATAATAATGCAAGACGTTGGAATGATCGTGATCCCAGATTTAGAGAGGCAATATACGTTGATGGAGACTTAGCAGGTTTGGCTGAACGTACGCGACTTCAGATGTATGAAGGAGGAAGAACTATTGCAGAAGGAAATGGGGGAAATACACTTTCACCCTATATCGTACATAAATTCTGGATTCGAGGAGCGAATCGTTTTGACAGGGAATGGAATGGATTTCGATATACTACACCTCATTTAAGATTAGCGGAAATTTATCTCATTTATGCTGAGGGCATTTATGAAGCAACCGGTGATGCAAATGCAACGGCATCAAATTACACTATGTCAGCTGTAGATGCGGTGAATGCAGTTCGTAACCGAGCAGGTATGCCTAATACTACTGCTAGTCCGGAAGCATACGACGGTGATTTCAGAGAACAATTAAGAAATGAAAGGGATGTTGAGTTGTGTTTTGAGGGGCATCGTTGGTATGATATCAGAAGATGGAAAGAACGTCCTTATCCAGAATTATTTAAAATGGTTTTTGATAAAGATTATACATTCTTCAATCGAGAGTCTTTAAGGATTTTCATTTTTGAAGAGCGAAATTACTGGATGCCGTTTCCCGATAATCAAGTCTTTCTTTTTGAAAGTTTTCCTCAGAATCCAGGCTGGTAGATCGGAATCCTTATTAACTAACTCATAATTCAAAGAAATGAACAAAGTGTTTAAAAATATACTATTTGTCTTATTTACGTTCTGCCTGTCATTCAGTATGAATGCTCAAAATAGGGCTGAGGGTAGCACCATTTCAGGTACCGTAAAAAATCAAATTGGAGAACCTATTGAGAACGTACGTATATCGTCTTTAAATGGAAAGAGAACCTATACAGATGCAAATGGAAAATTCCAATTCAAGATGGTAGAACCCGAAATGATAAGAATCGATAAAGAAGCCTTCGCTACACAATATGTTGAATTACAGGCTGACAGTCTTCAGAATATTAACATTGTTTTGGTAAATAATGAGTCTCGCTTGGGGTCAGAAGATCGTATTCAATTACCCTTTGGAAGTTTACCGGAAGGAAAATTAGTAGGCTCAGTAGTAGAGGTTGACGTACAGCAAGATCATCTTGAGCAAGACCAACGTATCGGAGTGGGCAGTGCCATTAATGGTAAAGTAGGAGGTGTACGTAACGGTAATAATATTCTAGGTATAGGTTCTGCAATCTATGTAGTAGATGGGATACCTCGTCCCATTGAATTTATTAATCTTACCGAGGTTGAAAAAATCACTGTTTTAAAAGATCCTGTATCGAAAGTTCTTTATGGGGCTGCGGCAGATCAAGGGGTTATTTTGATTACTACAAGAAGAGGTGAGGCATTTCAAAATAAAATTCGTGTACGGTACGATAATCAGTTTATTGTACCAAGAGCTTTACCAGATTACTTGGGAGCAGCTGATTATATGACAGCCTTTAATCAGGCAAGAATAAATGATGGAGCATCAACTACTTATAGTCAGGATATGATTGACGCTACACGTTCTGGTGTAGATCCTGTGCGTTATCCAGACAATGACTTATACGGAAATCGGTTTGTAAGCAGGCTTATTAATAGTTTTGACGTCAACCTTGAGGCTTCTGGCGGAAATGAGAAGGTACAATACTTTCTTAATTTGGGTGCGAACCAAAGTGAGGGTTGGATTGCTTATGGCAAAGGAGATCAATCAACCCGATTGAACCTTAGAGCCAATACAGATTACAAACTATCTGATAGATTAAAAGCTAATTTAGATGCTATTGTTGTTTTGGATTATTTCAAAACTCCGGATGTTTTTGATGTTAATAATGAAGGTGTTATTCAGAGTGATTTTTGGACCATCCTTCAAAACACCAGACCAAATGATTATCCTTTATTAATCCCCATTGATAGGGTTGATAATATTGACAATCTCTCAAATGCTTCGCTAATTGATGGACAGTTTCTTCTTGGGGGTAACGCAAATTTTCAAAGGAACTTAATAGGAGACTTGACCAATCGTGGGATTAAAAATATTAATGATCGCTATTTGCAATTTAATACCGGTTTGGATTGGGATCTAAGTTTCATCACAAAAGGTTTAACAGCGAGTGGTAAATTGACCTTTGATTTTTTTAATCGTTCTGTAGAAAATCAAAGTAGCCAGTATGCTGTTTATCAACCTCAATTTTTGGAAAATCAAGCAGGACAAGACAGTTTGGCGGTTTCAATTATTGGAGTCGATCAACCTATTAATCAACGTAATGTAAGTAGTAGTGAAGCTGCATTTAATAGACAATTGGGTTTTTATGGTACATTAAATTACGAAAGAAGTTTTGCTGATCACGCTATTGATATTACTGCTTTAGCTTACCGCACACAGCAAACACTACCTGGGACAACACAGGATTTAAAAAGACTCACGTTTGGTTTGCGTGCTAATTACATGCTCGCAGAAAAATATATTGTTGAATTTAGTGGTGCTTATATAGGATCGCAGAAGCTTGCTCCAGGTAATCGCTATGGTTTTTCGCCTACGGGAGGATTAGGTTGGTTAATTAGTAACGAGGATTGGTTTGAGAAGTCAGATATTTTTAATTATTTAAAATTAAGGGGCACAGCAGGACTTACATTGAATGATAGTTTTGATGGAAACTTCTTATACCAGACCTCATTTAGTAGAGCAGGATTTTTTAATTACAATAATACGACTGGTTTCAATGCAACCCGAAATCAGATCCTTCTTTATGATCAGGTGGGAAGTCCTATTGATTTTCAAAAGCGGTTTGATGTGAATTTTGGTTTTGATGCCGAATTGTTTAATAACACCGTTACGCTTAGAGCTAGCTATTTCCGAAGCAGATCTTATGATCTAGTAACTCAATTGAATAGTTCCACACCGGCTCTAACAGGTTATATAATAACAGCTAATAATAATTCTTTTGTCGATAAAGGTCTGGAGTATCAGCTTAATATAAAAAATGATATCGGAGAAGATTTTAAAATGGAAATTGGATTTACGGGTATTTACAATAAATCAGTTGTCGAAAAATTTGAAGAGCCTATCTATAGTGACGATTCACAGTATCGTGTAGCTACTGGTCAACCCTCAGGTTCTATATTTAGTTACGTTGCAGATGGACTGTTGGGTCCTGATGACTTCAACCCAGATGGTACTTTGAGAAGTGAGCTTCCACAACCTACATTTGGTAGTGTACAGCCAGGAGATATCAAATATATTGACCTCAATGGTGATGGGGTAATAGATGTAGATGATCAAAGAATAATTGGTAGTAATCGTCCCGATATGCAGTATGGTGTGAGCTTAAATTTAAACTACAAGAATTGGCAGTTTTATGTTTTAGGCGTAGGACAATTTGGGCAGGATCAATTTAGAAACGGGAGTTACTTCCGGTTTTCCGGGCAGGATAAATATTCGGTGTATGCATTAGATGCCTATGGACCGGGTAATACTGATGTAAATGCCACTATTCCCAGATTATCATCCGGGAACAACAGTAATAATAATAGGAATTCAAGCTTTTGGCTGTATGAAAATAATTTTTTCAACATACCTGCCATACAGTTAGGATATAATTTTAGAACAAACGAAACAAGCGGGATTAAGGATTTGAAAATCTACCTTAGAGGTATTGATGTCGTTTCCTTCAACAAGAATAAAGAATTTACAAACCTCAATTTTGGGGTTGGATCTTCACCACAGACATCTGGTTTCGCTTTAGGTCTTAATACAACATTTTAAAGTTACATATGATGAAAATAAATATACTCTCTGCCGGACTTCTTTGCTTTTTAGGAATTTTCCTAATTGGTTGTGATGAGTTTTTGGCAGAAAATCCGGATAACCGACTAGTAGAAGATGAAGTTGTTGCAACTCCTGAAATTGCAGAGGGTTGGCTGCTTGTGGCCTATGATAGATTGCCAACGTCCTATAACTTTAATATTGATGTTGTAAGTGATGATGCAGCAACTAATAATGTGGGTTCTAATTTAAATGCAATGAATCAGGGCGGATGGAATTCAGCCTTAAATCCAATTGCGATATGGAATCAGGTTTACGAAGTAAATCTGTATTTAAATACCTTTTTAGAGAATGAAGATCGGGTACAATGGTTTCCAGACCCTACTATGAACTCCAATTTTAGTAATCGCATTGTAGCTGAAGCAAGGGGGTTAAGAGCTTATTGGAATTTTCAATTACTACAGGCACATGCTGGTATTGGTACTAATGGCGAACTTCTTGGCTTTCCTATTGTGGATGGGGTACTTGATCCTCAAGACAATCTGGAAATCCCAAGATCTACTTTTGTTGAATGTTATAATTACATTCTTGCTGATTGTAATGCTGCATTAGAAGAAGGAGGATTACCTGATAAATGGACAGACTCAGGAGTTATTGATGTTGACCGGGTTTATGGTGCGCGCAATGAAAATAGAATTAACGGATTAGCAGTAAAATTAATCCGTTCTAAATTGGCTCTGTATGCTGCAAGCCCGGCTTATTCAAATTCTAATGCAACAACCTGGGATGAAGCAGCTCAGTACGCAGCTGAGGCGATTGAGGATTATGGCGGATTGAATTTATCACCACAAGATGTTGACTTCTATTTAAGAAATAATTCTAATGAGGTTATTTGGGCTTCTACAAATGCTACAAATCAAAGAGGTATGGAAGGAGCTAATTACCCTCCATCTTTATTTGGAAACGGATCCACAAATCCTAGTCAAAATTTTGTAGACACCTTTCCTATGCGAAATGGAGAACCTATTAATATGTCTTCCAGTTATAATCCCAATAATCCATACGCTAATCGCGACCCGAGACTTGCCAAATATGTCATTTATGACGGTTTAAATTTTGATGGGAAAATCATTAATACTCGACTAAATGCTGACGGAGCTAGTAATCCCAACGTTGATGCTTTAGCATTTAATCAAAATTCAACAATAACGGGATACTATTTAAGAAAATTTATGAATGAGGATGTAAATCTACCCGGTAATGGGCAACCACAAGGGGCTTCGCATTTTTATACCTATGCCAGGTTTACGGAATTGTTATTGAACTTTGCAGAAGCTGCAAATGAAGCAGGAGGGCCAGATTTTGAAATAAATGGCATTACTCCGCGTCAAGTTATCAACGCTATCCGTTTAAGAGGAGGTATCACGAGTACAGATTATGTTGATTCGATTACAAATACAGCAGCGATGCGAACTCTTATACACAACGAAAGACGGATAGAATTGTCATTTGAAGGCAATCGCTTTTGGGATATAAGACGATGGTCTAAAACGGATTTAATAGATGAAAATGTTAGAGGATTACGTATTTCTCCAGATGCCACAAGCTTTGAAGTTTTTGAGGCAAGCGTAAGAGATTATATGCCATTTCAAATTTATGGACCAATCCCACTAGCAGAAACACAGAAATATTCAATAATTCAAAATCAAGGATACTAAAATGAAAAATTTAACTCTAAAATTGTTTTCAATTCGGTTATGCTCACTGCTATTATTAGCCTGTATAACATTAGGTTGCGAAAATCAAGAACAGGATTTTGATGACTTTGAAATACAAAATGTGTATTTCCCAATAAAGTATCCAATTAGAACCATCTCTCTTCAGGAAGATAGTAGAATTGATAATTCTATTGACCTTGAAAGATCATTTAATATTGGCGTGGCAATTGGAGGACTGCGTTCTAATGAACGTAATCGGGTCATCAACATAGCATTAGCTCCTGAATTGGTAAATGACGCATTTTTTGCAGACGACGAGAGACCGGTACAATTAATGCCATCATCTTATTACACTTTGGCTTCAAATAGTGAAGTTACCATTCCAAGTGGTAGTTTTAGTGGGCTTTTGAGGGTAAGTCTCACAGATGAATTCTTTAATGATCCTTTAGCACTTTCCGCCAATTACGTAATTCCCTTAAAAATTGAACCAGGAGATTACGATGTTTTGGATGGTATGCCTTTAGATGAAGTTACAGACCCAGATCCAAGATCTTCAGATGATTATCAAGTAAATCAAGAGCCCCGAAATTTCACTTTGTTTGCTGTAAAGTACATCAATAAATATCACGGAGTTTATTTACAAAAAGGTGCAGATGTTACTTTAGACGCAACGGGCTCACCAACTGATACTGTTATTTATAATACTGAAGATTTGGTTAGAAACATTCTGACTGAGGTTTTCACAACCAGTCTAACTTCCGTAGCAACAAATAGAATAGGAAATAATACGGGAGCTGGCGAGTATGGACTGAATTTAGTGATAAATGGTAACTCAATAAGCATTACGGGCCGGGAGGATTCAGATTTGAACATTGAAGGTTCAGGCACCTTTTTAACACGTGATGATCAGGGAGCTGAAATTTGGGGTGAAGAGTCTAGAAAAACAATGTTTTTAGAATATACATATACTGATACGAATGGAGCAAACCACCGTGTAAATGACACCTTAGTCTTTAGAAATGACGATCTCCGATTTGAAGAATTCAATATTATACTAAGCGAAGACTAGCACGGTAAGAATAGTATCCAATTCATGATCTATAATCTTCAACGATCTAATTTGATAATTTTTTTTAAAAAATTGTACGGCGAATACAAAATTGCTACAGCGATATTAATATTCATTTTACTAACATTCTGTGTGCTATTATTTTTCTAAAATGAAAATCATTATTTTATTATATGTTGTTTTGGGACTAATAAAGATTCCTTGCTCCTTAGCTCTAAATTCTGATAATGGTTCTTATTCTGATTCTGAACGCCTGAATACGATAAAGGATGACAAATGCAATTTCTATGGAATAGCTAACAAATCAGATCAAATGCAAAGTTGGCTTCAAGGTTCTGTAGAAGTAACAGGAGAACTAAAGAAATGGCATAAAATCACGTTAACATTTGATGGCCCAGAATCATCAGAAACTGCACAGCCAAATCCATTTATGAACTATCGTTTAGATGTTACTTTTAAACACATCTCTAGTGGTGCGGTTTATAAGATTCCTGGCTATTTTGCTGCAGATGGAATGGCAAGCGAAACTTCTGCAACAGCTGGAGATAAGTGGAAAGTACATTTTGCACCAGATCAAATAGGAGAGTGGCAGTACAAGGTAGACTTTAGAAAAGGTAATTGGGTAGCAGTTAGTGACCGTGAGGATCCCGGTGAGAGCGGAGGATATATGGATGGTAACTCTGGGTCAATTACTATTGCCACCAGTGATAAAACAGGAAGAGACTTTCGTAGTAAAGGACGGTTAAATTATGTTGGTAAGCGTTATTATCAGTTTGCCGAAACAGGAGAATATTTTCTAAAAGTAGGACCGGACGCTCCTGAAAATTTCCTGGCATATGTTGATTTTGATGGAACTTTTCACAATGATGGGCACAAGGATGAACTGGTAAAGACTTGGGAACCACATTTAAAAGATTGGGGTGAAGGTGATCCAAGCTGGCAAAACGGTAAAGGGAAAGCAATTATTGGGGTTATTAATTATTTAGCAAAAAAGGGGCTGAATGTTTTTTCTTTCCTCACAAATAATATCAAAGGAGATGATCAAAATGTATTTCCTTATATAGATTATGATACCTATGACCGCATGGATGTTTCTAAATTGGATCAGTGGGAAATCCTATTTGAACACGCTGATAAGTTAGGCATGTTCCTACATTTTAAAACCTTGGAAATGGAAAATCAAGGCCTTCTTGATAATGGGGGGGTAGGGGCTTATTCTAAGCTGTACTACCGGGAATTAATTGCGCGATTTGGTCACCACTTAGCATTGAACTGGAATCTAGGTGAAGAGAATGGTGACTGGGTCAAGAATCATAAGACACCACCGCAGTTTACAATGCAGCGTAAAAGTATGGCGCAGTATTTTTTCGATCACGATCCCTATCACCACCCCATAGTCATACACAATGGGAATTCGTTTGAAGATCTTTTAGGACCAGACTGTAAACTTACCGGTCCATCGATACAAACCCACAAGGCTGATTTTAGCATGGTGCATGGCGAAGTCCTGCATTGGCTCAAAGCATCTGCTGAATCGGGCAAACCATGGGCTGTTGCCGTAGATGAACCAGGCGATGCACAGCATTCTTTATTGCCCGATGAGGAGGACAAAGACCACTATGACGCCAGGCGTAACGGCTTATGGGGCACTTTTATGGCAGGTGGCTGGGGTACAGAGTGGTATTATGGTTACAAGCACTCCCATTCTGACATAACTGCACAAGATCACCGCTCCCGCGATTTGTTTTGGGATCAGGCAGTGATTGCAATGAATTTTTTTAAAAACAGTGTTCCGTACTGGGAAATGGAAAACCACAATGAATTGGTGAACAACTCCAATAATGAAAATACAGTTTATTGCTTTGCAAAGCCTGGTGAAATTTATGTTATCTACATAAATAGTTTGGAAACAGCCAGTCTGGATCTCAACGGCATTAATGGTAAATTTGATGTGAAATGGTTTAATCCAAAAACTGGGGGTAAGTTATTGAAAACAGAAATTACTGAACTAATAGGGGGGGGAATGCATAAACTTGGTACTTCGCCTGACAAGAAGCAAAAAGATTGGACTGTTGTAATTACTAAAAAATAATAGTCTATGATTACTTTAAAAAGTTTGCTCATTAGTTTAACGGTGTTTTCAACTGTCTTTGCTTGTAGCGAAAGATTTTTCAGAGGGGATGCTATTATTGAGAAAAGTCCAGAAACTGTCATTAATTCTGAAGAAGGTTTCCTGTCTTTATACAACGGTATAGATATGAGCAACTGGAACCTTTTATGCAGGGATAATGAAGAAGGTCTTGCAGAACGTGTCTTTACTGCCGGTGAAAATGGAGAACTGCATGTTTTTAAAGATTTCCCAGACGAATATGGTTATAAGGAAAACCGAAGCGGCACTCATTGTATGTTCTTCACACCCAAAAAATACAGCAGGTATATCTTTAGGTTTGAATATAAATGGGGGGAGAAACGATTCAACAATTTTGACCAGTTTCAATATGATGCCGGTCTGTACTTTCACGTTTATGACGTTAAGATTTGGCCTAAGGGAATAGAATATCAGGTGCGGTATGATCACACTCAAAAACTCAATCATACTGGCGATATATGGAATTCAGGGGCAGGTTTTGACTGGGTAGCATCAGATGAGAATACCTATTTACCACTAGCTGAAGGAGGAAGGGTTCAAAAACGCCGTGGGGGCGAGCACCGGGCTCGGTCAGGAATTGATTTTAACGCCCTTAATGGAAAATGGAATCAATGCGAACTTATTGTAATGGCAGATGAGTATGCAATTTTTAAACTTAATGGTCAAGTCGTTAATGTGCTCACCAATATGGATTTGAGTGAAGGTGAAATAGGATTGCAAGCAGAAACAGCGGAGATTTACTATCGAAACATTAAAATTAAAGAATTCAAAAAATTTATACCAATAGAAGATTTCCTAAAGGAGGGGCAACATTGAACTTTAGATTGAAATTTGCATAATTTTTAATTGGCATATTTGTGTTTTTACCCGCGCATAAGGCTCAATGCTCAGAATTTTATAAGGAAGTTGTTATAGTGTCTGTAAATCTGCTTTCAAGCCATCCATAACTTGATTTATGTTTTCACTAGCTGTGGCTGAAGGGAACTATCAGAAACACAACTAATAGATTGTATTTCTTGATCTAAAACTTTCAGAATTTATCGCAAAGAGAAATTTCCATTAAAACAAACATTTATGAAGGCGAGTATTCTTTATATTTCAATTTTTATTTTCATTTCTGGCTTTGCTCAACAAAAGAACGTACAAAGTACTCACTTAAAAGCTGAAAAACCCTTGGTTACACCCTGGGCCGCAGATTTGGACAAATACAATCCCCTTCCGGAGTATCCACGACCCACGATGGTACGTGAGCGCTGGAAAAATCTAAATGGTCAATGGCAATTTGGTGAAGCTAAACCTGGGGATGCACTTCCTGTAAGTTTGAATGAAGAAATTACGGTTCCGTTTCCTTGGGAATCCTATTTGAGCGGTATTCAGCGACAACTAGAATCTAAAACTGCTTGGTATAAACGTGATTTTAACATCCCTAGGGATTGGGATGGATACGAGATAAATCTCAATTTTGGTGCAGTTGATTTTGAAGCCCGGGTGTTTGTCAATGATAAATTTGTAGGGGGACACAAGGGTGGCTATGATCCTTATTCATTTAACATTACCCAGTATCTCAAAGTAGGAACAAACAGCCTTACAATATGGGTTAATGATCCCACAAATACAAAGGGCATTGCTTATGGTAAACAAAATGAAGACCGTTTTAATAATCCGCAGCGTTTTGCTTACTCTGCATCTTCCGGAATTTGGCAAACGGTGTGGCTAGAACCGGTGCCTGCACAACATATTGATTATTTAAAAATCCTTCCGTTTGTTGATGATTCAGAGGTTGAGGTTTTGGTAAATGCTTCCGCTAAAGCGCAATCAAAAATATTTGTAAAGGTGATGGATGGTTCCTTTGTGGTTGGAGAGGGAAGAGGAAGTGCAAATATTCCCTTCCGCATACCTGTAAGCAATCCTAAACTCTGGTCACCAAACGACCCCTTTTTATATGATGTTGTGGTCACATTACAAGATAGCACAACCACTTATGACGAGGTAAAAAGTTATACCGGGATGCGAAAGATTTCTATTGAAAAGGTAGGCAACCTCAAAAAGATTTTTCTCAACGACAAGTTTTTGTTTCAAATGGGGCCTTTAGATCAAGGCTATTGGCCTGATGGAATCTATACGGCTCCTACAGACGAAGCGCTCGTCTGGGATGTAAAAAATATTAAGGATTGGGGCTTTAATATGGTGCGCAAGCATATTAAAATAGAACCACAGCGATGGTATTATCACTGCGACAGGGAAGGATTGTTAGTTTGGCAAGATATGCCCAGCACGTTTGGTGAGCGCACAGAATATGAAAAAATTCAATTTGAAGCTGAACTCAGCAGTATGGTTCAGGGTTTTGCTTCACATCCTTCAATAATTACTTGGGTTGTTTTTAATGAACACTGGGGATTATATGATGTAGAACGAATTACCAATAATGTTATTAAAATGGATCCCTCACGTTTAGTAATAGGCAATAGCGGAATTGATGCAGGAAAACCTGATATTGATTATGAGGTGGGGCATATAAAAGATAATCACAGTTACCGTCCGCCTTCAGTGCCCTTTGCCTCAAATAAACGAGCAGTGGTAAATGGTGAGTATGGCGCGATTGGCTATAATGTGGATGGCCACGTCTGGGATCTTGATGGGCCTTGGGTGCATAATAATTATGATACTAAAGAAGCAGCCACAGAGGAATACCTCAAGTTTATCAGAATGATAACCGATGATTTT
This sequence comes from Leeuwenhoekiella parthenopeia, assembly GCF_020782115.1. GTDB lineage: Bacteria > Bacteroidota > Bacteroidia > Flavobacteriales > Flavobacteriaceae > Leeuwenhoekiella > Leeuwenhoekiella parthenopeia. The sequence goes on along the minus strand of NZ_JAJGMW010000001.1, from coordinate 278,943 downwards.
CAAAAAGAAGGACTAAGTGCTTCGGTTTATACTCAATGGACTGATGTGGAAAATGAAATGAATGGCTTATATACTTACGATCGTAAAGTTGAAAAACTGGACAAGAATAGAGTAAAAGAGGCTAATCTAACGACTTATCTTCCAAAAAAAGAAAATTAATCTTACCAGGTAAATGACGTTTTTCAAAAGCTTGTCCCAATATGTTGCTATAAGTTTCACTTATATTTATGTATCGGGTAATTTGTCTAATGCTGTTAAATCATTGACTCGGTGTGTTGAGCGCATAACTGGAAATTAAGTGCTATGAGGAGGCTTAGAGTTTTCAAAAGTCACCTGGCAAAACTAAAGAAGAATAGGATACACATGAAAAAGAGAATTTTAATTCTTATGGTTTCGTTGTTTATTTTGGGGGGACTATATTCTCAATCTCATATACCTGAAAACTTTCAGAACCCTATTATTCCCGGTTTTCATCCGGACCCATCGATAACCCGTGTGGGGGACGATTACTATTTGGTAAACTCTTCATTTAACTGGTTTCCAGGGATTCCCATTTTTCACAGTAAGGATCTTGTAAACTGGAAACAGATAGGCAATGTACTCAGCAGGCCTGAACAGCTCAATATGAAAACCCCGGGCAACGGGGGTGGGGTATGGGCTCCCACCATAAGGTTTCACGAAGGTTTGTTCTATGTAGCGGTTACTTGTAAACAGTGCATCAACGCTTGCGATTGTGGGGATAATTTTTATGTTACGGCCAAAGATCCTACCGGTCCTTGGAGCGACCCCATCTGGGTAGACAGGTCTTATGGTATTGACCCTACTATTTTTTGGGATGATGACGGGAAAAGCTATTACATCGGCTCAACCCACGAGCTCGAAGGTGGTAGGGAGTGGCCCTCACAGGATAAAATCTACATCAGTGAGATTGACCTGAAAACGGGAAAAATACTAACAGAACCCATTGTACTTACTTCAGGCCATGCAACTAATGCCAAGTTTGCCGAAGGTCCACACCTCTACAAAAAAGGACAAACCTATGTATTAATGATTTCGGAAGGTGGTACTTGGAGTAATCACGCTGTGACCACATTTACTTCGCAAAAGTTGTTGGGACCTTACGAACCCACTCAGGTAAATCCCGTCTTAACACACCGCCATCTGGGGGATGATGCCGCGATTACCACCCTGGGGCACGCTGATCTGGTAGAAACCCAAAATGGTGATTGGTGGGCAGTAGTTCTTGGCTGTAGGCCTGAGGAAGGTAAGTATTATCTGGGGCGGGAAACTTTTCTTACTCCTGTGGAGTGGCAGGGCAGCACGCCTATTTTTAATCCCGGCAAAGGCCAGGTCCTAATGACGGACAAACGCCCTGATTTGGCCTGGACGCCATTCAAGAAAATAACGCGTTTTGACTTTGAAGGAGATACTCTTGATCTCGGCTGGAATTTTCTGCTAACACCGCAAACCCAGTGGTATGGCCTAAAAAATGGAAAACTTAGTATAAAACTCCGCCCGGAAGTGGTTACCGAAAAGAACAACCCTTCCCTTATTGCCCGACGGCTGCAATATTTAAGGAGCGAAGCAACCCTAAAACTTAATTTTATAACCCGTAAAAATTATGAAAAGGCAGGGATAATAGTGTTGCAAAACACCAACTACAATTATCAGTTGCTCAAAGGAAAGGATTCCGTAAGCTTGATAAAAGTTTACAATGAAGACAGGAAAACACTAAGTACGGAGACTATTGCCTCTGCGAAATATATAGAAGATGAAGTGATCCTTAGTATGGTGAATGATGGGATGAGACTACGGTTTTATTTCGGCGAAAGCCAAGAACATTTGGAACAGTTGGGCGGTGATCAAGATGCTGGTGTCATCACCTCAAATGTTGCCGGAGGTTTCACTGGCGCCTATGTTGGCATGTATGCCAGTAGCAATGGCAGGTCGTCTAAAAATGAAGCGATGTTTGACTGGTTTGAATATCGGACACTAAAATAACTTAAGAAAAGTGATCCATGAAAGTAGTACTCTTTGTATTTGTATTGGGGCTTTTAGGCTGCACTGAAAGCAATAAAAACTCGGTTGCTGTTTCAACAGATCAAAAAACAAAAGAGTCGGAAGGTACTGTTATTAACCCGGAGTACCTTTTCAACGGTAAAAATCTCGACGGCTGGCATTTTTCTGCCCGGGATAGTAGTTTTACAGCAGCACCAGAAAGTATTTTTGCAATTGAGAATGGTGTGATACACGTCTATCCCGATCAGGAAAACGGGAGTGAGCAAACTTTTGCAGGACTTATAACAGATTCCATTTATAGAGACTATGTCTTAACACTAGAATATAAATGGGGTAAAAAAAAGTTTAAACCACGGGATGAATTTGTGAGGGATGCTGGGGTGCTGTACCACGTTTTTGGCTCTGACGTGATCTGGCCCAGTGGTGTGGAATGTCAGATTCAGGAAGGCGATACTGGTGATATTTGGGCAATAGGTACACAGGTGACTTCAACGGTAAGTCCAGTTATACGAAATTATGATGTAAATGGCGATACCCTTACCCGAGGCACTATTCAAAGGCGTTTTGACCGTTTTCACCGGTCTTACGATTGGGAAAATCCTTCAGGTTGGAATATTTTAAAAATTGTCGTGCGGGGTAATAATGCTTACTATTATCTCAACGGAAAAGCAGTCAATGCAGCACTGAATATCATGTTCTACGATGAAAGTATAGGTTCTTGGAACCCCTTGTCGAAGGGGCGTATTTTGCTTCAGGCAGAAGGTGCAGAGATCTTTTACAGGAATTTGAAGCTGAAAGCGAACGATAAGACGGGTAATTAAGTGCCTACAAAAAAAAACACCTAAGAGAAAAACTTTTAGGTGTTTTAGTCATTTAATGCTTAAGCAAGCTAATGAACTTCTCCGTTTTATTGGTATCGTCAAAGGGTTTAATACCCCAAGTTAGTTTATTTTCCTTCTACTTTTAAAAGTAAAACACCATGAGGATTTACCAAGCCTGAGACGAGTTTGCTGCTCGTTTTATATTTTTTGTCTTTCCAGATATCCTGAGCATCGGTAATTTTTGAGAACCCTAACTCTTTAGCATCTACGCGTATCGTAGATGGGCTATCGCTTAAATTAAAAAGTGCAATATATTTTTCTCCACTATCCGGATCTGTACTCATCCAGGCCGCTTTATTCTCTTTACGCCATAATTGTTTTTGTTCAGTTCCATACTGATTCATACGGATGACTTCCGGTGTTGTGAGAAGTTTTTTGACAAAGGGAGTATTTTCAGGCATGTTACCCCCCATCATAAGTGGAGATTTAGAAATGCTCCAGAGACTAATGTGAGTCAACATCTCATCTTCTGTAAAGTTGCTGAATCGCTCAGGACCCTTAGGCCCACGTTTTGATATTTTTCCAATTTGAAGCATATCGGCATCAGGCCAGCTGTCTGGTCCGGAGATAGAATTCCATTTGTCGATTAGTTCAAACTGTTCTTTAAGACTATCCCATTCATCCCAAAAGTCTTTAGAAATTCTCCATAATTCCGCATTTTCCTTTACGTGTTCCCTATTTTCAAACTTCATATTTAGGGACAAACTTAAAACTATATCACTTTTATGATGGTCCAGGGCCTTACGCATTGCTTCAACTTCCTCTTTGCGATAGGGGTAGTTATCATTAAGATCTATATCATCTATTTTAATATAATCCACTCCCCAAGATTCATAAAGTTCAACCAGTGAATTGTAATATTCTTGAGCACCTTTTTTAGTCATGTCTACACCATACATTGTATTCAGCCACGGGGATACTGATGTGGTATCAGCAAGCTGAGCTGCATTAACTTCGGGAGCATCTTTAATAGAGCTTTTTGCCCATTGCGCTTGTCTGGGGATTCCACGCATTACGTGTATTCCAAATTTCAGACCTTTACTGTGTACATAATCGGCAAGGGGTTTAAATCCTTTTCCGTTCTCCGATGAAGGAAATTTTCTGGGATCAGGTAATAATCTGCTGTATTCATCCATCGGTATCCAGGGTACCGGAGCTCCGTCTTCAGGGAGGCGAAACTGCGGAGGATTAGCCTGAATACTTCCCGGTGGATGAGGATAAAACCAACAATAATCTACTACCACATATTCCCAACCCAGATCTTTCATGTTTTCTGCCATATAATCAGCATTAGCCTTAATCTCCTCTTCTGTAACTGCAGCACCATAACTGTTGTAGCTATTCCAGCCTAGGGGTGGAGTAGGAGCCTTTAGGAGGTTGTTATTCTGGGCATTAACACCTAAAACTGCCAAAAGGAGTAGAACGCATATTTTTTTTTGTAATGTCATAAGTCTAATTGTATTTTAAAAAATTAATGAATAGGTGCGCCAGCAAAAAATCTGAAGCTGTTTAATGATGCCTGAGATGCAGATTCATCAAATACCAGGATAATATTCTGAAATCCATTAGCATCGCGAAGAAAGGTTTCAGTAATTTTAGTTCCCGTACTTACCAAAGTCCCCAACAATGGACCTGAGGCTGAATCTTTATATATAGAAATTTTGGAACCTTTTGGAAAATTGTCAGCTTCCAGAGAGGCGTAGTAGTAGCCTGTTCCCAAATCAACATTTTTAAAGGTAAGAGTATTGCTTTTCTTTTTAATCTTTGCAATGGGTAAGACTATTTCGTAAGGCTGATCTACCACTACTTCATCCACTCCTTTGAGAGTTTGCTGTACCGGTCTAATAGTTTCTCCATCGCTATATTCTATTTTATCAATACAAACGGAACGTTGTGTCCACGTACCGGGTCCTTTAAAACTATCCTGTCTCCACGATGAAAGAGCTGAAGTATGATAAAATAAATATTCCGTACCGTGAAATTCTACAATTCCACCATGGTTACTTTGATATAGCCTCCAAGGCACATATTCATAATTGGGAAGTTTAGGTCCATTTTGGACATTTACACCTAGTTCAAAATTCAGTGGTCCTTTGTACTCAAATGGTCCTAAAGGGCTGTCACTAATTCCATAATCCAGTCTTGACTTGTCACGATTGATATCATCTGGATTTTCGGGATTTACCGGTTTACCGTAGTGAGAATGATAAGAAATCCAGTATTTCCCAGCTTTTTTGTTCATCCAGATGGCTTCCATAAAGCGGTTATCATCAACTTCCATTTTTACAGGCTCACCATCAAGCTCTATCATATTTTCTTTCAATTTTGCTCCGAAATGTTGTCCGTAATACAAATAGCGCTCTCCATCGTCATCAATAAATACTGCAGGATCAATACCTCGTGTTCCTTCAATCTTTTTGCTAATGATTTTAAAATGCTTATCCGGTGCATCGCTTACTGCCACCGCGGTATAACTAATGACTTCACGGTTACCTTCACCACCATCTTCCCCCAAAACAATTCTTACCGGGAAGTAGAGGTAGTATTTATTGTTGTAATAAATCATATCTGGAGCCCACAGAGCCCAATCCTCACCTTCTGGTTCTTCATTTGCCCCAATAACGTCGTATATATTTAGAACTTCACCATGGTCTGTCCAGTTTACCATATCGGGGGAAGAAAAGGTATGGTATTTATGCATTGTAGAGTAACCACCACCATTCTCGTGATCCACACTAGTGACCATCCATACCTTACCATCTGGCATCACATGCGGAGCGGCATCTGCCGTATACATATGTTGAATAACCGGGTTGTTATAAGGGTAGGGTGTGGTGTTGCTGTTTTTCTTTTGGGCCAGACCTGAAAGAGAAAACAGAAAAAGTAATAGAAAATTAAATCTAATAGTGTTCATGCTATTTACTTTAAATAATTTATTAAACCATTGATTTGATTGAGTGGAGTTAATTTATTTTTCGGAAACTCATAAGCCAGAAGATCCCAGGTCTCTGTAAAAGAAATACGTTGACCGGGCTTTATAACCTCCAGAGGACCAAGTGGTTCTATCTCGCATTTTTCATTTTTATAATACCATATCGAAACCTGGTTTGAAAGCATATCCCCATACAACTTATCGGGATATACCGGAAAGGTTTTTATGAAAAGTAAATCGTTTTGATGTATGTAGGCAATCCAACCCGCATCACTTTCTATGGCAAATTTTGGTACACTAGTAGGGCCAAGGATTTCAAGAATTCCATTTCTTTTACGAATATTCTTTTCCGGTACTGGATTAAAATCGATTGTTTGTTGGTCACGATAAAGAGCATAACCCTGCGGGAGGCGTTTGTTTTGTGCAATAGGAATGAGACATATTCCTCCTCCTTTTGCCAGGGTACGGCTCCAATGAGCATAGGCTTGGGGTATATTACCTGTATTTTCAATCGTTTGCGTGCATGTTAATCTTGATGATTCTGAGTCTAATATGAATTCCCTAATTAGCTTTAGCCCAAGAACCGTATCTATAGGGCTAGTCATAGTAGCGGAAAGCTTCCCCGTAATCTTTGCTTGCCATTTATTAAAGAAACTCGCTCTAAAAGGCGTTGTTTTTTCTGGACCAACATCCATCCTACCTCCCGGAACTTCAAAACGTTCCTCACCACCTTTCCAGATTCTCCCATCGTGTTTAGGATTTTCGAAAAGTATATTTTTCCCGTGCAATGAATATTCTAGAACACTACCACCCAAATTTGGGTTGAGAATGACACGTGTATTCTTGTTTTCAAGTAAGATACATCCTTCATATTCATACGCTGAAATGTATTGCGCACGTTGTGCTTTCGCCGATAGGCAAAAAACAGAAAATATGATCACTAACAGAGTATAATTCAATTATTAAATGTTTAAGTCTTTAGATATCCAGACATTATTTTTATAAATTATCCTTTTGTCAAATCTCTTCTCGGAGTATTTGGGATTCGCATAGTTTTAATTGTATCAAATTCAGGGTTAACGCAACGCTCGCCCCAGCGCTTATACATATCTAATAAAGAATAGGGGTTTTGTGGTTCTGTGCCTTTATCACCATAGGTATCCTGCCATTTTTGTAGATGATTACGCATAGTATTCAGTTGGTTTTTGTAGGCCGCGTTTTCGGCTAAATTATTTATCTCGTAGGGATCGTTTATAAGGTCAAACAACTCTTCTTTGGGTTTTGTGGGCTTCCAGTATTTTGCCTGTACCTCATTGAGGTTGCCCGCATCATAAGCCGCTTTTATTGATTTAAATTCTGTTCGTTGATCTCGATAAGAAGGCTGTGTATAGGACCGCTCGGGCATATAATTTTTAATGTATTTAAACTCTTTAGTGCGTACAGCTCTAATGCGATCAATGCTGAAATCACATCGATCCCGGGTAGCGATAATAAAGTCGCGCTGGTAATCATTTGCAAAAAAGTCGAACCCTTCCATAGATTTCGGGATTTCAAGCCCGGCGAGAGCTAAAGAGGTTGTGCCTATATCAATACCGCTTACGAGATCCTTACGTCGCTTATTCTTTTGGAGTTTATCTTCTTTACCAAAATAGCTGACAATAAGAGGTATTTGAATGCCTCCGTCATATACAAATTGTTTATGCCGTATCCCCTTGTAACCATGATCGGTAAAAAAGAAGATGTAGGTGTTATTTAGCAGATTTTTGTCTTTCAATTTTTGAATGATATTAGCCACCTCAAGGTCTGTCATTCTTGCAGCATCATAATGACGTGCAATATCTTCACGTACTTCTGGAATATCTGGATAGTAAGGAGGAATTTCTATATCATCACGATTTATTGGATTTATCTGACCTTTTAATTTAGGATAGAGTTGAGTAATTCCCCATTTACCACCAGTCAGTTGTACTTGGCCAAAAAATGGACGTTCCTGGCTAAGAGAGTCTATCCAGTTGCCTTTACCCGAAAAGGTATACCAATAATCCAAAGCCACGGAATCATTATATAAAGCTTTTCGATTGTATATAAAATTGTAGTCATCCTTCCCGTGATTAAAAGTATAATACCCGGCAGTTTTAAAAATCTCAGGAATAGTTAAAAAATTTTTTGGTAAGAAAATGGCATCTTCAACAGTGCGGGAAGAATGATGGTTATGTGTACCAAATGTAGTAGGCATGGTTGAAGTTATAATAGCTGATCTTGCTGCAGAACATACTGGCGCCGGTGTATACGCGTTTTCAAAAAGCACACCGTTTTCAGCAAGAAAATCTATAGCAGGTGTGGGGTTGTTGTTTGCACCATAACAACTTAAAACCGGATTTAGATCCTCAACATAAATCCACAAAATATTTGGGGGATTAATACTGATTTCCATTGAAGGTATTTCAGGCTTATTGCCCATTAATAAGCAAAGGCCTAAAAGAAAAAATAAAGTTTTGTTCAAAATCATAAGGAGCTACTAATAGAACCGAAAATTAGTTTTTAAGCATTGTCCTTAGTTGTCTATTTATTCAAAATCTTGTCTTACGTGATCCAAATGATTAAAAAGTAATTATTTGAGGTGTTTAAATCATTTGGACAAAAATTGGACTTAAATGGAAGGTAGAGTGATTTTCTATTTGAACTAATTTTATTTAAAAATAGTATGTACTCGAGAATTTTTATCCTCTGTTATTTGTTAGCAAGTATCCCAAACTTCGCTCAGGAGAAAAACGTACTTTCATGGCACAACCCTATTCGCGAAGGTCTTCCTAAATATGGAATGAAAGATTTCTATATAATGGTTGAAGATAGCACCTATTTTTTGTTGGGAACGTCCTATAAAGATCCTTACAGATTTAATAATAAAGCTTTGCGTTTATATGAGTCTAATAATTTTCAAGAATGGACAGTTTCTTCAATTTTGCTTGATTTGGAAAGGCTTGACTCGTCCAGTTGGTATAAGCATGTAATCAGTGCTCCAGAGATCCACCGGATCAGAAATCGGTATTACTTAACTTTTAATGGACGAAATGACAGTATAAATCCCTATGGAAAATTGGGTTTCGGGATTGCCGTAGCAGATAAGCTTAAAGGACCATATAGGGTTTTAAATACTAGTAAGCCATTGGTCGAAACTAACCACGCCGGACTAGTAACTGATCCTGATAATCAAACATTTCTCTACTACGATATGGATGGTAGAATTTATATGGCTCCCATAAATCTTGAGACCGCTGCCCTAGTAGAAGACCCGAAGGAGATTTTGGGACCAATTAATCTAAAGGAAAATTATAAATATTTAGATGCCCCAAATATTACAAAGGTAGGTGAAACGTATCATTTATTGGTTTCTCAATTTTTTGGAGGATATAGAGTTTTAGTTAATCATTTAACTGCAAATCACCCAATGGGTCCTTGGGTTTGGGAACAATCAAACCCTATTTATGAGTGGCTTGAATCTGAAGCTGATCTTAAAGTTAAAAATAGGTATCCCGAAGCAAATGGTTACGCGCCTCCTACCCAGGTAATTTTCAGTAACACCTTATTCGAAGGAATTAGTGGGGGTTTCTTTATAGCATATCATAGTTCTGAAAAATATAGTGAGCCCTATTTATGCATTGAACCGGTAATTGTTGAAGAGCATAAAATTGAGCCGCTTAATCCTAAAGCGATTAACCAAATGATTATCATTCCATGAAAAAAATATTGAATTTAATTTTATTAGGTTGTTTAATGCAGCTGCAAGCACAGATAATAACTTATACTCCAACAGAGAATATAATAGATAATAACCCCTACATCCATCCTTCAAAACATTACAAGGTAAGTCTTCTGCAGAACGGGGATAAAATAAATGATTTTACTTATTGTATGAAAGCGCAACATAATACCAATAATTCGCAAAATACAGCGTGGTCTAACTTCTCATTTTCTGGGTCTGTAACAGTACAAGTAGAACGTTTACAAGATACAGTTGATTTTGTCCAGGTTCTACCCCGCAGCGCAAACATTCAGGTTAAGAAAGAAAATAGCAATTTGATAAGTTTTACTATAGACAAACCAGGGCATTATTCCATTGAATTTGAGAGGGGGACCGTTATAGACTATCCTTTGCTTCTTTTTGCAAACCCGCTTGAGAAGGATATTCCTGATCCTGCAGATCCTGATGTTGTTTATTTTAAACCTGGATTACACGAAATAGGGGATCGTTTTGAGATTAAGAGTAATCAAACTGTTTATTTGGCTGGAGGAGCTTATGTAATAGGTCAGTTCTTTGCAGAAAATGCAAAAGATATAACAATCAAAGGTCGCGGGATATTATCTGGAGAGGTCTATCAGCCTCGAACTCATCAGCACATGATCAGTATGCAAAATGCAGAAAATATCAAGGTAAGTGGCATTACTATGATACACTCTCCGCGATATATGATAGCGTTAAGGGGTAAAAATCATTTTTTTGATAACGTTAAAATGATGGGCTGGTGGTTTAGTACCGATGGAATTTCTGCTGGAGAACACACTGTGGTTGAGAATTGTTTTTTTAAAGTTAATGATGATGCCGTAAAGCTTTATCAGAGCAACACACTTGTGAAGAATTGTGTGATTTGGCAATTAGAAAATGGCGCTCCGTTTATGATTAGCTGGAATGGAAGCAGTGATTTTGGAGGAATTGAAGTACGAGATATTGAAATTATAAGAGTGGAGCATCATTGGGATAATGAAAATCTAGCTGTTGTTTGTGCAGTTCATGGTGGGGAAGCTAACATAAGCAATATTAAATTTGAAAATATTGTAATTGACAATAGTAAATGGCGGATTTTCCATTTAGTAACGCGTCCTAATCGCTGGGGTAGGTGGAATCCTAAATCAGGTTCGCTATCAAACTTTGAATTTAAAAATTTCAAGTACTATGGAACACCGGTAATTAAAAATCTGATAGCCGGGCACGATGCTCAACATCCTGTTTTCAACATGCAATTTGAAAATATTGAAATCGCTGGTAGGCAGCTAACCGATTTAAAAAAACACTTCATAATTGATCCTCGGTTTACAAAGCATATTACAATCAGCCAATAAATCTAATTGTCTTTTTATTTAAAAAAATCCATTTGTATGCACAAATGAGCAAAATGTGTGTGCAAATGAGTTTATCGCAATCGATATCTCTACATAAGTTTGATTTCAAATATTAAATGTTTAAACATTTGAGATATTCTAAGTTATTCTTGTCCAATTGAACAGGAGGTTGATAATTAAAAAATAATTTCTAATCTAAAAATGAGAACTATACCCAAATTAAGAATTGTATTAATGATGTTTTTATTAAGCAATTTAGCTTGTAAGAATAATTCAAATTCTAATGAGAATCCTAAAGAAGAGGTAAACGAGTTACCTCCAAACATTGTTTTAATTTATGTAGATGATCTTGGTTTTGGAGATTTAAGCTCTTATGGACAGAAAGAGTTAAAAACTCCGAACATTGACAAGCTTGCTGAAGAAGGCATGTTATTTACACAACATTATGCGGGATCTACAGTATGTGCTCCTTCGCGTGCAGCTTTAATGACAGGTAAACATACAGGCCATACTTCTGTGCGAGGTAATAGTCCAGAGGGTCAGCTTTTAGAAAATCAAGAAACCACGATTGCTGAACTATTAAAAGAAAAGGGATACACCAGCGGTATTATAGGTAAATGGGGTATAGGAAATCATCCCGAACCAGACGACCCATCTAGAAATGGTTTTGATCATAGTTATGGATATGTCAATATGTGGCACGCTCATAACTTTTATCCTGAATTTCTTTATCGTAATGGTAAGAAGGAGATGCTAAAAGGAAATGAACTCGATGAGAGTTATCCATATCCTGATGATATGAAAGAAGGCACCGGAGTGGCAAAAATCAAAGAAACCTATGTACTCGATAAATTTCAAGAAGATGCCCTTTCATTTATTGATAAAAATCAGAAAAATCCATTTTTTCTCTATTATGCTATTAATATGCCTCATGCTAATAATGAAGCAGGCTATTACACCGGAAACGGTATGGAAGTGCCTAATTATGGTTCTTATAAGGACAAAGATTGGCCAGAACCTGAGAAGGGTTTCGCTCAGATGATACATCTTATTGATCAAAAAGTTGGAGAAGTGGAAGCAAAGCTTAAAGAGCTTGGATTATCAAATAATACGATCGTAGTTTTTGCAAGTGATAATGGACCGCATAATGAAGGGGGGCACAGTGTAGATTTTTTCGATAGCAATAGTATATACCGCGGAGCTAAAAGAGATTTATATGAAGGAGGAATAAGAGTGCCATTAATTGTTAAATGGCCACAAAAAATAAAAGCCGGGTCAACTACTAATATGCCGGTAGCTACTTGGGATTTTCTCCCAACTTTTGCAGATTTAACTGGGATTCCTGAACCAGTTAACATTGACGGAATTTCATTTGCTCCTTTATTATTAGGAGATACTAAAAATCAGCAAAAGCACGAATATTTATATTGGGAATTTTATGAACTCGGAGGTCGCCAGGCTATACGAGTCGGGGATTATAAGTTGGTAAAGCTTAATGTGAGAGATCCTGATACTCCTGTAGTTTCAGAACTCTATGACATTGTATCAGATCCAACAGAATCAAAGAACATTAAAGCCGATTTTCCTGATAAAGTAAGTGAACTTGATTCACTAATGAATGTAGCTCATCAGGAACACAGATTACTCTCATTGTTTTCTCAAGAACAAGACGCAGAAACCCGATTTGAATAATAACTTATCTATCATAAAATGAATAAAATTAAATTTATAATAATTCTTTGCTTAGGCGTACTTACATCTTGTGTAGATTCAGAAATTTCGTCACAGACGGCAAATACGAGTAAATCTGTAGAAAAAAATATATCTGTAGATACTGAATTTGAATTGGCAGCGACGCCTCCTATGGGTTGGAATAGCTTTGATGCATACGATTGTCGGATAAACGAAGAAGAATTTAAGGCTACCGTTGATTATATGGCTGAAAACCTTAAAGAGTATGGATGGGAGTATGCTGTTATTGACTATATCTGGTGGCACCCAAATCCCGGAAACTGGGATACACCAAGGCGAAAAGGTCACCCTAATATTCGTTATAATGATGATGGTAGCCCATTATATCCGGAATACACTAATATGGATGAGTTTGGAAGGTTGATTCCTGCTGTTGAGCGCTTTCCTTCTGCTGCAGGGGGCAAAGGATTCAAACCTATAGCTGATTATGTTCACAATAAAGGATTGAAATTTGGAATTCATATTATGCGTGGGATTCATCGCGTTGCCGCTTTTCAGGCTACTCCCATAATGGGTACAAATATGACTGCTAAGGATATAGCAGAACCTTTTGATACTTGTAACTGGTGCAATCATATGTATGGTGTAGACGGTTCTAAAGAAGGGGCTCAGGAATATTATGACTCACTTTTTAAACTTTATGCTGAGTGGGGAGTTGATTTCATAAAAGCAGATGATACTATGTTCCCTCCTTATCACGATGAGGAGATTGAAATGATTCATAAAGCAATAGAGAAGTCTGGAAGACCAATGATTTTAAGCCTTTCTTGCGGCGAAGCACCCGTTTCAAGAGCGCCTCACCTTATTGAAAATGCAAATATGTGGCGAATTTCAGCAGATTTTTGGGACAATTGGGAATCTTTAGAGCACAATTTTGATTTACTAAATGCTTGGTCCCCATTTATAGGCCCGGGTCATTGGCCAGATGGTGATATGTTACCTATTGGTAAATTATCACTAAATGATAGACCCCACGGTAAAGAGCGCATGTCTAATTTTACAGAACCGGAACATTATACTTTGATGACTTTATGGAGTATAGCAAAGTCACCTCTTATGATGGGAGGTGATCTGCTTTCAACTCCCGAAAGCACAATGAAATTTCTTAAGAACAGAGATGTCATTTATGTAAATCAGCATAGTGTAGACAATCGTCAAGTAATCAAACATAATAACGAAGCAATTTGGATTGCAACTGACCCAGCTAATGGAGATAGATTTATAGCTCTATTCAATCTGGCGGATCAACCTGAAACTATTTCTTTTAATCTCGAAGATGAATCTCTTAGAGGTACTTTTAAAGTAAAAGACTTATGGGAAGGGAAATATTTAGAAAATGTAAATCAAGTATTAAGTGCTAAAATTGCTCCTCACGGTGGAAAAATATTTAGATTAACTAAATTGTAATTACACATATTTATTTTTCATGCCTAGAAAGCTCATTGTTCTATCTGTTTTTTGGTTATTTCTTAATTCCGTTCAGGGGCAGGATTACCTATTTAAATTCAAGAAAATTGGAGTGAACGAAGGTTTGGCACATACTGATGCAACTTCTGTAATTAAGGATGAAAACGGTTTTATATGGATAGGCACTTACGGAGGTCTTAATAAGTATGACGGATACAATTTGCGTCTTTTCACTAATAACGTAAATACTTTATCTAAGGCTTATATTAATCGAATTAGCGACTTAGCACGTATTAATGAACATTTGATTCTCGCTACTCAAGGAGGTCTGGCTGCATTCAATACGCGTACTGAGCAGTTTGAAAATATTAGCTGGAATTTGATAAATGAAGAAGATATAACAAGAACTAAAGTAGGAAATATTCTTATTGTCAAGGATTTAGTTTATGTCATCATCGATAAAAAAGTTTATGCTTTTAAATTTAATTTTAGTCAAAATCGAATTGTATTAAACGAAAAGAAAATCAATGTGCCAGATTTTCTCGGTATCGTAAACAGTCTATCACAGGACTTTCTAGGTAATATTTGGTTAACTACTCCAAGAGGTCTTTTCAAAATTGAAACTGAAGATCAGGGAAGACAAATAAGGATCAAACCAATTGAGGTTCAAAATCTAGATGGAAAAATCTTTCAGGATTTTACTACTGTTTTTACCAACTCAAAAACTGAAATGTGGTTAGGTGGAACTAACACACTATTAAAAGCTGATCTTTATAGCTTAGACGATGGTAAAATAAGAGTCAATCCCATTGATGGTTTTGACCGTGAAGTGCGTAGAGCCTTTGATCTTGACTCAGATGAAAATTTTCATATTAGTGCTATTTATAGTTCTAAGAATGGGAAGGTATGGATAGGTACTGATTATGGATTGATTGAACTGGTCAGTAAACAAAATAATAAAATAACTTATAATTTTTATTCCGATGATCGTGGTAATGAGAGCAGCCGCCTTTCGGGAAAGCGTATAAATAGCTTTTACGCTGATGGCACTGGCAATATTTGGATAACTTTCTTTGGTTCTGGGGTCAATCTCATCAATCTTAATCAAAAGCGATTTAATTTATTAACCAATATTCCATTTTCTAGAGAAAATAATTATGCTCCAAATTACATCAGGGCTGTTACAGAGGACGAAAAAGGTAATATTTGGTTGGGTTCTGAACGAGATGGGTTAGTATATTATGATTTTGATAAAAATAGTTTTAAATCTTTTCAGCATAGTAAAAATGATCCGAATTCAATTATAAGTAATAGTATACGGTCATTATTATATGATTCTAAAAAAAGATTATGGGTGGGTACTACAAAAGGAATAAGTATTATAGATACGCGATCAGGAAGAACACGTCATTTAAATGCACTTTCACCAATTGAGCATCATCGATTATCTGACAATACAATTTTTTCAATTGCCGAGGATAAATTTGGAGCTATTTGGGCAGGATCTTGGTTTAATGGTCTAAACAAAATTACCCTAACTGACGAAAATTTACATATCGATAAAATTTATAAGACTCAATTAGGAGAACCTTTTGGATTAACTTCTAATGAAATTACTGAAATTAAAACCGATTCCCTAAGACGTGAAATATTGGTCTCAACAGTAGAAGGATTGAATCACATCTATTTAGATTTTAATGGTGAAATTGATTCCATAATACATTACAAGGGAACTAATGGAGATAGTACATCACTATCATCTAATTATGTTTGGCCAGTAGAGCGGCTCAACGATAGTATTTTATATGTCGGCACGATAGGAGGGGGACTTAATAAGCTCATCCTAAATCAAAAAAATGATTTAGGTTACAAAGCTTTGAGAATTAACAATAAGTCAAATTTAATTAGTCAGGATGTTGAATCCTTGATCTTAGATGATAATAAAGTATTATGGGTTGGAGGTCGAGGTATTACGCGTTACGATATTAAAACAAAAAATATATCTGCATTTACTGTTGAGGATGGTCTACAAGGTAATAGTTTTAAAATTGGAGCCAGTCATCACGGGGCAAGCGGAAAACTTTACTTTGGAGGAACACACGGACTCACGTATTTTCTTCCAAATGAAATAAAAACAGATACAACTCAAGCTTCAATTGTATTATCGGGTATTGCTGTAAATAATGATTTGATAAGACCGGGAGACGATACCAATATTTTAGATCAACAGATTAACAATATCAATGAATTAAAACTTCAAAGCGACCAAAATAATTTTACTTTTTACTTCAGTAGTTTGAATTATGCCAATGCAAAGAATACTACATTTCGTTATAAGCTTGAAGGATATGACGAAGATTGGATATATATAAATAATAGCGCACCACAGGCAACTTATGCAAACCTTCCTTATGGAAAATATAGTTTTAAAGTAAACGCTACAAACACAGATAATTACTGGTCTAATAAGACTAAAAACTTATCATTGGTCATTACTCCACCATTTTGGCTTTCAGTGTATGCGAAGGTATTTTATGTCTTAATTGGTATTTTAATGCTATATCTAGCTTCAAGATGGATTTTGCTTAAAAGAGCTTACGACATTTCTATTTTGGAGAAAAAACAGGAAGATAAAATCCATAAAATGCGTCTTCAGTTTTTTACAAATATTTCTCACGAATTTAGAACACCACTAACATTAATTATAAATCCGCTTGAAGAATTACTGAAAGGCAATGTAGGAAATCGTAAAAGAGACAGATATTATAGTCATATGCTCAAAAATACTAAGCGGATGCTACGTCTCATAAATGAATTAATGGATTTTCAGAAGATAGAGACTAAAGCGTACAAGTTACAATTCAAAAAAGAAAATCTCAATAAGGTACTTAAGGATGTCTATGAAAGCTTTGAAGAGTTTGCCGCTTTGCGAAATATCAAGTTGATATTTAAAGAAACTATTAACCTGGAGAACTTTTGGTTTGACCGGACAGTAGTTGAAAAAATAGCGTACAATATACTAGGCAATGCTTTTAAGTTTACGGATGATGGGGGAGAAGTGGGAATTCACATTCTAAAAAATCTGGATCAAGAAAAAAACCTTAAAAATGCTACACGTTTATCGTATAACAACTTAAATTCAGAGTTGATTTGGTTAAAAATTTATGACACTGGAAAGGGAATATCAGAAAAGGAAATGAATCATATTTTTGACCGCTTTTTTCATAATGACAAGATAGATTCATTAGAATCTCAAGGTTCAGGAGTTGGTCTTTCGCTTGTTAAAAGTCTAGTAATGTTACAAAACGGGGAGCTAATTGTAAAAAGCTCGGAGCAAGTAGGAACTTGTTTTTATATTGGTATTCCTTTCATTAAACATTTAGAAGCTGAAGAATTACAAGAGCCACAGGTACAATTATCCAAATCATCGCTAAGTCCTATTTACGACACCCCAAATTTCATCCACAATATTGGGAATTCTTATGGAAAAGGTTCTTTACTTGTTGTGGAAGATAATAAAGAGCTTAGGTTCTTTATTAAGGAAAATCTTCAGGATGATTTTACAGTTTTTGAGGCTGAAAATGGTAAGCAAGCTATACAAATTATAGAAAACAATATTATTAATGTTGTGATAAGTGATATAGTTATGCCAGTAACCGACGGAATTGAACTTTGTAAATGGGTAAAAACAACTAAGAAATATGAGAATATACCTTTTATCTTACTCACCTCAAACCTATCTATTGAAAAACAGCTAGAAGCAGCACAAGCTAAGGCTGATCTATATATATCAAAACCTTTTAGTATTGATGTGCTTAAAATTAATGTTCAAAATATTCTATCAAACCGTTTGAGTCTAAAGGAAAGTATTGTTAAAGATACGTTTGTAGAGTCGTATTCAATGACTGAAAAATCAAAGGAAAATGAATTCGTCCAAGAGTTAACCCAAACTATAATTGAAAATTTAGAGGATAATAATTTTGATGTTTCTTCCCTATCAGAATTACTGAATATGAGTAGAACAAATATTTACAACAAAATTAAAGCTACAACCAATAAAACAGCCGTTGAGCTCATTCGAGAGATACGTGTTAAAAAGGCAGCGGAAATTTTACTTACAGAGGAGGTGACAGTTGCTGAAGCTATGTATAGAGTAGGTATCCAAAGTCAATCCTATTTCACTAAAATATTCAAAAAAGAATATGGTAAAACTCCCTCACAATTTGTGAATGATGTAAGCACTAAAAAGGGGCACGATGTCACTTAGGATTTTAAACTTATTTGCCTTTTTTTTTATGAGTTTGTTTGGTTTTAGTCAACAGAACTTAAATAATATTCGGGTTAGAGATCCATTTATTTTACCGGATACTAATTCAAGTACCTACTATCTTTACGTACAGACCGGAAACCGCTTATCTAATAATGATAGTATAAAAGGAGTTGAAGTTTATACTAGCAAAAACCTAACGAGTTGGGAAGGTCCTAAGACAGTATTTTCAGCCGAAGATTACCCTCGTGAAGATTTACAGATTTGGGCTCCGGAAGTTCATTTTTATCGAGGTCAATATTATATGTTTGTGACTCTTACTTCTCATGAAAAAATAGATAATACCAAACAAGGGGAAAAGCAGCCAAGACGATGGACCCAAATATTAAAATCTAAAAGCCCATTCGGGCCTTTTAGATCTTTTGGAAAGAGAAGTGCAACACCTAAAGATTGGATGAGTCTTGATGGGACATTTTGGGTTGAGCATGATGTTCCATATATGATTTTCTGCCATGAGTGGGCCCAAATTGGAACAGGAACCGTAGAACTTGTTCGACTTAAAGACGACCTATCTTCTGCGAAAGGAAATCCTAAAACCTTATTTAAAGCGACAGATGCGAATTGGGTTGAACGATTTATGCGTAAATCTGATCAAACAATAGGAGGTTATGTTACTGACGGGTGCTTTATTTACAAGACAAAAAAGAATACGCTTCTGATGATTTGGTCAAGTTTTGGTAAAAATGGTTATGCTTTAGGACAGGCTGCCTCTATTTCCGGTTCCATAAAGGGACCCTGGAAGCAGATAGAACCACTTATCTTTGATGAAAACGGAGGTCATGGAATGATTTTCAAGACCTTCCAAGGAGATTTAAAATTGGTTCTTCATCAGCCAAATGGTAATAATTTAGAGCGCACCAGAATCTTCGATTTGGAAGATAGTGGAAACTTCCTTACTCTAAAACATTAAATATCGGATTTTAAATTATCTGGAACTTTTAACTAGAAAGCGGCTGCTATAATTACCTCAATTGGTTTAACTAATAATAAGACTTACTATTTTCATATATACTATTAAGCTTATTACTAGCTGTTTTGTATATGTCTAAACATATTATTCCTCTATTGATTTTAATCAAATCAACAAGGGTCTAGGTAAGATGAGCAAACAAACTCGATTTAATCTATTTTATTTTGATCCTGTTCAATATAATATTAACCTCAAAATATTTGATTATGGATTATTTTAAATCAATCACACTTGTTTTTTGCTTACTTGTTCTCTATAGCTGTGATAAGGATGATACTGCTTTATATTCAAAAGAAACCTCTGATGACAGTTTGGTTTCAAATCTCATTCTAACTCCCCAGAGCCCCAACCAACTTATTAATAATTATACAGGAAACGCTAATTTTGATTCAAATACCGGAATTCTCACATTTACATCTAGTGGAAAAATTAATTTTCCAAATAGGTCTCAGGGGCAGGAGACTAGATGGTTTGTACCTCCATCAGTAAGTAAAATAATTATTAAAAAGCAAACTCGTGTTGAAGGTCAATTCGATGTGGCGACAGGAACTAATGTAATTATCCAAGGAGAGAATAAATTCTCATCGAAAGTTTTTGGGACTAACCTACAAGCATATTCGGGCACTGGTGGATTGATACCTGTATCTGCCGGAGAATTCTCAGCATTTTTGAGCAGTGGTAATGGAACCAATCTTATAATTGACAATTTAACCAGTATAAATCCCAAAGGTTGGCACAGTAGAGCTAACTATGCTACCGGAGCAAGGTTGACCCTTAAAAATTCTCGATTTATTGATGACCGCGGGGGGTTTGGAAATCATAGCGATGGTGTTCATAATGCAGATTTAGTTGAGAATTGTTATTTTGAAACAGGTGATGATATAATTTGTGATTATAGCGATGCTCCTACAATTGTAAGAAATTGTGAAATTAATCTGGTCCAAAATGCTATGCCAATTCAATATGGATACAATGGGCCAACTAGTGGTAATAATACTTTAACCATAGAAAATTTGTTAATAACTGGTGATGTCGGTAGAAATGGAGCTTCGCTAATACAATGTTTAAATAGAAATAATAATTCTCAAACAGCAACTAAGACAATAAATATTGACGGGCTTTATTTCAGGCCAAGTAATAATAACAGCAAGGGTTTTATTGTAAATTGTGATGATAATATCACTCTACAGGGTACTTGGAAAAATGTAAATATTAATGTAGCAGATTATTTTAATTCAAGTTTAGATTCAAAATCAGGCCAGGCCATTTCGTTCATATCAATTTGTAATACTACAAATAAATACAAAAATTATAATTGTGGAAATCCTCCAATGCCTTAGTAAAGGGAATAATTTTAAATTTTAGTGAAAAGTCAGTAAGTTTTCTTAAATTGATTTAGAAAGATAAACTTACAAAACTTGTGAGTTAATCGTGAGTTCAGAAAGTAGAATAACTCGTGAGACCATATAATTAAAGGAGTTGGAGGGTTTTTAAATCATCCTGCCACCCCGACGAACCACATACAAGTGGAAACTAAAAGCCTGTAAATCTATTGATTTACAGGCTTTTTTATTTTATACCCTTTCAATTGATAGGGTTTGATATCAAGCAGTTTAGTGAATGATTCGGTGAATACATTTTTAAGCTCGATTCACTATCTTAGAAGGACATTTTGAAAGGTTTGACTCTCGTCTTTGAAAAACTAATGTTTCATTAAAAGACGCTCGAAATGCCTGATTTTACTACTTTTTCCGTATTATTCTTCACTAGAAAATTAAACCGGAACAAACAGGAATTGTCTATTTACGCCCGGATAACCGTAGATGGAAAATGCTCAGAAATGAGCTTAAAACGAAAAACTTCAGTGAATGATTGGGACCCTTCCAAGGGAAGAGTCCGGGGAACCACAGCAAAAGCAAGAAATTTAAACAGTTATTTAGACCAGGTTTACTCCAAGTTGCTGGATGCCCATAAAAAGCTTTTGGATAAAGACTCACTCATAACAGCTGATCGAATCAAAGCTTATTATTTAGGTTTTGATGAAGATCATATGACGCTTTTAGATATCTTGGAATATCATAATAGCAAAATGCATGGGGTGCTCAAATGGGGTACGCTTAAGAACTATTATACTACAGCGGAATACCTTTCCCGGTTCTTAAAAGAAATAAAGAAGACCGATAATATATACTTAAAGCAAATCAATTATCAATTCATAACTGAATTTGAAGATTTCCTGCGTAAGGTTAAACCCAAAAAAGGGCAGAAGCCCTGTGGGCCAAATGGAACGATGAAGCACTTAGAACGCTTTAAAAAGCTTCTGAACTTGGCTATTAAACTGGAATGGTTGGTTAAAAATCCATTCCACAGTTATTCTTTTAAATTTGAGAAGAATGACCGCCAGTTTTTAACGGAACGCGAATTGCAAAAACTGGAAGAGACTTTTTTCAAAAGTGCATCGCTCGAACGGGTGAAAGACCTGTTTTTGTTTTCTTGCTACTCCGGTTTATCATATATCGATTTAAAGGAACTCACCACAGATCAACTGGTCAAGGGAATGGACGGTAAAGATTGGATTTATACTAAGCGGGAGAAAACCCAGCAGTCGGTTAAAATACCCTTGTTGCACTCCGCAAATACGATTCTAAAGAAATATAGAGGACATAATATTTTAGAGGATTCAAATGCGGTCTTTCCTGTGATCTCTAATCAGAAAATGAATAAGTATTTGAAGGATATCATGCTGGCTATTGGAGTTCGAAAGAAAATTACCTTTCACTCTGCCCGGCACACCTTCGCTACGGTGGTTATGCTGTCAAATGGTGTACCTATAGAAACCGTTTCTAAAGTTTTAGGACACACGAAGCTATCTACAACTCAGATTTACGCAAGGGTTATGGAAGATAAGCTTAGTAAGGATATGGGTAAATTGGATAAGTTGATTCAGGAGAAGAGGGTTGTAAATAGTGAATAAACAATACCTTAACCAATAAACTTCGTAATTTTAGCACTATCTTATAAAGTGTGTAACTAAAAATAGCGGGAGCAAAACCCCGCTATTTTTTTTAAATTCAGAGTTTACACCATTATGAAGAAAGAGGAGTTAATCAATTCTGATTTTGTAAAACAGTTTAAGACAGGCGATGAGCTCAACGGTTTTTTCAAGCAACTGTAGAAACGCGGTACTGAGAACCTGCCTGCGGTGAGGCAGGAATAGTTGAAGGTAAGCTTGATGCGCATTTGGATAACAATAAAAACCAATAATCCAAGACCGGAAATACCCGCAATGGTTATACTCCAAAAACACTAAAAACTTCTTTCGGAGAATCACAACTTGCTGTCCCAGAGATAGAGTTTGAGTTTTAACCCTATCATGGTTCTTAAGAGATACTATGGTATACGGGATAATAACATCTTTGTGTCGCTTTACCTATGTCAAGGGTATGAGCAATAGCTATATTGAAGAGAAGTCTATAACATTTATGTATCTACATATGCTATATCCAGAATAACTGATAAAATCTCTGCAGATATAGTAGCCTGTCAAAACAGGTCATTAGAGCCCTATCTTTTAGTATTTATCAAATTTTTAATTTCTAAAAGCTAAAGAAGTAATTAATAGATATTGCTAATTGTTTAAAATGTAAAATTTTCCAGTATTTCCGTAGTTTACTCTAGCAAGAGTCTGATTTTAAGCTGATAAATTTACGTGATTAAGTTTTTCACAACAGTTTCTCAAACGATATCGTACTGAAATTGATTTTTAGTTTCCGCTATTTGGAATACGATGAATTTAATTTCAAGGGTATTTAAAAAATCACTCGTATGTTTAAAAAATTACTTTTTATTGCTCTGTCTTTTGCTTTTAGCGTTTCAGGCTTTTCTCAAAAGGAATCTATAAGAAATGGAGTTTCCTGGTTTGATACAGATGGGAATCGAATCAGTGCCCACGGTGCAAGTATTCTGCAGCACGATGGGGTCTATTATATGCTGGGTCAGGATTACTCAAATGATTTCTTCACTATCGGGGTCAATTTATACTCCTCTACAGATTTAGTGAATTGGACATTTTTAAATAAGGTTATTGACGCTACTACAAATCCGGAAATAGCAAGTCAACAGCGTATAACAGTTAGACCAAACTTAGTCTATAATGAGGCAACAGATCGCTTTATTATTTGGTCTGGATGGAAAAACAGAAGTCTCACATATGGCGCAATAGCAATTTTTAGCTCCCCCACGGTCGATGGTAACTATGCATTTGAAAAGATAATTGAACCTCTGGGCTATGATTCTAATGACAGTACATTATTTGTTGATACCGATAACACGGCATACTACATTTCAAATAATAAAGACAACCGAAGCCTAAATATCTACAAATTAACGCCTGATTATATGGACCTAACGGGTGATGTAAATATTTTATTCGCAGGAACGAGTAAAGAAGCTCCTGTACTTTTCAAAAAGGATGGTTACTACTATCTTTTAAATTCATATAAAACAGGCTGGGATCCCAATGAAGGACAATATGCATACACTACTTCTATAATGAAGCAGTGGTCTTCTTTACGGAACTTTGGTAATCGAATAACTTATGATACTCAGCCTACAGCTGCTTTTAGTGTAACCGGAAGCGAGGGAACTTCTTACTTTTATATGGGAGATCGCTGGAAAGATCCTGATCTTCGTGAATCAAAAAATATAATTCTTCCTATTGAAGCTAGTTTTGGTAATTTGAGTTTGAAGTATGTACCTGAACTTAAAATTGACATGGAAAAAGGAACCTGGAGCGCATATGATGATAATGTGTACGTTCCCAACAATGACTGGCGGGTAATTACAGTTTCTAGCGAGCAGAATAACACAACTTTTTCTTCCTCGAATGTTTTTGACAATAATGTAAATACCATTTGGAATACTAATTATACAAACGGTATAGATTCCTATCCTCACGAGATGATTATTGATTTAGGCAACAATTACGATGTTTCCGGGTTTATGTGTGTACCCAGACAAGATCGAAGTCCTAACCTAATTAGTGATTTTCAACTATACTTAAGTATGGATGGTGAAAACTGGGGTAAACCCGTAGCTTCTGGAAGAATGAGTTATTGGAGCGAGTTGTATTTTCCTGTTAAGAATGCGAAGTATATGAAACTCGTGGGACGTAGCGATATTTTCGGAACGCGTTTCGCGTCGGCAGCTGAGTTTAGACTGATGATGAATTCTGAGGATTATGAGGAAAACGGGATAAATTCATATTATAACATTAATGGTGGAAGCTTTAGTGTAGGGACTAAAATAGGAGTTGACATAAGTGATACCGTACGTTTAGGACCGCAAGCTCAGACGCCTACGGGTCAAACTCAATTTTATGGCTCTTGGAGCTATCACGGGCCAAAAGACTATTATTTTGAAGGTCGCGCTCCATTTATAAGTGATATAGAGTCCGATGATTTGGGTCAATACACGGTTTATTATTTAGATGATAAATTTAATGTTCAAACAAAAAACATTGAAATAGGTCTAAAATTAAAAACAAAATTGATAGAGGTCTCAGATGTTGTTTGCAACGGTGATGCTACAGGATCTGCTTCGATTGAAGTAATGGATGGATTTGCTCCTTACACGTATGAGTGGAGCAATGGGCAAAAAATGCAGCAGGCAACAGATCTTAGTGCTGGTGAATATACCGTAGCAGTTACAGATGCCTCGGGGTATACCATTACTGAAAATATAAAAATAAATGAGCCCGAGGCTTTGCAAATACGGGTCACTGAAAATGCTGAATTGCAATTTGGGTATGAAAGCCAATGCGTTACACTTGAGGTTCAATCAGTCACAGGTGGTTCAGGTAATTATTCATATTTATGGAGTACTGGAGAAATTTCAAAGACAATTGAAGTTTGCCCAACTGAAACGACTATTTATACTGTTTTGGTTACTGACGAAGCGGGTTGTACTATAAGCGAAAGTAGTGAGGTGACTGTTGAGGACGTAAGATGTACTCAAAGTTCTGGTATGACTAAAATTTTACTATGTTATAAGGGTAAAACACTTTGTGTAGCAAAAAGCGCAGTACCAGCATTAGTTGAAAACGGAGCATTAATAGGAAGTTGTACAACTGAAGACCCAGTTGAAATCGAGCAATTATCAATTTATCCAAACCCTACATCAGATC
Source organism: Leeuwenhoekiella parthenopeia (assembly GCF_020782115.1). Lineage (GTDB taxonomy): Bacteria > Bacteroidota > Bacteroidia > Flavobacteriales > Flavobacteriaceae > Leeuwenhoekiella > Leeuwenhoekiella parthenopeia. Next base: position 253,353 of record NZ_JAJGMW010000001.1, on the reverse strand, counting down.
TCGCAACCGTAAGTGTAAATTCTGTGATCGCAAATAAAGGTAGTTTGACAATTTATGATATGTTAGGGACTATAATATATGAGTCAAAAATAAAGTTAAACGCCGGCGAGAATGCTTTTGAAATTGACCTTAGTCAGCAAAAGCCAGGAGTTTATATTGCACAAATCAGAAGCGCTAACTTAGAACCATTAAGTGCAGAAATAATTAAGAATTAGAATTTAAAAGAGATATATTGAAAATGACTTTAAATGCATATTGCTCCCGACTTGGAGGTAATATGCATTTTAATTATCTAGTTTTTTTTGCTTAAAATCTGACCTGTATTTTGAAGGTGGCATTCCCATCATTTTTTTAAAAGCTCTAGAATAATAATAGGGGTCATCAAAACCTATTTTAATACAAATTTCTTTCATGGTCATATCTGTAAAGTACAGGTATTGACATGATTTCTGAATCTTCAATTTATTGAAATAATGTATGGGAGAGTAGCCTGTTCTTTTTTTAAACAACTCAGAATATCTTGAAACAGATAAGTTTTGTTCTGCTGCAAGTTCCTCAACTTTAAGGTTCTTATTGAGATTTTTATTTAAAAAATCAATTGATTTAGTAATTGTATCTTCTTTAGCCTGAGCAGGATTAATATCCTCCTGATAGATCATTGTAGCAAGAAGATGATATAATTCAATATTCGCCAGCTCAACATTTTCAATTTCAAAACCAACTTCGAGAAGACTCATAATTCTGAAAAATACCTTTAAACGATCTTCATTTCGGGGTATATTTTTTATTTGAGGTTTATTATTTAACTGAAATTTTTTGTAAAAGACTTCAGCTTTTTTTCCTATAAAATGTGCCCAGTAAATGGTCCAGGGTTCATTAATTGAACTGCTGTAATGATGTGCAATATGTGGAGGAACCAATATAAATGTATTAGGGCTTACATCATAACCCTCATTCTCAATTTCAACCCGACCTCTGCCTTCTGTGCAATAGAGTAAAATGTATTCTGCGCTTCCAAACTTTCGGCGTCTGTCGTGATATACAGCCTGTGGATAATAACCTATGGCTGTTAAATTAAAGTCTGAAATCAATTCATTTTTTTCTATTTCCATTTTAATATTCGGAGGAATAGTGATCATGCGTTGCCCTAAAAAACCTTCTCTTATTTTTTGATGCTTTAACTGGTTCATAGTTATTGAGGAATTAGCACAGACTTTTTTTTATCATGATTAGCAAAACATTTTACATAAATCACAGTGGCAGAACGCAAAATGATGAATTTAATCAGTCGATAAAATGTTTACTAATTTATATATTCTGTTAAACTATTTCGTATAAATTATTCGATGAATAATCCATATTTTAATATGATAGCTAATTTACAAAAACGATGTAGTAAATCATATTTTACTGTAAATTTTACACATATTAATTGGATATATGTTTATAGCATTGGATTTCAGTTAATTATTAATATTAGAAACTATTTATTTAATCCAACCGACTGCCTTAGGGATAAAATCGTAAAATTATCCATTATAAGAAGAGAAGTATCCATTTTTTGTTAAAATGTTTAACATTAGTTTTGAGTTTTAGAATTCTAAATCGTCAAACTGAATGTATAGTTCAGCTTGATTTTGTAGTAGCTTTTAAAACATAATTTAAAAGTGAAGTCTAAACACAAATCTCAATTTAATGATTAGAAAAATACTTCAGTTAATTACGATAGTTTCTTTTTTTGCATTCATTTCTTTAGAAGCATCCGCAAAAAATATTCTTAAGAACAACAATACTTATGATCAACAGGTTGTAAGGGGAACAGTAAGATCTTCTGATTCTAATGGGCCTATACCAGGAGTATCTGTATTAGAAAAAGGTACTCAAAATGGTGTTGATACTGATTTTGATGGGAATTATCAGCTTACAGTTTCAGGTCCAGATGCAGTCTTAGTGTTTTCTTATTTGGGTTTTACCACGCAAGAAATACGAGTTGGAGATGAAACCGAAATCGATGTAGTTTTAGAACCAAGTACAGAATCTTTAGAAGAGTTGGTAATAGTCGGTTTTGGAGGCTCCCAGAAAAAAGAAAGCCTTGTAAGTTCTATTGCAACGGTACCGGTGGGCGAATTGCAAACCCCGACGAGCAATTTGACTAATGTGCTGGCTGGTCGCGTTGCCGGTCTGATAGGTTATCAACGATCTGGTGAGCCCGGCGCAGATAACTCAGATTTTTTTATAAGAGGTTTAGGGTCTTTTGGTCAGGGTAAGCGTAACCCGCTTATACTTATTGACGGTATAGAATCTAATACTACAGACTTAGCTCGGTTACAACCAGACGATATTGCTTCATTTTCTGTTTTGAAAGATGCCGCGGCTGCTTCCATATATGGTGCACGTGGTGCAAATGGCGTAATTCTCGTAGCTACTAAGAGTGGTAAAGTGGGTAAGGTTCAGTTTGATTTTAGAGTAGAGAATCGTTTTTCATCAAATACAGATAACTTTCAACTTGCCGATAATATTACGTATATGGAGTTGGCTAATGAAGCAACATTAACTAGAGATCCACTAGCTCCGTTACCTTATTCTCAGAATAAAATAGATAGAACAGCGGCAGGCGATAATCAACTTCTGTATCCTAATAATAATTGGATTGATGATCTTATTAAAGATTACACTTGGAATCAGGCATATAATTTAAGTGCCAGTGGGGGTAGCGAGCGTGCCAGATATTACATTGCGGGTACTTTAAATATTGATAATGGTTTGCTTAATGTAAATGGGATAAATGATTTTAACAATAATATTAAACTTTTTAATTACGCTATACGAAGTAACATCGATATTGATCTGACAAAAACTACTAAAGCTACCATTCGTGTATATGGGCAGTTTGATGATTACACAGGTCCAGTTGGTGGACAGGACGCTCAGGGCAATCCTATAAATGGAGGGCAGCGTATTTTTAATTTAGCCTTATATTCTAATCCGGTTTTGTTTCCGGATATCTACCCTACAGAATTACGACCCTTTACTACGCATCCGCTTTTTGGAGGTGCCGAAACGAGACCGGGTAGTGGAGTTCTTGCATTGAACCCCTATGCGGAAATGGTAAGGGGGTATCAGGAATTTAAAAATTCAACTATTCAAGCTCAATTTGAGATTAAGCAGAAGCTTGATTTTATTACTGAAGGTTTGAGCGCGCGCTCGATGGGTTATATTAGAAGGTTTTCTAACTTCGGTACCGCAAGACAATACAATCCCTTTTATTATTCTTCAAGAAGAAACCCAGAAACTGGAGAAATCGTTCTTTCTGTCATAAATGATGGTAGTGCGGCATCTATAGGTACCACGGGTACTGAGTTTCTAGATTTCCAGGAATTAGGTAAAAACCTCGACTCGCGTATTTATAATGAAACAGCTATAAATTATAATCGCACCTTTAATGAAAAACACGCAGTTTCAGGTTTGCTTTTAAATTTAATAAGCAGCTATCAAACCGGAAATAGTGGTAGTGTTCAGGCTTCTTTGCCCACCCGAAACCACGGTATTTCCGGACGATTTACCTATGGATATGACGATCGTTATCTTGCAGAACTAAATTTTGGTTATAATGGATCTGAAAAATTTTCAGAAGGAAACCGTTACGGATTTTTCCCCTCTTTTGGTGTAGCCTATCGTATTTCTAATGAGCCTTATTTTGAAAACTTTAAAAATAAGAATATTGTTACAGATTTAAAGTTGAGAGCTACTTACGGCTTTATAGGTAATGATGAGATAGGCAGAACTCAGGATCGTTTTTTTTATCTGTCAAATGTTAATCTGAACAATGCGACCTACGGAGCAACATTTGGAGAAGATTTTGGTTTTACAAGACCTGGAGTTTCCATAAGCCGTTATGCAAACAGTAGAATAACCTGGGAGCGATCAGAGCAGATTAACTTGGGATTAGATTTTGAACTCTTCAATTCGGTCGACTTTATTTTTGATGCCTTTATTCAAAACCGAACCAATATTCTTCAGGAACGAGCAGATGTAAGTCCTACTCTTGGGCTTCAGGTAACTCCATCTACAAATTTTGGAGAGGTTCAAAGTAGAGGTATTGATGGCGCAATTGAATACAATAAGCAATTTTCTAGCGACTGGTGGACCAGTCTAAGGGGTAATTTTACCTTTGCTACTAGTGAGATTAAAGAATTTGCAGAAATAGATTATCCGGATAATTTATCCTTTTTACAACGTAAAGGAGATAATGTTTCTCAAGGTTACGGTCTTATTGCAGAGCGTCTATTTGTTGATGATGAAGAGGTAGCAAATTCCCCCACACAGTTTGGAGATGTAAGGGGAGGAGATATAAAATACCGCGATGTTAATGGTGACGGACAAATAACCAATTCAGATCGTGTGCCTATTGGTAAACCACAAACACCCGAGTTAATTTATGGTTTTGGAGGAACGGTTGGATACAAAGCCTTTGATATCAGCTTTTTTGTACAGGGATCCGCAGGTTCTTCATTCTTCATTAATCCTGCACTCATTCAACCGTTTTTTATAAATGGCCGTTCAGAAAGCGGTTTGCTTAAAGCCATCGCAAATAGTCATTGGTCTGAAGAAAATAGAGATGTTTATGCTTTCTGGCCCAGATTGAGTACACAACAGGAAGTAAATAATAACCAGCCCTCTACCTGGTGGATGCGTAGTGGGGATTTTATAAGACTCAAAAATGTCGAGTTAGGCTATAATGCCCCTGAAAAGTTTACCAAAAAATTTGGCTTAAAAAGTTTTAGAATTTATGCTAGCGGGATAAATCTTGCAGTTTGGAGCGCATTTGATCTTTGGGATCCCGAACAGGGGGCAAATGGCTTGGGTTATCCCATACAATCGGTATACAATCTAGGTATAACCGCGAGACTTTAAAAAAAGATAGTATTTAAACTTAGAACGTTCTATGAAATCATCAATATTTAAATCATACTTAATAATCACATTTGCCGCAGCAGTATTCTTACAGTCCTGTGAATCACATTTGGATGTAGTGCCAGATAATGTGGCTACTATAGACAATGCTTTTACCTTACGAAACGAAGCTGAAAAGTATTTGTTTACTTGCTATTCTTACCTTCCACAGGAAGGAGACATTAGATTCAATATTGGGATGCTTGCCGGAGATGAAATGTGGAAAAATGAATTAATTCTACCTGATCTTGGAAACTTTGAAATCGCAAAAGGAAATCAGAACGTAGGCACTCCTGAATTTAACGTTTGGGACGGTACAAATTGGGGTGCTGGTCCTGGTAATAACTATGCTATTTATCAGGGTATCCGCAATTGTAATATTTTCATTGAAAACCTTCAGGATGAGTCTAAAGTACGGGATTTACCAGATTTTGAGCGTAGCAGATGGATTGCGGAAGCCAAATTTTTAAAGGCATACTACCATTACTATTTGATGCGGATGTATGGTCCAATACCTATAATTGATCAAAATATTCCCATTGAAGCTTCTACAGAAGAAATTAATGTTTATAGAGAACCGGTTGATGAGGTTGTTAATTTTATAGTAAATCTGCTTGATGAAAGTGTTACCGATTTACCCGCAGAAATACTGGATACCGGTAATGAATTGGGTAGAATTACCCAGCCTATAGCTCTGGGTATAAAGGCCGAAGTGCTTTTGCTTGCAGCCAGTCCTCTTTATAATGGAAATCCAGACTATGCCGGCTTTGTAGATACTAGAGGTGTACAGCTAATCAATACCACACCAGATCCTGAGAAATGGCAGTTGGCCGCAGATGCGGCTCTAGAGGCCATTCAGGCAGCTGAAGGTGTAGGGGCGTCACTCTATGAGTTTGAACAAAACCAGTTTGACTTATCAGATACCACATTAACAAAATTAAGTTATAGCCAGGCATTTACAGAGCGTTGGAATTCTGAAATTATCTGGTCTAATCCAAACAGTCGTACAGCAACTCTACAATATTATTGCATGGTTCCGGTTAGTACAGATTATACCCACACCTTATGTCAAAAGATTCTATCGCCGCCTATTAAAATTGCAAAAGAATTCCATACTAAAAATGGAGTTCCCATTGACGAGGATAAAACGCTCAGCTTTAACAATGATACAGAGCTCAGAGTGGCAACAAATGAAGACAAATATAACATACTTGAAGGGTATCGCACAGCGCGTCTCAATTTTGACAGAGAACCTCGATTTTATGCCAGTTTAGCATTTGACGGAAGTACTTTTTACAAACAAGATAGTCCCTCGAGATCAGATGAAAATACCTGGGTCGTACGTGCGAAATATGATGATTATGGTGGAAGTAATGCGGGGCTTTTATACAATGTAACCGGTTATTATATTAAGAAACTGGTAGATTGGCGAATGACAAATACTACTGGTACACCTTACAGAGCTTATGCCTGGCCAATACTTCGATTATCAGATTTGTATTTGATGTACGCTGAGGCACTCAATGAAGTGGAAGGCCCAACCCCTACCGTTTTAGATTATGTAGACCGTATACGGGAACGTGCTGGATTGCAAGGGGTAGCAGATTCCTGGACAACGTATTCATCCAGCCCTTCAAAATATACTTCTAAACAAGGAATGCGCGATATCATTCAGCAAGAACGCCTAATTGAATTTGCCTTTGAGGGCAAACGTTTTTGGGATTTAAGAAGATGGAAAAGAGCCGTGGAAGAGTTTAACACAGATATTACGGGCTGGAATTTTTTAGGAGATGAGGAATCTGAGTATTATCAAATTAGGACTTTAAGTCAGCAACGTTTTGTTGCTCCACGTGATTATTTATGGCCTTTGTCTGAAAATACCCTATTGCAAAACCCCAATCTGGTTCAAAACCCGGGTTGGTAATAAAAAAGAAATTAAAAAAAAGAAATTATGAAAAATGTAATGCTTAATAACAGTTGTCTTTTAGTTTTCTTTGCGTTGATTCTCTCAGCTTGTTCTAGTGATGAGAATGCAAATGAACCGCTTACTGCAGATAGTAATGCTCCCGGCCAGCTGGCAGATATTCAGATAGTTGATCTTGCCGGTAAATCAGAAATTAAGTATAAATTACCCGATGATCCCAACTTGCTTTATGTAAAAGCTACCTACGTTTTAGATACAGGACGTGAGATGGAGGTTAAGGCCTCGTATTACCAAAGGAGCCTCTTAATAGAAGGTTACGCTGAACCTGGAGAGCACGAGGTTAAGTTATATACTGTAAATCGTAGTGAAGTAGAATCAGAACCGATCACGGTAACCATTAATCCTAAAGAGTCGCCTCTTTTTGATGTATTTAGAAGTCTTGAAGTTGGACCTGATTTTGGTGGGGTTTTTATACAGGCAGATAATCCGGAGCGGGCTCAATTGGCCATCTTACTAATGGAAAAAAATAATGAAGGAGATTGGGAGACTACTGGTAATAGTATTTATACTTCTACAGACAGTATTTTTAGGACCGTGCGCGGGCTAGATACAATTAATTATAATTTCGCATTTACGGTAAGAGACCGTTTTTTAAATACTTCAGACACTTTATTTCAAACTGTTAAACCGATTTATGAAGTTGAGATACCAGCAGGACAGTATTCGGGATATCCGCTTCCCGGAGATGCACCTACTACTGAATTTCCCTTTCCAATTTCCAGAATGTTTGATGGTAATTTTATAGCCTGGCCTTCTCTTTATATAACTGATGCTGCAGCTCCGGCGCCGCATTCGTTTACAATTGATCTTGGTGAGGCCATTAAAATAAGTCGTGTGAAAATCTGGGATCATCCACAAAGCGCGAGATTTTACTATTGGCAGTTTAATATGCGCAAATTTGAAATTTGGGGTTCAAACAATCCTTCGCCTGATGGTAGCTATGATAGTTGGGATAAGTTAGGAACTTATGAGGTTATTAAACCCTCCGGCTTGCCACTGACGCAGCAGAATAATGAGGATGTTGAATTTGCACAGGACGGTTTCAATTGGGCCATACCCATTACGGCTCCTAAATACAGGTATTTGAGAATTAATAACCTGGAAAACTGGGGTGGCACTGGTCGCCTAGCTATAGCAGAAATGCGTGTTTACGGGGATCCCAGATAAATTGAATAGCTTAAAAGTTAAAGATTATGATAAAAATGAATAATAAGATAAAAGGCGTTTTAGGAGTTTTAATAGCAATACTTATGGTATGCTCCTGTGCAGAAGAAGATGAGTATCTGAAGTTTACTGAGGGTGGAGAAATACTCTATACTGGTAAAATGGATTCAGTAACTGTCTTTTCAGGACGTAATCGTGTTCAATTAAAAGCATTACTATCCGCAGACCCTAAAGTCACTTCATATAGGGTCTATTGGGCAAATAGGACAGACAGCATTGTTTTTCCGGTTGATCCCAATCGTACAAATGACACTATAATCCAAATTATAGATAATTTACCTGAAAACATTTACAATTTTGAAATACGAACCTTAGACGATCAGGGGAATACATCTATCCCGGTATTTGAAACGGGCAGAGTATATGGGGATCGTTATAGTAGTTCGTTACGAAACAGACCTATAGCTGAAAGTGCCTTGCGCGGCGATTCAGTAGTAATAGATTTTGTAGAGTCTGACTTAACTTCAGGTATTTTCACTACAGAGTTAGAATATACTGATAACAATGGGATTATGAATTCTATCGTTGTACCTGTAGACTCCACCAATCTTGTTTTGAGAAATTTTGAATCTGGAGAATTTTTCAGATACCGTTCAGGATTTAAGCCAGACAGTACGAGTATTGACAACTTTTACACACCATATGATACCATCGTGCCGATTCTTCCACTTACCGAGGCACCCTATCTTGAAAATCGAAGTGCACCATTTGCTATTTCAGATGATTCGGGTCAACGTTATTCTACTCCATCTAACTGGGTTCACAACGCCGCAGCACTTATTTACCAAGGTAGCTATGGTAATGTTGATAAACAATCTGCAAATAGAATGAATATCGTAACGGGATATGGAGGCGTACCCGATTTAGTAAATGCTAAACTATTTCAACGCCTTAACCTGGAATCCGGTACGTACACCTATACCTTTGTTTCACAGGCAGGTAATTGGAATCTGAACGATAAGCTTTATGTTCTCGCGGCATTGGGAACCGAATTGCCCGATGTTGATGATATTGAAACATCAGCTCAAACTTTGGCTTTTGAACGCGTTGCTAATGGTATAGGGCAGACCAATAATTTCACGTATACAATGTCTTTCACCTTAACAGAAACTACTCAAGTTGCTGTAGGGCTAGTCGCTTCCAATGTACCCGGCACCAGCAGATATATGCCGGTCAATTCGTTCAGTTTGACAAAAGAATAATGAGGTTTTATGAACCTTTGAATTCTACGTCCCCACTTTGGGGACTTTTTTTAATCTATATAGGTCAGCTCATTTATAAGTTCACCTCGCATTTATAACGTCAGAATGTCTAGTTTTTCCGTGAATTCATCCATTTTGATTTAGATACTTTCCTTATACATTTATTAAAATATTCATAAAATTAATATCAAAATTTTAATCATTGTTCAAAATCATTTCCAGGTTGAGTCATGTTTTGGCAATTTCTAACTACTTAAATTATGATTTATACTAATTACTTTAAACCTGGCTTAAATAGGTGTTCAGGTTTATTCTTATTATTTATGTGTCTATGTACCATTAATACATATGCTAGAACTTTTGAGCGTCCTGTAGAATTAGCCGTTCAAAAGACTATTACAGGGACGGTGCGCTCTGCAGAGGATAACACTGCGTTACCTGGAGTTTCTGTTGTAGAGAAGGGCACATCTAACGGTACCGTTACAGATTTTGACGGTAACTATAGCCTTAATGTTGCTGATGGAGCAATTTTGGAGTTTTCGTTTGTAGGATTTAAAACACAGGAAATGAGGGTTAGCTCACAAAGCGAAATCGATATCGATATGCAAACCGATGTTGCTTCACTTGATGAAGTTGTAGTTGTGGGTTATGGTACACAAAAGAAAAGAGATCTTACGGGTGCAATATCCCGTGTGAGTTCAGAAGATTTTAGTCCGGGAGCAAACCGAAGTGCTGCAGATTTGCTAAAAGGTACTGCATCAGGAGTAGCAGTAACTCAAACGAGTTCTGCTCCAGGTGCTGGTCAAACGGTGCGAATACGGGGGGCAGGTTCTATAAATAGTTCTAATGGGGTTCTTTATGTAGTAGATGGTTTGCCCGGAGTAGATCCTAATTCATTAAGTCCCGGTGATATAGAGTCTGTTGAAATATTAAAAGATGCGTCTGCTGCATCCATTTATGGTACGCGTGCGGCAAATGGTGTCGTGCTTATCACTACAAAAAAGGGTCAGTCTGGTACCGCTCAAATAAGCTACAGTACTTACACTGGTATTCAGGATGTTCCAAATATTGTAGAGGTTTTAAACGCACAGGATTATGCGCGACTAGTAAATCAAAGACTTGAGTTTGACAATCGCCCAGCGGAATTCACTGATGAAGATATAGCCGGTTTTGGAGCAGGAACAAATTGGCAACAGGAAATTTTTAGAAAGGCTGTTGTTCAGAATCACCAGATTTCTGTTTCCGGTGGTGATGAAAGAAGCAAATATTATGTTGGGATTAACTATTTTGATCAGGATGGTGTCGTCATCAATTCCGGCACAAAAAAATACAATTTAAGAACCAATGTTCAATCAAATCCTTTAGATCGCTTAAAGCTTTCTTTGGGTGTTAACTATACCGAAGAAACAATAAGAAGTATTCTTAGTGCAGGTGCAGATGGAGGGTTACTCTCGGCTGCGCAGCGTGCAGATCCCACTATTCCTGCAGGACTTGATCCTGAAACTGGCAGGTATTACAATATTGGTTCTTCTACTTCTGACAATCCTTTGGCTCTTGCAAACGGTATAAGTAATAAGAATGTAATTCGCAGGTTTTATACTTCTTTGACAACAGACTATGAAGTTGTTGATAATCTTACAGCTACATTACGCCTGGGAGCTGAATCTAATAATAGTCGTCAGGATGCCTATAATAGCCGTATTACCATGGGTGGCTTAGGTCAGGGAGGTGTTGCTTCTATCAGTGCTGGAGAATCAACACATTGGCTTGTTGAAAGTCTTTTAAAATATGAAAACACGTTTAACGACGTTCACGATTTTTCAATCCTTGGTGGAGCAACCTGGGAGCGTTTTGATTCGAGAGGACTTGGAGCGAACAGTCGCGGGTTTATTTCTGATGTTTTGGGTACTAATGCGTTAGAAAGTGGTGATGGCGACAATGGTGATAACGTGAGTAGCGATCGCTCTGCCAATCAACTTAATGGTTTTCTGGGTAGAATGACTTATGCTTATGATGGTAAATATTTACTAACAGCTTCATTTAGGTTAGATGGGTCTTCCCGTTTCTCTGATGAAAATAAATATGCCTTCTTCCCCTCTGCATCTTTAGGTTGGCGATTAGGAGAAGAGGCTTTCTTAAATTCTGTTGATTGGGTTGATGAACTAAAACTAAGAGTAGGTTATGGAGAATTAGGAAATCAGGGTATCAATAACTTTGAGACCATACAAACATTAGTAGCCGGCGGAAACTCTGTATTTAACGATCAGATTGCGATAGGAGTTGTACCTGCAAGATTACCAAATTCAGACTTAAGGTGGGAGACTACTTCAGAACTCAATGTCGGTTTAGATTACGGCTTTATAAATAATCGTATCACAGGTGCGATCGATTATTTTTATCGCGTTACTAAAGACCAGTTATTCTTCAAGCCCTTACCGGCGGTTGTGGGATTTGGTTCTGTTAGAACCAATATTGGCGAGGTACTTAATACCGGTGTTGATTTCAGTTTAAGTACCAAAAACCTAACCGGAGCATTTAAGTGGAATACTGATATTACGTTTTCTTACTTAAAAAACGAAGTTACAAGCTTGCCTGATTTCACTCAGGAGATTATAGGTGGCTATGCCGGAAATAATGTGGGCGCTTTCTGGATTGTTCAGGAAGGAGCCGCCTTACGCTCTTTTTACGGTTATGTTATTGATGGTCTTTTTCAGGAAGGTGATGATATAGCAAATTCACCTACTCCGGCACCTAATTTTCAACCGGGAATGCCACGTTTTGTTGATCAAAATGGGGACGGTACAATTAATGCCGAAGATCGTGTGATCATAGGTAGTCCTTTCCCAGATTATACCTACGGAATGCGCAATACCTTTTCCTATAAAAACTTTACCCTGAGTACTTTTATTAATGGGGTTGAAGGTGTAGACAGGTATCAATCAGATATTGCAGAAACACTTTATCCACAAAATAACTTCAGTAATCCGCTGGCAACATATTATTATAACAGATGGACTCCCGAGAATACGAACACAAATATTCCTTCGGGACAGAATTTCACCCTTTATGGGGGTGCTCAGGCAGTCAATACTTTGACTGTAGTTGATGCTTCCTATGTTCGTTTAAAAAACGTAACACTATCTTATAATTTTCCATTGAAAGATAGCTTCCTATCCTCTTTAAATATTTTTGTTGCTGGTGATAACCTTGCAACATGGACAGACTTTTTAGGGTATGATCCTGAAGCGAACATTCAGGGAGGAAGCCTTGAAGCAAAAACATATAACGCTTATCCTTTGGCACGCGTTTACAGACTGGGCCTTGATATCAAATTTTAAAAAAGTATACTATGAAAACATATTTGAAACGATCAATATTAACATCATTAGCTATAATGAGTGTTTTAAACTTTACTTCCTGTTCAGAATTTTTAGAGGAAGAAGTTTACACGCAATACGACCCTGACAGTTTTCTTCAGGATCAGGAAGGGGTAGATGCTCTCTTGACCGGGGTTTATGCATCTACAGAAATTTCAGGAGGTGATGCGAGAAATATTTATTACGCGTTAAGTGAGTTTCCTACAGATGTTTCTTTTGAGACCGATGGAGGTTTTGCTAGTCAGGTAAAACCTATTCAGGAGTTTAACCTCAATCCATCTATCCCATTTATTTCAGGAGCATATTCTAAGTTTTACGCTGCAATTGCCAGAGCTAATAATGTGCTTTTGGTAACCTCAGGTCTTCAGGGTATTGATGCTGATGTGGTGGAGAAAATTAATGCTGAAGCGCGCTTTCTAAGAGCATATTCGTATTATATTCTACATAACTTTTTTGGTACTACTCCAATTATAGAGATTCCTGCAGGAGCAACAATTGATGAGATTGAAACTATAGGGAAAGAGACGCCTCGTCCTACAGAGGCAGATTATAGGGCATACGTAGAAGCAGATTTGATATTTGCTGCCACGACTTTAGATCCTGGTACATTAAGCAGTCGTGCTAATAAAGGAAGTGCATATGCATTACTCACTAAATTTTATTTAAGCAATCGCGAATGGCAAAAAGCAGCAGATGCCGCCGCCGAAGTTTTAAAGCTGGATTACGAGCTCTATAATGACTATACAACCCTATTTTCTATTCAGGGCGAGAATAATAAAGAGTATATTTTTAGAACAGAATGTAAAGTGGGCAGCAATCAGGTTAATCAATATATGCCCCATGCTTTTCCTCCAAGATTTCGAGTGCAGCCAAATTGGGTAAATTTTGCCGCTCAGTTTAGAACATACACGGCATTTTATGAAACTTTTGAAGAGCAGGATGAGCGACGAAAACTATTTTTAACCGAGTATATTCCTGATAATCGAACCGAACCTGTTCAGCTGGTACGTGATAATAATGGTAATCCTCTTAATAATGCACGAAGCTTTAAATACACTCCTGACCCTGACGCACAAGGTGTAAATCATGGTAATGACATACCGGTTATAAGACTGGCAGATATCATACTTGCCCGTGCCGAAGCACTCAATGAAGTTAATAACGGTCCCACCCAGGAAGCAATTGATTTAATTAATCGCGTTAGAAATCGTGCAAAAGCATCACCTGTAACACTTAATCAATTTGCCACCATGGATGCATTGAATGATTTCATATTGGCAGAACGCGCCCGTGAATTATATACAGAAGGTATATTGCGCCGTGAAGATTTAATAAGACACGATAAATACATAAGCAGAGCTGTAGAGCGAGGATTCCCTGCTCAGCCATTTCATGTGTTGTATCCCATACCTCAGGATCAGCTGGACAGCAATCCAAATCTTGCACAAAACCCTGGATATTAAATCATAATAAGGTCTGTACTTAATTTTTAGTCAAGCAAAAAGCCGTTTAGTAATGGCTTTTTGTTTTTTGTAAAATTTTACGATAAAAAAATATATCTATCGATTTCGAAATATTTCGTTTTTAAGATGAATTTTTAAAAATTCGCTCTAATTGTGATATAATCCTACTATTTAAAGGTGTTTCAAGAGGATTTTTAGGATTTAAATCAATTGTAAGTTTTAAAAAAGAGCGAGTGTAAAATTATCCATTTTATGAATTGATATGTCCATTTTATTCCAGGATTCAATCAGATATATTTGAGTTAACAATATTTTAAGTTTCTGTAGGTTGAAAAAACATTTAAAACAAATTAAAAATCTGGGATTCTGTGCATTATTAGCTTTCTGTTTAATGGCTTGTAAAACCACAAATTCAGATCAAAATCAAACAGTAGGAACATCAAAGCCCAATGTCCTGTTTATTTTGGCTGATGATTTGGGTCTGCACGATTTGAGTGTTACAGGCAGCACCTACTATGAGACTCCAAATATTGACCGTATAGCAAACGAAGGAACCGTTTTCACCCAGGGATATGCTTCAAGTAGGGTGTGTAGCCCTTCCCGGGCAAGCATCATGACGGGACAATTTACAGCGCATCACGGTATAACAGATTGGATTGGTGCAGCTTCGGGAACTGATTGGAACCGTAATGATAAAGTATTACCCGCAGCGTACAATCATGCTTTAAGTGATGAAGTTATTACTTTGCCTGAAGCTTTTAAGTCTGCCGGCTATACTACATTTTTCGCCGGTAAATGGCATTTAGGTGATACTCCATCAACACCTGAAAATAACGGTTACGACATCAACAAAGGGGGTTGGGAAGTAGGTAGTCCTATTGGCGGATATTTTTCTCCCTGGGAGAATCCGATGTTGCCTAATAAGGAAGCCGGAGAAAATTTGTCCTTACGTTTAGCAAAAGAGACTAGCAAATTTATTCAGGATCAGAACGGTATGCCCTTTTTTGCAATGCTCTCTTTTTATGCTGTGCACGGTCCTATAGAAACAACCGAGGAACGCTGGAAAAAATATCGGGACAAAGCCGAAGCTCAGGGCATTGCTCCTTCAGGATTTGAAATGGAACGTGTGCTTCCCATTCGAGTAGAACAGGACAATCCCATTTATGCAGGTCTGATTGAGCAAATGGATGTTGCTGTTGGATTGGTTCTTAATAAATTAGAGGAATTGGGTTTGGCAGATAATACTATCGTAGTTTTTACATCAGATAATGGCGGGGTGGCATCTGGAGACGCTTTTTCAACATCAAACTTGCCTTTACGTGGAGGCAAGGGCTATCAATGGGAAGGTGGTATCAGAGAACCTTATTTTATCAAGGCTCCCCAACTGAAAAATGCTCCTAAAGAAATAAACGCCCCGGTAACCGGAGCCGATTTTTATCCCACTCTATTAGATTTAGCAGGTATTGCGCAACCTGAGAGTATCGCTCTTGACGGTCAAAGTTTAAAGCCTCTTTTTGAAAATGAAAACCTTGAAGACCGTTCGCTTTACTGGCATTATCCACATTATGGTAATCAGGGAGGAGAGCCTTCATCGATCATTCGTAAAGGAGATTATAAGCTTATTTATTATTACGAAAGCAATACCAGTGAGCTTTATAATTTAAAAGAGGATCCGGCAGAGCAAAATAATATCGCCTCAGAAGCTGCAGGTCGTACACAGGATATGCAGGCAGAACTGTTAGCTTATTTAGGCGAAGTAGGTGCTAATAAGCCGGTTCCTAATCCTGATTTTGATGAAACAAAAGCCAGACAGCAACAAATAGACCGTCGGGAGAAATTATTACCCAGACTCGAGACTGAGCGTAAACAAATGCTTTCTAAAGATTATAAGCCTAATGAAACCTGGTGGGATAGCAAGCTTACTAAAGATTAATAAAATGGGACAAGACGTTTTATCCACCTGGTCGATAATCTTCCGAATTCTTAAAGGAATCCAATCATATTAAAAGACACAAATACGTTTATCCTATAATTTCTCAACCCTTATCAATGGAAGACATAAAATTCAATTTTAAATACCTGCTATTCCTTGCCTTGGTCTCGGCAATGGGAGGCTTCTTATTTGGCTATGACTGGGTGGTCATAGGTGGGGCAAAGCCATTTTATGAGTTGTATTTTGGAATTAATGAACTACCATCGCTTCAAGGCTGGGCCATGAGTAGTGCTTTGGTTGGTTGTATTTTAGGGGCAGTACTTTCGGGAGTGGTAGCAGATCGATATGGTAGAAAAAATCCACTCATACTCGCTGCTTTATTATTTACGGTATCGGCTTTCGGTACGGGATACGTTGACTCGTTTACTCCATTTATTATTTACAGATTGATTGGAGGTCTCGGTATCGGTCTGGCTTCCACACTTTCGCCTATGTATATTGCAGAAATAGCTCCTGCAAAATACCGAGGCCAGTTTGTAGCCATCAATCAATTGACAATCGTTGTGGGAATACTCGCAGCACAAATTACTAATTATGCAATCGCAGACAGTATACCAGCAGGAATGACCCCTGCCGAAATACTCACATCCTGGAATGGTCAAACCGGATGGCGCTGGATGTTTTGGGCAGAATTAATCCCTGCAGGTTTGTTTTTTATCCTGATGTTTATCGTTCCTAAAAGTCCACGTTTTCTTGCGAAGGTAAATGAAGATCAGGCAGCTCTAAAAGTACTTCAGGCCATTGGTGGCGAAACCTACGCTGCACACGAGCTGCAAAACATGAAGCAAACGCTTCAGGAAAGCAGTAACAAAAAGATTAAACTTTCAGAATTGAGAAGTGCTAAAGTCCTTCCTATTTTGACTATTGGTATTGTCCTGGCATTCTTTCAGCAATGGTGCGGAATCAATATTATTTTCAATTACGCCGAAGAAATTTTTACAGCTGCCGGGTATAGCGTAGGCGATATGCTGTTTAATATTATCATTACCGGCAGTGTCAATCTCGTATTTACGTTTGTGGCGATGCGCACGGTTGACAGCTGGGGCAGACGTAAGCTTATGCTTTTTGGATCTATAGGTCTTGCATTTGTTTACGCATTGCTGGGTGGGGCTTATTATTTTGAATTCAATGGTCTTCCGGTTCTTATTTTAGTGATTGTGGCGATTGCTATCTATTCCATGTCACTGGCGCCTATCACCTGGGTGGTATTGTCAGAAATTTTCCCCAATCGCTTACGTGGAGTTGCGATGTCGATTGCAACCTTTTCGCTTTGGGTGGCGTCTTTTATCCTCACGTTTACCTTCCCAATTCTAAACGATTTACTGGGGTCTTACGGTACCTTCTGGGTATACAGTGGTATTTGCGTTTTAGGCTTTCTGTTTATCAAACGCAAGCTTCCCGAAACCAAAGGGAAAAGCCTCGAGGAAATTGAATTTGAATTGTCTAACAAAACCGGTCTAACAGATGAAAAATAAACTAGCGCTTATTCTTTTTGTTTTTGCATTGAGTCATACCATGTCTTTCGGGCAGATAGCGGGTAAAGATTATCTCGATTCTTTGAAGCATGAGCTACGGGTTAAATGGCCAAATAATCATATGATAAACCTGGTCTTTCACGGGCACTCTGTGCCTTCCGGATACCTTACAGGAGGTGTCACAGACCGTCTGGCTGCTTATCCTTTTAGAACCTTACAACACGTAAACAATCATTATCCTTATTCGGTTGTTAACAGTATTACTACAACAATCGGAGGGGAGCAGGCAGAGCAGGGAGCGCTTAGAATGACTGAGGTTCTCAATCACAAGCCTGATGTAGTTTTTATCGATTATGCTTTAAACGATCGTAGCATAGGATTAGAACGCGCTAAAACTGCTTGGGAAACTATGATTAAAGAAGTATTGGCCCACAATATCAAACTCATTTTGCTTACCCCAACCCCGGATTTGCGGGAAGATATTGCTTCAGAAGAGGCAAATCTTGAAATGCATAGTCAGCAAATACGGGATCTGGCTAAAAAATACAAAGTGGGACTGGTTGATAGTTATGCGTTTTTCAAAAAACTCACTGAAACGGAAGATTTAAAAGCCTATATGGCTCAAAATAACCACATCAATCAAAAAGGGCATCAGTTTGTTGCCGATCTAATTTTTGAAAACTATTTCTCATGGAACGACTAAATTCAATAAATACTTATAACTTATTGATTTTAAGACGATCAGCGCAATTTCTTTTGGTGATTGTGATGAGTTGTGCTTTAGGTTCTTGTGAACAACCCGAGAATACTAAGATGGACTTGTCTGGAAACTGGCGTTTTCAAATAGACTCATTAGATCAGGGAGAAGAAAAGGGGTGGTTTTCTAAAGAGCTGGCGGAAAATATTCAACTGCCGGGTTCAATGGTTGAGAATGGTAAAGGCGATGACATTGATCTTCAAACCAAGTGGACGGGCAATATGTGGAACGATAGCTTATGGTACACCAGCCCTAAATATGCCAGGTACCGTCAGCCTGATAACATTAAAGTTACTTTTTGGTTACAACCTGATAAAAAGTATTACGGCGCGGCCTGGTATCAAAAAACAATAGATATCCCTGAAAATTGGCAAGACAAGGTTCTTGAGTTTAATATAGAACGTGCGCATTGGGAATCTACCGTATGGCTTGATGATCAAAAACTGGGATCGCAAAATACGCTAGGTACAGCGCATAAGTATAAGCTGCCAGAGAATTTAAAATCCGGTAAACATACACTTACTGTGCGTATGGATAACCGCGTAAAAGATATCGATGTAGGTCTTGATGCACATAGTATTACAGACAACACGCAATCTAACTGGAATGGCCTGGTAGGCGAAATAAGCCTGACTGCCAAACCTAAAATTTACATTGAATCATCACGTATTTATCCAGATGTGGCTGCAAAAAATATTCAGGTTCAATTACAGGTTCAAAATACTACAAATGAAATAGCAGATGCAAAAGTCACACTTGAGGCATTTGGACTTTCTGAAAATATCAAAGACGTCGCTGGACATACTGAAGAATTAAGTCTCAAACCCGGTGTTAATGAAATTTCGTTTACTTACAAAATGGGTGGTAGTCCTGTTTTGTGGGATGAGTTTTCGCCCAATTTATACGAATTGGTTGTACAGGTAGCAGCAAATAAATTCAAAGACGAGCAGCGAGAAACCTTTGGGATGCGCGATTTTAAGGCCGACAAAACGCGCTTTACAATCAACGGAAGGCCTGTCTTTCTAAGAGGTACACTCGAGTGTTCAATTTTCCCACTAACGGGATACCCACCTGTAGATGTAGATTCCTGGGCTCATATTTTTGACGTAATAAAAAGTCATGGTTTAAACCATATGCGCTTTCACTCCTGGTGTCCTCCAGAGGCTGCTTTTGAAGCTGCAGATCGAGCTGGGATTTACCTGCAGGTAGAAGCTTCCGGTTGGGGAACCATTGGTGATGGAGCACCTGTTGATAAATGGTATTATAAAGAAGGGGAAGCCATTTTAAAAGAATATGGTAACCATCCTTCATTTGTGATGATGGCTTACGGTAATGAGCCCAGTGGTAAGAATCATAAGGATTATTTAACCAAATACATAGCTCATTTTAAAGGTTTAGATTCCACAAAAATGTACACCAGTGCAGCCGGCTGGCCTTTTATTGAATCTGCAGACTATTTCAATACTCCTAAACCGCGTATTCAGCAGTGGAATCAGAATTTGAATAGCATAATAAATGCAGAACCGCCACAAACCCGGTTCGACTATCAGGATATTATAGATAATACCCCAATGCCTGTAGTAAGCCACGAAATAGGCCAATGGTGTGTCTATCCTAATTTTAAAGAGATCGAGAAATACACCGGGGTTTTAAAGCCAAAGAATTTTGAAATTTTTAAAGAAACACTTGAGCAGAATGAGATGGGAGATCTGGCTGATAGTTTGCTCTTAGCTTCAGGTAAGCTTCAGGCTTTATGTTACAAAGCAGATATTGAGGCTGCATTGCGTACTAAAGGCTTTGCCGGTTTTCAGTTATTAGACCTTCACGATTTTCCCGGTCAGGGAACCGCCCTTGTGGGAGTGCTTGATGCCTTTTGGGATGAAAAGGGATACATCTCACCGGAAGAATTCAGGTCTTTCAGTGGGCAGACTGTACCCCTGGCGCGCTTAGACCAACGTACGTTTACAAGTGCTGACACGCTTAAAGCTTCGGTTGAATTGGCGCATTTTGGTGCTGAAGCAATGGTTGATGTTACTCCAAAATGGACACTCGCCGATGAGTCAGGCAACCTTGTAACCTCAGGGACTTTTGCAAGTTTAGATGTCCCTATTGGAAATGGTCTGCAACTTGGCACTATAAACTTTCCGCTTCGCGAAATCAAAACAGCCCAGCAACTAAAACTGAGTATTGAAGTCGAATCTTTTGAGAACAGCTGGAATATCTGGGTATATCCAGCAACTACAGAACCAATTGATAGGGATATTCGTGTAGTAAAGAGTCTTGACGCCAATACCCTAAAATATCTTGAAGCAGGAGGCAAGGTCTTGCTTAATGGTGATAAAGGTTCCGTTGCAGCAGATAAAGGAGGGGATATAGGCATAGGTTTTTCAAGTATTTTCTGGAATACCTCTTGGACTAATGGTCAAAAACCACATACCCTTGGTATTCTTTGTGATCCCGACCATCCGGCTCTTGAAAATTTTCCAACAGAATACCATTCAGACTGGCAATGGTGGGATGCGATGTCTCATAGTAATGCCATAATACTTGATGATTTTGCCCCCGCTCTAAAACCAATTGTTCGGGTAGTGGATGACTGGTTTGAGAACCGTAGACTGGCTTTGCTTTTTGAAGTGAAAATAGGTAAGGGGAAACTCTTGATATCGGGTATCGACTTGCATACTGACCTTGAAGAGCGTATTGAAGCGCGGCAATTGCTTTACAGCTTGAAGAAATATATGTCTGGAGACAAATTTCAACCTAAAAACGAGTTGACAGCAGAAGACGTAAAGCAATTGTATGCGTCATAAGATAAATAGTAGAAAATAAGGAAATTAAGAATATCATGAATACAGTTAAAGCCTGGAGAGAGACCATAACAATTCCTACTTATGAAGTGGGAACTCCTGAAAAATATCCGGTTTTTTTAGAAAAACGTGTTTATCAGGCCAGTACCGGATCTGTTTATCCACACCCGGTAATTGAGAAAATAAGTGATGAAAAGGTAGATAAGGAATGGGACGTTATTTTTATAGAGAATGATTACCTCAAACTAATGATTCTACCAGCTTTAGGCGGAAGGATTCAGCGGGCTTATGATAAGATCAGAGAACGTGATTTTGTGTATTACAATCATGTGATTAAGCCTGCACTAGTTGGCTTAACAGGTCCCTGGATTTCGGGAGGTATCGAGTTTAACTGGCCACAACATCACCGGCCCAGCACCTATGATCCTACAGACTCGTATATAGAAGAAAATGGAGACGGGAGTGTTACCGTATGGGTAAGTGAAGTAGAGCGTATGTTTCGAACTAAAGGCATGGCTGGTTTTACGTTACATCCTAATAAAGCCTATCTGGAAATAAAAGCTCAGCTTTACAACCGCACGCCGCACCCACAAACTTTTTTATGGTGGGCCAATCCGGCTGTTGCGGTAAATGACCATTACCAATCGGTTTTTCCGCCAGATGTAAATGCTGTTTTTGATCACGGTAAGCGCGATGTTTCAGAATTTCCTATTGCTAAAGGTGAATACTATAAGGTAGATTATGCTCCGGGAACCGATATTTCACGATACAAGAATATTCCGGTACCTACATCCTATATGGCGATTACCTCAAAGTACGATTTTGTAGGAGGCTACGAGAATGATTCTAAAGGTGGACTTCTGCACGTTGCGGATCACAATGTTTCTCCGGGTAAAAAGCAATGGACCTGGGGGAATGGAGATTTTGGCCATGCATGGGATCGCAATCTTACTGATGAGGATGGTCCCTATATCGAATTGATGTGTGGTGTTTATACCGATAATCAGCCCGATTTCTCGTGGATGCATCCCTATGAAGAGAAAAGCTTTAAGCAATATTTTATGCCTTACTACAATGTAGGTGTCGTAAAAAATGCGACTAAAGAGGCGCTCCTCAATTTAGAACTTGAAGACGGGAAGGCACATTTAAAGGTCTATGTGACTTCGGTATATGATAATTGCCGCATTACCCTAGCCTGTGGAGATACACTTTGCCTTGATGAGACTTTAGATTTAGATCCGGCTCACGGCTTTGATACATTGATTGATACCGGAAACTCAAAATACCAGGATCTTAAAGCAGAAGTTCAAGATACCAACGGAAATATATTGGTTAGCTGGTCACCAGGCAATGACGAAGTAGGCGATATCCCGGAAGCAGCAAAGGCAGCAAAAGAGCCGAAAGAGATAGACAGTGTAGAAGATTTATTTTTAAATGGCCTGCATCTGGAGCAATACCGCCATGCTACTTTTGATCCCACTGCCTATTATCTGGAAGCCCTGCGCCGTGCTCCCGGAGACGTACGTAACAATAACGCGATGGGTTTATGGAAGTTGAAGCGTGGGAAATTTGAAGAAGCTTTAGCCTATTTTGATACGGCGATTGAAACGTTGACGACACGTAATCCTAATCCTTATGATGGGGAGCCTTACTTCAACAAAGGTGTCGTTCTTAATTATTTAGGTCGAAAGGATGAGGCCTATGCGGCGTTTTTTAAATCTTGCTGGAATGCTGCCTGGCAGGCGGCGGGATACTTCAATCTTGCTCAAATAGATTGTGACAGAAATGATCTGATTAAAGCGTTAGAACTTGTAGATAAAGCCCTTATTAATAACTGGCACAATCATAAAGCCCGTCACTTAAAAGTTATTATTCTTAGAAAAATGGGGCGTGTACAGGAAGCACAAAAACTGGTTGACGATTCATTAGAAATAGATCGGTTCAATTTTGGTGTACTTTATGAAAAATATTTACTGAGCAGCGATGCCAAAGATTTAAAGATGTTTCATGAAATGCTAAGGGGATATGAGCACAACTACATTGAGTTTGCATTAGATTATGCCCAAGCTGGTGAGTATGAGACTGCCATCGAAGTTTTATTAAGCGATACTCTTGAAGATGCAGATTGCTACCCAATGATCTGCTACTTTGCCGGTTATTTCTTCGAAAAAGCTAATGATAACAGTAAAGCTGCAGCCTGGTACAAAAAGGCGCAAAGTGCCAAATCCGATTATTGTTTTCCCAACCGTCTTGAAGAAGTTTTGGCCTTGCAGGCAGCAATAGACTTTGATGATGCTGATGCCCAGGCGAATTACTATTTAGGTAATTTTTGGTATGCAAATAGACAATACAAAGAGGCGCAGAAATGTTGGGAACGAGCTATAACGCTAGACGATAAAAATGCGATCGCACACCGTAATTTATCCTTACTGTATTACAATAAAACCAATGAAAGAGGTCGTGCCCGCAAGCATTTGGAATACGCTTTTAGTCTTGATCCGGAAGACGCACGACTATTGATGGAATTGGATCAATTGTATAAAAAAGTTAACGTTTCGGTTGACGACAGACTTTCTATTCTAGAAGGAAATAGCAATCTCACCGAATCTCGTGATGATTTATACCTGGAGCGTATAGCCCTTTATAATTTCAAAGGAAATCACAAACAAGCCCTACGACTTTTAGAATCGAGGCAGTTTCATCCCTGGGAAGGAGGAGAGGGTAAAGTGCCCTTTCAGCATATCAATACCCATGTAGAACTAGCCAAAAACCTTTTAAAAGCAAACAAGCCCGAAGCAGCCATTGAGCACCTGCAAGCGGCACAGGTTTATCCACATAATCTGGGCGAAGGAAAACTTTTTGGAGCTCAGGAAAATGATATTTTCTATTGGCTGGGTTGCGCTTGGGAGCAACTGGGTGACCTTAAAAAGGCGAAGAAAGCCTGGCAAATTGCCTCAGAAGGTTTGAGCGATCCAAGTCCCGCAATATTTTACAACGACCAGCAACCTGATAAGATTTTTTATCAGGGACTCGCTTTAATAAAATTAGATAAGAAGAAGGAAGCCATAGCCCGATTTACAAATCTCGTGAATTACGGGAAAGAACACATTGATGACCGGGTTAAACTCGATTATTTTGCAATTTCACTACCCGATTTATTAATTTGGGAAGAAGATTTGCAGGTGCGCAACCGTATTCACTGTCAATATCTTATCGGTTTGGGAGCTTTAGGTCTCCAGGATTTAGAACAGGCAGAAGCGGCATTTGATGCGGTTAAAGAGCAAGACCTGTATCACCTCTCTGCGCATTTACATCATAAGATGGTATCAGAAAAACAAATGAGCTCTAATTAAGTGATTTT
Organism: Leeuwenhoekiella parthenopeia; assembly: GCF_020782115.1. Taxonomy (GTDB): domain Bacteria; phylum Bacteroidota; class Bacteroidia; order Flavobacteriales; family Flavobacteriaceae; genus Leeuwenhoekiella; species Leeuwenhoekiella parthenopeia. The sequence goes on along the minus strand of NZ_JAJGMW010000001.1, from coordinate 228,757 downwards.
GAAACTAAAAAGTACGATTTGTCTGGTTCTGTTACTGCTGATAGGTTTTATTATAACTGCTCAGGAACGGCCTAATATCCTGTGGATCACGTTTGAGGACACTTCTTCTCAATTCATAGGCTGTTACGGTAACGAGAATGCAGAGACTCCGGTAATTGATGAAATGGCTAGAAGAGGTATTCGATACACCAGTGCCTTTTCTACCAATACGGTTTGCTCGCCAAGCCGTACTTCGATTATTACCGGGGTGCCTACTTTTAAGTTAGGGACAGGGCATCATCGGAGTAAATACGCTATTCCTGATTTTATAAAAGGCTTTCCTGCATATTTACGCGAAGCAGGTTATTATACCTCAAATAATTACAAAACAGATTATAATGTTGCTAATGATCAAGCATTTATAGACGAAGCTTGGGATGAAAGTTCTAATGAAGCCGGCTGGTGGAAGCGGGGTAAGGATCAACCGTTCTTTTCAGTTTTCAACATTAATGATTCGCATCAATCACGTACCATGTCAATGTCTTATGAGTGGTACGAGAAAAATGTATTGGGCTACTTGCCACTGGAATCTAAGAATTCATCAGAATTGCCCGATAAACAGGCTTCAGCCGAGAACGAAATTTCAATATCGGGAGCAAATACAGGCGATTTTGCAGGACTTCATCAAAAGCATTGGATTGCCGATAGCGCTTTTGCGATGCCATCTATTTATAGGGATTCACCGGAGATGCGTAAGCAAATGGCTCGTGTTTACAATTCGCTCAAGCTTACCGACCTAAAGATTGGCAAACTGCTCAATCGGCTACAGCAGGAAGGGTTAATGGAAAACACCATCATTTTCATTTTTGCCGATCACGGTGAGGGAATGCCCCGTATGAAAACCAATGGGATTGGCCTAGGCTATCGTGTCCCATTTGTGGTTTGGCTTCCACAACGATACAAGTATCTGGCTCTAAATGGAAAAACCGGAATTGTAAATGATGAATTGGTAAGTTTCGAGGATTTAGCGCCGACGGTTTTGAATTTGGCCGGAGTTGAACTTCCAAACTATATGGATGGTCGCGTGTTTTTTGGTAAGGATAAACAACCCGAACCTGAATATCTCTTTTTAGCTTCAGACCGGGCAGATAATGGTCTTGATTTAGTGCGTTCAGTAACTGATGGGCGCTATATGTATTCCCGCAATTTTATGCCGTTTTTCCCGGAAATGAAATACATAAACTATATCGAAATAGGAGAAATTACTAAGCATATGCGCGAAGATTTAGCCAATGATAAGCTTAACGAAACTCAGCGAAGTCTGTTTGAACCCAGACCTGTAGAGGTCCTTTACGACCTTAAAAACGATACCTGGGAAACTGATAATCTGGCAACTAATCCCGAGTATGCTTCTTTATTGTCTAAAATGCGTGCTGCCTTAAAGGAAAATATACTTCAGGAATGCGATGTACAGTTTATGCCGGAATATGAGCTTTCAAAAATCTCGGAAGACAGTACGCCTTACGATGCAAAAGCCGATAATCAGTATTACCCATTAAACGAGATTTTAGAAACAGCAATGCTGGTAGGCAAAAAAGATTCAGCCAGTATAACGGAAACATTAAGCAAATTGGAACATGACAATAAGTTTGTGCGTTACTGGGCTGCAATGGGTCTATATGCTGCGCGTAAAAGTCTTACGGATGCAGCTCTGAAAAAAATCAGCGCTCATCTTATTGACGACTATGGTCCGGTACAGGTAACCCTTTCTGCTTTATATTATGATCTAAGTGGCAATGCAGTAGCTGAAAAAATGCTTAAAAGTACTCTGGACCAAGCCGAACCGGAATTGGCACTTATGGCAATCAATTATTTGCTTTATACAAGTAATAGAACTCCTTTTATCAAAAAGGTTCAGGATATTAACCAGTCTGATGCGCCCTATAAACTAAAAGCTTCGGCACTTGATTTTCTCAATTTAGAAGGGCTCGCAGAAGCCGGCGATTAGCAAAAAACTATGAAAGTATTACAAATATTCGGGGTTGTTTTGGTATGCTTGATTTCAGGTCTTAAAGGTTATACCCAGACCGATTTAAAGAAACCCAATATCATTTTAATATATATAGATGATTTGGGCTATGGCGATATTGGAATAAATGGGGCTGTTGGGGTTAAAACGCCCAATATTGATGCACTGGCAAAAAATGGCCTAAATTTTACCGATGCACATTGCGCCGCGGCAACCTGTACACCTTCAAGGTATTCGTTATTGACGGGTAGTTATGCATTTCGAAATAACGCTGCAATTTTAGAAGGCGATGCTCCACTTATTATTGACACGACCAGATATACCCTGCCCGATATGCTTAAAAATGCGGGCTATACCACCGGGGTGGTAGGGAAGTGGCATTTGGGGTTGGGTGACGGAAATACCAACTGGAATCAACGGGTTTCACCGGGTCCGGCAGAAGTAGGTTTTGATTATAGCTTTTTGATTCCCGCTACCGGAGACCGCGTACCTACGGTATTTATAGAAAATCAATACGTTGTAAATCTTGATCCGCAAGATCCTATTGAAGTAAGTTATGGGAAGGCAATCGAAAATGCTTATCCTACCGGTCGCGAACATCCCGAACTGCTTAAGCAATATGCAGACAATTACCATTTGGGAGCGGTAACAAACGGGATTAGCCGTATAGGATATATGAAGGGCGGTAGCAGCGCGCTTTGGGTTGATGAGCAAACACCGTATGTCCTTACTAATACCGCTAAGAGATTTATTGAAAAGAATCAGGATCATCCGTTCTTTTTATACTATTCCTTTCATGATATCCATCAGCCGCGCATTGCGAATGTCAATTTTATTGAAGCCAGCAGTATGGGACCTCGAGGGGATGTAATTGCCCAGATGGACTGGTGCGTGGGTGAAATTGAAAAAAAACTCAGGGAGTTAGACTTGCTGGAGAATACCCTAATCATTTTTACCAGTGATAACGGTCCCATTTTAGACGATGGCTATGTAGATTATGCACGTGAATTGGTGGGAGATCATAAGCCGGGTGGACCTTATAAAGGTTCAAAATATTCAGTTTTTGAAGCAGGAACCCGGGTACCCACCATCCTAAGTTGGCCGGGGGTCATAAAACCGGGTATCTCAGATGCCCTATTGTCTCAAGTGGACCTATACGCCAGTCTTGCTAATCTTTTGGCCGAAAAAAATCCGGGTAAAAAAGCTCCTGATAGTGAGAACCACATCGATGCCTGGCTGGGCAAAACGCAAAAAGGACGTGAATTTTTACTGGAAGAAGCTTACGCTTTTGGTTTAAGGAAAAACAACTGGAAATACATTCAGCCTAAAGAAAATGCTACCGTACCGGGTTGGATTACTCAGAAATACGTGGACCCGGGTTTCAGTACCCACCCGCAACTGTATAATTTAGAAACAGATCCCGGTGAAACCACTAATCTCGCTGAAGATTTCCCTCAGGTGGTTATTGAAATGGAAGACAAACTCAATACAATTTTTAAGAAGCCGCGACTATGAACCCCACTAAAAATCTAAACTTCAAACGTTTTTTTATACTGGTCGCATTTTTGATTCTTACGGCCTGTACAGAAGAAACAAAACCTGGTCAGAATGGTTTTGGTATGGCTTCTGAAGACACTATTGCTACAACAACAGGTGATGAATTGAGTCTGGCAGGTCTTTGGCGCGTAAAACTCGATTCACTAGATCAGGGTAAGCAAAACAACTGGTTTGCAGAAGCTTTTAAAGGGCAGGCTATAGACTTACCCGGTACACTTGATGATGCCGGTATTGGTATAAAAGACACACTTACTCCGGCCCTTAATAATTATGTACTTTCTAATCTGGCCCGTAAACATGCATATATTGGTAAAGCCTGGTATCAAAAGCAGATTGAGGTTCCTCAAAATTGGTCCAATCAGGATAAAATTTTAAGTCTCGAACGGGTATTATGGAGTTCTACTCTTTATGTAGATAGTCTGCAAGTAGGTTCTGAAGAAAGTCTTGTGGGTAGTCACAAGTATGACCTGAGTGAAATCTTAACCCCGGGTAAACACCTCATTACTGTGGTAATTGATAATTCTAATCTGTATCCCCAAATTAATGTAAAAGGGGATAAATATCCACTTGAGGTCAATCAGGATATGGCTCACGCGTATACTAATCATACTCAAATTAAGTGGAATGGTATGTTAGGAGACCTAAAAATAAGCGCATCTCCTAAAAATAAACCTGAGAGCCTCAAATTGTATCCAGATGACTTGAACGATGCAATACAGGTGGTTTACCAACATAGGGATGTTGAAGTTAAGAGCGTTAGACTTGAAATTTCTGATGCTTCCGGTAAAAGTTTATTTGATGAGACTATTGAACGGCCCGTGGTAGAAGGGGAGTATGTACACTTTTCCATTCAACGCCCTGAAGGCTTAGCGCCCTGGGATGAATTCAATCAAAACCTCTATCAGGTAAAATTGACAAGTGGTGATTCTCAAATTTCCCAAACTTACGGACATCGCGTTCTGGAAGCCAGGGATGGAGATTTAGTTCTAAATGGCAAACGTATCTTTTTAAGAGGAAATTTGGAGTGTGTGATATTTCCATTAACCGGGCATCCTCCCATGGAGGTAGAGGAATGGGCTAAGCTTTACGAGCAGGCAAAAAATTATGGTCTCAATCACATACGTTTTCATTCTTGGTGTCCGCCGGAAGCAGCATTTGCAGCAGCAGATGAAGTTGGAATGTATTTACAGGTAGAATTGCCCCATTGGAGTTTAACCGTAGGCGAGGATGCACAAACCACTGCTTTTCTGAAAGAAGAAGCACAAAAAATACTCAAAGAATATGGGCATCATCCTTCGTTTTTATTTTTCTCGATGGGTAATGAGTTGCAAGGCAATTTTGACGTGTTAAATGCAATGGTTAAAGAGCTTAAAGCAGAGGATAGCCGTCATTTATATGCAACTACCTCGTTCAGTTTTCAAAAACCGGCAGGCATATTGCCACAACCTGAAGATGAAGTTTTCATAGCGCAGTGGACGGACAAAGGCTGGATACGCGGTCAGGGCGTATTTAATCACAAATACCCCAGTTTTGATGAAGACTTTTCGGCCAATAGTGCCCATATAGATGTTCCGCTCGTTTCACATGAAATAGGGCAGTACTCTGTGTATCCAGATATGAGCGAAATTGAAGATTATACCGGGGTTTTAATGCCGCTTAATTTCATTGCCGTTCGTAATGATCTGGAGCAAAAAGGGATGCTTGATAAGGCAAAAGACTTTACCTATGTTTCCGGAAAGCTCGCTACGATGCTTTATAAAGAAGAAATAGAACGCGCACTAAAAACACCCAGTTTTGATGGTTTTCAATTGCTGCAATTGCAGGACTTTCCGGGTCAGGGGACTGCACTCGTGGGAATTTTGAATGCTTTTTGGGAATCAAAAGGAGTCGTTTCAGGCGAAGAATTCCGAGAATTCAATAGTCCGCTGGTTCCTTTGGCACGGTTTAAAAAAGCGGTTTATGAAAGTGGAGAAACATTTAAAGCAGGTATTGAAATTGCTAATTTTTTAGAAGAGAAAACTAATCAGAAAATTAAAATCAGTTTGAAGGACGATGATGGAAAACCGTTACTTGAAAAGGTACTCGAAAACATTGACCTTAAGATTGGTAACAACATAAATCTTGGATCTATTGAATTCCCCGTAAATGTCGATCAGGCCGAAGCATGGAGTTTAGAAATCAGTTTACTCGATTCAAATTATAAAAATCATTGGCCGCTGTGGGTATATCCTAAATCAGGCGTTGAAATTTCAAATGATGCTATTGTTGAAACGCGATCTTTTGAAAAGGCAATACGTTTATTAAAAGAAGGAAAAACGGTTTTACTCAATCCCGATTACAAGGAACTTAAAGGTGTTACCGGGAGATTTGTTCCTGTTTTTTGGAGTCCTGTACATTTTCCCGATCAGCCCGCAACAATGGGGCTCTTGATCCAGAAGAATCACCCTGCTCTTGCTTTATTCCCTACTGAAAAATACACCCAATGGCAGTGGTGGGATTTGTGTAAACAGTCCACCTCGGTTAATCTCGGAGATCTGGAAATTGACCCCATTGTAGGGGTAGTAGATAATTTTGTTACAAACCGCAAACTGGGAGATGTTTTTGAAGCCAGAATCGGGTCGGGTAAACTCATCTTTAGTAGTATGGATATTTCAAACAATCTTGAGAAACGCCCCGCTGCCCGTCAATTACGAAGCAGTTTACTACGGTACATGGAAAGCGATTCGTTCAAACCGGAAATTACGTTAACCGAATCGCAATTACAGAGCCTGAAAAAATGATATTGATTGTGTAGCTCAATGAGCTAGATTTCTCAAACCTACAAATTCAAGTAAGTAACCTATACATAATTCATCTAATTAAAACGGTAATTTAATGACATCCAGAAATTTTAAAATACTAATTGTAATCCTGCTTATTTACAACGTGAATTTTTTCGCGCAGGAAAAGTCAAAACCTATCTATACAGCTCCAAAATGGGAAAACCCCGAGTGGGAGAATCCTGAAATTTTTCAGATAAACCGGGAAGAACCTCGGTCTACATACTATAATTATGCTTCTGAAGAATCTGCACTTGCTGCTTCAGGTTGGCAAAAATCTCCATACTACAAATCGTTAAATGGCACCTGGCAGTTTTACTATGCCGATAGCGTGCAGGCCAGACCGGTAAATTTTTACAAAGAAGATTTCAACACCGCAGGTTGGGATACTATTGAAGTGCCTTCTAATTGGGAAATGCAGGGTTTTGGTCTACCCATTTACACCAATGTTAAATATGTATTTCCAGCGAACCCACCTTACATTCCACACGAGCTAAATAATGTAGGGACTTACAGGCGTAATTTTACGGTTCCTGAGGATTGGGAGGGTAAAGAGACTTACCTGCATTTTGAAGGGGTGAGTGGTGCCACGTATGTTTATGTGAATGGTGAATTTGTAGGTTATAACGAAGGCAGTAAAACTCCGGCAGAATTTAATGTTACCCCTTACCTGAAGAAGGGAGAAAATATACTCGCCGTTCAAATTATGCGCTGGTCTGATGCCAGTTATATGGAAGATCAGGATTTCTGGCGTTTAAGCGGTATTGAGCGTGATGTGTATTTGAGAGCTGAAAATCCGGTATATATAAAAGATATCCGCCTAAATGGAGATTACCTGATAGATACTAATTCAGGGAAATTCTTTGTTGATGTTGATTTTGGAAGTACCGCAAAGCGAAACGAAAAAGGGGAAGTTGAAATAAAACTCCTTGACGGCGAAAAAGAACTTTATAATGAATCGCATAGTTTTCAAATTCCTGCTAGGGGTGATTCATCTTTCTCCAGTGAGGGAGAAATTATGTCAATACAACCCTGGTCTGCCGAAAATCCAAAACTCTATACGGTATCAATCAGTTTAAAAGATAATAAGGGTAAAGTATTGCAGGCCACTACTCTTAAAACAGGTTTCAGAAATATAAAAATTGAAAACAATCAATTTTTAGTAAACGGTAAGCCCGTACTTATTAAAGGTGTAAATCTTCACGATCACGATGAGCGCACCGGGCATGTAATCACCCCGGAACTTACACTTAAGGACATGCGATTGATGAAAGAGAACAACGTTAATGCCATACGTTGTAGTCATTATCCCAAAAATCCATTTTTCTACGAGATGGCAGATAAATACGGGTTTTACGTAATTGATGAGGCAAACATTGAAACCCACGGAATGGGGACAACCAATCAGGGTCTTGACAATAATTTAGAGCGTCAAAAAGTACATCCCGCATACCTTCCCGAGTGGAAAGGGATGCATATGGATCGTACCAAACGCATGTTTGAGCGCGACAAGAACCATCCTTCTATTGTAATCTGGTCATTAGGTAACGAGGCAGGAAACGGCGATAACTTTATGGCTACGTATGCCTATCTAAAAGAAGTGGATAAGACGCGCCCCACGCAGTACGAGGGAGCAACAGGGTACTCCAATACAGACATACAGGCACCTATGTACGATCGTATTCCCAAGTTGATTAATTATGCTGAAAATAATCCTCAACGCCCACTGATTCTTTGTGAATATTCCCATGCGATGGGGAACAGTCTTGGTAATTTTCAGGACTATTGGGATGTTATAGAGAAATACGAGGTATTACAAGGTGGCTTTATCTGGGATTGGGTAGATCAGGGATTACTGGCTACAACTCCTGAAGGTGAAAGCTACTGGGGGTATGGCGGTGATTTTGGTGCCGAAAATATTCAGAATGACGGTAATTTTTGTTTAAACGGTATTGTAAACCCAGACCGTACCGCACATCCAGGGCTTGCTGAACTAAAAAAAGTATACCAGAATATCGCATTTACAAACCTCAATCTGGATTCTAAAACAATTGAAATCCATAATAAATACTTTTTTACCCCTTTAAGTGATTTTGACTTTAGTTGGGAACTCCTGCGTGAAGGTGTTCAGGTTGCGACGGGTGATATGCCCGCAATCAATCCTGCTCCACAGGAACGTGTAATTACTCCAATTAAACTTCCGGAAATTCGAATAGGAGGTGAATACCAATTGCGCTTATTTGCAAAAACAAATACGGCTATGCCGTTGCTCGATGTGGGAACGGTTTTAGCCCAGGAAGAGTTTGTCTTTGGAAACTATGATTATGTTTCGCACTGCGAAGTTGATGAGTCTGTCTCATTTACAGCTGAAAAGCAAGGTGATAATCTACTGCTCAAATCTGAAGCTGTTGCCATTACGTTCAATACGCAGAGCGGAAGCATGACGAGTATGGATTATGGTAGTGGTAATATTTTGGTGCAGGGTATTCAGCCTAATTTTTGGAGACCTACAACCGATAACGACTTTGGTTTTAATATGCCAAAAGTTTTTGGAACCTGGAAAACAGCTAGTGAAAATCAGGTCCTAAAGAAAATGCACCTTAAAACAAACGGTAAGATTTTGCCAACTGATAAGCTTAAGAAAAAGAAACTGGGAAATCAGGCTTCCATCGAAACTGTATATAATCTGGGTGATTCAATCGGAACAGTTGCGGTTAACTATGAGCTTCAGGCAAATGGTCAGATACAGGTAACCATAGCATTAAATGACCTTCGGCAGGGACTATCCAATCTACCCCGATTTGGCTCCAATCTTATTTTAAAGGACGAGTACGATCAGGTAAACTGGTACGGGCGTGGACCTCAGGAGAATTATCAGGATCGCAATACGGCAGCTTTTGTAGGCAATTATACTGCGTCTGTTAAAGATTTATATTTTCCCTACATAAGACCTCAGGAAAACGGGTACAAGACAGATACGCGTTGGGTACGATTTACGAACCAGTCCGGAGCGGGGATTGAGGTAGTTGCTCCAGAGCTTTTTAGTTTTAGTGCGCACCATCAATACAATAGTGATTTTGACGCCGGAAAACAGAAGCAGCAACGGCATACCACAGACATCAAAAAGCGTGATTTAGTCAATGTCAATATTGACGCCACTCAAATGGGAGTAGGAGGCGATACCAGCTGGGGGGCACGACCATTAGATCAATATCAAATCGAAGCAAAAAACATGAAGTACTCGTTTATTATTAAACCAATACAAACAAAAAAATAAATCATTTACTATGATAAGTCTCAAAAAATATGCGTTGCTCACTCTTGTTAGTTTTACCCTGAGTGTTTGTGCTCAGAAAAAAATCGCGCATTTCGATAATGAAAATCCGGTCTGGGCAGATACAGAGGGGACACACATAAATGCTCACGGAGCAGGAATGCTTTATTACGATAATACCTATTATTGGGTAGGTGAGCATAAAGTAGCTGGCGGACGTGGTAACAAATCCTGGGTGGGGGTTCGTATATATTCCTCAAAAGACCTTTATAACTGGAAAAATGAAGGAGTTGCACTCAAGGTTGTGAAAGACACCACCAGCAAACTACAGCAAGGCTCAGTAATTGAGCGGCCTAAAATTATTTATAATGACAGTACGGGTAAATTTGTAATGTGGTTTCATCACGAATTGAAAGATCAGGGTTATGATGCGGCGCTTACAGGTGTGGCTGTTGCTGACGAAGTTACAGGACCCTATGAATACATTGATAGTTTTAGAATGCATCCGGGAGTTTGGCCCTTAAATTTTACTGAAGAACAACAGGAAAAAGCAAAAGCAATGTTGGGTAAAAATGATGATCCAAACAATGCAAAAACATTACGCAGCGGGGATGTAAAACGGGTGGAAGCTTTAGAGAATGGGGTTTATCTCGTCCGGGATTTTGAAGTAGGGCAGATGTCTCGCGATATGACGTTGTTTAAAGATGATGACGGTACGGCTTATCATATTACTGCTTCAGAAGAGAACGGGACCCTGATCATTTCAAAATTAGCTTCAGATTATTTATCGCTCTCAGATGAATATGTACGCGTATTTCCCGGAGGTAATAATGAGGCTCCTGCAGTCTTTAAAAAGGATGGAAAGTACTATATGATCACCAGCGGACTCACCGGTTGGGCTCCCAATCCCGCGCGATCTGCCGTTGCAGATGACATGCTGGGGCCGTGGACTTCTTTGGGTAATCCCGTGCGTGGTAGTGAAGAAGAGCGTAAAACTACTTTTAGAACTCAAAGCACTCACGTCATACCGGTTGAGGGCAAGGAGGATGCATTTATTTTTGTAGCAGACCGTTGGACACCACAGGATGCGATCAAAGGCGAATACATTTTTCTACCCATAGAATTTGAAGACGGAAAACCCATACTAAAATGGTACCCGCAATGGGATTTGAGTTTTTTTGATAATCAATAAATGCACAAAATGAAATTATATTTAAAAATAGTCACTCTGGTCTTTTTGGCAACAAGCACTGCCTGTAAAACTAATACGTCGTCTGAGGATGGGGCTAGCTCACCAATTACAACTACCGAAAGACCGCCGAACATTATTGTGATTTTAATAGACGATGCCGGTTATATTGATTTTGGCTTTATGGGAAGTGAAGACCTGGATACTCCGCGTATTGATGAACTCGCAGCAAGTGGTACTGCGTTTACAGATGCGCATGTAAGTGCCACAGTCTGTGCTCCTTCCCGAGCAGGATTAATTACCGGAAAGTACCAGCAGCGCTTTGGTTTTGAAGCCAACGGAACCGGTGGTGTTGGGCTAAGTGATGAAGTGGAAACCATTGCCGATGTATTTAAGGCAAATGGTTACAATACTTATGCTTTAGGTAAATGGCATCTTGGAGAAGAAGATTCAGACCATCCCAATCAGCGTGGCTTTGATGATTTTTATGGTTTTCTGGCAGGTAGTCGCTCGTATTTTCCATTAAAAAATCCTTCCGAAGAAAACATGCTTCAGCATAACGGAGAGCGTGTGATTTTTGACGGCTATATGACAGATGTGCTGGGTGACCAATCTGTGAAGTATGTTGAACAAAGCGCCGAAAAGCCTTTTTTCATGTATCTCGCTTACAATGCCGTGCATACCCCAATGGATGCGAAAGAAGAAGATTTAGAAAAATATAAAGATCATCCCCGTCAAAAGCTTGCAGCGATGACCTGGTCTCTTGATGAGAACGTAGGCAAATTACTAGATAAGCTAGAAGAACTTAATCTACGAGAAAATACGTTAATCTACTTTTTAAGTGATAACGGTGGTGCACACAATAATGATTCTATGGGAGGACCTCTAAAGGGCTGGAAAGGAAATCAATTTGAAGGTGGTCATAGAGTACCCTTTGTAGTAAGCTATCCAAAACTGATTGCGGGAGGAAAAACCTTTAACGGACTCTCTTCTTCTCTGGATATTTTCACTACGTCTCTTGCAGCAGCAAATATTGAGAAACCGGAAGGTCTTGTTCTGGATGGAGCCAATCTCTTGCCGTATTTACAGGAGATTGAACATGGTAATCCACACGAGCAATTGTTTTGGCGAAAATTAGAAGAAGGAGGTGCGCGCATTGGAGACTATAAGACAGTTCGTGTTAAAGATTTTGGAGTCAATTTGTATAATCTTGAAAAAAATCTGGGAGAGACTATTGATCTTTCTTCGGAGGAAGAAGACCAACTTAAAAAGCTGGAGACTGCTTATAGGCAATGGGAAAGCAATTTAATGGCGCCGCTTTGGGATGAAGGAGATCAATGGATGGATGTGACTTATCATATTAATAAAAGTCTGATGCAGAATAAAGAACCTTTGTATAAAGACATTTGGGATCCTGCGTTTAAAACGGACCGGGAGTATATCAAGCATTAATTCAGGCTCAAACCATTTTAAGAGTATCCTTAAACAGCAAAAAATAAACCTTTGAAACACGTAACTTTTCTTTACACGCTACTTATTCCAATATTATTGAATGCTCAAAATGAGGGCGTGACAAGTTATGAGATTGATTTACGTGTTCCTGAGAAAGATATATTTTCAGAGCATTTAAAACTAGGAGGTAAAAATTTCAAAGGAACAAGCTATGAGGTCAATAATTTTTACATTTCAAAAAATGAAAAACCCAGTATTCCAATAACCGGCGAGTTTCATTTCTCAAGATATCCTGAAGCTTACTGGGAAGAAGCAATCCAAAAAATAAAAGCAGGAGGCATCAATATGCTGGCGACTTATGTTTTTTGGAATATGCATGAGGAGATTGAGGGAGAATTTATTTGGAATGGAAACAGGGATTTACGAAAGTTCATCAAATTATGCGCACAATACGAGATGCCGGTTATTTTACGTATCGGTCCTTTTGGTCACGGAGAGATACGCAATGGAGCATTACCCGATTGGCTTTTGGCAAAGCCCATTACAATACGTTCAAATGATCCTAATTATTTATCCTATGCAGAACGGTTATATGACGAGATCGGTAAGCAAATAGAAGGTCTTTTATTTAAAGATGGAGGTCCCATTATTGCGACACAACTTGAAAATGAATATCAGGCGTCTGCCGCTCCCTGGGGATTAACGTATCCCGGTCAACCTTTGGACTATACCAGTGCAGAGCGTGATAAAGATTTTGTTCTAAATGGAGTGGGCACTTCTACACAAGAAAACCCTTACGCAGATTTGGGAACAGATCATATGCGTGTTTTAAAATCCTTAGCACAGCAAGCAGGAATCATAACGCCCTTTTATACTGCTACTGGTTGGAGTAGAGGAGCTATAATCCCCAATGAGACCTTGCCGGTAACTGCCGCTTATCCATACCCTACCTGGACTAAATCTCCCGATTTATCTCCATTTTATCTGTATGCCGATTTGCATAAAACGCCTGATTATAGTCCGGTGAAATACACGGTATCAGATTACCCGGCCTTTACGGCAGAATTAGGAGGGGGTATAATGGCCACTTATACCAGAAGACCTTTAGTACCTGCCAAAAGTCTGGATGCTTTAATAAACAGGTGTCTGGGGAGTGGAGCCAATGGAATAGGTTATTACATGTATCACGGAGGTTCCACACCAAGAGGACAAACCAATTTCTTTAGCGATGAGGCTTTTGGATCTCCTAAAATCTCCTATGATTTTCAGGCACCTATTGGCGAGTTTGGCAATATCAATGAATCTTTTCACAGACTAAGGATTCTACATTATTTCATCAATTCCTTTAGTGAGCAGCTTGCACCTATGCAGACTGTTTTGCCAAAAAATAGCGAAAGTATTAAACCTGCTGATACGGTATTATTGCGTTATGCGGTTCGTTTTAAGGATCAATCTGGTTTCTTATTTCTCAATAATTTTCAGGATGACACCCAGATGACCACTCAAAAAAATGTGCAGGTAAACCTGCAGTTAGAGGAGGGAAATCTTCAAATTCCGGAACATGGAGGTTTTGACCTTGCTGTTGATGAAAATGCGATTTTTCCATTTCATTTGGATATCGAAGGGCTTCATCTTAACTATGCTACTGCACAATTGATGACCCGTTTTGAGAATTCAGGAACAACCTATTACGTATTCTTTTCTCCCGAAGGAACTTCAGCTGAATTTTCATTTCGCTTTGATGAATCTTTTAAAATGCTTTCAAACAGATCAATTGAAGTAGATCAAAATTCCAGGAGATGGTTGGTGAAACCTATTTCCACAAATAAGAGCCTGTTTACTTTTACTAAAGGCAAGAAAAAGACAAGCATATTAGTATTATCAAAGGAAAAAGCACTGAAAAGTTGGCTTATTCCCGGACCAACCGAATCGCAACTCCTATTTACAGATGCCCTTGTTTTGAAGAATGAAGATTCCTTAAAGTTTATATCCAAGGGGAAAAATGATTTTGATCTTGAAATTTTTCCTAAGACGAAACAGGTGCCTAGGTTGAGCTTCGGAAAACTAAACAAGCTACAATCAATGAATCTCTTTACGGGATTTGAAGTGCATCTGCCTGAAGCGCAACTCGAGTTTACAAGCAGCCGTTTTTCTGAAAGACGATTGGTTTTTGATTTTAAGGGTGGAATACCGGAAAGCCTGAATGACGTCTTTATAAAGTTAGATTATGAGGCCGATACAGCTATGGGATTCTATGATAATCAATTAGTTTCTGATCAGCTGTATCTGGGAATGCCGTGGGAAATAGGCTTACGGGAACTCATTAATCTAAAAGGAGCAGAAGAAATGAACTTTTACTTCAGACCCATTTATAAAGACGCTCCGTATTTAGTAGATCTTAAAGAAAGTGCGTATTTTACGGGAAGTACAGGTAAGGTCCTGATTAAAGACATCAAGTTCATTCCGCAGTATCAAACCTCTATGTCACTATTGTCAAACTGATGGTTTAAAAGAATTGGCTATAAAATTGAACGTAGAAATTATTGATGAATATTTCAGTTTTCAAAATTAAGTTGAAAGACGAAAAGAGACACCAAATTAGAACTGTAGATTTCAAATAATCAAAAATCAAAACAAGTCTCCAAGATTAATTTTTTCCAAATGGAACAGTCTTAAAATATCTTACATGGAAAAATGGTTTTTAGTGGTCTTTCTGTTTATACCTTTAATACTGTTTTCAAACTATGGTGATGGCTCACCCGGTGACTCAAATATTCAATATCTTGGGCGTTGGGATAAATCCAATTCGCAGGCTTATCACAGCTATTGGGGAGGAGCATATCTTAAAGCCCGATTTTCAGGCAAAACAGTGCAGCTTAATTTAGGCAAGGCGGTAAACATTTATGTAAATATTGATAATACCGGTTTTAAACTGTATCGAGCAGAGCCGGGCATTCTCAATTTAACTCCAGAATCTTTAGATGATCAGGTGCATCAATTAATGGTTGTTGCCAGTTATGCTAACGACGAGATCCTTTTTAAAGGATTGATTCTGGACAAGGGCGCTACTACATTAGCCCAGCCTCAAAAAGAACTAATTGAATTCATAGGAAATTCCATTACTTCGGGTCAGCACACTACATATAAGAATTTATCGGCGTATTCCTGGATTACAGGAGAAAATTTAGAAGTAAATCATACCCAAATTTCGTACCCCGGCATTACCCTAACCGATGGATATCACTATACGGGAGACTGGGCATCAAAAAAAGGTCAGGAATTTCAATACTTTAGCGCCAAAAGCCCGGGTCATCAGGACTGTCCTAAATGGGACTTTAGTAAGTACACACCAAAGATTGTTGTTATAAACCTGGGTACTAACGATCATAACTTAAAGGTTCCCAATTCTGTATTTGAAGAAACTTATTACCAATTTTTGAAAAACATTCGTGATGAGTTTCCCGAGACGTTTATTGTTGCAATGGGAACTTTAGGAGGTTTTTATATAAAGGAAACCAAAAATGCCGTAGTTCGATTTTCTGAATCTTTAGATTCTCACATACAATTTATTGACACAACCGGCTGGCTGTTACCTTCACAAGATTTTGTAGATACCAATCATCCCAATGATCAGGGACATTTAAAGATAGCAAAGAAACTTGCGCCTATTTTAAATCAATATCTTGTAAAAAATTAAATAATGGAATACGTATCAAAATAAAGCACGACTGTAATATTAAAATGTTACCTATGAAGTTTTTTTTTATGACTGTAGTTATATTATTTGCTCAGACCGGTTTTGGGCAGCAAAAGGAGTTTCCCATATATGAAGGATCGGTCCCAAACTCAAAAGAGAATGATTTCAAAGAAATAAAGGGCAATTGGGGGGGCGATCATTTTTATTTTGGAAACGTAACAAAACCCACATTGACAGCCTTTATACCTGATTCTGAAATTGCAACAGGCACTGCAGTAATTATCTGTCCCGGAGGGGGGTATAGGGTAGTTGCAGTAGATCACGAAGGTTACACAGTGGCGCGAGCATTTCAAAATATTGGAGTTGCTGCTTTTGTTTTAAAATACAGAACACCTTCAGAAAAAACAATGCATAAACCTGCTATTGGGCCATTACAGGATGTGCAAAGAACTTTTCAGATTTTAGGCGAAAAAGCACGTGAATGGAATATAGATACTTCTAGAACAGGGATTATGGGCTTCTCAGCCGGTGGACACCTGGCAGCATCAGCTGCTACACATTATGATAAAAACTACCTTGAAGATAGCGATGAGGTTATTCTAAAGCCTGCCTTTATGATTCTGGGATACCCGGTGATCAGTTTTTCTGAAGGGCTAACACATATGGGATCTAGAAATAATCTTCTTGGAGAGAATCCTTCTCAAGATTTAATAGATTCTTTTTCCAACGAATTACTCGTAACTCCGCAAACTCCAGTTGCATTCATTTTTCATTCAGGAAATGATAAAACGGTGAAAGTTGAGAACAGCATAAAATTTTACGAGGCTTTAAACAAAAATGGAGTCAATTCGCAGTTGCTTATTTATCCTGAGGGTGGTCACGGTTATGGTCTTGACAATCCATCAACGCCATCTAAATGGTTTGTTGAATGTAAAAACTGGATGATTGCTAATGGTTGGATTGATTAACGAAATGGAAAGTCTATTTGTAACTAGTCGAGATATTTTTATTTTAAAAGTTAGCACGATCTCAATTGCTTAAAACAACTTTGGCTATTTTGTGAAAACTGAAATCTATTTAGTGCCTTATAGCTATTGTCACGCTATAGTTCATTAGGAATAACTGTTAAGAGCCCAAAAATTCTGATGTAAAAAATGATAGTTTTGATAGTGACCCTGGGAAACTTAAAATAGCTCAATAAATTAATACAGCCCCTTTTACACTACAGAAACTAAAACAAAGATCGATAAGTTTGAACTATATAACACAGATTGGAATATTGATATTTCTGATCACGCTTCAGCCATTAACTATCCGTGCTCAAGAAAAGCTGGTTCAGCTGAATCAAGTCAAATTACTCAAGAGAACCGTACTGACAACTACGGCATATTGTTCAGACGGTAGTGACCGTGCCAGAGAAGGTAAGCCAAGATTTCACGGACCAATGGTTGCAAGAATCAATTCTCACAAGGGTTATCAATATGTTAGCTATTATGAGGCTAACGGCGATATAGTTGTAGCGAGGAATGAGATAGGTCAAGAAAAGTGGGAAAAGTTAATCCTTCCAGATTATAAAATGACCTCTCAAGACCGTCATAATAAAATTGCCTTGGGTATTTCAAAAGCAGACGGGGTTATCCATTTGTCTTTTGACCATCACAATTCAAAAACATTCAACTATTCAAAAAGTATAGCTGGAGTTGCCAACGATCCACAAAGCTTTGAGTGGAAGTCAGATCTTTTTCAGTTACAGCCTAATCTGGGGTTGACAGAGCAGTTTGGCCTAATAACGTATCCCAATTTTTATGAGATTAAAAATTCAGGAGATTTATTGATGTACTGGCGTACCGGTGGTGCTACTGGCGGAGAAATGAATTTAGCGAGATACGAGTCATCTGCCGGCAGATGGAATTTTATAGGTCAGATCTCTTCTAGAGAGGGTTTATATAATTCTGCAAAAGGAACAAGAGGTCCTTATCATGCAGGTTTCGTTTCAGATAACTCGGGAGTTATTCACATAGGCTGGTTGTGGCGCGAGGCATATGATCAAAGAGATTTTAAGAACACTTTGGGCAATCATGGCATTTCATATGCTCAAAGTTCTGACGGCGGCAAAACATGGTTTTCTGAAAATGGAGTCCTGGTGGCAGATGCTGATAACAGTCTGCGTATGTCAATTAACAATTTAGGGACACCGCCTATTTCTGTGCCTATGAGATTAGATCCTAGCAATGTAGGGTTTACCTCTATTTATGACAAGAATCAGGAGCATCTTCTTTTTATGTTGAAACACTTAAATGAAACAATGGAAGATACTTATAACTATTTATATGTTAGAGATAAAGACGGAAACTGGAGTAAACAGAAGTCAGAAATAAAATTTGGTGGCAGTATGGCGTTTTTAGGCAATAAATTATTGATTTGTAATACTACTGGAATTTTCTATTCTGAAGAATCTGAAGGATATGAAACCTGGCAGAAGCTAGATTTTCCTTTTGACATTGATAGCGGAAGTATTCAGTGGGATTTTGACAGACTGAATGCGGGTTTTCTAAATTTCACAATTCAGTATAATCCAAAAAAAATAGGTGAACCTACACCAGTTGAGGTTTTTGAACTAAGCCTTTTATAAAGTATTGTTTTTAAATGGTAGATGTCTTGGGTGGGCGTTTCGATAATTGAAATCGGTATGGGATTAATAAAATTGAAAATTCTGTTTCCTAATCTTCAATCCTATTCCTTATAATTCCATCAACATTAATAAGATCATTTCAAAATGGAGATGGTACTGTAACTACTAACTTAAATAATTTTAAATAAAATCAACAAAAATAGCAAAACCTGTAAATCAAATATTCATAGCGTTTGTGTTACCAATTTTAGGTCATTTAGCGGAGGAAAGAAAAGCTATCCAAAAACCAATCTTATTCGTGTTTTCAGGGCTTAAAAGCGTATTGAAATTCTACCTTAGCAGAATCATCCCCTTTTCAAGAGAACCTAGGCGGGATTTTTTTTTACTAGTAATTTGTATATTCTTGATGATTAGCTAATCCCTGTTAGTCCATTTCCCAAAATTCCGCTAAGGCCCCATTACCGTAAAATAGCTTCATTCAAAATCTTGGATCCATCTATTATTTTGATTTCTTCATTTCATTTACCGACTTGCTACGCTTTTAGATACATTTCATCACTCTTAAATAAAAGGTACCTCGGCAGCATCGCACCAATATCGATAAACTTTTGGACGAATAGGCGATGCTGAATTTATCTTCATATACCTATGTATTTACGAAGGCTCGGAATTTTATAAAATAACGTATTTTTAAAAGGCTGGAAAGCAGCTCAGGTTTTTAAATTAGGGATATCCATTTATTTGACTTTCGCCGATAAACCTACCCAGCAAACATTAACATATCGGAAATTTTCCAAGAGAAAAGCCGATGGTTGCAGATGATAATTTGGCAACTAAATTGTAGGGATTTTTGTTCGCCTGCGGCGAACGAAAAGGAATAGCAAGAGGGTAACACGCTGCGCGATGTTACAGGGATATAACTCATTTTATTTCAGTGTTTTACGCATGTGTTTTCTGATGGATTTTGAACAATTTGCGACAAATGTGCTTTTAAGCCCTATAAATAGGCTGATTTTTGCGACAAATTCTATTTAGATTGGGGGTAAAGAAGGATATTTTTAGATAGTCCTCACCACATTCCCCTGCACGGGGTTTCGGGGAAAGAGGTTCGTCCAGAAGGTCTTGAACACAGGCCAAAAATATCAATTTTATAGTGTGACATCGAGTTTGATTTTTTCGGCCTGAGTTCGCCGGGGCATCCTAACTTGAAATGGACAATCTTTTACTTTCGTGATTTATTTTCTTTTTAATACACTCCCCACAGCATACCTTTTATGATAGCAAAAGTACAGGATTCTAAATTAGTCGGGCGCATAAACCGGTCGGCTTTGCCTTCCTATTTATAGCCCTCTTCTAATTTAAAATCCCGAAGGTTACAACTATCAAAAAAGGTATTGCGACGGCTCTGGAGGAAGTAAATGAAACACCAAAACCCCGTGTGCGTTTTGATCTAGGATGCTATTTCAATTGAGCAAAAAAGGATTTGCTCAAGATGAAATAAGTAAATGGTTTAGCGTTCGGTATGCGTTGATGATTCTTCGCTTAACAACTCCATTGTTTCATCTATAAACTGCATTTCGGAAAATGGAAGCAGTTTAATAGCAATCCCTATAACATCGGCTACATTAAATTCGATTTCCGTTGGATTGGTTTGTACCGTCCTAAAATAGCTATACAAGGCTGTCCTCAACAAATTTACTTTTCCCAAATAATAATAAATTAAACTCAAATTCTAGGTTTAAATAGCAGTATGAGCCGATTAGAAGTACTAATCGGCTCATATTTTCACTATATTTGAGCCAATTAACTAGTTTAATCGGCTCATCATGTATAATTGGCAATACGAAGACTGGCCAAATTTTAAGTATACAACAACTGAAATTGAAGAGAAACTCTTTGAATTCAGCCAAAGGGCTGGTCGCGTTAATGGTATATTGGAAGGACTTTCAGATAAGATGCAAATGGAAGCTATCTTATCGCTAATGGTTGCTGAGGCTGTAAAAACATCAGAAATCGAGGGAGAATACCTGAGCAGGGAAGATGTGATGTCTTCTATACGAAACAATATGGGTTATGGTACACCTAAAGCGGTCAAAGATCCAATGGCGCGGGGTGTGGGGGATTTAATGGTGCGGGTTAGGCAAAATTTTGCAGAACCTTTGACAGACCTGGCATTATTCGAATGGCACAGAACGCTATTAGGGAGTGCTAAACGTATTAATACCGGGCAATGGCGTAAGCACAGTGAACCTATGCAGATCGTATCCTGGAGCTGGGGCAGGGAGAAGATCCATTTTGAAGCTCCGCCTTCCCATTTGCTTCCGAATGAAATGCAAGCTTTTATAAAATGGTTCAATGAATCTCATCCAGAAGGAGTCAACCCTATAAAAAAGCCACTTATCCGTTCAGCGATTGCACATCTGTATTTTGAGAGCATTCATCCTTTTGAAGATGGTAATGGAAGGATAGGAAGAGCGCTTTCTGAAAAAGCGCTATCTCAAGACTTAAATCGCCCCATTCTGCTGAGTCTTTCAAAAGCAATAGAGCACGATAAACAAGCCTATTATAAGGCTTTAAAAAAAGCCCAGCAGTCCAATGAAATTACCGATTGGATTATCTATTTTGTCAATACTGTTTTAGAAGCTCAATCTCAAGCGGAAGAGCTTGTTGCTTTTACTTTGAGAAAAGCTCGTTTTTTTGATCGCAATAGAAATTCCCTTAATGAACGTCAGTTAAAGGTCGTTAATCGTATGCTTGATGAAGAACCGGAAGGGTTTGAGGGGGGAATGACTGCAAAAAAGTATATAGCACTCACCAAAACATCAAAAGCCACAGCAACGCGTGACCTTCAGGATTTAGCAGCAAAAAAAGTATTTATACCTATAGGAGAGGGACGTAGTACACGTTATGAAATCAACTTTGAGGACTAAAGCTGTCTTACTAAAGGTATTTCTAGAATAGTCGGCTTATGGTTAACTAGTTTAAGCTACTACCAGTTCTTTTAATTTTATTACGGGTAAAGAACATTGATCCTTATTATTCCAAATATGCTATGCGGTCACCTAAGGTATACTTTAAGATTTTCCTTTTTGCTTCACCCTTAATTTGGATTGCTCCATCAATTGTAAAATCTTTCAAACCGGTAACAACTATTTCATTTGTGTTCTTATTCAGTAAAATTTTATCTGCATTTTCCAACTGAATTATTTCTGACTGAAAATTTACATTGCCCCGAAATTCTATAGTATTATTTTCTGGATCATATTTGGCTGTTTCAGAACTAAATGATGGTTCTTCTTTATCAGATACGATATATTCATTTTTTTGTCCAAATGAGTAAAACCCGATTAGAAGTCCAAATGTTAAGAGTATATTTTTCATACTTATATTTTGAGATAAATCAATCAAACTGTAAGTTATGAAAATTCGGTTAATGAATGAATTTCAGGTGTTACCGTCTTTCTAACTCATTATTTTATTTATCAAAAAAATTGAGAAGGTTGAGCTGTGATTGGCCTAAGAGTTTTAAAATGGCTTTTAACAAGGTTGGATTACTTTTAAATAAAGCAATCTTTTTTATATCTTTATAATATCAAATACGATCAATTCAGATCATTTTGAATGCTCTATTAAGTATAGTGAATTATTCGGTGAATAGACCTAGTAATTCAGCTGTTAGATACAGGAAATATAGGGGGTAAGGAGGTTTTCAAATTACCTGCCACCCCGACGAACCACATACAAGTGGAAACTAAAAGCCTGTTAATCTATTGATTTACAGGCTTTTTTATTTTACACCCTATCAATTGATAGGGTTTGATATCAAGCAGTTTAGTGAAGGATTCGGTAAACAGATCGAACATTTCATCTGTAGAATTCCAGAAATGAAGGAGTTGGTGAACTAATTAAGATGCCTGCTTTCAATTAGCCCATAAGGTACTTGGTCTCCTGTATTGTCAATGAAATTTTAATTTTTCGTTTTTCAAAACCCGTTTTCATACACTCTTCATAAACCATTCTAGGGGATGGGTAGGCTTTGACTTGAAAGAGCCTTATTCAAGACCCTCCTAAGATAATTATTCAGATCAATAAATAAATCTCAAAGCGTATGCTTTTATTAGGATGTAAAATGTTTGCAATTACCACAACATTTATAAGTTAGGTATCTCTAAATCCGGGACAGTAATTTCGATTCCAAAAACCTCAATTTTACTTCAATTAGGAGTCGAAGTAATTTTAAACCATGTTTGGAAAATTAAGTAATTGTAAAAGCGGCAAAGCGTAAAGGATCTAAACGCCTTTTATCTCTAAGGACATCGCATAAGAACTAATACTCCTTGTATCTTTTAATTTTTCAGGAATCTCCGCAGGCTTCTTTTTATGTGGTGGCAGATATTTTTTAGTACTTCTATGTTGGGGAGCTTTATATTATGTGCAATCATTTAAAAGATCGAAAAATGACTGATGTATTATTTATATTTGCATTTAATTAACATTTGTAATAAAATCAGGTTCTTCACTATTGATTTTGACTAAAACCAGAGCCCGTGTATTTTAATATAAAATATTGTTTCATCATTATTTTACTCATATCAGTAAGCTTACAGGCACAGAAAAGTAACAGGTTTGAAAGACTTTCTGAAGAGGAACTTTTAAAGTATTACGATTCAACTGCTGATTTAGATAGTTTACAATTTATTGCTAATCGCTATTTAGAATTAGCTAAAGCATCAAATGATAAAATCAAGTTAGCCAGAGGATATGACCTTATGGCGAGGGTATATGATACGGACACCAATTTAAAATATGCCGATTCTATTATTCAGGTAAGTAAAAATCTGGAAAATCATAAAAATTACCCTGCAATCGGTTATTTACTAAAGGGGTTTTATTACTATATCAAAGATGATTTTGTAAATGCGTTAGTTAATTTTGAGGAGTCAGAGCAGTTTATTTTGAAGAATGATTTCGAAAAAATTCTAACATATAGATTAGGAGTTTCTGCAATCCATAAATTGATTGGTAGCAGTAGTATAGAATTTCAGAAAAGGACGCTTCAACTCATCGAAGATCAGGATGATTTTGAATTGGTATATTACGATGCTTTCTTTAATATTTGCGAAGGAATTGCTTATTCCTATCTTGATCTAAATGATCTTAAAAATGCAGAATTTTATTTTTTAAAAGGACAAAAACTAGTTGATAAGTTAAATCTTGATGATTATGAAAGTTTTATATTCCACGACAGAGGAATTCTTGCCTTTGAGAATCAGGATTATGATTCTGCACTTGATTTTTTTAATAAGGCCTCTGTTTCTGATTTTGATTTAAGTAAAAGAATAACTTTCTTAATTGATAGGGCTAATGCGAAGCAACTTTTTGGAAATTATGCAGGAGCTAAAAAAGATTTTATTAGAGCCGACTCATTATTTGTTGATAGTGGGGTTTTTCCGGAGCAGTTGAATGATTTATACAGTTTTCTAATCTGCGATGCCAGCGACTCAAAAAATTTTGAAATGCAGCAGGTATATATAGATCGTTTTATTCGCGTTCAGAATGAAGAAAAATCTCGTTTTGAAGAGTTAAATAAATACATTAACAGCAAAAGTAACTCCCTCAATCATTCCTCTGCAATCATTTCAAAATCAGAATTCAATAAAGCAGGGTTTGTTTTTTTATTGATCATAGCGACTTTATTGCTCTTTGTTTTAATAATTCTATTCATTAAGAGGGCTGAAGTAGCTGATAAATTCTCCATGCTTTTGGAGGGAGGCTTTCTATTTAGGGGCCCTGATCCTAAAAATAAGGATACATCACAAAAAGTGCAGCAGGCTGAGCAGGTAGTTACATATGAGCAAAAGGATGCAGATTCTACCCTTGATTTAGGTATTGATGTTGTTGTAGTAAAAGATATTCTCAAAAAACTAGATGACTTTGAGGCTAAAAAAGAATTTATCAAAATAGGAGGATTGAGAAATGTTTCTTCTCATTTAAAAACCAACAGCTCTTATCTTTCAAAAGTTATAAATGCCTACAAAAAGCAATCTTTTGCAAATTATATACACGAGCTTCGAATTGCTGAAGCAGTAAATAAATTAAAGAGCGACACCATTTTAAGATCCTATACAATAGAAGCTATATCCAAAGAATTTGGTTACTCTAGTGCTGAATCTTTCTCAAAAGCCTTCAAAAGAATCACCAATTTATACCCATCTGTTTTTATTAAAAATCTAGGCTGAAACTTTTAGTTTAAGTTTCAATTTCAAAATAGTAGTCGTTGAAACGAATTTCTCCGGTTCAGTAGCGCAGTTTTTCGCTAAATCTAAACTGAAAATGCGTAAGTATTTGAACGATTTCCAACTTAATAGGGTGTTGCAGCATTAAGTGACTTGAAGGTTGCAGTGTAATTTTTACGTTAAGTAAAAATAAACAGATATGCCATTGCTGGTTGATTGATTTAACCCCGTATTTGAATTTGAAGTACCCCTATCCTTAAAGGACTACTATTATTTTAGGCGTATGTATAAACCGCTATTATTTTGGCTATTCCTTTTGGGTTTTTCAAATTCTCTGGAAGCTCAAACCTTTGATTCTTCTTCGCGTCCCAACATTCTTTTTATTCTTGCAGATGATTTGGGGTATCACGATCTGGGTATCACGGGCAGCCGGTATTATGAGACCCCCAATATTGACCGTATAGCTAACGAAGGAACCGTTTTTACTCAGGGTTATGCGGCCAGTCGGGTTTGCAGTCCATCGCGGGCCAGTATTATGCTGGGGCAGTTTACCGCCCGTCACGGAATTACAGATTGGATCGGAGCACCGGAAGGCGAAGCCTGGCGCGATTTAAACCGATATGACAAAACGCTTCCTGCAACTTACAGGCATCAGTTGCGGCAGCAGGCAATCACACTACCCGAAGCCTTAAAGGCCGGTGGCTATGCTACTTTCTTTGCCGGTAAATGGCATCTGGGCGATGGCGATTCTTCCCCTGAAACAAATGGATACGATATTAACAAAGGAGGCTGGGAAGTAGGCAGTCCTAAAGGGGGATACTTTTCTCCCTGGGATAATCCTAGACTCCCGAATACAGAACCGGGAGAGAATCTTTCCCTGCGCCTCGCCAAAGAAACCTCACAATTTATTGCCGGGCATGCTGACACTCCTTTTTTTGCCATGCTTTCCTTTTATGCTGTACACGGACCTATTCAAACCACAGAGCAAAAATGGGCTAAATACCGAAATAAGGCAGATTCGCTGGGGATGGCTCAACGCGCTTTCGTAATGGAGCAAATGCTGCCCATTCGAACAGAACAGGATAATCCGGTTTATGCAGGCTTAGTAGAACAAATGGACGATGCGGTTGGTTTGGTTATCGAGCAGCTTAAGCAAAGCGGACTATATGAAAAAACCATTATAATATTTACTTCAGATAATGGAGGTGTGGCTTCCGGCGATGCTTTTTCAACTTCAAATCTTCCCCTGCGTGGTGGTAAAGGCTATCAATGGGAGGGAGGTATCAGAGAGCCATTTTTTATCAAATTGCCCGGGAACTATAACGCCGTAAAAAGTTCAGATGTTCCGGTTACGGGGGCTGACTTTTATCCTACGCTGCTCGATTATGCAGGCATACCTCAAATCCCAGAGCAGGCAGTTGATGGTAAAAGCCTTAGACCGCTGATAGAAGGTGAGAATTTTGAGGAGCGAGCGCTGTTTTGGCACTATCCGCATTACGGTAATCAGGGAGGTCTGCCTTCATCTATTATTCGAAGAGCAGCGTTCAAGCTTATTCACTATTGGGAAGATGATCACGATGAATTGTATAATTTGGAAGATGATCCCGGTGAACAACGGGATCTTTCCGCAGTTGAACCTGAACGGACTCGTGAACTAAAGGAAGAATTGATGGCTTTTCTCGAAGAAACCAATGCACTTCGGCCTAAAAGAGACCCGCAGTTTGATCAACATAAACGCAATGAACTTGATCGGGAGCGATTAGAAGTTCTGCTGCCAAAACTGGAAGAGGAACGCCTTCAGATGTTATCTAAAACCTATACTCCTAATCAAACCTGGTGGGGAAGTAAAATAACGCGAGATTAATTTTTTTTCAGGTAATTCGGGAGGGTTCCCTAAGCTTTCCCGTTCTGAAATTGTAAAGTAGACCGTTTTATTCTCTGATTATTTTAAATACCTGCTTAGTTACTAAACGTATCTTAAACTATTATGAAAACCTTTACTATCACCTGTTTTTTGGCCATTTGCGTGTTTCATACTTCCTGCAAAACACCAACCGAAAAGCAGCAAAATACACCCAGCTCCGAAAACCCTATCCCACCTAATGTCATTATCATCCTTATTGATGATGCAGGTTATGCCGATTTTGGCTTTATGGGTTCCGAAGATTTAGAAACTCCGCGTATTGATGAGCTGGCGGCAAGTGGTGTTGTATTTACCGATGCCCACGTAAGCGCTACCGTATGCGCGCCATCCCGTGCCGGGCTCATGACCGGTAAATACCAGCAACGCTTTGGATTTGAGGCTAATAATACCGGTGGCATTGGCCTAAGTAATGAGGTGGTTACTATGGCTGATGTTTTTCAGGCTAATGGTTACAACACCTACGCGTTGGGTAAGTGGCATTTAGGCGAAGAAGAATCAGATCATCCCAATCAAAGAGGCTTTGATGAATTCTATGGTTTTCTAAGCGGAAGCAGGTCGTACTTTCCGCTTAAAGATCCGGGCGAAAAAAATATGCTTCAGTACAACGGGGAGCGGATGGTTTTTGAAGGCTATCTCACCGATGTTTTAGGGGACCAAAGTTTACGATTTGTTGAAGAGTCAAAAGAAACGCCATTTTTTATGTATTTGGCCTACAACGCTGTGCATACTCCAATGGAAGCGAAACCGGAAGATCTGGAAAAATACAGGAACCATCCCCGTCAGGATTTAGCTGCTATGACCTGGTCATTAGATCAAAATGTAGGTAAGCTTCTCGATAAATTAGAGGCTTTAGGATTGCGTCAAAACACGCTGATTTACTTTTTAAGCGATAACGGCGGGGCTCATAACAACCAGTCTCAAAACGGTATGCTCAAAGGATGGAAAGGCAATCACTTTGAAGGTGGGCACCGGGTTCCTTTTATTCTGAGTTATCCCTCAAAGGTAGAGCCGGGTAAAACTTTTGACGGACTCAGCTCTTCACTCGATATTTTTAAAACCTCGGCAGCTGCTGCAACTCTTAAACTACCGAAAGACCTTCAGCTTGACGGGGTAAATCTGCTGCCTTATTTAACCGGGGAACTACAGGGTGATCCACATCAGCAATTATTCTGGCGAAAACTGGAGGAGTCTGCGGCACGTATGGGTGCATTCAAAACCGTAAGGCTTCATAATGTAGAGACGGTGCTGTACAATCTTGACGAAAACATTCAGGAAACAGAGAATCTGGCCGGATCTAATTTGGCAATGCTTAAAGAGCTGGAAGAGGCCTACCGCAAATGGGAAGAAACTCTCATTGCTCCGCTTTGGGATGAAGGAGATGAGTGGATGGATGTCACGTATGAAATTCAGAAAAGTCTGATGCAAAATAAACAACCGCTTTACGAGGACATTCACAGTGATGCCTTCAAAAAAAATCGGATTCGTATAAACCGGGATTAGGAATTTTTCAGCAATGATTAGGGAATGAATGATATATCCCTCGTGTTGAATGATTTAAACCAGAACAAATCTGCCTGAAACTCTAGTTTTAGGCAGATTTTGTTTTTAGGAACTAGAGACAAAATCGGGGCAATTTCACCAACACTAATCCTAAATAATTCCGAAGATGAAAAAAAATTACCTCCTCTTATTTTGCCTGAATTGCTTTTTAGGGCAATTCTTATTTGCAGGCGCACCTCCTCTAGACGATTACAACTGCAATCAAACTGCGCAGTACCTGTACTGGACAGGTGAGGAAAATCAGGACTTTTTCAATGAAAATAACTGGAGATTAGCAAAACAGAAACCTATAAATCCGTCAGATCCTATTGAAAATCACCGCTGTTTACCCGGAGCTAATAAAGAAGATTATCAGATCTGTCTGGGAGATCATGATTTGGGTTCTGATAAACACCCCGCTGCCGGAACGCTCGAGCCCGGTCTTCCCATTGCTTACAATCTGTATGCCTCAGGGGCTCAGATTCAGGTAAGCGGAGCTATTCATTTTAGCTGTGATACCAAAGGCTTGACGGTATCGCAAAGCGATTTACGTGTTGACGGGCAGTGGTCAAACGGGGTACTCAGTCTTGATAACCGAAGTACCGCAAAATTTAGTGTAAAACAGGAGTCGTTGCCTCAGTCGCGCTTTAACCTGCTTGATTCGGAAAGCTGGGTATATTTTATTAAAAATGATCCGGTAATGCTGGAGGCTGAAGCGCTAAATCAGATTTATGTAGCCGATCTTCCGGGTGTTTACAAAGCAAACTTCAGATTAGATCAATACTATCAGCAGGGTACTTTATTGCTTCAGCAGGATGATGCTTATGAGCCGCTCGAGATTTTTGAGGGTTCGGGTCTTAGTGGTAATTCGGCTACCGTAAAACCGTTCCAGATACATTCGGGCGCGGCAATTCCCGGTGGTCTGGATAACAGTATTTCTTCTTTTGTGCTTAAAAGAGGTTATCAGGTTACCTTAGCGGTTCAGGAAAATGGTACGAGTATGAGTAAAGTGTATATCGCTTCCGAAGAAGATTTAGTCGTTGAAGAGTTGCCTGCTGCTCTTAATAATACGGTAAGTTTTATTCGGGTACTTCCCTGGGAGTGGATTGTTAAGAAAGGTACCGGCGGTAATATAGCAGTTGTAAATGCAGGCTGGTTTTACAACTGGAATAACAATCAGGAAACCCAAACAAATTATAAGTACGTCCCAATGGCCTGGGGAGCGAGTGGCGCTACGGCAGATGCGGTTAAACGTATGACCGCCAAGGCCGAAGTGAACCATATTCTTGGTTTTAACGAGTCTGATAACTGCGAGGATCAATCGGGGCAATTTAATAACCTCTGCGAGCCCGAAGTTGCAGTAGCGTATTTTGAAAATCTGATGAAAACCGGCCTGCGTATAGGCACACCTGCACCTCGTGAGAACGGTCCGTTTGGCTGGCTGGCAGAATTCAGCGAGCTTGCTACTGCCCGAAACATTCGTTTTGACTATGTCGCTGTGCACTGGTATGACTGGGCCAGCAATCCCCAAAACACGCCAAACGCTTCAGCTCAGGATATTTTTAACCGGTTTAAAGCTTACTTAAAACGGGTTCACGATGCGTATCAATTACCCATCTGGATCACCGAGTTTAATGCCAATCCCAACCGAACCAATGCGATTCAGGACGAATTTTTACGCTTGGCTTTACCCTATCTTGAAAGTCTTGATTATGTAGAGCGCTACGCCTACTTTCAACCCAATTCAAACCTGTCTAGCAATCCAGTAGAATCAGCAAATTATCAGGATGAGGCCGGAAATTTAACCAATATAGGATTGCTCTACCGGGATCATATTTCGAGCCCGTCAATTGCAAATAGCACCTATGCAGCACCAAATAATCTGGAAGGTCTGGATCTTAATTTTGAAGAGCAGGAGCCGGTTGTTTTGGTTTATGAAGCCGAATGCACCTCGTACCTGGGTAATCAATTAGTGGCTGTAGAAGACACCAATGCCTCAAACGGATATTATCTTAAGTTAGATTCCGGTCGCGAAGGTGCTTCAGTACTGGCTAAACAGCTGCATTTTGACATCAGCATCCCCAAGGCGCAAAATTACCGGATCTGGTTGCGCTATAAGTCTTCAAATGCAGCAAATACCGGCGTGCGTATGTACATTGATGAAACCGAAGTCGCCGAAAACATAAGCGGTTTACGCAACGCTCAGTTTGACTGGGAACAACTTCCCCGTTTTGTAGACCTCACTGCGGGCACACACCGAATTACCCTGGAACCGGCTAATGAGCGTATGCTTATTGACGGAATCGCACTAACCACGGGCAGTGAGACTATTGATTTTGCCGGTGCAGCAGCAGATACCTGTGTAACTGCTGAAGAGCGTTGGGGAGCTACCGAAACCACAGCTCTATATTTTGCGGAAGCCGAACAGGCCGGCTTGGGAAGCGACTGGACTGTTAAAACCAGCCCCACAGCAATAAACCAGGCATATATAGAAAGTAATTTGAATGCAGCGAGTACTCCTCCGGCAGGAACAGGACTAGCTGTTTTTGAGATCGATGTGACCGAAGCAGGTCGTTATAATCTTTGGGGTAAGGTACAGGCGCTCACCGAAGCTTCTGACGCATTTTGGGTAAGCGTAGACAACGGTCCCTTTTTAAAATGGGATGGACTTAAAGCCAGTGCGTTTATGTGGAAATGGAGTAAGGTTTACAATGCGATAGCAGATGAAGAACAGGCTTTGAGCTATTTCTTAACCGCGGGGAATCATCAGGTAAGTGTTGCTTATGCCGAAGCGGGAACCAAATTAGACCGTATCGCACTTGCCGGTTTCAATCAGAATCCCGCTACTGTTGATCCCGATGTTTTGTTTCCAAATACTGCATTAGAATTTGAGGCAGAAGATGCGATTATAATTGGGAATGCAGCGTTTCAGAATTGTGAAAGTTCATCAAACGGGCAGCAGGTACGCCCGGCTGCGTTCAATTCTAACCGTATTCGTTTTGAAGGTATTGCCGTGGCTCAGGGAGGGACCTATACACTCAAGGTACATTATATGAGTAAAAACATCCGCAATTTTGGACTCCGGGTCAACGAAGAAAATTTGGGTAACCGCCCCATCGCATCATCAGGACTATGGTGCTTTGAAAGCGGAGTGCCTGCTGTTTATGAGGTGGAAATTAATCTTGTAGCCGGTGAAAATAGCATTGAACTCACCGGAGCTTCAGGCGATGCTCCCTTCTTCGATAAAATTGTTGTAGTAAAAGAACTGATTTATGAGTTGGAGGCCGAAAACGCGACACTTACAGGAGGCAGTTTTGTACAATATTGCGACGCGGCTTCGCAGGGAGCTTATGTAAACACGCGTGAATTTAATGGCAACGCTATTGTTTTTGAAAACATAACCACTACTCAGGCCGGGGAGTATGATCTGAAAATCGATTACGTAAGTGCAGTGCCCAGATCTATGGGCCTTAAACTCAATGACGCTCAGGTTGAGTCGCTTGATTTTGCAGATTCCGGAGAATGGTGCTTTAATGGCGGGCAGCCCGGCCAACTGGTGCAACGTGTAAGCCTTAATGCCGGTGTTAATCGCATAAGTCTCGTAAATGCAGGTGTTGTTGCTCCATTAATTGATAAGATAAGCATCAGGCTGGTAGAGGCAAGTGCTTCGGCGGTATCCAAATCAAAAGCAGGGAAAACCACTGCACCAGCCGTCGCATCAATTTCCGAAACTCCTGAATCAGCGATACTCGATTCAGAGTTCAGAATATATCCCAATCCGTTAAGAAGTGGCGCTTTACTTCGTGTTCAGTTGCCGGTAACCTGGGATTCGGCAGTAAAACTGGAGGTTTTAGACGTTTCCGGAAGGGTGCTGTATAAGGAAGAGAACAAGAGTGCGAACAATCTGGACTTACAGGCATCTCAGTTCGCATCGGGAATGTATTTGTTAAGGGTATCTAACGAAAAAGATCAACTCGTTAAGCGATTTGTGATTCAGTAAGTCTTAGCTCTATATCAAAGCAAAAACCGGCTCTAAACACAAGATTTAGAACCGGTTTTTTGTTTAATAAAGTAATCTACCGAAAGGTTTTAACCTTTTTAGTTAAGCTCATTCCGTTAATCTTCGGGCTCAATTAAAGGCCAGTCATCGGTTCTAAAAGGCGAGGCCGGGATGCCCGCGCTATTAATTATTTTAACTTCTCCCAGATTATCAAAACCAACCCGTAAAACAACCGGTTCCTGAACCTTTTCGCTTTGCACAATTAAAATGGAATCTTTGATTTGTGCCTGAGCCGGGTAGAATTTGCGATCAGCTCCTGCCAGTTTGATAGAACTGGTCTCGTTGACCCTGCCTGTAAGACCGCCTGAAGCATATTTAAATGAAACATAAGCCTTTCCTTTTTTAAAGATTACAGTATCCGGAACGGGACCCATATCATTTACCGCAGTTCTGTTGTAGGTTCTTGACAAGGCTAGTTTGGCCAGACGTTCACCTACCGGGCGTTTGTTTCGCGGGTGTATATCACCGGCTTCACCCACGTCATTGGTGATAGCCATACCGGTAAGCGGAATGTCTAAAGCCTGAAGTTGTGCTTCCCGTAAATAGGGAGGTTTTGTGCGTTTCCCGTAGGAAAAAGGTGCAATTTGGGTAAAATAAAACGGGAAATCGATTTCCCACTGCTTACGCCAGCTGCTGATGAGTTTTCGCATTAAAGGATGGTAGATCTGGTAATTTTCAATATTGGCCTCGCCCTGATACCAAATCACTCCCTGAATGCTGTAATTCTGTAATGGTGCAATCATCGCGTTAAAAGCCAGGCCGGGCTCTGTAGGTCGTGCTCTTCCTTCGCGCTGCAGCTTATGGGTATTCAGGATCGAATCACTGATTATAAGGTCTTTGCGTACCCAGGTTTCGGCATTGGTACCGCCCCAGCTGCTGTGCAAAATCCCGATGGGTACCTCTAAGTTCAGATGCAATTGTTCGGCAAAAAAGTAAGCCACTGCGGAAAAGTTTCGGGCATTTTCAGGCATACACACACTCCAGATTCCCGGAGCATCATCCTGAGGGGTTTCTGCCATTTTTCGATGTACGTCAAAAAACCGAATCTTCGGATAATTTGCTTTTTGCAGTTCGTTGCGAAAATGCGTTACGCCTCGATAGCCCTGAGAAACCGAATCAAGTGGCATTTGCATATTGCTTTGGCCCGAAGCAAGCCAGACCTCCCCAATATAAACATCGTTAATTTGCAGTTTTTCATGACCCTTGATGTGAAGTGTGAAGGGCCCACCGTAAGCGGGTGTTTTAAGTTTTACCATCCAGCGGCCTTTGTCTGCAAGTGTGCTTACCGTATCTGTATTCCAGGAACCCCAAACTTCAATTTTCTCGGAAGTATTGGTCGTCCAGCCCCAAATTTTCACTTCCGTATTTTGCTGTAATACCATATGATCTGAAAGCACCTGAGGCAGAATAATTTTGGAAAAACAGAAGGAGCTTTTCAGCAGTAAAACAAATGTGAGGAGAACTAGTTTTTTCATAAGTACCTGTCATTAAAAGCATGGATGATTTATAGGTTGACCGAAACTATTCGGGTTTGATAGCTCCCAGAAATGCAGCGTCTTCGATGGTTTTCCCTAAAAGATCGTGAGACATTTGAAGACCTCCCGGCAAACCCTGAGTATCCCCGGGGAGCTGAGGTATGCTAATTCCCTTATTAATCAAGCTTGAATCTAAAGGGATATAATCTGAGGCATTCAGCCCACCCGGATTTTTAAAAACCGGATCGCCGTATTTCGGGTTTGTATCCTGAAGGCTTAGTTCTGCAGGCCAGCTTTTGGAATTCCAGAACAGGTTGTTTTCAAAAACTACATTAGACGCGATTTGTGAATCTTCAACCTCAGGACGGTATTGATCGCCGAGAACCAGTTTGTTTTCGCCTTTAATGCAGAAAATATTATTGGCAATCAGGATTCCACTGCTCGTTCTTTCGATCGCCACTTTGGGCTCGTAGGAGCCATCGCTGTAAATGGTATTGTTGTAGAAGTAGGTGTTAACCGGGCCTTTTCGTTTTTTGCTGGTTCCCTGATAACCACTCAGCCAGAAGATCTTACCTTCCTGAAAAGCGCCGTCTTTACCTTTGGTACGATTGCCATCATTGATGCTGAGGTTAAAACGGTAGGCGCAGTTGTAGTTATTACCTAAAATCTCACAAAATCCGCCGGCATTGTATGCTGAAATATTGTACTGCAGCACAATCTGATCGCAATTGAAATCAATATGCGCACCGGCAGAGTCACCGGGGCCGTTGGCGTATAAAAATTTGTTTTTTTCGATGAGTACGTTTGACGATCCCCAGGTCCACAGACCGCTGCCGCGACCCCATTTGCGGCTGTCGTCATCGCTTCCCGAATGGGAAACCAAATTATCAGCAACGTAAACCGATGCGACTTCAGACATTTGAATGCCGGGCCCGCCGGTTTTGTAAATCACATTATTGGAGATTTCTACATCGCTAATGTTCTGGTTGTTGCCGGTAAGCTTAATACCGGTATGACTTACGTCAGTAACGCTACAGCCGGTAATACGTACCTTGCTGATGCTGGCAAGAGGATTGTCGCTAATGACGCGTATACCCCAGCCATAGGCCTGCGTGCCATTCGCTGTGTTCACCTCATCAGCGCCACGCGTAAAGCCTTTGTTTTCGTGAAAAATTCCTTTCAACGTCAAATGTTTCAATACAATATTACTGGTGCTAACCTCGCCCTGCGTATGAATTAAGACCCCGCAGGTCATATTTTGACTGGGTTTTAAGCCGGTATAACCATCGCCGGTGATATTAAAATCATTAAGCTCTATATAGGAGCAATTTTGAATTTGAATACCATAGCTGTAATTCTTAAAATCGATTAGCGCAGGAGCATCAATCAAATTAGCGTCCCAATTTTTTGAGCCGATATAAATGGGATTTTGCTCCTCACCGTTTAAATTCGTAAGGATCAGGCTTCCGTAGAAAACTTGACCTTTTGCCAGAAAGACTGAGTCACCTGCTTTGAGATTCAGTTGATTGATTTTTTCCAGACTTTTAAATGCTTCTGCCTTACTTAAACCGGTATGGGTATCATCACCCAGAATGGGGTGCACGTAATAGGAATGAGAATAGGTCTTGACAAAAATCAGGACTGCGAAAAAAAACAAAAGCTTTTGGTTAAACATAAGATTCATAGGTAAAACTTAGAATAAAAATTACTTGATAGCGCTTCACGGAAATTAAGAATTTACCCAGGCTTTAAAATAGCTGTATCATTCAGTTGCGGGTATAAAACGTTCAATAGCCTGTATTTTTTAAAAAAACGATCCATATTCAGTACTCTGATAGTACAAATGACTAAAACGCCCTTTTTACCCCCTCTGCTGAATTAATGATACCCCTTAAGCCTGAGTGGCTAAACTAAATTTGATTACAAGATTCAAAAAATCAGATTATGTCAAAGTATTGTATCGGCCTTTTAGGTTTTATGCTGTTTCAGCTTTCCTGTAAACATGTTCAGGAACCCAGTACTACCCGAACTAATGCCTCTCCAGATGCCCTGCCCAACATTGTCATTTTTTACGTTGATGATTTGGGTTATGGCGATTTAGGCGTATACGGTGCTCAGGGCGTTAGTACTCCTAACGTAGATAAACTTGCCGCAAATGGAGTGGTGTTTACCGATGCGCACAGTACTTCGGCTACTTGCACCCCGTCGCGATATTCTCTACTTACCGGTCAATATGCGTTTAGAAATAATGCGTCGGTGTTACCGGGTGATGCTCCTTTAATAATTGATCCCGGTCTGGAGACCTTGCCAAAAATGCTGAAGCGGTCTGGTTATCGTACGGGAGTAGTGGGTAAATGGCATTTAGGTTTGGGTAACGGGGATGTAGATTGGAACACCACAATCAAACCGGGCCCCTATGAAACCGGTTTTGACTATAGTTTTCTAATACCCGCAACCGGTGACCGGGTTCCTTCAGTATATGTAGAGAATGACAGGGTAGTAGGGCTGAATAAAAGGGAAGCCCCTCTTGAGGTAAATTATTCCCGGAAAATAGGAAATCTTCCGGATGGCATGCAAAACCCTGAACTATTAAGGCAACCGGCCGATCCCGAACACAGCAATACCGTTGTAAATGGAATAAGCCGCATTGGGTTTATGACCGGAGGAGCCAGCGCGTATTGGAACGATGAAGATTTTGCAGATGTTCTTACCGCTAAAGCAGATACATTTATAAGCGAAAAAGCAGAACAGCCTTTCTTTTTATTTTTCTCCTTTCACGATATTCACGTTCCGCGTTTACCGCATCCGCGGTTTCAAGGGAAAAGTAGCATGGGCCCCAGAGGAGATGCTATTGTACAAATGGACTGGATCACAGGAAAAGTCATTGAAAGTTTAAAGCAGAAAAATCTTCTTGAAAATACCCTGATCATTTTCACCAGCGATAATGGTCCGGTTTTAAATGATGGCTATGAAGATCAGGCTGTCGAACTGTTGGGTGAACACAAGCCGGGCGGCATATATAGAGGTGGTAAATACAGTGCCTTTGAGGCCGGTACGCGTGTACCCACAATTGTTTATTGGGAAGGAAAGGCTATTCCAGGCGTGAATGATGCGCTTATTAGTCAGGTAGATCTTTATGCCTCGTTGGCAAACCTTACTGCATCTCCGTTACAAAAGGGGGAGGCTATTGATAGTAAGGATCTTTCTGAAGTTTTACTTGGGAAATCAAACGTCGGAAGGTCTGTTATGGTTGAGGAGTCTTTTACACTGGCGCTTCGAAATAAAAATTGGAAATTTATTGATGCTATGCCTGGAAAAAAGGGCCTTCCGACTTTTATAGCCCGAAAAGGTATCGAAGATGGGGCGAGTCATGAGATGCAACTGTACAATCTGAGTCTCGATCCTTCAGAACAGATTAATATCGCTAAAGACCATCCCGAACTGGTCAAAACGCTCAAAAGTAAATTGGATTCCATCAAAGCGGTCAAACCAATTGTTGCGGAGCGCGTAGTTCTGGGTAATTGATTTGGAGATTTTGCCTTTCGTCCCTCAAAATCCAATTTTTAAAATACTAGATAAAAAATGCAGAAGCATTTTTTTCTTAGGATTGATTTAACATTATTTTTACTACAACGTTTTCATTCCGTTTTTCATTCGATTTAAAAAACAACTATGCGTACTCTATTCACATTGGTTATTCTTTTCAAATGTTTTTTAATCTATGGTCAATTAGATGAACGCGAGTATATTTTAGAATATATAACTACCAAAGAAGGCCTATCCAATAATTACGTAACCTCAGTGGTTAGCGATAGTCTGAACGTAAAATGGTTTGGCACCGAAAACGGAATTACAAAATACAACGGTTACGATTTTAATGTTTTAAAACCTGGAGATACCTATCCTGAATTTAAAAATGAAAATATTGAAACCCTGTTTATAGACAGTGCTAATAATCTGTGGATAGGTACAAAAAGTGGCGGACTCTCTAAGCTCACCATTGAGACGGACGAAATCGTGTCTTACAATGATATTATAGACCTAAATAATCAGGGTGACCTACGTATTACCGCTATTGCCGAAGGGAAAAAGGGTGAAATCTGGATAGGTACCTGGGAAAATGGTCTGTTTGTTATCAATTCTGAAACTAATAAATTGGTGGAGCATTATCCACTTCAGGGAGCCGTTTATGCTATTAAAAAAGACGCGTACGACAATGTCTGGTTTACAAATAATCGGGTTTTGTCAAAATATGATGCTACAGAGAAAAAAATTGTAAAGTTTAATTTCAACAAAAGTGTTTTTGATATTCTTCCCGATGAACGGCGTAATAAAATTTGGGTGACCGTACCCATGTCAAAAAACACAAAACTTTATTTTCTGGACACTAAGAATCAAAAACTGGATTCTATTGAAACTAATGTGACCAGCGACTTTTCTAAAACACTCCTTTTAGACAACTATCACCGAATCTGGATTGGTACCTGGGGTAATGGTCTTTATATGAGCAACCCCGAGCTTACCCGTTTTGAAAAAGTAGATCTCGTCAATCAGGATTTAAATAAAAAGGCAATTAACTACGCCACTATACTGGATTTGCATAGAGATGAAAATGACATCACCTGGGTAACAACCGCTTATGGAGGAGTTGTAAAGTTGATTGAGAATGAAGGCTTTCAAAGTATGGGAAGAATTGCTTCCCTTGGTGCTATTCAGGCCAATTTAAACGTACACAGTTTATATGCAGATGACTCGTCGTTCTGGTTGGGCACTTTAAGCAATGGTCTGTATGTGGGAGATATCAGTGATAACTTGACAAACATAACTGAATTGTCAGATTTAAAAATCAATATCATCTACCGTAAAAACAATCTTATTTACGTGGGCACACAAAAAGGATTACACATATACGATAGAAATACCCGAAAACGCATTTTTGCAGATGAAAACCTGAATAAAATATCGGCCATCTATATAGATTCTCATAATAATCTTATACTGGGGACCCAGCAACGAGGTTTGATGATCGTAAGAGGCGGAAAGTTCAGAGATAAGACTGCCTACACCTATTATAGAGATTCAGAAGACAAGCAGCACAAATTAGAAAGTGACCGCATAACCGGTATTGTGGAAGACAATCAGGGCAATATTTGGGTAGGTACTTATAATGGTGTTCACCTTTTTGATCCCCGAAAGGAAATTTTTTACCATCAATCTCAGTTTCTTGAGGGGCAGTTGCCCAGCGTAATTATAAATAATCTGTTACCGGATACCGATTATTTGTGGCTGGGAACCCCGGGAGGTTTGATTAAGACCAAATACCGGGATAAAAAACTGCAGATCATAGAGGAATTTACATCCGGACGGGGATTAAGTAATGACTTTATAAATGCAATGACCCTTGACGGGCAGGATAATCTCTGGTTCACCAATCAGCGGGAGATTGTACGCTTAAGTCCAAATGGAGAAATCGTTTCTTTCGGAGAACTCAATGGGGTTATAACGACCTCATTTAACCTACGTTCGTGCTTTAATTTTAATAATGAGACCATTTATTTTGGAGGAAGCGACAACGTGGTTTTTTTCAATCCCGAAAGCATTGGGAAAATGCAGACTACCAGTGAGGTTATTCTTACTAATCTCAAGGTGAATAACAAAATAGTAACTGCCGGAGATGTTGTGAATGGAGAGGTCATACTTGAAAAAGACTTCAGTTATGTAGATAAGATTGAATTAACCCATAAGGACAAGCTGTTTTCCATAGGTTTTGCAAGCAATGATTACCTGGGGAAATCCAATATCAAGTACCGGTATAAGCTAGAGGGATTTCAATCAGACTGGATAGATCTGCAAAGCACCAATGAGCTGTTTTTTACAGGGCTTGATGCGGGCAGTTATATACTCAAAGTACAGGCAACGCGCAATAATATCAACTGGAGCGAGGCTAAAACCATAGCTATTAAGATTCTTCCGGCTCCCTGGTTTAGTATCTGGGCTTTTATAGCCTATTTCTTAGTAATTCTTGTAATAGCCATAATTTTGATTGATTTCTTCCGAAGACAAAACCGGTTGAAAAATAATCTGGAGATTATCCGCATTGAGAAAGAAAAACAGC
The DNA here is from genome assembly GCF_020782115.1 of Leeuwenhoekiella parthenopeia. Classification (GTDB taxonomy): domain Bacteria; phylum Bacteroidota; class Bacteroidia; order Flavobacteriales; family Flavobacteriaceae; genus Leeuwenhoekiella; species Leeuwenhoekiella parthenopeia. The sequence continues at coordinate 188,780 of NZ_JAJGMW010000001.1, read as the reverse complement.
AGGAACTTAATGAGGCAAAAATCAGTTTCTTTACAAACATCTCTCACGAGTTACGCACTCCGCTTACACTCATTCTAAGTCCACTTACCGAATTGCTTGAAGCCAACGATTTTACACCAAAAGTTTCGTATCAATTAAACGCAATTGAAAAAAATGCGAAACGCCTGCTCAATCTAATCAATCAACTGCTTGATTTTAGAAAAGCAGACCACGGACTTTTAAAACTGCGTGTAGCTCAGGGTAATTTTGTGCGATTTGCCAGTGAGGTTTTTCTGTATTTTAAAGATTCCGCAGAGCGAAAAGACATTACCTATACGTTTAAAGCAGAGCCTGAAGAAATAGAATTTCTTTTTGACCGAAACAAGATGGAAATCGTCTTGTGCAATCTGCTTTCTAACGCGATTAAATACTGTGAGCCCAAAGACAAGCTCACCCTTAAAATCAGCAAGAACGATGGCTTTTGTGTCATTCAGGTCAAAGATACCGGGATGGGTATGGATGCCCGGGAACTCAATAACATCTTCGATAAATTTTACCAGATTCAGACTGCACAAACGGCCAAAGTTGTAGGTAGTGGTCTGGGATTGTCCTTTTCAAAAAACATCGTAAACCTGCATCACGGTGAGATTTCGGTAGCCAGTAAGTTGAATGAGGGAACTGTTTTTACTGTAAAACTTCCGTTAGAAAGCCGAATGCTGCAAAATGATATTGATACGCAGTTTATGAAGACAGACGATATAGGCGCCTATTCTTCAGACCTTTCAAAAACCTATGTAGATACCCTACAGGTTAACAGCCAGGAATACACGCTGTTAATCATTGACGATAATGCGGAGATTCGCGAATATTTAAAATCCCTGCTTTCCGAAAGCTATACCATTTTGGAAGCGCGTAACGGAGTAGAGGGGCTTGAAATCGCAACCAAACAAGTGCCAGATCTTATTGTAAGCGACGTTATGATGCCCGAAAAGGATGGAATTTCGCTTTGTAAGGAATTAAAATCACAAATCAGCACTTCGCACATCCCGGTCATTTTACTTACAGCACGCAGTTCTACTGTTTTTGAAATCAATGGCTTAAACACGGGGGCTGATGATTATATAACCAAACCCTTTAATGCCAATGTTGTTAAGGCCCGTATAAACAGCCTTTTGGAAAACCGAAGAAAAATTCAGGAACACCTGCTCAATAAAGTGCGCTTTGAACCTACAAAGGCAGATGTAAATGCCACCATAAAAGATCCGGAAGATGATTTTATTGAAAAGGCCATCTTACTGGTTGAAGAGAACCTTCAAAATCCAGATTTTGGAATTGAAAATATGGTTGATGAACTGTATATGAGTCAATCTACACTGTATCGAAAAATCAAATCACTTACCGGCTTATCGCTTACCGCTTTTATTCGGTCTATACGACTCAAAAAAGCAGCTCAAATTATACTTACTTCAAACACCAAACTGAGTCATATTGCCTACGAGGTAGGATTTAATGATTATAAATATTTTAAGAAATCTTTTGTAGATCAGTTTGATTGCCTTCCTTCAGAATACCGGGATATTAAAAAGTCAAAAATAAAGCAGGTATAGCCTGTAACGTATTGATTTTACTGATATTGATTGATTTGTACCCTCTCTTGAATGATATGCCCTGCCTTCAAAATGATGTATTTATGAGATTTGATGTCATAACTAACTCTTAAGATTTTTAACAAATTGATAAGATTCAAATCTATGCTTATGAAGTCACGAAAAATTACTAAAAACAGGGTGGTCAGCTCCAAATTTCTGTTTTTGATTTTGCTGGGTTTTTTAGGAGTCCCCAACTTAAGTCAGGCGATTGCACAGGAGCAATTGCGTGTGACGGGTACCATTACTTCCGAAGAAGATGGGATGCCTCTTCCTGGCGTTACAATTATTGACGCTAATAATACAACTAATGGTGTCAGTACAGATTTTGATGGAAATTATGAAATTACGGTACCCTCAAACACTTCCCTAACTATAAGTTATGTGGGCTTTCAAACGAAAACGATTGAGGTGTCTGGTCGTAACGTGATTAATGTGACTTTATCTACAGATGTAGCCGCATTAGATGAGGTTGTCGTTGTAGGTTACGGTACACAGAAAAAAGTAAACCTAACCGGTGCCGTAGAGACTGTTACTTTTGATGAGGCGGTCAACCAACCGGTAACCCAATCGGGCCAATTGCTTTACGGAAGATTTTCGGGGGTGCAGCTCACGCAAACCTCGGGTAACCCGGGTGCAGATGCTTCTTCTATAAATATTAGGGGTATAGGAACTTTTGGCAATAACACCCCTTTAATAGTGATAGACAATATACAATATGACAATCTTGCAGCTTTCAATAACCTTAATCCATCAGACATCGCAAGCATAACAGTTTTAAAAGATGCCTCTGCTGCTGCAATTTACGGCGCACGAGGTGCAAATGGAGTTGTTTTGGTAACTACAAAGCGAGGTAAAGCCGATACCTTTGAGATAAGGTATAATGGATATTATGGAATACAGGAAGCCACTGTTAAACCAGAATTTTTAGGTTCATTAGATTATGCCACCCTAATGAACGAGAAATATAGAAATCAGGATGGCCCCGGTTTTTTACCGCGCTATACTGATGAACAATTAGAAGCCATTAGAACAGGGTCTTTACCTGATCAGTTTTCGGAGACCAACTGGGCAGATGTGGTTTTAACTTCGGCACCGGTAATGAATCACAATTTCTCATTTTCAGGAGGTAGTGAAAAAACCACATACCGGGTTTCATTTGGGTATCTGGGGCAGGAAGCTATAGTACGCAGTAAATTTCGTAGTGACCGCTACAACCTAAGTTTGAATATCAACTCCAAGATGAAGGAGTGGTTTAGCATCAGTAGTGTTACAAATGCTTTTTGGAGACATAATGAAGGTCCTACAGGAGGTCAGAATGCCTTTGATGGGGATAATGGGATCATCTATTCCTTTCAGCGTAGCGCACCCACCATTCCTTTATATTACAGCAACGGGGAGTATGGTGTTGTTGACGGAGCTTACCTGAATACAAATAACTCCTTCTTGACCCAAAACCCATTACGAAGAGGTTTTTTAGGAAATAACGAAAGTGATAATATAAATATCAGTGAACGTATAGGGCTGACATTTCAATTTACAGAAAATCTATCTTTTGAAACCAGCGGAAGTGCCAATATTATTTATGGTTTATCATCAGATTTCGCTCCAAGACAAATCGTAAATGACTGGGAAGGAAATGTAGTCATCAATAATGAATTGAACAATCTGAATAATTCTACAAACTTTGAATACCGCCTCCTTAACGAGAATATTTTACGGTATGAAAAGACCTTTAATGAAGTACATAACTTCGGCATTTTACTAGGTCATTCAGTTTCTTATTATAAAGATGATGGCTTTTCAGGCCAGTTAAGTGGTTTTCCTACTGATAATCTGGAGGAATTTAATGCTGGAGGTGTGGTTGACCCCGCGGTATCCGGTAGTGCTCTTGAGGAAGTGTATCAATCTTTCTTTGGAAGAGTGAACTACAACTACAAAGGAAAATATCTTGCAGAATTTAACTTGCGAAGGGATGCCTCTTCAAAATTTGGGCGGGATTATCGTTACGGAACTTTTCCCTCAGGATCAGTTGGCTGGAGAGTATCTGAAGAAGCATTTATGGAAGATGTTGACTTCATTTCAAACCTGAAACTAAGAGGAAGTTGGGGTATAAGTGGTAATGACCGCATTGGTAATTACATCTTTTCTCAGACCTATAATCCGGGGATAGATTATGTTTTGGGTAACGATAATACGGTAGTTGGGGTAGCCATAACCAGCCTGGCAAACCCGTCCATTAGATGGGAAGAAACCGAGCAATATGATATAGGTATAGATTTAGGTCTATTTAATAACAGACTTGAGATTGTTTCTGATTATTTTAAACGGAATAGTACAGATATTCTCTATGGTAATTTTCCCATACCAAACACCCTGGGAATTACAAATCTAGCCGCTCAAAATGCCGCTTCGATGGTAAGTGAGGGGATTGAATTAAATCTTAACTATAGAAACAATATAGGTGGTGTTAAGTTTAGTGTAGGCGGAAACCTGACCAAGTTTTTAAATAATGAAGTAACCGGCCTGGGTGACGGAGGAGAAGAAACCATTACTAACATCAATATCATTCGCGTAGGAGAGCCCTTTAGAGCCTATTATGGTTATCGGGCGATTGGAGTTTTTCAGAGTCTTGAAGAAATAGCTGATGCTCCGGTTCAATTCAACAATGCGCTTACAGGGCCTGGTGATCTACGTTACGCAGATATATCAGGACCTGATGGAGTTCCCGATGGGGTAATAGATGCTAATGACCGTACTATTATAGGAAATCCCAACCCCGATTTACTTATCAATTTTAATGGCTCTGTAGAATTTGGAGGCTTTGATTTTAATTTCCTTTTTCAGGGAGTGAGTGGTGTTGACAGGCTTTTACAGGGTAATGGTAATTTACCTATGGAAGACGACCGAAGTAATGTTTTGACTTATTGGTTAGGAAGATGGACTCCTGAAAATCCCAGCGCTAATTTACCACGTGTGGGAGGTCAGAATAACGGCATCGTATCTTCATTTTACGTTCAGGACGTGTCTTATTTAAGATTAAAGAATATCGAATTGGGATATTCATTACCCAGCTCTTTAACCGAAAGAATTCTGGTGGATGATTTACGATTCTTTGTGGGCGGACAAAACCTCTTAACCTTTACCGGTCTTGAATATTTTGATCCTGAAGGTGCAAATGGTGCTCAAAGCAATAGAAATGCGCCTCTTTACAAGACAATCACATTCGGCGTTAATTTAAAATTATAACAGAGATGAAAAAGATATTTATAGCATTTATCATAGTTCTCACCACTACAAATTGTAGTCAGGATTACCTTCAGCGCGAATCCCTAACACAAATAGCCGAGGGTAACTTCTGGCAATCTGAAGCCGATGCTTTTCTGGCACTCAATGCTGTTTATTCAACACTTCAGTCCCGATCGTTGTACGGTGGTAATTTAAATGGTTTTCAAGGTATCCCCGGCTATGACGGTATAGGAGATAATGCCTACACCCAATTTGAATACGAGGGGCCTGCATTATTTATGGAAGGAACTATGGATCCTACTAACGGAATGATTCTCAACCTGTGGAATAACAGCTATCAGGGAATTGCCCGTGTAAACTCTGTAATACAAAATGTAGAAATCATTTCTGAAGATCTGGTTTCAGCAGAAACGAAAGAGGGTTTATTAGGACAGGCCTATTTTCTAAGAGCCTTGTTTTACTTTAACCTTTCAGTCTATTTTGAAGATGTTCCTTTGATTACTGCTCCACAAACTTTAGAGGAAGCGTATGTTTCAAAAAACACCTTTGAGGAGGTAACAGCACAAATCGTTGAAGATCTTAAACTCGCGGTTGAATATCTTCCGGAGGCTCAGCCTTCAGGACTAGAGGGCTACGCGACTAAAGGGGCGGCATTAGGCTTATTTGCACGAGTGCAATTATACAATAAAGTATATGAAGGTCCTGAGGGTGTGATTGAGTTGACTAACCAACTTTTAGGTCTTAATTACGACTTGCACCCGGATTACGGAGCGCTTTTCACCCCTGAAAATGAATTGTCTCAGGAAGTTGTTTTCGCTGTGCGGTTTTTGAGAGGAGATGACACCTCAAATGGAGAGAATTTTAGTGCTACTTTCTTAGGTACTCCTAAGGTTGATCAACGGCCTATGCCAAATTTAGTAAATGACTACTATTGCACAGATGGTCAGCCTATATCAACTTCACCTTTGTACAGCGCTGCTAATCCTAGAAATAACAGAGATCCCAGAGCTTTGGCGACCATTTATTTTAGAGGCGACCAATATCTTGTTGAGCCTGCGCGCACATTCACTGGTAACAGTCCTACGGGCTTTGGCATGCGTAAATACATAAGACGTGGCCCTGATGCCGAAGGTAACGCCGTTTTTGGCGATGGTTCACAGGATTTTTACGTCATTCGCTTTGCTGATGTACTGCTTATGAGAGCAGAAGCCTTAGCTGAAACCGGAAACATAGACGGGGCAGCGGCATTGGTTGACCGGGTAAGGGCACGTGTAAATATGCCCAGTGTGGCAGAAGCCGAAGGAACTGTTAATCAGGCTCAAATGAGAGCTATTGTAAGACACGAGCGCAGAGTAGAATTAGCTCTTGAAGGACTGCGTTTTATGGATCTTAAACGCTGGGGAGATATTGAAGGAGGCATTCAGCGGGCCAGTTCAGATCCTGTAGGGCCTTATGCTCCGCAATATTTGGGAAGACGATCAGAAGTATTCCCCATACCACAATCTGAAGTAGATGTAAATAAAAACTTAGTGCAGAACCCTGCATGGCAATAACATAAAATCAAAGAGTTATGAAAAATTATTTAGCAATAGTAATAGCAACCGTTTTACTAGTAAGTTGCGAACCTAATGTAATTGGTGACTTCGAGGATACCGCGACCGCATCTCAGGAAACCGATGAGGCTTTAGTTACCAAAAAAGGAGTAGCTTATACCAATCGGGCCAAAGCCTGGTCGCATAGAACCAGTGAGTTAGGAGCCCACTGGATGTATAGCTGGGGAAATGAGTTACGCGAGGAAATACCTGATAATGTAGAGTATGTACCTATGTTTTGGGGGAAAGGCTCTGTAACTGATGACAATATATCCCGCATTAAAGGTTTAATCGCAGAAGGCAAGGTAAAGTATGTGTTAGGGTTTAACGAACCTGATGGCGCAGATCAGGCAAATATGAGCGTTGATGAAGCCATCGCCTTATGGCCTAAAATTGAAGAATTAGGAGTCCCCATCGGTTCACCGGCCACAGTAAATCCTGAAAATGCTTGGATGGTTGAGTTTATGCAAAAGGCCGAAGCTTCAAATTTAAGGGTAGATTTCATTACCGTTCATTCCTATGGGGGTTCTAATGTCCTGAACTTTATCAATAAACTGAAAAATACCTACAACGCATATGGTAAGCGACCCATTTGGGTCACCGAATTTGCCGTGGCCGACTGGAATGCTTCTTCACCTGAAACAAACCGTTACAGTCAGGAAGAAGTCATATCATTTATGCAGCAAGCCACACAGGCAATGAACAATATTGAATGGGTGCATCGCTATGCCTGGTTTGATGGAAGACAGGCTCCGCTTTATACTTCATCGCTTTTTGACGAAGATTCAAATATCACAACCGTTGGAGAGGTTTATGCAGCCATCAATCACAATGAAAGCATTGGTCCGGGGCAGGATACCGAGTACACCCCACCGGTAGACGATAAAGAATTAATGGTTAATGGAGGCTTTGAAAGTGGTGAGATCGCTCCCTGGGCAGGTTTCAAAAATGGAGTTGTAGGCACTGGTGCGGGACCACGCACCGGTAATTTTGCAGGTAGAATAGAAAATGGAGACGGTTCTTTGGTTTATGTTACAGCTGCTGAACCCGGTAAAACCTATATCTTGAAATTTTGGACCAAATGGCTTTCAGAACCGGCAAATACCATTTCTGCTAAAATACGAAACGATGCAGGCAATGCCTTGCTATTTTCGGCACCTGACCTTGCAAAAACTACCGAGTGGACTGAGACTTCGTATGAATTTACAGTACCCGAAGGAGTCACTACACTACGATTTGTATTCTTCAAGGCAAATGGCTTTCCACCCTTATTTTTAGATGACGTTTCCTTTAAACTGAAGGAATAAATCAGATCCAAATGCTTCTACTTTAAGGTAGAAGCCTTTTTTAATCGGTCTTAAATGCTTTTTAATTTATGTTAAAATCATTCGTTTTTTTTAATTCAATTATTTTAGGTCTGTTGCTTTTCACACCTAAACTCATTGCTCAGGATGCTGAATCTCAAACCTTAAAAACGCAGCCTAATGTAATCGTTATTCTCGCCGATGACCTGGGTTATGCAGATGTGGGTTTTAATGGCAATACAGATATCCCCACACCAAACATTGATCGTATTGCCAGAGAAGGTGTAAAATTTACCAATGCCTATGTAAGCTATGCGGTTTGTGGACCCAGTCGCGCCGGAATTTTAACCGGCAGGTATCAGGATCGCTTTGGCTTTAGTAGAAACCCATTATTAGCCCCTAATGACCCCAATATGGGTTTGCCTTTAAGCGAAGAAACTCTGGCCGATGCCCTGGGTAGAGCCGGTTACAAATCGGTCGCGCTTGGAAAATGGCATATGGGTGCACACGCATCACTGGTACCCCGCAAAAGAGGCTTTACTGATTTTTTTGGGTTTTTAAGCGGAGGACATCAATACCTTCCGGAATTGTGGACGCTTAATGATCTTACCGAGGCCCGCACGCAGTATGATGGATACAATACCAAACTGTTGCGCAATGAAACCCGCGTAGAAGAAACCGAATACCTTACTGATGCCCTTTCGCGCGAAGCGGTTAACTATATTCGGCAGTATAAAGACGCTCACTTCTTTATGTATCTCGCATACAATGCACCGCACGCTCCCTTGCAGGCTACTCCGGAGTATCTGGAACGTTTTGATCACATCAAAGATCCCAAACGCAAAATTTATGCGGCCATGGTAAGCGCAATGGATGATGGTGTGGGCCGTGTTTTAGAGACTTTAGATTCGCTAAAACTTGCAGACAATACCCTCGTTTTTTTCCTTTCAGATAATGGAGGTCCGGAGCATGCTAATGCTTCAGATAACGGCCTATTGAGAGGGGAAAAGGGCGATTTGTTTGAAGGTGGAATTCACGTACCCTTTGCCTTGCGTTGGCCGGCTCGCCTTGAAGGTGGAAAATTCTACGAAAAGGCTATAAGTGCCTTAGATATTTTCGCGACAGCCATAAATCAAACCTCAGAACGTATTCAAACCAAAAATACGCTCGACGGAGTAGATTTAATACCTTACTTGACCGAAGCGAATTCCGGAGATCCGCACCCGTACTTATTTTGGAGAAAATTTGATCAGGAAGAGTATGCGGTTCGGGCTGCTAACGGTTTGAAGTTTGAGATTCAGAAAAACCAATCCTATCTCTTCGATCTTCAACACGATTTGGGAGAAACTAATTCGATTTTAGAGGAGCGTACCCAAGATTCCCGCTCCCTTAAAGAACAGTACAGCATCTGGAATATGGAGATGAAAGATCCTGTTTTTTTGGGCCTTTTGCAGGATAAGCTGTATAGCAGGCAAAATCCTAACCGGTTCACAACGAATTAATAAGTTATATTTATTGACTATGAGCATACCAAAATACCCTCTGTTTTATCTGTCAGCCTTTTTCGTAACGCTTACTTTCTTCGGTTGTAAAAACGAAAATAAAAAGCAGGAAGTCACGCCGGAAACGGTTGTCAAACCCAATATTGTAATCATTTATGCTGATGACTTAGGCTATGGCGATCTTAGTTCTTATGGCGCTACAGCTTTGGAGACGCCTAATATGGATAGATTGGTGAATGGTGGGGTTAAGTTTACTAATGGCTATGCTTCTTCGGCAACCTGCTCCCCAAGTCGCTTTGCTCTGTTGACAGGAATGTATCCCTGGCGGAATGAGAATGCTAAAATTCTTCCGGGAACTGCTCCTTTACTTATTGATACCGCTCAAATGACCCTGCCCAAAATGTTGAAGGAGCAGGGCTATCAAACCGGCATTGTAGGAAAATGGCATTTGGGATTGGGCAACGGTACTGTTGATTGGAATGCAGAAATTACCCCGGGGCCTAATGAAGTAGGTTTTGAGTATAGCTATATTATGGCTGCAACTCAGGATCGGGTTCCCACGGTTTATATCAAAAATGGAAGAGTAGAAAACCTTGACCCAAATGATCCTATTCAGCTTGATTATGAAAAAAACTTTGAGGGAGAACCCACCGGGCTGGACAATCCGGAGCTGTTGAAGATGAAATGGCATCATGGGCATAACAGCTCAATCGTAAACGGCATTCCGCGTATAGGTTTTATGAAAGGCGGAGAGCAGGCAAAATGGGTAGATGAGCAAATGGCCGAAAATTTCTTGTCGAAAGCTCAGGACTATGTGAAATCTAAAAAAGACAAGCCCTTCTTCTTATACTACGCGCTACAGCAACCTCACGTACCCAGGACTCCGGCTCCTGAATTTGCAGGCAAGTCAGGTATGGGACCCCGTGGAGATGTAATTTTGGAAGCCGACTGGTGTGTGGGCGAATTTCTCAAAACTTTAGAAGAAGAAGGCCTTTTAGAGAATACACTCATTATTTTAAGCAGCGATAACGGGCCCGTTTTAAATGACGGGTATTACGATGATGCGGTAGAAAAGCTAGGCGACCATAAACCTGCAGGTGTTTTACGTGGCGGTAAATACAGCCTGTTTGAAGCCGGTACACGAGTGCCTTTCGCCACCTACTGGCAGGGCACAATCAAGCCTCAAACCAGTGATGCCGTGGTTTCACAGATAGATTTGTTGAGTTCGCTTGCAGATCTGGTGGGCAGTACGATTACCGGAGAGGATAGTCAGGATTTATTAAAGACTTTTTTAGGCAAAAGTCAGGAAGGCAGAGACAATCTTATTCTGGAGGCAACAGGCCGCACCGCGTTAAGATCAGGTGATTGGATATTTATTCCTCCCTACAATGGAGTTGCGGTTGCTGAGCAAGTCAATATTGAGTTGGGTAATGCTAGACAGTATCAATTGTATAATCTGTCTGAAGATTTAGGACAGCAAAGGAATTTAGCTGAAAGCAATCCGGAAAAGCTGGAGGAGTTGAAAGCGATTTATGAGAGCATACGCGGTAAAACGACGACTGAAGTACAAGAACTGGAGTTAAAATAATTAGTTGAAACTTACAGATGAAATACCTTCCCAATCTGTATTTTTTGGTTTTGGTTATTCTTTTTAGCCAAACAATTTGTGGCCAGCAAAAGCTGGTGCAAAAGGCCGAAAAACCAAATATCTTATTGATCCTTGTTGATGATCTAGGCTATGGGGATGTAGGCGTATTTTTTCAAAATGAACGTAAGAGCAGGGGAGATGATTCAGAACCCTGGATGGCAACACCTCATTTAGATCAAATGGCTTCCGAGGGTGCGATGCTTACCAATCATTACGTGCCTGCACCGGTTTGTGCGCCTTCCCGTGCTTCTCTTTTAAGTGGTTTAAGTCAGGGGCATGCTAACGTCAGGGATAATCAGTTTGATAAGGCACTGGCTAATAATCATACTTTGGGAAGCGTCTTACGGCAGGCGGGATATGCTACCGCATTAATTGGGAAATACGGGTTGCAAGGCAGCGCTAAATGGTCTGAAAATGGAGATTCCTGGCCTGCACAGCCCATAAATAGAGGCTTTGATTATTTTTATGGGTATATGCGTCACGCCGATGGTCACGAGCACTATCCCAACGAAGGTATTTACAGAAGCCCCAAAACCGTTTATGAAAATACTACAGCGATCAATACCGGTCTTGACAAATCCTACACGGCTGATTTATGGACGGCCAGAGCTAAAAAATGGATTACAGAACAGGTGAAGGAGGATAACAAACCTTTTTTTATGTTTTTATCTTATGATACACCGCACGCGGTACTTGAATTACCCACTCAGGAATATCCAGAAGGGGGTGGACTTGATGGCGGTTTACAATGGCTGGGTAAAGCAGGAAAAATGATCAACACGGCGAGTGGCACACCAGACTCGTATGTACATCCTGATTATGCGAAGGCTACTTACGATCACGATAACAATCGAGACACGCCCGAAGTAGCCTGGCCTGAGACCTATAAACGCTATGCTACCAGTGTTCGCAGAATAGATGATGCACTAGGTGATATTTTTAAATTATTGAAAGATTTGGATATCGATGAAAACACCCTGGTTGTTTTTGCATCCGATAATGGTCCGTCCAGAGAATCCTATTTACCCGAGGGTTATGTAGAAAATACTCCGGACTTCTTCAAGAGTTTTGGCCCTTTTGATGGAATCAAAAGAGATGTGCTTGAAGGAGGTCTGAGAACACCCTTAATTGTGAGATGGCCGGCCCAGATTGCTGAAAATAAAGTAGTAGAATCACCCAGTATCTTTTACGACTGGTTACCTACATTTACGGAAGCGGCAGGATTGACACCACCTGCAAATACAGATGGAACTTCACTGCTTCCGGCGTTAACCGGCAAGGGAGATCAGCCCGAGAGCCTGGTTTATGTTGAATACTTTCAGGATGGTAAGACCCCGGGATACAGGGAATTTGCACAAAAGAATCAAAACAGGCAGCGTGGCCAAATGCAAATGTTGCGAAAGGGGAATTACATAGGCCTACGTTATGATGTGAAAGCTGCCGATGCTGATTTTGAAATTTATGACGTGACCAAAGATAAGCAGCAAAAACATGATCTGTCAGGCTTAGATACTCTGGCTTCCCTGCAACAACTGATGAAAGAAGAAGTATTGCAGTTGCGAATAAAAGACACGTCAGCCCCCAGGCCTTATGATGATGCAGGTATTCCTTCCTTAAAAGGGCTTAAAGTTTCAAAGGGTTTTATTCTTAAAGAGTTTGATGTTCAGTATCCGTATCTTCCTAAATTGGATCTTCTAAAACCTATAACCGAAAAAAAATATGCCGAAGTTGAAGATTTACAGCACCTAAAAAGTAATTATTATTTGCTGGAAGCATTTATTGAAATACCGAAAGACGGCAGTTATACGTTTAGCTTAAATACGAAGGAGCAATGCTTGGTAAAACTACATAGGGCCTTGCTTTTTGACGCTGATTTTGATAAACCAAATAGTACTTTAAAACGCAGAGTCAACCTTCAAAAAGGATTACATAAAGTGAAAATTTACTTCAGGAATACAGATGATAAAGTAGCACCATTTGATCTCTCTTGGACAATTGAAATGCGAAGTGAATGTAACGTGAATAATGAATTTTGGATAGAATAATCAAATTTGCTTTTCACAGAACCGGGATCTTTTTGTCAATCAAATTGAAAGCCTTTTTTTTTTCGAAGTTTCAGGAGATAGCTGTTCAGATTTAGGGGTTTAAGCTATTTCTTAAATTTATTTTATAAGTTGTTTCTGAACCTCTCATAAATTCGCATCTCTTCAACCTAAAATAGCCTCAAGCTTAGGATGGCTTTAACGTGAAATTTCAATCGAGAAGATCATAAACTTGAAGTAACCGAACCTTTTTATTTATACCCTATTTATTGATAGGTTTTGATATTGAGCAGTTTAGTGAGCGAGTTGATAGATTTTAATCCACGATTCACTATCTTACAAGAGCATTTTGATTGGTTTGTCTTTCGTTTTTAAAAGCCCTGTTCCTTTAAAAGCGAATGAAATTCCTGATTTAACCAGCCTTTCCGTCTTGTACTTCTGCAGTGTATGAAAAATATAATTGTCCTCCTGGTTTTAATGACGACGGCTGTTTGGTCACAAGAGCCTAAGTTAATAAGTTCACAAGCTGTATCCGCAGAAAAAATATACCTTCAGTTAGACCGGAATTTATACACTACTACAGATACCATTTGGTTTAAAAGTATTCTTTTAAATGCTTCACAGCATACGCCTTCTACTTTAAGTGGGGTGTTGCACGTAGAACTCATCCAGGAAGATGAAACCCTTTATAAAAAACAATTGATCAAACTGGAAAATGGAATTGGCGAGGGGTATTTTGTTTTAAATAAAAATGCAAGCGAGGGCAAATACCTGGTGAGAGCTTACACCCGGTGGAATGAGAATTTTGAAAACGATTTCTTCTTTGAAGAATATATTTACATTTTTGGTGCAGATGATAAAGGTGTAGATCCCATTGAAAACATAAGCTTAATAGAGGATGAAGAGAACAACAGGCATTTGCAAGTTCATTTTAACCCAAAAGCTATTGATTCATCCCACCGGAATAAACTAACCGTATTCATAACTCTTGATGACAAAAAAGATACGCTGGCTCTAGGTAAAGGAAAAAACGAAAACTACAGTCTCGATTACAGCGTGGATGAAAAAACTCAATTTGCAACCTTCAAAATTCAAACCGACAATAATAAAATACGTGAAAAAACAGTCATTCTGAATAAGGAATACATTGATCTTCAATTTTTCCCTGAAAGCGGAAAATTAATACACGGCTTATCAGGTAAAGTAGGATTTAAAGCGTTAGATGCTAACGGAAATGGAAAACCTGTTGAGGGAGTTATTTTAGATGAAAAACAAAACTTTATAACTCCTTTCAAGAGCAATAGTCTTGGTATGGGCTACTTCTTCATTAACGAAGCAGACAGCACTAAAAATTATTTTGCGCGGTTAAACACTTCTGCGCTAAAAGGAGAGGCAGTACTACATCCATTACCTAAAGTGGCTTCTAAGGGCACATCCTTATCGGTAATTAAACAAGGTGAAAATGTATTGATAAAAACAGCATCTAATTTCCTGAAAAATGAAAAGATCTTTCTTCAGGTTTCTATGCGTGGTGTCAATTTGTATAAACAGGAGGCCAATTTAGAGCAGGGAGCTCATCAAATGTTGATGGCTGTCAACCCTCTTCCGGAAGGGATCATTGTCATTAAGCTTTTGGATAAGCAGAAGAAACCCATTGCCGAACGTTTGTATTTTAACGAAAAACGAAACAACAGACTGCAAATTGATCTTTCCGCAGATAAACAGGTGTACAACAAACGGGAACTGACATCGCTTACCATCAAAACCAAAAAGGACGAAAAAGCACTGAAGACAAACCTGTCACTTCTTGTAATAGACAAAAAGAAATTAGGAAGCGCACAAACCTTACGTCAAAACATCTTATCCTATTTCTTAGTAGATTCTGAACTAAAAGGAACCGTGGAAAATCCCGGTTATTACTTTAAATCAGACAGTAGTAAGTATTTCGATTTAGAAGCCTTGATACTGACACAGGGATGGAGTAATTATACGTATGCTCAAGTTTACGAATCTTTCATTAATAAGCCGGAAACGGCATTGTCAGTATCCGGTAAAGTGAATACCCTTTTTTCCAATAAGAAAGGGAAGGAGAATATAGAGCTTACGATGATTACTTCCGGTAAAACGAAATCCATCTACACCCAGGTAAGTGATAGTCTGGGTAATTTTGATTTCAGGTTAAAAGATGAATATGGGGGTAAAATGGAAGTAATCGTTCAAACTACCGGAAAATCAGGCGCCAAAAAAAATAATCCGGTTTCATTTTTTAAAAGAGAATCACCTCCAGTAACTTTCGAGCACGATAATTCTGTTTATGAACTGGACAGTATCGTAACTGTCTTCGTAGAGGAAAGTAAAAAGCAACGGAAAATGGAACAGGAATTTGAAATGCAAAATGGTAGCGTGCTTTTAGATGAGGTCAATTTATCGGCTTATAAAATGACCCCCAACCGAAAAAAAGTGATGGAACGATTTGGGAAGCCCGAAGTGGTAATTGATGGCAAAGAGATTCTTTCTAAAAAGCAAACCTGGTCCTACGGTTTGTTCAGCATATTAATGCACGAATATCCGGGTATTGTGAATATTCGGCCAGGCAATGAAGGGTATTTACAGGCAAATATTAATAATGACTCCACACTCTTCGTTGTAGACGGCATCCCCGTTCAATATGTAGATTTTTCGCTTATTCCAAATATTCCTCCTGAAGAAATCACCAGTATGGAAATCATTTATTTCGCCCGTGATTTTCAGGATTTATATTGCTCCGTACACCCCGAAATACTTGAATGCAGAATGGCGCCACCAATATGGGGCCATGTCATTGCCCTTTATACAAAAGCTCAAATTGGAATTCACGGGGCGCGTAAACCGGATGGATTAACACCAAACATTGTCGATGTCTTTGCCTCTCCTCGCGAATTCTATGTCCCAAAGTATGACAATAAGCAGAACAATACATGGAAAAGCCTTGATCTCAGAACGGTTATAAACTGGAAACCCATACTTCAAACCAATGAATCGGGAGAACTGATGACTTCGTTTTATAATGCAGATGTTGAAGGGGAAATGATGGTAGTGGTCGAGGCGCTTTCAGATGAAGGTGAAATTGGTTACCAGGAGATTACGTATGAAGTAACGCAACATTCAGATTAAACTTATTTTTTAGAATTTTGGTTTTAAATGAAGCTCTATTCGATACAGTAGGTAATTGGAATGCTTGCCTTCGCCTGTCGTCATTAATTTATTTGGAATGGTCTTAATACAGAAGGATAGGGAATCAATCAAATACAAAATTGTAGGTTAGTGAAAATATGGGGCTGTTCATAATCGTGAGCTCGTATGAACCCAAAGGGCTCCCACGAAATATATTGGCATTGGCATCTCCACTTCGTTGCGTATAAAATATGTTGTATTGGTTCTTTCTGGCATAGACATTATAAATTGTGAAAGTCCAGTCGCCAGCCCATCTTCGATTCAGTTTTTTACTGTAGTTAACCTTCCAGGAAAGATCCAGGCGGTGGTAGGTTTTTAAACGCACATTATTACGTTCTAAAAAAATGGGTACATCAATACCTTCAAGATCAAAATACCCGTTAGCAGTAGTATAGGGTCGCCCGGTCTGGGCTGTGAAGTTAAAGCTTAGGGTGTTGTATTTACTTCCCTCTAAATTTATGGTACTATTAAAAACATGAGGCCTGTCAAAATCTGATGGATACCACTCATTGTTATTAACCCGGTCTGCCAATCGTTCGCTTTCTGTCTTTAAAAAACTTCTTGCCCACGTATAATTTACCCAGCCGTTGATTTTGCCTTTTGGCTTTGTTAAGCTGAATTCTACACCATAGGCTTTACCCTTAGCCTGAACCAGGTCGCGTTCTACAAATTCCTCCAAAAAGAAATCGGCTCCCGGCTTATAGGTTAAATTGTTTTCGCTGTTTCTATAGTAGGTTTCTATGCCAAGTTCTACCGCGTTATTCAGAATATTCCGGTAAAGGCCAATGCTATAGCTGTCACTTGTTTGCGGAGCTATATTGGCATTTGATGTTTTCCATCTGGAGGTAGGAAGCGGGGTAGTAGCGTTATAGATGTTCTGTAAATATTGATTCAATCGCGCATAACTTGCTTTAAGCGAGGTGTTTTGACCTAATTTTAAATTGAGCCCTAAACGCGGTTCCAGAGCATTGTAGCTTTTTACCTTTTCTCCCTGGTCAAATTCTGTAACGTTAGTGATTTCTCCGGTACTCTCATTAAATGTAGCAGCGGTATAGGGACCAACAAATGTAAAGTTGGTAAATCGTAATCCCCCAGACAATGTTAATGGTTCAAAGGGTTTCCACGTAAAATTTGTATATGCCGAAACTTCATAACTTGTTTCCTCATCCAGAGAAACCGGGAGAATGCCTTCCGAGCTTCCTGGATCTAGCTTACCCGGCTTTATTCTGTATTGATTGCCCTGTATTCCGGCATAATAATTCAGGTTTTCATTTACTTTTTTCCATATTCTGAGAAGATACTGGCAAAATTGATCTGGGATTCATATTCAATAACGTTGTCTCTGTCCTTTTCGGGAAACAGGGTTTTTGGAGTGTACTTACTCAGCAGAAAAACGGTTCTTAAGCTGGAATCGTCCCTAAACGAATGCGTCCATTGAAGGGTGTTGTTGAAGGTTTTAAAATCGTATTGATTGCTTTCGGCATTCACATTTTCAATTTTGGCAATCAGATCAAGTTGGTAAAAATCTGTGCTGTAAAAGTTGGTGAACGAAATTTGGTCTTTATCGGTGGGCAGATAGAGTAATTTAATGGTATGGTCGTAAAACCGGGCTTTGGTGTTCTTCAGCCTTTTAGAAAAGATGGGTAATAAAAAATCGGTAAATCCGGCTCTGGTACCGGCATATAGAAATAGTTTGTCCTTAATAATGGGAGTTTCCAGGGAAAGCCTGCTGGAAACCAATCCGATACCGCCGCTTAGCTTCAACTTGTTTACATAAGGATTTCTAACTTTCACGTCCAGTACCGAAGTTGTTCTTCCTCCGTAACGTGCGGGAATATTGGCCCGATAAAGATCTATAGACCCAAGAGCTTCGGGCGTAAACACAGAAAACAAACCAAATAAGTGGGTAGGATTGAAAACAGGGGCGTAATCGTACAAGAGCAGGTTTTGGTCCAGAGAACCGCCTCTAACGGAAAGGCCATTGCTTACTTCACCAGCATTATTGATACCGGGCAGTAGGGTCATACTTCTTAAAACGTCGACCTCTCCCAAAACAGCCGGCATTTTTTTAAGTTCGGCAGGAGCCAGTTTCAGGGCTCCCATCTGCGCTGTTTCCAAGCGTTCACTGATGCGTTTTGCGTTGAGCACAATTTCCGAAAGTTGCTGTTGTTCTTCCCGGAGTCTTAATTGTAAGGTTTTGTTCTCATTAAGGAAGATCTCCGTTTCCAAAGTTCTAAAACCGATGTAGGAGATCGCTGCGGTGTAGGTGTCTTGCTGCAGTTTTAGTTCAAATTCTCCATCGACATCGGTAACGCCTCCACAGGAACAAGGTCTTAAACTGATCTGAACATTCTCAATGGGTTTATTCGTAAGATCATTCAGTTTTTTGAAGGATAGGGTATATTCTTGAGCTGAGATAGTGTTTGTTACACAGGCCCATAAGACACAAATTAGCAGCAAAGGCAGTCCTTGTCTCATCTGTATTTTTACTAGTCGATCCATCCCTCCGGTTGTATTGCTGTTCTGTGTCTGCTTTCATCACAAGGGGCGTACAAGTAACTGGGGCCTGGGCCCGTAGGTGGTGGCTCTGGTCTGGGCATTATCTGGTTTTCTATGGGAGACGCTTCAACTGTGGTTCGGTCTATCATAATAGATTGTGTAAATGCCGAAGCGGCCGTAAACCTCCCCAATACAAATTCATCCGGGTCTTCCGGATTATACATGTTTCCTATAAGTGCTGCAGGCAAAGGCGCATTGAACCCCCCGTTATTATCTACCAGATCCTTGATAGCCCGGTAATACTCATAAGCCTTTGGTGTCAAAGAAAATTGCTGTATTTCGACAAGGATCCTGGTTTTTCTGGTTAAGGGAACCTGAGCTATTGATAGTGCAGAGGTCGTGGTTCCATTAGAAAAACTATCTGAAAAGATATTTATAGAGTCTCCATAATCTATTTGCCAGCAGTCCGATTCACACCAATAGGTATAATACTCTACGTTCTCATCGGGTACGCAGGCTCCGTCTCTAAATTTACTTTCGACGCAAACCTGACAAATGCGAGCCTTGTCGTAGGTTTTATGACGCCAGTAATAATAATTATCCTGATTGGGCGGATCATCAAAACTTATCAAAATCTCATGCCCCGGGATATAGTCATCGTAGTCTTCACTAAACTCCAGTTCATCATCAAATACAGCACTTATGCTTTTAATAGGAACAGAAGGATTGATTGTCTCAACCTCAGAGAAATAGGTTTTTCCATTGGGCAGACTGGCTTCCAAATACCATTTTTCACCAACAGTTCCCTTAAAGCTTAAATCTTCAGGGATATATTGAAAATCCTCTTCAAACAAGGCTACTCTCTCGCCTGTGACTTCATTGACGAAAAAAACAGTGGCGCCACTTACAAAAATATTCCTGTAATAGAGAGCAACATCTGATTCGGTTATATTGACGTATGAAGAACCCGCAGTGGTACCTACAAATCCATCAATATATATGATTCCCTCTTTAAATTCGTAGGTTGGTGTAAGCGGATTTGTACAGGCTAAGAAGTTTAAGAATCCTAAAAATAGGAATAGGCGAAATTTAGCTTTAGATGGAAAAATCATACCTGAAAAATGTAATTAACTTATTCGTTTTCAGGCATAAGGTACTTATTTAATTTTATACGCAATCGATTGATTTCGTTTTAAGTTAAATTTTACAAGTAAGATAGATAGTTTACGATCTCAAATTGATTAACCCGATTCTAAAATGGATTATTAGTTGTTAACGCATAAAATTTTAAGGAAAGAACTGATGATTCATTAATCCCAAAGCCTCAGAAACTGTGCTTACAGGATATTTACAAGTGCGTTGCTCGCAAATATAAATCAGGGTTTTTCCTGCAACATACCGGCTTTCAAATATAGGAATGTCCGTTTCGGTTTCCTCAAAAACGATCAGCGTATTAGGAAGGTAACGGCTGTTGAGATCCCGGCTAAAATTTGGACTCTGAGGTCCCGTTAGCGCTACGTCATAGAATGGAAATACGCGTTTTAAGCTAACAAACTGCCAGTGTGCATAAGCATCAGGGGCTATCTCAATTTCGGAAACCATAGCGTTGAGCATCGCGTTTGATTTGGCTGCCAAATCATCATCGTAGTAGATGTTGGCGAGTAACAGGAGGTTATTAGCCATTACCGCATTAGCCGAGGGCATAACTCCGTCATTTGTAATTACGATGGGAGCAATGAGATTATCCTGACTGTTGTATTTATAAAACGGCGAATCGTTAATCCGAAATTTGGATAGGGCTTCAACCGTAAGTTCTTTAGCATCCTCAAGGTATTGGAGGTTGCCGCTGAGGGTATACAGTTTTAGCCCGGCAGAACTCAGATAGGTATAATCATCTAAAAAACCTGCTACAGGTTTACTACCCGATTTATACGAATGTACAAGTTGTCCGTTTTTCAGGGCTTTTTCCGTCAAAACCTTATACGTTTCTTCTGCCTGCTTCAAGTAATCGAAAGTACCCGTGGCGCTGAAGGCATCTGCCAGCGATTCGATCATCAACGCATTCCACGAGATTATGATTTTATCATCTTTAAGCGGAAATTTTCGTTTGGCTTTTAGGGTATTAAGGTCTTTTTTCCAGGAAGAAGTGAGTCTTTTCAATTCGGCTGTACTCAGGTTGTTTTCCTTAACGAAAAGCGAATCGGTTTTGGTTTTATACAAATTATAAGCTTCTTCAGTATTTGATCTTTGAGAATCGAGGTTGTAGTATTTTTTAAAAAGTAGGGGTTGTTCCGAAACTTTAGCCAGTTCTTCCTGGGTAAATACATAATAGGCACCTTCCTCACCATCCAGATCGGCATCCAGAGCAGCGATGTATTCTCCGCCTGAAGTTTTAAACCGGGCGTTTAGAAAGTCAATCGTTTCAGTAATGCGTTGTTTGTAAAGCGGATTTTTAAAAATTTTATAGGCTTTAGAATACAGGCTTATCAACTGCGCATTGTCGTAGAGCATTTTCTCGTAATGCGGAATTTTCCACTCGGCATCTGTGCTGTAGCGGTAAAAGCCACCTTCGAGATGATCATAAACGCCTCCAAGAGCAATTTTATTAAGGGTAAGTTCGGTAAACTTTAGGGTTTCTACATCCTGGTTTAAATAAGCAAAGTCTAAAAGATAGCTCAGACCCGAAGGAAGCATAAATTTTTGTCCGTTGCCAAAACCTCCCTGTTTTAAATCCCAATCCTTTTGCCAGTTTTTAACCCAGCTGGTACTTGTTTTACTGTCAATTGTTTTAACGGAGGCTGAATTAGTAGCAGTGTTGAGTTCCTGAATGCGACGCGTTACTTCACTTGCGTATTCCTGTGCGCGCTCCGGGTCTTTTTTATAGAGACTATCTACCAGCTTAATACTGGTCATCCATTCCTCCCGGGTGTGATAGGTGCCTCCATAAACGGGGTTGCCATCGGGTAGGAGAATCATATTTAAGGGCCAGCCCCCTGAGCCACGCATTAGTTGAAGCGCGGTCATATAAAGGTGATCTACGTCCGGGCGTTCCTCCCGATCTACTTTAACATTTATAAAGTGGGTATTCATAAACGCCGCAACACTGTCATTAGAAAAGGTTTCCTCTTCCATTACTGTACACCAATGACAAGAGGCATAGCCAATACTCAATAAAACCAGCTTCTTCTCTTTACGCGCGTAATCAAATAACGTATCACTCCAGGCATTCCAGTTCACCGGGTTATGCGCATGTTTTAGCAAATAAGGGCTGGTTTCGTTTATCAGTGCATTGGTATGCGCGTATTTTTTTTGCTCTTTATTATCCTTTCTACAACCCGTTAAACAAAAACAGATTGAAAGTATAAGAAGGCTATTGTAAAGTATGTTTTTCATCAGTTTAAAAGTAGGGAATTTGATCAAAAATTAGCTGGATTACCGGCTATTACCAAAATAGGCAATTACAAATGATGCTCCACTTACTTTAAGCATTAAAAATCAAGAAATCCCCATTATTCAAGACTTCTGAAGCCATGATGCAACAAAATTTAAAGAGGTTGCATCATTTGTTCTATTGCAATCAGACGGGTGCAAATACTTTTGTGAAGAATAGTTCAGGTGTTCGTTCTACGAAATCGATGTATTATTTAATCTGGAATTTTAATTTTTAAAAGTTAAACTCAAAATTCACCAATATGACCAAAATTAAGCTTGCAATTTTTGCGTTTGTTCTGCTGCTCACCGGCGCAGACTTACTTGCGCAAACAAAAACCATCACGGGTACCGTTAAGGATCCGTCAGGAATGCCGCTACCAGGTGCCTCTGTAGCTGTGATAGGGACTAATAAAGGCGCATCAACAGATTTTGACGGGATGTTCTCAATCGATGGAGTTGCATCAACAGATAAAATTCTTATTAGTTATGTAGGTTTTGAAAACCAGGAACTTACTGTAGGTTCTCAAACAACATTCGATATTACTTTGGCAGAGTCTGCAGAGGCTTTGGAAGATGTAGTGGTAGTCGCCTATGGTTCACAAAGCAGAACCAAAGTTACCGGTGCTATTTCAACAGTTGACTCTGAAGCTATAGATGCCTTACCGGTAACCAACGCCGAGTCAGCCTTACAGGGTAGAGCTCCGGGTGTTACGGTAACCAATGCAGGTGCTCCGGGTACATCACCCAATGTACGTATTAGAGGTCTCGGAACTTTTGGTAATAATGATCCACTATATGTTATTGATGGTGTTATTGTAGGGAACCTTTCCGGTATCAGTCCAAATGATATCGGATCAGTATCCATATTAAAGGATGCATCAACTACTGCTCTTTACGGATCCTTAGGATCTAATGGTGTTGTTTTAGTAACTACCAAAAGTGGAAAACCGGGACGAGGAACACTTTCTTTTAATGCTTACAGTGGATTTCAAACGATCTACAAGCGTTACAATACACTAAATACCGATCAATATTTGCAATTTGCTAATGAAATTGGTGCTAATATCGACCGACCAGCAGATTTTTTAAATAATTACACAAACTTTCAGGACGCTATTTTTGAATCTGGTCTCATTCAGAATTATAATGCTGCTTATTCAGGAGGTAATGAAAACGGTACGTATCGGTTTTCAGCCAATTATCAGGATCAGGAAGGAGCTGTTATTAATTCTGGTTTTGAGCGTTTTTCTTTTAGAGCTACATCTCAATATACTACCGGTAACTTCAAAATAGGTGAAACGATGTCGGTTGCGTTTAGTAAAACTAAACCTATTTTAGAAAGCGGTGGTCGTTCTTTAATTGAACACGCTATAAAGGCTGCTCCCTATCTTAATATATATAACGATGAAAATTTAGGTGGTTTTCAAGGGCCTAACAGTGCAGCTGATGGTCAGGATGCCGAAAACCCGGTGCGGGTTCAAACACTTAGTGATTTTGAAACCCGAAACGTAGCTGTAATAGGAAACGTTTATGCAGAATATGAGATTCTAGACGGGTTAAGTGTAAGATCTCAGGTAGGTCTTGACTTTTTTGACGGATTGACTAATCAGTTTACTCCGGCTTTTAATGATGATGATTTAGGGGCTACCCACTTCCAAAACTTTGCATTTGCTCTAAGAGGAAGTACCAGAGGACAGGCAATTACATTTGACAATAGCTTGACTTATAAAAAAACGTTTAATGACGTTCATAACTTAGAAGCACTTGCCTTGGTTGAGCAATACACAAGTAAAACTGAAAGTTTTAGTGCAGAGGCGCGTAATACCATTACTAATGATATCAAAGAATTAGGTAGCGAACAACAAGCTGCGGGAAGTACAACTTTTGAGAACAATCGTTTGAGTTATCTGGCCCGTATAAATTACGATTATGATGATAAATACATCGTATCAGCCTCATTCAGGAGAGATGCATCTTCTCGATTTGGAGCTAACAATCGATGGGGTAATTTTCCCGCATTTTCATTAGGCTGGAACATAGCTCGAGAGGATTTTATGAATGATAGTGAAATTGGTACCCTTAAACTCAGAGGGAGTTATGGTATAACCGGTAGTGACCGAATTGCTGATTACAGATATTCTACTACCTTATTTAGTGACTTTGTTTACCCGGTGGCAGGTGTAGCTGCTATAGGTACCACTCCTAACGGCTTGGCAAATCCCGATTTAAAATGGGAAGAGACCAGCATGCTTAACGTAGGTCTTGATTTTGCCGCACTAAATAATAAGTTTACAGCATCATTAGAGTATTATAGAAATCAAAGTGATGAGTTATTAGTAGATATTCAGCTTCCTCTTTCTTTTGGATATAGTAGTTCAACTGTTGCTTCCAATGCTGCTTCGGTTCAAACCAATGGGGTTGAATTAGCTTTAGGATATAACGATTATGACGGTGATTTTACCTGGTCTGTTAATGTAAACCTGGGAACCAGCACAAACGAGGTTTTAGACCTTGGTGGAAGTACAGAACAGTTTTTCTTTGATGGTTTCGAAGGAGAGCGTGTTATAAGAGCTGAACCTGGAGAACCTCTGTTTCACTTTTATGGTTTAGTTACCGATGGTATTTATCAAAATCAAGCTGAAGTAGACGCTGTTTTTACAGCAAATCCAGATCAAGATGTAGTGCAGCCAGGTGATATACGTTATGTAGACACCAATAATGATGGTACCATTAACTCTGCTGACAGACAGATTATAGGTAATCCATATCCGGATTTAACCTATGGTTTAAATTTTGATGCCCGTTATAAGAACTTTGACTTCAATTTGTTTATTAATGGCGTCGCAGGTAATGATATTTACAACACGAATATCTATGATTTACAAGGTATGACCAGATTGTTTAATGCCGGAGTTGAGGTTTTAGATCGCTGGACTCCGACAAATCCATCGAATTCTATACCGCGTTACGACGGAGCGCCACAGAACGTTGTCGCTTCAGACCGTTTTGTAGAAGATGGTTCATTTATGCGTCTTAAAAATCTAAGCGTGGGTTATACTTTTGATGATACGGTTATTGATTTTGTTAAACGATTAAGAGTATATATGAGCGGTCAAAACTTAATAACGCTGACAAACTACTCCGGTTTAGATCCTGAAGTAGTAAGTAGAGCAGGAGAGGTTGGTTTTGATCGTGGGGATTATCCGCAGCCGGTTTCTGTATTACTAGGTTTTGATGTATCATTTTAAAAAAAAGAATTATGAAAAACTATAAAATTTTTGCACTGTTTGCCCTGGTTTTTGTGGTGACACAGTCTTGCGACGAAAGTAATTTGGAACTTACTAATCCAAATGCTTTAAGTCCTGAAACATTTTTCACAAACGAGGGACAGGTTCGATCTGCAGTAAACGCTTCTTATGCTCAAAATCAAACTAATGCGCTTTACAGTCGACTCTTATTTTACATGTATGATAACATGGGGCAGGATAACAGTCCTAATCCACAGCAGGAAGCAAACAAATTAACCTATAGTAGGTTTACGTTTGACTCGAGTAACACCGAGATTGCTGATTTTTGGGATAGTTGTTTTAAAGGTGTGAACAAAGCTAATTTTGTAATTTCAAACATTGATCGTATAAATGAAATTCCGGAATCTATTCTATCAGAAAGACTGAAAAATAAATATATAGCGGAAGCACGGTTTTTAAGAGGTCATTATTATTTCTTACTAGCCACACGTTTTGGTGGTGTGCCGTTGTTTAGTGGTCTTCCTGAAAGTTCAGAAGGTTTGCCACGTGCTACGCGTGACGAAGTTTTTGCCCAGATTATTGAAGATTTTCGTTTTGCAGCAGATAATTTACTTGCAAGAGGTGAAGAATTGAATGGGCGAGCAACTAAAGGTGCGGCTTTAGCCTACCTGGGTAAAGCACTTTTGTTTCAAAAGCAATATGATCTGGCATATGATGCCTTTGATGATATCACCGGTTACGATTTAGAGGATAATTATTTTGACAACTTCAAGGAAGAAACAGAACACGGAATTGAGTCTCTTTTTGAAATTGAATTTGACCGCGCCATTGGTACAGCTAATAAATGGGATTCAAATGTTAGCGCACAGGGCTTTAATGAGTCTACCTTTAGAGGTCAGGATTATGGAGTATTAGATTGGTTTAATGTATACCCATCACAGGATTTATTAGATGAATATGAAGAAGGGGATATTCGCTCAGCCGAAAACTTTTACTTTGAAGGCGACACATACAACAATGGAGAGGGTGTGATTGTAGCAAGTGATTTATCAACAACAGCGGGAATACGTCCTGCAGGATGGAGAAAATATCAGAATTATTACCGTCGTAATGCAGAAGAGCAGGAATCTGGTATCAATTTTAAAGTGATACGTTATGCAGATGTGTTATTGATGAAAGCTGAGGCTGCCAATGAAACAAACCGTACTCCGGAAGCTATTACTCTCATCAATCGTGTAAGAGAGCGCGCAGAGCTTGACCCTATAGATGATAATCTTAGTAAGCAACAGGTTTTTGACGCAATTGTACACGAACGTAAAGTGGAGCTAGCCGGTCAGCAGGTTCGCTTTGATGATATCATCAGATGGGGTATCGCAAGCACAGAACTAGCAGGTACCGGTTTCCAACAAGGGAAACATGAAGTTTGGCCTATACCGGATAGGGAAATAAGTGCCAATGACGCAATTAGTCAGGACGATCAGAATCCCGGTTATTAATTTGAATTGGTTTACCACAGAAGCAACACTATTTTTATAGTGTTGCTTCCGTGTTTTACAGCATTTATCTTTTTCTGAAACCTTTGTTTTTATGATACACCTTAGTTTGCGAATTGTTTTACTTGCCTGTTGTCTTCAGCTTTTGATTTCCTGTGGGAAAGAAGAGGAAGCAGCAGATAAGGCTGACGCTAAAGATTTTAAAATTTTCGAAAGTCTTGAGGCAGAAGCTACCGGAGTTTCGTTCACAAACACATTAACCGAAAACGATTCGCTTAACTATTTCACCTACAATTATATTTATATGGGTGGTGGTGTTGCGGCTGGAGATATCAACAATGATGGGCTTATAGATTTGTATTTTACCGGAAATCAGGTGCAGAATAAACTCTATCTCAACAAGGGAAATCTGCAATTTGAAGACATTACTTTGCCCGCAGGTGTGGGTGGAGATGGCCGCTGGTACACCGGGGTGACGATGGCCGATGTCAACGGGGATGGTTACCTCGATATCTATTGCTCGGTTAGCGGAAAATTTGAACCCAGAACTAATCAGTTATTCATCAATAATCAGGACAACACCTTTACAGAGCAAGCTAGCGCTTATGGACTGGCTGATGAAGGTAACAGTATTCAGGCAACGTTTTTTGACTACGATAAAGACGGCGACCTCGATATGTATCAGGCTAATTATCCTCCTACCAAATTCAGTTCACCAACCTGGGTCTATGAGCAGTATATGCGTAATCCTTCAGACCTGCAAACCGATCACCTCTACGAAAACACCGGTAACGGCTTTGTAGATGTGACCGATAAAGCCGGTTTGCGATCCTACAGTCTTTCGCTTAGCGCAACTATAGGCGACTTAAATAACGATGGCTGGCCCGATATTTACGTTTCCAGCGATTTCAATTCGCCAGACATGATGTATCTCAATAAAGGCGACGGTACTTTTAGTGAAGTGGTTAAAGAGGCCACGGCACAAACTGCATTTTACGGGATGGGGGTTGACATTGCCGACTTCAATAACGATGGTCTGCTCGATTTCTTTCAGGCCGATATGGATGCTAAAATCAACCGGCGCAAAAAGGCCAATATGGCGAGTATGAATGCCGATTTGTTTTGGAGTGTGGTAGATGCCGGGTTTCATTATCAATACATGCACAATTGCATGCAGATGAATAACGG
Organism: Leeuwenhoekiella parthenopeia; assembly: GCF_020782115.1. Taxonomy (GTDB): domain Bacteria; phylum Bacteroidota; class Bacteroidia; order Flavobacteriales; family Flavobacteriaceae; genus Leeuwenhoekiella; species Leeuwenhoekiella parthenopeia. Next base: position 160,745 of record NZ_JAJGMW010000001.1, on the reverse strand, counting down.
GGTTTTTAATGCGGAAGGCATACCCGATTTTTCAAACATTTCCCGAATAACCGGAACATCTTCCACAGACTGGAGTTGGGGACCGCTGTTTGCCGATTTTGATAACGACGGCCTCAAGGATTTGTTCATTACAAACGGAACGCGTCGTGAAATTAATGATAACGATTACTTCAACCGTATTGAAGAGAAAGGCGGCATAGCTCAGGATAGTTTACTGTTTTGGAGCCAAAACATCCCTGAAGAAAAGCTCGACAATTTTATGTTTCAGAATAAAGGCGATTATGCTTTTGAAAAGGCCAATGACTCCTGGAATATCAGTTTTAAAGGTTTCTCAAACGGCGGTATTTACGCAGATCTGGATAACGATGGCGATCTGGAACTGGTCACAAACAATATTGACGATCCCGCTTCGATATTCAACAATAAGTCTTCAGAGCGTTCAAATTTTTTGCGGATAAAGTTTAAAGGCGAAAGTGCCAATGGCATGGGTATTGGTAATCGTATCTATTTGAAGACAGGCGATACGACTCAAATGCAGGAGCTTACCCTTACCAGAGGTTTTCAATCCTCGGTTGCGCCTGTATTGTATTTTGGGCTGAACAAGACCGAAAACATTGATGAGGTTCGTGTAGTATGGACAAGCGGGAAAGAAGAAGTACTTCGGGATGTTACTGCAAATCAGGAATTGGTTTTTGACGAAAAAAACGCAGTACAACCCGATGCGTCTCTATTAAAGCCTCAGAATGAAAGGCTGTTTGCTCAGGCCGGGGAGGGCATATTCCCAGATTATTTACACACTGAAAATACCTATGATGATTTTAAAAATCAGGTCTTACTACCTCATAAAATGTCTGAATTTGGTCCTGCTTTAGCAGTTGGCGATGTTAATAATGACGGTTTGCAGGATTATTTTATAGGGGGTGCAAAAGATCAGGAAGCCTCGCTCTTTATCCAGGAGCAGTCGGGAATAAGCCGCAAAGCTGTAGCCGCTTTTACGAAGGATAAAATCTATGAAGATATCGATGCTGCATTTTTCGATGCAGATGGGGATGGTGACCAGGATTTGTTTGTGGTAAGCGGTGGTTATGAGTTTGGTCAGAGTTCGCCATTGCTTAATGACCGTTTGTATTTAAATGACGGTAAAGGCGGTTTTAGCCTTGCCGAAGGTGCCCTGCCTGATTTAAAATCCAGTGGTGCCAGGGTTTATGCGGAAGATTTTGATGGTGATGGGAAACAGGATCTTCTGGTTTTGGGTCGCCAGACTCCCGGGAAATACCCATTCCCGGCATCTTCATACCTGCTGAAAAATACCGGGACCAGGGCTAATCCTAAATTTGAAGTCGCAAATGATATGCAACCCGAAGCTTTTAAAAATTTAGGCATGGCTACAGCCGCATCTGTTTCCGACTTTAATGGAGATAACAGACCTGATATCATCATCGTAGGGGAGTGGATGCCCATACGTTTATTTGAAAATACCGAAAACGGTTTTGTCGAGGTTTCTAAACAGGTCCTACCGGCTAAAGATACCACCGGATGGTGGTGGAGTATTGCTTCAGGCGATTTTGACGGGGATGGAGATGTTGATTATCTGTTAGGCAATAACGGACTTAATTATAAATACAAAGCTTCAGAAGAAGAGCCATTTGACATCTATGCCGGAGATTTTGACAGCAACGAAAACCAGGACATTGTACTCGGCTATTACAATGACGGTAAGCAATATCCCTTGCGTGGCAGACAATGCTCCTCGCAGCAAATTCCGGGCATAAAACAGAAATTTAAAGACTACGCCAGTTTTTCTGAAGCTACTTTAGGTGAGGTATATTCTGAAAAGTTATTAAACAGCGCCTTGCATTATCAGGTAAAATCCTTCGCCAGTATCTATCTGGAAAATGATGAGGGTAAAATGATTGTGCATGAATTGCCTCGTGCTGCGCAATTGTCTAGTGTAAACGGTATTGTTGTTAAGGATTTTAATAACGACGGAAACCTGGATGCTCTTTTGGCCGGTAATTTATACCAGTCTGAGATTGAAACTCCCCGAAACGATGCTTTTAAAGGGGTGCTATTGGCGGGTGACGGTAAAGGTGGTTTTACAGCAATACGAGCGGCAGAAAGCGGTGTTTTTCTTCCGGGAGATGTAAAAGCTCTCAAGCCTTATCGCATGGGCTCTGAAGACTATATTTTGGCGGCTAAAAATTCAGATTACCTTCAGGCGTTAAAAGTGAACTGATTTCTGTAAAAAAGAATACAGGTGTTTTTTATACACTAAATATAATTTTGTTTCTTTATATGTTATTTTTTAAGAATTTATTATGAAATTTTTCATTTCTAAAAAGCGCTTCAGCCTGCTGGTTTTAGTGCTGGTTTTCAGTTCGGTTATCGCTAATGCGCAGGACTATGTACCTGTGATGACTTTAGAAGATCGTCTTGATGATATGGATGATCAGAACCTGGCCTACCAATGGTCTGAAATGGCTATACTGGCTACCGCAAACGATACCGATCGTATCGCTCCCCGGCCAACAGTAACTTCCCGTTTTCTCGCTCTGATTTTTGTAGCGGTTTTTGACGCCTGGTCTGCTTTTGATGATGCGGCAATCCCGGTCTATATGGAGGGCTACGATAAGTTTCCGTCTGAAGCACAAACTCTGGCCAATAAAGAAAAGGCAATAAGCTATGCTGCTTATCATACCTTAAGAGAATACTATCCCTACGACAGCCTTCAGTTTAAAAAATTTATGCTGCACCTGGGATATGATCCTGATGATACTTCTTTAGATCCCACCACTGCTGTAGGTATTGGCAATCTGGCGGCGCAGGCAACCATTAAAGCCCGTTACCATGATGGTTCTAATCAATACGGGGAAGTAGAAGGATTTTCTATACCTTATTCAGATTATACAAACTATAAACCGGTAAATACGGTAGATCAGCTCAACGATTACGACCGTTGGCAACCCAAGTATTTTACACGGGATTCCGGCGAAAAATTTGCGCCCAGCTGCCTTACACCGTATTGGCAACTGGTAAAACCCATTGCGCTTAAGAGTGCCGATCAGTTCAGACCCGGGCCACCCCCAAAAGTAGGATCAGAACAGCTTCAAAAAGAAGTGGAAGAGGTGGTTGAACTGCAGGCCAATCTTACAGACGAGCAACGTGCACTTGTAGAATTTATGCGTGATGGTCCGCAATCTGTGCAACAGGCAGGACACTGGCTTAAGTTTGCCCAGCAGGTTTCAAAACGTGACAATCATAGCCTTGATGAGGATGTCAAAATGTTTTTTGCCAATCAGGTTACGGCTATGGATGCGTTTATTGCTTCCTGGGATTCTAAAATGTTTTACGACTCTGCCAGACCTTTTGCATTGGTACATCACTATTTCAAAGGAAAAGAAATCACCGGATGGAAAGGCCCCGGCCTGGGTACCGGCACGATCAAAGGAGAAGAATGGAGACCTTATTCACCATCAGCTTTTCTTTGCCCGCCCTTTCCCAGCTATACTTCCGGTCACAGTACCATAAGCGGTGCCTGCGCCGAACTTTTAAAATTATGGACCGGCAGTGACTATCTGGACGTGCAGGTAGAATTGGTTCCGGGTGCTTTAACAGAGCCTCAGGCATTGGGAGAGCCCATCATTCTTGATTTTCCCACCTTTACGCAAGCCGCAGAAATGGCCGGGATTTCCCGGGTAATGGGCGGCTATCACATACAGGCAGATAATATTGCCGGTCTGGAGCTTGGTCGCGCCGTGGCGCATCAGGTTTGGGATTTTTACAACTATCATACAGGACAATCCAATTACTAATTACAAAAATGAACTAATGCAAAAAACAGCAGAAGCTTACTCCAAATTAATGATTTTAAGTCTGATCTTTTTTATCGGATGCGTTTCGGAACAATCTGAAGAAAAAAAGGGTCTGAAAGACTTCAGTTCATTTCCCATTGGAGGGGCCGTTGAAATACGGCAGGTGCTGCAGGATACCGCATTAGAAGCCATTATTTTCGAGAACTTCACCAGTATTACGGCTACTTCAGATATGAAGATGTACGCTATTGCTCCGGAAGAAGGAAACTACAAGTGGGATCGAGCAGATAGTCTGGTAGCTTTTAGCCAAAGAAATGATCTGCGTCTTTTTGGTCATACTTTGGTTTGGCATTCGGGGACACCGCGCTGGGTTTTTCAAAAGGGTACAGAAGATAGCCTCTGGCTGGGTGATTTTCTTAAGACCTACATTCAGGATTATGTGGGCCGTTACAAAGGGAAAGTAGCTGCCTGGGATGTGGTTAATGAAGGTTTTGATACGCAGGGTGGCGAGTACAGAAAAACCCTTTGGTACAACAAATTAGGAAAGGAATACATCGCGAATGCCTTTAGATACGCTCACGAGGCAGACCCTGAAGCAGATTTATTCTACAATGATTTTAATCTGGAGCGTGATACGGCAAAACTTAACGGAGTGCTTAAAATGATTGAAGAACTTAAGGCAGATGATGTGCCCATTACCGGCCTTGGGGTTCAAATGCACCTGCGTATGGATATTCCCGATAGTCTAATACGTGAAAGTGTGCGTAAGATGGCTGCAACCGGATTAAAAATTCATTTTTCGGAACTGGATATCATCTTCAATACGCACGATGATACCCGTGGAGGTGGGGAGCAACTGTACAGCAGCGTCACCCCAAAAATGTTAGAGCAACAGGCTCAAAAGTATGAGATGGTTGCAAAAATTTATAGGGAAGAAGTGCCGGTTTCGCAGCAGTTTGGGATTACATTCTGGGATTTTACAGACCGCGATACCTGGATCAATCCGTTTTTTGACCTTAAAGACTGGCCTACCATTTATGATGAAAAACTGGAACCCAAACCTGCCTATTTCGGTTTTAGAAAAGGTCTTTCAGAATAACCTCATTTAATGTCTGTAGGAAGTTTTCCAAATTCGGCTTTAAAGCAACGTGTAAAATAGGAGGGCGTGGCAAAGCCTACTTTATAGCCTACTTCACTTACCGATTCTACGCCGTTTTCCAGAAGCTCTTTAGCCTTTTCCAGACGTATTTTTCGTATAAATTCATTAGCAGTCTGGCCCGTAAGCGCCTTGATTTTGCGGTAAAGCTGGCTGCGGCTCAGCGACAGTTCATCGGCCAGATTTTCTACATTGAGCTTGGGATCACTAATGTTCTGGTAGATGTAGTTGATGACTTTAGCTATAAATTTTTTGTCTAAAGAGCTGCTGTTAAGCTTCAGATCTGCCGTGCTCAGTTCCTGAAAATATTTGGTAAACAGTTTTTGCCTGTTGGCGATGAGCTGTTTAAGCTGGGAGCGCACAATTTTTATATTAAACGGCTTGTTGATATAGGCATCTGCACCGGCATCAAGACCGGCGAGCCAGTCGTCTGTCTGGGCTTTTGCCGTAAGCATAAGTACGGGTATATGGCTGGTTTTAATATCATTTTTCAGCTTGCGACAAAAGGTGACCCCATCCATTTGCGGCATCAGCACATCGGTAAGAATAACATCAGGTATAAATTTTTGAGCCAGATTAAGTCCTTCCTCACCATTGATGGCTTCGATTATTTTATACGATGTTTTAAGCTGTTCTTTAAGGTATTTACGCAATTCAAAATTATCTTCAATAATAAGTAGCGTGTTTAGTTTATCTCCCTTTTTGATTTCAGGTAAGGATTTCTGGGAGGTGGTAATCTCTTCGGGAACGGGCGTTTCCGTAATTTCTGCTTCGGGAACGAGATCGGTAACCGATGTGAGTTCCTGAGCAGAGAAATGCGCCTTGCCGAGACCCAGATAAATTCTAAAGCTTGTCCCTTTATTAACCTTGCTGCTCACTTCAATTTTACCTTTATTCATAATCAGAAAGCTGCGCACCACCTCGAGACCAATACCCGTGCCCCCATAGTACTGCTTATTCATCCCTTCTACCTGGTAAAAAGGGTCGAAAACTTTCTCAATCTCTTCTTTTGGAATGCCAAAACCGGTGTCTTCTACCTGAATTTCTAGGGCTTCTACAGGAGTTTCAGAGGAGATTTCCGGAAGGATTATCGGGGAGTCTGTGCGTCTTAGCCCTACTGAAACCAAACCATGATCGGGTGTCGCCTTAAAGGCGTTGGAGAGCAGGTTAAAAATGATTTTTTCCAGCATTCCCGGGTCTGCGTACACGTGCAAATCTTCTTCTTCAGATGCTATTTCAAGCGCGATATTACGCTGAAAGGCCTCTTCCTTAAAATGTGCGACAATTTGTTCGCAAAAGGGGGTGATGGCTATTTTTTCAACTTTTAGCGTTGTTTTATTGAACTGAAGTTTTCTAAAATCCATCAATTCATTGATCAATCGAATCAATCTTTCGGTATTTCTAAAAATACTCCTGTGCTTTTCGGCAATAGCCTTTGGAAAAGTGTATTCTTTATTGGTGATGATATCCTCAATCGGATTTTTGATCAGGGTCAACGGGGTGCGAAACTCGTGGGAAATATTTGTAAAAAACTGAAGTTTCCTGTTGTTAAGCTCTTCTTCCTGCCGGCGCTTATCGCGCTCGTATTGAATCAAACGCTTTTCGGCCAGTCTGCTTTGAGTAAATTGATAGCCTATGTAGGCCAGAATAAGGCTGAGCAGGATATAAAGTAAAATGGCCCAGGTTTGCTTATACCATGGGTGTAAGAGGCTTATGCTTAATGCGATGGGCTCCTCGGTCCAAACCCCGTCATTATTTGCGGCTTTAACCTTGAAGGTGTAATTTCCGGGAGGGATATTGGTATAGGTCGCGCTTTTGGCATTGCCCACATAGTTCCAGGAATTATCAAAACCTTCGAGAATATAGGCATAGCTGTTGTCTGAAGGTCTTGTAAAATCTATCGCAGCATATTCAATGGTAAATACCGATTGATGCGGTTTTAGAGTAAGCTTTTGGGTTGAAAACAGGACCTCGTGTAAAGGTGAATTCTCCGTCTTTGGACCCACTTTTTCATTAAACAATCGCAGTTCGGCAAAATACAGATCGGGTTGTTGCATAGAGCTGTTAATCGCAGCAGGGTCAAAGTAATTGATGCCTTTGTAATTGCCAAAATACAACCTGCCCTGATCGTCTTTCAAAACCGAATTGTTATGAAAGTCATTGGCCAGAAGCCCGTCATTTACCGTGTAATTAATAACCTCTTCACTTTTGGGATCGAAGTTTGAAAGCCCATTATTTCCGGCAAGCCACAATCGGTTTTGAGAATCACTTATGATTGAAGCGATAGTTTGCTTCTCTATTACATCCTGAAACCAGATGTAAGAGTCTGTTTTCTTATCGTATTTACACAAACCACCTCCGTCTGTACCAATCCATAAATTGCGCTCATCATCTAGAAACAGAGACAGAATGTAATATTGTAAATCCTCGCTATCCCTGTCCGCGTACATTCGGGCATTTTGTGATTGTACCTCGTAGCCGTCTGTCTTCTTTTTAACTGTAAAAAGACCTTTGGTAGTGCCAACCCAAAGCATGTCATTTTGATCGATAACTACTTTACGCACATCACAGTTGGCCATTCCGGCACTGCTGAACGCTTCACCATCCAGGCGTTCAAATTGATTTGTTTTAGGATCGAAGGTGATTAGACCGGCATTAAATGTGCCTATGTAAATCGTACCCTGCGAATCTTCGGCAAAGCAAATGGTACTGCGCGATGCCAGACCATTTTGACCGGTATAATTAGTAAATTGTTTAGATCCTTTTTTGAGAAAAAATATTCCCGCATTCCACGAACCGGCCCATAAATTGTCCTTACTGTCAAGAAAAAGTGCCTGAATATCGCTGGTGGTAAGGCCTGTTGCGATAGGGTTGTCAGGATCTATTAAATGGGTAAAGCTGCCGTTCTTTTTATCGTAAACGTCAATACCACCCCCGTCCATACCTATCCAAAGCCTCGAACGGTCATCTTCAAGTATTCCGGTAACCGAGCCGTCCTGTAGCGATTCAGTTTTGTATGGAATGCTTTCCAGATCCTTAAATTTATCATAATCAGGATCATAAAAACTGATGCCGTCGCTGTAATAACCCATCCAGATGCGATCATCTTTATCTACAAAAAGACTCCAGATAGAGTTTGATTGAATGAGGTTATCGCCAAATTTACTGTGGGTATAATTGTCCAGCAGGCGACCCTCCTGGTTGAGGATAAAGAGGCCGTCATTTTCGGTACCAACCAGGATCTTGCCGTAATCGATTTCGGTAATTGAAAGAATACGTTTTGTAGTAATGGGAAGCTCCCGGTAGTTGTACAGTTTTTCATTTAAGTCAAGCCGAAATAAGCCGTTACTGTATGTGCCAATCCAAAGATTGCCGTTGGCGTCTGCACGTATCTTGCTGATGTGATAGGGTATACGTGATTTAGTTCCGTTTAAGATAAACTCGCTTCGGTCGATTTGCCTGGTTTGCTCATTGTATTCAAACAAGCCTAATGAGGTACCCAAATAGATTTTAGACTGAACTATTTCAATACTGTTAAATCTGAGCCAGTCATTATTTATCGGGATTTTAAAGGGAATGGGGTCAATTTTTCCACTTTGTTTATTCACCTGGTAAACCCCATTATTGTGCGAACCTACAATTAAAGTGCTGTCGTTGAGACTGCTCACACAGTGAATGGCGAAGGGTTTTTCATTTTCCGCGATTAGCAGACTGGTGTTCTCAAAATCATCGGTTTCGGGCCGGTAGCGGTTTAAGCCTTTTTCGGTACCCAGCCAGATAGTACCCATAGCATCAGTGTAAATCGCGTGTACCAGGGAGCTGCTTAGCGACTGGGTGTCCTTCCAGCTCTCTTTGTAAGAGGTAAAGTTACTGCCGTCATACTTAAATAAACCTGCCCCGTAAGTTGAAAACCACAGAAATCCATTGGTGTCCTGCGCAAATGCCGTTACTGCACGCTGCACGGGAAGGTTTTTGACCTCGGTAAATTGAAGTTTCTCCTTTAATTCCTGAGCTTTCAGGTCTAAAGATCCGATGGCGCAGAAGAGTAAAATCGAAAAAAATATGCGGTTAACTATCATAAGTAAACGTGTACTCAGGCTATGCTCAAGGATAAGAACAATGACGTTTTTAAGCTGCTTTAAATCACTTTAAAACGGTCTGACCGGTTAAATTTAATCGAAGCTAGTGCTATTTGATCAGCTATTATTAGGGGTGTTCAGACTTTTTCTAAAAAACGGATGGATCAACTATTCGTATCAATGAGGCCTTTTGATGTAATTATTTTGAAATACTGTTTGTGTAAAATGACTTTTGATGAGTATATGCTAAAAATAATTGGTGTCCAAACTTTAGAAACCTAAGCATAAATGTAATCAAAACACTTTTTGTAATTTACGCTTTTTAGGCTTATAGTCTTTTAAACCATTTGAAAATTTTTTAGTCTAACCCGTAGATGGAATCTTTAAGCAAAATTATGAAGAGAAGTTTTACAGCATTATTAATCGGTTTTGGCCTTAGCCTTTATGCCCAAAAAGAAACGATTACCAGCCCCGAAGGATCCCTTGAGGTTGCCGTCGATGTAATGGATGGCAATCTGGTCTATTCGGTAAATTATGATGACACAGAGCTATTTACAAATGCCCCTTTAGGCTTTGTTACAAACGAAGGGGATTTCAGCAAAGGTTTGGTTTTTGTGGAAGCTGTAAAGGATGCTGTTAGTAAAACGTACGAGCAGGATAAAATCAAACAATCTCAAATTACGTATAATGCAAACACCCTTCGGTATACAGTACGTGATTCTAAAGACCGCCGATTTTCTGTTTTAGTTCAGGTAAGCGATAACGATATCGCTTTCCGGTATGAGATCGATAAATGGGGCGAAACCCGTGCTATTGTTGTAGAAAAGGAACTTACCGGCTTTAGCTTTCCGCAGGAAACCACTTCTTTTTTATCTAATGTGATGCGGCCAATGACCGGTTTTGCACGTACCGCTCCCAGTTATGAGTCGGCCTACACGGCAGACAAGCCCATAGCCGAACAAACCGCAGCGGGTGGTTATGTTTTTCCCGCACTCTATAAAATTAAGGATGAATATTGGGTTTTGCTTTCCGAAACCGGCGTGCGCAGTTTATATCCCGCTTCGCACTTAAGCGCGTATCAGGATGGTACTTTTTATATTGAATACCCCAATGAAAAAGAGAACAACGGTTTTGGCAGCAGCGGGGCACAGTTGGGCCTTCCGGGTATAACGCCCTGGCGTACAATCACCGTAGGCAAAAGCTTAAAACCTGTGGTAGAAACCACAATTCCCTGGGATGTGGTTGAGCCGCTTTACGAGCCTTCGCAGGAATACGAATATGGTAAAGGCAGTTGGAGCTGGATCATCTGGCAGGACGCCAGTATGAATTATGAAGACCAAAAAGCCTATGTGGATCTGGCAGCGGCAATGGATTTTAAATACATTCTCATAGATGCCTGGTGGGATGAGCGTATTGGTTACGAGCGTATGAAAGAGCTTATTGATTACGCTGCTTCTAAAGATGTGGGCGTTTTTCTTTGGTACAACTCTAACGGGATTGTAAACGACGCCTTCCAGACTCCGTTAAATAAAATGAATACTTCTATTGAACGTAAAAAAGAGATGAAATGGCTTCAGGAAGCCGGTGTGAAAGGCCTTAAAGTAGACTTTTTTGGTGGGGATAAGCAGGAAACCATGCGCATGTATGAAGACATTCTTTCAGATGCTAACGATTATGGACTGATGATTATCTTTCACGGTACCACCCTGCCTCGCGGATGGGAGCGCATGTATCCCAATTTTGTGGGTAGCGAAGCGGTTGTAGCTTCAGAAATGCTGGTTTTTGTGGAAGATGTACGTAAAAGAGAGGCTTATAACGCTACTTTGCATCCCTTCATTCGCAACGCTGTCGCCAGTATGGAATTTGGCGGCGTGGTGCTTAACGACTATTTAAATAGAGGAAACAAATCCGGACAAAAACGGCTGACTACCGATGCCTTCCAATTGGCGACGGGCGTGTTGTTTCAAAACCCGGTACAAATGTTTGCGCTTACGCCAAATAACCTGGACGATGCACCGAAGTTTCAGCTCGATTTCCTCAAAGAATTACCTACCACCTGGGATGAAACCCGTTTTATGGATGGCTATCCCGGAAAGTTTTCGGTACTGGCAAGGCGAAATGCAGACACCTGGTATGTTGTGGGGGTAAATGCCGAAGCCGAGCCTAAAAAATTGAATTTGGAACTTCCTTTTTTGGCGGGCAAAACCGTGAGCCTTATCAATGATGATAAAAATGGCGAAACTTCTACCCAAACGATTAAGATTCCTAAAAACGGAAAACTAAACCTGACGATGCAATCGGGAGGTGGTTTTGTAATTGTAAATGAATAAAACGATGAAGAAAAAAAATCTTTTTCAACTGTTAAGCTTACTGGCTTTTACTTCGGTTTTCGCCCAGAATCCCATTATACAAACCAATTATACGGCAGATCCTGCTCCTATGGTTTATAACGGTAAGGTTTATCTGTATACCTCACACGATGAGGACGATTCTACCTGGTTTACTATGGATGACTGGCGCCTGTATACCACAGAAGATATGGTAAACTGGACCGATCATGGTACCGTGCTGAGCTATAAGGATTTTGACTGGGCGCAGCGCAATGCATGGGCCCCGGTTACAACAGAGCGGGACGGTAAGTTTTATATGTATGTGCCTATAACAGACCGAAATGGGCAAAACGGAATTGGTGTTGCTGTGAGCGATAGTCCATACGGTCCTTTTATTGACCCATTAGGCAAACCACTCGTTCAGGAAAGTCAGGCAGATATTGATCCTGCGGTGTTTGTTGATGATGACGGGCAGGCTTATTTGTTCTGGGGAAATCCCGTGTGTTATTACGCAAAGCTTAATGAAGATATGATCACGCTGGGAAGCGAAATTCAGCAAATTCCCAATACGATAGAAGCATTTGGGAAGCGGGAAGGGGAACCTAATGAAAGACGTCCCACGACCTATGAAGAAGGTCCCTGGGTGTATAAACGTGACGGGTTATACTATCTTATTTTCGCCGCAGGGCCATTACCAGAGCACCTTGGCTATTCTACAAGCAAAAACATAACCGGACCGTATACCTACCAGGGCAAAGTGATGCCCAGACAGGGCGGGGCATTTACAAACCATCCGGGGGTGATAGATTATAAAGGGAAAACCTATCTGTTCTATCACAATGCAGCACTTCCCGGGGGTAGCGGCTTTACGCGTTCGGTGGCTGTTGAAGAGTTGAAATTTGATAAAGATGGAACTATCCCGGAGCTTCAAATGACCGATGGGATTGAGAAAAGTTTACAGGTTTTAAATCCCTTTGTAAAAACCGAAGCGGAAACCATTGCCTGGTCTGAGGGCGTCAAAGCTCACGAGAATGAGAACGTTGGTGTTTTTGTGACCGCAATGAAAAATGATGCTTACATCAAAGTAAAGGATGTTGATTTCAGAGCCGAAGGAGCAACCCGTTTTACCGCCCGTGTGGGAACCACCCACAACAGCGATGTAAGTATGGAAGTTCACCTGGACAGCAAAGAGGGGCCGCTGGTAACCGCTTTTAAGGTGCCGATGACGGGAGGCGACGACCGCTGGGCTTTGGTTTCTCAAGAGATTGAAAAAGTAAGCGGCGTGCACGACCTCTATTTCGTTTTTAAAGGAAAAGCAGCAACTAAAATTATGTTCTTCGATTACTATATGTTTTCAGAGAACTAAATTCAATTAATACTATGAACATCAAGAGCAGCATTTTTCTGATTTTTCTGAGCTTTTCGGCTTTTGCCCAACAGCCCGATATGACGCTGCGTTATGATGAACCCGCTAAACTTTGGGTGGAAGCACTTCCGGTTGGGAACGGCCGTCTGGGTGCTATGATTTATGGCGATCCGGATCACGAGATCCTTCAGTTGAATGAAAATACACTCTGGGCCGGGAAGCCGTATCGCAACGATAATCCGCAGGCTAAAGAAGCCCTGCCTCAGGTACGCCAACTTATTTTTGACGGAAACTATGCGGAAGCTGAGGATTTGGTCAATCAAAAATTTTTTAGCGGTAAAAGCGGAATGCCCTATCAAACGCTCGGGAAACTTCATTTGGACTTTAAAAATACAGGAGCAGTAACCGATTACGAGCGCACCTTAGACCTGGAAACGGCTGTGGCAACCACGCAATGGTCGCGAGATGATGTCGCTTATACAATGGAAGTTTTTTCGTCTTTCCCCGATCAGGTTATTGTGGTTCAACTTACCGCAAGTGAATCGGGAAAACTCAATTTTGCAGCTTCTTTAACCAGAGAGGAGCGAGCCACTTCTTTTGTTGATGATGAAAATACACTTCGTTTACAGGGAACTTCGAGCGATCACGAGGGTGTTGTAGGTGCCGTAAAATTTGAAGCGCAGGTAAAAGCAAAAACCAGTGGCGGAAGCCTTTCGCAAAGCGAAAACAAATTGGAAATCACCAACGCAGATGCTGCCACTTTATACATCTCGATGTCTACCAATTTTAAAAGCTATAACGATATCGGTGGGGATGCAGAAGCTAAAGCAATGTCTTTTTTAAAGGGCGCTTCTCAAAAGAAATTTGAAGATTTAAAGCGTGCACATATAGCAGATTATCGATCTTATTTCAATCGGGTTCAATTCAGTCTGGGCGAAACTACTCCCAGCTCGGAAACCACCGATGCCCGCGTTGCTAATTTTAAAGACGGAACCGATCTGGCCCTGGTGCCTTTGTATTTTCAGTTTGGACGCTATCTGCTCATTTCGTCCTCACGCCCCGGCGGCCAACCGGCCAATTTACAGGGTATTTGGGCAAATGACTTAAAACCGGTCTGGGATAGCAAATACACCATAAACATCAATACCGAAATGAATTATTGGCCTTCTGAAAGTACCAATCTTTCAGAACTCCACGAGCCTTTGATTCAAATGATACGCGAGTTGTCTGAAGCTGGAAAACAAACCGCCAGCGATATGTACGGAGCTTCAGGCTGGGTTGCCCATCACAATACCGATATCTGGCGCATTACCGGTCCGGTAGATGCGGCTTTCTGGGGAATGTGGCCTATGGGCGGCGCCTGGCTTTCGCAGCATTTGTTTGATAAGTATGAATACACAGGCGATACGCAATTTTTAGATTCGGTTTATCCCATTTTGGAAGGTTCAGCACGCTTTTTACAGGATTTTTTGGTTGAAGAGCCTAAGCATAACTGGTTGGTGATCGCGCCTTCTATATCACCTGAAAATGCGCCGTACAGCGATCATCCCGAGTCTGTGACTGCCGGAGCTACTATGGATAATCAGTTGGTTTACGATGTGTTTACCAAAACCCTGAGAGCTTCAAAAATTCTAAATAAAGAAGGTGAACTTTTAACGCAGATTGAAGCCAGCCTCAAGCGTTTGCCACCTATGCAAATTGGCAAATGGGGACAATTACAGGAGTGGATGTACGACTGGGATAATCCCGAAGATAACCACCGCCATGTATCGCATTTATACGGCTTGTATCCTTCCAATCAGATTTCGCCCTATCGCACCCCCCAGCTTTTTGAGGCGGCTAAAACTTCTTTGGAAGCACGTGGTGATGAGTCTACCGGTTGGTCTATGGGCTGGAAGGTAAACCTATGGGCGCGTCTGCTCGATGGAAACCACGCGTATAAGCTGATTCAGGATCAATTGACACCATCCATTCAACCTGATGGTAAGCAACGTGGAGGCACCTATCCCAATTTATTCGATGCGCACCCGCCCTTTCAGATTGATGGGAATTTTGGCTGCACGGCCGGGATTGCCGAAATGTTGGTACAAAGTCACGATGGCGCGATTCATATTTTACCGGCCTTACCCGATGCCTGGGAGAAAGGCGCTATAAGCGGACTTAAAACCCGTGGTGGTTTTCAGGTAGATTTGGAATGGGAAAATAATAAAGCCAAAACAATTAAAATTACATCCACATTAGGAGGCCTTTGCCGCATCCGTTCTTATGAACCTTTAAAAGGCCAAGGATTATCAGAAATTACTAGAGAAGTTGAAAATGGATTTTTCCAAACACCTGAAATCCCTGAACCCCTGATTGCAAATCCGAAGGAATTGACAAAGCCGGAACTCAAACCTGTTTTTGAATACGAATTACGAACTGAACCCGGACAAACCTATATACTGACCACAGGTTAAACTTATAAAATGAAAAAATTTGAATCTCTTATTGCCATTCAACGAGGAGTAAGTATACTGGTTTTTAGCTTTGTTTTTACCGCACTAAGCGCCCAGGATTATCCCTATCAAAACCCTGCACTTTCGCCTGAAGAACGTGCTGAAGATTTGGTAAGCAGGCTCACGATTGAAGAAAAAGCAACCTTGATGTGTGACGTTTCTGACGCGATTCCACGTCTGGGTATCAAGAAATTCAACTGGTGGAGTGAGGCGCTGCATGGTTTTGCAAATACCAATGATGTTACGGTATTCCCCGAACCGGTGGGAATGGCCGCTTCTTTTGATGATGAGCTGGTATTTAAGATTTTTGATGCCACTTCAGATGAGGCCCGTGCCAAATACCATCAGACGATGCGCAATGGCGAAGAAAACAGGCGGTTTATGAGCCTTTCGGTGTGGACGCCTAATGTAAATATCTTCCGGGACCCGCGTTGGGGGCGTGGTCAGGAAACTTATGGTGAAGACCCATACCTCACTTCGCGAATGGGTGTACAGGTCGTCAAAGGACTTCAGGGCCCTGAAGATGCCAAATACCGAAAATTACTGGCCTGCGCCAAACACTATGCAGTACATTCGGGACCCGAATGGAGTCGCCACGAACTCAACCTAAACAACATTTCCCAGCGGGATTTATGGGAAACCTATTTGCCTGCGTTTAAGTCTCTGGTACAGGATGCTGATGTGCGCCAGGTGATGTGCGCCTATCAGCGACTGGATGACGAACCCTGCTGCGGTAGTGACCGTCTTTTGCAACAAATCCTGCGCGATCAATGGGGCTTTGAGCATCTGGTGGTATCCGATTGTGGGGCTATTCAGGATTTTTTCACCTCGCATAACGTCTCTTCCGATGCGGTTCACGCTGCCGCGAAAGGGGTACTGGCCGGGACAGATGTAGAATGCCAGTGGAATAACCACAATTACAAACTCCTGCCGGAAGCTGTAAAACGCGGTCTGGTACAGGAAGAAGAAATAGACATCCGCGTTAAGCGGGTGCTCAAAGGCCGTTTTGAGTTGGGCGAAATGGATCCCGATGCGATTGTGCCCTGGGCGCAGATTCCGGCTTCGGTGATCAATAGCGAAAAGCACCGCCAGCTCGCACTGGAGATGGCCCGGAAATCGATGACCTTACTTCAGAATAAAAACAAGGTTCTTCCGCTCAATAAAACCATAGATAAAATCGCGGTGCTGGGGCCTAATGCTGATGATGAGCCCATGCTTTGGGGAAATTACAACGGTACTCCCGTGCGCACTATTACCATCCTGGAAGGAATAAAATCTAAAGTAGGCGAGGAGCGCATCGTATACGATCAGGCTTGTGATCTGGTGGAAGATAAAGTAACTGAAAGCTATTTTTCAAAAATTGGTATTGCTGGTAAAAAAGGCTTTAAAGCGACCTATTGGAATACGCCCGATTACAGCGGACCGGTCATTGCCGAAACCTACATTACCAATCCGCTTAAACTCACCACTGCAGGGCAACACGAGTTTGCTTCAGGCGTAAATCTGGAAGGTTTTTCAGCCAGTTACGTAACCGAATATACAGCAGATAAAGACGAGGAACTCGCGTTCAAATTTGGCGCAACCGGTCATTTTGAGCTATTTGTCAACGGAAAATCGCTAAGAGCAACTAACAACTGGCGAACGCTTCCTTCAACACTTCCGTTTCTCGTAGTAAAAGGAAAAACCTATAACATTGAGATTAAGTATGCCCAAGTGAACAACTGGGAGGCCAATCTGGAGTTCAATTTTGGGAAAGAAATCCCGGTAGACTTTACCGGTCTGATTGCCAAATTAGAGGGTATTGAAACGGTAATTTTCGTAGGCGGACTCTCCACCTTACTGGAAGGTGAGGAGATGCCGGTAAATTATCCCGGTTTTAAAGGTGGAGATCGTACCGATATTGAGCTTCCTGCGGTACAGCGCAACTGTCTGAAGGCTTTAAAAGAGGCCGGTAAAACCGTGATTTTTGTAAACAATTCGGGTTCTGCTATTGGTTTGGTGCCTGAGACGCAAACCTGTGACGCTATTCTTCAATCCTGGTACGGCGGTGAATCGGGTGGGCAGGCCGTAGCCGATGTACTTTTTGGCGATTACAATCCTTCCGGAAAATTACCGGTTACCTTTTACCGCGATACCACCCAGCTTGCCGATTTTGAAGATTATGCTATGGATGGTCGTACCTATAGGTATATGAAGGAAGAGCCGCTGTTCAAGTTTGGTTTCGGCTTAAGTTATACCACGTTTGAAATTGGCGAAGCTTCTGTTCCAAAAACGGAAATCGCAAAAGGTGAGCCTCTGCAATTTACGGTTCCGGTTAAAAACACCGGGGATCGCAGCGGTACCGAAATCCTTCAGGTGTACCTCAGAAAAACCGACGATGCCGATGGGCCTATTAAAACCCTGAAGCAGTTTAAACGAGTCGAACTTCAACCGGGAGCACAACAGCAGATTGCAGTCGTGATCGAACCCGAATCGTTTCAGTTTTACAGTGAAGAAAAGCTTGAAATGACAGCCGAACCCGGAGAATACCAGATCTTTTATGGCAACAGCTCTGATGAGGCCGACTTAAAAACATTCTCCATAAACCTTAAACAACCGCAATTATGAAAAAACTCGCAGTACTTTTTTTGTGCCTGAATTTCTTATGGTCTTTTGGACAAGAAGCTATTCAGGAAGATTTTAAACCTTCCACATTAAATCAGCCTGGTCAGGAATACCCGATGGTCAACTCGCAGGGCTATGTGCGTTTTAAAATTAAAGCCCCGGCTGCTGACAGCGTTTCGGTAAGCTTAGGATTGGGAGGGCGTGGCGGTACTAAACTCACTAAAAATGAAGAAGGTTTCTGGACCGGAACCACCGAAGGCCCAATGGATGAAGGCTTTCATTATTACCACCTTACCGTTGACGGCGGTACATTTAACGATCCCGGAGCAAAGAACTACTACGGTTCGGTGCGCTGGGAAAGTGGAATCGAAATTCCCGCACACGACGAGGAATTTTACGCGTTAAAAGATGTGTCACACGGTGCGGTACAACAGATCTTGTTTCCTTCTCCCAGTACCAATACTTCGCGTCGCGCTTTTGTGTACACTCCGCCGGGCTATCACTTGAATACCGATAAGGAATATCCGGTACTGTACCTGCAACACGGATGGGGCGAGGATGAAACCGCCTGGATGAATCAGGGGCGTGCTAATTTAATTATGGACAATCTGATTGCAGAAGGCAAAATCGAGCCTTTTATCATTGTGAATACCTACGGAATGACCAACGAAATCAAATGGGGTGGTATTCGCGATTTTGATATCAAATACTTTCAAACCGTTCTTACCGAAGAACTGATTCCTTATGTGGACTCACACTTCCGTACGCTCGACAATCCTGAAAACCGCGCAATGGCCGGCCTTTCAATGGGCGGAATGGAAACCCGAATGATCACGATGAATAAGCCCGGTCTGTTTCAGTATTACGGTCTCTTAAGCGGCGGAACGTATAGCCCGGAAGATTTAAAAGAGCACGAAGATTTGAAGCTTGTTTTTCTGAGTGCCGGAAGCAAGGAAAATCCGGATCGGGTAAAGCAGGCAGCAAAAGCCCTAAACGATGCCGGAATCAAGTCAGTTTCTTATGTTTCTGCGGGTACCGCGCACGAATTTTTAACCTGGAGACGGAGCCTGTATCAAATGGCTCCACTTTTATTCAACGAATAACGTATGAAAACACTACAACATATTACCTGTCTTTTTTGGCTTGCCGGTCTCAGTTTAGTTCAGGCTCAGGAATACAAACCCTCTTCGGTAAATCAGGCGGGGAAAGCCTTTCCGCAGGTGAATGCCGAAGGCCGGGTGCGCGCACAAATTTCAGCTCCCGAAGCTATTTCGGTTAAACTTGATATTGGCGGTGTCAAATACGAAATGACCAAAGACGCAGAAGGCGTCTGGACGGGCGAGTCGGCTCCTCAGGATGTGGGCTTCCATTATTACCAGCTCAATATAGACGGTGCTTCGGTACCTGATCCCGGCACCAAATACTATTACGGAGCAGGCCGTTGGGGGAGTGGTATCGAGATCCCGGCTCCGGACGATGCTATTTTCGCCATGCGAAAAGTCCCTCACGGAAAAGTTGTGGAAAACCTGTATTTCTCTGAAATTACCCAGCAGTGGAGACGCAATTTTATCTACCTCCCGCCGGGTTATACTACTTCAGATAAAAATTATCCCGTGCTCTATTTGCAGCACGGAAGCTACGAAGATGAAACCGGCTGGTCTTCACAGGGTCACGCCAATCTTATTTTAGACAACCTGATCGCTGATGGTGAGGCCGAGCCGATGATTATCGTGATGGATAACGGCTACGCATATAAGCCTGATGCACCCAAAGAAGGCAGACCCGAATCGGTTTTTGAGGAGGTAATGCTTAAAGAAATCATCCCGATGACTGATGCCGAGTTTAGAACACTTGCTGATCGCGAGCATCGCGCCATCGCAGGACTTTCCATGGGAGCTAATCAAACGATGCGCATCCTAATGAACAACCTGGATACTTTCTCGTATTACGGTGGGTTTAGCGGTACGGCAAACTTCGGTATTGAAGGCGCCATTGATGTAGATACCTTTTTAAATGGTGCGTTTAGTGATGGTGCACAGGTTGATGAGCAGCTTAACTTGTTATGGCTGGGACTGGGTACCAAAGAACCGGAACGTTTTCCGAAGACGATAAATGCCTTTGTTGATATGCTCAAGGCTCAGGAAATAACGTACACGCTTTACGAATCACCGGAAACCGCACACGAGTGGCACACCTGGAGACGCTGTTTGCATCAATTTGCTCAACAATTATTTAAAGACTAACCGAAAACCAATTCCATTATGAAAAAACACCTTTTACTATTCGGTTTACTTATTCTGTCTTGCAGCACCGGTTGGTCGCAGGATGAAAACTTTCACATCTATCTGGCTTTCGGTCAGTCGAATATGGAAGGTCACGCCCGTTTTGAAGCCCGGGATACTGTTGTTAACGATCGCTTTAAAGTGATGCAGGCGGTAGATTGCCCCGATCTGGATCGTGAAAAAGGCAACTGGTACACCGCCAAACCGCCTTTATGCCGTTGTAAAACCGGCTTAACACCTACAGATTACTTTGGCCGCGAACTCCTTGAAAATCTACCTGAAAAGGTACATGTTGGGGTGATCAATGTTTCTGTAGGCGGTTGTAAAATTGAATTGTTTGACAAAGATAACTTTGAGTCTTACGTAGAGACTTCACCAGACTGGCTGAAGAATATGGTGAAAGAATACGATGGCAATCCCTATGCGCGCCTGGTGGAAATGGCTAAACTGGCTCAAAAGGATGGCGTGATCAAGGGTATTCTGTTGCATCAGGGAGAGTCAAACACCGGTGACAGTTTTTGGCCTCAAAAAGTAAAAGGCGTTTACGATAACCTGATCAAAGACCTGAAACTCGATCCTAAAAAGGTTCCGCTTATTGCCGGCGAACTCGTGAGCGAAGGGCAGGGTGGAGCCTGCGCCAGTATGAATCCCATCATCAGGACGCTGCCGGATGTGATACCGAATTCCTATGTGGTTTCTTCAGAAGATTGCGAGGCGATTGCAGATCATTTGCATTTTTCCGCCGCAGGCTATAGAAAACTGGGCAGACGTTACGGCGAGCAGATGCTCAAGCTTTTAGGCTATCCCAAACTGGTCAAGGAAGCACCTAAAGGTTTTGATGTGCTTCAAAGCGAGATCAAACACGGAACTATAGACACCATTCAATATCCTTCTAAAACGGTGGGAACAAACCGAAAAGCTTTGGTATATACCCCTCCCGGTTATACAAAAGGCAAGAAATACCCGGTACTTTATTTGCTGCACGGAATTGGCGGCGATCATTTAGAATGGCTGAAAGGCGGGCATCCTGAAGTTATTTTAGATAATTTATATGCAAACGGTGAGGCCGAACCGATGATCGTCGTGATGCCAAACGGACGCGCGATGAAAGACGACCGCGCGGTTGGCGATATCATGGCACTTCCTAAAGTGCAGGCTTTTGCCACATTTGAGCAGGATTTACTAAACGATTTGATTCCATATATCGAAAAGAATTATCCGGTGAAAAAAGACCGGGAGCATCGGGCCATAGCCGGTTTGTCTATGGGGGGCGGACAGTCGCTTAATTTTGGTCTGGGTAATCTGGACACCTTCTCGTATGTAGGCGGATTTTCTTCGGCACCCAACACCAAAGCCCCTGAAGTTTTAGTCCCTGACGCAAAAACAGCCCGCGAAAAACTGAACCTGCTGTGGATTTCTTGCGGGGATGCAGACCGTCTGTTGCGTTTTAGCGAACGCACCCACGAGTACCTGGTTGACAATGATGTGCCTCACGTGTACTACATCGAGCCGGGTGATCACAATTTTAAGGTCTGGAAAAACGGCCTCTATATGTTTGCGAAACTCCTTTTTAAACCGGTAGATGAATCGCTTTTTACGAAATACAGTCTGCTGGGTACGCCGGCTTCCACCAATATGCGCAATGCAAAATATCCGCAGTTGACGCCGGATGGCAGTGCGATTTTCAGGCTGAAAGCTCCCGACGCCAAACGCGTACAGCTTGATTTAGCCAAAAAATACGATATGGATAAGAATACCGAAGGCGTTTGGGAAGTGCGTACCGATTCGCTAACGGAAGGTTTACACTACTATTCCCTGTTGATTGACGGGGTTGCCGTTGCAGATCCTGCCAGCAAGACGTTTTACGGTATGGGTCGAATGGCCAGCGGGATTGAAGTTCCGTTTAAAGGCGATGATTATTATGCTTTGAAGGAAGTTCCACACGGAGATATCCGAATAAAACAATACTATTCACCCGTGCTGAACAGCTGGCGTCAGTTTTATATGTACATGCCGCCGGGCTACGAAAGCAGTGATGAAGAATATCCCGTTTTATACATTATGCACGGTGGAGGTGAGGACGAAAGCGGCTGGGCGATGCAGGGTAAAACCAATTTGATTCTCGATAATTTAATCGCTGAAGGCAAAGCAAAACCCATGATCGTAATAATGCCCGACGGCAATATGCCGGCTTCAGCCTTTACGGAAATGGGCCTGCAAATGTTTACAAACGAACTGAAAGACGGTTTAATCCCTTTCGTAGAAAAAAACTACAGGATTAAAGAAGGTTCTCAAAATCGCGCTTTGGCAGGGCTGAGTATGGGCGGAATTCAAACGCTTTTTACGGGTGTTCAAAATACCGATATGTTTGATTACCTGGGCGTTTTCAGCTCCGGTTGGTTTGCCAATGACGATTCCATCTCCGGAAAGCAATACGAGTTTATGAAAGAAAACGCAGACCAGATCAATGCTAATCTCAAAGAATTCTGGGTTGCGATGGGAGGACAGGAAGATATCGCTTACAACAATTGCAAGGTGATGCTGCAAAAGTTTGACGAGATGGGCATTGAGTACACCTATTCGGAATATCCGGGCGGGCATACCTGGCCCGTTTGGCGCAACAACCTGTATAAATTTGCCTCTTTACTTTTTTAAATCCAACGTAAAGGATTCAAAATAAATTGATCAAATTGAATATTAAATAATAGCTGTATAAAAATGAAGAACTTAAAATGTACGTATTCGAATATCCTGTATTTGGCGGTGTTTCTAATTGTAACATCGGGAATAAAAGCCCAGGATTATGTTGCGGAGACAACCGGTTCCAATCAACCTGCTGTGCATAAGGGCATAGGTAATCCGTATCTGCCCCTTTGGGAGCATCTGCCCGATGGTGAACCGCGGGTTTTTGAAGATCCTGACAATCCCGGAAAATACAGGGCATACATCATAGGTTCGCATGATGTTCGCTACACCAGTTATTGTGGTCCTGATATCAGAATATGGTCTGCACCGGTTGAGAACCTTTCGGAGTGGAAAGATGAAGGTCCCGTATTTACCTATCAGGTTGATGGAGAATGGGATGTGATGTATGCTCCCGATTTGGTTGAGGTAAAAGATAAAGAAGGTAACAAAACCTATTACCTGTATCCGCATAGCCGGGGTTATAACCGGGAAGCCATGGTGGCCAAAGGAAGCCGTCCTGACGGTCCGTTTACGCCCATTAATCTTACCGAAGACGGAAAAAGATCCCTTCCCGGAAGTATTCTGGGCTTTGATCCTGCCATTTACATAGAATACATTGACGATCCGGCAGATCCCGATTATGAAATAGGCTTCAGGGCTTACGGCTACTGGGGTTTTCAGAAATCTTCTGCTGCACAATTAGATCAAAATACGATGTATTCCTTAAGACCGGGTACCGAGATCATTGAGCGCTTACTGCCGGCCAGCCGCAGATACGGAGTTATTCGTGACCCTGAAGGAACCACGTTTCCGAAAATATACCCTGGAGAGGATTTAGGTAGTTTTAATTTCTTTGAAGCTTCCTCCATACGTAAAGTGGGAAATAAATACGTTACGGTTTTCAGTGGGTATTCAGGACCTGATTACGGGGTGGGAAGTTCGAATTCCACCTTGCGCTATGCTGTGGCCGATTCCCCTTTAGGCCCCTGGAGAAGCGGCGGGGTTCTTGTGGATTCACGTGCGCCGGTACTTAATGAGGATGGAACGGCTATTCAGACCACATATTCCGGTCACAACACCCACGGAAGTATTGAAGAGATAAACAATCAATGGTATGTTTTTTACCATCGTCCGCCGCGCGGTTTCGGCTTTGCCCGTCAGGCAATGGTAGCACCCATAACGGTTTCCTGGGATGAAGAATCAGTAGAAGATGGTGGTTCCGTTTACCTGCGTGGGTACGATCCGTATGCATCAGATGAGATTTGGACAGCAAAAGCTTCAGATGCGTTAGAGTATAAAGGTGCCGAAGTTACTTCGGAAGGATTTCATATTTACGGGCTTAATCCCTATCAATACTATTCTGCCGGTTATGCCTGTTACCTTTCTGATATAAGCATTCAGCAAGACGCCTGGGATATTTGGGATAACCATATGCCTATTTCCGGTTTAAAAAACGGTCACATTATTGGCTATAAATATTTTGGATTTGGTGGATTAGCGGAAGACCAGAATGGTGTTACAGCTTTTGAAGGCACCAAAGAAGGTAATGCAACTATGTTCAACCTTTTCCTAAAACCACAATCACAAGAATCATTCAAGGTACAGGTTTGGTTAGATGGTCCCTGGGATAATGCTACCTGGAACGGAACGCAAATAGGAGAAATTACTGTTCCGGCTAATACTGAAAACGAGATTACGCAATTTAAACTGGATGTCTCCGAATTTGTAGACAAGCTTGATAAAAAACACGCGCTATTCCTCAGGATAGAAGGCTCTGATGCAGAATCGCTCGGGGAGCTTGTCGGGCTTGGTTTTAGTTCTAAAGACAAGCCGATTAACCGTCCGGTGGTGCCTGAGGTATTCATTTCTGCAAATGGCAAAGCTCTTGACCTACCAGAAACACCGGTGAGATCTACCAATGAAAACGGTATTACTGGCTATGACATTTATGAGGCAACTTTCAATGCGGGAGATGCTGCTTCTGTACCTGTATTAACTGCAAAATCAGATAATCCTGATGTGAAAGTTGATATCACGCAGGCATCATCTCCTTCAGAAAAAGCTGTTGTGAAGTTTGACTACAAAGGCAAAGTAAAAACCTATCACGTCGCTTTTGAATAGTCCGGACTCAAATAAATTTTTAAACACCTTAAACTAAATATTCCTATAATGAAAAAACAAAATCTAATTCTGGCGCCTGCCCTGGCGCTTATCTTAAGCCTTACCAGCTTTGATTTGAAGAAAGACCGGCCAGACCCACCAAAGAAGGGTACTCCGGTATTCTCCAATGTGGTTTATGAAGGTAATGATGCTGTTTATACTAATAATCCGCTTGAAGCTAATGAATTTTACAATCCCATTCTTCAGGGATGTTATCCCGACCCTGCAATAACGCGCAAAGGGGATGATTACTACCTTGTGGTATCATCATTTGCGATGTTTCCGGGGGTGCCTATTTTTCACTCTAAAGATTTGGTGAACTGGAAACAAATCGGTCACGTTTTAGATCGGGTATCGCAATTGGATGTACACGATACCGGGATCAGCCAGGGTGTTTACGCACCGGGAATTACCTACAATGAAAACAACGATACCTTTTATATGATCACGACCGCGTTTGCGGGAGGTTTGGGTAACATCGTGGTTAAAACCAAAGACCCGATGCAGGGCTGGAGTGATCCTATCAAACTGGATTTTCAGGGGATTGATCCTTCCCTATTTTTTGATGATGACGGGAAAGCCTATGTAGTTCACAATGATGCGCCTAATGCAGGAGAGGAATTGTATCAGGGTCACCGTGTGATTAAAGTTTGGGAATATGATGTTGAAAAAGATCAGATTATTAAAGGGACCGATAAGATTATCGTAAACGGAGGCGTTGATTTAGCTGATAAACCCATCTGGATTGAAGCACCACATCTATACAAAAAGGATGGTAAATACTATTTGATGTGTGCCGAAGGAGGAACCGGAGGCTGGCACAGTGAGGTGATTTTTATGAGTGACAATCCTAAAGGCCCTTTTGTTCCTGCACCCAGCAACCCGATTCTGACACAGCGTTATTTTCCGAAAGATCGCGAAAACAATGTGGACTGGGCAGGCCACGCAGACATCATTGAAGGTCCTAACGGACAATGGTACGGTGTTTTCCTGGCTATTAGACCTAATACTGCCGGCCAGGTAAATAGCGGACGTGAAACCTTTATTTTGCCGGTTGACTGGTCTGGGACCTATCCGGTTTTTGAAAATGGTCTGGTGCCTATAGAGCCTACTTTAAAACTTCCGGAAGGGGTGGAGAATAAGACCGGAAAAGACGGGTATTTTCCTAACGGGAATTTTACGTTTGAAGAAGATTTTAGTGGTGATAAACTGGATTATCGTTGGATTGGCCTTCGTGGTCCCCGCGAGGCTTTTATAAAGCAAACCAAAAAAGGTCTTGAAATTGAACCTTTTGAAGCTGAAATTACCGAATTGAAACCCACTTCAACCTTGTTTCACCGCCAAATGCATAAGACGTTCAGTTTTAAAACCGATTTGACTTATAAGCCAAAGTCAGATGAAGATTTTGCAGGTATTACTGCTTTGCAAAATGAGCGTTTTAATTATGCTTTTGGAGTCACTAAAAAAGGGAAGGATTATTATGTTGTATTGCAGCGCACTGAAAAAGGGGAATCAACGATTATTGCCAGTGAAAAGATTGATCTGGATGGTAAACTCTCACTGAAAGTAGAAGGGGATAACGCTGATTATAAATTCAGTTATGCTACAGATGGAGCTAATTATAAAACTCTGGGCGGAACCGTTAGCGGAGATATTCTATCTACCAATGTAGCCGGTGGTTTTACCGGAGCTTTGGTAGGATTATATGCTACTTCGGGTAATAGTATTGAGCCGTTAGAATAAATATTTTTATATGAAAGTAAGATGAAAGAGGCCTTCGGGCCTCTTTTTTATTGGATACTATTTAAGGGTTTGATTATAATTTAAAAACTGAGTAAACATTTTGTTAGTTATAGCTTTAAGTAAGCTTGCTTTCGATTGTAAAGGGTTAAAACAGCTAAGATCGGGTATTATAAATCTTTTGAATAGAACCTTTCCGTCGTAAGAGTTAGTTACTCGTAGCATTAAGCTTCTTATTTCCAAATTATATTTTCAAGAATCAGGTTTTGAAATGATGGATATTTTTTAAAGCAATCCTCAAAATTCGAGTAGAAAAATACCTACTTGCCTGAAAACGCTAATGTACCCGTTTATTTAGTTGAAGTGAAATAATACCATTTGAGTTTTTCAAGTAAAATTTCAAGTGCACATTAGGCATAAAAAAACTGCCCAAAAGTTGTAAAGCTTTTGGGCAGTTGCTATTTCAAACTCTTACTTTGAAATTAATAGCCTGGGTTTTGGTAAGCAGCTTTTTCGGCTGCAGAAAGATCCATGTTATCTAATTGGCCTTGAGGTATAGGCCTTAAATAATGGTAAGGTTCAATTGTTCTATTGATTACCTGCGGGTTATGATCTGTAGCATTATCACCAGCTATAGTATATGATGCGGCAAATTCTGCCCATTTTTGCGTACGTACCAGATCATACCAGCGATATCCTTCGCCAAAGTATTCGCGGGAACGCTCCTGAAGGATATAATCAATAGTTATCGTGGCAGGAGTATTAGCTACCAGTGTAGCACTATTATCTTCCATACGCACTTCCTGTTCTCCATTGTCAAATCTCCACTTTCCGGCACGGGCACGTATCACGTTGATCAATTGGCGTGCAGATTTACCGGCCTGGGTAGCTGCGCCTTTAACAGCAGCTTCGGCGGCAACGAAATAGAACTCCGAAAATTTGGCTATTGGGAAAGGTCTTGTAATGGCTCCGTTTGGTGAGCCTAGGCCTCCTGCATTATCTGTGCGGTAAGTTCCTAACTTCCACAAGCCGGGATAAAACCTTCTGTTTATTTCATTAGGGTTTATTACATAATCTGATCTTCCAGGAAGAACTCCACCGCCAATGTTAGCACCATTTACATATTGCACATCAGGGTTGTATTCATCTAAAAAGGAAATTACAGCATCTCCTGGAGCAATTTCTATTCCGTTAGCGGCTGTGAGCGTTTCAGCTGTTGACCCTCCTTTATCCCAATTACCTCGATAACTGGTGACAAATGTTCCGTCGTAGCGAGAATCTAGATCCTTATCATCAAATGTTTCGGTAAGAACTTCAATTGGAGGAGCCATACGAGTCCAGGGACGTCCATAACTTTGTGCTGCTTCACGTTGAACAGCTGGCACTCCGTCAACATTAATTGTAGTGTAGTTAGAGGTAACCATCCAAACAGCAGTATTCGCACCTCCACCGGTTCCGCTAAAATTTATATCTGCTCCATTGTATATTTGACTTTCTTCTGTACGATCTGCATAAAGCATCATTTCACTATGTCGATCGTTTGTAGCAACGTGCACATCATAAAAATAGTCAAGTAGTCTATAAGGGCCAGGATTATCAACTCCCTGTACTGCTACGTTGTAAGCTTGTTGAAAATAATATGCAGCATCGCGACCATCAGGGTCTGTACGCGGAGCTTCCGGATAAGTTGGAATGTTATTGGGGTTTTGTAACCACCAGGCATAAGTAAGGTAAGCCTTTGCAAGATAAAGTCGAGCAACATTTTTTGTTAAGGTACCCGTTAATCTTGGGGTTTCGGGTAAATCATTAACTGCTGTTATTAAATCAGGTATTACGGCTTTGGTATATACCTCTGGTACAGTATTACGTACTGATGTTCTCGCTGCAGAATTGTTAAACTTCAGTTCTCCTGCACCTAAGTCAAGTGGTACACCTCCATGAGTTTGAACAAGTAAGAAGTAATAGAAAGCTCTAAAAAAACGTGCTTCAGCGATTAAAGAATTGTCTAAACCTACAGCTTCTGCATTTTCAATTATACCACTTGCTGTATTAATGGCCGGAAAAGAGTTTCCCCAAACAGCACCTACTGAAAATCCACTATCAGAGTTTAGGTCACCTCTACCTGCTAAATCATAATCCAGAAAATTATTATCTGCACTCTGAGCGGCAACATATTCATCTGTTCCTGTTTCAGTAGCGTTCAAAAAATAAGCATCACCATATAAGTATCTTAAGTTTGAGTACAAATAGGTTATACCTCCTTGAACTCCTAATTCTGTTCTAAAGAAGTCTGGAGTAAAAGAACTTCTAGGCGTTTCTTCCAAGACAAATTCTTCTGAGCAAGATCCCATAATCACTAGGATGCCTAGAATAAGAATAGACTTGAAATGTGTTAATTTATTTTTTTTCATGTCAATATTTATTAAAATGAGATATTTAATCCTAATAAGTAATTACGAGTTGTAGGGGCATTAGAACCAATTGTTGGTATTCCGGTTGAAATTTGCGCTGTGTTGACCGCAACATTTTGACGGGTACCGTCTCCATTAATTCCTGAGTTTGTTTCCGGATCCAGACCTGATTCCTTTTTAAAATCTGAGAAAAATACAAACGGATTTTGAGCTGTAGCATAGACCCGTAGGTTTTGAATTCCGAGTTTGTCTAATAAATTTTGCTCAAAATTGTATCCGAAAGTAATAGTTCTAAACCTTAAAAATGATCCATCAAAATAACCTAGAGTGCTCGCGTATTTTTGATTATCACCACTTTGAACACCTCCAGGGGCAGGATATTTAGCATCTGTATTTTCAGGAGTCCAGTAATCTACACGAACGTTATTACTTCTTCCGGTCAATAAATTTAGGTATCCGTTTGAACTATATAATGTACTTACAACAATACCACCCTTCTGAAATGTTCCGACAGCACTTAAGTCGAAATTTTTATAAGCAATTCGGGTATTAAAACCACCCTGAAAATCTGGTGTTGGGTCAATTATAATTCGATCATCGGGTCCTATAGCACGCACTGGAGAACCATCTTCATTAAATTCACCAGTATATCGTACTTTTATCATTCCCGGATTATTATCACCGGGTTCATATTGGCTAATAAACTGGTAGTCAGGGTCAGATTCATTCCAGAGGCCGATTCTATCATAGTCAAAAATTACATTGATGGGACTTCCTACAAACCATAAGGAATTTACGTTCTGATCCTCTCCTGTTGCCAGTGAGGTAATCTCATTTCTGTTAGAATACAAATTGAGGCCTGCGTCCCAGGTGAAATCTGGAGTATCTATGATTGTACCATTAAGGGATATTTCAATTCCTTTATTTTCGGTTGAACCAATATTGCTTCTAACATTATTAACTCCAGATGTGGGGGGTAAACCAAGTGTATATAAAATATCATTAGTTTTAGTTAGATAATATTCTACGGTACCCGATAATCTGCTATTGAATATGGAAAAATCTAAACCATAATTATAGGTTTCTGAAAATTCCCAACCCAATGTTGGGTTTGGTAATAGAGAAACAAAATATCCTGTGGCAAATGTGCTTCCAAAGTTGTAATTTCTTGTTCCTAAGTTTCCTTGTGTTGAATAAGGCGCTATAGCTTGATTAGAAGTCTCACCGTATCCGGCTCTTAATTTTAATTGATTTATGAATTTAACATCGCTCATAAAAGATTCATTGGCAATATTCCAACCTAGTGAAACTGCGGGATAAGTAACCCATTTGTATCCAGGAGCCAGTCTTGATGAGCCATCAGCTCTTAACGTTGCTGTAAATAAGTAACGATTGTCATATTGATAGAGCACTCTACCCATATAGGATAATAAGCCATATTCTGTAAAGTTTGTGCCGTATCGGGTAATGTCTTCAGCTAAAGATGCGTCTAGATTGTAAAAAAGGAATTTTTCGTTAAATAAATTTTGGACTCCTATCCCGGAACTTTCAATTTCGGTTTTTTGAGAAGAGAAAAGTCCAACAAAATTCACTTTATGCTTATCAGCAAAGGTTCTATCGTATAATATCTGATTTTCAATCACATAATCTCGAGTCATTCCCGTGTCGTAACTTGCATTAGAAGGACTGGTCGGGTTAAAATTGAATACACCCTGACCGGTAAAGTTACCATCTCTGCTAGTGCGTAAATTTAAACCTAGATTTAAACGATACTTAAGACCTTCGATACCGGGAATATTAACTTCAGCAAAAATGTTATTGTATGTCCCAAAATCTAATTGATCGTTTGTTCTTCTTTCTCCAATGCGATTAATTTCATTCCGTGTGGGGATCCAGAGCTGGTCTGCTGAAGTTCGGAGCCGTACCGACTCAAGAAAGTCACCATTTTCATCGAAAGGACTTAACAGTGGTGAGGCTCCCAGGTTAGGCCCCACAATGCTACTTGCTTTACTGAAATTCATAATTGAATTTAGTCCAAATCGAAATGCACCCACTTCCTGATCTACGTTTGCAGTTAGAGAATATCTTTCAAATTTGTCTCCGGGAAGTACAGAGGTTTCTTTAAAATAGCCCATACCAAAACCGTAGGCGCCTTTTTCAGATCCGCCCGAGATGTTAAAATCCTGACTTGTTTGCATTCCAGACCCATACAATAAGTCCTGCCAATCTGTATCATTTGCAAGATCCTCATCTCCGCCAATCTCAAAAATGGGAGTCCCACCGTTATTTGCGGCAACATCAGCTCGCAATTGAGTGAGCTCTGCCGCATTCATCATCGGGAATTTGCTAAATACCTCTTTAGTTGCATAATATGAATTTATAGATATTCTTGCTTTCTGACCCTTTCTTCCGGTTTTAGTTTCAATAAGTATAACTCCATTCGCACCTCTTGAACCGTAAATAGCGGTTGCAGAAGCGTCTTTAAGGATATCAAGACTTGCAATGTCATTGACGTTTATGTCATTTAAACTTCCTGAAAAGGGAATGCCATTGAGGACGATTAATGGATTATTATCCCCAGAGAGAGAACGCACACCTCTAATCCTAATCTGAGGAGCTGCACCAGGACGTGTGCTTGTTGTTTGAATTTGCACACCAGCAGCCCTACCTTGTAATGCCTGTTGAAAGTTAGCAGATTGAACCTCATTAAGTTCGTCTCCTTTAATGGAGACAACCGAACCTGTTACAGATTCCCGTGATTGCGTGCCATAACCTATTACAACCACTTCATTTAGAGATTCCAAATCATTCTCCAGCGTTGCATTAACCTGAGTCCTGCTATTTACGGGTACTTCCTGAGCCTCATAGCCCACAAAACTAAATACCAGAATAGCATCTCCCGGTACATTATTTAGTGTGTAATTGCCATCAAAATCGGTTACAGCTCCATTATTGGTTCCTTTGACGATAACGTTTGCGCCCGGTATCGGCCCATTACCATCGCTTACTGTACCCGTAATTGTTGATTGTGCATAAATTCCTGAACAGAAAAATACACTTAAGAAGAATAGCCCAAGGTACCTGAGAATTTTCTTCTGAAAAAGTAAAACGCTTTTCATAAAACTTAGTTGTTTGAATTAATTAGTCATTCGAGTTATTTTGAATTGGTGATGCCTACACATAGAACTTGAGTAAGTCTTTACTTTTAAACTCAATCGATTTCGCTACGTCGTAAAAAGCTCAACGATTAGTGATTTAAAACGTACAAATGACTCTTATTGTCTTAAGTACTATATGTATTGTTTTCAAATGTATATAAATCTCCTATATCAAACAACCGATTGCGTAATTTTTTGTTAAGATATTTTTTAGATTAAAAATATGCAGTAGTGGGCTTATATTCAGAGCTTAAGTGCTTGATTGTATTCTCTGTTTATTTTTAAATTGCTCAATTGAAAAATTTGGAAAACGTCAATTATTTCAAAATGTCTTTCTTTTAGAGCGTTACTTTTTTATTTTTTTCAAGCCCTCATTTGTATGTTTCAGGAATGAACTGATTTCATTCCAGGGCGGTTTAGCTTATTTATTCAGTATTTTCTGCCTAAATACCATTAAGTCTTTAAAAATGATGGTAGAGTGCTAAATTATTTTTAGTTTGCAACCGATTGCGTAAAATCATTCGTGATCCTTAAATTTCGTTTTCCTCAGCTGTTGGGGTGTCTTTAAATTCCATTTTATATGAAAATAGTTTCAAAATTTTGGGCTGGTATGCTGTTTAGCTGCTTCTTTTTAGTATCCTGTAATACCGATCAAAGTAAATCAACGCAAACGATTGAAAAAAATCAGTCTCAAAATCCGGAATTTCCGTTTTATGACACTTCTTTATCTGTAGATGAGCGTGTAGCAGATTTGATTTCGCGATTATCGCTTGAAGAAAAAGCAGCTCAGATGATGAACAGTACTCCGGCAATCGATCGATTGGGAATACCGCCTTACGATTATTGGAATGAAGCCCTTCACGGTGTTGGGCGTGCTTCTGCAGCCACTGTTTTTCCGCAGGCGATAGGCATAGGTGCAACCTTTGATGCAGATCTTGCGTATCGAATTTCCAACGCCATTTCTGATGAAGCCCGGGCTTTATACAATGCCACCAGCGAAAAGGGAAATTTTAACCGCTATAACGGTCTCACGTTTTGGACCCCGAATATCAATATTTTTAGGGATCCGCGTTGGGGTAGAGGTCAGGAGACTTACGGTGAAGATCCGTATCTGATGTCATTGATTGGTGTTGCTTTTGTAAAAGGTCTGCAAGGTGATGACCCCGATCATCTAAAAACAGCAGCCTGCGCCAAGCATTTTGCTGTTCATAGTGGTCCTGAGCAGTTACGACACGAGTTTAATGCTACTGCGACTTTAAAAGATATGTATGAGACCTATCTACCGGCATTTGAAGCTTTAGTCAATGAGAATGTGGAAGCCGTTATGTGTGCCTATAATAGTACTAACGGCGAACCTTGCTGTACCAATAAATACTTACTAGATGAAGTTTTAAAACAAAAATGGAATTTTGACGGACATATTCTTAGCGATTGTGCAGCTCTTGTTGATTTGTATGTTGCCAAAGGCCAGGGTGGTCACGGTACTGCGCCTTCCAAGGCCGGTGCTGCTGCAATGGCAGTAAAAAGCGGAGTAAGCTTGAATTGTGGAGACACCTACAGCGCATTACCGGAAGCGGTAGAGCAGGGTTTAATTACGGAAGCCGAAATAGACGAGCAACTAGCACTCTTGCTCAAAACCCGTTTCAAGCTGGGCTTATTCGATCCTAAAGGAAGCAATAAATACGATGCGCTTTCTCTTGATGTGGTTAATAGTGAGAAACATCGCGCTTTAGCACGCGAAACTGCTCAAAAAAGTATTGTGCTTTTAAAGAATAATGGAATTCTTCCGCTTAAAAAAGACCTGCCAAAATATTTCCTAACCGGCCCGAACGCAACAAGTACAGAAGTTCTCCTGGGTAACTATTACGGTGTTAACTCGAATATGGTAACCATTCTTGAAGGTATCAGCGCAGCGATTAGTCCTACCAGTCAGTTGCAATACCGTCAGGGCGCCATGTTGAACAAAGATTCCAGAAACCCTATTAACTATGCAACCGGTAATGCGGCAAACACCGACGTGACGCTGGTCGTTTTGGGTCTTTCAAGCACGCTTCAGGGCGAGGAGGGTGATTCTATAGATTCAGATACTGCGGGAGATCGTTTAGACTATGGTTTACCACCCAATCAAATTCAGTATTTAGAAGATTTACGGGAAATGGCCGATAGAAATCCTGAGGACCGTAAACCGCTAATAGCAATTGTCACAGGAGGCAGTCCGGTTGACCTGGCGCGGGTGCAGGAGCTGGCTGATGCGGTACTTTTTGTATGGTATCCCGGTGAAGAAGGCGGCACAGCGATAGCAGACGTGCTTTTTGGCGATGTTTCTCCGTCAGGAAGATTACCTATTACCTTCCCCAAATCGCTAGATCAGTTACCCGCATACGAAGATTATTCCATGGAAGGGCGTACATATAAGTATATGAACGAGGAGCCTATGTATCCGTTTGGTTTTGGACTGAATTATACCCAGTTCGAATACAGTGATGCTGTTGTAAATAAAACTGAGGTTACAAAGGAGGAAAGTCTGAGTCTTGAAGTGACCGTGACTAACACCGGTAAGGTGAAGTCAGACGAAGTGGTACAGGTGTATATTTCTGATTTGGAAGCTTCGGTGCGCGTGCCTAATTTTCAATTTATAAATACTAAGCGCGTTACATTAGAACCCGGAGCCTCCGAAAAAATCACATTTGAGATCAAGCCCGAAAACTTTCAGCTTGTGCTTGAAGATGGTTCTAAAACTATTGAGCCCGGTTCATTTAGGCTTTATGTGGGAGGTGCAAGCCCTATGAAACGCAGCTTGGCATTAGGAGCTCCTAAAATGGTCGAAATAGAATTTGCAGTAAACTAAAAGCAACATGATTTTCAAAAGAATAAACGCACTCATCCTTTTCATGTTCAGCCTGAATTTTTCTGTACAGGCCGAAGTTAAATTACCTGTTTTAATAAGTGACGGGATGGTGCTGCAACGGGATGCTAAAGTGCCGGTTTGGGGCTGGGCAGATCCCGGCGAACAAATTATGCTTTCCTTTAAAAGAAAAACCTATAAAACCACCACCGCTAAAGACGGAAGATGGAGTATTGAACTCCCTAAAATGAAAGCCGGCGGACCCTTCAAAATGGTGATTTCTGGTAAGAATAGTGTTGAAATCGATGATATTTTGATTGGTGATGTTTGGTTGTGCACCGGTCAGTCTAACATGGTACATCAGCTGGATATTCACGATGTGCGCTACGCGGAAGAAATAGCGAATGCAGATAATCCTGCAATCCGACATTTTAAAGTGCCTACAACTCCTGCTATCTCAGGACCTCAGGAAGATCTTGAGGGGGGTGAGTGGCAAAAAGCAGTGGGGGAGGAAATTCGCCCATTTTCGGCTGTTGCGTATTTCTTTGCCAAAAAAATCTACGAAAAATACCAGATTCCCATTGGCTTAATCAATGCCAGTGTGGGTGGTACGCCCATTGAGGCCTGGATTCCGCGGGAAGGCTATACCGATTACCCGGAAATCTTAAAAATCATCGAAGAAAATAAAGACACGGCTTTTGTAAATGCGCAACGTCAAAACCGTCCTCAACCGGAAGAATCTGCAGAAGAGGAAACCGACAAAGGACTTATGGGTACGCCGTGGTATAGTAATGATTTTACGCCTAAAAACTGGCGCCGTATCAACATTCCCGGGTATTGGGAAGACCAGGGTGTACGAGACCTTAATGGCACAGTCTGGTACCGCAGGGAAGTTGAGATTCCCGAATCTATGATAGGCAAAAAAGCCCGCCTTTTTATGGGCCGCATCGTTGATGCCGATGAGGTGTATATCAATGGTGTTCTCGTGGGGAACAAAACCTATCAATATCCGCAACGCCGCTATGAGGTACCCGATACCTTACTCAAAGCCGGAAAAAATAATTTTACAATTAAAGTCACCAATTACAACGGTAAAGGAGGTTTTGTACCAGACAAACCCTATTATATTTTTACCGAGCAGGATACGGTAGATTTAAAAGGCTATTGGCAATATAAAGTGGGCGAAGTTTTTAAGCCATTTGATCGCTCCGCTTTTGTGGACAGAGATTCCGGAGCGCGCGTGCGCCGTATCAATCCGCAAAACGAACCAACCGCATTATACAATGGGATGATCGCACCTTATAAGCAACTTCCGGTTAAAGGTATCTTGTGGTATCAGGGCGAAAGCAATACCGGTAATCCAAAGGCTTACGAAGGCTATATGGCAGCTTTGATTTCGGGTTTGCGCAGTGTTTTAGGCCAGCCTGAAACACCATTTATTTATGCGCAATTACCTAATTTTATGGATGTGTCTTATCTGCCTTCCGAAAGCAATTGGGCCGAGTTGCGTGAAGCCCAGCTAAAAGCGCTGAAGAATTCCAACACCGCTATGACCGTAAATATTGATTTGGGGGAGTGGAATGATATTCACCCGGACAATAAAAAAGACGTGGGAGAGCGTATGGCGCTTGCAGGATTGAAGTTGGCCTACGGTGAAAATCTGGTGTATTCGGGACCTGTTTACGAAAGTCACACCGTTGAAGCCGGAAAAGTAATTTTGAAATTTAAGCATACAGGCAATGGCCTGATGAGCAATGATGGCGAACCCCTGAGCGAATTTGCGCTTGCAGGTGAAGACGGTAAATTTGTTTGGGCAAACGCCAAAATTGAAGGGGATCGTGTGATTGTCTGGAGTGATGAGGTGGCAGAGCCAAAGTATTTGCGCTATGCCTGGGCAGATAACCCGGACAATCCCAATTTATACAATAAAGAAGGGCTTCCGGCGTCGCCTTTTAGAACTGAGTTATAATCTACTTAGAGAATTTTAATTGATTAGTTGAATATGATTCGCTTGAAACGATTTTTTGTTGCTTTTGCGGCTGCAGGAGCACTTTACTCATGTAAAGACTCGGGTTTTCAGAGAAAAACGAGTATGTCAGAAACTCTTTTTACCCAAATATCAAATGAGGATACGGGTGTTCATTTTAAAAATTCAATCCTAGAGAAAGATCAATTTAATGTTCTAAATTAT
Organism: Leeuwenhoekiella parthenopeia; assembly: GCF_020782115.1. Taxonomy (GTDB): domain Bacteria; phylum Bacteroidota; class Bacteroidia; order Flavobacteriales; family Flavobacteriaceae; genus Leeuwenhoekiella; species Leeuwenhoekiella parthenopeia. Next base: position 123,431 of record NZ_JAJGMW010000001.1, on the reverse strand, counting down.
TATTACACCTATAACGGGGGTGGGGTGGCTATAGGCGACGTTAATAACGACGGACTCGAGGATGTCTATTTCACTTCAAATCAAAATGCTAACAAGCTATACCTGAATAAAGGAGATTTTAAATTTGAAGATATTACCGATGTAGCAGGTGTGGCAGATGCCGAAGGTTGGACGACCGGCGTCACGATGATAGATATTAATAACGACGGCTATCTGGATATTTACGTTTGCAAATCGGCTTCTATGGGCAATAGCCTTGAACGTAAAAACAAGCTGTTTGTTAATCAAAAGAACGGCACATTTACCGAAGAAGCTGCCAAATGGGGAATTGCAGACGACGGTTATTCCATTCAGGCGTATTTTTTAGATTTCGACCGGGATGGCGATCTCGATATGTATTTGATCAATCACCGGGATGACTTTTTAAATTCGGTTGACCTTAATGCAATCGTTAATGACGACCAGTTTTACCCGCAAACTTCAGATCACCTGTACCGCAATGACGGCTCTGCTTTTACCGATGTTACTGCGGGTAGCGGTTTGATTAATAAGGAATTCAGTCTTAGTGCTTCCATTGGAGACTTTAACAACGACGGCTGGCCCGATATTTTTGTGGCTAACGACTTCATCACGCCCGATAAGCTTTACATCAACAACAAGAATGGCACGTTTGCCAACGATATCAATACCAAAATGAAACACATCTCCTACAGCAGTATGGGATCTGATTTTGCGGATATCAACAACGACTTTTTACCCGATTTACTGGTTTTAGATATGTCTGCGGAAGATCATCAGCGCGGAAAACAAAATATGGCCAGTATGAACACCGAAGGATTCTGGTGGATTGTTGAAGCCGGTTTTCATTTTCCGTATATGTCTAATGTGCTTAACCTAAACAACGGTAACGGTTATTTTACAGATATCGCACAGGTTTCGGGAGTATCGAAGACAGATTGGAGTTGGGCGCCACTTATAGCCGATTTTGACGGTGATGGCTACAAGGATATTTTTATTACAAACGGGATCAAACGCGAAATCGCCAATCAGGACTTTGGAAGGTTTCTCGATGCCAACGAAGGTTCTTTGGAACAAATGCCTATCGACAGTATTCTCAAAGAAATGCCTTCAGATAAGCTTCAGAATTATGCCTTTAAGAATAATGGAGATTTGTCTTTCAAAAAAGTGATTGAAGACTGGGGCTTTACCCAGGCCGTGAATTCAAACGGAGTGGCTTACGGGGATCTGGATAATGATGGTGATCTGGATCTGGTAGTAAACAATCTGGAGGATGAGGCCGGTATTTACCGCAACAATTCCACCGCAAATTTCATCAGCCTTAAGTTGAAAGGCGATGCTAAAAACCCGCTTGCAATAGGCTCTAAGGTGAAAGTGTATACAGACAGTACGCAACAATATCAGGAGCTGTATTTATCCCGTGGATATCAATCTTCGGTTTCCCCGGTTTTAAATTTTGGGGTAGGTGAAGAGCAGCAAATCTCCAAAATAGAAGTGGTTTGGAATACCGGAAAGGTTTCAATTTTAGAAAATGTCAAGGCTAATCAATTTCTGACCTTAAATGAGGCTGAAGCTGGTAATGCTGTTGAAACACCTTACGAGCGTCCTGAACATTTTGAACGCGTAGATCCGCGGGAACTTGGGCTGACCTATGCGCACGAAGAAAATGATTTTAATGATTTTTCAAGACAGGTATTACTGCCTCAAAAGCAATCGCAGCAAGGCCCCGCATTTGAAACTGCAGATGTAAATAACGACGGCCTCGAAGACGTATTTTTGGGTGGAGGTCCCGGCCAGGCGGCACAGTTGTATCTGCAACAAGCCGGAGGGACGTTTACACAAACAACTCAGCCTGCATTTGCGGCTGATAAAGCCTTTGAAGATAACGGAGCGCACTTTTTTGACGCTGACGGAGATGGTGATTTAGATTTATACGTTGCCAGCAGCGGCTATGAGTTGCAGGAAAATGACAGCAAACTGCAAGACCGCCTCTATCTGAATGACGGTAAGGGGAATTTTAGCACTTCTTCGGCTTTGCCAAAAATGCTAACAGGGTCCAAAGCGGTTGTTTCCCTAGATTACGATCAGGACGGTGATCTGGATTTAATTGTGGGAGGGAGAATAGTTCCCGGTAAATATCCCTTGTCGCCACGTTCCTATGTTTTAGAAAATGAGGGTGGAACATTTAGCGATGTAACTGAAAAAGTCGCACCTGCCTTTGCAGAAGCAGGCTTGATTAATGATCTGATCCTGTCAGACTACGACGGCGACGGCGATCGCGATTTGTTGGTAGCAGGGGAGTGGATGCCTATTACAGTTTTCAAAAATGAAAACGGAAGCTTTCAGCCTTCAGAAATTGAAGTTTTGAAAGAAACCTCCGGCTGGTGGAATACCCTTGCTGAAATTGATTTTGACCAGGATGGCGACCTGGATTATTTCGTAGGAAACCTGGGCGCAAATAATAAATTTCATCCTTCCGTAGAAAAACCCTTGCATATCTATGGGAACAACTTCGACAGCGACGGCAATTACGATATGATTTTGAGTAAGGTGTATAAAGGCAGTTTAGTGCCTGTACGGGGTAAAGAGTGCTCTACGATGCAAAATTCGTTTGTAAGTGAAAAAATCAAAACCTATAAGGAGTTCGCTATATCTACACTAACCGATATTTATGGCAGCGAGCAGATTGCTAATTCCTACCACAAACAAGCCAATGAATTTGAATCGGTTTATCTTGAAAATCTGGGTAACGGAAACTTTAAAATCAAACACCTGCCTGTTCTTGCTCAGCTGGGCCCAACGATGTCGTTTACGTTTGCTGATGTAAATAAGGATGGCCATCTGGACGTAATTGGTATAGGTGCGATTCACGAAGCGGAAGTAGAAACTGTAAAATACGACTCTAACGTGGGTTATGTTTTGCTAGGCGATTCAAAAGGCGCGATGAAACCGTTTAAAGACATCAGTTTTTACAACGATCTTAACGCGAAACAGATGAAGCAGGTGGTTGTAGGAAATGACACGTATTTGGTTATTGCGAACAACGACAGACCGCTTACAGTCTTCAGGATCAAAGCCTAATCAGATAGAATTATTTGGATACTTTCACGGTTTATACGTATTTTTATTTTATAAATGTGTAATTTACATTTATGAAATAAATCGATTTCGTTACTCGGAATCTTTTGTATAGTCAAATTGTGATTTCTAAGGAGTGCGTTTCCTGCATTTAGTTTTCACTTAAAACCAATTTAACTACTTAAACCATGAAATCCATTTTCCTTTGGGCAATCTGCTCTTTACTAATTTGTGGGGGTTGTGCCAGTAAATCTTATGAAGTTTATGATTCCGGCATCAAAACGCAAACCGATTCATTAGCTATACAGATCGAATTTATCTCGCCTTCCATTGTACGCATCAAAAAGTATCCAAAGGATCGTTCCTTTGAAAAGAATAGTCTTTCGGTAATAAAAGAAGCCGAAAAGGTATCAGTAGAAGTTGAAGATCTCGAAAATGGAGTTGCTTTGAAAACGGCCGGGTTACGATTGGAGTTTGATACCATCGCAAAAGCGATCAGCTTTTTTAAACCGGACGGCAGTCTTTTATTACGCGAGAGTACCGCTTCATTTAAGCCTTTTGTTGATAATGGAGAAGACACTTTTACTGTAGGTCAAAGCTGGAATTTAGAGGCAGATGAACCCATTTACGGTCTGGGAATTTTACAGAATGGTAAAATGTCGCAACGCAATCAGAGGGTTGAAATGGTACAGAATAACACCTGGGATTTTTCGACCTTTTTTCAATCTCCTAAAGGTTATGGTGTTTTCTGGGACAATTACTCGCCTACAACCTTTAATGATGCTAACAATGAAACCTCGTTCACCTCTCAGGTAGGCGATGGGATTGATTATTATGTGATGGCGGGCGAAAATGCAGATGAAGTCATTGCTGAAATGCGTGATCTTACCGGGCAGGTGCCTATGTTTCCGCTATGGACGTATGGGTTTTGGCAAAGCCGCGAGCGTTATAAGAGTCAGGAAGAAACCGTAGGTGTAGTTCAAAAGCACCGCGAACTGGGCGTTCCACTTGACGGAATTATTCAGGACTGGCAATATTGGGGAGATAATTACCACTGGAATGCAATGGATTTTGGAAATCCGGCATTTCCCGAGCCTCAGAAATTCGTAAATGACGTTCACGATCTCAACGCGCATTTGATTATTTCTATTTGGTCTTCTTTTGGACCCGAAACGCCTCAGTTTAAAGAGCTGAAAGAAAAAAATATGTTGATGGACTTTCAGACCTGGCCCCAGTCAGGAAAGGAAACCTGGCCACCGGATATGAATTTTCCTTCGGGAGTACAGGTTTACGATGCTTATGATCCGGAAGCACGTGATATCTATTGGAATTACCTGAGTAAAAACCTGTTTTCATTAGGGATTGACGGCTGGTGGATGGATTCTACAGAGCCCGATCATTTAGAAATTCAGGATAAAGATTACAACAATGAGACCTATTTAGGTTCTTTTAGAAAAGTGCGTAATGCATATCCACTGGAGACTGTAGGTGGTGTTTATAAGCACCAGCGCGAGGAATCTTCAGATAAACGCGTGTTTATTCTTACGCGTTCGGGCTTTGCCGGGCAGCAGCGTTATGGCGCTAATGTGTGGTCAGGCGATTTAGGTTCTTCCTGGGAATCTTTACGCAACCAGATTCCTGCCGGTCTTAATTTTACACTTACCGGAAACCCCAATTTTAATACTGATATCGGAGGCTTTTTCGCAGGAGCCTATAATAAATCCTGGAGTGACGGGACGGCTTCTAAAAATCCTTTGTTTCAGGAGTTGTATGTACGCTGGTTGCAATATGGGGCCTTTACCCCAATGATGCGGTCACACGGTACTGATTTGAAGCGTGAGATCTATTATTTTGGTGAAAAGGGCGAAGCTATTTACGATGCGATTCAAAATGCTATCGAATTACGATACAGCTTATTGCCGTATATCTATAGCATTTCTTCAGAAGTTACTCACAATCAGGGCAGTTTTATGCGCGCACTGGTGATGGATTTCCCCCAGGATAAAAAAACCTGGGATCTGAATGACGAGTATATGTTTGGCGATGCAATTCTGGTTGCGCCGGTACTTGAAGCCCAATACACGCCTGAAAAAGTGATGAAAGTAGATGAAGAAACCGGTTGGAATAAAGGAAAAGAACGTGGTGAAGAAGGATGGCCTGTAGTAGATTTTACGGAAACTAAATCGACACCTGTTTACCTTCCGGAAGGAAGCAGCTGGTATGATTTCTGGACAAATGAAAGCTTTGAAGGCGGGCAGGAAATTACCAAAGAAACTACAATTAATACGATACCCTTATACGTAAAAGCCGGAAGCATTTTGTCTAAGGGGCCTGACGTTCAATATGCTGAAGAAAAGTCGTGGGATAATCTGGAGATACGGGTTTATGAGGGAGCAAACGGTAGCTTTAGCCTTTATGAGGACGAATTTGACAATTACAATTATGAAAATGGAGCATATTCTACTATAAGCTTTACGTGGGATGACGCAGTAAAAACTCTTAAGATCGCAGACCGAAAAGGGGAGTTTGACGGAATGCTTCAGGATCGTAAATTCACTGTTGTGAAAATCGGAAAGGATGGCGCGGTTTCAGATGCACAGACTGTAGCTTATTCAGGAGCTGCAATTGAAGTAACGTTTTAGAAACAGTCTATCCGAAAATTAAAAGAGCCCTTTGAAAGTAAATTTCAAAGGGCTTTTTTAATGGGTTTAAGAAGGAAATTTAACCTTCTCCTAAAAGTTCCTGCATTTTAGAAACTAAAGCTTCTCCACGCAGATTTTTTTCGATAATAACACCTTCCGAATCTAAAAGGTACGTTGCCGGTATTGCGGTAATACCATATTTACGAGCGATGGGATCCTGCCATTCCATTAGGTTTGATACGTGATACCAGGTCATCTTGTCGTTTTCAATAGCGGCCAGCCATTTATCACGTGCAGACTCGCGATCCAGAGAAACGCTGATGATGTTTAGTCCCTTATCGTGGTATTGATTGTAAACATTAACCACATTGGGATTTTCTTCCCGGCAGGGCTTGCACCAGCTGGCCCAGAAGTCTATGATGGTGTATTTTGATCCCATGGCTTCTTGCAGTGATAACTGTTCGCCATTTGGGGTAGGAGCAGTAAACTCTGGGGCTTTATTGCCCACTTCGGCAAGCGAGGCAGCAGCTTCACGTTCTTTGGCCTGAGCGATCATTTCTTTTAGTTTAACACCTTTCTCCATTTCCTGAAGGTTTTGGTCAAGCTTATCAAATAAAGCCTCAGCGCGATTGGCATCAATAGCTCGCGTACCTACCAGATCAGATAATACGATGATGCTAACATACTTATCGGTGTTTTCTTCAATTAACTCAATGCGTCGCTCGGTATCATCTGTGTTTATTTGTTCAAACTCAGCTCGCAGTGCGGTTATCCCGGCGGTATCACCGTTACGCTGAAAGTTCATCGCCTGTTCCTGAAGTTTATTTTTCTTCTTGTTCGATTCAACAACATCATTGTAATACAACTTAAAAAAGTCATTCTCCTTGCCACCGTTCACTTTTGAAGTGTAGAGACTGTCTTTATAGGCACGTACGCTTATGTTTTGATTTTCAGCAATAAGAATCACGGTTCCCTGGGCAGCTTCAAAGCCCAAAACCATCATTTCCGGATTTTTAACTTCAGTAGGATCAAAACTAAATTCTCCTTCTTTAATAACCGTAGTATCTACGCCTACGAGACGGTTATTTTCGTCTATTTTTTGAAGGTAAACCTTGGTATCATTATCAATATCGGGTGTAGTTCCCGAAATTCTAAAGTCTGCTTCTTCGGCACAGGAGATCGCGAGCGCCAGAGTAAGACCTGCTAAAAGTATTCGTTTCATAAAATTTAAGATATAATGCTGCAATATACGGGATTTATAGCTTTTAGGAACAGACAAAGGTATTATTCAAAGACCTCTTGCAGGCTGATTAACGCATGTGACATACCGCATCTTTGTTTAATATATTTCGGGTAAACGTAAGTTTAAACCTATGTTAAAGACTAAGCCTCTGTTATTATTTGTAGTCAATTTTGACTAAATTCTATTTAAATTTAGTTTGATGGAAGAGTTAAAGGATTTTCCCTTACAGGTTGAGCTTAGTCTCACCAAGGTTTTTGAGATGCTAAGGAAACGTATGAAGCAATCTCAAAACCCGATTACGCGCGAGTATATGAAGTCTATTCTAGACTATGCGGAAGGATATCCTGAGCTGGCTGAAGGTATCAAGGATTTTGAAAACATCCACAAATACGAAGAGCCGTTAAGCACTTTACTCGATAATCTTTTCCCTGCAGCGCTCACTAAAAATGAGATTAAAGCGGCTACAATTCCCTTTCAAAACCGAATATTTAACCCTACACGCAGATTTGCTACGATACTCGAAGAAGCAGGGCCCGACTTTAAACTAAAAATACGGGACCTGGATACCGAGTTCTATTATATTTTAGGTTGTGTGATTATCTTAAACACGTATTACGGGTATGAGGTTGACATCAGCCGACCGCTGTATTACGAGATTCCAGATAAAAACGGAATCATTCGCAGTTACCGGGCCACGATCAATGCAGATTTTACCTATTGCGAGCCTACCGATGAGGCGATTGAAATCACGTCTGATATCGCAGATAAACTCATTGCAAACGGTTACGATTATAAACTTTGGAAAGAGTATTTTCCTCCTCAGAGCTGGATTTTAAAAGGAATTACCATTTTAAATCTTACCGATGTCACGGTTGACGATTCGATTTCAGATTTAAAAAGCACTTTACTTTCCAAGAAAACCCTGAACGAAAATACCTCGCAGCAGTTTAAGGAAATTTTTAGCGCTATTTTCAACATTCCCGATTTACGGGTAGGTTTTACCGAGTTTGATGGGGGAAATGATCATTTCGCCCAGATGTCTGACGAGAAAATGCTTACCAGTTTTATCTTAAATAAAGATGCGCGAAACGATTGTCGTAAGAGCATGTGCGACAATGCCTATAACTCACTGGTAAAAGATAAAAACTATTTTATAATACCAGATGTTGAGGAGTATGCGCGTAAAAGCGGACACAATATTCTGGCTGAAAATTTACTTACTCAGAGAGTAAAAAGCTGTATTCTGGCGCCCATTGCAAAAGGAAATGAGCTCCTTGCAGTACTCGAACTGGTTTCTGAAACGCGTAATAAACTGCACAGTCTTAACGCTACCAAGCTTGATGATGTGATGCCTTTTATCGTTTCTACGGTAGAGCGCAAACGCAATGATCTTGAAAACCGAATAAAAGCGGTCATCCAAAGCGAATGTACCAGCATACATCCCAGCGTTTTGTGGATTTTTGAGGAGGAAGCCAAACGCTTTATTAAAAATCAGGATGCCGGCAAGTTTGCTGCCTTTAAGGATATCGCCTTTGAAGATGTGTACCCGCTTTACGGTCAAATTGACATCGTAGGTTCTTCAGATGAGCGTAATAGCGCCATTCAAAAGGATATTCTCATTCAGCTTAAAATGGTAGATACCATTCTCGAGTTAGCTCTTAAGGCCCAACCAATGCCTATTTATGAGCAGGTAAAATTCCGTATTGAAGAATTTACAAATCAAATCAATGATCAGCTTAATGCCAGTAGCGAGAGTGAGGTTTTCGCCTTGCTTAAAGAAGAAGTAAACCCCTTACTCAACCACCTGAACACTAAAATTCCTGAGCTGAAAAAAGCTATCGATAACTACAAAACGGCCATTAATAAAGATACAGGGCTCATTTATGAGAACCGCAAGCATTATGATGAGACCGTTCAGCTTATCAATCAAAATCTGGCAACCTTCATAGACCGTAAGCAACAGGAGGCACAGGAAATTTTTCCGCACTATTTTGAGCGTTACAAGACCGACGGTGTTGATCACAACATTTACATAGGCGCATCGATGACGCCCACCAGTGCTTTTAACGAGGTTTACCTGTACAATTTAAGATTGTGGCAGCTTTCTACGATGTGTGAGATGGAAAATCATTTTTATCACAAACAGGAGGGAGCGCAATTGCAGCTTGATGCCGCGTCGCTTATTTTGGTTTTTAGCACCACCTTATCTATCCGTTACCGAATGGATGAGAAAAAATTTGATGTAGACGGAACGTACAACGCGCGGTATGAGATTATCAAAAAGCGCATTGATAAAGCCTGTATTAAGGGTAGTGACGAGCGTGTGACTCAAAAAGGGAAGATCGCTATAATTTATTCGCAGGATACTGATGCTGAAGAGTACACCCGTTATATTCACTATTTACAGCGCAAAAAATACCTGGGTCAGGAAGTGGAATACGTAGAGCTTGAAGATGTACAGGGTGTTGTGGGGTTAAAAGCCATTCGGGTAAATGTACTGTATACTTCAAAACTACCCCGGTCTAAAGAAAATCAGACCATCACGTATGATGATCTGATGGAAGTTTTAGACTCTTAAAGGGATCTTACATTATCGAGAAGGCAGTAATAAAGCTGATTACCGAAACGATAATACCGACCATAAATACGGTATAGGTGCGCCTTAGCAGCATATACTTTTTATTTAGAACCACACCCAGCAGATATAAATCTTTGGTAAGCGCTTCATAGATGTAGTCTTTATCGTAGATAATCTCATTGATTGCCCATTGATACTGGTCGTATTTCATTTTGTGGAAGTTTCCAAAAAACAAAATATTTACCTGCTTCTTCTTGACCTGCTCACGGGTAAATTCGCCGGAGGTGACATTGGGCCGCGTAGAAAGTATAGACATAATTATAGAGGCTACGCTAAAAAGCACCAAAATCAGGGTGGGTACAAGCAGGTGACGGTTACTGGGCGCATCTAGCTTGGGGATCATATTAGACAAAGCCAGAGAGATAATGATCGCATTTACTGAAAGCAGGATGTTTGCTTTGGTATCTGCGATATCGCTCAGTTTGATATGGTTTCGCAATGTGGTACGGTACAGGGTTTGAACACCGCGATCCGGACTTTCATCTTTGTATTTAGCCTTTAGTTTGGCTTTGATCTCTTCTTTCTTGTATTTTTTCTTTTTCTTTTTTTCTTTTTTCAGCAGGGAAATCAGATTTTCATCTTTTTGAGATTTCCAGTTACGGGCGGCATAATCGGTATAGAATCGATGTTTATTGGTAAACATATCGATGTTTTCTTCCCTCCATTGAGTAGGAGAGAAGTCTGCACTTCCGGTAAGCAGTAATTCCTGACGTAAAAACTCACTGGTTTGCTTGTAGTAGTCTTTGGCAAAATGCGAATTGTCTGCATCTTTAAGAATGCGCTCCATTTCATTTTTAGGTTCAACTCCCATTTTGGTAGAAGCGATAAGATCGATGACCATTTGCTGAATTTCAGGATCGGTTCCTTCTTGTTTCATATAGTCTTTAGCAATCTTTATACTGGCATCTTCATGAGCCTCTCTGGTAACTGTATAACCCGTGTCATGCATCCATGCGGCCAGCACCAGCGCCTCTTTCTGTTTAACATTAATTTCAGAGTTATCGGCGATTTCTTTAGTACTTTTAACCACTCTGACCGTATGATCATAGTTATGATACAGATAACTATTTGGAAGTTTTTCCTTAAAAAGTTCGAGTACAAATTGATCTGCTTTCGAGATAGAGTTTGATTCTTTTTCTGCAGTTTCAGCCATGTGAATATTGATTTAACAAGTTACGAAAAGTACAAAAAAGAATTTCGAATAGAATTTTCATGACAAAAAATAACATACTTCTAACACTTGGCAGCCTCTTGCTTTTAACGGCTTGCGCCACCTACACTAACCGCTATCGCAATGGGGTTGAGCAGGGTGACTATCCCGAAGATAAGGAGATTGAACGCAGCTTCTATCTTATAGGAGATGCCGGGAATGCTCCAATGGGTGGAAGTACAGAAGGTTTGTTGCTTTTCAAAAAACTTCTTGATCAGAATAATGATCCTAATTCGTTTGCAATTTTTTTAGGGGATAATATCTACCCGGTGGGAATGCCTCCCGAAAACACACCGGAACGCGCTCTGGCAGAGCATCGCATAGACGCCCAGATAGCAGCAATTAAAGAATACAAAGGTACCCCTATAATCATACCCGGTAATCATGACTGGTATAATGACGGACTCAACGGACTCAACCGGGAAGAAGAGTACATCAAAAAAATTACCGGGGAAGATGATATTTTTTTACCGCGTGACGGTTGTCCACTGGTGAGCTATGACGTGAATGACGAGGTTCACCTGATTTTGCTAGACACGCAATGGTATCTTGAAGACTGGAACAAAAACCCCAAAATCAACGATAAGTGCGATAACATTAAAGATCGGGAGAAGTTTTTTATCGAGTTTCAAAATGAACTCAAAAAGAATCAGCAGAAAACGGTGATAATAGCGATGCATCATCCTATGTACACTAATGGTGTACACGGAGGTAAATTTGCTTTAGATAAGCACCTGTATCCTTCCCAGCAAAAGCTACCCTTACCCATACTGGCCTCTTTAGTCACGCAGGTGCGTACTCAGGGTGGAGTTTCAAAACAGGATCGATTCAACGAAAAGTATAATGAATTGATGAAGCGACTGCGTATTCTGGCGAAGGACGTAAAAAAATCGATATTCGTTTCGGGTCACGAGCACGGTTTACAGTACATAGAACATGAGGAGGTAAGGCAAATTGTTTCAGGCTCCGGCTCTAAATCTTCGTATGCCTTTTTAGGTAATGACGGATTGTTTAGCAGCGACTATGAAGGCTTTGCCCGGCTTGATATTTTTACAGACGGTTCTTCCTGGGTTAGGTATTACGGCACCAATCAGGAGACCGGAGAACCGGAGCTCTTTTTTCAAAAGCAGGTTTATTCCCCAGATAAATTAGTAGACTATTCAAATCTCAATCTTGATTATCAGCCTACCGTTCAGGCTTCGGTGTATACTGTTGAAGAAACACAGCGTTCAGATCTTTTTGAGAATGTTTGGGGAGAGCAGTACCGCGATGTTTATGGCAAAAAAGTAACCGTTCCGGTGGCTATTTTAGATACGCTATACGGAGGGCTTAAGGTGATTAGACCCGGTGGAGGTAACCAAACCAAGTCCCTCAGACTTGAAGATAAAGACGGAAAAGAATACAATCTAAGGTCCTTGCGAAAAAGCGGTGTGCAGTTTTTACAGAATACGGTTCTCAAGCAAAACGAAGACATGGAGGAAGATCTTGAAAACAGTCTTCCGCAAAGCCTCATTCAGGATTTTTATACATCGGCACATCCTTATGGTGCGTTCGCAATTCCTACCTTGAGTGAAGCCGCAGGTGTTTTAAGCACACATCCCCAATTGTTCTATGTGCCCAGACAGCCTGCTTTAGGTATTTATAATGAAAATTACGGGGATGAACTCTACATGATCGTCGAGCGGCCGGCTAAAGAATATGATGGAGCGTTATTCAATTATCCAGATGATATAGAGAGCACCGATGATATACTGAATAAATTGCGCAGTGATGAAGAAAATAGTGTCGATGAAACCGCTTACATCCGCGCCCGAATGTTTGATATGCTGGTTGGAGACTGGGATCGTGACAATGATCAATGGCGCTGGGCAGAGTACAAAAATCAGAACGGTAAGGATGTATTTGTACCCATACCCCGGGATCGGGATCAGGTTTTTACCAACTTTGACGGAACCATTTTAAATATTGCTCAGACCCTTTTTGGTGCAGCAAGACAATTTCAGGCTTATGATAAAAACCTTAAGGACATTAAATGGTTTAACAAAGAAGGAATAAAATTAGACCGAGCACTGGCACAGCGTTCGGGACGTGAAGTTTGGCTGAATGAGGCACGTCATATTCAGGAACAAATAACCGATTCGATTATAGAACAGGCCTTTAATCAATTACCTCCGGAGGTGCGAGTTGGCAGGTCTATAGCAAACATAAAAGAGAATCTCAAAGGGCGTCGGGACAATATTTTAGAAATAGCACAGACGTACTATGAGTACCTGGCAGAGTTGCAAATGGTAACCGGGACTGATAAAGATGACTACTTTGAAATTACACGAAGCGATAATGAGACTACAGTTAAAGCCTGGCGTATTAAAGACGGTAAAAAAGCCGATGTTTTAATCAACCGTACCTATTACTCAGATGAGACCAATCAATTATGGATTTACGGTCTGGACGACGATGATGTATTTGAAGTAAACGGAACAGGTGATAACCCCATTTTTATTCGGATTATCGGAGGGCAAAACAATGATATTTACCGGGTCTATAACGGTCGGGAAATCAAGATTTACGACCACGAAAGTCTCCCAAATACGATTGAGGCCAGAGGAGGAGCTAATTTTAGACTTACCGATGTTTACGATTACAATACCTATGATTATCAAAAAGACATTCTGCGTTACAACACCATAACTCCGGCTATAGGTTATAATCCGGATAACGGCCTTACTTTGGGGTTGAGTGATGTTTATACCGTAAACGGTTTTAAACAAAATCCTTTTAGTCAACAGCACCGCTTTAAAGCCAATTATTTCTTTGCCACCCACGGCTTTGACTTCAGTTATGAAGGGGAATTCGCGGGGATATTAAATGACTGGAATCTGGTTTTAAAAGGAAGATTTACAACGCCTAATTTTACTCAGAACTTCTTTGGCTTCGGAAATGAAAGTATAAATCCCGACGACCGGCAGGGTTATGACTTTAACCGCGTGCGAATGAGTATAACAGAGGTTTCTGGAGGTTTATTGCGTAATTCAGACTATGGTAGTACCTTTTCGGCAAATGCTCTATTGCAAAGCATTAAATTGCAGGAAAATGCCCTGCGCTTTATTGAGCGCGCCTCCATTACCGAGCTCGACGAAGCTCAGTTTTTTGCAACCTTAGATGCAACCTATGAGTACCACAGTAAAGACAATACCCTCGTACCTAGCAGAGGTATGGATTTTGTTTTAAACGGTGGTTTTACAAACAACCTGAGCAATACAGGAAGACGGTTTTTTTACCTCAATCCCAGTCTGGGTTTTTACAATGCATTAAGTGCAAACCGTAAATTGGTGTTGAAAACCACGGCCCGTGCGCAATTCAGGTTTGGAGACAATTACGAGTTTTATCAGGGAGCGCGACTGGGCGAAGATAACGGCTTACGCGGATACCGTTTTGACCGCTTTATCGGAGATGAGGCATTTTCCACATCGGCAGATTTGCGTTATGGTTTTGATACCTTTAAAACCGGTTTGCTGCCCTTGCAAATAGGTATATTTGCAGGCTATGATGTAGGTCGCGTCTGGTTTGATGGTGACACTAATTCAGAAAAATGGCATGATTCGTACGGCCTGGGCTTTTGGGTAAATAGTGCTGATGCTTTAAGCGGAACCTTCAATCTTTTTAAAGGGTCTGAAGGTTACCGGGTTTCTTTTGGCTTCGGCTTTAATTTTTAAATTTTTAAACATTTTATGAAAGACGTAGAAAACGTAGATAATATTGATAAACGCGAGCGCGTAGATACCATTAATCTGGAGTATTTAGATATCAAGGATTTTGAGGAACTCAAAGAAATCATGATAGCCGTTTATCCCGCGATCCCAGACCCGTATTGGGAGAAAAAGCACCTTAAAAAACTGATGACGGTTTTCCCCGAAGGACAGGTTGTTGTTAAGGTAAACGGAGAGATTGCCGGTTGTGCATTGTCTATTATTGTAGACTACGATAAGTTTTCAGATAAGCATACCTATATGCAAATAACGGGTAATGAAAGTTTCAGCACCCACACGCCCAAAGGTAATGTCCTGTACGGAATAGATATTTTTATCTCGCATAAATACCGCGGTATGCGTATAGGTCGCAGACTTTACGATTACCGTAAGGAGCTTTGTGAAAACCTGAATTTAGAACGTATCGTTTTTGGTGGTCGTTTGCCAAATTACCATCAGTATGCAAAAGAATTAACGCCGAAACAATACATTGAGAAAGTGCGGACTCGTGAAATTAACGATCCGGTCCTTGATTTTCAGTTGAGCAACGATTTTCACGTAAAAAGAATTATTACCAATTATCTGGAAGGGGATAAGCAGTCTAAGGAATACGCTGCGCTCCTGGAATGGGACAACATCTATTATCAAAAGCCCGAGAAGAAGCCTAACAGCGTTAAAACTGTTGTGCGTCTTGGTCTGGTACAATGGCAAATGCGTACCTATAAAAACTTTGAAGAACTCATTGAGCAGGCCGAATACTTTATAGATACCATTTCGGGATACCGCTCTGATTTTGCCTTGTTTCCCGAGTTTTTTAATGCGCCTTTGATGGCGGCGTACAACCATCTTTCTGAGCCTGATGCGATACGCGAACTTGCCAAATATACCGAACGCATACGCGACCGGTTTTCAGAACTTTCGGTGAGCTACAACATCAACATCATCACGGGTAGTATGCCGTATATAGAAGATGGAAAGCTCTACAACGTAGGGTTCTTATGTAAACGCGACGGTACTATCGAAAAGTTTTACAAGCTTCACGTAACCCCTGATGAAGCCAAGGCATGGGGGATGAGCGGTGGCGAAAAACTCAAAACCTTTAATACCGATTGTGGTAAAATAGGTATTCTTATATGCTATGATGTCGAGTTTCCGGAATTAAGCAGGTTGCTGGCCGATGAAGGTATGGATATCCTCTTTGTTCCTTTCCTTACCGATACCCAAAACGGCTATAGCCGCGTAAGGCATTGTGCTCAGGCCCGTGCAATTGAAAACGAATGTTATGTCGCCATAGCGGGAAGCGTGGGTAATATCCCAAAAGTGCATAATATGGATATGCAGTTTGCACAAAGTATGGTGCTTACACCCTGTGACTTCCAATTCCCTACCAATGGGGTTAAGGCGGAAGCTACACCGAATGCCGAAATGATTCTGGTTGCAGACGTGGATATCGACCTGCTTAAAGAGCTTAATCAGTTTGGTAGCGTACACAACCTTATAGATCGAAGAAAAGATTTATTTCAGCTTAAGTGGAAGCGTAAAAACTAATCAGGATTTAGGCAGCAGCTGATAGTGGTCTTCGTCAATTTCAACCACTTCATAGGTTTGAAATAACCAGGCACTCTGATCTTTGTTGAGTTGTAAAGAAGCGTCCTGTTCAAAGGCTTTTTGAACACGGGCGTTTTTTAAAACAGCTTCTTTGATTTTAGTCTTTACCAGACTGGTGTTGCGCAAATCAGCTCCGGTAAGATTGGTTTTGCTTAGATCAGCCCGGTCTAAAATGGCGTTTTGAAGTTTTGCGTTTTCCAAATCTGCCTCGCCCAGGCCTGTATAGCTCAGGTTTGTTTGTTGCAGGCGCGCGTTGCTTAAATCGGCTTTTTTAAAATCGGTTCCGGTGAAGTTGGAATTTCTGAGGTCTGCGTACGATAAATTGATTTCGAGCAAATCTGCGCCTTTAAGCGTAAGATCGCGCAACTCGGCATACGTAAAATCGAGACGGTTCATCAGTTTACCATTAGTTCGGCTGCGGGAGGTTGCATTGAGGTTTATCCCGGTTTCCAGAAGCGAAACCAGCAGATAACCGCGCTCAGGACTTATTACCTGCACGATGAGGCTGTCGTTTTCCAGATATTTGTAAGGCTTCAGCATTTTACTTAGGGAAATAAGACGACCCGCAGTCGCATCATTTATGGTGTTTTGTGGATTTACACGTACATCATCACTTATTTCTTTCAGCATATTATCCATGAGCAAAAGCGTTTGTCCGCGACGTTCGGCTTCCTGTAAATAGGTTTGCTGATCGAGGCGATTGTTTTGCTGTTTAAACATTTCGCTTTGCCCCGTAATCAGTTTGTTTTGCTGCGAAAGGTAATAAGTTTGAAAAATAAGCAGGATTGAAGGCAGAATGGCTGTAATCACCAGCAAAAAGCCTACGCGTGTAAGGCGAATAATTATAGCACTGAGTAAATCAGAAAGGGTTTCTCTCGAAACGCGCTGCTGTTCTGAAAGTTCTTCAAGAAAGCGTTCGATGCTTTTTTTAAGCTTTGCTCCCAGAATAAAGCCGGAAGATTGCTTTAAAAAGGTCCAACCCAGTTTACGGCGTTTCTGTTTAGATTGCTGTTGCTTATCGAGTTTGGCTTTTAGTTTTTGATTTTCGGCCTGCAGGCGTGCAAATTCTTCGGGACTCATAAAATTTTACTAGTTGTGTAAATGTAGTAAAACGAAATTCAAGCCGTCTTGTTATAAAAACTGAAAATTAATCGGGAGTATGTTCGCTTAAGTAAATGAGATACGCATAAAACAACAACGCCCGAAGTAATTGTGATACTTCGGGCGTTGCTTATTTAAAATTAAATTCTATTTACATATCCGTATAGCTGTTTAAGATACAGCCTCACCGCCACCTGAGTTGGCAATGGTAATGGTCTCAGAACGGAATTTATTTTTACCAAAATCAAGTGTGCGTATTGGGAACGGAATGTTGATGTCATTTGCATCAAAAGCTTTCTTGATCGCGATAATTGCTAAATCCTGAGCGGCAAGCATATCTTTCCGTTTGGTAACGGGAGCCCAGAAACGCGCAACAAAATTGATTGAACTGTCCCCAAAACTTTCGTAGAAAAATTCAATTTCTTCAGATCCCTGTTGTTCAAATTTAGCACTCAGGGTTTCTATGGTGAGTTTTTTTACGGCTTCCAGATCGCTTTCATAGCCTACACCGCAATTGACAAAAACACGGCTTCGTGCTGTTTGTGACCAGTTTTTGAAAGGAGAATCTACAATACTCGAGTTGGGCACAATCACATAGTTATTATCAGATTGTCTGAGTGTGACGTTACGCAACGTAATATCTTCAACAAATCCTGAATAGTCATTGGTCTCTACCCAGTCTCCAAGTTGTAATCTGGGCATAAAGCTCAGGATTACCCCGCTAAAGGTATTGTTAAGAGTTCCCTGTAAAGCCAGACCAATGGCCAAACCTACCACACCGGCTCCCGCAAGTACCGAGGTCAATACTTTGTCTAAATCCATAATGCCTAAGGCAACAAAAAATCCGATCAGTACGGTAATGGCAAAGGCCGTTTTGCCTGCCATCACACGAATGGAATCCTGTTTTACGCCACGCATAAGGATTTGACGCACAAATTTGGATACGTATTTTGCCAGAAACCAAAAAATGGCGAATACCAGAATGGCTATAACAAAATTGGGGAGTTTGAGGATTAGACTTTCGCCCCAGCCGTGTAATTTTTCGATTAGCTTATCAAAGTCAAAAAAGTTCCAATCTGAATTTTCCTGAGCTTCAGTCTGTAAAGTTGATAACATAAAAGTTTAGGGTTGGTTAGTGTTTTATTATTTCTGGCGATTTTCGGTCTTGTTCATCCGCCAGGTATCCAGCATCCAACTCGTTTTTTCGAGCTCTCTGATATAGGCTCCCAAAAGATCAATGGTACCTTCATCGTTGCCTTTATCTGCCTCGTCAACCACTTTGCGCATTTGAATTAGGATTTTACCGTGATCATCGAGCAGGATATTAACCATATCGATGTCGTTGGTATCACTAGGTGATTCTTTAATATTTGAAAGTTCCAGATATCGGGTAAGATGGCTTTCTGGTTGATGACGCAGGGTAAGTATGCGTTCGGCTAGTTCATCTATTTTGATGAGTGCGTCATTATACATTTCTTCAAACTTCGCGTGCAGGTCAAAAAAGTTTTCACCTACTATATTCCAGTGAAAATTGCGGAGTTTTTGATAGTAAATATGATAATCTGCCAGTAAGATGTTTAATTGAGTGACTGTATTTTGTGTTTTGTCACGATCTAAATTGAGGTAATTCATAGTGTGTAATTTCTTTATCTTTTTTCTTAAAATTACTAATGTTTTCCTCCTATTGGCAGATTATACGGGCGTTTAGTATAAGTTTAACTTGTGAAAATGATATTTTCCCAAGTTTAAATCAAATTTGTTAACGAAATATTAATTTAATTCAATAATCTTGATTTAAATTAGATTAAAAATACAAACCCCTATGCATACGTCAACTCTCCCTAGTGTTGCCGGTACACGTATTTTAGTTACCGGTGGAGCCGGTTTTATCGGTTCGCATTTGATACACAAGTTTCTTGATCTCGGGGCTTTTGTGAGGTGCCTCGATAACTTTTCAACCGGAAAGCCTCAAAACCTTCTCCCATTCAGGGAGCACAGGAATTTTGAGTTTTTGGAGGGTGATATCCGCGATTTTGATGTTTGTAAAAAGGCTGTTTTGGGTTGTAATGCCGTATCGCATCAGGCTGCTTTGGGATCTGTGCCTAGAAGTTTAGCAGATCCTGTTAGCTCAAATGCCGTTAATGTTTCGGGCTTTTTAAACATGCTTGAGGCTAGTCGATTAGAAGGCATTACTCACTTTGTTTACGCTGCGAGTTCGGCTACATATGGAGATGCCAAAGCCCTTCCCAAAATAGAAAGTGAGATTGGAGAGCCGCTTTCGCCTTACGCTGCGACAAAGCTCTTTAATGAGATTTATGCCCGTGTATACTTCAAAAATTATACATTCAGCAGTATTGGTTTGCGATACTTTAATGTTTTCGGTCCCAGACAGGATCCCGAAGGTGCCTATGCGGCAGTTATACCAAAATTCATTGCGAGTTTAATGAATGGCGAGTCTCCTGTAATAAATGGTGACGGTTCTTTTTCCCGAGATTATACCTATATAGAGAATGTGGTTCAGGCTAATTTATTAGCTTTGACCGCCACCGAAAGTCATGTTTTAAATGAGATTTACAACATTGCTTACGGTGAGCAAACCACTCTTGTAGAATTGGTGCGGGAAATTAAAGAACGATTGCTTAATTACGACCAAAACGTTAAAGATGTCGATCCTGTTTTTGGTCCTCAGCGAAAAGGTGATGTACCGCATTCGCTCGCATCGATAACCAAAGCGCGCAATCTTTTAGGCTATGAACCCGCCTATGACCTTAAAGCGGGGCTTACAGAAACTGTGGAGTGGTACTTTAAGAATTTGAACTAAAAGACAATTCATGAAAATTGGGGTAATTGGCCTGGGATATGTAGGTCTTCCGCTGGCGCGTCTCTTTGCAACACGTTATGATGTGGTGGGCTTTGACCTGAAGAAACAGCGTGTTTCAGAACTGCAGAAGGGCATAGATCATACCGGAGAGGTAGAGACCCCGCAGCTTCAGGAAGTTTTAAAATCTGCCAATAGCACGTCTAACGGACTCTACTGCACTGCCGAACCTTCAGAACTCAAAGAGGTAAGCGTATTTATTGTCACGGTTCCTACCCCGATAGATAAGAATAACAACCCAGATTTAACTCCGTTGATCAAAGCCAGTGAACTTGTAGCTCAATATTTAAAACGGGGAGATCTGGTGATTTATGAGTCTACGGTTTATCCCGGTGTTACCGAAGAAATCTGTGTTCCCATTCTTGAAAGGGATTCAGGCTTAGAATTTAATATTGACTTTTTTGCAGGTTATTCACCCGAACGTATCAATCCCGGCGATAAAACCCATACCGTAGATAAAATACGCAAAGTAACCGCCGGCTCCACGCCTGAGATTGCAGTAAGAGTAGATGAACTTTACGCTTCGGTAATCAGCGCGGGTACCTTTAAAGCCGCCTCGATCAAGGTAGCCGAAGCTGCAAAGGTGATTGAAAATTCACAACGCGATATTAATATTGCTTTTGTAAACGAATTGGCGAAAATTTTCAATCTTTTAGAAATAGATACACAGCAGGTGCTTGAAGCCGCGGGTACAAAATGGAATTTTCTACCCTTTAAGCCAGGTTTAGTCGGTGGGCATTGCATAGGGGTAGACCCCTATTATTTGGCACAGAAAGCAAAACAGGTAGGATATCACCCCGAGATCATACTTGCCGGAAGACGCCTCAATGACAGTATGGGCACTTATATCGCCGCTCAGGTTGTAAAGTTGATGGCACAGCGGGATATCAGGCTCAAGGATAGCAAGATTCTGGTATTGGGAATCACTTTTAAAGAAAATTGTCCAGACGTGCGAAATACGCGGGTTATAGATATAATACGGGATTTGGAAGAATATGGTGCGCAGGTTTCGGTCTACGATCCGCAGGCAGATGCGAGGCTCGTCCAGGAAGAATATGGTTATACCTTGTTACCCCAGTTATCAGGTAACAAGTTTTCGGCCATTGTGCTCGCAGTGAGTCATACAGAATTTGCAGATTTAAATCTTGACGATTTAAAAGCCGAAAATGCAGTTGTTTACGATGTAAAGGGCTTTTATAAAGAAGGAGTAGATGGCAGATTATAAGGAGCGGAAAAGAATACTTTTTGTCTTTGGTACGCGTCCCGAAGCCATAAAACTCGCTCCGGTCATAAAAGCACTTCAAAATGATGCATTCTTTGATGTAAAAGTTTGCCTCACCGCCCAACATCGCGAAATGCTCGATCAGGTTCTTGATTTTTTTAAGATTGAAGCCTGGTACGATTTAGATCTGATGCGTAAAAATCAGGATTTGTTTGATTTGACTGCCCGCATTTTAACTGCTTTAAAACAACCCCTTGCAGAGTTTAAACCCGATCTGGTCTGTGTGCACGGGGATACTACAACAACAATGGCCGCAAGTCTGGCTGCTTTTTATGCGGGCTGTAAAGTAGCACATATTGAGGCCGGCTTACGCACATTTAATAAACAATCCCCGTTTCCTGAAGAATTAAACCGTCAGATCACGGGTCGTATAGCAGATTTTCATTTTGCACCAACGGCTACTGCTTCAGCTAACCTTAAGGCCGAAGGAATAGCCGGGGAACATATTTTTGTAACCGGTAATACCGTAATAGACGCCCTGCAACTCACCGTTAATAAGGTAGCGGCCCTACAACCGAATTTTGCTAGGGGTATTCCATTTCAGAATAAGAAAATCATTTTAATCACCGGCCATCGCAGGGAGAATTTTGGCGATGGTATGCAGCGTGTTTGTGAAGCCTTAAGAGATTTGGCCCTTGCGCGACCCGATGTACATCTCGTTTATCCGGTGCATTTAAATCCGAATGTTAAAAACACGGTTTTTGACATTTTGGGGAACGTGCGTAATTGCTCGTTGATAGACCCCTTACAGTATCCTGATTTTGTCTGGTTAATGAACCGTTCCTATCTTATCGTAACTGATAGCGGTGGAGTTCAGGAAGAGGCTCCCGCACTGGGTAAACCTGTTCTGGTGACCCGAGACACAACAGAGCGTCCCGAAGCAGTAGATGCAGGTACAGTATCTTTAATTGGTACAAATCCTGAGAAATTGAGACAGGGTATCCTAACTTTGCTTGATGATAAACAACACTACGAAACGATGAGCAAGGCTCACAACCCCTACGGTGACGGTAAGGCCTCGCAGCGTATTGTACAGGTTTTAAAAGATAATTTATGAATATTTTAATCACTGGAGGAGCCGGTTTTATAGGATCTCACGTGGTGCGTTTGTTTGTGAATAACCGGCCTGAAGATCGTATTTTTAATTTGGACGCTTTGACCTATGCTGGTAATCTCGAAAATCTTAAAGACCTCGAGAATGCGCCTAATTATCAATTTTTAAAGGCTGACATTACCCAGGCAGAAACCCTGGATGCACTTTTTAGAGAATATAAATTTGAGCGGGTTATTCATCTGGCTGCTGAATCGCACGTAGATCGCTCTATTAAAGACCCCTTGGCTTTTGTAAAGACCAATGTTCTGGGGACTGTAAATCTTTTAAATGCCTGCTTAAAGTATTGGGAAACTCCATACAGCGACAATCTGTTTTATCACATCAGTACCGATGAGGTTTATGGTTCTTTGGGCGAAAGCGGATTGTTTACCGAAACCACGGCTTATGATCCCAATTCTCCGTATTCGGCATCCAAGGCAAGTTCAGATCACTTTGTTAGAGCCTACGGCGAAACCTACCGTATTCCATACATCATAAGCAATTGCAGTAACAACTACGGGCCTAATCAGTTTCCTGAAAAACTCATTCCTCTTTTTATAAACAATTGTATCGAGAATAAAGAGCTTCCGGTATACGGCGATGGTAATTACACCAGAGACTGGTTGTATGTGCTTGATCATGCCCTTGCGATAGAACTGCTTTTTGAATCCGGTAAAACAGGAGAGACCTATAACATTGGCGGTTTTAACGAGTGGAAGAATATCGACTTGGTGAAATTGCTTTGTGGGATTATGGATGAAAAGCTCAACAGACCCCAAGGTTCTTCAGCCAAGCTAATCACCTATGTAAAAGACCGCCCCGGTCACGATAAGCGCTATGCCATTGATGCTTCAAAAATAAATCAGGATTTGGGTTGGAAACCTTCGGTTACCTTTGCAGAAGGCTTGCGTTTGACTGTAGATTGGTATCTTGCAAATAAGCAATGGCTTAAAAGGGTAACAACAGGAATGTATCAGGATTATTATAACGATCATTACACACAATAATTAAAGTTTTATGAAAGGTATTATCTTGGCAGGAGGTTCGGGAAGCCGTTTGTATCCCCTCACCGTTGCGGTAAGTAAGCAATTGCTTCCGGTTTATGATAAACCTATGATTTACTACCCGCTCTCGACCTTGATGCTGGCCGGAATACGGGAAATTTTAATAATTACCACTCCTCAGGATCAGAACTCATTTAAAAATCTTTTGGGTGATGGTAAGGCCCTGGGTTGCTCTTTTACCTACGAGGTACAGCCCGAGCCTAATGGTCTGGCAGAAGCATTTATTATCGGAGCAGATTTTATTGGTAAGGATACTGTAGCCCTGATTTTGGGGGACAACATCTTTTATGGAAACGGCCTGAGTAAAATGCTTCAACAGCAAACCGATTTAAAAGGCGGATCTATTTTTGCATATCCTGTAAAAGATCCCAATCGTTACGGAGTGGTTGAATTTGATGAAAGCGGAAAGGTTCTTTCAATTGAAGAAAAGCCTCAGAACCCAAAATCAAAATACGCCATACCCGGTTTGTACTTTTTTGATAACCGGGCCGTTGATTTTGCAAAAGACGTTAAACCTTCCGCCAGAGGCGAAAAGGAAATTACCAGCATCCAAAACAGATATTTAGAATTGGAAGAACTGCAGGTTGCGGTTATGAGCAGAGGAATGACCTGGTTTGACACCGGTACTATTGACTCGCTCAATGAGGCAACCGATTTTGTACGGGCCATTGAGCATCGCCAGCAGTATAAAATAGGCTGTATCGAAGAAGTGGCATTCCTGATGGGATTTATCAGTTCAAACCAGCTTCAAGTTCTGGCTAATAATTATGGAAAATCCCCATACGGGAGCTATCTCAAAACATTACTTTAATGCAATTTATTGAAACCGGTTTTAAGGATTTATGGCTTATAGAACCCGATATATTTCAGGATGGGCGAGGATACTTTTTTGAAGCTTTTAATGCCCGTGATTTTAAAAAAGCTACAGGTATAGATGCTGTTTTTGTTCAGCAAAATCAATCCAAATCAACGGGCAATGTGTTGCGTGGTATGCATCTGCAAACCGGTGATGCAGCACAGGCAAAGCTGGTGCACATTCTTCAGGGTAAGGTTCTTGATGTTGTGGTAGATTTACGTCAAAACGAGTCTACTTTTAAATCTTACTACAGCATAGAATTAAGTGGCGAAAATCAGCGACAGCTTTATGTGCCCAGAGGTATGGCTCACGGTTTTCTGGTGCTTGAAGAAGATACCCTTTTTACCTACAGTTGCGATAATTATTACAATCCCAAAGCAGAACTTACCCTGCGCTATGATGACCCTGAAATCTTAATCGACTGGCCAACACAGAACGATTTAAAACTTTCGGTAAAAGATCAGGCAGGTCTTGATTTGGATAAGGTGTTAAAAAAAATGTATGGTTAGCAAACAACTGCGTGTGGTGGTAACAGGTGCCGGTGGGCAATTGGCGCAGTGTATAAAACATCTCGATGCCAATTTTAATCACCTTTTTTATTATAAAGACCGAAAAGCGCTTGATATAACCGATGCCAATTCGGTTAAGACAGTCCTTGATGCCCTTAAACCCCACGTGATCATCAACGCGGCAGCTTATACACAGGTTGATCTCGCAGAGACCGAAACAGACGCCGCTTTCGCCGTTAACGAACGGGGAGTCGCAAATCTGGCAGCATATTGTTCGGAAAACCGGGTGAAACTCATTCATATCTCTACAGATTATGTTTTTGATGGAGCGTCTTCCAGACCCTATCTGGAAAGCGATGCTACAGCACCTCAGACGACTTACGGGAAATCAAAACGCGCAGGAGAACTGGCGATTTTGGAGGCAGCCATCCCGGCCTTTTGGATTATTCGCACCGCCTGGTTGTATAGTATTTACGGCAAGAATTTTTATAAAATCATACTCAATCTGGCACAATCCCGGGATGAATTAAGCGTGGTAAATGATCAGACGGGAGTGCCCACACATGCATTGGACCTGGCTCATTTTATACTGAAACATATACCACAGCTTAATCCGCAAAATTCGGGGATATATCATTTTGTGAATTCGGGTCAGGCCAGCTGGTTTGATTTTGCACAGGCGATTGTTGCCCAAAACGGACTCAAAACAAAGGTGATCGCAGTGAGCAGCGCACAGTATCCTACATTAGCCCGTCGCCCAAAATTTAGTGTTCTCGACAATTCAAAACTCCAGAAAACCTTTAACTATTCAATCAGGGACTGGAGCACAGCTTTGCCCGGCTAAGCTTGTTTCCGGGTAAGGTTTAAGAGCTTAAAATCTTTAGTACCTTTGAAGCATGGATTTTTCATCAAAATTATTGGAGCAGGCTGTTTACGAGATGTCTCAACTCCCGGGTATAGGTAAACGTACCGCCTTAAGACTGGTATTGCATTTACTGCGTCAAAATGAGAATCAAACGCTTCAACTTGCCGAAGCACTCACCAGGCTACGCACCGACATTAAATTTTGTAAAAACTGCCATAATATTTCAGATGTAGCCCTTTGCGAGATTTGTGCAAATCCCAATCGCGATGCTTCAATAGTTTGTGTGGTTGAGGATGTGCGCGATGTTATGGCGATAGAAAACACCAGTCAGTATCGCGGTCATTATCACGTTTTGGGCGGAAAAATATCGCCATTAGATGGGATAGGGCCTCAGGATTTGACGATTCAGTCTCTTAAAGAAAAAGTAAAGTCGGGCGGTGTGGAAGAAGTGATTTTTGCGCTGAGCTCCACCATGGAAGGTGATACGACCAATTTTTATATTTACCGGCAGCTTGAAGAATTTGGTATTAAAACTTCAACCATCGCGCGCGGTATTGCGGTAGGTGATGAGTTGGAATATGCAGATGAGGTGACTCTGGGCCGAAGCATTTTGCACCGCATTCCTTTTGAAAATTCGCTTAAAAACTAAATTATGCTGCTTTCGGTGATTATTGTGAGCTATAAGGTACCGCAGTATCTGCAGCTTTGTCTCGAAAGCCTTACCCGTTCCCTGAAAAATATAGATTCTGAAATTATTGTAGTCGACAACGCCTCTGAAGATGCGACAATCCCACTTGTAAAAACTGCTTTTCCACAGGTTAAATTGCTCGTAAACTCAGAAAATAAGGGTTTTTCTAAAGCCAATAATCAGGGTGTGGCAGTTGCAAAGGGCAAATACCTGTGCATTCTAAACCCGGATACGATGGTCCCCGAAACCTGTTTTCAGGATGTTTTGGCATTCGCCGAAAAAAAAGACGATCTGGGAGCTGTTGGGGTTAGGTTGATTGATGGTACCGGCAATTTCCTTCCCGAGAGTAAGCGCAATCTGACTACGCCTAAGGTGAGCATCCAAAAGTTGTTGAGCAATGGTAACTCCTATTATGCTACAAATCTGGATGAAACAGAAACCGGAAAGGTGGCTATTCTCGTTGGAGCTTTTATGTTTTTAAAACGACAGCTTTATCAGGAGGTAGGCGGTTTTGATGAGCGTTTTTTTATGTATGGAGAAGACATTGACCTGAGCTATGTCATAACCCAAAAGGGTTACAGTAATTATTATCTGGGAAAAGTAACAGTATTGCATTTTAAGGGAGAGAGCACGGTAAAAGACAGGCAGTATGCCCTTCGTTTTTATGGAGCTATGCGTCTTTTTGCCCGCAAGCATTTTCACAAAAGCAATCTTTTTGATCGTTTGCTGGGTTTTGCGATTAAGCTCATCAGTCAGACCTATGCAGCGCAGGAAATCAAAAAGCCCATAAATCTGGGTTTTGAGCGGCGTTATTGGGTAAGTGATACGCCTAATTTAAACGATCAGCCAGATGACATACTTAGGCTTAACTGGGACGGACTCAGAGCGGCTTACTCCGAAAAACCGCAGCATTCCCGTTTTATCTTTGACCTGGAAGGCAGTAGAACTGCAGACGTTATTACTGCTATGCAGCAGTTAAAAAACCGCCAAAATACATTTCGCATACGCCCTTCAAATTGTAATTTTAGCTGCGGGAGTGATTCGGCTCATCATCGGGGGCAGGTGCTTTAAGCCGTATGATTATTTATTTAGAAGTCATATCAACTTATTTTTATTAAATTCGCAAAATAATTCAACCAATAACTTTTCTATTAATAATATGGCAAAATTCGAACTTAAGTTACCAAAGATGGGAGAAAGTGTCGCCGAAGCTACCGTGACCAACTGGCTCAAAGAGGTAGGCGATACCATTGAACTTGATGAACCCGTCGTAGAGATTGCCACAGATAAGGTAGACAGCGAGGTGCCGAGTGAAGTTTCGGGTACTTTGGTAGAAAAGTTCTATGAGGCTGATGATGTAGTAAAAGTGGGGGAAACTTTGGCAATCATTGAGATTGCCGGTGATGATGCACGCGCTGAAAGCAGTTCTGAGCCTGAGTCTCAAGAACCTGTTGCAGATGTTGATCAGCCGGAAGAGGAAGAAACAGCATCAGCAGAAGCAGAAGATGCAGCGGCTATGCTCGATCAGGCAAAAGAGACTACTTCGGCAGCCGCAATTTCCAATACAGGAGAGCGTTTTTATTCTCCTTTGGTAAAAAATATAGCCCAGCAGGAAGGGATTTCTCAGGAAGAACTGGATACCGTTAACGGCACAGGCCTAGAAGGTCGGGTTACAAAAGACGATATTCTGACTTACTTAGAAGAACGTAAGTCCGGAAAAAAACCGGAAACAAAACAAGCTGAACAGCCCAAGACTGAATCTAAACCTGCAGCTCAGCCTCAGGCAACCCCCGTAAGTGTAAACGGTGGCGATGAGATTATCGAGATGAGCCGAATGGGTAAAATGATCGCCAAGCATATGGTTGCTTCGGTACAGACTTCTGCCCACGTACAGTCTTTTATTGAAGTAGACGTTACGGCTATTGTAAACTGGAGGGAGCGTGTTAAAAATGATTTCCAGAAGCGGGAAGGAGAGAAGCTTACCTACACGCCTATTTTTATGGAAGCTGTGGCAAAAGCGATTCGTGATTTCCCTATGATTAATATTTCTGTTGATGGAGATCGTATCGTAAAACGCAAAAATATAAACCTGGGTATGGCTGCGGCATTGCCCGATGGAAATTTGATTGTTCCGGTAATACGCAACGCAGACCAGCTCAACCTGGTCGGAATGGCCAAAGCAGTAAATGACCTGGCAAACCGTGCGCGCAATGGTAAACTTAAGCCCGATGATACTCAGGGAGGAACCTATACGGTTACCAACGTGGGGACATTTGGCAGTGTGATGGGAACACCCATCATTAATCAGCCTCAGGTAGGAATACTGGCCTTAGGGGCCATACGTAAAGTTCCTGCGGTTATTGAAACTCCGGAAGGGGATTTTATAGGCATTCGCCAAAAAATGTTTTTATCGCACAGTTACGATCACCGTGTGGTTAATGGAGCTCTGGGTGGACAATTCGTTCAGCGCGTGGCACAATATCTCGAAGACTGGGATAGTGACCGTCAGGTATAGCTCGGTAAACCTTATACTTATAGAAAATGAATCAAATCCCTCCGGTTTATCCACAGGGATTTTTTAGTATTTTGGAACAGAGAATTGCCCTTTGAAATAGGGTTTAAGACCCTTTCACCATCAAAAAACAAAATCAAGAATCTCAAAAAGCAGATGATTTGAATTTGGTAATTGTACTTTTGCATTTAAACGACAACCTATGAATTTAAATCTTACCAGACCCATTTGCTTTTTTGACCTGGAAACTACGGGAGTAAATGTGGCTAATGATCGTATTGTAGAAATTTCGGTACTTAAAGTTTTCCCTAACGGAAAGGAAGAGAAGCATACCTGGCTGGTAAATCCTACCATACCTATTCCGCCTGAAACTACTGCGGTTCACGGTATAAAAGATGAAGATGTTGCCGATAAACCTACTTTTAAAGAACTGGCCACAGAGATCAATAATCTCATTAAAGATTCTGATCTGGCAGGATTTAATTCAAATCGATTTGATATTCCGCTTTTAGCTGAAGAAATGCTTCGCGCTGAGGTAGATTTTGATATGAAAAACCGCAACGCTATTGATGTTCAGACCATTTTCCACAAAATGGAACAACGCACACTAAGCGCGGCCTATAAATTTTACTGCGATCAAAATCTCGATGACGCGCATAGTGCCGAGGCAGATACCATTGCGACCTATGAAGTTTTAAAAGCACAGCTTGATCGCTATGATGAGCTTGAAAACAATATGAAAACCCTTGCGGAATTTAGCGCTCGTAAAAAGTTTGCAGATTTTGCAGGCTTTATAGCCTACAATAAAGAAGGAGAAGAGGTTTTTAGCTTTGGTAAGCATAAAGGGAAAAAGGTGGAAGACGTGCTTGAAAACGAACCCGGTTATTTTGGGTGGATTCAAAACGCCGATTTCCCATTGTATACTAAAAAAGTGCTTACCGGAATCAAGTTGCGAAAATTGAATACAAAGTTGTCTTAGATGAAAATCATTTGCATTGGTCAGAACTACGCTGAGCATATAAAAGAGCTTAACAGCAAAGCTTCAGGCGAACCGCTTTTTTTCTTAAAGCCTGACTCGGCTGTTTTACTAAACAAACATCCTTTTGTAATACCCGAGTTTACTCAGGAAGTGCATTACGAGGTTGAGGTATTGATACGTATTAACCGTTTGGGTAAATATATTCAGCCTAAATTTGCACATAAATATTTTGATCAGATTGGTCTGGGAATAGATTTTACTGCTCGGGATTTACAGCGCGAGTGTAAGGAAAAAGGCCATCCCTGGGAAAAGGCAAAGGCCTTTGACGGCTCGGCGGTAATAGGTGAATGGTTACCTAAAGAAAGTTTTAAAGATTTAAATGCAATTAATTTTCATTTGAAAAAAAATGATGAAATTGTACAACTAGGAAATACAAAAAATATGATTTTTGATATTCCAACCCTTATCGCTCACGTTTCGAAGTTTATGACTCTCAAAATAGGAGATGTCCTTTTTACGGGAACCCCCTCGGGAGTAGGACCGGTAAGTATTGGTGATAAGCTGAGTGGATATCTGGAAGACAAGGAGCTTTTTAGCGTCAACATAAAATAACCCAAATTTACACGATTATGCCCAAACATTATGACCTGTACCAGCTAGAAGATATGTCTGGCGGTGACAAAGAATTTATGCAAACTGTTGTAGAGACTTTTTTAACCGAAATTCCTCCGGATCTTCAAAGTATGAACATGGCAATCGATAACGACAACCACAGGATGGCCTACCAGTTTGCTCATAAAATGAAACCCAATCTGGAAATGTTCGGTATAGATCTTATACGGGAAATTTCAGCAATGGAGCGCTGGGCAGACACCAGTAAACCTACTTCGGTCATACGCCCGCAACTCGACACAATTAACAAAATGGTTTCTGATGCCATTGAAGAAATGCGTAAAGACTGGAAAATGTAATGCAGGCACACATTATTACAATTGGTGATGAGATTCTCATAGGCCAGATTGTAGACACCAATTCGGCTTTTATTGCCAAAGAACTCGATAAAATAGGCATTGAAGTTGCCGAGATATCATCGATTTCAGATTCTAAACAACACATTGTAGATACCTTAAATGCCGCCCGGCAGCGCTGTCAGGTGGTTTTGATCACAGGCGGTCTTGGTCCCACTAAAGATGATGTTACCAAACATACTTTTTGTGAATTTTTTAAAGATGAGCTGGTTGAAGACCCCGGTGTTCTGGCAAATATTGAAAGGATATTCAAGCATCATGTGGGCAGGCCAATGCTGCCCGCAAACCGATCTCAGGCTTTGGTTCCCAGCAAGTGCACGGTGCTGATGAATAAAAACGGTACCGCTCCGGGAATGTGGATGAAAAGGGATGATACCGTATTCATCTCCATGCCCGGTGTGCCTTTTGAGATGAAAGCCTTAATGACCGATGAGGTGATTCCCCGGCTTCAGAAAGAGTTTAGCAGGCCTTATATTCTTCATAAAACCTTACAGACCTACGGACGTGGAGAGAGTGAGATTGCAGACACGATTGAAGATTTCGAGAACAACCTGCCTTCAGCTATAAAGTTGGCTTATCTGCCTGCTTTGGGGAAGGTGCGCTTAAGGCTTTCTACTAAAGGTCCCGATCGCGATGTTTTAGAACGAAATCTGGACGAACAGATTGCAAAACTACAGGAATTGATAGGCGATATCATCGTAGGTTATGATGATGGCGAATTGATCGAAGTCGTAGTAGGGAATCTCTTCAAACAGAAAAATAAAACGCTCGCTGTCGCCGAAAGCTGTACGGGAGGTCAAATTGCTGCGGCTATAACGGCTAATCCGGGCGCTTCAGGCTATTTTAAGGGCGGAATGGTTACCTATGCCACACACAGCAAGGTAGAGCTGCTTAAAATAGATCAGAAATTAATAGACACGCATTCGGTTATAAGTGCTCCGGTAGCCGAAGCAATGGCCTTAGCGGTTCAAAACTGGTACAAGTCAGACTTTGCAGTCTCTACAACCGGTAATGCAGGACCTTCAAAAGGAGATTCTGATGCCGATGTGGGCACAGTTTTTATTGGGATCGCCACTCCCAATGGTGTTTATTCGCAGGAATTTAAGATGGGAAGTCAGCGGGAGCGGGTCATTTCAAAAAGTGTAAACAAGGCTTTTGAACTGCTTCAAAAAGAAATTTTAAAAAACTAGGCTTTTGTGTTGGTCAACTTGTTTTAGTTCTGTAAATTTGCACCCTGTTTTTCAGTAACACATTATAAAGTTAAGAATCATGTCAAGAGTTTGTGAGCTTACGGGCAAAAAAGCAATGGTAGGAAACAATGTTTCTCACGCGATGAATAAAACCAAGCGTAAATTTGATGCCAATCTAATCAAAAAACGTTTTTACATCCCTGAGGAAGATAAGTGGGTAACACTTAAAATTTCTACAGCCGCTCTTAAAAATATAAATAAGAAAGGTATTACCGCTGTGCTTAAAGAGGCTCGCGCTAAAGGCTTTCTTACTAAGTAATAACGGTATAACGATTAGGAATTATGGCAAAGAAAGGCAATAGAGTACAGGTAATTTTAGAGTGCACAGAGCATAAAGCTTCCGGAAAACCGGGAACTTCTCGTTATATTACCACTAAGAATAAAAAGAACACCCCAGATAGAATGGAGTTGAAGAAATTCAACCCAATCTTGAATAAAATGACTGTTCACAAAGAAATAAAATAAGACATGGCAAAGAAATCAGTAGCAACATTACAGACCGGTTCAAAACGTTTGACCAAAGCCATTAAAATGGTTAAATCTCCTAAGACAGGTGCATATACTTTCGTAGAGGCAGTAATGACACCAGAACTTGTAGGAGAGTTCTTAGATAAAAAATAAAACATTTTAAATGTTTATCTGGAGCCGTTGCACATAGTGTGACGGCTTTTTGTATTTCCTAATTGGCGCCGCCAAAGGCTAAAGGTTGTCAAGGCTTTTTTTAAATTGGAAATATGTTGGTGCCAGGTGTAATTTAGACTTGCTCCAACCTTATTTACTTTTAGTGATTTCAAAATCCTTATAAAGGCAATACCTTTGCCCAGCTAACCAATGCATCCTGAATACGATGAGTTTTTTTAAAAATATATTTTCCAAAGAAAAGAAGGAAACTTTAGACAAAGGTCTGGAGAAAACCAATACCAACTTTTTAAGCAAACTGGGTAAAGCCGTTGCAGGTAAGAGCAAGGTAGATGATGAAGTGCTTGATGATCTGGAAGAAGTACTGGTGTCCAGCGATGTCGGGGTGACAACAACCATCAAAATCATAGACCGTATTGAAGCACGTGTTGCTAAGGATAAATACCTGGGAACCGAAGAACTCAATTCTATTTTACGCGAAGAAATCGCAGGTTTACTTAGCGAAACCAATGCAGGCAATGCGACCGACTTTTCGGTTCCTGCTAAAAAGCCTTACGTTATTATGGTTGTGGGCGTTAATGGTGTGGGTAAGACCACTACCATAGGGAAGCTTGCCTACCAGTTTAAACAAAAAGGCCTGAAGGTAGTTCTCGGAGCTGGCGACACCTTTAGAGCCGCGGCTATAGATCAGTTGCAGATTTGGGCAGATCGGGTAGATGTACCTATCATCAAGCAGCAAATGGGCAGTGATCCTGCTTCAGTGGCTTACGATACGGTGCAAAGTGCAGTAAAAATGGATGCCGATGTGGTGATCATAGATACCGCCGGACGTTTGCACAACAAAGTAAACCTGATGAATGAGCTGAGTAAAGTAAAACGGGTAATGCAAAAGGTGATTGCCGACGCTCCTGACGAAGTTCTACTTGTTTTAGATGGCTCTACCGGGCAAAATGCCTTTGAACAGGCCAAACAGTTTACTGCGGCTACCGAAGTTACTTCGCTTGCTGTTACCAAGCTTGACGGTACTGCCAAAGGTGGCGTGGTTATCGGCATCAGCGATCAGTTTCAAATTCCCGTAAAGTATATAGGAGTAGGTGAGGGTATTGAAGATTTACAGGTATTTAATAAGATTGAATTTGTAGATTCGTTTTTTAGAGTCTAAAAATTAGCAAATACATCAAAATAGAAAGGCATCCACATTCGTGAGATGCCTTTTTGTATTTTTAGAGGAAAATCTACCTCAGACTATGAAAAACCTACTACTGCTTTTCACAGCTCTTGCTGTCCTTTCGTGTAAAGAAAATCAATCGGCATCAACAGTTGTAGAGTCAACAGAAACTGTAAAAGACACTACCGTCAAAGAACGCGAGTATGCCGTGCTCGATTCTAAAGTTTTAAATACCGAAGCGCTCTGGTCACCATTTCAAGATGCATTGGAAAAATTTTCAGAAGCTGATTATGAAAAAGTAAAAGCACTTGCTTTCGAAAAAACCATTCCTGAAATTCAGGAGGCTAAAGCAAATGGTAAACTTACCTACGAAGAACTGGTTCTTTTTTATTTAAGCCGAATTAAAAAATACGATCGAAATAATGAGCTGTCGCTTAACTCTGTTATTGCTTTAAATCCTAAGGTGCTTGAAGAAGCGCGAAAACTTGATTTGCAGGAAAAGCTGTTGATAGATAGGTATTCCATTCATGGGATGCCGGTTTTGCTAAAGGATAACATCAATGCGGCGGGTATGCCAACTACAGCAGGTGCCGTGGTTTTTGAGAACAACAATGCAGATGATGCATTTATCACCCAAAAACTAAAAGAACAGGGCGCTTTGATCCTGGGAAAAGCCAATCTAAGCGAGTGGGCCTATTTCTTTTGTAATGATTGCCCCAGCGGCTATTCGGCTGTTGGCGGACAAACCTTAAACCCCTACGGCCGTAAGATTCACGATACCGGCGGTTCCAGTTCGGGGAGCGGGGTGTCTATGGCAGCCAACTTTGCTGTTGCTGCGGTAGGATCAGAAACCAGCGGATCTATTTTGTCACCATCCAGTGCCAATTCGGTTGTTGGGCTTAAACCCACCATTGGTTTGTTGTCACGCGGCGGTATTGTTCCTATCTCGAGTACGCTCGACACACCGGGCCCAATGACGCGCTCGGTAATTGACAATGCGATTCTGTTGCAGGCGATGACTGGGCTTGATCCCGAAGATGAGAAGGCGGTTAAGCTGGCAGCAACACAAACCGATTATGTAAAGCCTTTAAAAGATTTGGATGCTAAAAAATTCCTGAAAGGCAAACGCCTGGGCTATTATAAAAGTTACGAGGATACGTTGTACATTCAGGCGGTTGCGGCATTACGGGATGCCGGTGCTACGTTGGTAGAACTGGAGCGTCCTGAGATTGATCTTCCGCAATTTTTACGCGTACTCAATCTCGATATGCAAAAAGATCTACCGGCTTATATAGCTGCGTATGGAGCCAAAGATCTTGCAGTGAAAGATCTAAACGACATCACGGCTTACAATAAGAAGGATTCCTTAGTTCGTATGCCTTACGGCCAGGGTTTGTTGTATGGAGTGCTTGCCGATTCGGCTTCTGCTGAAGAATTTACAGCGATTAAAGACACCTTAGAACGCAACGGAAGGCAGTTTTTTGATGAACCTATGAAAGCGAATGACCTGGATGCAGTATTGTCTATCAATAATTATATGGCAGGTTACGCGGCAGTAGCCAAATATCCTGCAATTACGGTGCCTATGGGCTATTCTGAAACCAATCAGCCGATGGGACTTACGTTTATCGCACCAACCTTATCAGAAGAACTCTTGCTTCAGTTGGCGTATGCTTACGAGAGCATTTCGCAAAAGCGTAAAACTCCGATAGATTTTGATAATTAATAAAATATGATTTTGAATAATTTAAAGTTTAATTTAGCAATATTCATAATTTTTTTAAATTTTGTAAGCTGCTCCAGAAGTGATGATGCTAAAACAGATTTTGATACCTATTACAAGGTTATGATTCAGCGAAATGGAAGCGGATATTTTATTGGGGATAATAAATCGAAGGTTTTTAAGGAATTTAGGATTAAAAATAATTTTATTGCTTCGTATAAATCTCCAGAAAATGATGAAGTTTTATTTTATAGAACTGATAATGATCGTGGAAAATTATATTCTTTTAAGGTTGATTTGAATCAGATTTACAATAGCGAAGATTTAGAATTCGAATTTGAAGAGAATTTAGTTATAACAGATTTACCAAGTTCTAGCTTCTATTTAGAAATTTTAGATGCTACAAATTTCTTTTTTATTGTAAATAATGAATATGATGTTGAGTTTTTGAAATATTCTAATAATACACTTATAGAAACCAAAAATTTAAGTAAGTCATTTGCTATCTATGATCTAAAGGATTATTCGAGCTATATTTTTTTAAAAGAAACTTCAGAATTAGTCCTCCTTGAAGAAAATCTAAGTTATAATCAAATTCTCAAAAAAATAAATATTAATACATGGGATTTTAATTCAAAAGATGTGGCATATCCAGGTAAAATATTCAAATTTCTAGTAGTACCAGATGGATATTATATATTAAGTTCAATTGAAAGAGGACATATTCCGTATGTTTATTTACTCAATTCAGAAGGAGATATACTAAGTACTTATGATAAAGATTTTAATTATTTTCTAAGGATAATTAGTCGTCCTATTTTTTATGATCCAGTAGATAAACGTTTAGAATTTATTGCATTAGGTGACGGAATTAAAGCGCAAGGATTTTTTGATATGAATAATTTTGAGATTTTCCAAAATAGCATAAGCGGTACTATGCATTTAAATAGTGGAGTAGTTTACTATTTTAGTCCATAAATTTTAATTTGCTAAAAAACCTCCTTCAACTTTCCCCACAACTCATTATCAAAACTCGTAGGTCCCAGGTCGTCGGCGTCAGCAGCGGGACCCAGGCGTACAATAACGCGGTTTTGACTGGGAATTACGTAGAGCTTTTTATCGTTGGCCCCCAGACCGGCAATGAGATCATCCGGGGCATTGGGAATTAATTTTCCGGTAAAGCTTTCTGTAAGGCTGGGAAGTTTGAAGCTGCTTTTTCCATTTAGCCACCAGAGGTATCCGTAAGCCGGGTTAAGGGACTGTGACGTATTGGCCATTGCATCCCAGTAGTCGGTATTCAGCAGCTTGTTTTCGCCCCAGCTTCCTTTATTTAAATTGAGAAGTCCAAAGCGTGCCATCCCGCGGGCTGTACTAAAATACACATTGTTGTAGCCCAGACTTACCCAGCGACCGTCCATTCCTATTCGGTCTTTCAGCTCTGCTTTAAAAAAAGCATCAAAACCATTTGGAGCTGCGGCATCAAGTACCGGCTGAAGCAGGGTGTAATACGCATTGTAATAGTACCATTCGGTTCCCGGAGCTTTGCGATAGTACAGGCATTCCGGGTCATAGCAATGAATGTCGCCCCTTGTGAAGTCACCACCGGAAGTCATTGTAAGTTGGTTTTTTATGGTAATCGCATCTTCCTGAACCGGGGTCATAGAGGTCCAGCCTCTGCCCAGATAATCGGTGGTTTTGTCATCAAGCTCTAACAATCCCTTTTGTTCAGCGAGCCCTACCGTAAAAGCCGTCAGGGTTTTTCCGGCAGAATTCCAGGCAAAGAAATCTGCTGCAGTTTTTCCGTCATAATAGGCTTCAAAAGCTATTTTTCCGTTTTCTAAAATGATGAAGGCTTCGGTATTGGTGTCTGTAAGAAAAGTATCCAGATTATTCAATGCTGCAGTATTCCATCCCAATTCGGTGGGGCTTACCGTCTCCCAGGTTGAACCGGTCAATGGTGGAAAGTACAGGTTTTCATCAGGCGCGGGACCTTCAGCATCATCAGAGCCCGAAGAGCAGGAGCAAACCAAAAGCGCAGCAAAAAGATATAAAAGCGTCTTCATAAACAGGGATTTACGGCTTTGACCAAATTACACATAAAATGGTTTAATCAGAATGGTCACTTTTTAAAATGGAACAAAAAATCGGCTTATTCCGGGTATGCAGATACCTTGGTTAGGAGCTTATAGATTGACGAATTTACCGTATCTTTGCGCCCCGAAATAAAGAGCCTTATGCGTACTAAAACCCTTAAGAAGAACAAAATAAACGTGGTAACTCTGGGTTGCTCGAAGAACGTTTATGACAGTGAAGTGTTGATGGGCCAGTTGCGTGCCAACAATAAAGAGGTTGCGCACGAGGAGGAAGGGAATGTCGTGGTGATTAATACCTGTGGTTTTATCGCTAACGCGAAAGAAGAATCGGTGAATACCATTCTTGAATACGTACAAAAGAAGGAAGACGGCCTGGTTGATAAGGTTTTTGTTACGGGTTGCCTTTCCGAACGTTATAAACCCGATTTGCAGAAGGAAATTCCTAATGTAGATCAGTATTTTGGTACTACCGAACTTCCGTTATTACTGAAGGCTTTAGGTGCAGATTACAAGCACGAACTCATCGGTGAGCGCTTAACGACTACGCCAAAAAATTATGCGTATTTAAAAATAGCCGAAGGTTGTGACCGTCCCTGCTCGTTTTGTGCAATCCCATTGATGCGTGGTGGACATAAAAGTACGCCGATTGAAAACCTGGTTATCGAAGCCGAAAAACTAGCCGCAAACGGAATTAAGGAACTTATTCTAATCGCTCAGGATCTTACCTATTATGGGCTTGATTTATACAAGGAGCGGGCACTTGCCAAGCTTTTGCGCGAGCTGGTAAAGGTGGAAGGCATAGAATGGATTCGTCTGCATTACGCGTTTCCTACCGGTTTCCCAATGGATGTGCTGGATGTGATGCTCGAAGAACCAAAGGTGTGTAATTATATCGACATTCCGTTACAGCATATTTCAACCAAATTGCTGAAGTCGATGCGTCGTGGTACTACCTACGAAAAAACCAATGCGTTATTGAAGACCTTCCGGGAGAAAGTACCGCAAATGGCGATACGTACAACCTTGATTGTGGGTTATCCGGGCGAAACTCAGGAAGATTTTGAGTTGCTACGCGATTGGGTAAAAGAAATGCGTTTTGAGCGTTTGGGTTGTTTTACCTACTCGCACGAAGAAAATACCCACGCGTATAATCTGGAAGATGATGTTCCGGAAGACGTAAAGATGGAGCGTGCCAACGAGATTATGGCCTTGCAGTCGCAGATCAGCTGGGAATTGAATCAGGAAAAAATAGGGAAGGAGTTCCGTATCGTGATTGACCGTAAAGAAGGGAACTATTTCGTGGGCAGAACCGAATTTGATTCACCGGATGTGGATAACGAAGTTTTGATAGACGCCACGAAACATTATTTGAAAACCGGAGAGTATACCCGGGTTAAAATCACCGAAGCCGAAGATTTTGACTTATACGCCGAGCCGGTTACAAATTAAATGTTTAGTTTTAGGAGTAAAATAAACTCTGATGACTACAATTACCTCTAAACTGCATAAAAAGCAACGCAACTATTTATTGATTTTTGGTTTTTTGTATTTGATTGTGGGCGGTATAGAATATGCTCTAGATTCCGGCTCTGTCTTAAATTGGTCGTATCTGATATTTGGTGTAGTTATGCTGACCGTTCTAGCCTACCAACTCTACAATAAGCGATTATTCTCTGTGATTAAGTGGGATTCTAAAAAGCTGATTCTAAAGGCTCCGGAGCAAAAGCCGATTGTGTTTGACAGGAAAGCAATCAAATCAATTAAACTTACCGATAAAAGCCTGACGATCAACGCAGGCCTCGGTTCTGGCGAAATGATGGATCTCGATTATTTCAAGGAAGAAGATCTGGCATTCTTTAATAAAGAATTTGTTCAGGAGAACTCGTCTAGGGCTGAAGCTTATAATTTTGCGGAAGCATCATAGCGAGACGTCTTCTCCCCATGGCACCTCCAATTATAATCCCCGAAGGTGGAAAATGATTGCCAAATTTATCAATTTGAAATGGTACTTTAGCCGTAATAGAAGACTGCTGGTCATTATCAAAAAGAATAGAAAGTTGTTCTGCCGTTTGCTCTACGTGTATGTTTTCTTCACCCTGTTGCAACTTAAAAAACTGATAGGGGGCTACTTCAAAACTTTTGTGAAAAATACGGAAACCGTGCTCCCCAAGTTTTTGATTTGCGAGTGACCTCATAAAATGAAGGGTCGAACCTTCAAAGGCTTCATCGCGGTGCTTTTTGAAACGCCGGGGTACTTTAGGTTTAAGTTCTCTGAAAAAGCTGGTCCCCGCGTAGTAAACCATATATACCAGATTCAGGTCAGATTTTAGGCTCTTTTCATAATCGATGTAAAAGTCCTGCAACTCATAGTCTATTACGTAGCCCAGATACTTGTTTTCGATTTGAATGGGTTTAGTGGCCCAGGCAACCAGCCTTTTTTTTGAAGCGCTGTAATGCAGTTTTATAACTTCTTCATTGAGGATTTTCACGTTTTTAGACACCTCAGTTCCGCCTAAAAACTCCCGTTTAAATTCCCGCATTTTATGCTCCCGAGACCAGGGGTCGGTTTCCAGAAAGACTTCACCCAGTTGCTCGGTGCTTTCCGTTAAGTAAACAACAGGAAGTTCGCTTATGTTTTGATAATTATTAATGTATACGGGATTATAACCCAGCATACTAATCACCAAAGCACTCTTTACTCCCGGCTGTATAGCAATCGAGTAATGGCCGTCCTTATTGGTAATTGTACCTAAAGTCGTTCCGTCAAAATAAATGGAAACATCTGCCAGTGCGGTAGAATCCTGAGCACTATAAACGTAACCCGAAAGTCTATCCTGTGCAAAGCCCGAAAGCGAAAGACACAGCCCCAATACACGTATCAAATACCTCATGAAAAGAAAAACTATTAGTATAGTTATAAAACTACACTAATAGTTTTCAAATAACGAAATTTCTGAACTTTATTTTTTTAAAGCTGGCTGTGGCTCCAGATTTTCAGTAACGATCTGAACTTCAAGACCCAAATCTTTCACTTTTTGTAATTGGGTTTTAGCATCGCCTACAATTATATAGATCATCCTGTCAGGATTTGCATAGGTATTTGCAAGTGACTTAATCTTATCGAGTGTGATGGTTTTCATCGTTTCCTGTTGCTTCAGGATATAGTCTGGCTTATAGTTGAACGTAGCAATTTCGCCCAGATAACTCAATTTGGCGCCCGGAGTTTCAAAATTGCGGGCTTCACTTTTTAAGAAATAGCCTTTGGTAAGTTCGAGATCTTCTTCATCAAAATCAGTCGCATAGCTGCTCATAATATCACGTACAAGCTGCGTACTTTCTGCAGTTACATTGCTGCGGACTCCGCTGGTCACCAGGAAGGGACCGGGCAGGGCAGAACCCTCAAAACGGGAACGAATGCCATAGGTATAGCCTTTGGTTTCGCGCAGCATTTGGGTAAGTTCACTGGCAAAACCACCACCACCCAAACGGTAATTCATCATCGTTGCCGGTAAATAATCAGGGTTTGAAGCGGCAAGGGCTACATAACCAAACCGCAACTGAGACTGTTTGGCATCAGGCACGTCCAGAAAATAAACAACCGGTTTTTCAGGCGTTTTATCAAATTTTGGAGCGGGAATGCTCACTTCCTTGCGCGTCCAATTTGTCACGAGTGGTTCTAATGCCGAAAGGGCTGTAGCTTCATTTAATGCCCCTACGAGTTGCACATCGGTGAGATTGGGAACCAGATTTTCGTAATAGTTCTTTAAATCTTCAAGCTGAAGGGCTTCAACAGATTGCGTGGTGCCCAGAATGTTTTTGGCCAGCACATGGTCCTTTCCGTATATGGCTTTCGCGAAAGCGAGATCGGCAATACTACCCGGATCTGCTTTTTGCTGTTGAATGCGGGTGAGCACTTCTTTTTTCTGAAGTTCAAATTCTGAAGCATCCCAGCGTGGTTGTAAAAGTATTTCAGAGACTAAAACCATCGTCTGATCAAAATTGCGGGCCAGAGTTGTTCCGCGTAACGTGATGCTTTCAGAGCCGGCATATACGTAAACCGAAGCACCCAGCAAATCTAAAGCTTCTTCAAGCTCGGCTGTGTTTTTGGTTGCGGTACCTTTGGTCATTAATCCTGCGGTAAGATTGGCAACCCCGTTTTTATTTTCGGGCTCCAGGAGCAAACCGCCTTGCATTTTGAATTCAAAATTTACCAGAGGCACTTCATCACTGAGGATGCCATAAACCTGAAGTCCGTTTTCTACTTGTTGCGACCAGACTTCCGGAACTTTAATCTCAGGTGATTTGCCGTAAGGTGGTTCAATGCTGCGGTCAAATGAGGAAGGTGTACGCTCGTATTCAGCAGTTAGTGATGGATCAAAGCTTTCTTCGGCACCGTTTACGATTTGCTCTTCCACAACTTCAGCCGGTTCTGCTCCTTCGAGAGCCAGAACAGCTTCGCCTTTGGGGACAAAACTGGTTACTACATAATTTTTGCCTTTGATGTAAGTATCGTAGGCTGCCTTTACGTCAGCGGCAGTAACCGCCTGTATTTCTTTAATATCCTGATTGATGTAACCCGGGCTTCCGGCAAAAATCTGATATTGCGCCAGTTGAAAACCTTTGCCTAGAACACTGCTCAGGCTATTGAAAAAGCGGGTTTCCTGTGTGGCTTTGATGCGCTCGAGATCCCGTTCGCTGATTCCGTTTGCCTCAAAAAGCGCAAAAGCCTGCTCAATCCCGGTTTGTACCGAATCGAGATCGACCCCTGCATTGGCACGTACGCTAAGACTCACTTCCCCGGCCAGTTCAGAACCGAAGTAACGCATAGACGGGTTGGTTGCAAGCTGAAGCGTATCAACAAGGATGCTGTTGAGCGGTGCTTTCTTTCCTTCAGAGAGATAGGTTGTAAGTACGCTTAGCGCGTACGAATCAGCCGTATATTCAGCAGGAGCCGGCCAGGTCATCGTAAGCTGTGGCAGGCGAGCGAAATTGTCTTCGTAAAAAAGACTTTTGGTAGTCTCTAAAGTTGGAATACGTTTTTCAAGCGGAGTAACTTCTTCGCCACGAGGGATTTCACCAAAATACTTTTGAACCCATTCCTTTACCTGAGCCGGGTCAAAGTCTCCTGCAATGCTCAGCGTCACATTATTGGGCACATACCAGCGGTTGTAGAATTCTTTAACATCAGCCAGGGTCGCGTTTTGCAAATCTTCAAGCGAACCAATCACCTGCCAGTTGTACGGATGATCTGTAGGATATAGATTTTTATGAATCACATAGCGCTCGTGCCCGTACGGACGGTTATCGTAGCTCTGACGCTTTTCGTTCTTAACCACCTGCTTTTCTTTGGCCAAAACCGGTTCAGTTACCGTATTGATGAAATAGCCCAGCTTATCCGCTTCGGCCCAAATCATCTTCTCCAGCGCGTCGCTGGGTACGGTCTGAAAGTAATTGGTACGATCCCGGTTGGTCGATCCATTAGCTCCGCTGCCACCTACACGGGCGCTTAGTTTATCAAGACCGCCTTTACCCAGGTTTTCAGATTCTAAAAACAGGAGGTGCTCAAAGAGATGAGCAAAACCGGTACGTCCTTCTTTCTCACGGGCAGAGCCCACGTGCGCGGTAAGTGCAACCGCTGCCACAGGATCTGAGGTGTCCTGATGCAGAATTACCGTGAGCCCGTTATCTAAGGTGTATGCTTCATAACTTACTTCAAAGTCTGATTGGAATTCTTCGGTTTTTGTTTCGGTTTTTGTTTCGGTTTTGCAGGCTGTAAAAGCACAGGCAACGAGTAACAGGACAGTGATTTTTTGGATCATTTTAAAGGCGTAAACAGGTTAATCTTCTATTTGAGAACGGTTTGCTTCGCCGTCGTCCTCTTTTTCTATTGGGTTTTCTTCAAAAAACTCTTCGGGCTTCATAATGCGCATGGTTTTTTGAGTAACTATGGTATTGGCAAGCGTATAGACGTGATTGTCCTTATTCCGCAGGTGCAAAAAGAATAGTGTAATGTTTTCTACGCGACCGGCCATCGGGAAATCCTTATCTACAATTTCGACATAATCCCCAATTTTTAGCGGATGATTGAAAAAGAGAATAAGTCCCGAAGTGATGTTGCTCAGTAACGACCATTGTGCAAAAAAAGCAACTCCTAAAATGGTCAAAATAGAGCCAATACCTGCAATAACATCTGCTCCTTTAAGTCCCCAGATCATTGCCAGAGAAAAACCCAGGACCACAAAAAATAGGATGTTAAGTACTTTTATGGTAATCTGCTTTCGGGTAATATCAAAATTCGCACGCAGATAGCGTCTTATAATAAGTTTGGAAACCATGTAGCGAATAAGCAGCAACACGGCCAAAAAAATGATACTTTCAAGTATTTTGAGTTCTATAAAATTCACGGCAAATTAATTTCTATACGATGAAGGATTAGCGATAAACAGAGCGTTTACAAAAAAGAGCTTTCCATTTTCCCAAAAGGCGCGAAATAACGGATCATCGGCCAGATATATCAGACTACCGCGTCCCATAGGTTCCTGACCAAAAATCAGGGAGTTTTTTAAACCGGTAAGGGCATCGGCACCCGCAAAGCCCGAAACATTTTTAGGGTTTTCGCCCAGATAGGCCACATTATAACCGGCATCGAGTAATTGATAAGCCTGATCTCCAATTTTTAAACTGTAATAGGTGTCGTCATAGCCAAAAGCCAATGGATGCGAGTTGTCTACCTGAGTTTCAAAAATGCTTCCGCTTATAAGATCTTTTGAGCTTTGCATTTCGCGGTCTTTATAGGGAATTAGCTTTGCAGCGATTGAAT
This sequence comes from Leeuwenhoekiella parthenopeia, assembly GCF_020782115.1. GTDB lineage: Bacteria > Bacteroidota > Bacteroidia > Flavobacteriales > Flavobacteriaceae > Leeuwenhoekiella > Leeuwenhoekiella parthenopeia. The sequence continues at coordinate 78,700 of NZ_JAJGMW010000001.1, read as the reverse complement.
CTTCCGCATGTTCTTCAGAATCCTCAGCTTTTTTAAGACTGAAACCGTCCTGGTCTGCAAAAGCTCTAAGTGCCCCGCGTATGGCAACCACATTTCCACCGGAGCGAACCCAGCTTCTTATTTGGTCTAAGGCTTCGTCTGAAAGCGAATACCTTCCGTCAGGCATCACCAGCACATCGTAATCATTAAGATTGACGCGGCTAAATTCGTCTGCGCGAATTGAAGTCACCGGGTAGTCTAATTGTTGCTCAAAGAAATGCCAGGTGGCACCGTAGCTTAACGAACTCGTCTGCTCGCCAGTGAGCATCGCGATTTTAGCTTTATTGATGAGTTTGACGTCTGGCGAACCAAAGTCCGGCCCCGCGCTGGCAAAACTCGTTGAAGATGGCGTTAATCTTCGTTCGAATTCATTAGCGATCTCAACCAGTTTCTGATCAAATGCTGAATGATTCATATTGTCGCTTCGCGTAATCACCAGGCTTCCTGCCGGGTAGTCTTTATTCTCAAGACGAAATGCTTTTTCGCTAAAACGTACTTTTATGTTTTCTTTCAGCATGGCGGCCAAGAAACGTGCATCCTGCATACTGTTCCATTTGCTTATATATCCGGCAGAATTAGTATTTGCCGTATTGGAAACTGCATTTACTGCTGAATCTGCAGTAGATGAGCCGGCAGAACTACTTGCAACCGCATTAAGTCCATAAGCGTAAGGCAAGCTCCAGGCAGTAATATCATAGGTTAAGGGAGTCGAAAGTGCGGCTTCAGGTTCAAGCAAGACGTGAACCAGTTTTCCTTTAGGCTGGTCGGTACTTACAACAAGCGCCCGGTCGTAAGAAAGGCTTTCGTCTTTCTGGGAGGTATAGTTGTAACCGCTGGTTTTACCTTTTCCGGTAAATTGATAGCTGATTCCGTGAATGTCAAACAAATCGGCCAACGCCTGCAAATGATCGGCCTCGCCGCTAAGGGTAAAGCTTTTGTACGCCACATCAGGAGAACTGAAGTATTTTTTGAATTCCGTATTCAGTTTTTTGGCATTTTGAGAGGCAATTTCCACAGTTGAAATTCCGGTAGTAAAATGATGCTGCACACGATCTACCAGGGTGAGTACTTCGCCATCTGATGTTTTAATACCCAGACCCGCACCGCCATTACCGGCCTGCTCGTAAGTCATTCCAATCGCACCCGTGTAGGTAGGGTAGGTATCGCCATAGCTGGGATACAGCAGGTCAAAACGCTCCCGGGTAAAAAACAACCAACCGTTTTTGTTAAAGTATTTGGCGTGGTTGGCACCTATTTGAGTTTGAAAATCCCGTTGAAACGGAGTTATGATATCGTGAAAAGGTTCTGCAGCAGGCGCAAAATAATAGGGTTCGTTAATGCCCTGTTCGTGAAAATCTACGTGAATATGCGGCATCCACTGATTATATACTTTGAGACGCTGTTGGGTTTCAATCTGTGTCGCCCAGGCCCAGTCGCGGTTTAGGTCAAAAAGATAATGATTGGGACGACCACCAGGCCAGGGCTCATTGTGCTCAATCGCATCAGGGTTGGTGTCGTAAGGGCTGGATTTAACTTGATTGTACCAGTTAGCATAACGATCTCTTCCATCGGGATTTACACAGGGATCTATGATTACTACGGTGTTTTTTAGCCATTCTTTTTTTGTGGTGATCAGGTCGTAAAGGGTAAGCATCGAAGCCTCGGTGCTGCTGGCCTCATTACCGTGTACATTATAACTAAGCCAAACTATGGCCTTGTCAGGAGTGGCTGTACCATTTTCTACACCGGCATTTTTTAACTGATTGGTGCGAATGGTCTCCAGATTGGCCAAATTTTCAGGTGTTGAAATCACGGCATAGGTAAGGGGTCTGCGTTCGTTTGTTTTTCCATATTCCTGATAAGTAACCCAGTCAGACTGCTCTGCTACGTGCTTAAAATAGGAAACAACATTGGCGTGCCGGGTAAATTCGGTGCCAATCTCATAGCCTAAAAAATCAGACGGACTTTGAAGGTTTTGTGCCGAAAGAATCGTGCACGTAAAGGTGAACAGGAGGAAAAAGGATCGAATCATCTGCATTGTATTTTAGAAGCTTTAAAACTACTAAAATTAGAGCGAAGTCATCTGTGCGAATTAACGTAAATTTGGGGCTGTTAACACCCTATTCGTATTATTTTACCCTGTAAAAAACAGTACATGTCCACGCATAAAATTCCCTATTCAGACACCGGTTATTTTTCAAAGCTTATTTGTGATTATTTGAATCAGGATGAGAATCTTTCGGGGTTTTATGGGCAGTTCCCTACGCTGGAAAATTTTAAAGCTCAGATTGAACAAAAGAAATTTTCTAATGAAAATCGTAAGGTTTTGGTTTCCGCTTTGCGAAATCAATATGCAGGTTTTGAGCAGATGGCTGAAACTCAGGAGGCGCTTGATCTTTTGGCCTTGCCCAATACCTATACTGTCACGACCGGGCATCAGCTCAATCTGTTTACCGGACCGCTTTATTTTATGTATAAAATTATCAGCACCATTACGCTTTCGCGAAAGCTAAAAGAAACTTACCCTGATTCGAATTTTGTGCCGGTGTATTGGATGGCGACAGAAGACCACGATTTTGACGAAATCAATTACTTCAGACTTCACGGTAAGAAAATACAATGGAACCGGGAAGATATCACAGATAATGACAAAGGTGCCGTTGGTGCGCTAAACAACGACGGCCTTGACGCTGTTTACGAGCGTTTGCAGGCAGAATTGGGAACTACACGCATTGCTCAGGAACTGGCTCAGCTTTTTGAAACGGCTTATTTAAAAACAGATAATCTGGCTGATGCTACGCGATTTTTAGCGCACCGGCTTTTTGGCGAATACGGTCTGGTGATTGTAGATGGAAACGATCACGATTTAAAAGCAGTTTTTGCGCCTTATATGAAGCAGGAATTGCTGGAGCAGAAAGCCTTTGACCTGGTATCTACTCAGGCTGAAAAATTAGAGGAAAATGGGTATTCGGTACAGGTGAATGCCCGGGAAATCAATTTATTTTACCTGGCGGAAGGTCTTCGCGAACGTATCATTAAGCAGGACGGAAGCTATTTTGTAAACGATACCGAGCTTCAGTTTTCGGAAGCTGAGCTTTTAGAAAAATTGCAATCCACACCGGAAGCTTTCAGTCCTAACGTGATTATGCGTCCGCTTTATCAGGAAGTGATTTTGCCGAATCTGGCATACATAGGCGGTGGAGGAGAAATCGCATACTGGCTGGAGCTCAAAACTTATTTTGATGCTGTAGGGGTGACTTTCCCAATGCTGATGTTGCGTAATTCAGCCTTGTTAATTACAGAAAAGCAGAAGGAAAAACTCGAAAAACTGGATATAAGTCTAAACGAATTGTTCCTGAGTCAAAATGACCTGGTCAATCGAAAAATTCGTAAAATTTCGAATATCGACATTGATTTTTCGCCTCAAAAACAACATTTGGTAAAGCAGTTTGAAGCTTTATACGAACTCGCAGAGCAAACCGATAAATCCTTTTTAGGAGCTGTAAAAGCTCAGGAAGTAAAACAATTAAAAGGGCTAGATAATCTGGAGAAACGCCTGCTGAAAGCTCAAAAGCGAAAGTTAAGCGATCACGTACAACGCTTTACACTGATTCAAAACGAACTCTTTCCGGCTCAGAATTTACAGGAGCGGGTGTTCAATTTCTCGGAGTTTTATGCAGAATACGGAGCAGATTTGCTTCCGCAGTTGTTTGAAGCTCTCGACCCGCTTGATTACCGATTTACGGTAATTAGTTTTTGATAAGCTTTTTGCCTTCGATGCTAATAGCAGAGCCGTCCATACATTGAATGCTATCGGGTTCCCGGGTAGAGAGATCGCTAAACGCTTCACCGTAAAACCTTTCGAAATCAAAAACAATCTCGTAATCGAGTATGTCATAGCTTTTCCACAGCGGGTGTTTGACCTCATATTCCCAGGTTTGGGTATCTGATTTTTTGCTGTAACCCCAAAAATGCTCTGTGATAAAGGCTGTAATCCCTTTAGGATCGTAGCTTTTAGCTTCAGGGGATGTGGCGACCTGCATTAAATTCCAGTGATCTTCCAGATGTATGCCGTAGCTAAAAAAGTTTTCTTCTTTGGTAAGATCATGTTTGTAATGCATTTTATAAACACTGTATTTTTCGTTATACAAAGTGTTTGCAACCCAGGCAATGGCCGGTTTGTTCACAATTTCAGAGATAAATACCGTACCGCGCTTCCAGATGTTTCCATCCTTATACCGTACATAAAAGCGTAAGTTGATCTCTTCAAAACTGCGGTGAAACGGGATGGGAATTCCTTTAAGCTTAACATCATCAAATAAGAATCCCACCAGGCTTACGTAACACTTCCCCTCAAAAAAATCGAGTTCGGTATGAGGAGGAAGATAAGGCTCTAAGATCGCGGGATCGATTGCATAGTTTGCAAAGCACAGGTATTTCCAGTGCGCGGTGAGAAAACTCATCTACCTTTTAAAGTATTTAAGCGGAGGAATGAGCATCCCGAAACATTCACCATCTCCCTTGCCCAGGTGTTTGTGGTGAATTTTGTGCGCCCGTCTGATGCCTTTTGCGTACCAGTTGTTTGCGTTTCTAAAAAGTTTAAAACGCTGGTGTATAAAGATATCGTGAACCATAAAGTAGGTTACCCCGTAGGCAAAAATACCCAGTCCGATGGGCAGTCCAATCCATACATTTTCATATTGCCAAAGCAAAAAACAACCTATGCTTATAAGGGCATAGAAAATAAAGAAGAAGTCGTTGCGTTCCCACCAGGAACCATGGTCTTTATGATGATGGTCTCGGTGTAATACCCAGAGAAACCCGTGCATTACGTATTTATGGGTAAACCACGCCATAAACTCCATGATAAAAAAGGTAAGTACAAAAACAGCAATCCAAAGTAATGCCTGCATTTTATATAAGATTTAATCTGTATTTCACATAACTGCGCGCCAGCAATGATGCTTTTACATAGTTAGGAACTCGTATACGTGCGTTTTTAATTTCCAGCGAAGGGGTGTTTTTAAGTTTACTCAACAGCTTTTTGTAATAGCGGTAAGCGGTGTAAACCCCAAATTTTGCTTCTACCGGCAATTTACAAATCCCCGCGAGTCCTTTAGCAAAATCGGCCTCAATTTCTGTTATGATACGTTGTTTTGAAGCTTCGTCAAGTTCGTTAAGGTTGGTGTTGGGAAAGTAGGTGCGACTTAATTCTTCGTGGTCTGCCTTGAGATCGCGTAAGAAGTTTACTTTTTGAAAAGCAGAACCCAGACTCATCGCGCAATCTTTGAGTTCTTCATACTTCTGGCGATCACCCTTTACAAAAACGGTAAGGCACATAAGGCCTACCACATCTGCAGAACCGTAAATGTAATTTTTGTATTCTTCTTCGGTAAGGTATTTGTTTTTACTTAGATCAAGACGCATACTGTTCATAAACGCATCTACCAGATGTTTTTCAATTCCATATTTGTGATAGGTATTCTGAAAAGAATTGAGAATCGGGTTTAGGCTTATGCGATCGGTAAGGGCGTTTTCGAGATCGATTTCAAAACGCTTAAAAAGAGTTTCTTTATCGTAATCGTGAAAGGTATCGACGATTTCATCAGCAAAGCGTACAAAACCGTAAATGTTGTGAATGTCCTGACGTATGCCCGGCGAGAGCATGCGAGTAGCCGTAGAAAACGAAGTGCTGTAGGAGCGCGTTACGGTTTCTGAACAGGAAAGGGATACGTTGTCAAAAATTTGTTTCATTCTTTTTCAATTGTTCTTTTTGGTAATTAAACCTGCTGTAAGTTTTCCCGAAATCAAAGCAGGAGGTACTCCGGGTCCCGGAACTGTTAATTGACCGGTGAAATATAAATTAGCAACTTTTTTACTCTTTAACTTAGGTCTTAAGAATGCAGTTTGAAGCAGCGTATTGGCCATCCCGTAGGCGTTACCTTTATAGGAATGATATACTTCTACAAAGTCATTTACACAAAAAGACTCTTTAAATATAATATTTTTTTTGAGCTTTTGATTGGTGATCTTCTCAAGTCTGGTTAGGATGATATCAAAATAGGTATCACGTAATTCCTGTGAATCATACAGACCCGGAGCAAGCGGAATCAGAAAAAAGCCGGCTTCTTTTCCTTCCGGAGCCATAGTAGCGTCTGTTTTTGAAGGGAAGTTTGCGTAAAATAAGGGTTCGTCTGGCCACTCGGGATTATCGTAAATATCCCGTGCGTGTTGCTCAAAGTCCACATCAAAAAATAAGGTATGGTGATCAACGTTTTCAACTTTCTTATCAAAACCTACATAAAACAGGAGAGAAGAAGGGGCAAATACCCGGCTTTCCCAGTATTTTTCAGAATACTGTCTCAGTTTTTGAGGCAGAAGGGTCTCCGTATGATGGTAGTCTGCCCCGCTTAAAACAACATCTGCTTCAACTGATTTATTGTTGACTTCAATACCTATAGCCTTATTGCCCTGGGTACGAATGCGACTCACTTCACTATTAAAATGGAAGGTAACTCCCAGTTCTGTCGCCAGACTGGTCATAGCGTCTACAACGGCGTGCATACCGGTTTTAGGATGAAAGGTTCCGATCCCAAAATCAGCGTAATTCATAAAGCTGTAAAAAGACGGGGTATCCTGTGGTTTAGCACCCAGAAACAATACCGGAAACTCCAAAATTTGTACAAGCTTTGGGTTTTTAAATGATTTGCGTACGTCTTTACTTATGGTGCTAAAAAAGCTTCCTATTTTTTTTATGGTTGCCGGTGTAACCAGCTCAAGAGGGGAAACTCCCGGTCTGTATACCAAATCTTTTATGGCCACATCGTAGTTTTTGCCGGCTTCGTCTATAAAGCGCTGCAGTTTTGCACCGCTTCCGGGTTCTTCCTGTTCGAAAATCAATTTTATTTTCTCCAGGGTGTCGGGAATACTGATGTAGTCACCGGGGCCAAAATATACCCTATAGGCAGGGCCCAGTTTCTCCAGACTGTAATAATCTGAGGCCGACTTGCCAAAATCCTGAAAAAAGCGTTCAAAGACATCAGGCATCCAGTACCAGGAAGGGCCCATGTCAAAAGTAAAGCCTTCCCTTTTTAATTGTCTCGCGCGCCCTCCGGCAGAACTGTTTTTCTCGTAAATATGAACATCGTGACCGGCTTTAGCCAGATAAGCAGAGGCAGCCAGAGCTGAAAATCCTGATCCTAAAACAGCAATCTTTTTTGGCATGATTTGTATTAATTTAAAAGCGTCTGAAACGCTTCAATGGTTTTAATGAGTTTTACATTTGAAGGCATATCTGCCTGATTTTCTTCGTGAATGAGGCGACCTAACAAATATAGAGGTACTTTATCGCTTTCTACATCCCGGTTGAATTGCCGGGCAAATTCAGCAATACTAATCCCGTTGCTATTTATGGTCATATAACTCACAAAATGAGCATCGGGCAGTGCGCTTACCAGATATTTTAAACTTTCGGTCTGAATACTTTGACCTAGATAAATGTATTTGAAGCCTTTTGCGGCTACTTCGTAATTGAGGAATATAAGTCCCAGATCGTGGATTTCATTTTCAGGAAGAAATAAAACAAAGGTTTTAGAACTCGTACTCTTGTTGTTGGCACTATAACTTTCAATCTTTACCTGCATTTTTTGACGTATAAGATTGGAAATAAAATGCTCGTGTGCCGGGTTTATGGCGTTGGATTGCCAAAGCAGGCCAATCTCCTCAAGAAGCGGGATGAATACCTGAAAAAATATCTTTCTAAACTCCATTTTCTCCGAAAGCGTATTAAACGTTTTGGTAAACAAATGGTGATCAAAATTCATCATCGCTATTTTAAACGAACTAATAGCGTGATAATTAGAGCCAAGCCGGTTTTTCTTAAGGAATTCCTGAACCAGATGAGCAATCTCTTCGGTTGAATGTTCTGCTACTTTAGAAATTTTATAGTCGTGCTGAAGCAGAAACGTGACATTGAGTAGTTTTTGCAGATCGGCCAGATCGTAATATCGAATATTGGTGTCGGTACGCTTGGGTTCCAAAAGATTATACCTGCGCTCCCACATACGTATGGTGTGCGCTTTCACACCTCCAAAGCATTCCAGATCTTTTATACTGAAAGTAGATTTTACTGCATCCATATGTGGTTATAAGCCGATCAACTCTCAAATTTAATTCTTTGTTTAAAAGAATGAGGAAATTCTTATACAAAAGGATTAAAATTGGGATTTAATTAAGATAACCGGGGCTATAACGCACAGATTGTTAATGAATACCTAATGGAAGAGGAGTCTTAACGCCTCAATTACACTAGATTTTAAAGGTAAAACCTTCCTCGATCTTTTGGTCGTACTTCTCTTTATCAAACTGATAGAGGTAAGAGCCTTTTCTGGAGGAAGTCATATCCTTCTCATCGAGTTTAACCAGAATATCAAGCGCATTTACTTTATTGATAAAGTTGCGTTTGTCCAATTCGACGTCCAGAATGGCTTCATAAAGTTTCTGCAATTGCAGCATCGTGAATTTCTCAGGCAGTAATTCAAAACCAATAGGTTTACTCACCGCCCTGCGGCGTAATCTCAGGATTGCTTTTTGTACCATCTCATTGTGGTCAAAAATCAGGTTGGGAGCCTCTTTAATGTCAAACCATTTTGCAGTATAGTCGCCGTCTTCCAGAAGTTTGTGATCCTCACTATTAATCAGGGCATAATATGCGGTAGAAAGTGTGCGCTCGCCGGGATCGCGATCTACTTCGCTAAAGGTATACAGCTGTTCCAAATAGATGTCATCAAGACCGGAGAGGTGATTGAGAATGCGTTTTGCAGCATCATCCAGAGTTTCGGTGCGTTTTAGAAAGCCTCCTATAAGTGACCATTTTCCTTTTTCAGGTTCAAAGTCTCTTTGAATAAGCAGGATTTTAAGTTGATGCTGGTCAAATCCAAAGATGATGCAGTCCAGAGCCAGAAGCACTTTATCTGCGGTTGAATAGCTGCTTAACATTTTAATTTTTTAACAAATATAAAATTAATTAACAAATGTGGATTACACAGTTTAGGCCCTTACTGGCTTTTGTGTTTTCATAAATATTCAAAAGTAGGTTTGATTTTAAGAAAATTTTACCTTAATTTGTTAAATGTGAAATTAACACTTAAAACAAAGCTTCAATAGCGCAAACGTTTTATTTAAAAAAATAAACTCTATGTTACGTACTACCCGTATTCTTCCGGTTTTTCTTCTTTTTTTGACTCCGCTGATCACTTTGGCTCAGGCTACAGTATCACTCAATCCATCAGACGAAGCTCCCGTAATTGACAAAAATATTTACGGTCATTTTGCAGAGCATCTGGGACGGTGTATTTACGACGGTCTCTATGTGGGCGAAAAAAGTAATATTCCCAATACAGAGGGTGTTCGTAATGACATTATCAATGCTTTAAAAGATTTGAAGATTCCCAACCTGAGATGGCCGGGCGGTTGTTTTGCAGATACCTATCACTGGAAGGACGGGGTAGGGCCACAAAGCGAGCGGCCTACAATCGTAAATACCTGGTGGGGTAATGTGACCGAAGATAACAGCTTTGGTACGCATAACTTTTTAAATCTCTGCGAAGAGCTTGGAGCAGAACCTTACCTGGCCGGAAACGTGGGGAGTGGTGAAGTACAGGAACTGGCTGACTGGGTGCAGTACGTGAATTTTGACGGAATCAGCCCAATGTCCGATTGGCGAAAGGAAAACGGCCGTGAAAAGCCCTGGGGTGTAAAATACTGGGGTGTAGGAAACGAAGCCTGGGGTTGTGGTGGAAATATGCGAGTAGAATATTATGCTGATATCTACCGTAAATATGCCACTTTTATGTCTGATGCCGGTCTAGAAGGCGGTTTGTATAAAATAGCTTCAGGTGCCAGCAACGACGATTATCACTGGACGGAAGTTTTGATGCGCGACATTCCGCATAACCTGCTGCAAGGTGTTGCTTTACACCATTATTCTGTGATAGACTGGAATGCAAAAGGACCTTCTGTAGGCTTTTCGGAAGACCAGTATTTTAAAACTATGGAGCAGGCCTGGTTAATGGAAGAACTCATTACCAAGCATGTTGAAATCATGGATAAGTACGATCCTAAAGGCAAGGTAGACTTAATCGTTGATGAGTGGGGCGGCTGGTATGATGTTATGGAAGATACCAATCCCGGCTTCTTATTTCAGCAGAATACGATGCGTGATGCGATGATTGCAGGTATGACTTTAAACATCTTTCACAATCATGCAAGACGTGTGAAAATGGCCAATCTGGCTCAGGTTGTAAATGTGCTTCAGGCGGTTATTCTTACCGAAGGTGAGAAAATGATCCTGACTCCTACCTATCATGTGATGAAAATGTACAACGTGCATCAGGATGCGCAGCTTATTCCTATCGAATTGAATACGCCAGACTTTGAGTTTAATGGTGAAAAGCTTCCGGCAGTAAATGCTTCGGCTTCAAAAGATGCAGCAGGAAAGGTTCACATCTCTTTGGTGAATATCGATTCTAAAAAATCAAATACTGTTAGCGTAGCCGTAGGTGCTTTAAAACTGAAAGATATCAGCGCAACAATTCTAACTTCAAAAACACTTGAAGATCACAACACATTTGAGTCGCCGGAAAAAATTCAGCCTGAACAATTCAAAAAATTCAAGCTTAAAAACGGAACTCTTGAAGTAGAGTTACCACCGTTTTCGGTAGTGGTTCTTGAAGCAAACTAAAAGCGTAGCAACAAATCAAATAGAGACTTATGATCAAAAGTCTTAGAATAGCATTTTTTTCATATCTGTGTTTTGTGTTGTCTGACAACGCTTTAGCTCAGGATCCTGAGCGGGGGGAAGAACTTTTTAAAGAACTTGAAAGTTCGTTTAACAATCCCATCATTACCAATAAATACACGGCTGATCCCGCAGCTTTTGTTCATAACGGCCGGGTCTATCTGTATGTCGGGCACGATCAGGCGCCGGAAAATGAAGAGCGCTATATTATGGATGAGTGGCTGCTGTATTCTTCAGACGACATGGTCAACTGGAAGGAGCATCCCGTTCCATTAAAACCAAGTGATTTTGATTGGGCTATTCATTCAGCCTGGGCTTCTGAGGTTGTTGAAAAGGATGGTAAGTTCTACTGGTTTGTGACCGCAGAGCATAATGATTCAAAACCCGGAAAGGCTATAGGAGTAGCCGTGGCAGACAGCCCGGAAGGACCCTGGAAAGATGCCATTGGTAAAGCGCTCATCACAAATGATATGACGACGCAAACTGATATAAGATGGGACGATATCGATCCTACCGTTTTCATCGATGATGATGGCACGCCGTATCTATATTGGGGTAATCGGGTTTGTAAATATATTAAGCTGAAAGACACTATGATTGAAATGGACGGTCCTATCCATACCGTTGATCTTCCCAAGTTTACCGAAGCTCCTTACATCCACAAACGCGGCGATTGGTATTACCTGTCTTACGCGTATGACTTTCCTGAGAAAATAGCTTATGCGATGTCTAAATCCGTTACCGGTCCCTGGGAGTTTAAAGGGATTTTAAATGAAGTGGCCGGCAATAGCAATACCAATCACCAGTCTATTATTGAGTTTGAAGGCAACTGGTATTTTATTTATCATAACGGGAGCATTCCTATTCACGGAAGTAGTTATCATCGTTCGGTATGTGTAGATCGCCTGTATTACAATGAAGACGGAAGCATCAAACGTATTGTGATGACCTCAGAGGGAATTCAACCGTAATATAAATGAAAAAGCACCTTGCACTTTTAGTATTCCTAATCAACGGAAGCTTTTTTGCTCAGGACATACGGGTGCATGATCCGGTAATGATTAAAGAGGGAAATACGTTTTACCTGTTTAGTACCGGTAGGGGAATATCGGTTTTCAGTTCATCAGATTTGAAGAACTGGGAACGCCAGCCTCAGGTTTTTCAGGAAGAGCCGGTTTGGGCAGATGAGGTTGCTCAGGATTTTAACAATCATATCTGGGCTCCAGACATCAGTTTTCATAACGGGAAATACTATTTGTATTATTCGGTTTCCGCATTCGCGAAAAATACATCAGCTATAGGCCTGACAATAAATTCAACATTAGATGCAAACGATCCTGCCTATAAGTGGGAAGATCAGGGAATAGTAATTCAGTCGATTCCCAACCGGGATTTGTGGAATGCCATTGATCCCAATTTGATCATTGATGAAAAAGGAACGCCCTGGCTGGCTTTTGGAAGTTTTTGGGAAGGCCTCAAAATGGTCAAACTTGCTGACGACTTAAAATCAATCGCAAAACCTCAGGAATGGTACACGATTGCACGAAGAGAACGCTCTTTTGAGTTGGCAGACGATAACCCGGGTGATGCGGCTCTTGAGGCTCCGTTTATCTTTAAAAAGAACGGTTGGTATTACCTGTTTCTATCCTGGGATTTGTGTTGCCGGGGAGAAAACAGCACCTATAAAGTTGTCGTGGGCCGTTCTAAAAAGGCAACCGGTCCCTATGTTGACCGGGAAGGCAAAAGCCTTAACGCAGGTGGTGGAACCCTTATCCTTGAAGGCAATGCGAACTGGTATGGAGCTGGGCACAACGCTGCCTATACCTTTGATGACAAAGATTATATCATTTTCCACGCATACGATGCGCAGGATAATGCGAAGCCAAAACTGCAAATCGCTCAGCTCTCTTGGGACGATACAGGCTGGCCGGGTTTAAATATTAAAATAGTAGATTAATATGAAAAAAATACTTGCAGTATTAGGAATATGGAGTTGGGGTCTTTCGGCGCAGCAAAGCGTTGATTTATTCCCGCTCAATCAGGTTGAGGTTACTTCAGGCGTTTTTAAAGAAGCCGCTTTAACCGATTTTGAATACATCAAAGATTTAGAGGCAGATCGCCTGCTTGCACCTTTTTTACGCGAAGCCGGTCTCGAGCCTAAAGCCGAATCTTATACCAACTGGGAAAATACCGGTCTTGACGGGCATACTGCAGGACATTACCTGTCTGCCTTGTCTATGTATTACGCGTCTACCGGCGATCTTGAAGCTAAAGAGTTGCTAGACTATGCGCTTACCGAATTACAAAAAGCACAACAGGCAAACGGTAATGGTTACGTGGGCGGAATTCCCGGAAGTAAGCAGCTATGGGATGAAATTAAAGCCGGAAAAATCAATGCATCAAGCTTTGGATTGAATAACAAATGGGTGCCTTTGTACAATATTCACAAGACCTTCAACGGACTCAAAGACGCGTGGCTGCACGCCGAAATTCCAATTGCAAAAGACATGTTGATCGATTTGACTGATTGGTTTATGGGCATCACTGAAAATCTTTCTCAGGAACAAATTCAGAATATGCTGCGCTCCGAACACGGCGGCCTAAACGAAGTTTTTGCTGAAGTCTATGCGATTACCGGCGATAAAAAGTACTTGAAACTCGCTAAAGACTTTTCCCAACTGGCATTGTTGGAGCCACTAGCAGCTGATGAAGACATCCTAACCGGAATGCACGCCAACACTCAAATCCCGAAATTCATCGGTTTTGAGCGCATCAATCAATTGGAAGCAGATAAAGAATACCACGATGCCGCGTCCAATTTTTATGATAACGTGACTGAAAAACGCAGTCTGAGCATCGGCGGAAACAGCGTTCGGGAACATTTTAATCCTGTTGATGATTTTTCTTCGGTGATGAGCAGCGAGCAGGGGCCTGAGAGTTGCAATACCTACAATATGCTTAAACTCAGCAAGCTCTTATTTGAAGACACGGCAGAGGAAAATTATATCGATTTTTACGAGCGAGCTCTATACAATCACATTTTATCCACTCAGAATCCCGAGGGTGGTTTTGTGTATTTTACCCCCATGCGCCCCGGGCATTACCGCGTGTACTCGCAGCCTGAAACCAGTTTCTGGTGCTGCGTAGGCTCAGGGATGGAAAATCATACCAAGTACAACGAACTCATTTACGCAAAAGCGGAAGACAAGCTTTATGTAAACCTGTTTATTCCTTCTGAAGTGAAATGGGAAGAAAAACAGGCTTCCTTAAAACAGGAAACCCGGTTCCCGGAAGCTGATTTTACAGAATTGATTTGGCAAAGCCGAAAGAAAACCAAAGGAACGCTGATGTTGCGCTATCCGGAATGGGTGGCAGCAGGGGCTTTAAAAGTTTATGTAAACGGAAAGCTTCAGGAGCTTGAAGCCAAGCCCGGAAGCTATATTGCTTTAGAACGCAAATGGAAAAACGGCGATCGCATCAGGATGGAAATGCCTATGCATCTCAGTCTCGAGCAAATCCCGGATGAATCAGGCTATGTTTCGGTAAAGTATGGCCCGCTGGTTTTGGCGGCTGTGACCGGAGATGAAGATCAGAAGGGAATGTTTGCTGACGATAGTCGTGGCGGTCATATTGCTAACGGCCCGTTTTTGCCTTTGACTGAATCGCCCACATTTGTTTCAAAAGCCGGCGAATCAATGCTTGACCAGATCAAGCCCATTGCCGGTAAAACTTTACAATTTACCGCTTCGCAATTGTTGTATCCTGATGCATATAAGGATTTGGTGCTTCAGCCATTTTACAACATTCACGAAAAGCGCTACACCATTTATTTTAAAACCGAAACTCCTGAAAGTCTTGCCGAAATGCAGCGCAAACTCGAGGAGCAGCAAAAGGCCGAAGCCTATCTGAGATCAATCACGCTTGATTATGTGGCTCCGGGCGAGCAGCAACCCGAGTCTGATCATGGTTTTGATTCTAAAGATTCTAACAGCGGTGTGCATCAAAACCGCCACTGGCGCGATGCGACGGGTTGGTTCAGTTATGATTTGAGAAACAAAGATGCTTTGGCTAAAACCTTGCGCATTACCTATTACGGTAAAGATGCGGGAAGGAAGTTCGATATTTTGGTAAACGGGCAGGTGATCGCATCTCCTCAATTTGATGGGACGCAGGGCAATTCGTTCTTCGAAGTAGATTATGATTTACCCGACGACCTTGTTGCAAAAAGCGAAATTTTAAATGTGCGTTTTGAGGCGGCTCCCAACTCCAGGACCTCAGGAATTTATGGTGTGCGTTTGTTAAATGCAGACTTTTAAGAAAATAGTTAAAATTATTTTAAATGTATCTTTTACATTTTTAATTTGAAAATAGTAGATTTGTCAGATAACAGCAGTTTAGTTTATGAAAAAATATGTTATAGGTCTGGATTACGGCTCAGATTCGGTTAGAGCAGTTTTGATTGATGCATCTAACGGTCAGGAAATCGAAGCTGAAGTTAGTTATTACAAGCGCTGGAAAGAGCGTTTGTATTGTGACGCTTCAGAAAATCGTTTTCGTCAACATCCTTTAGATCATTTGGAAGGTTTGGAAGCTACGATAAAAGCAGTTGTTTCCCGAAGTGGGGTAGAAGCCGAAGCGGTAAAAGGAATTTGTATAGATACCACCGGTTCGTCTCCAATTCCTGTTAATCAGGATGGAATTCCGCTGGCGCTAACTGCCGGGTTCGAAGAAAACCCCAACGCCATGATGGTCTTGTGGAAAGACCACACCGCTATTGAGGAAGCTAATGAAATCAACGACCTCGCCCGAAGCTGGGGAGGTGAAGACTTTACCAAATATGAAGGCGGAATCTATTCTTCTGAATGGTTTTGGGCGAAAATTCTACACGTTGCCCGTGAAGACGAAGCTGTAAAAAAAGCAGCTTATTCCTGGATGGAGCATTGCGACTGGATGACGTTTACCTTGCTTGATAATGTTTCGTTGGCCGACTTTAAACGCAGTCGTTGTGCAGCGGGTCATAAGGCGATGTGGCACGAGAGCTGGGGCGGCTTGCCACCCGAAGAATTCTTAGGAAAATTAGATCCGTATCTGGCGCAATTGCGAGATCGATTATATACTGAAACCTATACCTCAGATGAGATTGCCGGTACCTTAAGCGCAGCCTGGGCTGAGAAATTAGGCCTTACAACAGATACGGTTATCGCCGTGGGTACTTTTGATGCGCACGCCGGTGCAGTAGGTGCCAAGGTTGAAGAGCATACGCTGGTTCGGGTGATGGGAACGTCTACCTGTGACATCAGCGTTTCGGCTCCTGAAGTTACGGCAGATAAGACCGTTCGCGGTATTTGCGGGCAGGTTGAAGGCTCGGTAATTCCCGGCCTTGTAGGTCTGGAAGCCGGTCAGTCGGCTTTTGGAGATTTATTGGCCTGGTTTAAAGATGTTTTGAGCTGGCCTATAGATAACCTTGTTCTGACTTCAGATATACTTTCCGCAGAACAAAAAGAAAAACTTAAAGCTGAAATAGAATCAGACTTTATCAGAAAATTATCTGATGCCGCTGAGGCTATTCCGCATCACGAAGCCATTCCGGTTGCTTTAGACTGGATCAACGGAAGAAGAACACCAGACGCCAATCAGGAACTGGAAGCGGCAGTTACCAATCTCAATATGGGTACGCGTGCTCCGCATATCTTTAAGGCTTTGGTGAACGCGATTTGCTTTGGCTCCAAGAAAATAATGGATCGCTTTGCAGATGAAGGTATCGAGATCAAAACAGTTGTAGGTATTGGTGGCGTTGCCCGCAAGTCTAAATTTATCATGCAATCGCTGGCAAATACGCTTAACGTGCCCATCAAGGTTGCAGCTTCAGATCAGGCGCCTGCTTTAGGAGCAGCTGTTTATGCCGCTGTAGCTGCAGGTATTTATCCGGATGTGATCACTGCCAGCCAGACTTTAGGAAGTGATTATGAGGCTGAATATCAGCCCCAACCGGAATATTTAGAGGTTTTTTCAGAACAGATGGAACGCTACGAGGCACTGAGTGCTTTCGTTGAAAATTCAATTGTAAAATCAAAAAAGACATTAGAACATCATGTATAAATCCCTGAAAGAAGAGTGCTACGAGGCTAATATGGAACTAGACGCTTTAGGTCTGGTTATTTACACTTTTGGTAACGTAAGCGCCGTTGACCGTAAAAATGGAGTTTTCGCCATAAAACCCAGCGGTGTGCCCTACGAAATCTTAAAGCCCGAAGACATTGTTATTGTCGATTTTGATAACGAAATCGTTGAAGGAACCAAGCGACCTTCTTCAGACACCAAAACCCACGCCTATCTCTACAAACACTGGGAAAAGATAGGAGGTATTGCACATACCCACGCTACCTATTCTGTCGCATGGGCACAGGCACAAATGGATATTCCGGTATTTGGAACCACACACGCAGACCATTTAACGGCAGACATACCTTGTGCTGCACCTATGCACGACGATTTAATCGCGGGTAATTATGAGCACAACACAGGTATTCAGATCTTGGACTGCTTTAAGGAACGCAATCTTGATTATAACGAGGTAAATATGGTTTTGCTGGGTAACCACGGACCTTTTGCCTGGGGAGAAACCGCGGCAAAAGCGGTTTACAACAGCAAGGTGCTTGAAGAAATCGCGCGTATGGCGCAATTGACGCTTCAAATTAATCCCAATGCACCCAGACTGAAGGATTCTTTGATCAAAAAACATTACGAGCGTAAACATGGTAAAGATGCCTATTACGGGCAGGGCTGCTAATTTTTAATTTAACCTTTTACATTTTCATATTATGGGACTAATCACTTTTGCCGCATTTACACTGTTAGTGGCGGTTATTTCGTATTTCGCGTCGCGTACGACCGATGAGACCACCTCAGACGGGTATTTCCTGGGAGGACGTAGTCTTACCGGTCCGGTAATCGCGGGATCTTTACTGCTTACTAACCTCTCTACCGAACAGATCATCGGTACCAACGGTGTAGGTTTTAGTGAAGGTATTCTTATTGCTGCTTATGAGATTATTGCCGCAGTTGCAATGGTCTTTACTGCGTTTGTGCTCTTGCCTAAATATTTGAAAGGAGGTATTTCTACCATTCCTCAATTTTTAGAGAAACGCTACGGAAAACTTACGAAAACGATTGTGTCTATCCTGTTCCTTATGGCGTATGCGATCTCGATGCTTCCCACCGTATTATACTCGGGTGCATTGGCGATCAATA
This sequence comes from Leeuwenhoekiella parthenopeia, assembly GCF_020782115.1. Lineage (GTDB taxonomy): Bacteria > Bacteroidota > Bacteroidia > Flavobacteriales > Flavobacteriaceae > Leeuwenhoekiella > Leeuwenhoekiella parthenopeia. Next base: position 60,612 of record NZ_JAJGMW010000001.1, on the reverse strand, counting down.
CGATGTTTGATCTTCCCGAGCGTATGGGTATGTCGCCTGAATCAGCCCTTTGGGTAACCGTATGGGGTATTGGCCTTATAGGTTCGGTGTATGCAATTTTTGGTGGATTGAAAGCCGTTGCAGTTTCCGATTCGATCAATGCCGTAGGTCTTATTGTAGGAGGTTTATTGATTCCTATTTTTGGATTGATGGCCGTAGGTGACGGAAGTGTCATTGAGGGTATGAACGTGTTGACCACCAACCTTCCTGAAAAGTTTGACATTCTGGGAGGGCCTAATTCTTCGGTGCCGTGGACCACTCTATTTACCGGGATGTTAATTGTAAACTTTTACTATTGGGGTACTAACCAGGCAATCATTCAGCGGGCTTTAGGTGCCAAGAACCTTGCTGAAGGTCAAAAGGGTCTTTGTCTTGCTGCTTTTGTAAAAATCTTAGGTCCTATTATCGTGGTATTGCCGGGTATCATTGCCTTCCAATACTTCAACGGAAATTTGGACAATGCTGATGAGGCTTATCCTATGCTTGTAAAAGCGGTACTTCCCACTGCTTTTGTAGGGTTCTTTGCAGCGGTACTTTTTGGTGCGATTTTGAGTTCGTTTAACTCGGCTCTTAACTCGTCGGTTACCCTTTTTGGTCTTGACCTGTACAAACAATATTTCAACAACAACGCTTCAGAAAAGCAGGTGGTACGTGCCGGTAAAATCTTCGGTACTTTACTCGCTGTATTTTCGATGATGATTGCTCCTTTGCTCTATGGCGTTGAAGGAGGTATTTTCAATTACCTGCAGGAACTTAACGGTTCGTTTAGTGTGCCAATCCTTGCCATTATTTTGGTAGGTTATTTCTCAAAACGTGTTTCCGGCAAAGCGGCCAATATTGCGATTGTTTTTGCGGTAGTTACCTATCTGGTGACCCTTTACGTGATCAAACCCATCATCACCGGTAATGCGGTTACAGCTGCAGAAGCAGGAGGTATTACTGACGCTTCAGAACTGGCTGTGATTGCTAAAGAAGCCTTCCCAAGTTTCTTGCACATTATGGGAATCATCTTTGTTTTGGTACTGGGAATCTTATTTAGCGTAAGTAAATTCTACCCACGTGAAACCGATTATCTGGAGGAATACACCCGTCAGGTGGATATCACTCCGTGGAAATATCTAAAACCCGCCGGTATTGCGATCTGTGCAATGGTAGCGATGGTCTACATCTATTTCTCTTAAACTGAAAAGCATCTTAATAAAATTAATACGACTACAACCTATTTTATGAATTACACTATTGAACATTTAGAGGTCTGGTTTGTAACCGGAACCCAACATTTATACGGCGAAGAAACCCTGAAGCAGGTGGCTGCCCACTCTCAGGAAATAGCCGCCGGTCTTAATAACTCTAAAGACATTCCGGTAAAGATTGTTTACAAAGACCTGGTAAAAACTCCAAACGAAATTACAGACCTGTGTCTGGAAGCAAACGGAAACAAAAACTGTATCGGTTTAATTTTATGGATGCATACCTTTTCGCCTGCTAAAATGTGGATTAAAGGTCTTAACCTGCTTACCAAGCCGGTTTGCCACCTGCATACGCAATTTAATGCGGCCATTCCGTGGGATAAAATCGATATGGATTTTATGAACTTAAACCAGTCGGCTCACGGAGATCGGGAGTTTGGTTTTATGATGTCGCGTATGCGTAAAAAGCGTAAAGTGGTTGTAGGTCACTGGCAGGAAGCCCGTGTTCAGCAAAAACTCGGCATTTTTACCCGTGTAGCTTTGGGATGGAATGAGTTCCAAAACCTTAAAGTAGCCCGTATAGGAGATAATATGCGTGAAGTAGCCGTAACCGAAGGGGATAAGGTTGAAGCGCAAATGCGTTTTGGTTTTACCGTAAACGGTTTTGATTCTTCTGATATTGTGGCTAAAATAAACGAGATCAAGCAGGAAGATCTGGAAGCACTGCTTAAAACTTATGAAACCGAATACAATTTAGCCGATAAAATCAAGGAAGGTGGCGCACAGCGCGATTCACTCGTAGAGGCTGCTAAAATTGAATTGGGACTTCGTGCCTTTTTAGAGGAAGGTGGTTTTGGTGCTTTTACAGATACGTTTGAAAATTTAGGTGAACTGAAGCAATTGCCAGGTATCGCAACCCAACGTCTTATGGCTGATGGTTACGGTTTTGGTGGAGAAGGTGACTGGAAAACTGCTGCTTTGGTACGCGCTATGAAAGTAATGGCAATTGGTATGGAAGGCGGTACTTCGTTTATGGAAGATTATACCTATCATTTTACGCCAAAAGGTTCATACGTTCTGGGATCACACATGCTTGAGATTTGTCCTTCTATCGCAGACGGAAAGCCGAGTTGTGAGGTGCATCCTTTAGGAATAGGAGGAAAGGAAGATCCTGCGCGTTTGGTTTTTAATTCGCCCGAAGGTCCTGCAATCAATGCTTCTTTGGTCGATATGGGTAACCGTTTCAGACTTATTGTCAACGAAGTGGAAGCCGTTAAACCGGAAGCTGACCTGCCGCATTTACCGGTAGCACGCGTACTTTGGGATTGTAAGCCAAACCTTGATATTGCTGCCACAACCTGGATTTTAGCGGGTGGCGCGCACCATACCGTGTACAGCCAGGCGGTTACGACAGAGTTTATGGAGGATTTTGCCGATATTGCAGGTATTGAACTGGTGGTAATAGACGATCAAACGCGTGTGCGTGACTTTAAAGACACACTAAATGCCAATGAAGCTTATTTTCACTTGTTTCAGCATAGAATGTAATTAACAATTTAGCTTTTATCATTTATGAATATAATTAAAAGATTACTGGTCGTTCCTGTTGTTTTGGGAATAGCGTTTACAGCAGTTAACTGTAAAAACGAGACAAAAAAAGACGAGACAGCTGTAGTGGAGGAGATGCCAGAGGCATCGATCACCAAATCTGATTTCGGGATGTTTCAGGATAGTATTCCGGTAGCCAAATATGCTTTGGTTAACGCAAACGGAATGCAGGTAGATATCATTACCTACGGAGGGATCATCACCAGCTTAAAGGCTCCAAGTAAAGACAGCACTTTTCAGGATGTGGTTTTAGGATTTGACAGTCTGGATAAGTATGTGGAAGGTTCGCCTTATTTCGGCGCAATCATTGGCCGCTACGGAAACCGTATTGCCAAAGGTACTTTTGAACTTGAAGGTCAGACCTATCAGTTACCGGTGAATGATGGTGAAAACAGTCTTCACGGGGGTACTGCCGGTTTTGATAAAGTGGTTTGGAATGCCGAAGAAGTAAAAGACGGCGATAATGTAGGTTTAAAACTTACCTATTTAAGTCCTGACGGGGATATGGGATATCCCGGGAATCTGGAAACTACCGTAACCTATACCTTACAGGCAGACAATACCCTGATGGTGAAATACGAAGCAACGACTGATAAGCCAACTGTGGTAAATCTTACCCAGCATTCGTATTTCAATCTTTCCGGGGATTTTGACAAGACTATTTTGGATACCGAAGTGATGATCAATGCAGATCAGTACCTTCCGGTTGATGCCGGTTTAATCCCTACCGGAGAGCTTCGACCTGTTGCTGGGACTCCTTTCGATTTTAATACACCGAAGAAAATCGGAACCGAAATCAACGCCGAAGACGATCAGTTGAAAAAAGGCTTGGGCTATGACCATTGCTGGATTTTAAATGGAACCGGCGGAGAAATGACATTAGCAGCTACTGCTCTTGATCCCGAAAGCGGAAGATTTATGGAAATTATGACCACCGAGCCTGCGATTCAGTTCTACACGGGGAATTTCCTGGATGGAACCCTTACACAAAAAGACGGTGAAGGTACCTATGCCTACCGAAGTGGTTTTTGTTTAGAAACCCAACATTATCCTGATTCACCAAATCAGGCTGATTTTCCTTCAACGGTTTTAAAACCCGGAGAAAAATACGAGACTACCACTTCTTTTAAATTTTCGGTAAAAGAATAGCTGTAAATAATTTCAAAGCAAAAGCCCGCTTCAATTTAGAAGCGGGCTTTTTTATACTGAAGGTTTTCGTTTTACTTAAAATTGAAGTTATAAACGTAACCCAGACTGATTTCGGTAAAATCTGCCTGACCTAAATTGGCATTGATGTGTCCACCCAGGTACACATTATTCCTTCGCGGTTTTGCTGTTGACCATAGGTAGTATTTAAGGCCCATACGTGCCGAAACGGTACGTTTAAATTCGTAATACCAGTCCAGATTTTTATAGGCCAGTTCGGTTGGAGGCTCCTCATACTGAATGATATAAGAGTAGGATTTATTGATGCGGTAATCGAGCGCATAAAAAGGTTTGTAAATATTCAGGCCAACATTTACCTCAAAGCCCACGTGATTCATCAACAATTCACCGGACCCAAATACACCAAGATTGGTGGCATAACCGTAGGGATTATTCTTAAATTCGGGATAGTTTTCCTGAGTAAGCCTGTTATCAGATTCAATAAAATCCTGATAGTCTTTATAATATCTGTAGTAGGCACCCACGCCGATTTTAAAGGTGTTGTTAATGACTTTTCCGTATGCGAGATTAAGATTATACACCGGCTTTTGCGTATTGAATAGGGGAGCTAAAACGCGTATTCCCAGTCCGGTTTCGGCGTTCAGATAATTGTAGGTAGAGCGCTTAAAGCTTGTAGAATCTGTCTGTTTTTGGGACTCTTCAATCGTGGCATAATTAAGCTGTGCCGAAATTCCACCCATAAAAGAATTCAAACCCTGGTTTGGAAGGCGGGTATGGCCGTTTGAATTGTGGATGTATCCGAAGCCCAATCGCCAGTTTACTTTGCTGTTTGGCGTAAGCCCGTAATACATAAAAAGTTTGAAATTCCAGTTGAGGTGTGTACTGATCGCCCTATTGTATTTATTGGTTTCAAGGTCATAAGTTTCGGTAAAATAGGAGGCACCGGTACTTACCTGTACATTAAGATCATTAAATGTTTCCGGTAGCAATTGAAACTCAGCAAACGGAAGCACCGAAATCCCGTAGCCTAAAGCTTCGGGATTACCCAAGTCGATAAGCCCCAGACTGACGCCTGTTTTGGGTCGGTTGAGCCGGTATGCCCACTCGTCTTCGTTATCGGCGTTGGTATTACCCAGGCTGAGGTAAAGCGATTTTTGCAGATCGGTCTCCGGAAATTTATAATTGGAAGGAGAGGTGACGCCTGCGTTTAATTCGGTCGTAAAAAAACATGAATACAGGTGATTTTTTGATTGGTCTTGAGCTTTACCTGAGTTTTGGAACATCAGGTAAAGTACTAGTGGGAGTAAATGTCTGTAATACAAGGGACTATAATTTGTGCAAATAAGCAACTTTTAGAGTTTAGAAACAATCTAAAATGTTAAAAAGTCCCAATGGCTTTAGCCGCGCTGCTTTTTATTTTGAGCGCAAAGCATCACAATTTCTTCAACCCGTTTTTGACGGGTTTCCTCCCGCTTAGCCTGATTGAGCCAATACAGGTAATTTTTGCGATACCCTTTTGCAAACGAATTATAATTATATAGCGCCTCCGGGTTTTTATCAAAAGCTTCTCTTAAATCATCAGGAATAACACCGTTTTCGACATCGTCCAGTAAAGACCACGAACCGTTTTGTTTTGCAGTTTCAATAGCTTCAAGCCCACTGCTGTGCATAAATCCGGCTTCGGTAAGTTGGGTGACATAATCCTTATTAATCGCACTCCAGCCGCTATTTGGGTTGCGCTTGCAGAAATATTGCTTTCTGCGTTTATCGTCAATTTTTCTAACGGTACTATCTATCCAACCGTAGCAAATAGCAACCTGCACCGCTTCTTCCCAGCGCATACTTTCCTCTTCACTATCTACTTTATAAAAAATCAATTCAACACCCTCACTATTTGCATAATTTTCGTGCAACCAGGTTCTCCATTCAGTCGCGTTTTTAAAGTAATGTAAAGGCCTTTTAGACATGCATTAATTGACTTTTTTGCTTTTTATGTAAAAATTGCGGTCTACTGCTACCTCGTCAATAGGATTTTTGAATTCTTCAGTTTTCCATTCAGCAGTGGGATAAATCCAGCTTTCGCTATCATTTATCTGAATTTTTACAGGCATATCAAAACCATCAACGATATCTAGGTATCTGAATTTAAGTGTTTTGTTCTCTATTTCGTATTGCAATAAGGGTATTTGAGTCGTACGTAAATATTGATCCCAGAATTGGGTTAAATCAATCCCGCTTTGGTCACTGATGTATTTTTCAACCTGTGCTGAGGTCACGGTTTTGTGATAGAACTCCTTATTTAAACCGCGTAGAATTTCGCGCCATTTTTCATCATCTTCAATAAGCTGTCGTACGGTGTGTAAAACGTTTGCACCTTTATAATACATATCACCACTACCTTCATAATCTACGCCATAAATACCGATGGTGGGGCGGTCGTTGCGTATAGCATTGCGCGTACCTATAACATAATCAGCAGCAGCTTCTTTGCCGTAGTGATAATCCAGAAACAGATTTTCAGAATAAGCGGTAAAGCCTTCGTGCACCCACATATCGGCTACGTCTCTGTTGGTTATATTATTGGCAAACCACTCGTGTCCGCTTTCGTGAATGATGATAAAATCAAACTTCAATCCCCATCCGGATCCTGACAGATCACGGCCTAAATAACCATTTTCATATTTATTACCGTAGGTGACATTGCTCTGGTGTTCCATACCCAGATAAGGCACTTCAACCAGTTTGTAGCCATCCTCATAAAACGGGTAGGGGCCAAACCAATGCTCAAACGCCTGAAGCATACGAGGCACATCTTTAAAATGACTTTTTGCTTTCTCCAGATTTTCCTTCAGCACGTAAAAGTTGAGGTCAAGCGTTCCGTTTTCGCCTTCATAGGTATCTGAAAAATGCGCATAATCTGCAAGATCAGCGCTCACAGCGTAGTTGTTTATGGGGTTTTTCACTGCCCAGTGATAGGTAGATTCTATTTCAGTCGAAGAAGAATCAACCAAACGACCATTACCTACACCCATAATATCTTTTGGGACGGTAATGTAGAGGTCAAGACTGTCTGCCTCATCGTAAGGAATATCTTTGTTTGGCCACCAGATAGAAGCACCAATACCCTGATTGGCATTAGCGGCAAAGGTTTTGCCCTGAGCATCTTTTTGCCAGGTCCATCCACCATCCCAGGGCAAACGGGCTCCAACGCGGGGCTTACCTTCAAATTTTAAGAGTAACTCATACTGCTTGCCTTTCTTTTGTTTTTCTTTAAGCGAAATAAAATGTGCCAGACCCTGCTTATCAATTTCCAGCTCTTTACCATCTTGAGTTGCACTAAGAAGTTTCATAGGCTCCTGCAAATCGATTTGAATTTTTTCGTTAGGTTCTAAAACCGTGTAGGTAACGGTGTTGCTTCCGGAAATAAATTCGTCTTCAGGATTGATGTCAACCTTTAAATCATAATGATTCAGATCCCACCAGGCACGCTCCGGAGTTATACTTCCCTTTAAGGTGTCCTGCTTGTTGAATTCTTTTTTAAGGGATTGCGCTTCGGCACAGCTAAAGTTTAGCAGGCTGAAAATCAAAAGCCCTGCACAGCTAATGGAAGAGGCGTTTGTCAAGCGGAAAATGTGTTTGAGATTGAATTTTAATGTCTTTTGCATCGGGATGATTCAGATTGATTAAATAATTAAAGTCACCTTGTACGACTGCCGAAGGTACTTTTAAAATTGCAAATTTGCCATCAGAAATAAACTGATCGCCAAATTGCTGGGTGTTTAGGTTATAGGGAAAATCGTTCCAAAATTCCGGTAATTCAGAATCAGGAAGGGTTTTGATAGCCAGGGAGTCTGGAATATCAATTTCAAGCATTATGAAATCTTTTGGCAAAGCCGAAAGACTCAAATGCACGGCTATTTCTGCAAGCGCTAAAGCCCTGCTTTGGGCCGTGTAGAGGATTTCGACACCTTTGCTATTCCACCGTGCGCCGCGTAATGCAACCCCTTTACCCGAAAGGCTGTCTGCATATTTTTCACGGGATAAACGGTAAAGAATCATTAAGCAAAAATACCTTGGTCTATATGGTGTAGCTCGTCTAGAACCAGATTTTTGCCGAAAGAATTGCTTAGCAGATCTATGGGCTTAAAATTACCAAGCGCAAAGCTGGGCGTGTTGAGCCAGTCGTAAAATTGCTTACGGGAGTCAAATACCTGAGCTCCTAACTGGGTGACTTCTGCCAATTCAAAGATTTTCTCGGCATGTGCAGGTTTAAAAATGTGATCACCTGCGGCCTTAAAGCGATCTAAAGAGCGTTTTGAAATATTTAAAAAATTTGCCCAGTCCACATCATCAAAGGGAGACTCTTCCTGGATGAGTTTAAAAATACGATAGGGAACACCGCTGTTTATGGCGTGAACCACGCGCATAGGACTATCCAGAAAAGTACCATAAGCCATTGCCGACTCATTTACTGTGCCTTCCTGAGTATAAATCTCAGAATAGTAGGAATTTATTTCCTCGTCTAAACGTTTATGCAAATCGCTCATAAGTGACAAATTTCCGTAAAATTATGACATTTGTCCTTGTTTTGCAATTTTTTAGCGCATAATTTGATTCGGGAAAACAACCGGACTTTCGTGACCGTTTGCTTCAACAGCCGAAACTCCAAAGAAGTAATTATCAATAACAATCCCTTCTAAGCTGGTTTCTTCAACATCGCCTACATAGCGACTGTAATCCCAGGTAGGAGAGGTGGTATCTCTCCAGTACACTTTATACCCTACCGCGCCGTCTACTTTTGTCCATTTCAGCTTTACATCGGCTTCTACAATTCCACCAATTTGTACTGTTTCGGGAGCAGGTGGAGCCCAGGCCAGACTGGCCAGATTGATTGCGTTTACTGCGGTAAGTTTTGCAGCATACGTGAAATTTACGTGTTCTACCACGTCGCCATAATTTATACCATCTTCGGTACGAATATCCTGATGCTGCTGGGTATAGTTTTCGTGCGCTTCCATAATGCGTATTCCGGCGAAGCCGAGATCATTGAAAGGACGGTGATGTCCGCCGCGTCCAAAACGATCCAGACGATAGATCATCATCGGGTTCATCTCGGGCATATATTTTTTGACGTTGCCATAAACGTAACGCGCGAGTTGTCGTGAAATGCCATCGACCTCGCCTCCGTAAAAGCGACGGGCATTGCGTTCTCTATCGGTTTCTTCCTTAGCGGTTATAGCTTCCGAAAAAATTCTAAAATCGCGGTTGCTTATCACGCCGTCAACGCCTTCAATATTACCAATCATATCATTATTTAGAACCCCGATGATATCCCAGCCTTGTTTTACCGCATATTCGGCGAGTCCCTTACCTCCAAAGAGTCCCTGTTCCTCACCTGAAAGCCCCACGTAGATAATGCTGTTTTCAAATTTGTACTTTGAAAGTACGCGTGCTGCTTCCATCGTGCCGGCCATCCCGCTGGCATTATCATTAGCTCCGGGAGCATCGGTCTCAAAATCCATCGTATTGCTGGCGCGTGAATCAATATCCCCACTCATAATGATGTAGCGGTTGGGATATTTGGTTCCCTTCTGAATAGCCACTACGTTAACTACATAGGCTTCTTTTGGGATGCGATTGCCCATATCTGGGGTAACCAGATCCTTTTGATAAAAAACATCCAGACAGTCCCCACAGGCTTCTGAGGTCTTATCAAATTCAGCCTTAATGTAACGCCGTGCGGCGCCAATACCGCGCGTATCGCTCAAGGTATCACTAAAAGTGTTACGGGTTCCAAACCCGGCCAGCGCCCGTACATCTTTTTCTATACGATCTGCCGATACCGAATTGATAATTCCGTAGATGCGTAAATCGGTTTCCGAGGGAACATTGTTCTGAGCCTGGACACTGAAAATACCAAGTGCAACGAATACTAGGGGGAAAATCTTTTTCATATATTTTTTTAAAAGGAATATAAAGAACGTTGAAAATTAATTATCTGCAAAGCGTTTCAGGAGATCGCGTACGCGGTCTGTGTCATCCACATAAAAACGGGCTGCCGTTTTTTGAAGTCCCACTTTAATACTGTAGGTATCTTCCGGTAAATCCTGAAACATGTATTCATCGGTCCAGTCGTCGCCAATAGCGAATTTGAAATCGTAGTTTTTATCAAAAATATGCTTGGTCGCGGCCTTGCCTTTGTGAATGGTACTGTCTTTAATCTCCAACACTTTATTACCATCCAGCACACCGAGTTCGTTATTAGCCGAAAGTTCTTTTAAAACGGTTGAAAGTTCGCTGGCGCGTTTTTCACCCAAATCGGGGTCTGCATTGCGATAGTGCCAGGCCAGAGAGTAGTTTTTTTCTTCAATAAAAGTACCGGCGGTACGGTCTACAAACTTTTCCAAAATGGGTTTTACAGTTTCCATCCAGTCGTTTTTCAATGCTTCGGTAACTGCCCATTCTCCGCCAATAGGACGTTTCCAGACTCCGTGTTCGGCAATGAGCGTGATGGGCACATCCTGCCACCATTCGCCCAGTGTATGCCGGTCACGACCGCTGATGATAACCACTTCGGTGTTTTCCTGACTTTCTATTTTGCGCACCAATTCAATGAGTTCATCGTCCGGACTCGCATCATTCGGATTGTTTACAAAAGCTCTTAAAGTCCCGTCGTAATCGAGGAACAAAATACGTTTGTTGGCTTTTTTGTAGTCTTCCAGCATTTGATCTTCCCGCTCACGCTGCATACGTACCGCCTCGACGATATCAGACTTGTGTGTGGTCTCATAGAGTGCATTCATAAAGTCTTCGGCCCATTTTTCAACATTGTAGCGCTTCAGTCTTTTTTGGAGGAATTTATTACGCTTAATTTGTTCGTCTTCCGGCATTTCTATGGCCAGCTTCAGCGCATCGGCGATTTCTTCAAAATTATTCGGATTGATTATGACCGCCTCGCTCATTTCCTGTGCAGCTCCGGCCATTTCGCTTAAAATCAAAACCCCGGTTTTATTGGTCCGGGTAGCGATATATTCTTTGGCGACCAGATTCATTCCATCCCTAATAGGTGTAAGCAATGCCACTTCACAGGTGGTGTACAGGTCTATAAGATTTTCAAAAGGCATTGAGCGGTAAAAATACCAGATGGGCGTCCAGCTTACCGAAGCAAACTTTCCGTTGATACGCCCCACGAGTTCATCTACTTCCTTTTTAAGCAATTGATACTGCGGAACGTTAGAACGCGAAGGTACTGCAAGCATTACCAGGCGTACTTTTTCTTTAAACTGTGGGTATTTCTCCAGAAAGTATTCATAAGCCCTGATGCGGTTTGCGATTCCCTTACTGTAATCCAGACGGTCTATAGACAGGATCATCTTGGCATCGGGCGTTGAATCAATATGCAAATCCAGACGTCGCTGCAATTCGGACTGGTTTTTTGCCGTGTCGTGTTTTTCAGCTGCGTCTGCAAACTTTTTGTAGTCAATCCCCATTGGGAACGAGTTCACCGTGATCATTCGATCTTTTAGCGTAATCTCGTTAAAACTTACCTCGTGTCTGAGAATTCGGGAAACCGAACTCAAAAAGTGACGTTGATAATCGTAGGTATGAAAGCCTATAAGGTCTGAACCTAATAACCCTTTTAAAATTTCTTCCCGCCACGGAAGGATTCGGAATACCTCATAAGAAGGAAAGGGGATATGCAGGAAAAATCCAATCTGCACATCGGGCCGTTCTTTTTTAATCAATGCCGGCAAAAGCATCAGCTGGTAATCGTGAACCCACACCGTATCGCCTTCTTCAATATTGTCGAGTACCACCTCGGCATATTTCTCATTTACCCTTTTATAACTCTGCCAGCTCTCTTTTTCAAATTCGGCATATTCAATAAAATAGTGAAACAGCGGCCAGATGGTACGGTTGGAGAAGCCGTAGTAAAAGCCATCTATGTCATCCTGATTTAAGGAAACCGGAACGCACTGCTCCTGAATCGTGGCTTCAACCACATCGTCAACCAGATCTGCGGGAATTTCTTCTTCGGTAAGTCCGGTCCAGCCAATCCAAACGCCATTGCCATCGCGGTGTACCGATTTCATGCCGGTAGCAAGACCGCCCACACTGGGGGTGGCTTCTATTTTGTGGTTTTCGATTTTTAACTGGAGGGGAAGTCTGTTAGATATTATGATCGTTTTGCTCATAAAAAGAGTTAATGGCGGGTTAGATTTTTCGTTAATGCTTAAATTTCGGAAAAACTAAGCGGTTACGCCACCCGTTTAATAGAACTTTAGAATTTCAAACGTTATATGAATAATTTAAACTACGGTATTATAGGGAATTGCAGGAGTGCTGCCCTCATTTCTGATAAAGGCTCTATAGATTGGTGCTGTTTGCCCAAATTTGACGCTCCTTCGGTTTTTGCAAAATTACTGGATACCAAAAAAGGAGGCTCGCTGGGGTTTGAGGTTGATGACGACTATACCATCACGCAAAAGTATATGTGGCAGACTAACATCTTGCGTACGATGTTTGATGACGGAAGCAATGCTTTTGAAGTCTTTGATTTTATGCCGCGTTATGAGAAGCGGGGCGGAAAGTTCTATGCGCCACCTGATGTAATCCGTTTTATTAGATTGGTGAAAGGCAAGCCGGTATTTAAAATTATTTACGATCCTAAACTCGAGTATGCCGGTTGTGAAACGATTACGGAAGATAAAGGCGGGTATCTCGAAAGCTTTACGGAAGAAGGCAAGTACGACTCTGTTTATTTGTACAGCAATATTGAAAATCAAAAAATCCTGAATCGCGAATCGGTTGAGATGACGGGTAACGTGTATTTGCTGTTGTCGTATCACGAAAAGCTGGTTCCGCAAAGTCTGGATCGGGCCTATCTCAAATTTCAGCGTACCAAGGTGTACTGGATGAACTGGAGTGACGCGACTACCAAATACCCCAATTATCAAAATGAAATTATGCGTAGCGCTTTAGTCTTGAAAGCACTCACGTATGAAAAATCGGGTGCGGTGCTGGCTGCAGCAACAACCTCGTTGCCCGAAGCCATAGGCGAAGAGCGCAACTGGGATTACCGATTCTGTTGGGTGCGCGACGCCTCTATGGTGATTCGTGTAATTGCAGGACTGGGACACACCAAATCTGCCCGTAAATTTTTACAGTTTATTATTGATACCATTCCCGATAAGGATGAGAAAATACAGATTATGTATGGTATAAACGGCGAAAAAACCCTGACCGAACGCACGCTTGATCATCTGGAAGGCTATGAGGGATCAAAACCTGTGCGCGTGGGTAATGCGGCTTATACGCAGCGGCAGAACGACATTTACGGGATATTGATGGAAGTGATTTACCATCAGTTTGTGAAATTTGAAACCAGTCTTGAAAACAGTGAAGCGCTGTGGACCATCGTTCGCGGCATTGTCAAAATCGTAGAACAACACTGGAAAGAGCCTGATAAAGGCATCTGGGAATTGCGTACCGAAGACAAGCACTTTACATTTTCAAAATTACTCTGCTGGGTCGCGGTAAATCGTGCGGTCAAAATTGCCGATGTGATTTCAAATACCCGGGATACCGAGCATTGGAAAGACTTGCGTCAGGAGATTTTTGAAGACATCTGCGCTAACGCCTGGAATGAGGAAGTACAGGCCTATACGCAGGCCTACGGCTCAAAAGATCTCGACGCTTCAACCTTACTGATGGAGCAATATGGCTTTCTCGACGCTACAGATCACCGCTATGTATCAACGGTACGTGCAACCGAACGTGAATTGTGCAAAGACGGACTCATGTATCGTTATAAAAATAAGGACGATTTTGGGGAGCCCAGCAGTTCGTTTACCATCTGTACCTTCTGGCTTATTGATAGTTTGTATAAAATAGGGGAGTGTGATAAAGCCAAAGAATACTTTGATCAGTTGCTTTCGTACAGTAACCATCTGGGATTATTCAGTGAGGATATTGATTTTGAAACCAAGCATTTGCTGGGGAATTTCCCGCAAGCCTATTCGCATCTTGCGCTAATAAAAACCGCCGAAAACTTCTCTAAGACGACCACACTCGAAGAACCTTTTAAATCGATTTTCTACTAAATTAAAAAGGGAGGTTTTCAAACCTCCCTTTTTAATTAATATCTGGCGTCAATGATACGCTTCATACTCACATCTTCATAATTACGCTTGACGAAATCCAGAGCAGTCTTAACAATCTGACCCATGGAATCTGCGCGCTTAAATTTCATATCGTGCGTGTAATCGTACAGTTGTTTTTTTAACGATTTTAGATTCTCTTCGGTAGAAATCGTGTCTTTAGACATACATTTTAATAAGCGACGCAGGCGGTTTTTTGAAGTGATGATCCGTTTTGCGAGTACTGCACGTTCTTCTTCCCGGTATTGTTCTATTGAATTGTCCCGCAATCTGTTAGAAACCAATTCAACCATTTTAAAATTCTCTTTAAATATATGCGGTTTATATACTTTATAATTTCCCTCATAAGCCTGCTGATCAAAGTCTATCGCCCGTATTTTGTATTTGATATGGTCAAAGTCGTGCGTGGGGATGACGACATAATTGTATGAACGCATATCGCCCAGCAATAAGATCATACAACGCTCATTAAACTTTACAAACTCTTTAGCCAGCTGCGCTTTGCCCACATCATCACAATGCGGAAGGTATTCTGCTATAAAAACATCACCGGGAATACCGTGAATGTGTTCTTCAATAAGCGTGTCTTTGTAAACCAAAAAGTTAATACGGTTGGGAGATAGAATGTGCTCCAGATCAAGCCCGTAGATGCGACTGGCATCGGCTTTTTTCACATAGAAGTAGGTGTAATTGTCATTAAAAATATTGTTGATTTTTATGCGGAAGGGCTTTGAGTTCCCAAACGTACAATAGTCAATAGAGGCGACCTTGAGGAAGGGTAAAATGCTTTCGCTCCCGTCAGAATGCAGAATGGCATAAACCCGCTTCAGGCTTTCTTCAATCTCATCGCGCTCGTGTTCCGGATAGTACACACTAATCCATAACGTGTCGTTATCATTCTTATCGTAGATATTGATTCCGCCCGAAAAACGCAGTAAATCATCATAAAACACGGGGATTTTAATCTCCCGGTTGTATTTGGTCAAATATTCTTTAAGCTTCTCACTTATAGGGTAAGAAGGTTTTTTTTTGGACATTAATTTTTCTTCCATTGTGGTGCGATTTCGCATAAAGGTAAGAAGCTTATGTAACAAAACCAGCCACTCACCGTCTTGTTGATGTACGTTAATTCTAAAAATACGCTTTTGGAGACAATTCTTACTTTAAATAATCTTACAAAACATTACGGCAGGGTAAAGGCGGTAAACGATCTTAGTTTTACCATCGAAAAAGGTAATGTTTACGGTATTCTGGGACCTAATGGTAGTGGGAAATCAACCACGCTGGGTATGGTGCTCAATGTGGTAAATGCGACTTCGGGCGATTTTAAATGGTTTGACGGGAGTGATACCACGCACAACGCGCTTAAAAAGGTGGGTGCAATCATCGAGCGGCCTAATTTTTACCCGTATATGACCGCTGCCCAGAATCTAAAGCTGGTTTGCACAATTAAGGGAATTGATCCTTCAAAAATTGAAGAAAAGCTTGAGACCGTACATCTGCTCGATCGTAAGGACAGTAAGTTTAGCACATTTTCGCTGGGGATGAAGCAACGCCTCGCTATCGCTTCGGCGTTGTTAAATGATCCTGAAATACTCATTCTCGACGAACCCACAAACGGGCTAGACCCACAGGGAATTCATCAGATTCGGGAGATTATTAAGAAAATCGCATCAGGTGGTACAACGATTCTTCTGGCTTCTCACTTGCTTGATGAGGTTGAAAAAGTGTGTTCGCATGTGGTGATCATACGCAAAGGAGTGAAGTTGTATGCCGGTCCGGTAGATGAACTTAACGCCAGTCACGGTTTCTTTGAATTGCGTTGCGAAAAGCATCAGGAGCTTCTTCAGGCGCTTGAGGCCCATCCTGATTTTGCTTCCTTAAAGGATGAAAATGGTCTGGTTACGGCATTTCTTAAAAATCCGCTATCGGCCGAAGCATTAAACAGCTACCTTTTTGAGAAAGGAATTATTCTTTCTCATCTGGTGATGCGAAAAGAAAGCCTCGAAGAACAATTTTTACAACTTACCGCTAAACTTAACTAAGCAACCTTATGTTACGATTACTTACTATAGAATTCTATAAACTGAAACACAGCCGTTCTTCAAAGGTGCTTAGTATTGCGTATTTTGTAATTCTATCCTTTATCGCTTTGATCGCTTCGATCGAGTTCAATATTGGCGATATCCAGGTGCGTATTGCAGACCAGGGGATTTTTAATTTTCCATTTATCTGGCATTTTAATACCTGGATTGCTGCGACTTTAAAGTTTTTTCTGGCAATTGTGATTGTCTCAATGATTTCTAACGAATACAGCAACCGAACCTTAAAACAAAACCTTATTGACGGTCTTAGTAAAAAGGAATTTATTCTTTCCAAATTTTACACCGTTGTCGCTTTCTCCTTACTTTCTACGCTTTTCATTCTGATTATGACGCTGATTTTAGGCTATTCATTTTCAGATTATACCGAGTTTAGCATCGTCACCCGGGAAATGGAATTCCTGTTTGCCTATTTTTTAAAACTGGTAGGATTCTTTTCGTTCTGCCTGTTTCTAGGAGTCCTGGTTAAACGATCTGCTTTTGCGTTGGGCTTCTTGTTTGTATGGTGGATTTTTGAAAACATTACCTACGGTATTTTACGCTGGAAGATTTCTGAAAACCTTGCAGATGCTGTGGTGCAATTCTTTCCGCTGGAGTCTATGAAAAATCTGATTAATTTACCCTTTCAGCGCCTCAGCTTTATAGAAACAGCGGCCAATCAGCTTCAGGCAGATATCGCTATAGATTATGCGGTACACTGGTATGAAGTAGCCATTGTTTCGGTTTGGGTTTTTATTTTTATATATGGTTCTTATGCTTTATTGAAGAAGCGCGATCTGTAGTGTTTATTTGGTCTGAATTATAAGCAATTTCATCCAGAGGTTTTTAGGTTTAGATTCTTAAAACGTAACTTACCTGAAAATTGTAAAAATTGAAATTGAGAAGATTACCGTCGTGGTTTACCTTATTAGGCGTCTGTATCCTATTTGCGTGCGGAAATGTATTTTCTCAGGGACAAGCCAATAACTGGTATTTTGGTTATGGAGCAGGTTTAAACTTCAGCACCGGTAGTCCCAGACCGCTTACTGATGGTAGTCTTTATACGTTAGAAGGATGTGCCAGTATTTCTAGTGAAAACGGAAATCTGCTTTTTTATACCGATGGTATTACGGTTTACCGAGCCGATCACAGTATCATGCCTAACGGCAATGGCTTGTTGGGGGATCCTTCGAGTACACAATCTGCCATTATCATTTCCCAGCCCGATACTCCTGGGATTTATTACATTTTTACAGTAGATACCGTCACTCAGGAGGGAGAGGTAAACGAAGGTATAAATTATTCGGTAGTTGATTTCAATCAGGATCCCCAGGGTATAGTAATACAAAAAAATGTCAATCTTCTTGCTTATGGTGCCGAAAAGTTAAGCGCTGTAATCAAGAGTTGTACAGACAATAGCGTATGGATTGTTATGCTTTCTTCTTCTAACGGAAACCTAGGACTTTTAGACACATTTTATGCTTATGAGTTAAGTCAAAACGGACTCCGAACCACTCCGGTTCGATCTGCTGCCGGTTTTTCGGTGGGAGACCCCAGAGGAAACTTAAAGTTCTCACCAGACGGAACCAAACTTGCCTGTGCCAATAATGGGGAAGGTCTTTATCTGGCTGATTTCAATTCGCTAACCGGAAGGGTTTCGAACTCGAGAAGACTGGTCATAGATGGGTTTAACTATGCAGCCTATGGGATCGAATTTTCGCCTAACAACCGCTATCTATACTGCCACAGTTCAAATAATGAAAATCCCAGCGAACCACCTCAAAGTCATTTTTCTTCTTTAATTCAATATGACACTCAGGCCACTGATATCAGTGCAAGCCAGGTATTGCTTGATCAGCAAAATCTGTTTAGAGGTAGTTTACAACTTGCTCCGGATGGTAAAATTTACCGTACCCTGAGCAGGGGATATCAGGATGGTTCCTCGTATTTAGGAGTTATTGATGCTCCCAACGAGGCAGGTACCGCAGCTATTTACAGAGATCGTGCGATTTTTTTGGAAACAGGAGTGAGTCACCAGGGATTACCACCATTTAATCAGTCTTTATTCAATGAACTTGACATTATCCAAAATGATATCAGTTCCCGGCAGCTTCCACTTTGTGACGGGGATACCTATACGCTGCAATATCAGCCCGTAATGGGGGCGAGTTATTCCTGGTATCGTAACGATAATGAGCTACGCAGTGCAAATGATTACCGGTTGACAATTCGCCAGCCGGCTGGTGTAACCTTACCTTATACAGAAACCTATAAGTTTGTATTGGATTTAAATGACGGCAGCTGTGAAAAAGTAGGTATAGCTGAAGTAACCTATTACCCGTACCAGCGTGCCGTGCCTAATGTTAGGCTTGTGCAGTGTGAGGATTCTGAAACCGCTGATGGTTTGAGTATTTTCAATTTAGATCAGGCTCGTAATCAACTTACAGACGGTCTTGAAGGGTTTGATGTTACCTATCATTACACGCAGAGTGATGCGACTAATGACCTTAACCCCATTGACCCTTTTGGCTACGAGAATACTTCCCCAACTGAAGTATTATGGGCGCGCATTTTTAGTCCGGCGGGTTGTGCAACGGTAAATTCCTTTACTTTGGAAGTAAGCTCTACTCAGGCTTCGAGTGCCTCAATTGAGCAGTGTGATTTGGGAGATACCGGTTTTGCCGAGTTTGATTTAAGTCTGGCTGATGATCAGGTTTTGGGCACGAGTAGTGGAACCTTAGATGTCAACTACTATTTATCAGAGCGTGGAGCACTCCTCGAAGATGAGGACGAGCTTCTTCCTGATCTATACAGCAATATACAGGCTTACGAGCAGGAAATTTTCGCCCGTGTAGAGAATAACAATGCCTGTTTTGCTATTAGTCCGGTCAATCTTCGGGTATTGGCCAGACCTCAATTCAGCCTGCCTCAAAGTCAGTTTTACTGCGCTACAAATTTCCCGGCATTGCAAACCTTTAGTCCTGATTATTCTGAATTGGACCCCTCACAGAATTACAGCTACGAATGGATGCCGGAAGGGCAGACCACACCGGAGTTGTCAACGAATTTAACCGGTGAGCATACGCTGCGCGTGACCAATCTGGCTACAGGATGTTTTCGCGAGGAAAGCTTCTTAATTGAAGAAAAAGAACTCGCTACCATTGATAATATAGAGGTGACTGATGCTACCGAAAACAATATTGCCATTATCTCTTTCTCGGGGAATGGGGAGTACGAACTAGCTCTGGATGATCCGCTCGGGCCTTATCAGGAGGACGGTACTTTTGAAGGATTACAGCCCGGTTTTCATACGGTCTACATTCGGTCTAAAGAGGGCTGTGGCATCGTGGAGCAGGAATTCAGCATTATTGGTTTTCCCAAGTTTTTTACTCCGAATGGAGACGGTTACCACGATTACTGGAATGTAAAGGGGATTAGCGATCTCGTACAGCCGGGAACTTCGGTGCGGGTTTTTAACCGCTTTGGTAAACTGATTAAAGAACTGGACCCAACCTCTTCCGGATGGGATGGTACATTTGGCGGTGAGAATCTTCCGGCAGATGACTACTGGTTTCGGATTCTGCTTGAGGATGGCCGGGAATTCAAATCGCATTTTACCCTCAAGCGATAAGCGCCACATCATCTTTTAGTATTTCTTTTCGGCTTTAAAAAGCTAAAGTGCGTAATTTTAAACGGCTTGTAAAATACTATGTTTTTTCAGGTTTTATGTAAGGTTTTCGCCCTGCGGCTTACTAATTTTTAAAAATTCAGCATCTTGAAATTCAATATACAATCCGAATTTAAACCTACCGGCGATCAGCCTTCTGCCATCAAACAACTGGTGCAGGGCATTGATTCCGGCGAACGTTATCAAACGCTTTTGGGAGTTACCGGTAGCGGTAAGACTTTTACCGTTGCCAACGTTTTGCAGGAAGTGCAGAAACCCACTTTGGTACTGGCTCATAACAAAACGCTTGCTGCCCAATTATACAGTGAGTTCAAGGCTTTTTTTCCGAACAATGCGGTGGAGTATTTCGTTTCCTATTACGATTATTATCAG
Organism: Leeuwenhoekiella parthenopeia; assembly: GCF_020782115.1. Classification (GTDB taxonomy): domain Bacteria; phylum Bacteroidota; class Bacteroidia; order Flavobacteriales; family Flavobacteriaceae; genus Leeuwenhoekiella; species Leeuwenhoekiella parthenopeia. Next base: position 40,307 of record NZ_JAJGMW010000001.1, on the reverse strand, counting down.
CCGGAAGCCTATATTCCCACTTCAGGAACGTATATCGAAAAAGATCTCTCGATCAATGAAGAGATCGAAAAACTGCGTTTGAGTACCACTTCCTCCCTTTTGAGCGGCCGTCGTGATATTATCGTAGTGGCTTCGGTGTCGTGTTTATACGGTATCGGAAACCCGGTGGAATTTCAGAAAAACGTGATTTCTATCGAAAAAGATATGGTGATTTCGCGTACGATGTTGCTCAAGCGCCTCGTACAAAGTCTCTACAGCCGTACTACCGGCGAATTCAATCGGGGAAATTTCCGCATAAAAGGAGATACGGTTGATATTTTTCCGGGATACGATGACCACGCGTTTCGCGTACATTTTTTTGGTGATGAGATCGAAGATATTGAAGCTTTTGATGTCACAACCAACGAGATTTTAGAGAAATACGACCGACTCAATATTTATCCTGCAAATATGTTTGTGACAAGTCCTGACAGATTGCAGAATGCGATTGATCAGATCGGTTTTGATATGGTAAAGCAGGTGGAGTATTTCAAGGAAATTGGGAAGCATTTGGAGGCCAAAAGACTTGAGGAACGCACCAACTTTGATCTGGAAATGATACGCGAACTGGGTTATTGCAGCGGAATTGAGAATTACTCGCGCTATCTGGACGGAAGGGAACCCGGTACCAGGCCGTTCTGTCTGCTTGATTATTTCCCTAATGATTATTTGATGGTCGTGGACGAAAGTCACGTGACCGTGTCTCAGGTGAGCGCGATGTACGGCGGTGACCGAAGCCGAAAGGAAAACCTGGTGGAATACGGATTCAGACTTCCTGCGGCGATGGATAACCGTCCATTGAAGTTTGAAGAATTTGAAGCTTTGCAAAATCAGGTGATTTATGTGAGTGCGACACCTGCGGATTACGAGTTGCAAAAGTCTGAAGGAACCTACGTGGAGCAAATCATACGTCCTACAGGATTGCTGGATCCAATCGTAGAGGTTCGCCCCAGTCTGAATCAGATAGATGATTTGATTGAAGAAATTCAGAAGCGGGTGGATAAAGACGAGCGTACGCTGGTCACGACTTTAACCAAGCGTATGGCGGAAGAATTAACGAAATACCTGACTCGTGTAGATATCAGAACCCGATATATTCACTCTGATGTTGATACCCTGGAGCGTGTTGAAATCATGTCTGACCTGCGGAAAGGTATTTTTGACGTGTTGGTAGGTGTTAACCTCCTGCGGGAAGGTCTGGATTTACCGGAAGTTTCCCTCGTAGCTATTTTAGATGCAGATAAAGAAGGGTTTCTGAGAAGTAACCGTTCGCTGACGCAGACCATTGGTCGGGCTGCGCGAAATATCAACGGTCTCGCCATAATGTATGCCGATAAGATTACGAAGAGTATGCAGGAAACCATTGACGATTCTGAGTATAGAAGGCAGAAACAAATCGCATACAACGAAAAACACGGACTGAAACCTGTGGCAATCAAAAAATCACTGGAAAGCGCTTTGGCCAAGAAAGAGAAATTCAAGTTTGAGGCCGAAGAGCTTACCAATGTGGCTGCCGAACCGGACACAGCTTATATGAGCAAACCCAATCTGGAAAAACTCATACGCGACACCCGTAAAAAAATGGAAGCAGCAGCCAAAGAACTGGATTTTATGGAAGCAGCTAAATTGCGCGACCGTATTAAAACCTATCAGGAGCAGATTAAGGAATTGGCTTAATTTAAGACCAAAGCTTTTAAGTCGTTTTCTAAACCTCACAGGTCTCCAAGACCTGTGAGGTTTATTATTTATTCGTATTTGGCTAAAAATTGAACCACCGTGTCGCGGTAACTGCGGCTTATGGGCAAGGTCTCACCTTCGATCTCGATGTGTTCTGCCGTATAGGCTTTAATAGCTGAAGCCGAAATAATAAAAGAGCGGTGAATGCGTAAAAACTGATCGGGAGGTAATTTAGACTCAAAATTGGAAATGGTCTCACGGGTGACGTGCGTTTCGGTTTGCGTATGGATTTTGATATAATCGCTGAGACTTTCCACATAGATGATTTCATCAAAATCAATCTTAATCATCTTACGATCAGATCGCACAAATACAAAAGGATTTGCAGTTTTATCAAGCACTAAAGGCTTTTCCGGGCTTTGTTTTTCAGATTGCCTGCCGGTGCATTTGTAAACGGCCTGAACCAAACGTTCAAACGAAATGGGTTTAAGCAGGTAATCTACGGCCTGCAATTCAAAGCCTTCAACTGCATATTCCCGATGGGCGGTGGTAAAAATAACCTGAAGTTCTTTTTGAACCAGTTTAGCAAACGAAAGACCGGTAACTTCGGGCATATTGATGTCAAGAAAAACCAGATCTGCTGGATTATTTTTTAAAAACGAGAGCGCGTCGATGGCATTTTTAAATTCCCCCTGTATCGCTACTTCAGGAATACGCTGCAAGTGCGTTCTCAGAATTTCACGTGCGGCTGGTTCGTCGTCAATAATTAATGCCAAAAGTTTTTCAGTCATGTAAGCTGATTTTTAAAGTTACCACATAGCTGTTTTTGGGCGTTTTTACCTGCAAATCATAGTGATTGGAATACAGCAATTCGAGTCGCTTCCGGATGTTTGTAAGGCCGATCCTGGCTGTTTCAATCTCGGTTTCCTCATTTCGCGTGGTGTTTTCAATGTGAAAGAGCAACTGTGTCTTAGTAACTTCAAATTTCATATGAATCTGAAGTTTTCCGTCTACAATAGCGCCGTGTTTAAAGGCATTTTCCACAAACGGGAGAAAAAGCATGGGCGGTACCCGAATGTTTTCGTCAAAATCATTTTTAGCGATAGTAACCTCAAGCGTATCCTGAAAACGGATCTGCTCCAGACTTATGTACTCTTCAATGTGATCGAGTTCCTGTTTGAGAAAAACTTCTTTCTCGGTGACCTGATACAGGATGTAATCGAGCAGATTTGACAGTTTTAGAATGATATCAGGGGTTTGCAAGGATTGTTTTAAAGCAAAACCGTAAATGGTATTGAGTGCATTAAACAAAAAATGGGGATGGATTTGTTTTTTCAGGTAGTGCAGTTCCTGATCTTTAAGATGCAGCTGCGCATCGAGGATTTTATTCTCCAGATTTTTATTTTGCGAAAGGGTGTTGAAATTGTGATTGAGGATATAGACAAAGCTTACCAAACCTACGACCAGATAGATCAGTATCAGGATAAACACCAGATTGCGGCTCATCACCGGCGTATTTTCGACCTGTAGATTGGAGATAAAAATGAAGCTGCCTATCATCGTCACCGTAGTGAGAAAAGCAGTGAAAATGACAACATAGGTACTGTACAAACCAAAAAGCCAGTATTTGCGATTCATCAAATACCTTGGGATTAGGTAATAAACCGTGGTGTAGGTGGTGAGCATCGTTATAGGTAATAGAATGCTTGAAAACCAGGTTACGTAAAGCGTGTTGGTAGTATTATAGCTAAAGAAATACACATAGAAAAACCAGACGCCTACCCACAACAAAAAGTGCGAGGCAAAGAGTTTAGTCTGGTTAAACTTCAGCAAATCCATAGCTGCAAGATGCTAAAAAAGCCCGAAACCCAAAGCGTTTTGAGACGAATGACTGTTTTTAAGGGGTTTTTGACCGGGTCATCTATAGTGTTGAATCCCGATAAAAACCCGTTAGCCGTCGCAAATAAAAATCGGCTACCTTTATTCGGGTTAGTTTTGAAAGATAATCTTTAAAAAAACCAAAGTATGTTACTAGACCGAATTCAGGAAGGTGGTCCGTTTTTTATGTGGCCAATTGTTATTGTATTTATCGTGATTGTCGCGCTGTTTGTGCGTCAATTGTTGAGCAAAGCTGATAAAGCCCAAACCATTGTTTTAATCAGCAACACCAGTCTGTTTATCCTAAGCTGGGGAATTTTGGGCAGTGTCATAGGCCTTATAGAAGCCTTTGATGCGGTTGAAAGTATGGGCGATGTGTCTCAGGGTATGATGGCCGGCGGATTGAAAGTGGCTTTCCTGACTACGGTTTTTGGTCTGGTAACCTTTATTTTTGCCCGCTTGTTTATTCTGATTTTAAACCTTCTGAAGGGCTGAAAGCTCCAAAATACTTGAATAAAAAAATGTCAAACTGAGCCTGTCGAAGTTTTTTTGTGAATGGTCTTCGACAGGCTCAGACTGACAAATAACTCAGAATGAGTGTGTATTAAGTTTTAAGATTTTTGCTCTTTATTGAAATACACCAGGTAATAATACATCTGGCGCTCTTCATCCCAGCCTTTTTCCACAAATTTCTCAGCGCTTTCGGGATTGATAAAATCGAGTTTTATCTGAATATTGGTATCGAGTTCGATCACGCTTTTGATTTTCTTTCGCGCAGCGGTAACAGCTGTGTTTGAAATAGGGAAGGAGGTGAGGTCCTCAATTTTATATTTAGGAGCTTTCTCCAGCTTGTAATTGTTGAATTCTGGAATCAGCGCCGGGTTTTCCATCACCTCATTCATAAAGTTTTGCTCAATAAACTCGTCATTTTTGGCGAAATGATTCACCGCGCGGTTCATAAACATCACTTCTTCTTTTTTGTCTTCCGCCGGTAACACCACATCTTTAGCAAAGTCCTGACAGAATTTTAAATACTTTTTGGTGTGAAAGTTTTCATCGGCCAAAATATCAACACCCAGGAAACTATCAAGCCAATATTTAGCGTCGTAACGGTTAGAATCGATGGAAAGAATTTTATAACCTTCTTCAGCATTTTTATTGAAGATTAAGCAGCCTTTGTCCAGTTTGTTCAGGCTTACTCCCTGCTCCAAATGCATGTTCAGGTTGCTTTCGCCTTCCTTAAATTGCAGGAAATCCTGTTTCAATTCCGATTTAAAAACGCCAACAGCATCCACTTTTTCATTGTCGAGCATCACATTTTCAATATGCGCAACATAAACCTCACCCGGTTTGATGTGTGGATGTTCAGACTGCTCGTAAAGTAGTTTTGCGATATCGACAGAAACCTCGTGAGAGCGCGATGGATTCTCAAAAATAGATTTTACAAGGTTAGACAACTCGTGAAACTCCAGATCGCTCTCGTGTACAAATTGATAGTAGTTTTCTTCTTTATCACGGAATGGCTTAAAGAAAAACTCTTTGATAAGCGGGGTAATCTCATCGTTAAGCTGGTAGCGTTCTTTAGATAGAAATGCGCCTTCAGAACGACTTTTATTACCTACGCGATGTATAGAAAGAGACTCAATCTGAGCCGAATATAAGTTGATCATTTTTTAGATGTAAGATTTGAGATTTTAGAAGTGAGACGGGAGATATAAGATTAAGTCTAAAATCTTATATCTAGAGTCTAAAATCTATTTAATTCCAGTTTTCGTCAAAGTCAAGGCCTTCATAATCCTCGATGTCATAGTCATCGTCATCATCAGCAAAAGGATCATCATTAAAATCATCCTCATCACCTGAAAAATCAGCTTCCGGGGCCTGTGCAGGAATTTGCCCGTGCGCAAACATCAGATTAGGATAGGACTGTCCGTCATTTGCTTCGGTTATTTCTGCGAGTTCTACGAAAAACGTCCACAGATTAAAGAAGTCATAGACGTAAATCATACGGGTTTGATCTTCAGAAAATACATCCTGCAACAGGGTTTCACTCATCGCCCGAAGCGGATTTTCAGATTCGCTCATATCAAAAAGAGCGATTTCTTCTCCCTGGCGCCATTCGTCGTCACTGATGTAAAAGGATGCCATTTCGGTGCCGTCAAACCCAAAACTCTGGGTTATGGTGTTGTGAAAATCCTCACAGGTAGCAGTTTGTTCAATTTCAATATCTCTGAAAATATCTTCCTGAGTGTCTAAGATGACTCGAAAACGGTAAATCATGGTCTCAATTTTTAGGCCGACAAAGATACAATTTACTGTAAAGATGTGCTTGAGAGCGCTTCTTTTTCTTTAAATGCTGTGAGCAATATATAAAACTGAAAACCAAATAATATAGAGGCGATTACCAGATGTAGCGGTTGTGTTAAAAATGGAAATTCAAAATAGTTCATTAGCACACCGGTAAAAACCTCGGCCAGAATTAAGAGTATAACCCATTTTAGGTTTTTATGTCCCAAAATGAAGCGCTTGTTGCGAATGAATAACCATGCATTTAGCAGTAAAACCAAAATGGAAAAAGATCGGTGTATGTAAAAGGTAACAACCGGGTTTTGGAGCCAAAGTTCTTTAACCTCATAGCCCACCACATCGATGGTTTCATCAATATGTTGTCTGACCTGTGTACCTAAAACGATCTGAATCAGAGTTAAAATCACCGCGACAAGCATCCCGTTTTTAAACGCCTTATCAAACTTGAAGCTTTTGCTATATGGACTCGCTTCAATAAGCATATAAATCAACAAGGCAACGATGAGCAGCGCAATTACCATATGAATGGTGATGCGAACGGGTGAGAGTACCGAGTAAACTACGGTGGCACCAATCCATCCCTGAAAACCGATGAGTCCTACGGCTAGAAGCGATAGAAAAATACGCTTGAATTTGCGCTCCTTAAATAGGGCGATACCTAAAGTTACCAGAAATGAAAGTCCGGCAAGTGCTCCCAGAAGGCGGTTTATATATTCAATCCACGTATGCCAGGGATTGAAAATGGCATAGCTGTGTTTGTCGTAACCATTCCAGTTTTGAGGATTAAATTCGTTACCGGTGGTGAAATCACTTTTTGCGACGCGCAGGGTTTCATCAACAATAATAACCTGACCTTTTTGATAGGATTTTTCGGGAGTCCAGATTAATTCGGCTTCATTAGTAGGAGGAATGATGTAGCCGAAACACTTTGGCCAGTCGGGGCAACCCATTCCGCTGCCGGTCATACGCACCACAGCGCCAGCAATAATTACCAGGTAAATGAGAACAAGCGAGATGAAAATCGATTTTTTGTACACTGGATTTATTGTTATTACTATTGTTATTTTTTATTGGTTATTTTCTAACCATTAACCATAAGACCAAGCTCCGCACCCTTTTCAAGCATAAAGGCGTATGCTGCATCGTATTCATTGGGTATTTCTCCTTCTAAAATAGCTTCCTTAATCGCTTCTTTGATAATACCAATTTCGCGGGAGGGCTTCAGATTAAAAGTTTCCATAATTTCCTCACCACTTACCGGCGGCTGAAAATTACGCACGTGATCACGCTCTTCAACTTCTTCAATTTTATTACGAACGGTTTTAAAATTATTATGGTATCGCTTATACCGTTTTGGGTTTTTTGTGGTGATGTCTGCTTCGCAAAGCGTCATTAAATCTTCCAGATACTCTCCTGCATCAAAGATAAGACGTCGCACCGCGCTATCGGTCACAAAATCTTCAGCAATTACGATGGGTCGCGAGCTCATCAAAACCATCTTCTGAACGAATTTCATTTTTTCGTTCAGGGGCATTTTCAGTCTCTTAAACAGTTTAAAGACCATTTTTGAACCTACAAATTCGTGTCCGTGAAACGTCCAGCCCACTTTTTTATCAAAACGCTTGGTTGGGGCTTTACCGATGTCGTGCAGCAAGGCGGCCCAACGCAGCCAGAGATCCTCTGTGTTTTCAGAAATATTGTCAACGACTTCAAGCGTGTGGTAAAAGTTGTCTTTATGCTTTTGACCTTCCTTTTCTTCAATACCTTTTAAAGCCGTGAGTTCGGGTAGGATGTACCGAAGCAAACCGGTTTTTTCTAGCAACAAAAAGCCCGTTGAAGGCTTATCGCTAAGCATAATTTTATGTAATTCATCAACAATGCGCTCATTGGTGATGATTTCGATACGTTGGTTGTTTGCACTTATGGCCTCAAGCGACTTGCGCTCGATAGTAAAGTTAAGCTGAGAAGCAAAACGAATGGCGCGCATCATACGCAAAGGATCGTCGCTGTAAGTAATATCAGGGTCTAAAGGTGTCCTGATGATTTCACGCTCTAAATCAATAATCCCATTAAATGGGTCAAGCAGGTTGCCGAAGCTTTCTTTATTTAAGCTTAGTGCCAAAGCGTTAATGGTAAAGTCTCTTCGGTTTTGATCGTCTTCAAGGCTTCCGTTTTCTACGGTAGGATTGCGGCTGTCCTCAGAATAGGATTCTTTACGGGCACCAACAAATTCAATTTCGGTATCCCCATTACGCAACATTGCGGTTCCGTAGGTCTTAAATACCTGTACTTTGGGTTTATGCGGAAGCAGGGAAGCCACTTTTTGAGCCAGCTCAATTCCGCTTCCTACCGCGACAATATCTATGTCTTTGGCATCGCCGCGTTTCAACAGAAAATCGCGAACGTAACCACCAATAACGTAGGATTCCAGATTGAGCTCTTCCGAAGCCTGAGCAATTACCTCAAAGATGTTTAACTCTAGAGCTTCCGGAAATTTTAAAAGGGCCATGTACTTCTATTTGCGTAAAATCTTCACCTGACCATCGCTGCTTAGGCGTATTACGGTCGAAGATTTGGTCGATTTGTGTTTGCGCTGCAAATTTACGACATAGTCCACTCCTTCCAAAACCGCGGGGCTTATTTCAGGATAGCGCATTGGGGTGGGTTCACCGCTTATGTTTGCAGAGGTAGAAACTAGCGGTTTACCCAGTTTACGAATCAAGGCCTGGCAAAACTCATCCTGCACGATACGAATTCCCAGGGTATTGTCTTCGGCAACCAAATTCTCTGCTATGCGAATGGGATTGTCATAAACAATTGTGGTGGGCTGGTCTGCGTATTTTAAAATGTTATAGGCCACCTCCGGGATATCTTCTACATATTGTCTGAGCATTTTGAGATCGCTAACCAGACAGATTAAAGCTTTGCTTTCCGGACGCTTTTTAAGCTCGTAAACCTTATCTACAGCCTCGGCATTGGTGGCGTCACAACCTATTCCCCAGACGGTATCGGTAGGATAGAGCAGGAGTCCGCCCCGTTTAAGAACCGTGAGTGATTCATTGACTTCGTCAAGAATGCGCTGATCGTATTTTTTTTTAGGCATAGCTCAATTTTTCTTTACATTGCATAGACAAAAATACATCCTTTTGAAGATAACAGTTCTTGCTTCCTGTACTTTTGGGTATATCGATGCTTTAGTAGATAAGCTTAGAGAAGATACGTCTGGTTCACACATAAATCAATTAAATGAATCTGCGCTTTGAATATCCCACTTTTATAAAAAGCATTTATAATTTTTTCTGAAAACCATTACTCGTGTTAATCTCAAAGATCGATACAGAACTACAGAAATCAAAAAAGTGTTAAAAACCGTGATGATGAGGATAATATTTTGATTGTTGATATGGAAAATCCTGTAACACTTAAAAAAATCTGACAAACCCCTACGACTTACTGTAGGAAGTATTTATTAATAAGTACAGGAGATTGGGAAGGTTACCGCAGGTTTTTGGTTTAAAAATCTTACAATAGAATGACGATTTCATTATTATTAACGACATATAATTGGCCTGAAGCATTAGAACTCGTTTTACTAAGTGTGTTAAAGCAGTCTCATTTACCCGATGAGGTTCTTATTGCAGATGATGGTTCTGAGACAGCAACCAGCATTGTAATTGAAAAATTTAAACAGGATTTTCCAAATAACGTTCAGCACTTGTGGCACGAAGATAAAGGTTTCAGAAAGTCTAAAATCTTAAACCGAGCCCTTCTAGCTAGTACTGGCGATTATGTAATACAAATTGATGGGGATTGTATTTTACATAGCGATTTCATCAAAGATCATAAAGAAAATGCGGTAGAGAATGTATTTTTATTTGGAAGCAGGGTTAATATCAGGCAGAGCTTTCTTCCGCATTTACTTAAAACTAAAAGGATAACATTTCATTCTTGGTCAACCGGAATAAAGAAAAGAAGCCGCGCTCTGCATCTACCGTTTTTAAGTAAGTATTACAAAGCGTCATCAAACTTATCTTCTAAAATTAGGGGCTGTAATATATCATACTGGAAGAAAAATGCACTGGACATACAAGGATATGATGAAAGTTATGAAGGTTGGGGCAGAGAAGATTCAGATTTTGCGGCTCGATTGCTTCATAGCGGAGTAAAGGGGAAACGTATCCGCTATGCGGGAATAATTTTTCATATTTGGCATCCTGAAAATTCACGAAAATCATTAGAATTTAATAATTCTCATTTTGAGCTAGTCCTTAAGAATAAATCAACGCTGCCTAGAAAAGGAATTGAATAACTCTAAGGATTAAAAATTTTACTTATCCATCCGGAAGTCTCATATTTTTGGAGTACAGCTGATGGTATATCTACGTAGTCGCTCTCAATAAAATGAATGGGTATTTCGACGTTTTTTGGATCGACAATCAGAATATTGTTTTCATTGTAAAAATCATAATTCACAACATCTGCATTGGTTGTAATTAACTTTTTACGATAACCTAAACTTTCAAAAACCCGGAAACTTAAACCCTGCTGGTCAGCTCTTTGTATATCAACCAGTCCACGTGTTTGACTTAATTTTTGACGTACAGATGCACCCTCAAGTTTTTTAGAAATAAATTTAATGTAAGAAGAGTTTTTTGATTTTTTTGAAAAAACCAAAAATTCATAATTCAGATTTTTTTCCTCCAAAGCCTTAGCAATTGCTTCCAGATTTTTAAAACGGGAATCTAAAGAACAAATATTGAAGAAATCTAACGTAGTGTCTAAAGGTGAATAATTGTTTGATGAAGAAACCGGAATGAAATTGGTTATAAATTCAAATCCGTATTGCTTACAATCTCTTTTTTCATAAGAGAAAACCGTGTCAAAATGCTTCAATACAGGTTTTTGACGAGGCATTTTTGCCATACTGTCGAAAAGGAATGTCACATAGCGGTTCGTTATAGAACGGAGTAAAATATGAGTTTTGTGGGGGAGGTATTGGGGATGTATTACCAGAATCTGGTCGTATTTCTTGCCTCTTACAAAATCATAAATGGCCTTGTGCCGAAATTGCATCTTGGTGTTTATACCTACAGCTTTCTTTAAAAATGCCCATAAGTGATGCGCTTTACTTTTGTATTTAAAATCCAAAGGAGGCTTACCTAAGTAAAGAAACTCCGCATCTATGTTCTGTGCAGTAAAAGCAGGTTTGAGATGCTCAATGTATCCGAAAATGTAACTAGAAACCAGAAGTACTTTCATAATAAACACGATGTGTTTTTACATAACTATTTCATTTGGTAGTTTAAGAATATTTAAAACTTAATTTTGCCACCTACTTTAAAGCATGAAAATTATTACTCATACTTCCGCCAAAAATAGCCTTTTAAAAATAAAAGACTTGATTCTTCATTTTGATAAAAAGGGCAAAATGCTTTCAGATGGATCGCGCAATCAAATCAAGATTTTTGAACTTGAAGGTAAGCCTGTTGCCATCAAAGCATTTGGTTTGCCTAATTTAATCAACCGGGTTGCTTATAAATATTTAAGAAGATCAAAAGCCCAGCGTTCATTTGATTTTGCTCAGGAATTATTAAACAGAGGGATTGGTACTCCACATCCTGTTGCTTATGCAATTCAGGAAGGAGTATTTTTTGGAAAAAGTTATTATGTGTCGAATCATTTAGAGGCAGATATCACTTACAGGACATTAGTTCAAGACCCGAATTATCCAGAATGGGAAGAAATTTTGAAAGCTTTCACACGATTTACGTTTGAAATGCACGAAAAAGGAATTCATTTTTTAGACCATTCTCCAGGTAATACCCTGATTGTAAAAAATGGTGCGAATTATGAGTTCTACCTAGTTGATTTAAATAGAATGGAATTTAAAGCAATGGATTTTGAAACGCGTATGAAAAATTTTAGCCGTCTAACGCCGCATCGTGATATGGTTCACATTATGGCGAAGGAATACGCTCGCCTTGGGAATTACGATCCCATTAAAACCAATGAAACTATGTGGCAGAAAACCCAGGATTTTCAGGAACGCTTTAGAAAAAAAAGAGCTTTGAAGAAGAAACTAAAATTCTGGAAAAACTAGTTTTTTTTTCTCAAGAGATAGAGATTAGCATACCGCATGACCACAGCATATGCCTGCAGAAAACAAATCACCGTTCCGGCGACTCCATCTTTATAGCCTTTTTGAATTATAAAATGTTTTAAAAAGCGCCATAATGGTTTTAAAAGCAAGTGATAGGCTGTGATTTTATCGGTAATCTTATCGTAATCTATAGCTTGTAAGGCAGCATATCGATTGAGTTTCTCTACATATTGCCTTAAGGACTTATAGGTAAAATGATCAATCTTTGAGTTAAGGAAACCTAAATCCCCCGAAGTAATTATTTCTGCATGAACCCTTTTGTCCTCATACCTGCATAAATCGCGCTGAAAAAGACGTACAACCTTATCATTTTGCCAACCAGAGTATTTGATAGCCTGGTTCATAAAATGATTGTTGCGGTAAATCCAATAACCAGTCTTAGTCGACTTTTTATTCAAAATAGATTGAATTTCTTCTCTTAAAGAAGAACCTATAACTTCATCTGCATCCAGGATTAAGATCCAGTTATTTGAAGCTTGGGGAATAGCCCAGTTCTTCTGGGAAGCAGAATACTCATAATCCCGCTGAATGATTTTGACATCGTATTTCTCTGCAATTGATAACGTAAGATCTGTACTAAAGGAGTCTACAATTAAGATTTCATCTGCAAATAATACACTTACAATAGCCCTCTCAATAGTATCTTGCTCATTAAAAACCGGGATTATGGCTGTAAGTTTTTCCATATATTGTAAGAAACCAAATCTATAAACTTTTTGATTAATTAAGTGTAACTTTGCTTTTATAGTTGAATATGCCTGCAATTTCTGTAATTATAAGTACCTACAATTCTGTTGAATGGTTAAAAAAAACCCTTTGGGGTTATGCTGTTCAAGATTTCCTTGATTTTGAGATTGTTGTTGCAGACGATGGTTCAAATTCAGAAACACGTGACACACTTCAGGCATTTCAAAATTGGTTTCCGGCTCCTATTCAACACATCTGGCAAGAAGATGACGGTTTTCAAAAGTCCAGAATACTCAATAAGGCTATCCTCGCCTGCGAGTCAGATTATATCTTGATGAGCGACGGCGATTGCATTCCGAAGAGCGATTTTATCAGTACACATTTAGCTTATAGAGAAGAAGGCTATTTCTTGAGTGGCGGCTACTCAAAACTACCTCTGTCTATTTCAAAGGCAATCACACAAAAAGATATTGAACAACAATGGTGTTTTGATATTAAATGGTTAAAATCCCAGGGGTTAAAATCCCAATTCAAAAATATCAAGTTTAAGGCTAGTGGTTCTTTTTCGAGTTTATTGAACTATTTGACTCCTACTAAAGCAACCTGGAATGGTCATAACAGCAGTGGCTGGAAAAAGGATATACTTGCTGTTAACGGTTTTGATGAACGCATGCAATATGGCGGTCAGGATCGGGAATTGGGAGAACGCCTTATAAACTCAGGTATTAAGTCAAAACAAATACGTTATTCTGCCATTTGTCTTCATCTCGATCACCCAAGGGGTTATAAAACACCCGAATCTTTAAGCAAAAACGCTAATATTCGGAAAAAGACCCGAGAGGAGAAGCTTACTTTCACGCCTTATGGTATTGAACAATAGTCTATGAAGATCAAAGAATTACCAGTTTCAATTGGTTCTAGTTTGTACTTAAAATCGTTGTCCAAAAAGAAATTGAAGGAGCCTGATGCCAATAGTTTACCATTGGTAGTTTCCTTAACGGCAATACCGTCACGTTTTAAAACGCTGGATATCGTTATTCGTAGTGTTTTGAGACAGAAAAGAAAGCCCGAGAAAATTGTTTTATGGATAGCCAAGGAACATAGAAAGGAGCTTCCCGATAATTTGAAAAATCTCACCGGCAGTATTTTTGAGATCAGAGATACGCATTTATACTGCTCACATAAAAAACTGATTCATAGTTTAGAAGCTTTTCCAGATAAGCCTGTTGTAACCTGCGATGATGATGTGATTTACAGGCAGGAATGGCTGGATGCACTTTATGAGTCTCATTTAGAAAATCCACAACAGATTGTAGCTCACCGCATACGTTGCATTAAAACAAATAAGGTTGGAAATGCATTGCCCTATAAAAAATGGAATCTTGATGCGGCTTGCAATCCCGAGCGATTTTTACCTATTGGTGCGGAAGGGGTATTGTATCCTCCCCAAGTTTTTTCGGAGCAGGTGCAGAATGAAGACTTGTTTTTAGAATTGGCTCCCAAAGCCGATGATTTATGGTTTAAAGCGATAGCCTTGAAAGAAGGCCGGTCTGTAAGGCAGGCTTTACCAAAGGTGAAAGGAGCAATACCTATTATTGGAACTCAAAAGATTTCCTTAAAATCGGAAAATGTAGATCAAGACCGAAATCGGAAGCAGTGGGATGCGTTATCTCAATATTTTGGGCTTCAATTTAAAAACTGAAGTAACTCGTCCTCAAACAATTCGGGTTTAAACTCTAGATAAAGCGTTCGGATATTTTCTTTAATTTCTTTGGTTTTCTTTCCTTCAAAAAGTTCTGGTGCGTAGCGAGATAGATGAGTATAACCATCTCGTTTACTCGATTGATGAGCCCAGGAACTCGTTTTAATCGACGGACTGAAAATTGCATAGGTTTTTAGGTTTAATGCTTTACCAATATTTATGGCACCACCTTCATTACCCATTACTGCTTCACAAAATGAGGTAAGTGTAATAAAACTACGTAAGTCCTTGGCATAGAAATCCATTACCTGTTCTAAAGTCTCAGGGCGACAATAGGATTTGAGCGTTTTTACCTCCTCTTCCTGACTGGGAATGTAATTGAGAAACAATTTTAAATTGGCATTTTCGCTTACGATTTTGTCCAGTAAGCTTGCCATGTACGATAAAGGGTAAGTCTTTGCAGGACCACTGCCCAAACAGTTAACCATAATATACCTTCCTTGAGAAAGGTCAATTCCTTCTTTTAATAATTGAGACTGGATTATCGTTTTTTCCTGGGGTGATAGATAAATTTTTGGTTTTAAGCTGAAATCAGGATTTATGCCCATTGGTTCCAAAAATTCTAATCTATTGTAATACGCCATTGGAATAGAATGTGAATTCGTAGAAGAAGGCTTGATTAAGCAATTGTAGGCAATTTTTGTATAGGATTTTTTGAGACCCACTCTGCGTGGAGCTCCACTTAATAAGCTTAGCAAGGCGCTGCCTAACTTAGAATATACATCAAGCATCCAATCGTAGTTCTCATTTCGAATTCTAGTAGCAAATTTTAAAAAGGAAATGGAATCTCCATTCGCGTCTGTTTGATCAAAAATAATTTGGTCAATATTGGGATTGTTTTGAACCACAGCAAACGTATGTGGTTTGATAAGGTAATGTAATTCTGCATCTGGGTGTACTTTACGAATAGCCTCAAAAAGGATAGATGACGTTAAAACGTCACCTATCATCTTTTGCTGAATTACCAAAATTTTCATCTAAACGAAATTACACCGCCACATCATACTCACGTAACGCGTCGTTAAGTGAGGTTTTCTTATCGGTACTTTCTTTACGGGTACCAATGATCAGCGCACAAGGCACCTGATACTCACCGGCAGCAAATTTCTTAGTATAGCTTCCGGGTATTACCACAGAGCGTGGTGGAACATACCCTTTGGTTTCTTTAGGCTCGTCGCCGGTTACGTCGATGATTTTAGTTGAAGCGGTAAGCACCACATTAGCACCCAAAACGGCTTCTTTGCCTACGCGTACACCTTCAACGACGATACAACGCGATCCAATAAATGCATTGTCACCTATAATGACGGGGGCAGCCTGTAAAGGCTCTAAAACTCCGCCTATACCCACACCACCCGAGAGGTGCACATTTTTACCTATTTGTGCACAACTACCTACTGTCGCCCAGGTGTCAACCATCGTACCTTCATCTACATAAGCCCCGATGTTTACATAACTGGGCATTAAGATCACTCCTTTAGAGATGTAGGCTCCGTGACGGGCTACAGCGTGAGGTACCACGCGTATTCCTTTATCCTGGTACCCGCGTTTAAGCGGCATTTTATCGTGGTATTCAAAAATACCCACTTCCAGTTTTTCCATTTTTTGAATGGGGAAGTAGAGTACTACGGCTTTCTTAACCCATTCGTTTACCTTCCAGTCATCACCATCGGGTTCTGCAACGCGCAGGGTACCTCCGTCTAAAAGTTCAATCACTTCGCGTATTGCATCCTGAGTGACTTTGTCCTGTAATAACGAGCGATCATCCCACGCTGCTTCAATAAGATTTTTTACCTGTTGCATGTTGTAAGGTTGGTTTACTTTTTATTGGCAACGCCAAAGGTATACTTCCTCTGGGGCTTGCCTCGAAATTAAAAATTTAGTTTTAAAGAATGCCTCGTGGTCTTGCCCCGAGGTAGATTACTTTGCGGGGCTAAAGATAACCCAGCAGTTTTGAAAAACCCAAGATAGCCTCCAGAAGTTTAAATACATTAAATGAACACGGCAGTTCTATTTAATTTTGGCTCATAGCAGCCGAGTTTTTGGTTCATCTTAGTTGAATACCTTACTTTTGCCAAAAAATTAGATGGCTCGCATTCTGGCATTAGATTATGGTACCAAACGCACCGGCATTGCCGTGACCGATGAGTTACAGCTTATCGCTTCGGGTTTGACCACTGTAAATACGTCAGAATTGCTTCCGTTTTTAAAAAAGTATTTAGAAGCTGAAGATGTGGCCTTGATTATTTTAGGGGAACCAAAACGCCTCAACAATGTAGCTTCTGATGTGGAAGCAAACATTCAGAAATTTCGCGAAAGCTTAGAAAAAATAACCAGCATTCCAATCAAACGTGTGGATGAGCGGTTTACTTCTAAAATGGCAGCACAGTCGATGCTCGATGGCGGGATGAAAAAGAAACAACGTAAAAACAAAGCACTTCTTGACGAAATAAGTGCGACCATTATACTTCAATCTTATTTGTACAATCAATAAGCCTGAAGCGCCCTTTTTTGGGTTTTAAAAAGTAACCAGTAGATATGATTTTACCTATAGTGGCTTACGGAGATCCCGTACTTAGAAAAAAAGCAGAGCCCATAACACCAGATTATCCCGGTCTTGATGCGTTGATCGAAAATATGTTTGAGACCATGTATGGTGCCAGCGGTGTAGGCCTGGCAGCACCGCAAATTGGGCGTTCGATACGATTGTTTGTAGTAGATGCCACCCCGTTTGCTGATGATGAAGATTTAAGCGAGACCGAGCAACAACGATTAAAAAGCTTTAAGCAAGCCTTTATCAATCCGGAGATTTTAGAAGAAACCGGTGATGAATGGGCTTTTAATGAAGGTTGCCTGAGTATTCCCGGTGTCAATGAAGAGGTCTTCAGATGCCCGAATATCAAGATCAAATACCAGGATGCCGATTTTAATGAGCACGTAGAAGAATTTGATGGTTTGCTGGCCCGCGTGATTCAGCACGAGTACGATCATATTGAAGGTGTACTGTTTACAGACAAACTTAGCAGCCTTAAAAAACGCATTATCAAAAATAAACTGGGTAACATCAGCAAGGGTAAGGTCAATGCAGATTACCGTATGCGTTTCCCAGACATTAAGCTGCGATAGTTAAAATCAGACAGGGGTGCTTTATTTATTTTGAAAATTAAAAAAGACCCTAGATATTTGCCCCCTTATTAAAAATAGCATTAACATAGTAATCCCGATTTTAACGGCTAAATAAAACGTATGAGTTTAGATAAAATAGTTTCAATTTCTGGTAAACCCGGTTTATACCATTTGCGTGCACAAACCCGCACCGGTTTCATTGCAGAATCCCTTACAGACGGTAAGAAAATGCCGGTAGGCCTGCGTCACAACGTGAGTGTGCTTTCAGAAATTTCTATTTATACTTTAGATGGTGAAACTCCATTGCGTGAGGTTTTTGCTAAAATAGCTGAAAAAGAAAACGGTGGTAAAGCCATTGATCATAAGGGGTCTAAGGATGACCTGGAGGCGTATTTCTTCCAAATTCTTCCAAATTTTGATGAAGACCGCGTGTACGCAAGTGACATCAAGAAAGTGATTCAATGGTATAATTTACTACAGGAAAACGATTTGCTTCCTGCTCAGAAAGCAGAAGAGCCGGTAGCCGAAGAACCAAAAGAAAAGCCAGCGGCTAAAGCAGCTCCTAAAGGTGAAAAGGCAAAGCCTGCAGCAACCAAGGCTGCACCCAAATCCTCTTCCGCTAAAAAAGGGGGCACTGCAAAAAGCACCGCAGCCCGCAAGAAATAAGCGTTTGAAACGCACAAAAAACCACAATTTGAATATTCAGATTGTGGTTTTTTTTTGAAATCAAATCAGGATTTAAATTGATTTGCTAAGGATCAGTGTTAATGTGGCAGGATGCCTAACTTTATAGTTTAATAGGTGTTTAGGCCTTAATTTTCCAAAAAATGAATACAAGAGAAGACCAACTGCAAGCGATAGACCGCCTGCTCACCATAATGAATGAATTGCGCGAGCAGTGCCCCTGGGATCGCAAACAAACCATGCAGACTTTACGGCATCTCACTATTGAAGAAACCTACGAGCTGGGAGATGCGATTCTGGATAATGATCTCGATGAGGTTAAAAAGGAGTTGGGTGACTTGCTGTTGCACATTGTGTTTTATGCTAAAATAGGCAGCGAGACCGGCGATTTTGATATCGCAGATGTTGCTAACGGAATCTGCGAAAAACTTATTTCGAGACATCCGCATATTTACGGCGATGTAGAGGTAGAAAATGAAGAAGATGTAAAGCGCAATTGGGAAAATTTAAAGCTGAAAGAAGGAAAGAAATCGGTGCTCGAAGGCGTGCCAAAATCGCTGCCGGCACTGGTTAAGGCCAGTCGCATTCAGGATAAAGTGGCCGGTGTAGGCTTTGACTGGGAAGAACCCCAACAGGTTTTTGAAAAGTTACAGGAAGAACTCGCCGAACTGCAGGAAGAAGTAAACGCTCAGGATCCGGAAAAAATTGAGGCCGAATTTGGCGATGTTTTATTCTCGATGATTAACTACGCCCGCTTTTTAAAAGTAGATCCCGAGAGCGCGCTCGAGCGTACAAATAAAAAGTTTATAAAACGTTTTCAATATCTGGAATCTAAGGCAAAAGAAAACAATAAAGATTTACGGGATATGACACTGGGCGAGATGGATGTATTCTGGGAAGAAGCTAAGAAGCTTTAGTTTAGTAAAAACACTAATTATCAAACAGGGTTATTATTTTCTGAGTAATGTATTTCAAAGCTGTTTCAGGATTTGTTAAATAGGAGTATTAATTTTTCACAAAATTTTAAGATTTCTGGCTTAATACGATGGGATTGTGCTGCGTATTCGGTAAGTTTAGGGTCTAAGCCCACTTTATGGATTTCACAAACCCGTTAATTTACGGAGTTCCCTGTTTTTTAGGATTAATTTTAGTCGAGCTCACCTACAGTAAACATAGCGATCACGACCACATTTACAACTGGAAGGATCTTGCAGCGAGCCTTACTATGGGCGTGGGATCAACGCTAATTGCGCCGCTTATAAAAACCATAACCGTTATTCTGCTTTTTAGCTGGGTGTATGAATTGTTCAACCCAATGGTTGATGGCGTTCGGCAAAATATTATGGGCTGGGAATCCTTTGGCTATGCCTGGTATGTATGGATTCTCTGTCAGCTTGCAGATGATTTTTCGTATTACTGGTTTCACCGGCAGAATCATATGGTCCGTTTTTTCTGGGCCGCACATATCGTACACCACTCGTCAGACAATTTCAATTTAGGAACCGCCGTGCGTAACGGTTGGTTTACCATTTTCTACAAACCTTTATTTTATGTGTGGATTGTCGCTATCGGTTTTCCGCCCGAAATGTTAGTGGTCTGCCTGGGGATTGAGGCGTTGTGGCAGTTTCAGCTGCATTCGCAATATGTGCCAAAACTGGGTATCATTGATAAAGTATTTAATACCCATACGATGCATCAGGTGCATCACGCCCGCAATTTGGAGTATATGGATAAAAATCACGGTGGATTCCTCAATATTTTCGACCGGGTTTTTGGGACCTTTAAGGAACTCGACGAGGACATTGATATCGAATACGGGGTTACGCACGCTCCAAACAGCTATAATCCGTTAATTATTCTTACCCACGAGTATAAAGACATTTGGAATGATACCAAAAAGACATCCAAATTCAGAGACAAATGGATGTATATTTTTGGACCTCCGGGATGGAGTCACGACGGGAGTACACTTACCATAAAACAACAGCGCCGACAATTGCGTGAAGCGTACATGCTTGAACAGCTCGAATTGGAGTTGGCGGAGTGATCTAAATTTGGCCGGAGTTAGAAAATATGCTTCAGGAAACCATTAGTATACTTTTTGTTTTAGGATTTCTACTCCTGCTACTCTATATGGGCGTTCGGTTTTTTGGCGCTCTTTATTTTTATTATTCTGATCATTTACTGGATGCTATAAAATACTGTGAATCACAAAATTTAATTCTAATCGAATTAAGTACGCCAGATTCAATGAGTATGAAAAGAAATCCTTTTAAAATGAGTAATAGACCTCCCATTCCTTTTCTCGCTTGGCCTCGAACTGTTTTTCTAGATCATAAAGTTCTTATCTGTAAATCAATGGATGACAGAGATGTCCTGATCTGGAGACAAACCTATGCTTCCATCTTTTGCAAGAATCAGTTTAAGTATAAGATCGAAGATGGATTTTCAAATTCTCCCGCGTAGCTTAGCAAATTCCTCTTCAAGCTTCAGTAGTTTTTCTTCGATACCATTTGTGACTTCCGGTACTCGTTTTTGAAAAACCGCTATTATGCGCCACAGCTCGCATACATCAGTGCGGTTAATCGTGATTTCCTGCACGTTTTTATGATCGGCTTTGAGGACCAATACATCACCCTGTACGTAGAGGCGTCTTAAAATCAGTTGACTTTTGGTCACTACAAGCACCATTTCACCACGTCTTAATTTATCAAGCTTGGTAAGTTTAACCCGCTCTCCTATAACCAGATCTTTAGGAAACAAGCCCTGATCCTGATTGCTCATTTCAAGACTTTGAATAACATATCCCCGCAATTCAGCTTCCGATTCTACAGGCAGGGCCAAACTAACCATATCCTGAATAAAGCTTTCTTTTTCACAAAACTGCACATAATCTGAAGCATTGGTATCTGTTATACAGGGTATTGAAGGAAAACGTTCTGTAGCAACGACTTCAAACTGTTCAGTCAACGAACTTTTAAATTTGAGCAATTCGTTTACCGTAAGTTCCCGCGTTAGCAAATCATCTATGGGGATGCTAAAATAATTAGCAATAGTGATGATGGTTTCGATTTTTGGTTCGCTTCGGCCTTCTTCATAAGCCCCCAAAGTGCCTCTTTTTAAGTCAAATAGCTCTGCAAATGCCTGCTGGCTTAAGGTTTTTACGCTACGAATCTTTCTGATGTTTTTTCCGAAAAATGACATATATTGCTAATATTATTTGCAAATAAGATTTTTATTTGTAAATTTATCTAACAAAATTAGCGAAACGAATTCAATTCAGCTAATTTTTTTAGTAGACACCCTGATCACGTGTTGTAGTTCAAACAAAACATCAATTTAAAAACAAACAATTATGGTAGTATTAATTCACGCATTATTGACGCTAATATTTCCTGTAGTTTAAACATTTATTGTTTAGATTTTGTATTATTAAACTTTAGAAAATTTTAACACCTCGCTAACCAAAAGCCGATGAAAGATCATTTTTCAATTACCAAGAACTTTTTACTGGAGTTGGACTTTAATATAACCTTCGAGAATCCGCAGGATGGTATTCTGGTCGTACAGAAAGAATCTTCGGGTATCAAAAATCTCATATTGGGTGTTGCTCCGCCCATTTTAATTATGGAACAGTTCATCTTTAAGATCAACAACCAGTCAGAAAAAATCTTTAAAAGTCTGCTTCAAAAGAATCGCGATGTCATTCATGGGGCTTTTGTACTCAACGAGACGGGCGAAAAAGTCATTTTTAGAGACACCTTACAGATTGAAAATATGGATTTGAATGAACTCGAAGGTTCGCTAAACTCCTTAAGTCTGCTGATGAGTGAATACTCAGATAAAATCATTGAATTTTCAAAATATTAAAACCTAGAACTCATGAACATTTTTAGACGCTTATTTAAAATAGGAGAGGCAGAAGCCAATGCTGCAATTGATAATATGGAAGACCCGATCAAATTAACCGAACAGGGTATTCGTGACATGAAGCACGACCTCGATAAAAGCCTGGAGGCTTTAGCTCAGGTAAAGGCTTTGGCCATACGTGCCAAAAACGACCAGGAAGAATTTCAAAACAAGGCCGAAGATTATCAAAGCAAAGCCATTGTGATTCTTAAAAAGGCGCACAATAAACAAATGGATGCCGCAGAGGCCGACCGTCTTGCTAAAGAAGCCCTCCTTAAAAAGGAAGAGTCCGAAAAGCAGGTCGCTCAGGCTAAAACCGAATCGGAGAAATTTGACAACAATGTGGCTCAGTTGCAGAAGAACATTCAGAATATCAAAGCAAACATCAGCAAATGGGAAAATGAGCTTAAAACGCTTAAGGCCCGGGTAAAAGTGAGCAACGCTACTAAAAGCCTGAATAAACAAATGGCCGAGCTGGACAGCACCGGCACCGTCTCCATGCTGGAGCGAATGAAAGAAAAAGTTGCACAGGAAGAAGCACTTGCCGAAGCTTACGGCGATATTGCCAATGCGTCGAAGTCAATCGATGATGAGCTGGAAAAGGCAGCTGATACCAGCACAGCAAAGGCTGAAGACGAACTCGAAAAATTAAAAGCACAATTGGGTCTTAATGACTCAGAAAAACAGGGATAAACGTGAACGCAACGCTTACAGAAGTACTTTTTTCGGAGGTAAATATCGTCCTCACCATCTTACTCATCATTTTGATCCTGTACTGGATTGTCACGATGATAGGAGGTATCGACTTTGACCTTGACATTGATGTGGATGTCGATGTGGACGTTGATGCAGATTTTGAGCCTAACATTGAAGGGGGTACTATGGACTTTGAAGATGTTTCAAATGTCGAAGTAAACAAAGAACATGTAGTAGGAAAACGCCGTAAGCCTTTAAAAGCCTGGCAGATTTTTCTGATCTATTTCAACTTTGTAGGGCTTCCGTTTATGTTCACCTTTACCTGCTGGATTTTCATCTGGTGGTTAATGACCACGCTGACGACCGCTCTTACATTTACGTATGACAATGTACTTGGCTTTGTCATTATGCTTGTGGCTTTGTTTCCGGCATTAATCGTCAACAAGCTATTTACCGCTCCGTTTAAAGGCTTCTTTAGGCATTTAAATAAAGATGGTGATGTGGCGATAGACTTTTTGGGCCGAAAAGCAACATTGCTTTCCTCTATTGCTGGTGAAAAAATGGGCAATGCCGAAGTACTGGCAGACGGTAACGCGATGTCTGTTTACGTAAAATCCCTAACCGGCGAACCTCTTGCTTACGGCAGCACGGTGTTGATCATCAAACAATCTGCAGATCATAATTATTACCTAGTAGAGAATTATAACGACTAAATAAATCAATCAAAAATGAATCAAGTTTTACCAATTATTGGAATTGGATTAGGAGTACTCTTGTTCCTGATCATCGTTTATTTCGCGATCATCGCGATGTTTTACAAAAAAGTACATCAGGGACAGGCGCTTATTCGTACCGGTTTTGGGGGTACAAAAGTGGCTACAGACAAAGGACTCTACGTGGTTCCGGTCTTCCACAGAGTGGAAATAATGGACGTTTCGGTTAAGAAAATCCAGATTGAACGCCTGGGCGTTGAAGGCCTTATTTGTAAAGACAATATGCGGGCAGATATTAAGGTGGCATTCTTCGTTCGTGTTAACAACGATGTGGCCTATATCAAAAAAGTGGCGCAGACCATCGGTGTTGCCCGTGCTTCCCGCATAGAAACCCTTGAGGATCTTTTTGAGGCTAAATTTTCCGAAGCCCTGAAAACGGTAGGTAAAAAGTTTCAGTTTATTGAATTGTATGAGGCCCGCCGTGAATTCCGCGATGAGATCGTTGATATCATTGGTACAGACCTTAACGGCTATACCCTCGAAGATTGTGCGATCGACTTTCTGGAACAGACTCCGGTCACTCATCTAAAACCCGATAATATTCTGGATGCGGAAGGGATCAAGAAAATTACAGAACTCACCGCAGCTCAGAATGTAAAAGCAAACCTGATTAAGCGCGATGAGGAAAAAACCATTCGCAAGCAGGATGTGGAAGCCCGCGAAGCTATTTTAGAGCTCGACAAGCAATTGGCTGAGAAAGAAGAGCAGCAAAAACGGGAGATTGCCAACATCAAAGCCCGTGAAGAGGCTGAAACGCTGAAAGTAGCTGAAGAAGAGCGCTTAAAGTCAGAGACTGCGCGTATTGCCACACAGGAAAAAGTTAAGGTAGCTGAAGAAAATATGGAACGTCAGATTATTGTGGCTGCCAAGAACAAGATGCGTACCGATGTGGTAGAAACCGAGCGTGTTGAAAAAGACCGTTTACTCGAGGCTACCGAAAGAGAGCGCGTGGTAACTCTGGCTCAGATTGAGAAAGAGAAGGTGGTTGAAGTAGAGAAGAAAAATATTCAGGATGTGATTCGCGACCGCGTAATGCTCGAAAAAGGCGTGGTAGAAGAGCAGGAGAGTATGAAAGATATTCAGGCCTTTAAAACCGCAGACCGGGAGAAGCAGGTTAAAATCACGATTGCCGAAGCCAATGCTCAGGAAGATCTGATCAAAACCATAAAAGCCGCAGAGGCCCAAAAAGAAGCCGCAAAACAGAAGGCTGAAGAAATCAACATCGAGGCACTTGCTCATAAGGAAGCTTCAGAAAAAGAAGCTCAGGCACGTAAGATTTTAGCCGAAGCACAGGCGAAAGAAGAAGCGACAGTAGGTATGTCTGAAGCGCAGGTAATGCACGCTAAGGCAGATGCTAACGAGCGCCAGGGAATCGTAGAAGCTTCAATCATCGAGAAGAAAATGAAGGCCGAAGCTGCCGGTATGGAAGCTAAAGCTGAAGCCAAACGCAAAGACGGTCTTGCAGAAGCAGCGGTGATCAAAGAGAAAGCGATGGCTGATGCTGCCGGAATCGAAGAGAAAGCCAATGCGATGAAGAAACTGGATGGTGTAGGTAAAGAACATGAAGAGTTCAAACTGCGTCTGGATAAAGAACTTCAGGTAGATTTGGCACACATCAACATTCAAAAAGATATTGCCGATGCTCAGGCACAGGTGATAGGTGATGCGCTTAAAGCCGCGAAGATTGATATTGTAGGTGGTGAGACTATGTTCTTTGATCAGATTATTGGTCAGATTACCAGAGCCAAAGGCTATGATCGACTGGTTGCAAACAGCACCAATATTCAGGATGTGAAAAATGCAATTCTGGGCAGTGACGACGTCAAAGGCAACCTGCTTGAAAAAGTAAAGGAGTTTGCTGACAAATACGGTGTTTCTTCGGAAGATATCAAGAACCTGACCATTGCCAACCTCTTGATGCATCTCAAAGAGCAATCACACGACAGCGAGGAGCAAACTTTGTTCAGCAATTTGTTCAACCTGGCAAAAGGGCTGGGTATTGACAGCAAGAAGTTGAAGTAACGCTTCGACAGGCTCAGCGTGACTCAATTGTCAGTCTGAGCTTGTCGAAGACTTGAAAAATGCGAACTCATTGTAATGTCAGTCTGCCCCGAAGCTTCGGGGGGCGTAGAGTCAAAAAAGGAAATCAAATGTCAGTCTGAGCTTGTCGAAGACCTATAGAACCACTAGACATCAAATGAAAACCTATTTCGTTTATATCTTGAAATGTAGCGATGATAGCTTTTACACCGGTGTGTCCAGTAATTTGGATTTACGTGTCGATCAGCATAACTCGGGGCTCAGATCTGATTCCTATACATTTAAACGCAGATCTGTCTAGTTAGTTTGGAGTGAAAGCTTTAATCAGGCAGATCAGGCTATTTTATGGGAGAAGAAAATAAAGGGCTGGAGTAGGAGAAAGAAAATAGCTCTCATTGAAGGTAATTGGGAAAATTTGATTTTGTTTTCGAAGAATTACACCCAGTTCGGTAATAGAATTGAAAAGTAGAAATAGGCTTTGTTTTAGACGGAAGCGCTTCGACAGGCTCAGCGTGACACAACACTTCAACAAGTTCAGCATCACAAGATGACTCGTTAGGTTAAGTTTGAAATTGCACTTCGACAAGCTCAGTGTGACAATGTTCGTCAGTTTGCCCCGATGCGTCGGGGGTCGAAGACCTATTTAGTTAGTTACTCTATTTAAGAGTACTATTAATTACTTAAAAAAGTGAGATTTAAAATGGCAGAAACGTCAAAATCTATAAATAACCCTACAGAAACTCCCAATCAGGACACCCTTGACGGCGGAACCTACGCCATCATTCGTGGGCGTTTGCAAAAGCAAAAGGAAGAGCTTCAGCAGAAACTCACGGCTTTAAACGAGTCCCGAAAAACGGTTTTCGGTTCGCTTGAAACCAAGCTGATTGCCAACGACCGTATCAGTACCGAAAATAACTGTATCGCACGTGATATTGTATCGCTGGGGAACACCTGTATTTTTGGGTATAACGTGCATTTTGGCCTGCGTACAGAGATCAAACTTTCAGACGTGTTCAGTATATACACCTTTACTGAAAACCGCTTTGATCCCATAAGCCTCGAGTTGCTGGAGGATGATACCTTTAAAACCGATTTCGCAAACCTCTATAAGTATTATCGCAATACCATTTTTTCGCGCTTCGCGATCATAGGGAACTATTTGCATATGGTTTTTCAGCTGAGCGAAAGCGTAAGTGATATCAAAACTTTTAAATGGCTGATCAATGAAAATCAGCTGGAATATGTAGATAACCGCAGCGATCACGAGTATCGTTTTCCGCCGCAGCACGAGTTTAAATGGCAGGAAGTTACCCGCGATATGCACCGCTATGGTGTGCATTCACACGTTTCGATTTTGGATCGGGTTTTTGTGGAAACAATTGGCGGCGATCTCACCATAAAAATTGAAGACAACACCGAAGACGGAAAAGGCATTTTCTCAGAGCCGGTAGAGCATTTTGACCAGACGCTTGATGACGGGCAATACCGTTATGCAAATTTGGGGAATCTTATCGCCATAGAAATCAAGCCTTTTCAGGAAGCTTCACGCTATTTTGTGTACAACCACAAGATAAAAGCCGTACACAAGATACAGAGCATTGGCGTCGCAGCTGTTTTGCTTCCGGACGATCAGGGAATCATTTTCCCCGATGGCTATTACCTGCAAACCGGCGAATACAAAGTCTTTGATGACGGATTGATCAATTTAAAGTTTCAGCAGAAAATAAGTTCGCCCAATGGCGAAGACTTTATGTACGTGTTTTACGAACCCGGAAAAGGGCTCTACAAACTGATGTCCTATAACATCATCAGTCAGGAAATTAAAACACCTATCGTCTGCAGTGGGTTTACGATTTTGGAAGATGGTGAACTCTGCTATTTTACTGCCGAAGAAAACCAAACGAAGCACCATATTGTTCAGATCTGGCAAACACCTTTTCTGAAAGGCGATTATATGCCCTCACAGCATACTGATACGCTTCTTTACAAAATCGGGAACAAAGATATTGTAAAGGCAATGGCCGAGTCTCAGGCGCTGATTACCTTACTCAATAAAGAAGATAATTACGATGGTTTGTACGCTGATATCGCCAAGTCTGCCAAAGACATTCAGGATGCGTATTACTGGCTCAATGAAGACGAAACGCAGCGCTTAGACCTTCCGCTTCGCGAAATCAATAAAGCGGCAAATGCGGCTATTGATGAGTTTGAAAAAGTAACCGAATTGCGCCGGCATGCTGCGCAGCAAACTCAGGAAATACGCAAGGAGGCCGAAGCTTTATTTGGTAAAATCAAGAGCACTTCGTTTAAATCGATTAACGAGTTTGTGGCCTTGCTCACCCAGTTGCGCAGTTTGCGCGGTAAGGTCATCAGTCTGCGGGAGGTGCGTTATGTAGATCTCGATTTTCTCAATACGCTGGAAACCGAAATCGGCGAGCAAACCCAGAAAATTTCGCGGCGTTGCGTCCAGTTTTTACTGGATGATAAAGCCCTGCAGCCCTATCACAATCAGGTTGCTGAAAAGCAGCAAAAGCTTGATTCGGTTAAAAAAGTTATTGAGGCTAAAGGTCTGGAAGACGAAGTCAATCAGATTGCAGCAGACCTCGAGTTGCTCATCGATATCGTTACCAATCTCGAAATTGAAGACACCGCACACGCCACGCAGATCATCGATAACATTTCGCTGATTTTTGCCACGATCAATCAGCTTAAAGCGGCCTTAAAGAACAAAAAGAAAAGCCTCGGAAGCGCTGAGGCACAGGCTGATTTTGCAGCACAGCTAAAGTTGATTGACCAAAGTATCATCAACTATCTGGATATTGCCAATACTCCCGAGAAATGCGACGAGTTTCAGAATAAAATTTCGATTCAGCTTGAAGAGCTTGAAGGCAAATTTGCTGACTTTGAAGAATTTGTAACGCGTATCATCGAGAAGCGCGAAGAAGTTTATGCCGCTTTTGAAGCCCGCAAAAATGCTTTGGTTGAAAAGCGTAATAAGAAAGCGCTTGCGTTGCAAAATGCTTCAGAACGCATTCTGAAAGGAGTGGTGAAACGTGCCCAAAGTCTGGGTTCGGCAGATGAGATTAACGGGTATTTTGCTTCCGACCTGATGATTAACAAAGTGCGCGATATCATTGTACAGCTTAATGATCTTGAAGACAGCGGTAAAGCCGAAGAACTCGAGACGGCGCTTAAAGTGGCTCGCGAAGATGCCCTGCGGAAACTCAAAGATAAATTGGATCTGTATGAAGATGGTGAAAACATCATCAAGCTGGGGAAACACAAATTTGGCGTAAACCGGCAGCCGTTAGATCTTACCATAGTTCTCAAAGATGGAATTTTGGCCTATCACCTTACGGGTACCGACTTTTACCAGCAACTGGATAACCCTGTGTTGCTCAACTCCCGCCAGATATGGGATCAGGAATATGTTTCTGAAAATGAAAACGTGTATCGTGCAGCTTATTTAGCTTATAAATTATTTAAGACCGAAGCTTTCGACATGTTGTATAATGCGAGTGACGCAGAGCTTTTAGCGTACGTGCAGCGCGTGAGCAATTCCAATTACAGCGAGGGTTACGTGAAGGGCGTTCACGACCAGGATGCCGCACAGATTCTGAAGGTTTTGGTACACAAGCATAAGAATTTAGGTTTGTTGATCTACAATCCGCAAATACGGGCAAATGCTCAGTATTTTTGGAATAGTCTGGAAGCTGAAGAGCAAAAAAGGATCAATTTAAAGCTGAAAGCTTCCGGGGAAGTCCTGCAGTATTTTCCAGACAATCCGGAGTCTAATTTTGTTCTCGATTATCTGATCAACAAACTGAATCATTTCGCAGAAACCAGCCTGCTTTTTGATCCTGAACAGAGTGCTACGACCGCTTCCTACCTGTTTGCAGAACTTCAAAGTGACGATTTATTTACTCAAAGTGCGGTTGCTGTTGATCTAAAGGAAGCTTTTCTAAATGATCTGAAAAACAGACAGGCCGATATTCGGTTTAAAAACAGCTATGAGAATCAGGCGGATTTTGAATCTAAAATTGCCCTGATACGTCAGTGGGTGACGGCTTTTGTGCGTGCCAAAACGGAAGCATCGGTGATCGAGCAGAAGAATAAACTTTCGTACGTGGATGAGGTCGTGTGCCTCATTCTTTTTGAAGACGATTCGGTTTCAGAAATCAATGCGATTTCAGCTTTTGAAGAAATCAGTGGTTTAAAAGGCGATCACCAGACCATTTCTGAAGGTAGTTTTAGCTTTAATTATCATCAGTTTACGGCGACTTTAGCGCGTTTTGTTGATGAGGATGTGGCAGCCTTTGAAGCTTTTCGCAAAGCGAAACACGAAGTGACCGAGCGTCTTAAGGAAGAACTGAAACTGGAGGAATTTAAACCGAAGGTCCTCACTTCTTTCGTACGCAATAAATTAATCGATCAGGTGTATTTTCCATTGTTTGGGGATAATCTGGCCAAGCAATTGGGAACGGTGGGCGATACCACACGAACCGATAGAATGGGGATGCTGTTGCTTATTTCGCCACCGGGATATGGTAAAACCACGCTGATGGAGTATATCGCAAACCGGCTCGGACTCGTATTTATGAAAATTAACGGTCCGGCAATAGGGCACGAGGTGACTTCGGTAGATCCGGCTGCTGCGACCAATTCGGCTTCGCGCGAGGAACTTAAAAAACTTAATCTGGCTTTTGAAATGGGAAATAATGTGATGCTGTATCTGGATGATATTCAGCATTGCAATCCGGAGTTTTTACAGAAATTTATTTCGCTTTCTGACGGAACCCGTAAAATAGAAGGGGTGTATCGCGAAAAGCCAAAAACTTACGATTTACGCGGAAAGAAATTTTGTGTAATTATGGCGGGTAACCCCTATACCGAAAGCGGCGCAAAGTTCCAGATTCCTGATATGCTTGCAAACCGGGCAGATATTTACAACCTGGGAGACATCATTGGGGATACCGAAGATTTATTCAAATTGAGTCTGATCGAAAATTCGCTTACCGCAAACCCGATTTTGCAACAACTGAGCAGTAAGAATTTTGATGATGTATATACGCTGCTTCAACGCCTGGAAACCGGAAATGAAGAGCTTCAGCTTAAAGGAAACCACAGCAATCGCGAACTTGAAGAATACAATTCGATACTTGAAAAAGTTTTAAAAATTCGGGATACGGTGCTCAAAGTGAATGCTGCCTACATCAAATCTGCAGCGATGGAAGATGCGTACCGTACTGAGCCGCCCTTTAAACTTCAAGGCTCGTACCGGGATATGAATAAGCTGGTGGCCAAAGTGGTACCAATTATGAATGAGAACGAATTGCAGACTTTATTGCTGTCCCATTACGAGAGTGAGTCGCAGACGCTTACCGCTTCGGCAGAAGCTAATTTGTTAAAGTATAAAGAATTGATCGGGTCAATCTCTGCGGAAGAGCTTGCGCGCTGGTCTTCGATCAAAGAAACTTTTGTAAAAAATAACAAGCTCAAAGGCTTTGGGAATGCTAATGAAATGGCGCAGGTTTTAGCCCAAATGATGCAGTTTTCAGAGAATCTGGAAGGGATTAAACAAGTGCTGGAGCACGGGATTAAAAAGATGTAATTAAGCTTTCTTAGACTTCAGTTCCTGATATTTCTTCTTGATCACGTCTTTGTTTTTATCAGCATATCTCACGGCATAATAGCCTATTTGCATAGCTGTGGTAAAAAGAAAAAAGCGTTTGATGAGTTTGTGGCCTTCCATAGTATTGATTTTTTGTTCAATCAATATTAGGGGTTTAGAATCAGTCTTTAGGTTAAAGAAAGGCCAAGTTTTAGATTAGTTCTTCTTTGCATGCGCAATCGGGCAACTTGAAAATTGACAGAAAATCAGTATTTTACAACTATGACCAATCCTTCTAAAAAATTAACTCCTGAACTAGTCGAAGTCGAATCTCGCAAGCTCATTGGAAAATGCGTTACCACCACGCTTTCCTTTGATGATACCGCAGCTTTGTGGAAGGATTTTATGAGCAGACATAAAGAAATCGTCAATCGCGTAGATTCCGGGTTTTACTCGATGCAGGTGTATCCATTCGGGTTTAAAGTGGAAGAATTTACCCGGGAAACTGAGTTTGAGCGCTGGGCAGCTGTAGAGGTTGAGAATTTCAACTTGGTGCCTGAAGGAATGCAGACTAAGGTTTTGGCCGGCGGACTTTACGCTGTTTTTACCCACGTGGGGCCGGTTAAACAATTTGTAGAAACTTCCAATTACATCTACGGCATCTGGCTTCCACAATCGGGTTACCAGCTTGACGATCGCGCGCATTTTGAACGCCTGGGCGAAAAGTACTACGGTCCCGAACATCCCGAGTCTGAGGAGGAAATCTGGGTTCCCGTTGAGCGGAAAGGTTGATTTTTAATGTTATAAGTTAATTGGGTTATTGAGTTATTGAGTTATTGGGTTATTGAGTTATTGAGTTATTGGGTTATTGAGTTATTGAGTTATTGGGTTATTGAGTTATTGAGTTATTGAGTTATTGGGTTATTGAGTTATTGAGTTATTGAGTTATTTTAAGGTTAAACCACTGGAATCTGATTTTTGCTAATTGCCTACTTAGACTGCCAACTGCGACTGCCCACTGATACTTCCCAGTGAGACCCCCAACTTTTACCAGATCTTTTCCGATTGCGCTGAAATTGTTTTAAATAACCTAATAATCAATAACTGTTTTGCCTGCAAAGCTTTTGGCTTCAATAACAATAGTAATAGAAATAGCAATTACTGGTGATGGTAAGGTTCATTCCGTAAAATCGTAAACGCCCTATACACCTGCTCGGTCATAAAAAGCCGAATCATTTGATGGGAAAACGTCATTTTTGACAGAGATACTTTTCCGCGGGCTGCGGCATAAACCTGAGGAGAGAAACCATAAGGTCCGCCGATTACAAAGACCAGAGTTTTAATCCCGCTGTTCATTTTTTTCTGAAGATAATCGGCAAACTTTACACTGCTAAAGTCCTTTCCGTTTTCATCAAGCAAAACGAGTTCGTCCTGCGATTGCAGTTTATTCAGAATAAGTTCGCCTTCCTTTTCTTTTTGTTGTTCTTCCGAAAGGTTTTTGGTCTTTTTAAGATCGGGAATGATTTCAAATTCAAAATTCACGTAAAACTTCAGCCGTTTGGTATAAACAGCGATGAGTTCTTCCAGATTGCGGTCGTCGGTTTTACCGATGCAAAGCAGTTTAATGTTCATTGGGTAAAAATACTATTTTTCAATTTTGGGAGGCCAAGTAAACTTTCTCGGGCAAGGCTGCGCGGCATCAAAAGCAAACAAAGCCTTTATCAAGACAATCCTCGAGGTATTTTAGCTTTTGGCGTAGCTAATAAAAGCGAGAGCAGGCTAAATTAGAAAGCGGAGTTGTAAATTGAGGACTCGTTTCCCTAACTTAGCACAAATAGAATACCGGTAATGATTACAGCAGCTCAACTTGATTTAGAGATAGATAGAATAATTGAAAACGCCATCCGTGAAGATGTAGGCCCCGGTGATTACAGTTCGCTCGCCTGCATTCCTGAAGACGCCACCGGCAAAGCCAAGTTGTTGGTTAAAGAAGCCGGGGTGATTGCCGGGGTTGCTTTCGCCCAAAAGGTATTTGCTTACGTAGATTCAGACTTAAAAACAGAAATTCATATTGAAGATGGTAGTCTGGTAAACGTAGGTGATATCGTTTTACACGTAAGTGGAAGTTCTCAGAGTATTTTAAAGGCCGAACGTTTAGTTTTAAACGCGATGCAGCGTATGAGTGCCATTGCCACTAAAACCAGGCATTACGCTGATTTGTTGAAAGACACAGGAACCAAAATCTTAGATACCCGAAAAACCACTCCGGGATTCAGGGCATTAGAAAAAATGGCAGTTAAGATAGGAGGAGGGGAGAATCATCGTTTTGCGCTGTACGATATGGTGATGCTGAAGGATAATCATATTGATTTTGCAGGTGGAATTACCAAAGCGATTCATAAAACGCAAACGTATCTAAAGACCCACAATCTGGATCTTAAAATTATTGTGGAAGCCCGCGATCTTGAAGAAGTACAGGAAATCCTTAAAGCAGGAGGGGTTTACCGCATTTTGCTCGATAACTTTAACTATGAAGCTACCCGTAAGGCAGTTGAGCTTATAGGTGATCAATGCCTCACCGAATCAAGTGGCGGGATCAATGAAGAAACCCTGGTTGAGTACGCAAAATGTGGGGTAGACTATATCTCAAGCGGAGCCCTCACCCATTCGGTTTACAATATGGATTTAAGTCTTAAAGCAGTCTAGATGAGTGACGAGTTTGATGACAAGCTGCTTACCATAAAATTTTTATTGCCCGTTGTGAAATGGGCGAAAACGGTCATCATTCCCGGCTTTGAAGGTTTATCGCTCTATGATTTTTGGGAGTTGTACGCGGTAGGTATACTTAAAGGCACTTTTGCAACTCGCGCCAGTGCGATTGCCTACAGCTTTTTTATGGCGCTTTTCCCTTTTTTCTTATTTATCCTGAACCTCATTCCTTATGTACCCATCGACGGATTTCAAACAGAGTTGTTGAGTTTTATAGACCGACTGCTGCCTCCTCAGACTCAGGATTTTTTCGAACCCATTTTGCTTGATATCGCGGCAAACCCAAGGGCAGGTCTGTTATCATTCACCCTGGTGTTTGCCATCTTCCTTATGGCAAATGGGGTAAATGCTATTTTTACCGGTTTTGAATATAGCTTTCATACCGTAGTGAAGCGGGATTTGTTTAAGCAATATGTTGTGGCCTTAGGGGTTTCTATAATGTTGGCACTGTTGTTGTTAATTGTAGTAATAGGAATATTGTATTTCCAATTTTATTTGCAGGAGCTTTTCTCTATGGAAGAACTTAAAAACAGGGATAAAGCAGCAGATACGAGTTCATTGACGTTAATTTCTCAGTTGGGAAGTTTTTTAGGATTGCTCATTTTAATCTATGGCGTGGTAGCCAATCTGTACTATTTCGGAACCAAAGAAGGAAAGCACTGGAATTTTTTCTCAATAGGAGCCACAGTGACCACGTTTTTATTTATACTGACGACCTATTTATTTGGCTTGTACATCAATAACTTTTCAACCTATAACGAACTCTACGGTTCGCTGGGTGCCCTGCTTATTTTGATGGTTTACATTTGGCTCAACTCCAATTTGCTTTTACTGGGTTTTGAACTCAATGCAGCAATGTACAGACTCAAAAGGCGAAGAGATTCAAAAAAATCTTTGTCAAAGCAAAATGAAGCCACTGAGAATAATTTAAAATAGTGTATAATTGTTATACAGAATATAAAACTTTAGAATTTTCTTTAACTCTTAATTATTAAATATGAAAAAAATAACTGCTTTTTTAATGTTTGCTTTGTTTGCTACAGCCGGGCTTTTTGCCCAGGAGGTAACCGGTAAGTGGAAGTCAATTGATGATGAGACCGGAGAAGCAAAATCAATCATCGAGATCTACAAAAAAGACGGAAAAGTATACGGAAAGATCGTAGAAATCCTCAACAAGGATCGTCAGGATGCTAAATGTACCGAGTGTGACGGCGCAAACAAGAACAAGCCGATTATGGGTATGGTCATCATGAATGGATTAGAAAAGGATGGCGATGAGTATAACGGAGGTACGATCTTAGATCCACAGAGTGGAAAAGAATACAAGTGTCTTATCGAACTCGAAAATGCAAACAAACTTAAAGTACGTGGCTATATTGGGTTCTCTCTTTTAGGAAGAACTCAGTACTGGACGCGCGTTCAGTAAGCTTATAAAATACATTAAAGAGAAGGCTGTTTTCAATCCTGAAGACAGCCTTTTTTTTATCTTTACCCGGTGTATTTTGTAGACGTAATTTTACCAATTCCTGTAGAGAAAGCATTTACTTATAGTATAAGCGAGGCTGAATACAGTTTTATTAAGCCGGGAATGCGCCTGGCTGTTCCTTTTGGTAAAAATAAAATCTATACCTCGCTTGCTATTCGCGTACATCAGGAAGAGCCCCGCATTTATGAGGCTAAAGAAATCGAGCAAATCCTCGATGAGACCCCGGTAATTAATCCTGAGCAGCTCAATTACTGGAAGTGGATGGCTACCTATTATATGGCTACTCTGGGGGAGGTGATGCGTGCAGCATTGCCGGGAGCTTTTCTCCTCGAAAGCGAGACTATCATCAAGCGATTGGTTCAAACTATTCCCGAGGACATCGAGCTGGAAGATGAGGAGGCCCTTGCAATTCTTCAGGCATTTGAGGGTCGTACCGTATTGCGCATCAGCGAAGTGATGCAGTTACTCGACAGAAAAAAAGTTCTGCCCATCATCAATACCCTTATTGATAAAGGTCTGGTAGCCCTCGATCAGGAGATTTATGAAGCTTACAGACCCAAACTGGTCAAGTATGTTCGTTTAGCAGATTCCTATAAAGCCGAGGATAAAATGCACGAGGCTCTAGATGAACTAGATCGGGCGCCGAAGCAGCGGGAATTACTACTTACTTATTTTTCGTTGCAGGCAAGGTCTAAAAAGCCTTTAAAGGCCAAAGAATTACAGGCTCAGGCTCAGGCTTCTTCCGCGCAATTAAAAGCACTTGTAGATAAAGGTATTTTTGAGCTCTTCGAACTGCGACAGGATCGCATATCCTATAAAGGTTCAGATGATACTCAGGTAAAAAATCTTAACGATGCGCAGAGCGCTGCATTAGCAACTATCAATGCTTCCTTTGAGCAGCATGAAGTATGTCTGCTGCACGGTGTAACAGCTTCAGGCAAGACTGAAGTTTACGTTAATCTCATAAAGTCTTATCTCGATGAAGGAAAACAGGTACTTTATTTATTGCCTGAGATTGCTCTTACAACCCAATTGGTTTCGAGGCTCCAGGAATATTTTGTTAATAAATTATCGGTTTATCATTCAAAATATACCGTTCACGAGCGCGTAGAGGTTTGGAATAATGTTTTAAATAAACAGGATAAAGCCCAGCTTATTCTGGGTGCCCGTAGCGCATTGTTTTTGCCTTTCAGCAATCTTGGGCTGGTTGTAGTAGATGAGGAGCATGAGAATAGCTACAAGCAATACGATCCTGCACCCCGTTATCAGGCGCGGGATGCCGCTATTGTGCTGGCATATCAGCAAGGCGCGAAGGTGTTGTTGGGTTCGGCTACGCCCTCTCTTGAAACCTATTATAATGCATCTGTAGGCAAGTACGCTTTGGTAGAACTTAAGCAGCGTTACGGTAATATTTTAATGCCTGAAAATACCATCATTGATATTCAGGATCGTCATCGTAAGAAAAAAATGAACGGTCATTTTAGTGAAGATTTGATTTTGGCTATTCGGGAAGCTCTTCAGGAAGGAGAGCAGGTTATTTTATTTCAGAATAGAAGGGGCTATTCTCCGGTACTCGAATGTAAGACCTGTGGTCACGCGCCCCAGTGTCCCAATTGTGATGTGAGCCTTACCTATCACAAGCACCGCGGGCAGTTGCGCTGTCATTATTGTGGGTATCACATCGCCATGCTCGAGAAGTGTATGGCCTGCGGAAGCATTGAACTGGATACTAAGGGTTTTGGGACAGAGCAGGTAGAAGGCGAATTGCGTCAATTGTTTCCGGATCATAATATTGGCAGGATGGATTCTGATACCACCCGGGGAAAATTTGGCTTTGAAAAGATAATAACCGCATTTGAACAGGGAGAAATAGACATCCTTGTAGGAACACAAATGCTTACCAAGGGCCTCGATTTTAGGAATGTTACCCTGGTGGGAATTTTAAATGCAGATAATATGCTTAACATCCCGGACTTTAGAGCGCACGAGCGCAGTTTTCAATTGATTCAGCAGGTGTCGGGACGGGCAGGGCGTACCCAAAAGCGCGGCAAAGTGTTGATACAGAGTTACAATCCACATCATCAGATTTTGCAGCAGGTTTCTGTTAATGATTATGAGGCTATGTACCACGAGCAGCTCGAAGAGCGGCACATTTATAAGTATCCGCCGTTTTGTCGTTTGATAAAAATTACCCTTAAACATCGTGATTTTCAAAAAATAGAAGAGGCTTCAGTCTGGATGGGTCAGGCTCTTAAGAATGTATTTCAGGAACAGATTCTTGGCCCCGAACCACCACCTATTTCACGTATACGCAACGAATACCATCGCAACATTCTGGTAAAAATACCCCGAAAGCAAAGCCTGGAAAAAACCAAAAAAGCAATCCTGAAAGTGCGAACTACGTTTTCGAGCATAGCTCAATTCCGCAGTGTAAAAATCGTACTAAACGTAGATAACTACTAGGCATAAAAAAATCCCGCAATAAACGGGATTTTAAGTTTTTACGGGAGAATCTTTTAGTTAGAAAGAGCTTCCATGAGTTTGGTTTTCTTATGTCTGCTTAAAGGAATTTTATCTCCTTCAATCTCTATGTTTCGGCTGTTGTATTTTTCAACCTTATCCAGATTAATGATATACGATTTGTGTATACGCATAAATCGCTCAGCGGGTAACTGAGATTCAAAAGCTTTCATGGTAGAAAGAACGATGATGGGTTCATTATAAGTAACCAGTTTCACATAATCGCCCAAAGCTTCAATAAACTTCAGGTCATTGAGGAACACTTTCTTTTTCTTAAGATTACTCTTTACGAAGATATAATCATCATCCTCCACATTTCCTTCGGTTTTAAGACGGTGCAGATTTATGGCTTTGTGCACAGCGTTTAAAAAACGATCTTTGGTAAGCGGCTTCCTTAAATAGTCTATCGCATTGTAATTAAATGCTTTATAGGCATATTTAGTCTTTCCGGTAACAAATATAATTTGTGGTTTATGTACTAAATCATCCAGAAGATCAAAGCCTGTAAGTATAGGCATCTCAATATCGAGAAAGATCAGATCTACCTTGGTTTCCAAAAGACCATTTTTGGTCTCAATAGCATTGTTGTATTGAGCC
This sequence comes from Leeuwenhoekiella parthenopeia, assembly GCF_020782115.1. GTDB lineage: Bacteria > Bacteroidota > Bacteroidia > Flavobacteriales > Flavobacteriaceae > Leeuwenhoekiella > Leeuwenhoekiella parthenopeia. The sequence goes on along the minus strand of NZ_JAJGMW010000001.1, from coordinate 1,586 downwards.
GCCAGTCTCAGGTTAGGATGATCTTTAATCATCTTGACGATGGCAAGCCGTTGCAGGCTGGAATCATCAACTACAGCGCAGTCAAGTATAAGTTCTTCCAATGTTGTTATTTAAAAAAATGTTAATACAGACAAATCTAATTAGAAATACCATACAAACCAACTTTTTTGTGTAGTTCATCGATTATTTTGCATTTATGATAATTCGTACGTCAAAAGAGGAGGTTAGTGGTCGAATTATATGAACTAACTTTTGTATTTTCTATAAATTAGACTACTTTTGCACTCCTTTTAAATAAACTATAAATATGAATCATTACGAAGCTGTTTTCATTTTGAATCCCGTTTTATCTGATGATCAGGTAAAGGAAACAGTAAAGAAGTTTGAAGATTTACTTGTTTCTAACGGTGCCAAGATGATTTCTAAAGAAGATTGGGGGCTTAAAAAATTAGCCTACACAATCCAAAACAAGAAAAGTGGTTTTTACCATCTTTTCGAATTCCAGGTGCCCGGTGAGGCAGTTGCAACATTTGAGCTTGAGCTTAGACGTGACGAGCGCATTATGCGTTTCTTAACTGTTAAGCTTGACAAATATGCCGTAGAGTGGGCCGAAAAACGTAGAAAAAGAAACAAAGAAAAAGCATAGTTATGGCATCATCTATTGAGCAACAAGCAAAAGCTAAAAAAGATGGGGAAATCAGATATTTAACTCCGTTAAATATTGAAACCTCTAAAACTAAAAAATACTGTCGTTTTAAGCGTTCAGGTATTAAGTATGTTGATTATAAAGATGCAGACTGGTTGGCGTCATTTGTAAATGAGCAGGGTAAATTGTTACCTCGTCGTCTTACCGGTACTTCTTTGAAGTATCAGCGTAAAGTGAGTGTTGCTGTTAAACGCGCACGTCACCTGGCTCTTATGCCTTACGTAACTGACTTGTACAAATAAAAACTAGATAAGAGATGGAAGTTATTCTTAAAAAAGACGTCGACAATCTAGGATTTGTTGATGATTTAGTAACTGTTAAGAACGGTTACGGTAGAAACTATCTAATACCTCAGGGTTTTGCTATTTTGGCAACTCCTTCTGCAAAAAAGGTATTGGAAGAAAACCTAAAGCAACGCGCTTATAAGGAGAAGAAAGCTGTCGATGCTGCAAAAGCACAGGCTGAAAAAGCAAACGGTCTTGAAATTAAACTTACTGCTAAAGCAGGTGAGGCTGATAAACTTTTCGGTTCTGTTACAGATGCAGACCTTGCTGAGGCTTTGGCTAAAGAAGGAGTACAAATCGATAGAAAATACATCACTATCGCTGGTGGTAACATCAAGCGTTTAGGTCAATACGAGGCCAGTCTTCGTTTTCACCGTGATGTAATCACAAATCTTACTTTTGACGTTGTAGCAGAAGCTTAAGACTTTTGAATTATATTAAAAAGCTTCCGCTATCGCGGGAGCTTTTTTTATTGGTCTCAGGTAAGGGTTTAAAACCCTGCAATTTATTGCAGAACTTTAGTATTGCGAAAAAATCTATAATTTGGCACTATGAGCAATACTTTAATAAGAGGCTCTCATACTGTGAGCAGGTTG